>CALKOU010000019.1 GCA_938092005.1 uncultured Flavobacteriaceae bacterium | reverse complement strand
AGGATGGCCATTAGGCCAAGAATAGTTAGAATTATCCCTTTGAGTAACTTCATGGTGTTTGTAATTTGGTTTAAAGATAGTTAAAAAATAATATTGGTTTAGGTTATTTTTCTATCAATTACAGATGGTGTCTAACGGTTTCGGCTATGAGTAGTTGCGTGGTTTAGCACTTAACTTTACAAGTACACACCAAGTTGGAAATTCCGCTAGGATTTTCAGAAGTAAGCGAGAACAAGCAATTATTTTTACACGATGTTGGCGGTAGTTGTTTTTTTATAAATCACAACCTCCAATACAGAACTTTGTCTTTGTGTCTTTTGAATAATCTACAAAGAATCCACCAGTCTTTTTAATATCAGATAATGGCATACTGAATGAACCACTCCCCAATTTTGTAGAGGCTTCTAAAGAGATGTCTTTTAAACGATTGTTTTCATCAAATTCAATTTTCTTATAATTGACTTTAATGTCATATGCTTTTAAGTCATTCTTAATGTTGATTAAACTGTCATATGTAAGATGGTTTGTAAATCTTATATCAATTCGCTTAATAGAGTTGTCCGCATTCTTTTGTACTGTAATACTGTTTTTTTTGCTGGGTTGAGCAAAAACCTCTGAATTGAAAGAAAACAGTCCTAAAACGATAATAAAACTGGTTGTTGATAAAATTGAAATTTTTTTCATTGTGTTAGTTTTTAAATTAAACAAATCTTTTACATACCAAAAAATAGTATGCCTTTTCAATTCTGAGTTTTGATTTTCGATAACATCATAACCGATATCAGAATTATCATAGAAATCAAATCCTAGACTTTCAGAAATAATTTTAATCGTAAAGGCTCTAGGTTTAACTACTCTTGATTCTATGCGCTGAATTGTACGTACAGTAATTTTACTTTTTTCAGCAACATCCTCTTGAGTTAATCCTTTTGCTTTTCGGACTTCAATTGACTTCGTTCCAAACTCTAGTTTATCCATTCAAAATTGAAATTCATGGTAAGATTATATATAACTTAAAAATTTTCAAAAATTTATGATTGTATTATGCACGACATTTACCCGACATAAAATCATAATTAGCATATATTCATCATAATAACGCTTAATTTTTACAGTAATTGCTTTATCAGGATTCTAGTGTTTTATTGGACCCAACGGCATTCGTGTATGGCGAGTGAGACGCAGTCTCACATGGAGCCATCATTGCGTCTCATTCGCTACCCACCTATGTTGTCAGTACGTTCCAAGGCACGTTTTAAAATTTTTATAGACGCTCAATGTCCTTGGCTATGAGCGCAGTGTACCAACGCCCCGCTAAACGGAGTTAGGTTCTGGGTTTTGAATATCGAGTTTAGTCGTATATTCAAAAGACAACAAGAACCTGACCCAGTTCCGGGCAGCTTTAAACATTCCCAATAAAAATTCTAAAAAACGAAACGGTAGGTAATCGGTAGTAGAACACGTTTGGGTTTTGTTCAATGCTAATGTAACAAAAAAATATTTACACTGAGCTTGCCGAAGTGTTTTTGAGCTTGCCGAAGTGTTTTTGAGCCTGCCGAAGTGTTTTTGAGTCTTCCGAAGTGTTTTTGAGTCTTCCGAAGTGTTTTTGAGCCTGCCCGTTCCGTTCAGGCGGGCTTGCCGAAGTGTTTTTGAGCTTGTCGAAGTGTTTTTGAGCTTGCCGAAGTGTTTTTGAGCTTGCCGAAGTGTTTTTGAGCTTGCCGAAGTGTTTTTGAGCTTGTCGAAACAAGGATTTTCCAAGTAGGTGAGAAGCCAGCAATAAATTATATGCGGTGTTGACCACAGTTATTTTTTCGTTCGGATTTGTCTATTTCGGTCAGTCTCAAACATTGTGATTTCAATTGCTCTTGTTGGATAAATATCATATTCAAAATTTCGTGAAATCAAATCGTGCAATTTTCCATAATCTTTATTTTCCGCTATATTTTTTATTCCGTTCAAATAGTCAAGATAGAGTTGTGGTCTATCAATTCCGTAACTACTTTTCTTTTCTGTTAAATATCTAAAAATTCGACTGTCCCAAATCGCATAATCTCTCGGATTGATAAAATGTAAAAGTTTAGAAAGTCCAACTAAAGAGTTATTTATTGACTTCTTTAAAATTTCCAATTCTTTAACTGTCAAATTGTGTCCACTTTTCACAGCATTTAATAAAAACAGAACTTTTTCTTTCTGTTCCAAATCCAGATGAATTATTGTCGGCATCCAACCATAAACGAAATGACTTGCGATTACCAAATTGTGTTCATCTATTTCTCCAGCGTTTATTTTGTCAAAATACTTTATGAATTCGGTATAAGTTTGGATATAAGAATCGTTTTCAGTTAGTATAAACTTTTCTGCATCTTTAAATATCGTTTCAAAATTCAGGTTTTTCAATTCAGTTAGGTTTTTTTTATATTTCACGACCTTTGTTTTCAATTCCTAAACCCATAGCAATTGCTTCTAATGCTGTTGGGTATTTATCTGAATCACTTATTACAAATGCTTGTTTCAGTATCCGTTTTCTTCAGCAATCTTATCGGCAACTTTGTTCCGTAGTTCAATTACGTTGGGATATTCAAAGTACTTTGTATACCGTTTTAATCCCATCAGCAATGCTTTTTGCTCATCGCCTTCGGTAAACCCAAGAATGGCTTCACGTCCTTTGGTTGTGATTTTTTCTACCGCTTGGTACAAATACAACTGACTTAACGCTACTTGATATGCTTGCGCTTCAGCACCATAAATACCTACATTTTTCTCAGCACGTAAAACAGCAGATTCCGCCATATACACCTCAATCAAAATATCTGCAACCGCCAATAGCAATTGCTGGTGTTCCTCTAGCTCGGTGCCGTATTTCTGTACGCCTGCTCCCGCAATCATCAAAAACACTTTTTTTAGATTTTTAAGTACGTGCTTTTCTTGGCTTAAGGGGGCACTAAAATCTGGAATTGCAAAATCAGGAATGCCTAGCAATTCTTCGCCAACTGCTGTGGCTGGGCCAATCAAGTCCAGTTGTCCTTTCATGGCTTTTTTGATCAGCATACCAACCGAAAGCATGCGGTTGATTTCGTTGGTACCTTCATAGATTCTCGCAATACGCGTATCACGCCAAGCCGTTTCCATGGGCATATCAGCCGAAAAGCCCATACCACCCATAATTTGGATGCCTTCGTCAGCCGTTATTTGTGTTTGCTCAGAACAGGCTACCTTTAAAACAGAACACTCAATCACATATTCTTCCACGCCTTTCAATTCAGCCTCTTGATGGCTGTTACCGTTGGCTTCTCGCAATGCTATTCGATCTTCAATGTCTTTTGCTGCACGGTAGCATGCCGCTTCTCCTGCATATAAGAACGTAGCCATGTTGGCTAGTTTTTGCTTAATGGCACCAAACTGTGCTATGGGGGTTTTAAACTGTACACGTTGGTTCGCAAAACGAATGGATTCATTAAGCACACGACGTTGACCGTCCAACGTAGCAACAGCTAGTTTAATACGTCCAACGTTAAGCGCATTCATGGCAATTTTAAATCCATTTCCACGCTCAGAAAGCATGTTTTCTACCGGTACCTTGGTATCGCTAAAAAACACCTGCCGCGTAGATGACGCATGAATTCCCAGTTTCTTTTCTTCCTCCCCCATAGAAATACCATTCTCTGGATCGTTGGGGACTATAAAACCGGTGATGTTTTTATCATCTTCAATACGTGCAAAAACAATCATCAAGTCGGCGTAACCTGCATTGGATATCCATATTTTTTGTCCCGAAATAAGGTAGTGCGAACCGTCCTCTGAAAGAACGGCTTTGGTTTTACCGCTATTCGCATCAGAGCCTGCCGTAGGCTCGGTAAGACAGTAACAGCCAATCCATTCACCAGTAGCAAGTTTTGGCACGTATTTTTCTTTTTGTGCGTCGTTTCCATACAGGACAATGGGCATGGTGCCAATTCCCGTATGTGCACCAAAGGCCGTAGATAAAGAGCCCGATGCACCCGACATATACTCACACACCAACATGGTAGACACAAAGCCCATTCCCATGCCACCATAGGCTTCGGGAACGCTAACGCCCAAAAAGCCCATTTCGCCAATTTTACGCATCAGCTCAAAAGTGTAATCGTAGTCTTTTTTGTTAAAACGCTCACGCGCTGGCCAAACTTCACGATCTACAAATTCCTGTATGGCATCGCGCATCATACGCTGCTCTTCGTTAAACTCTTCTGGTGTGAAGATATCTTGTGCCTTGGTTTCTTGTAAGATAAAAGCACCACCTCGTGTTAAGTTTCGTTCTATTGTTTCCATAATAATAGGTTTTAAACCAGTTCAAAAATTCCGGCGGCTCCTTGTCCTGTACCTACACACATGGTAACCATACCGTATTTGTTATTTCTTTTTTTCATTTCATCAAAAAGTTGCACCGATAATTTGGTTCCTGTACATCCAAGTGGGTGTCCAAGTGCAATGGCACCCCCATTAACATTGATGATGTCAGGGTTTAAATCTAAGGTGCGCATAACAGCAAGTGATTGCGAAGCAAAGGCTTCATTTAATTCAATCAATTCGATGTCTTCTTGTTTCATCCCTGCCTGCTTAAGTGCTTTGGGAATAGCAGCTACTGGGCCAATCCCCATAATTCGGGGAGGAACACCAGCGGCGGCATAACTAACCATGCGTGCAATAGGGGTAACCCCCAATTCCTTTACCATTGCCTCGCTCATGACCAGCACCATCGCGGCACCATCGCTTGTTTGAGAAGCGTTACCAGCGGTTACCGAGCCACCATCGGCAAAAACAGGTCTTAGTTTGGCTAGCTTTTCTAATGCGGTATCGGCACGAGGACCTTCGTCTGTATCCACCACATAGTTTCGGGTCTTCTTAACATTGCCCTCCAAATAGGTTTCTTCAATGTTGATAGGAACAATTTGGTCTTTAAAAGTGCCTTTTTCAATAGCGGCCAATGCTTTGTGGTGTGAGGCAAACGAAAAAGCATCTTGATCTTCTCTAGAGATATTATATTCTTTAGCTACCGCTTCTGCCGTAAGGCCCATACCCCAGTAGTAGTCTTCATTTCCATTTTTAACGATTTCATAATCGGGAACCGGTTTGTAGCCGCCAAACGGAATAAAACTCATGCTTTCCGCCCCACCTGCAATGATGCATTCTGCCATCCCCGATTGGATTTTTGCCGATGCCATGGCAATGGTTTCAAGTCCCGACGCACAATAGCGATTTACCGTAACCCCAGGTACTTCGTCGGTTTCCAACCCCATTAATGATATAAGACGCGCCATGTTAAGGCCTTGCTCGGCTTCGGGCATGGCATTTCCAATAATAACGTCATCAATGCGTTTTTTATCCAACTCTGGAATCGAGTTCATCATATAAGCTACTGTCTCAGCAGCTAGTTCATCTGGGCGTTTAAAACGGAACAATCCGCGTGGTGCTTTTCCAACGGCGGTGCGATATGCTCTAACTATATAAGCTGTCTTCATAATTTAGTTTCGTAAAGGTTTTCCTGTTTTGAGCATATGTTGAATACGCTCTAATGTTTTTCGCTCAGTACAAAGGGATAAGAATGCTTCACGCTCAATATCAAGCAGGTAGCGTTCACTTACGTGAGTGGGTTGTGATAAATCACCGCCCGCCATCACATAGGCTAACTTATTTGCAATTTTTTGATCGTGTTCAGAAATATAATGTCCTGCTTCCATGCTGTCGGTACCTACTAAAAACATGCCTAATGCTTGCTTGCCAAGTACTTTAATATCGGTACGTTGTATGGGTTGCGTATAGCCGCGTTGCGCCATAAGCAATGCTTCTTGTTTGGCAATATTAAGCTGTTGTTTTCCGTTAACAACGACAATGTCTTTTCCTTTTTGAAGCACACCAAAATCATAGGCTTCGTATGCCGAAGTAGCCACCTTTGCCATACCAATGGAAAGAAAATATTCTTGCAATACGTTGAGTTCAACGTCGTTTTTGCGGAAGGTGTCAGCGGCACGAAGGGTCATTTCTTTTGACCCACCCCCACCTGGGATTACACCAACGCCAAATTCTACCAATCCAATATAGGTTTCAGCTGCTGCTACCACTTTGTCGGCATGCATGGAAAGTTCACAGCCCCCGCCTAGTGCCAAACCGTGTGGTGCCGCTACTGTTGGAATACTCGAATAACGCATACGCATCATGGTGTCTTGGAAATATTTGATAGCCATGTTAAGCTCGTCATATTCTTGCTCAACTGCCATCATAAAAATCATACCTAGGTTTGCACCTGCCGAAAAGTTGGTACCATTATTTCCTACTACAACGCCTTCGTAACCTTGCTCGGCTAAGTCAATACCCTTATTGATTCCTTGCAACACACCCGCACCAATGGTATTCATCTTGGAATGGAATTCAATGTTTAGAATCCCATCGCCCAAGTCAATAACGGAGCAATCTTTGTTTTGCCAAATCGTTTTATTTTCTCGAACGTGATCTAAAATGATAAAATTGTCCTGTCCCGGGATTGCTAAGAAATCGCTTTTTGAGGAGTTGAAATAATACGGTTTGTTGTTGTTGAGCTTGTAAAAGCCAGCTGCCCCAGTTTCTGCCAATGCTGTTACCCAAGGTGCTACGGACTGCCCCACTTCTTTAATAAGTTCAATTCCTGTTGCCAGTCCAACCGCATCCCAAAGTTCGAATGGGCCATGCTCCCAACCAAAACCAGCCTTCATGGCTTCATCTATACGATATAGTTCATCGGATATTTCAGGAATTCTAAATTGTACGTAAGCAAAGGTTTCGCCCAAAATCTTTCGGTAAAATGCTGCCGCTTTATCGTTTCCAACAATTAGGATAGGAAAACGATCAACAACACGCTCAACGGTTTTGGTCTTTTCAAGTGTAGCAAACGAAGCTTTCTTTTTTGGACGATAGGTCATGGTGTCTAAATCCAAGACTTGTATTTCCGACTTCCCGTCTTTGTTTTTAATTTTTTTATAGAATCCTTGTCCCGATTTACTCCCCAACCATTTTTCATCCATCATTTTTTGGATAAAATCAGGTAATACAAAAACATCGCGACGCTCATCGTCTGGACAGTTTTCATGCAAGCCATTGGCTACGTGAACAAGCGTATCAAGCCCAACAACATCCACCGTTCGGAATGTTGCAGATTTGGGTCGTCCCATTACGGGCCCCGTGAGTTTATCTACTTCCTCAACGGTAAGCCCCAAAGGTTTCATTTGATGAAATAAACTTTGGATGGAAAAGATACCCACCCTGTTGCCAATAAAAGCAGGGGTGTCCTTAGCCAGTACGGATGATTTTCCTAAAAAACGACTACCGAAATCCAAAAGGAAATCAACAACTTCTGTTTTGCAGTTCGGGCCAGGCACCACTTCAAAAAGTTTTAAGTACCGAGGCGGGTTAAAAAAATGCGTAACCGCAAAGTGTTGTTGAAAGTCATCAGAACGACCGTCATTCATAAATTTGATAGGTATCCCCGAAGTGTTGGAACTAACAAGTGTCCCAGGCTTTCGGAATTTCTCAACTTGCTCAAATACAATCTTTTTAATGTCCAATCGCTCTACAACAACTTCGATAATCCAATCGGAGGCAGCAATTTTTGGCATATCATCTTCAAAGTTTCCTGTTTGAATACGGTGCTTAAAATTTGCATGATACAGGGGGGCAGGCTTGTTTTTTACCGCCTTAACAAGGTTTTCGTTAACAATTCGGTTGCGTACTTGTGGATGCTCTAAATCAAAACCTTTTTGTTTTTCAATATCTGTAAGTGCTTTAGGCGCTATATCCAAAAGTAAGACTTCAACTCCGATGTTTGCAAAGTGACAAGCAATCCCTGCACCCATGATTCCAGAGCCTAAAACCGTTACTTTATTAATGTTTCTTTTCATGCTATTTTGGGATTAATCGTAAATGTTTTTGTCTTGAATGAGTTCGATAATACTCTCCGAAACTTCCTTAAAAATGGCTATTTTCTTTTCGCCTACTTTTTCTTCTACTTGTGAGTTAAACTTCAAGACCAGTGATCTTGAGAAATCTCTTTTTTCTAAGCCAAGCGGAGTAAGTTTGAGTAAAACACTGCGTCCGTCATCTGGATTAGGCACACGTTCTATAAGTGCTTTTTCCTCAAGTGTTTTTAATGTTCTAGAAAGACTAGTAGCTTCCATGCCCATTTTTGGTGCAATGGCAGTGGAGGGCGTCCCGTTAACAGGATCAATAGAGAGCAGTGCTAGCCCAGTGGCCATAGTGGTTTCGTACTTCGAAGCTTCTTCGTTGTACATTTTGGCTATAGCTTGCCATACAGACCTGTAAAGGGCATCAATAGTTGGATATGAAGTAGTTACTTGCATACCACAAACATAACAAAAAATACTATGCGTGCATAGTATTTTTTATGCTTGGTATATAGAGTTGTATAGTTTTTGGTACTTTTTCTTGATGCTTTTACGCTTGAGTTTCATCGTTGGCGTAAGGAGGCCATCGTCAACAGACCAGGCTTCACTTGTGATGCGGATTTCTTTGATTTTTTCCCATTGCCCAAACTGTTCGTTGATGATATTTACTTCATCTAAAATTTTCGCACAGATGGCTTCATGCTCTGGCCACGCCGCTAGTTTTGGAAGGGCAATGTTTTCTTTTTCTGCCCAGTTTTCTACAGCCTCAAAATTGGGTTGAATAATAGCAGCAGGAAATTTTTTACTTTCACCAACGACCATGATTTGCTCAATAAATAATGACTGTTTCATGGCGTTTTCAATTACTTGTGGTGCGATGTATTTTCCGCCTGAAGTTTTAAACATTTCTTTTTTACGATCCGTAATTTTTAAAAATCCATCTGCGTCAATAACACCAATATCCCCAGTGTGGAAGTATCCGTTTTTGAGAACTTCGTCCGTTTTTTCTTGGTCTTTGTAATATCCCATCATTACGTTAGGTCCCTTGCACAGGATTTCACCATCATCGGCTATTTTCACTGTAACACCCCCAATAACATGACCCACTGAGCCAATGCGCATTTTTCCATTGCGCATATCATTTACTGAAATAACGGGGGAGGTTTCGGTAAGCCCATAGCCTTCTGCTACCGTCATACCAGCAGCGGTGAAAACTCGTGCTAGTCTGGGTTGCAAGGCAGCACTTCCAGAAGCAATAAGTTCTAAGTTGCCCCCTAAGGCTTCTTTCCATTTGCTAAAAATAAGCTTGCGTGCAATTTTTAATTTAAGCTCATACAACCAACCGTTTTTGCCGTAAGGTTCATACTGTAGTCCTAAGTCAACCGCCCAATAAAAGAGCTTTTGTTTGATTCCTGATAAGTCTTCACCACGCGCATAGATTTTATCGTATAACTTTTCTAACAACCTAGGTACTGCTGTCATCACGCTTGGCTTAATTTCTTTTAAATTATCCCCAATGGTTTCGAGCGATTCAGCAAAGTAGATTTGCGTGCCTGAATAAAAATAAAGGTACAACAACATGCGCTCATAAATGTGACACATGGGTAAAAAGCTTAACGACTTGGCATTTCCGTATTCTAAGGGTAGCCGTTCTTGACTTGCAATTACATTGCTAACAATATTTTGATGGCTCAACATCACGCCTTTTGGCTTTCCCGTTGTACCGGAGGTATAAATAATTGTTGCTAAATCTGTTTCTTCGATTGCATCTTTTCGGGTGCTAATTTCTTTGAGTTGTGCTTTGGTTGGCTTTTTGCTCAAAAGTGAACGAAACGTATCACAACCTTTTATCTTATCAAAACTAAAAACATTTTCAAGGGTACTGCACTTAGATTCGATTTTACGCACTTTTTCCAAGACTTCCTGATCAGAAACAAAGCAAAACTTCACTTCTGCGTGATTCATGATATAGGCATAATCAGCAGATGAAATAGTTGGGTATATGGGAACATTTATGGCTCCAATCTGTGACATTGCATGGTCTGCGAGTACCCATTCTGTTCGGTTGGTCGACGAAATCATGGCAATTTTATCACCAGGCATAACGCCCATAGCAATAAGCTTTGCACTAAGGATATTACCTTTTTCACTTACTTCGGGCGTAGACAAGCCTACCCATTTGCCCTTAACTTTTGAGTTGACCGCATTTTCTAGTGGTTTGTGCGTTGCCATAAGGTCAACAAAATCAAAAAGTCTTTTAGGTGTTTTCATATATACAACAATTACTGGGCATAAACCCCAATTTCAAAAAAACGATATTTTTTTGAAATTACCTATTTAAAATCCAGTCGTAGGCATCTTCAAAGGCTAAAACCCAAGGACTTACTTCATCGGAGCGATCATTTGGGTAGCTTCCCCAGTTCCACGGGAAAATAGCACGTTCTAGGTGCGGCATCATCACTAAATGACGTCCGTCATCACTGCTCAGCATAGCGGTACTGAAATCAGAACCATTAGGGTTGGAAGGATATGAATCATAAGCATATTTCCCTGCAATGGCATAGTTTTTTTCTCCTTTTGGAAGGACAAATTTACCTTCTCCATGCGCTGCCCAAATTCCAAGGCGGCTTCCTTGTAATCGGTTTAGCATCACGGCAGGACTCTGTTGCACCACAACATCTGTGAAAATACATTCAAACTTACCAGAATCGTTATGTTCCATTCGAGGTTTATCTTCAATATCAGAATGCAGTAGCCCTAGTTCGATAAACAATTGACATCCGTTACAAACCCCTAAACTAAGGGTGTCTGGGCGGCTGAAAAACTGTTCAATGGCATGTTTTGCTTTTTCGTTATACTTGATGGTTCCAGCCCATCCTTTTGCTGAACCTAACACATCAGAGTTTGAAAATCCGCCAACAGCTACCAAAAGCTGCACATCGCTGAGGTCTTCTCTACCAGATGTTAAGTCGGTCATGTGCACATCTTTAACGTTAAACCCTGCCAAGTGCATCAGATAGGCCATTTCTCGCTCCGAGTTGCTTCCTTTTTCTCTAAGAATAGCCGCTTTGATTTTTCGTGAGGGTTCAGGCCTGGTTTTTCCCGTAAAAGAATCAGGGAATACAAATTGTAAAGGCGTTTTGTCAAATGTTTCAAAACGTTCGTTAGCTTTTACCTCGCCACTTTGCTTACGATCCAAGAGCATAGAACTTTTAAACCAATACTTTCTGTAGGTGGTTATGTCAAGATTATATTCAGATGTAGTGCCTTTAATGGAAAGGGTATTGTTGCTTGTTGGTGCGCCTATTTTTTCTAGATGAACGCCTTTTTGTTCCAAACGTTGTGCAACTTCAGTCGATGTTTGAATTAACACACCCACTTGCTCAGAAACTAAGGTTTGCTCCACATTATGGGTGCTATCGGACAATGTTATGTGCATGCCCAATCCATCGGCTGCAAAACACATTTCTAGTAAAGAAGTGATAAGGCCGCCTGCCCCGATGTCATGACCAGCACGTATGTTTCCTTTTTTGATTTCTTTTTGAAGTGTATTGAATACTTTTTTGAAGTATTTCGCCTTGGTTACATCTGGTGCTTGTGTTCCAACGGTTTGGTGTATTTGCGCAAAAGCAGAACCTCCGAGGGCGGCTTTGCCGTCAGATAAATCAATCCAATAGATATCGCCTCCGTCGGCTTTTAATTCTGGAGTTACTATTTTGTCAACGGCATCACAATGTCCACCAGCAGAAATAATCACAGTACCGGGAGCAATAACTTCTTCTCCTTGATATTTTTGCTTCATGGAGAGTGAATCTTTTCCTGTAGGAATGTTAATACCCAATTCGATTGCAAAATCCGAACAGGCTTTTACAGCTTCATATAGACGAGCATCCTCGCCAGGATTATTACATGCCCACATCCAGTTTGCAGATAAGCTAACGGCCGAAAGCCCATCAGCAATGGGTGCCCAAATGATATTGGTTAGTGCTTTCGCAATAGCGTTTTTACTTCCTAATCCTGCGTTTATAAGTCCTACCAGTGGCGCATGTCCAACAGAAGTTGCCATCCCGTGTGTTCCTTCAAAATCAAGCGCCATAACCCCGCAATTTGCCAAAGGAAGTTGATGTGGTCCAACGCATTGTTGTTGCGCTACACGTCCTGTTACGCAACGGTCCACTTTGTTTGTGAGCCAATCCTTACACGCCACAGCTTCCAATTGCAACAGCCATTCCACATTTTTTTCAAACGCGGCGGATGGTCTTGGTGTATCGGTATATGTAGTTTCAACGGTACTGTCGCGCATGATGGTCTTTGGCGTCTTACCAAAGAAATCTGAAAGTGCTAGATCAATGGGGGACTGATGTGTTTTGTCATTCCGAATTTCAAAGCGATGGTTTTCGGTGATTTCGCCTACCTCAAAAATTGGCGCACGTTCTCGTGCGGCAATTTCTTTGAGTTGCTCCAATCCTTTAGCGTCGGTGATAAGTCCCATTCGTTCTTGCGATTCATTTCCTATAATTTCCTTAGCAGAAAGTGTAGGATCGCCAACAGGCAACTGATCTAGATCTATTTTTCCTCCTGTATCTTCAACCAACTCTGAAAGGCAATTTAAATGCCCACCAGCTCCATGATCATGAATAGATACGATAGTATT
>CALKOU010000018.1 GCA_938092005.1 uncultured Flavobacteriaceae bacterium | reverse complement strand
CACATACTTCCAGGCAGAATAGATGATAGAGAAATAATTCAAATTTTTAGAAGGATGAACTCCACTAGCTTCAGCGTAAATAAGCAAGAGCTTAGGAATTCAGAATTTTTTGGAGAATTTAAAACTTCTGTTTACCAGATTGCTGCTGAACAATTGCAAAGATGGCGTAATTGGGGTGTTTTCACAGAGGACAACATATCTAGGATGGGTGAGGTTGAATTAAGTACTGAACTTCTCGATATGATGATAGAGAGAGAGATTTCAGGCAAGTCCCCTGCGCGTCTTGACGCACTTTATTCAACCTACGATGAAGAATATTCATACAGGACAGAAGCAGAAAATCGTTTTCGATATGTTATGGATTTAGTTGATGATAATTTTTCATCAAACCCTAAAGAATTCGTTTTATTGAAAAAAACATTATTCTACACGTTTTTCAGCTTACTCTATGCCTATTCATACGAATTCAGAAGTCTTGAAGTGTCTGACACTCCAACCCCTCTCTCAACTAATATTATTGGAAAAATAAAGCTTTCTAATGAAAGACTTAAAAATAGAACAGCGCCACAAGCGGTGTTAGAAGCGACAGACAGAAGAACTACAAACCCGAAAGAAAGAAAGTTGTTGTTTGATTACTTAACCAGTCAGTTGAATAATGCCTAGGCTTTCCGTTCGGCTATACGAAAAGTTTAAGGACAGGACAGCCTCCATCGAAAGTACTCGAAATAAAATGGAAGGTCTATTGATTGCTGGAGCGGTTAACCTTAAAGACATTGAGCATTTGTATGCAGGACTATACATGGAATTATTTACAGAATTTGAAAGTCTTTTGGAAGAGCTCTTTTTTGGGCTTTATAATGGCACCTATATTTCGAAACACTATTCAATTAATAGAAAATCACGAATTGCACCAGTCACAGAAATACAGCCAATTGTGTATAGTGGTAAATCCTACGTGTATTGGTTGCCTTACAAGGAAAACACTCTTAAAAGAGCTAAGCTTTTCTTCGACCTTGGAGAACCATTTCAGCAATTATCAAATATTGAGGTTAAATCCATTTCTAATTATCATATAATCAGAAATGCGATTGCACATAAGAGTCCGAACAGTTTAAACCAATTTAATAATATTATCTCAGGTCTACCATTATTGCCAAGGGAGAAAACCCCTACAGCTTACTTGAGAAGTATACCAGGTGGCGCAGGACAAAATCAATTTCAAATAGCCATAGTCGAACTTAAAATGCTTGCCAATAAACTTTGTAAATAAAAACTACCGCCAACAACACCTATACGCAATGCCCTGCGGGACACTGCGCATAGCCAAACCGTTGGATTACATTCAGCCTTTGGCATTAATGCATCAAACAATCTGCAAAAAAAATCTTTTTGAATAAAATAAAATTGTAACTAATTCATTACATTTGTAAAAATGAGAGAAATTGATATTACAAAAAAATGTTTGGCGTTTATAGACAACTTAAACAAAAGAGTTTCGATGAAATTCTTTCAGCTAATCGAAGTTATTGGCGAAATTAAAGTTGTCAACTCAAACTTTCTAAAAAAATTACAATCGACACCATTTTATGAACTGCGAATTAAAGCAGGAAACGAATATCGAGTTGTAATTTTTGGCATCGACCATCTAAATTTTGCTGAATGTACTAAAGCTGTTTGTTTGTGCGGATTTCAGAAAAAAGGAACTAAAGACTATAAAAAGGCTATCAAACAAGCCGAAAACATATTGGAGGATTATCTAAAAGAACAATAATTATGGGAAAATCAATAAACGCAAAAGAACTGATTGCCAAACGTTATGGAAAAGAAGGCTCAAAAGAACGTGAAGAATTTAGAGAAGGTGCTTTTTCTTACTATTTTGGAGAAATCATTAAAAACCGAAGAAAGGAATTACATATGACTCAAGAGAAGCTTGCCGAAAAGGTTGGAAAGAAAAGACCATATATTTCCCGAGTTGAAAACGGAGAAGATATTCAACTATCGAATTTTGCTCTACTTGCGAATGCATTAGGTTTATCAATTCAACTAACTGCGGAATAGTACTACTAACAACAATAGCTACACAGCATAGCTGTTCCAGCACCTTTGCAAACAGATTCCAATACTCCTATTTGCAAAAACCCCATTAGCTTCTTTATCTTTGACAAAACGATTGTATGGGAAGAGCATTTGAATTTCGCAAAGCACGTAAAATGAAACGTTGGTCGGCTATGGCCAAAACCTTTACCCGCATTGGTAAGGACATTGTCATGGCAGTAAAAGAAGGCGGCCCACACCCAGAAACCAATTCCCGCTTGCGTGCCGTAATTCAAAATGCCAAGTCGGCAAACATGCCCAAAGACAATATTGAGCGTGCCATCAAACGTGCCTCAGACAAAAGCACCGAAAACTATAAAGAGGTACTCTTTGAAGGCTATGCGCCTCATGGCATTGCCGTTTTGGTCGAAACAGCTACAGACAACAACAACCGTACAGTTGCAAACGTGCGTAGTTATTTTAACAAGTGTAACGGCAACTTAGGCACATCGGGTTCGGTAGAGTTTATGTTTGACCATACTTGTAACTTTCGCATTGCCCCCGATGGTTTGGATGCAGAAGAATTAGAATTGGAGTTTATTGATTTTGGTGTTGACGAAGTTTTTGTGGACGAAGACGGTATTTTACTCTACGGGCCTTTTGAAAGTTTTGGTGCCATTCAAAAAGAACTTGAAAAGCGTGAAATTGAAATCTTGTCTTCGGGGTTTGAGCGCATACCCACTACCACCACTACCCTAGCGGGCGAAGCAGCTGAGGAAGTTGAAAAGCTTATTGAAAAAATTGAAGAAGACGATGACGTGCAAAACGTCTATCACTCCATGGTTTTAGGCGAGTAAGGCTTTGGCGCGCGCCAAGTCTTCGGGTGTGTCAATGCCCACACCCACAAATTCGGTTGGTAGCATTTGCATGACCTTTCCCATTTCAAGATAACGGATGGCTTCTATCTTTTCTGCCAATTCCAAAGGCGTTGGTGCTTGTGCATAAAAATCCAACAATGCCGACTTACGAAACGCATAAATCCCCACATGACGATAGGCTTGCCCCGATGCACGCATATACGGAATAGGTGCACGAGAAAAATATAGTGCCCTACCCTGCATATCCGTTACCACTTTCACAACGTTGGGGTTTTCAAAGTCTTCTTTTGCATCAATGGGAATCATCAACGAAGCCAAATCAATGGAATGGGTAGTGTCGTTCTTGAATGCTGCAATTAAATCGGAGAGTGCTTTGGTGGAGATAAACGGCTCATCGCCCTGAACGTTGATGATCACATCAGCGTCTAGTTGTTCGGCACATTCGGCCACACGGTTGCTCCCACAATCATGTTGCAATTGGCTTCGAAAAACTTGCCCTCCTATTTCTGTAACATGTTCAGCAATAACGTCAGCATCTGTTGCTACCCAAACATCATCAAAAAGACGGGTGTTTTGCACCGCTTCGTAAGTACGTTGTAAAACGGTCTTACCAGCCAAATCGGCCAAAAGTTTTCCTGGGAAGCGTTGCGCTTCGTATCGAGCAGGGATAACAGCTATTATTCGCATGGTGCAAAAGTAATCAAATCAATCCTGTTCAAAGAAAGCATCGTCAAATCCTACCAAAAACAATTGCTCCGAGGCACGTGTTACTGCGGTGTATAACCATCTAAAAAATCCAGCGTCTAAACCATCAGGCAAATAAGGTTTTTCCACCAACACGCGTTTCCATTGCCCCCCTTGCGCTTTATGACAGGTAAAAGCGTAGGCGTATTTAACCTGTAAGGCATTAAAAAATGGATTCTTTTTAACGTTTAGGTATTGTTTGTATTGTGGTAGGTGCGCATAATCTTCACGAACCGCCTGATATAGTTTTGTGTTTTCTTCAAACGAAAGGGCGTGTGTGTCAGAGACTAAGGTGTCAAGTAAAAATACCGTGTCAAAGGGCTCCTCATCAGGATAGTCAAGCATGCGTACTTGTACCTCCGCAAATCGAAAGCCGTAAAGTTCTTTTAACGCCTTAATCTTCAATACTTCTACAATATCGCCATTGGCAATAAACCCAGGACCCGATGTAGGCGCTAGCCAATGGTAATTGTTTTTGACCACCATAAGCAAATCACCCGTTGCAAGTTCGGGTTCTTTGCCTAAAATTTGAGAACGTATTTGTTGGTTATACCCATTGGCGCGCTTGTTTGATCGCACAATACAAGCCGTTTCTTCTCTGCCCACTTCTCTAAAAGCCGTTTCAAGGGCATCTTGAATTTCAAAACCATCTTGCAGCCGAATGATATCTGGAAACTTGGCCAAAATAAATTGAAATTGCTGGGTTTGATTGTTAAGCAATTGCTGTCGTATTCGTGTGGCATTAAACAATATACCTGAATCTTTTGCTTGACGCACCACTTCGTCTAACTCCACTTCTTGTGCAGTAAGACTGTATTCCAAAGACAAAGCACTTGTGTCCAGTGCTGGACTTAGCGAGGTATGAACAGGAGGCAACTGTGCGGTATCCCCAACAAACATCAGTTTACAATCTTCTCCGGCGTGCACATACTGGATCAAGTCATGCAACAGCGAACCGTTCTCAAACAGTTTGCTTTGTTGTTGTTGATTTGCAATCATAGAAGCCTCATCGACGAGGAAAAGCGTGCGTTTGAATTTATTTTTTTGAAGCTTAAACTTTAAGTTTCCTTGTCGTTCCTGTTGGGTAAAATAAATGCGTTTGTGAATGGTACAAGCCGAACGGTTTGAATACGCAGCCATTACTTTTGCTGCTCTTCCGGTGGGGGCTAACAGCACTGTTTTGTAGCGCATGGTAGCTATTGACTTTACTAAAGCACCAATAAGTGTGGTTTTGCCCGTTCCTGCAAATCCTTTTAGTACAAACACCGCCTTTTCTGAAGATTCTTCAAAAAAAGCAGCCAATGTGTGTAAGGCTTTCTCTTGTGCTGATGTAGGCTCAAAAGGAAATGCGTTGATAAGTGCTTTGGTAAAACGGGATCTATCCATTGGCTAAATGTAGGAATGTTTTATTGAAGGATAAACAGATTAAAAAAAATTGTAGATTTGTGTGCAACAAATGTAATAGTTGACATGAAAAAAATCTTACTCCCCGTACTTTGGATTCTCATTTTATTCTTCGCCTACAAGCTTTTCTACTCTGTTTATGATCCTATTCAATTCAACAAAGTTAAAGTTGAACGCTACGCTGATGTGATTTCTAACCTTAAGGATATCAGTAGAGCACAAGTAGCGCACAAAGCCGTTAACGGCATTTATGCTCAAGATTTTAAGAGTTTGGTTCAATTTATTGATTCAGCTGAGTATGTTATTGTCGAAAAAAGAGATTCCAGTTATCTAGAATACGATCGTACGTACCGTATCGATATGTTGCGCGAAGTTCAAATTGTGGATACACTAGGCTTTGTTTCGGTAAAAGATTCGCTGTTTGGTGATTCCGATCGCTACACGACCATGATGCAAGTTCCAGTCAAAGGAATTGATACCGTATTTACAATGAAGGCTGATGTTATTGAAAAGAACAACTACCCAGTAGCTGTTTTTGAAGTGACTGTTTCGAAGGATTTGGTGCTTCACGATCAAGATCCATACTTATTAGAACAAGAAAAAGCTACCATATCAGTGGACGGTGTTAATGGTCCCGACATAATTTTAGGTTCCATGACCGAAGTGAGTACTAACGGAAATTGGCCCACGATTTACGATGCCGGAATTAAAGAATAAACATATACAACGTAATTTGAGACTGTCCATTCACGTACATGTGAATGGACTTTCTTTTTTTACCCATAACCTCAAAACACAAAAAGCATCTCAAATTTTCAGACATACATTTGATCAGTATGTCCCAGTGGAACACATACACGAACATGTGCGAGAAGCTTTAAAAAAGGAAGGCATATTGGACCATGCCTACGCCGAAGTGCGCTGTAGTGTCGAAAACAACCTAGCCACACTGGTACCAAAATCGTTATTTGAAGAGTCAGCGTTGCATGAATACGTGCGCAAAGACATTGATGTTCATCCAAACGACTTTATTACCTATGATGTAGCGCCAAGTATTGATTGGATTTGTGTATATGCACCATTTGTCAATGTAAACAACATGCTTTTAGATGCGTTTGGTTCCTTTAGTTATTACCACGCGGTTAGCGTATGGCTGCGGGCCTTAACGCATCACAGTGCGGCTGATGGTGAAATGGTTTGGGGTTTTTACAAAGAAAACAATCACGTTCACATAGCATTGTTGCGCGATAAAAAACTACAGTATTACAATTGCTTTGAGTCCACAAAACCAAAAGACATCTTGTATTATGTGCTGTTAACAGCAAAAGAAAAAAACATCAGCCCTAATGAAGTTCCCCTTTTTATAGCGGGTGATATTGCAATAGATGATGAAACCTACAAAACCCTACACGAGTTTGTGCGAAGCATAAACCCACTTCCAGTGGAAAACACCCTTGATTTTAGTACCCCACGTCTTCACACACATCAAGATTTTTGTTTGTTAAATCTCTATTGATGCGTATCATTTCTGGAATCCTTAAAGGAAGGCGCATTACGCCGCCGAAAAAATTACCGGTTAGACCAACAACCGACAGAGCCAAAGAGTCGCTTTTCAACATTCTTATTCATCAATATGAATTTGAAGGATGTGCGGTTTTGGATTTATTTTCAGGTACTGGAAGTATAGCATATGAATTCGCTTCTAGAGGCGTCTCTACTATCGTAGCCGTTGACCAAAACGCAGCCTGTGCACATTTTGTATCGCAAACTTCAGCAACACTCCAACTGCCCATAACAGTTGTCAGAATGCCTGTAGCCAAGTTTTTAAGCCAAAATACGAACGCTTATGACTTTGTTTTTGCAGACCCACCCTATGCCTTTTCAGTTGAAGATTATACCGAAATAGTAACATCTGTTTTTTCAAAAAAAATGCTAAAACAAGAAGGTATTTGCATCATTGAACATGCTGAACAAATAGATTTATCAGAACTCCCCTATTTCTCCACATCGCGCAATTATGGCGGATGTGTGTTTTCGTTTTTTGAGTGGTAGTTACTGCTTTCCAGCTCGGAACAAATATTCCTTTTCGGCTTTTGTTAAACTTTCATAACCCGATGCTGCAATTTTATCCAATATGGCGTCAACTTTCTTTTGATCTACGCTATTAGAAGCCGTTGCAGGTCTTTTGCGTCTTTTGGGTTGTTTTGGCTTGTTGGTTGGTCTTAGTATCCGCTGAAAACTAGAAACTAATCTCATAAACCAAGCACCAATATCGTTTCCTTTCAAAAATTGACGTTGGTAAACATAGCCCCATAACGCACCACCCAAATGCGCTAGGTGACCACCAGCATTAGATTGTGGTATTTGGATCAAATCAATGAATATAAATGCAATTGCAATGTATTTTAATGGAATAGAAAACACAAATACTCGAATCGGTGAATTAGGCATGTATGATGCCATAAAAACCAAAACAGCCATCACACCAGCCGAACTCCCAATAAGACTGGCGTTTACAGCACTAAAAGCGGGGAAAAGATTGTAGGAAGCCAAGTAGGTAGCACCACCTGCAATAATGCCAACAAAAAAGGTGTTTAACAACAGTTGTTCTCTAAATAAATTAAGCATCAACCCGCCCGAAATATAAAGCAACATCATGTTCCAAAAGATATGCCCTATAGAACCGTGAAAAAAACCATAGGTAACCAACGTCCATGGGCGCATCAGCGCAGTACTCAAGTTTGCAGACAGTTCTACATAATCAAACCAAAACGACAAAGAGGAGTTGAATAAAAAGAGTATGGTTTTTAGTAAAAATGGAAGTATAAAAAGAACCACATGAATGGCTATGAGTTTTTCCAACACATTAAATCGCGCAAATCGCACCTGTATATCTTGCCAAAAACTCATGCGTCCCAACGATTTTGATTAAACTGATTTCGCTTCCAATACCACATGATGATAAACCCTGTTAAAGCGCCCCCGATATGGGCAATAAAAGCGGTATTACTTGGGCTAAAAAACGATCTTCCTGTTAGGGCTGAAATGGTATCTAACAGCACAACACCTGGTACAAAATACTTGGCTTTTATAGGAATCGGTAAAAACAGTAACATCAACTCGGCATTGGGAAACAAAAAAGCAAAGGCTACTAAAACGCCATACAATGCTCCCGATGCGCCTACCATTGAAAAGTTAAAAGATGTGTAGAGTTGCATAAGCTCCTGCTCTGAAATAACAGCCTGCCAAGCAGTGCTGTAACGCTCTGTTTGTAACAGTTCCAGCACGGACGACTCAGAAAAACCTGCGGCTACCAACTGTTCTGTAATGGATGAAACTTGCACATAATTCATGGCAAGTTGTAGGATGGCAGCACCCAAACCGGCTGATATGTAAAAAAATAAAAACTTATTCTTTCCCCACATTTGCGCAAGTGGTGAGCCAAACATCCACAACCCAAACATATTGAACAAAATATGGGTAACGCCACCATGCATAAACATATGCGTGACAATTTGCCAAATACCAAAACGATTGTTTGATGGGTAATGCAACGCTAACAAATCTGTAGCAATAGCTGTAATGCCAGGGTTTATCAGAAAAGTACCCACAAAAAATAAGGCGTTGATAACGATTAGCTGTTTGACAATGTCGGGTAAGGCTCTCATTAATTAAAAAAGGTATTTAGCTCATTTGATGCAATCATTTTAAAGACCGGTTTCCCATCTGGGGTTCGGTCTGCTTCTTTGCACGAAAGTAGTTTGTGTATCAATTCCATTTGTTCGTGTGCTGCAAGGGAACGTCCCGAGCGTATGCATTGTTGTTTTGCAAGGGTTTGCGCCATAACGTCTCGTTGGGAAAAGGCATGAACCGTGCCATTCGACAAAGGTGTCAGCCAAGCGGTCAAAAAGTGAGGTACATCTTCGGAGGTAAATGCCTCAGGAATTGCGTCAAATTCTATAATATCAGCGGTTGCAGTTCTAAGTTGGAATCCCATTTCAAGTAGTCCAGATTCGTTTGCTTTTAACATAGCAACAGAAGGCGTATCCAATGTTATAACCAACGGAACAGCCAACGTTTGTGAACCCATCTTTTCAATATCCCATTTTTGCATATACTCTTCATAAAGAATACGTTCGTGAGCACGCTTTTGATGCATGATCAATACACCGTTTTGGTGTGGTGCAACGAGGTATTTTTTTTCCCATTGAAACGAAACATGTACTTCATTTAACTGGGATGCTATTAGAGGTGCTGCTGGTGTTTCCGTTGGAATATCATCAAAAGCTATTGATGCTGCTGGCTGTTTATGAGATGAAACAGCCCTGCTGAAGGGGTTAAAATCAGGGTTGACGGTAACACGTGGCGCAATAGGCGCTGCCTTGTGCTTGGCATAGGGGGTGTCAAAAGAAGAGTCATTTGAAAAATCCAAAGCAGGTGCAATACTAAATTGCCCGAGGCTGTGCTTAATTGCAGCTCGAAGTACTGCATAAAGCGCATGGTCGTCTTCAAATTTAACTTCTGTTTTTGTTGGGTGTATGTTGATGTCTAACTGTTCAGGGGGGACGCTCAAGTATAAAAAATACCCTGGCTGTTGGTCGGATGACAACAACCCTTCGAAAGCTGCCATAACGGCATGATGCAGGTATCCGTTTTTAATAAAGCGTTTGTTGACAAAGAAAAATTGTTGATGTCGTGATTTCTTGGCAAATTTTGGTTTTAGCACAAATCCAGTAACCGACAGCAATGCAGTTGTTTCGTTTACTGGTACTAAGCGCTCGTCGAATTTGGCACCAAAAATATGGGAAATACGTTGACGCGTCGTTGTTGCTGGAAGCTGAAAAACCTCACTACCATTATGCAAAAACTCAAAGTGAATATCATGGTGCACTAAAGCTACTCGATGAAATTCATCTGTGATATGACGAAATTCAACCTGAGGAGATTTTAAAAAATTGCGTCTTGCAGGAATGTTAAAAAACAGGTTTTTGACTGTAATGGAAGTCCCCTGAGCTGCCGTGACACGTTGTTGTAGCGTTACTTCAGAACCTTCAATATCAATGCGAATGCCCAAATCATCTTCCTTTGTTTTGGTAATAAGTTGTACTTGAGCCACCGCTGCAATACTCGCCATAGCCTCTCCCCTAAATCCTTTGGTATTTAGGTTAAATAAATCTGCCGCTTTGTTTATTTTTGAGGTAGCATGGCGTTCAAAGCACATGCGCGCATCATTTTCGCTCATGCCTTTACCATTATCTACCACTTGTATGTGTGCCTTTCCTGCCTCCTTTACAATAAGGGAAATACGTGTTGCTCCAGCATCAATAGCATTTTCTAACAGTTCTTTAACAACCGAAGCTGGACGCTGTACCACTTCACCAGCAGCAATTTGATTGGCTACATGGTCGGGAAGTAATCGTATAATATCTCCCATACTGCTTAAAAGATAGAAAGATCAAAATCTAGCACATACAAAGCCGCTAACAACAATAACGCAATGATTATGAGCAAGGTAGGAGATACCGCTCTGTTTTTTCGGTTACGATTTATCGTACGCGCCTCTCGCCAATGTGCACCAAAATCGTTTTTGTTAGGTGTATCACGATAACGCTCAAAAGTATTTTCAAAAGCATATGGATTTACAGCATCCTTACCTTTGAAATAGCGAGGCGTGTAATTGAACCTTCGATTGTTACGCTGTTTTAAAAAGGATAGTCGCACGGTGTATAGATTGATTATCAAATGTACAAAAAGCGTGGTAATACCTACAATAGCTATCTTTGTTTTATGAAGGAAAATCAACTCAAACAATTAAAGCAAATTCTTGACAAACCTAAACAGGTTGTTATAGTCCCTCACAAAAACCCTGATGGTGATGCCATGGGCAGCTGTTTGGCATGGCAAAACGTCTTAGGAAAACTAGGTCACAGCACAACAGTTATCGCACCAAATGGCTATCCAACCTTTCTAAACTGGCTTCCAGGAAACGACTCCGTCTTGATTTATGAAGAAAACCCAGAAGTAGCTGCAAAAGAAATTGCCCAAGCTGATTTGATATTTACCCTGGACTTTAACACCCTAAAACGCATTGATGAAATGGGGAAACGCGTGGCAGAAAGTGCTGCAAAAAAAATCATGATTGACCATCACCAAGAACCAGACGACTATGCCGACCTCATGTTTTCGTATCCCAATATAGGCTCTACATGTGAATTGGTGTTTCAAATTATAGAGGGTTTAGAGCTTGTTCATCTTATTGATAAAGCCGTCGCAAGTTGCTTGTATACAGGTATTGTAACAGATACAGGCTCATTTCGCTTTCCAAGCGTGACCGCAGCTACGCACCGAGCCGTAGCAACACTCATTGACAGTGGTGCAAACCACAGTCAAATACATGAAAATATTAAAGACAATGTACGCCCCGACAGGTTAAAGCTTCTTGGTATTGCATTAAAAAATATGGTGTTTTTACCTGAGTATAAGACTGCGTATATCATGCTAAGCCAAGCGGAATTGGATGCTTGTAATTACCAGAAAGGTGATACCGAAGGCTTTGTGAACTACGGACTTTCCGTTTCAGGGATTCAAATGGCAGTATTGATGACGGAGCACCAAAAAGAAGACATCATCAAGATTTCGTTTAGAAGCAAAGGAGATCTTGCTGTAAATACCTTCGCTAAAACCTATTTTGATGGCGGTGGGCATATCAATGCTGCAGGTGGGAAATCGGATTACTCCCTAGCCAAAACGGAAACATACTTCCGTGAATCTTTAGCAGCATTTTTATCATGACCCATATTTTTGTATTTTTCAACTCTTAAATTTAGAACATGAACAACAAGATCTTACTATCCCTTTTTTCATTCATACTCATAGTTGGTTGCTCAACCTCCAAAAATGGTCTCGATAAAGGGCTTTATGCTGAACTCAACACCAATAAAGGAACTATTCTATTACAGCTCACCTATGACAAAACACCTAATACGGTAGCGAACTTTGTATCGTTAGCAGAAGGCACCAACAATCAAGTTGACAGTGTGTATAGCGGTAAAAAGTATTATGACGGTCTTGTTTTTCATCGTGTGATCCCTGACTTTATGGTGCAAGGTGGTGATCCAACAGCAACGGGAAGTGGTGGCCCTGGTTATGCATTTGAGGATGAATTTGACGATTCGTTAACGCACGACGGCCCAGGTGTTTTATCAATGGCCAATGCAGGTCCTAATACCAATGGGAGTCAATTTTTTATCACGCACAAAGAAACACCATGGCTAGACGGCAAACACAGTGTTTTTGGAAAAGTGGTTTCAGGGCTAGAGGTTGTGGATTCCATTCAACAAAGCGATACCATCGTTAGTGTTCAGATCATCCGAAAAGGAAGCCAAGCCAGAAAATTTAAAGCCGATAAGGTTTTTGACGCCTATTTTGATGGTATTGAAGAGCGTAAGGCAGCTAAACTCGCAAAACAAGCAGAAACAAAGAAAAACAAAGCAGCTGCGCTTAGCGCACTACGTGAGCAAGCCTCTGTTACAAAAAGTGGTTTGGCTTATGTAGTTACAACCAAAACTGAAGGGGCTGCTGTTGTTCCTGGAAAAACAGCACGTACCCACTACGCTGTTTATTTTGAAGATGGTGGTTTGCTGGACACCTCAATAGCAGAAGTAGCAAAAGCCTATGACAAATTTGACCACAGACGTGAAAGTGGCGGTGGATATGAACCTATAGAAGCACGTGTTGACCCCGAAGTAGCCCTTATTGCGGGCTTCAAAGAAGGATTGGCACTGCTAAAAGAAGGTGAAAAAGCAACCTTGTTTTTGCCTTATCAACTTGCTTATGGCGAGCAAGGCAACTCTGTAATTCCTCCTAAGGCTACTTTGATTTTTGAAGTTGAGATTGTTGAGCTAACAGGAGAATGAATTCCTGGGTACGGCGCTTGATGCTGCTGTGTTTGCCCGTAATTATATTGAGTTTTGTTGGAACCTCCACAAGCCCAGAATGGGTGGATACACTTTACGGCGAAACCATATATCCCGTAATTTCAACAATCAATCAGTTTCTTTGGGCTAGAATTCCCTTTTCTGTTGGGGACATTGGCTACATTGTCTTAGGAGTTGTAATTTTAAGAGGTATAAAGCGTTTTCGATTTAAAATTCATTTTTGGCGTACTCTTACTGCTATATCGGTTGCTGTTTTTCTTTTTTATGCTTCTTGGGGGTTGCATTACTTTAAAACGTCTATGCGTGTTGAACGCAATCTAACTCCAACCCTAACAACGAAGCATTTGGCCCAAACCACGCAGCACTATACAAATGAATTGATCGCACTACACCAAGCGTTGGCTCAAGAACCGCAAGCATCTATAACAACAACAATGCAAAGCAAAGAACTGCTTGCGTTGGGAACTATAACCATGCAAAGCTCCAACTTGCGCCCGCATAACATACAAGGAAAGGCAAAACCGACTCTTTTCCCAACAGCATTAAGCTATATGGGTTTTGGAGGATATGCCAATCCTTTTACGCACGAGGCACACGTAAATACGTTGCAACCCAAATTGCAAATTATCACAACATCCTGTCATGAAATTGCACACCAATGGGGTTATGCCGCAGAAGAAGAAGCCAATTACATCAGCATTAAAGTAACAACACAATCTAATCATGAATTGGTAGCCTATGCGGGATATCTTTTAGCATTTCGGTATTTAATCAATAGTTTGTATCGAGTAGATCAACAAAAGGCAAAAGCTATTGTGGATCAATTGCCTATGGGGATTCGAAAAAACATGCAAGAAATTCGTGCGTTTTGGCAGCACTATCAAAATCCTTTTGAGGTAGTTTTTGAACGCAGTTACGACCAATACCTAAAAGCCAACCAACAGCAAGCGGGTATTAAGAGCTACTCACTGGTGGTTGATCTTTTGGTGGATGATTGTGTTAATCCAAAATAGCAGGCGCGCCGGCTGCTTCAGAAGCTTTAGTAGCTGCTACTGCTGCATGCTCAAGAGCATCAACCTGAACCGTCAACTCCTCTAGTAATTTTTCAGCCATCGCATAGCTCTCCATGTGCATTTTTGTTGGCCCATAAGTATTGGAATAAAAACCACGTGATGCAACAGAAATTCGAAATGAAAGCGTTGGTGAGTCTTTCTCCCCTACTTCTTTTCGTGCTTTACTCCCGCCTATCTTACGCTCCAACTCATGTTGTTGTTGTTGCAACTCATAAACGGTTTTATGCAGCGTTTCGCTTGCTGTTTGTAGAAGATTTAAGGTTTTGGATAAGGCCGCTATTCGCTTTTTTGTTTGTTTGAATGAGTGATTCATACGCTTGGAACGTTCATACAGCGCATTGAGCTTGAGTTTGTATGCGCCATGAGTAGCAGCATCGGGGTTTGTCAACACATTTTGACGTAAACGAATCACCTCAAAAGCTTGTTTAGCTGTAAGTTGCGTCAGCTCACCTTTATGTTTTTTGAAGAGTTGTACGTGATACGCTCCTGGCGAAACGTCTGCACGAAGTCCAGTACCCTTATCACGTTCGGCGTCCATATCTAATGCCGTGGCCATGCGTTCGCGTAAGTCCCAGTTAACGCGATGTATTCCCTTAGCATACGATGCTTCAATTTCAGCTACTACTTTG
This sequence comes from uncultured Flavobacteriaceae bacterium, assembly GCA_938092005.1. Classification (GTDB taxonomy): domain Bacteria; phylum Bacteroidota; class Bacteroidia; order Flavobacteriales; family Flavobacteriaceae; genus UBA7446. The sequence goes on along the minus strand of CALKOU010000018.1, from coordinate 12,789 downwards.
TCAGAAGTATCGGTAACACGAAGCAACGCTTGTGGTTTCTTTTCATTATTCTCAGCATCAAGCATTTCCCATCCTGGGAAGGGAATATCTTTTTTGTCTTTGTTCAATTGCTTTTCAGACTTCTTCCGTTTGGCCTTTAAGGTTTGTATGTCTTCATCTACATAATAGGTGAATTGCGCACCGTAAGAGGGGTTTTTTGCAGTAAAAAACGAAGCCCCTTGGCTTGAAGTGCCGCCACGAATTTCAACATACTGCAATGCCTTTTTAATGGGAAATAACCGAGCACCTTCCGCAAGTTTATCTTCGTTAATTTTACGAAGTGGACTGTAATCGTCCAGCACATAAAAACTACGCCCAAATGTTGCAGCTACGAGGTCGTTTTCGCGTTTTTGAATGGCTAAATCCCGTACCGAAATAGTAGGCATTCCTTTGCTAAGCTTATGCCACTTATCCCCTTGATTTAAACTAACATAAACACCGTATTCGGTTCCTAAGAATAAAAGCTTTGGGTTGATATGGTCTTGAACCAATCGCCAGACAAGCGTACCCTCAGGAATACCGTTTGTAATGGCTTTCCACGACTTCCCACCGTTTGTTGTTTTGTAGAGCATGGGGCGATAGTCGCCAAACTTATGGTTATCAAGCGCAATGTAAGCCGTATTCACATCAAACATATCCGCCTTAATATCGTTGATAAAAGCAGTAGCTGGAGCATTGGGCAATTTATCAACCGTTTGTGTTGTCCAAGAAGCACCGCCATCTTTTGTAGCATGCAATAACCCGTCATCTGTTCCAGCATATATAACATTTTCATCTTGCGCCGATTCGGCCAATGAGGTAATGGTGTTGTAGGTTGACATGGCATACACATCCCATGCGGCATCCCAACTTTGTTGACGTCCCATAATGGGTAACGAAAGGCGTTCTTCATTTTTTGTTAGGTCAGTAGAAATGGGTTCCCATCGATCTCCCCTATTGCTGGAACGCCAGACACGCTGTGAGCCAAAATACAAACGTTTTGGGTCGTGTTGACTCACTAGTATAGGTGCGTCCCAGTTAAAGCGCTCATAAGGCTCATCCAGGTCATTTTGAGGACGTATATACACCGCTTCCCCTGTTGTTCTATCAACACGGTAAAGGTTTCCTTGTTGCGATTGTGCGTAAACAATATTGGGGTTTCCTGGTTCGGTGGCAGGCTGATGCCCATCACCGCCTAGCAAAACAAACCAATCGGCATTATGAACACCATTACTTTTAAACGTTCTCGAGGGCCCTCCTTGGGTATTGTTATCTTGCGTACCTCCATAAATGTTGTAAAAAGGGTAGGCATCGTCAACGGCAAGCTTATAGAACTGCGTTAATGGGAGGTTGTTGACAAATTTCCAGTTCGCCGTATCGTCAAAGGATTCGTACAAGCCTCCATCTGTACCCACTAAAATATAATTAGGGTCATTTGCTTTAAACACCATCGCGTGGCTGTCAACGTGTTTTTTCGACTCATTCATTTGATAGAACGTTTTTCCACCATTTTCTGAAACCAAAACATAGTTGTTCATTAGAAAAAGTTTGTCAAAAACGTGAGGCGATGCTATCAATTCTTGATAGTAGTGTGGCCCTGTTCCACCAGAAACGGTATCGGACATTTTCTCCCAACTTTCTCCTGCATTTGCAGATCTGTAAACAGCTCCTTTGCGGCGTTCTAATTCTATTGCAGCATACAACACGTCGGGGTTTATGGGGGAAATAGCCAATCCAATTTTTCCCATATCAGCTTTGGGCAAACCCGTTTTAAGTTTTCGCCAAGATTCGCCACCATCAACAGACTTATAAAGTGCTGTGCCTGGACCGCCACCCATATAAGCCGCAACATTTCGATGCCGTTGCCAACTTGCTGCATACAACACGTCAGGATCACGCGGATCCATGACAATATCCGTAACACCTGTCCATGCGTCTACTTCCATGGTTTGCTTCCAAGTGGTACCGCCATCAGTAGATTTATAGAGTCCTCGCTCGCCTCCAGAGCTCCACAAAGGCCCTTGAGCAGCAACCCACAGCGTATTGGAATCTGTTGGATGAACGATAATTTTTGAAATATGCTCAGATTTGTTCAATCCTTTACTTTCCCATGTTTTTCCACCGTTACGGCTCAAATAAACACCATGACCAATGCCAACATGCCTACCGCCAACGTTTTCGCCCGTTCCCAACCAAACCGTTTGGCTATTGCCGGGGTCCAGCGTAATGGCTCCCGTAGAATAAAAAGGTTGATCATCTGTTAGCGGCTTCCAAGTGGTACCGGCATTTGTCGTTTTCCATACGCCACCCGAGCCAACAGCTACGTACCAGGTATTTTCGTTAGTAGGGTCTATGGCGATGTCGGCTATACGCCCCGACATAAAAGCAGGGCCTATGCTACGAAAGGAAAAACCATTTAGGGCGTCTGCCACTGGATTTGGCGTTTTCTCTTGCGCTTTAACAGGTAAACAATAGAGTATAAAGGCGATAAATAAGGTTGGAGCAATTCTCATTATAAGTGTTTTATTATATATTATCGTGTGAATTTAATATTTTTTTTTTAATGGCTAGTCGTGTATACATAATGCCCTTGCAATGCGTATTTTTGTCGTATGCGAAGAAAAACACCACAGCCCCCCATAAACAAACTCACGATTGACGGCATTGCTCAAAAAGGAAAAGGAGTAGGCAGAACAGAAGAAGGTCAAGTGGTATTTGTCAAAGGGGCTATTCCCGGCGATGTTGTAGATGTAACGGTTCAAAAAAAGAGACGACGTCACTTAGAAGGAGTAGTGGCAGCTTTTGACACCGAAAGTCCTGATAGAACAGCACCAACCTGCTCCCATTTTGGTGTTTGTGGTGGTTGCACCTGGCAACAGATGCACTATGATGCACAGTTGCGACATAAACAAGAAGAGGTCAACAATGCGTTGACACGAATTGGAAATGTGTCTATTGCGACTACATTACCCATTATTGGCTGTAAAGAGACCTTTGGGTACCGAAACAAAATGGAATTTAGCTTTTCAGCAAAACGTTGGTTAACCGCCGAGGAAATAAACGGCGAAAACACCATTGATGATAGAACGGCTTTAGGTTTTCACATCCCCGGAATGTGGGACAAGATTGTAGATATTGAATATTGTCATATTCAACCTGAAATCCCAAATCAAATTAGAAATGAAGTAAAGCGATTTGCACGTGAACATTCACTTTCGTTTTACGATGCAAGAGCAAAAGAAGGCTTCCTTAGGTCATTAATGTTACGAACCACCTCAACGGGTGAAACCATGGTGGTGATTCAGTTTTTTCACGAGGATAAAGAAGCACGTTTGATGCTTTTGGATCATTTGATAGCAACATTTCCATCCCTCACATCGTTGCAATATATTATTAACGAAAAAGCAAATGACAGTATCTATGATCAAAAAGTATACTGCTACCATGGTTCAGCATACATAACAGAACACATGGGCGAACTTGCTTTTCAAATAACACCAAAAGCATTTTATCAAACCAATCCAACTCAAGCGGCAGTATTATATGCAAAAGCCTTGGAGCTAATTGACATTAAGAAAACCGACCTGGTTTATGATTTATATACCGGTTTGGGGACTATTGCGCAATACATAGCGCATGCGTGTAAAAAAGTAGTTGGTGTAGAGTCTGTTCCTGATGCGATTGATGCAGCTCGTAAAAATGCCAAGCGCAATACAATCGACAATGCTACATTTGAAGTTGGTGATATGCGAAAGGTTTTCACAAGTGCTTTTGTGAAAAAACATGGCAATCCAGATGCTATTATTGTTGATCCACCACGTGATGGAATGCATAAGGATGTAATTAATCAATTACTTGAAATTAAATCCCCTAAAATACTGTATATCAGCTGTAATCCTGCTACACAAGCAAGAGATATTGAGCTACTAAAAGAAGCTTATGATGCACAAATAAGCCAGGCCGTTGATATGTTTCCACATACGCAACATATAGAAAATATCGTACTTTTGACATCAAAGAAATGAAGCGTTTTCACTACTTAACAACACTGGTTATCCTTTTTACATTTGGGTGTGAGCCCGATGATATTTGTTTGGAGAATACCCCTGGAACACCAAGTCTTGTAGTTGTTTTTTATGACCATACACAACCTGATGTGAAGAAGCAAGTTGCTGATTTAGAGATCAAAGGGGCTGCTGTTGATCTTGTATTCCATACTGGCACAACGGACTCTATAGCTATACCGATTAAAACGATCGAAAATAACACCTCATTTGATTTCAAAAGCACTCAAGACACCACAACATTAACAGACCTGCTACAGTTTACATATGCAGCTGACGATCAATTTATAAGTCGTGCATGTGGCTTTAAAACAACCTACGAAGATTTGGAAATAAGTGTAGAAAATCCATTGAATTGGATCAAAGGTTTTGAAATCATAAACACCTCAATTTCAGACATTAATAACACTCATGTTAAAATATTACATTAAATATATCTTCCTGCTAATATTCACCAGTATTTGGTCTCAAAACGAAATCCAAAAGGACAGTATTGGTTCTGAATTACGCTATGGTTTTCGCTTTGGCGTTGACATGAGTAAGCCTATACGCATGCTTATTGAAGAGGGCTACAAAGGGTTGGAATTTGTTGGTGACTATCGCTTAACCAAAGACTTGTACATTGCGGGAGAATTAGGAAACGAAACCAAAAACATAAATCAAGATGGTGTACATTTTGAAACAGCTGGAACGTATTTAAAATTAGGTATTGACTACAATGTTTTCAATAATTGGAAAGGTATGGACAACCTCATACTTGTGGGGTTTCGTTATGGTCTAAGCCAACACAAACAAACCTTGCTTGGATACAGCCGTCTAATCAACGACAGGTACTGGCAGGAAGACAACATAATCACGCTTGATGAACCTCTAACCTATGAAGGGCTTAACGGTCATTGGATTGAGTTTCAATTTGGCATTAAGGCGGAATTACTTCGTAACCTGTATATGGGGATTACGATTCAAATGCACCGACTTCTTTCTGACAAAGACCCTGAAAACTTTGAAAACTTATTTATCCCAGGGTTTAACAAAGTACTTACCAACAACCCCTATGGTGCAGGGCTTAATTATACGATAAGCTATCAAATACCTGTATTTAAAAAGTAGCTAGCACTTAACAGGTGCTTTTTTCCAAGGAAACTTTACCCACAAAACACCTTTCTTCTCTAAAAATTTGGGCGTAGCAATACTTGCCAAGATTGCAGAAATTAAGAGTGTTACAAGGTATGGAATCGAAAAAAACAGCAACAGAACTGTACGAACAATAACAAACACCACAGCGAAGCATAGAAGGTTTAGCAAAAAGGCTTTTGTTTTATTGTTCATGTTTTCGGTTTTTTTTGTGGATTTTTTTTGTTCCGCTGTACAGTTCGTATTTCACAAGTTTACTCTCTAATTTTCCGTTAAACAACTTAATTCTTCTCGAAGGACGCAATCCAACAGATTTTAGTGCCTCGACATTTGAGGTAATAAACCACGCTTGTGAGCCAGCATAGTATTTCTTTAATGTATCGCCAATACGACCATAAAACGCATCTACATCAATAGGCAAGCGTTCGCCATAGGGCGGATTAAAGACTACATGCAGTGGCTTTTCGGGTTCTGGCTTTTCAGTTGTAAAAAAATCTTGTCGATCAATCGTAATAAAATCATCTAGGTTTGCATTACTGATGTTTTGCTGGGCTTTTCGAATAGCAGACGGCGCCTTATCATAACCTGAAATGGTATGGGTAAAAGAACGCGCCTTGTTAAGTGCCGATTCCTCTATTTTCGTGTAAAAATCATTATCCCAATCGTTCCATTTTTGAAAAGCAAACTCTTTGCGGTTTAAGTTTGGAGGTATGTTACAAGCAATCATAGCAGCTTCGATTAACAACGTACCACTCCCACACATAGGATCTAGAAAATCGGTATCACCTCTCCATCCTGACAACAACAACAAACCAGCTGCCAATACTTCGTTTATTGGGGCAATATTTGTAGCGGCTCGATAACCGCGTTGATGCAACGACGCTCCAGAACTATCAAGGGAAACTTCTGCCACACGATCCGTGACGTATACATGAATACTAAAATCAGGAAAATCCTTATCAACGCTTGGTCTAGACCCCATACGATTTCGAAAACGATCTACAAGTCCATCTTTTGCCTTTTGAGCTACGTACATGCTGTTTTGAGGAGTGCTTGTCATGACGGTAGCACGAATAGCAAAAGTGTTCGCTACATTCATGATATCTTCCCAAGGGATGTTATGCATAACCTGATAAACTTCATCTATAGTGGTAATGGGTTTCCGATGAATAGGTTTTAAAATACGCAAAGCGGTACGCAAGCATAAGTTTGCTTTGTACATAAAACCCGTATCACCCACAAACTGTACATTACGAACACCTATTTTTACAGATTGAGCGCCTAATATTTTTAACTCCTCTGCCAAAACTTCTTCTAATCCGAACAATGTTTTGGCTACCATAGGAAACAATCCTGAATTATTTTTGTTCATACGCTCAAATTTAGATTAACTGCTTGGTGTTTAGCCCCTTTATTTTATGGAAAAATATACATTTATAACATGAATCCTTCTTTGAGGGTTCAAAGGGCTAAAATAGTTTAAATTTGCAGGATGATGGACAATAATCCCGCTTGGTATAAAACATGGTTTGATACTCCTTTTTACCACACGCTATACCAAGATCGCAATATAGCCGAAGCACAATTTTTTTTAAAAAAGCTTATTAAGGAAATTCCCATTTTGCCTTCACACAGCATTTTAGACATTGCCTGTGGTCGTGGTCGTCACGCATTGTTTTTGTCCGAACAAGGATATGACGTAACTGGAATAGACTTGAGTCCCAACAGCATTGCTTACGCTCAACAAGAAGCTAAAAAGAAGGCTTTAAACGCGTCATTTGATGTTCATGACATGCGTACTGCCGTAAACACACAATTTGATATCGTGCTCAATCTATTTACGAGTATTGGATATTTTGAAAACTTACATGATAATACCAGCGCCATACAAGCATTTTATGATAATTTGGTACCTGGTGGGGTTGCTGTTATTGATTTTTTGCATGTCCCGTGGGTAAAAAAGCATTGGGTCACCGACGAAGTCGTAACCAAAGGGGATGTCGAATTTACACTTCATCGAACCTTTGAAGGGGGATGGATTCAAAAACACATTTCGTTTCATCATAAGGGTAATGCATTTTCGTTTACAGAACGAGTGGCGGCACTGGAACTATCTGATTTTGAACAAATGTTTGAACAGGTAGGGTTTCGTATTCGAAATGTATTTGGTGATTACACACTTTCTCCTTACAATCCAGAGCATGCAGAACGTTTAATTTTAGTTGTAGAAAAATGAGTTTACTCCTCCCCTTTTTAGCGGTAATATTGGGTGCATTATTGGTTGTTTTTGGATTTGCTAAATCTCAAGAACGGCTTAAATTATTATTAGCATTTAGTGGCGCTTTTTTGTTGGCAACAGCTATCATTTCGTTACTTCCTGAAGTTTTTGCACATTCCGAAGCACAAGTTAGTTATTGGATATTAGCAGGCATTGTCATCCAAGTTCTTTTGGAGAGCCTATCAAAAGGAGCAGAGCATGGACACATTCATGTAAAAGGTAATGGAACACTGCCCTGGGCATTGTTTATTGGACTTTCGCTTCACGCATTTATTGAGGGTTTACCTATCCATGAACATCAAGAACTTCTTTGGGCTATAGTGGTGCATAAATTACCAATAACCATGCTATTGACAGCAGCGTTGTGGAAAACAGCAACAACAACCAAAACAAAAGTAGCGGTGCTTTTAGGCTTTGCACTCATCACCCCACTCGGTACTTATCTCAATGCAAGCATTGGTGTATTTCAGCCCTATGCGGTTTATATTACTGCGTTAGTGGTTGGCGTCATGCTACACATTTCTACCACCATTCTTTTTGAAAGTGCTGATAACCACACCTTTAAGCTATCAAAAATTGCGGCAATCCTTTTTGGACTGGGAACAGCAGCTTTGGTGAGTTAAATCGCATACTTCCATTTTTTTAATGTTAAAATTGGTTTTAAACTGTTTAAGTTTAATGTCTGGCATGTTTCTTGATAAATTTTTAGCATTGATAACCCAAATCATTTTAAATCGAACCCAAATGATAACTCCTACTCACACAAACCGGCTTGGTTTTAAGCCTTCTATTTTTGTTTTTATTTTGCTCTTTTGTTCTGGTGTTTATGCCCAAAAGACCTTTACATTAAGTGGAACTATCACTGATGACACAGGCGAATCGCTTATTGGCGCAACCGTTTATACACAAGATAAATCTCGCGGGGTCATTTCAAATGAATATGGGTTTTATTCCCTTACCCTAGAAGAAGGATCACACACGTTAGTAATTTCATTTATAGGGTTTTTAGACCAAGAAAAAACCATTAACCTAAACAGTGATATATCATTAAATATTGCCTTGCAAACAGAAGCGGAACAACTCAATGAAGTCGTTTTATTAGCTTCCGATCAAGAAAACAAAGCACGAACTCCCCTTGCAGGAGTTTCTAAGATTAAAGCCAGTGATGTCAAAAGGCTGCCTTCGCTATTGGGAGAGGCAGATGTAAATCGATATATCCTGACCACTCCTGGAATTACCAGTGTTGGAGAAGGAACAAGCGGGTTTAATGTGCGTGGAGGTGGCATTGACCAAAATCTAATTATTATAGACGAAACACCTTTGTATAACTCCTCTCATTTATGGGGATTTTTTTCCATTATTAATCCAGATGCAATTAAGAACCTGGAACTTTATAAAGGAGGGATTCCTGCTCGCTTTGGAGGAAGAGGGTCGTCGGTATTAGACATAAGACTAAAGGAGGGAAACAATAAAGGGATTTCTGGAGACGCAGGGATTGGCATGTTATTTTCACGACTAACCCTATCTGGACCTATTAAAAAAGATAAATTGAATTTTATGGTTTCAGCAAGGCGCTCATATTTTGATGTCTTTTTCCCTCTTTTAGGTGACGAAGTTGAAAATTCCAAAGTCTACTTTTACGATTTAAGCACTAAATTAAGCTGGAAAATCAACCCAAGAAACACACTGTATGCATCTGGGTATTTTGGCGCTGATGTGATGAAGCTGTCTTTTGATGCAGAGGAAGATCTAACACAAAACAACAATACTAATACCGAATCAGCGGATGAGGAAATTGATTTTAGGTGGAAAAATGCAACGGCAACACTTCGCTGGAACCATCTGTTTTCCAACAAATTATTCCTAAACATGACCACAGGATTTAGTCGCTACAACTACACGTTAAGGTCAGAGAATGATGCTGGTGGAGGACCAGCAGGAACTTCAGGTTCATTTACATGGAATTCATCTATTACCAATTGGATTGTAAAACCTGATTTTACTTTATACGTAAGTCCCGAAACTAAGGTGCGATTTGGCGTTCATGCCATTTCGCATGAATTTGCCCCTGCAAAAATAACCAATACAGATGAAGGGATTAACAACACGAAATTACCAATAGAAAAAGGGTTAGAAGTAGCCCCGTACGCTACGTTAAACCAAAAATGGAATAACTTTTCGATGGCACTTGGCGTTCGTTACTCATGGTTTGGAAATATTGGCCCTTCTACTGTTTATTACTACGATAAAACACAGCCAAAGGCAAGCAACTCCGTTATCAACACCAAAAACTTTAAGAAAGGGGATATAATAAAGCGGTTTGGGGGTGTCGAACCACGATTAGCATTAAACTATAAACTTTCTGAAAAGGAAGACTTGAAATTAGGCATAGACCGCAACTTGCAGTACATTCATCTTGTTTCCAACACTACGGGGGCACTACCATTTGACACTTGGAAACCTGCTGGAGAACATATTGATCCTTTGGATGTTCGACAAATATCGATGGGCTATCACAAAACAGGAGGTATTGGGTATACCGTTGAAGCTTTTTATAAAACATTTGACCAACTGGTTGATTACAAAGATGGTGCTGACCTGTTCATCAACAAGCAGTTAGAAACAGAACTGCTTCCTGCTTCTGGTTTCGCTTATGGAATAGAGCTTGGACTAACCAAGGATACAGGCAAATTAACAGGTCGATTTAATTATACATTTAGTAGAAGTAAACGAAAAACAACAAGCACACACAAAAGCGAAAACATCAATGATGGTGCTTATTATTCTTCAAATTTTGATCGACCACACGTTGGTAATCTAAGTGTAAATTATCCATTAAGTAAGCGTCTGTCACTACAAACGTTTTTCACGTATCAAACAGGAAGGCCAATCACACAAGCTATTGGAAGGTTTTCTCTAGCTGGTAAGGAATATATTCAATACTCTGAACGAAATGCATACCGCTTGCCTAACGTGCACCGGTTGGATATATCGTTTATTTTAAAATCGAAAAACAAAAAACGAAGAACAAAATCAGGCAATTGGACCTTTGGTGTTTATAACGTTTACGGAAGAGCAAATGCCCTGACTAGATTCTCTAATTTTTATATGGGTGAATTACGCACATTTGATTTTTCACCCGTTGGTGCGCCTATTCCTTTTATATCTAAAAACATAAGCTTTTAAAATCATGAAAACACGAATTCTACTATGCTGTCTAATCGCACTCATTTGGGGTTGCGTTGATAAAGTTGCCATAAAAAATGAAAAATTTACGCAACAGCCTGTTGTTGTAGCCGAACTAAACAGCAATGGGTATTTAAGAGTACAAGTATCCTTAACCACAAACATAGATGAAGAAAGCACAAATACTGGTGTAGATGATGCCAATATTCGTTTATGGACTAAAAATAGTGCTGGAGAAGATAAAATTATTACAGATAGTTTCGATTATGAAAAAGTTGATAATGCCTACTACCCAACTTCCTCCGTAGAAACTAAAGAAGGGGGCATTTATTGGGTTGAGTTAGAATTAAGCAATGGCTTAAGCTATGTGTCTAGGCAAGAAAAGATGCCAACAACAGTAGAAGTATCTGATATTGCGTATGTACGCAGCGAATTAAGAGCCATTTTCCAAGACGAAAAGGATGAACCCAATTACTACCTCGCTGAATTTAGCGTTTATTACAGAGACCAATCCGCTTTCATTAGAGGGCTTAAAGTTGTGAGTAATGACATACTCTTTGATGGCAATGAAAAAGCATACATCGGAGAGTATACAACCATAAGTGAATCTAGTTATTATGTAGAACTCAATATGCAATCATTAAGTAATAGTTCTTACTTATTTTATCGGAATTTTCTTGAACAAGAAGATTTAAACGAAGGTTTTGATGATGAAGAAGGAGATCCAGGATGGTTATTTTCAAAGCCACCGATAAACCTTTACGGCAATATCACGGAAAAAGAAAGTGGTAAAAAAGTGCTGGGTCAATTTATTATTTCAAGTATATCGCAAAAAAATCAAATTGTAGAATAGACGATCTAAAGAAATGAGATTAGGAAGAAAAGAAATTGCCACTGAAGTAGTTTTAAGCCTAGAAAAAAAAAAGGAGACACTTAGTAAAGATTTTAACGAACACAGTAACGGTGTTCGTTTTTTTTATATAGACGATCTGCTCCCTGAAGATTGGTGTAATCAAATCAATAATGCATTCCCGGAAAACTCAGAAATGATGCTCAAAAAAAGCATTAGAGAGGACAAATACGTAGGTGTGCAAATGGATCAGTATAATTCTCTTATAGCTGAAGCCATTTATGCATTTCAGGATAAACGAGTAGTAGAAGTCATTAAAGAAATTTGTAACATAGAGGAATGTTCCGCTGATGCTTCATTATATGCGGGCGGTATTTCATCTATGAACGAAAAACAGTTTTTAAAGCCACATTTAGATAATTCTCATGATCAAAAAAGAGACAAATGGCGTGTATTAAACCTGTTGTATTACACTACTACTAACTGGAAAAAAGAATTTGGAGGCAATTTAGAAGTATGGCCAAAAGGACTAAGGGAAAATCCAACAACAATTGTGTCGAAATTTAATCGGCTAGTGGTAATGGGAACAGAAATAAACTCTTGGCATTCGGTAAGTCCAGTGGTCGTAGATAATCGAAGAAATTGCGTTTCAAATTATTACTTTTCTAACACTCCCTTAAACAAAGAAGATTCCTTTCACGTTACTTTATTTAGAGGGTGGCCAAAGCAAAAATTGGAAGATGCTGTATTGCGCTTCGATGGATTTGCGCGAATGCTGATTCGAAAAGTATTTCCAAAAGGTGTGGTAAAAAATCCACATGTATATAATAAAAAACCCTCTAAGAAAACTTAGAGGGTTTTAATAAGAAGGCGACGACATACTCTCCCACCAGTGGCAGTACCATCTGCGCTATTGGGCTTAACTTCTCTGTTCGAGATGGGAAGAGGTGAGCCCCAATGCAATAGTCACCTTAACGGTTTACACGCAACTTCGTAAGCGAAGACGTGTATCGCAGTAGTTATGGGTACAACAAACTGCGCAATACAATCATATTGAGAATTAAAATAGATAAATAGCAATTGATAATAACAACAAAAGAAAAGGTTGTTACGATAGGTTTATGGGTAATTAGTATCACTCGGCTATGACATTACTGCCTTTACACCTGTGACCTATCAACGTCATCGTCTCTGACGACCCTTAAAAGAAATCTCATCTTGTGGTGGGTTTCGCGCTTATATGCTTTCAGCGCTTATCC
>CALKOU010000017.1 GCA_938092005.1 uncultured Flavobacteriaceae bacterium | reverse complement strand
TTTGCCATCTTTTACAAGTGCTACAGTAAGATTATACAGATATGGGTTTTTTGTATCCCAAAGATTGGGATTTGTGATGTTGGTAAAGTTAATATCCGCCGAATTATCCACCACATCAAATACAGCTGTTTTGACCATATTGCCGTCATTGTCAGCAAGAACTGCCTCAACCGATAGTTTATTATTTTTGGGATTTATAATCAACACTTTTGCATTCAACGCTGCATTACTGCTTGTTACTTTGGGTGTGGTAATTTTTAAATCATTTATGTGCTCAGCAGGAAGTGTTTTTAACCAAACATCACGTGTGATGCCCCCATATATGAAAAAATCACTCTTTTGTGAAGGGATAACTTCTGGATTATAGCCATTGTTTGCATATACCAAAATTTGATTTTCACCTTCCTTAACTGCATCTGTAATATCTAGGTTAAACCCAATATACCCACCAATATGTTCACCAACATTCTTACCATTCACATAAACCTTAGATGTAATGTTGACCCCCTCAAAGTATAGCTGAAAAACTTGACCAGCGCTAATGTTTGAGATTTCAATGTCTTTCCGATACCAGCTGCCGTCTCTTCTGTAGCCCGGCGCTAAGTCTGTGGCATCAATAGCATTCCAAGTATGTGGTAGATCAATGTCTTTCCAATTTTCATTGGCAAGTGCAGCATCAGGCGTTTCTGCATTATACTCTAGATATCCCCAACCTTTGTTAATGTTAGTCGTTTGTCGTAACCCCTTATCAGAAATCGAATTACACGAGCTTGTAATAAAAGCAAGGATTAGGGTATAAATGAATGCAAAGTTGTTAAAGCGAGACTTCATTAATTAAGATTTTTTAGTCTAATTAGGGTTTCAAGAAAATAGTAATCTCCATATACAATGGGCTCATCTATCTCATCGTTTTTTGGCCAGTTTCCTGTACTGTGATCTAGGATAAAAGGTGCATCGAAATCAGATGCCAAAATATAATATGGTGATTTTAGGCTCGTCATCACTTTTTTACTGTAATCCAAGTATTTTTCCTCTTGTGTATATCCATAAATTTCAACCATGGCAGCGGCTACAATTGTTCCAGCAGAAACATCTCTTGGCGCATTTGGAATGGCAGGGTCATCAAAATCCCAGTAGGGTATTCCGTCTTTTGGTAAATTTTTGTGATTTAAGAAATATTCAGCTGTGGCAATGGCACGATTTAGGTACCTAGTATCTTTGGTATATCGGTAGGCAAGTGTATAGCCATAAATCCCCCAACCGTGACCGCGCGCCCATGAAGACTCATCATTAATTCCTTGATGTGTGACTTTCATTCTGGGTTGGTATGTCACGGTATCATAATCTACCACGTGATAGCAACTGTTGTCTGCTCTAAAATGGTGTTTTAATGTGGTGTTTGCATGGGTAACTGCTAACTTATGAAAGCTACTATCCCCTGAAATTTTAGTTGCTTCGAAAAGTAGTTCTAAGTTCATCATGTTGTCAATGATTACTGGAAATTGCCATACTTCTTTGTTGAAATCCCAAGAGCGAATACTTTTAATATATTCATCAAATCGAGTACTTAACGTTTTGGCACTTTCAACAATAATATTTTTGTACCGTTTGTTCTCTTTTATTTTGAGTCCGTTGCCAAAACTGTTGTACACCTTAAAACCCATGTCGTGGGTGCGATTATTAAACTTTTCCTTTTCAATAAATGCTGTCCATTTCGCGGCTTTTTCGATGTAATCTTGATTTCCAGTTAAGGAGTATAACTGCCAAAGGTTACCTGCAAAAAAACCGCTAGTCCAATCTTTAGAAGGAACTTTTTTAATAGCATTTCCTTTGTAAGAATAGCTTCTTGGGAATGCTAATGAATCAACCGAGTATGTTAGTAATTTTTCATACCTCTTTTCTAAAAGTATTTCTATATCCGATTTAGCATCTTCTTTTTTTCTTGAGCACCCCGATAATATAAGGGCTAAAAAAATCAAGAGAAAATAATAATTTTTATTTTGGCTAAAGATCATGGTTGTTAAGTTTGTCTTAAGTTGTTAAATGCTTTTTAATTTCAGTAAATTTAAAGCATTAGATCGCGTATTTTTTTTGAAATTGACTAGGAGTAAGACCAAATTTTTCACTAAAACACATACTGAAATATTTTGGGTTTTTATATCCAACATGATAGCTTACTTCTGAAATAATCATCTTGCCTTTTTCAAGTAATTGTACAGCACGTCTCATGCGATAATGTTTTATTAAATCGTTTGGAGTAAAGTTTGTCCATGTTTTAACCTTTAGGAACAACAATGTACGACTAACACCTAGTTCAGAACAAAATGCAGAAATATTAAAAAATTCGTTACTGATATTTTCCTCTATAATGAGAAGCGCTTTTTTAAATAGTTTTTCATCAAATGAGGGGATAGATACTTCATTTGGCTGAAAAAAATCTTGTGTGTTTATTTCTTTTATGAATCGCTGCTCGTTTTCCCTTTCAAGAAATTCAATTCTTGACTTTAGCCTAGCCACTTCTTGAAAAAGCGTTCGTACCTGTTCTCTAAGCGCTTCGTTTTTATAGGTAGGTTGAGCCATTAATGACTCTAAATTTTTTGCCCTAGTTTTAAGTTCATCTGCTAAATACATATTTCCGCTATTATTTAATTCTTTTATATTTTCTTTTAAATCTGACCTAAATCTTGTTTCAATCATTATTGGGGTTTATTTTTTTTGTCGCTTTGTTAGTTGATAATTATAAAGTGATGGGTGTTTTTCAAAAACTTCATTAACTGCTTTTATCATAGTCATAGGCTGGTAGTTAACTTCAAAAGTTTGATTCCCATTGATTCCTATAATACGAGCAAATGGGCCATCTTTCATTCCATCTAACTTTATTGTCTTTGATGAATTGATATCATTCAATACATTAACTTTAGTGTTCCAAAAAGTACTAAATGCACCGTGGGAAGGTTTCCAGTAACCGGCACCCCCGCCTTTAAATAGGGGGTAACTCATTTCTTCATCTGGCGAAATATGTACTGTGGTATTGTCAAATAAGTTTTGATGATTCGCACCCGAATGCTGATCCAAAATGGGATCCACAAAAACTTCACAGTTCAGGTATACACATTTTGTTGCTAATGTATTGAAGCTCAGCGGGTGCACCGCTTTGTTATAAACTTTTATCCCTCTGGCCAATACATTATATGTTCCAGACATTGCAACAGTATAATGTGCTGTATTTTCCCCTTTTGTGACTACGCCTTCAATGGTTACATTGGCAATATTTTCTGTAAGTATGCCACTATCTGCATTTTCAATGATGATATTTTTCACCCAACTGTTATATACACGCGTAAGGTAAATACCATTAAAACCGGGTTCAACGTGATGCGCAATTCGAGGCGATTTTGGAAACCGAATACTGAAATCTTGGATACCAATTTCTTTTAGATGATTCCATCTCACTAATTGCGCTTCAAATGCTGGTTTTACATCAATTGTTAGTGGGCTACTTATTGTTGCTATTCCCTCTGATATTGCAAGGACTTTTAACTGTTGGCGCACTAGTGGTAAGTCTGGAAAATTCCAATGATGGCTGCCAATTCTTGTTAATTGATTTTTATAAAGCTCCTGGATTATCTGACTTTCTTCACCTTGCTTATTAAAGAGTTGGAGTTCGACAACATCCCCAATATTTAAATGTTGCGATTCGGAAACACTTAAGGAGAAGCCCCCCCTTTTTCCTTCAGAAACTTTTGCGAGCACCTCGTAGGGCCGCTCATATTTTTTTAGATAGGGCTTAACACGCTCTCCAGGAACTCGAGTCCATATAAACCCGCCTGACCAAGCGAATTGGGAAAATGGTAAGTCTATATTGTTCTCTTTCTCCCGTTGCCTTTTGTCAAATTCAATTAGATACTCACGCAATTCTTTGAGATCTTCAGGATCTTTGGTGTACATTAGGGGTCTAGGACAATATATTTCAGTACCATGCTCACCAGATCCCGCACCACTTAAAATAAAATTATTGCGCTCAATGTAAATGATTCCACTAATAATTATTTTTCCAGGCGGTAATAGTAATGTAACAGGCCCCTTTAATTTACTGACTTCGCTAATGGCATGTTGTAGTGCTTTAGTGTCGTCAAGACCGTCATTAGCCACAACATTATAATCAACTGCATCTACAATAATTCCTGTAAAATCTGGAATTTGTTTATTTCCATTATGGTAGCCAGCATAACTAAAGTCGGGAATATAATTCTCGTCATTAACATTAACCCCAGAATGTATAAAGGACATATTTTGCGACCAACTAACTGAAAATAAGCTTAGTATCGCTATTATAGGCATTAAAAAGTTTAATTTTATTTTTATCATATACTCTATGCAATGGATTGCACAATATAAAACGTTTTTGATTAAAATTCAAAACATTTTTAATAAGTTTACCGAACTTTAAAAAATGTGAAAAAAAAAACAACCATATACGACATTGCTACAAAGCTTAATATTACCGCTGCTACGGTATCACGTGCGTTAAACGATAGTGAGCTAATAAGTAAAAAAACCAAGAAAATGGTTTTGGAAGCTGCTGATGAGTTAAGTTATTTCAAAAACCGCCATGCTTTGGCTTTGAAAAGCGGTAGAACAAATCAGGTTGGTTTGGTTGTCCCTTTTATTAATCGTCATTTCTTTTCAAATATTATTATGGGTGTTGAGGAAGAGTTATATCCCAAGGGTTATCAAGTAATGATATTCCAATCAAATGAATCTGAGAGAAAAGAGAAAGATATTATTGAAGCGCTCTTGCAAAATCAAGTTGATGGCGTGCTTATTTCTGTTTCCAAAACAACTCGAATTAAAGATCATTTCAATAAGATTATTGACAACAATTTACCCCTTATTTTTTTTGATAGAAAGGCTGATATTGAAAACTCAAGTTGTGTAGAGACAGATGATGTGTTAGGTGGAAAAATTGCCACACAACACTTGATTGACCAAGGCTGTAGCCAAATAGCTTATGTCACGGTTGATTTAAATCTTAATATATATACGAATCGTTTTAAGGGATACAAAGAATCCTTAAAATACAACGGTATTGACTTTAGGAAAGAACTTGTGTTTCAAGCCAATAGTGATATTGCCTCTGGAAGAAAAGTAGCACGTCAAATATTGTCTAGCGATGCTAATATTGATGCTATTTTTTGCTCAAGTGACTATATAGCACTTGGTGTGATGCAAGAACTAAAAGAACAGAATGTTAGTATCCCAGATGATGTTGCAGTAGTTGGATTTAGTAACGAACCTTTTACTGAACTATTGGATTTGACATTGACTTCAATTGAGCAAAGCCCCTATGAAATGGGTAAAAGTGCTGCCCGTGTTTTCTTGGATCAAATGAATTCAAAAAATGCGATTATTGAGCACGCTATTAAACTAAAACCCAGGCTATACATTAGGGATTCTTCATTGAAAAATAATCGAAAAACGCACAATTAGCTAAAAAATATATTTAAAAAATGTGTTCAATTTAATTATATTTGCAATCCATTACAATTTTATATGCAATCAAATAATACGTACTTAGCTACTAGCCCAACAGAGGCGAAAAATTTTGACACAGTTGAGTTAAGAAATCGCTTTTTAATAGGAACCATTTTCAATCCTGATCATATTACTGCCTATTATACCACTTACGACCGATACCTTGTAGGAGGCGCACAACCCGTATCTAAACCACTTACCTTAGAGGCTATTGATGAGCTACGAGCGGATTATTTTTTGGAACGCAGAGAATTGGGCATTATCAATGTTGGTGAAACGGGTATTGTTCGCGTAGATGGTACTGCCTACACTCTTGAAAATCAAGAAGCGTTGTATGTTGGTAGAGGCGCTAAAGATGTAGTTTTTGAAAACACCTCAGGCTCTTCCCCTTTGTTTTATTACAATTCTACCCCAGCACATAAAAGCTACCCAACTGAAAAAATATCATCTGAACGGGCACAATATGTAGAGCTCGGAGACGATAAGAATGCTAACAAAAGACGCATAAAAAAACTTATTGTTCAAGAAATCATACCTACATGTCAGTTGCAGATGGGCCTTACCATGTTATATGAAGGAAATGTGTGGAATACCATGCCTGCACATACACATCTAAGAAGAATGGAAGTTTATTTTTATTTAGACATTGATGCTAACAATTCCATTTCTCATTTTATGGGTGAACCTCAAGAAACAAGACATATCTTTATGCAAAACCATCAAGCGGTAATTTCACCGTCATGGTCTATCCACAGTGGATGTGGCACTTCAAACTATTCCTTTATTTGGGGTATGGCAGGTGAAAACTTAGATTATGGAGATATGGATGGTGTAAAAATTAACGAATTACGTTAAAATATGAATCCATTTGATCTGAGAGGAAAAACAGCATTTGTTTCTGGCGCAACACACGGACTTGGTATGGCTATGGCAATAGGACTTGCAGAGGCAGGAGCCAAACTCATTATTTCAAGTACAAGCCCAGACAAGTTAAAGAGTGCTATTTATGAATACACAAAAAGGGATTTTAATGTAACTGGATATGTATTGGATGTTACCAACGATGAGCAAGTAAAAAAAGTGACTGCTGAAATTCTTAAAAAACAACAAGTTGATATTCTAATCAATAATGCAGGTATTATTAAAAGAACTGCGGCACTTGAAATGAGCCCCGAGGACTTTAGAGCCGTCACGGATGTTCACCTTACAGGCTCTTTTCATCTAGCACAACAGTTTGCCATCCCTATGGTGTCACGTAAATCAGGAAAAATTATTAATATCTGCTCGATGATGAGCGAGTTGGGCCGTAACACAGTTAGTGCTTATGCAGCTGCCAAAGGTGGTTTGAAAATGCTTACAAGAAACCTAGCCACAGAGTGGGCCAAACACAATATACAAGTCAATGGCATAGGCCCTGGCTATTTTGAGACTTCTCAAACCGCTCCAATACGAGTAGATGGACACCCATTTAACGAGTTTATTATTAACAGAACACCTGCTGGCCGTTGGGGTAAAACAGATGACCTTAAAGGAACGGCAGTATTCCTCGCATCAAAAGCAAGTGATTTTGTAAATGGCCAAATTATTTACGTAGACGGCGGCATATTGGCAACAATTGGAAAACCATCTAATGAGCTATGATCAGAAAACACAAATCGTTTATTGATGAAGGGTTTTTACTTGATTGTCCCTTTGCACTTGAACTTTACGTAAACTACGCTGCCAAGCTACCTATCATTGATTATCATTGCCATCTATCTCCTGCTCAAATAGCAAATGATTATCAGTTTAAAAATATAACAGAAATATGGATTGATGGCGATCATTATAAGTGGCGTGCTATGCGGACCTTGGGCGTTGATGAGCGATATATAACGGGGGAAGCTTCACCTAGAGAGAAATTTATTGCTTGGGCTTCTTGCGTGCCAAAGCTTATTCGTAACCCACTTTACCACTGGACACACCTTGAGCTTAAAAGATACTTTGGTATTGATGTATTGCTCAACGCTGACAATGCAGCGGCTATATATGAGCAAACTACTGCCTTACTACATCAAACAGAATACAGTTGCTTAAATCTCATTAAAAAACTAGGTGTTGAGATAATATGTACGACAGATGACCCTACGGATAGTTTAGAACACCATAAAGCATTTGGTATTAATGATTCACTTACGCTTTTGCCTGCTTTTCGTCCAGACAAGGCCATAGAAATACAGCATGAGAACTTCAAGGCCTATTTAGCCAAATTGGCAACGGTTGTAGGACACAATATAGATTCATTTAGCACACTTAAAAAAGCCTTGGATAAGCGGATGGACTACTTTGCGGCTCATGGGTGTACAATATCAGATCATGGTTTGGAACAAATTCGCTATGCTGAGACTTCAGATGAAATGGCCGATGCTGTAATGCAAAAAAAAGCCCAAGGAAAGCATTTGACCGTCAATGATCTTGAGCAATTTAAAACTGCTGTTTTGTTGTTTTTAGCAAAGGGCTATCACAAACGCGGCTGGGTGCAACAATATCACCTTGGCGCATTACGTAACAATAGTAGTCGTATGCTCAGCAATTTGGGTCCTGATATGGGTTGTGACTCTATTGGTGATTTTCATCAAGCGCAAGGCCTCTCAAGGTTTTTAGATTCACTTGACACCAATAATGAGTTAGCCAAAACCATTTTATACAATTTAAACCCGGCACAAAATGCACTTTTTGCAACTATGGCAGGAAATTTTAACGATGGTAGCGTTAGTGGCAAGATTCAATATGGAGCAAGTTGGTGGTTTTTAGATCAATTGGATGGAATGCGTAAACAAATTAATAGCTTGTCAAACATGGGTGTTTTGAGCACCTTTGTTGGAATGCTTACAGATTCACGAAGCTTTATGTCTTTTCCAAGACATGAGTACTTTAGAAGGCTGTTATGTAATATTATCGGTGAAGATGTTGAAAAGGGGTTGTTACCACGCGATTTAGATGCCATGGGAACCATAGTGTCCGACATATGTTATCACAATGCTAAATCCTATTTTAATTTTTATTCACACGAATGAAAAAAGCCTTATTATATTTTCTGCTTCTCCAGTTCGTTGCATGTCAACAGGACAATAGCAAGCGTATTATTCGCCTGGGTCATGCGCTTGATACCAACCACTCTGTCCATAAGGCCATGGTAAAAATGGGGGAAGAGCTTTTTCGAATTTCTTCAGGGACTATGCAAATTAAAATATATCCAAATCAACAGCTGGGTTCTGAGCGCGAATGCCTTGAATTATTACAAATAGGAAGCCTTGATATCACCAAAGTATCTACAGGTGTTCTGGAAAATTTTTCTCCCAACATGAAAGTGCTTGGGCTACCTTATTTATTCCGTGACAAAGCACATACGTTTGCAGTTTTGGATGGCGCTATTGGTAAGCAGTTACTCAATGAAACATTATCCTTTAGGATTAAGGGCTTGGCTTATTATGATGCTGGTAGTCGAAGTTTTTATACTAAGCGTAAGCCAATTGCATCCCCATCAGATTTAAAAGGGTTAAAAATTAGAGTCATGGAAAGTGTTACAGCTATGAAAATGGTTGAAAGCATGGGTGGTTCTCCTACGCCAATTTCATGGGGTGAACTGTATACCTCGCTGCAACAAGAAGTGGTGGATGGCGCAGAAAATAATCCACCAAGTTTTTACCTTTCCAAGCAGTTTGAGGTGTGTAAACACTATACTCTTGACGAACATACAACCTTGCCTGATGTTTTGGTAAGTGGTTCTTATTTTTGGGACGGCTTAAACGAAAACCAAAAAGAATGGCTCAATGAAGCAGTTGAAATTTCTGTTATTTATCAACGTCAGTTGTGGGCAGAATCCGAAGCGTATTCGCTGCGTGAACTTAAAAAAGCGGGTGTAGAAATTGTTTATCCTGACAAGAAAATGTTTGAAGACATGGTTAAGCCTGTTTACGACTATTACCGCACAAATGGGGAAATGGATATGTTGATTAATCAAATAAAAAATCAATAGGAATGAAAGGCATGCAAAATAAATTAAACCGCATTTTGGAGATTATTTTAATAGCCTTGCTGGGCATCATGGTGCTTAATGTAAGTTGGCAAGTTTTTTCAAGGTATATCTTGGCAAATCCAAGCTCATTTACAGACGAATTGGCTCGCTATCTCATGATATGGTTGGGTGTTATGGGTACCGCCTATGTTTCTGGAAAACGACTTCATGTTGCCATTGACATTCTTCCCAGTCAATTGAATTCGTCTCGTCAAAAAGCTATGCAAAAAGTTATATTTTCGATTATCATTTTGGCTACCGTTTTGATTTTTATCATTGGCGGCTCAAGACTTGTATATTTAAGTTATGTGCTTGGTCAAAAATCTGCCGCATTACAAATTCCACTATACCTTGTTTATATGTGTGTACCACTAAGCGGGGCATGTATTGTTTTTTACAAGTTCTGTGATCTAACATTAAACAAATCTTAATGGAAGTTTTTTCAATAGCCATACTGTTATTTAGTTTTTTGTTACTGCTGTCAATAGGGACACCTGTTGCTTGGAGTATTATAATATCATCGCTATTCACCCTTTTGGTCAGTGTCCCTTTTTTACCTGCATTGACTACTATTTCCCAACGCATGGCAACTGGTATAGATAGTTTTGCCTTGTTGGCTATCCCGTTTTTTATATTGTCAGGGGAGTTGATGAATAAGGGAGGCGTGGCCCACAGACTAGTTGCATTTGCCAAAGCATTGGTTGGCTTTTTACCCGGTGGTTTAGCACTTATTAATGTTATATCCGCCATGTTAATGGGTTCTGTTGCTGGTTCTGCCATGGCATCAGCCTCTGCCATGGGAAGTATTTTAGGCCCCGAGATGGAAAGGGAAGGATACTCTAAAGGTTTTGGGGTGGCAATAAATATCACTTCTGCTACTACTGGATTGGTTATTCCACCTAGTAATATTTTAATCGTGTATTCATTGGCTAGCGGGGGCGCTTCCATTGCAGCTTTGTTTTTGGCTGGATATATTCCTGGCATACTAACAGGCTTGTTTTTAATGGCTGTTGCTATGATATGGGCAAAAAAGAAAAACTTTAAAACAGGAAAACGGGCACCACTCAAAACAGTTTTTAGCTCTTTTGTTCGCGCATTTCCAAGTTTGATGCTGCTTTTTGTGGTAATTGGTGGTATTGTTTCGGGTGTTTTTACAGCTACCGAAGCATCTGCAATTGCTGTTATTTATACTCTTGTTTTGGGATTTATTTATAAAGAAATCACGTTTAAAACGCTCCCTACTATTTTGCTAAAATCTTCTACCACAACAGCTATTGTAATGTTCCTGATAGGTGCATCCATGAGCATGTCTTGGGTATTGTCTTATGAGAATATTCCTGAAATGATAAGCAGTGGTATTTTGTCACTTAGCGATAACAAAATTGTGATACTACTGCTCATTAACTTCACCTTGCTATTTGTAGGTATTTTCATGGACATGACACCGGCAGTATTGATATTTACTCCCATTTTTCTTCCCATAGTAACCCAATTGGGAATTGATCCTGTTCATTTTGGTATCATCATGATTTTAAATTTATGTATAGGTTTATGTACACCGCCAGT
>CALKOU010000016.1 GCA_938092005.1 uncultured Flavobacteriaceae bacterium | reverse complement strand
AAACCCACAAAAAAACCCTCTTAAAAAGAGGGTTGTTGTAGCGAGAGGGAGACTTGAACTCCCGACCTCCGGGTTATGAATCCGACGCTCTAACCGGCTGAGCTACCTCGCCAAAGCGGCGCAAATATAACAATTTGTTTTACCATTTTATCTGGCTTTTTAATCCTTTTCTTTTAAAGGTCATCATAAATCAATATATTCGACGTTTTATTACCTATGTCAAAATCAAAATTTGAAGCCGAGTTTGTGATACAGGCCTCGCCTCAACTCCTTTATCAGTACATGTTCACTCCTTCTGGACTTTCAGAATGGTTTGCTGACAACGTTAATTCCCGTTCCGAGAAATACACGTTCTTCTGGGACGATTCGGAAGAAGAAGCATTGCTTCTCAAAAAAAAGCCAAATGAATTTGTGCGTTTTCGTTGGATTAACGGCGACGATGACCAAGATGATTGCTACTTTGAAATGCGTATAGTCGTTGATGAAATCACAAAAGACGTATCTATTGTCGTCACCGATTTTGCTGATGATGACGAAGTAGATGAAACGAAAATGCTTTGGGAAAGCCAGATAGGTGATTTAAAGCAAGTTTTAGGTTCTGCATAGTTATGATTAATCATAATGGAGCGCTTACGGGTGCTCATGCACCTATTTTCACAGCACAAAATCGGGGTTTACTTTATGGCGATGCCGTCTTCGAAACCATTCGTTACAGTCAAAAGCATCTTCACTTTTTTGAAGACCATTATTTTAGGCTCATGGCTTCTATGCGTGTGTTCCGAATGAACATCCCCATGACGTTTACTCCAGAATTCTTAGAACAAGAGTGTTTGCGCGTCATTGAAGCACAAAGTGAAATGGCACCTGCTTGGCGTATTCGTCTTACCGTTTACCGCAACGATGGCGGTGCTTATTTGCCCAAGACAAGAGATGTCCAATATCTCGTTGAAGCAAAACCACTTCAGCACGATCAGTATCAAGCTGCTGCAGATTATAAAGTAGAACTGTTTAATGACTATTACCTTCAAAAGAGTATGTTATCAAACCTAAAATCCAACAATAAAGCATTGCAGGTTATCGGAAGCATCTTTATGGAGGAACAGGGATTTGACAATGGTATTCTAGTAAATGATGAAAAAGAAGTCGTTGAGTTCCTCAACGGAAACTTATTTGTTGTTGACGATGGCAAGTTGCGTACACCACCCATTAGTTCTGGCTGCTTAGATGGTATTATGCGCAAGCAAGTTATTCGAATAGCTAAAAAGGCTGGTATTACATGTACAGAAGAAACCATCTCACCTTTTGACTTACAACGCGTCCAAGAAGTATTTATGACCAATGCGGTGGTAGGGATTCAGCCGGTTGCATCTTATCGTAGGACTACTTATGAAAATAGCGTAGCCGCCTCATTACAACAACAGTTAATAAAACTCGTTAGTTCAGCCCCGGATGCTTAGGAGCTGTTGCATATAGTGCTATTTCGCCCCCAACGTCACGCATGATGGTTCCCCAAAGTTCGTGTACATTACTAAAGATGTTGTAGCTGTTTTTGAGTAGCAGCCAACTTTTCTCATGGTACTCAGCTTTTAACTGACCTTTTCCCCATCCACTATATCCTAAAAAAAATCGAACCTCATTAGGTGCTAATTGCGCTTTGTCTAGTGCTTTTTTTAGTTCGTCTAAATCACCACCCCAATACAGGTTGTTTCCTAGTGCTTGCGCACCGCTTAAATTTTCGCAACTGTGTAGGTAAAATAAGCGATCGGTCTCAACCGGTCCTCCTTGGTATACAGGTGCTTCAAAACCAAATTCTGGTAATAAATCGTTTAAGGTATAGTGTGTGGGTTGGTTTACTATAAAACCCATAGAACCTTCGTTGTTATGCGAGGTCATAAGAACCACTCCGCGCCCAAAAGACGGATCACCTAAAAGCGATGGGTGTGCAACAAGTAGTTTCCCAATCATTATATAAAACGACATTTTTTTGGAAATTGATAGCCATTTAAAAGGGAGGCAGTTTCCATACTCTTTTTGTTGGGAAGTTGAAGCATGTCTACAGCTACATATCCATCCATAACGCAGACACGCAACTGCTTTTCTTCAATAGTGATGTGTCCTGGAGCATTTGTTGGTGTGCCTGCAACAAAATGTGCACGTTGTATTTTAACGCTTACCACCTCTTGATCCGTTTCCATTGTAGTCCATGCTGTAGGAAATGGATTTAGCCCGAGAATAAAATGCACAATGACAACCCCCGATTGATGCCAATCAATCTTTGTGTTTTCACGAGTTAGCTTTGGGGCAGGCATACATTTTTTATCGTGTATTTGTGGAGTTGGATGAAAACGGTTTGTTGCCAAACCATCAAGGGTTTCAATGATGAGGTTACCTGAAAGTGCTTGCATTCGTAAACTTAGTTCTCCCATGGTTTCTAGGTGTTGAATGCGTAATTTTTTCTGCAGTAAAATAGCACCGGTGTCTATTTTTTCGTCAATTAAAAAGGTGGTAAGTCCCGTCTCTTTTTCTCCATGAATTACGGCCCAATGTATAGGCGCAGCTCCTCTGTATTGTGGTAGAAGCGAAGCGTGCAAGTTAAAGGTTCCCAATGGAGGAATGGACCAAATTACTTTTGGTAACATCCGAAATGCTACAACAACAAAAACATCTGCCTTGAGTGCTTTCAGCTGCGCTACTGTTTCTTCTGTTGAAAGCTTTTCAGGTTGTAATAGCGGTATGTTTTGAGCTAAAGCTTCGTCCTTAACAGCTGAAAAACGCAGTTTTTTACCTCGCCCTGCAGGACGATCCGGAGCCGTTACAACACTAACTACTTTGTGGTGGCTTTCTACTATGCTGCGAAGACCAGGAACGGCAAAAGCAGGGGTGCCCATAAATACAACTCGAAGGGATTTGTTCATAATAGTTTAAATTGATTTGGTGTGAATTGGATCACCATTTCTTCATTACACATTTCATTTAATGCTAAAACCAACTCCTCTCTTTTGTAAGATGTATGTTGGCTTAGTTGCTCCAAAGATAAGGGTTCTTCTCGCGAAAGAACTTCTTTTAGATTGTTGATTATCGTATTGATAGCCGTGATATTGGAGTTGCAATTAGAGCAATGATCACAGCTGTTCTTTCGTGATTCTCCAAAGTAATGCAACAAGCGTTTGCGATAACATCCACTCTTAGTGGCGTAGTTCCAAACCGTATCAGCCAAACGCTTTTTTTCGTTCGTCAAAACGTCCAATTGTTGTAGTATGGGCAATAAGCTTCGCTTATCTTCTCTAGGCACATGAAAACTAATGCCACTGTCCACGTGTAATTGTTGAATGTCAGCATCGCCCTGCGCGTGAAGTTGTTTTAAATGATCAATAGCATGCGCTAAACTAATCCCTGTTTTTTTAATGATTTTTTCTAGGTTGATTTCTTGAAAGCGAGCCGTAATACCTCCAACATTACGCAGCAGAAAAGTTACTATTGGTGTATCGGTTTTAATATTCTTATGCAGAAGTTTTAAAACTGTTTTTGGTATGTTGTATTGCGTAAATGTGAGGATTTGACCACGCTCTAGTAACTTAAGAACATGATAAGTTGTTCTCAGTTTAAGCGAATAGCGCTCACAAAAGAGATTTAGATTAAATTCTAAAATTTCTTGAGGCTTTTCGCCGTATGCAATATCAAAGTAGTGGCATAAATGTTTGTATGTTTTTTTTATTGCCTCAATAGTAGGAACACCTGCTGTAATGCTATTCCATAGCTTTTTATCATCACCATTTTCGATGAGTAGCGTAGCTTTAGCAGCACTGCCATCTCTGCCGCAGCGTCCAATTTCCTGATAATACTGTTCCATGCTAAAGGGAAGCATGCCATGCACCACACGTTGTACGTTGCTTTTATCAATACCCATTCCAAATGCTGAGGTGGCTACCATAACGGGTGCTTTTTCTTGCATCCAGTTTAAAATACGCTGCTCTTTGTCTTGAGCACCTCCGTGAAAATAAGCAGTTTTGTGCCCCATGGAATTAAGGTGGTTGCTTAAAAGTTCAGCACTTTTTCGAGTGCCTACATATACGATTCCAGGTGTGCCTTTTGGTTCAAGAGCTTCCGAAATGGATTCTAATTTATGCGTTGTTTCAGTTACTTCAATAAAGATATTGGGTCTGTCAAATGAGTCCGTTACTTGCACGGGTTGTTGCAAGGCTAAAGCGTTACAAATATCTTCCTTAACCCTTTCTGTTGCTGTCGCTGTTAACGCAATGGTTGGTGTGTGTTGCAATCGTTGTTTTAGCGATAAAATATCACGGTATGCAGGCCTAAAATCATGTCCCCATTCTGAAATGCAATGCGCCTCATCAATCGCTAACAGCGAAAGTTGCATTTCGGACAAGCGGTCTTGTACCAGCGGGTGTTGCGCCCGTTCTGGAGAGAGATATAAAAATTTGAAGTTGCCAAATTTACAGTTGTCCAATGCTGATATAAGATCATCTTCTCGCATAGGTCCCGACAAATCCATGGCGCGTATTCCCTTTCCTTTAAGACTGTTTACTTGATCGCTCATTAATGCTATCAATGGGCTAACGACCACACACAATCCGGGCTTGGCTAATGCAGGAAGTTGATAACACAAGCTTTTTCCACCACCAGTAGGCAATACTACGAGGCAATCTTTTTGCTCCAAAACAGCGGTAACGGCTTCTTTTTGACCAGGTCGAAAATCCGTTGCGTTCCAATGGGTTTTAAGGATATCGTAAATACGCTCATTCATAGGTGATTGGTAATAAACGTGAGCCGATTTTTGATGCTGTCTTTAGGGACTTCAATGCATTGCATCCCAAAATACACATAAGTTTCAAGAAGTGCTTGATGAAGTCTTTGAGCTTCTTCAAAAGATTCTACACGCTCTGCATCTTGCGTATAAATTTCCTTCCACGGAGGAAATATAAACACCGTATCATAGCTATTGGTTTTGCAATCCTCTAGCATGCCACAAGGAATTTCATGGCCAATGGCATTTAAATAAGCTACGACATCATGTATGCCACGGTCGTAAATTTGAGTTGGCATTGGACTATCGATGAAAAAATCATGTAGACGATGTTCAAAAAGTGCTTCACTAAAACGTAGGGGATTGTCCAAGAACGGAAGCTTGACTCCTTTTGCTTGAGTTGCAATAATCACCTCTCTTGATACTTCCTCAAAACAGCATGTGTTATGGAGGTCAATACAATTAAGCAACGTTGTTTTACCACTAGCGGGCCCCCCAGTCAATACGATTCTTTTGCGTTCGAGCATATACAAATGTCGGAATTTGTTGCCTTATCTAAAACTGTATATTTGCTGAATGCAACAAAAGCCTAAAGACGCGTCTTTTTACGAACGCTTTCACCAACAATTATTGGATAGCAATACGTGGCCGGGTACTTATATATTTAAATTTATAATTACCTCCTCAGCTTCTGATGAAGAAATACTTTTAGCACTTTTTCAAAACGATGATGTTCGGGTCAATGTACGCGCTTCTAGTAAAGGAAAATACACTAGTATTTCCATAACAGGAACCTTTGAAAGCCCAGATGTTATTATCCAAAAACACAAACAGGCTGCTAAAATTCCAAACATCATCCAACTTTAATTGATTTTTTAGTAGTTTTACCTCATAAATTTCCTCCTTGATAGACAATCTACAATACAATACCGAGCGTACCATGTTGGCCATTCCTGAGTATGGACGCCACATTCATAAGATGATTCAGCAAGTTTTAGCTGAAGAAGATAGAGAAGAGCGCAACAAACAAGCCCAAGCCATTATTGGTATTATGGGTAATTTGAACCCACACTTACGTGATGTTGCTGATTTTCAGCACAAACTTTGGGATCAACTTTTTATTATGTCCAATTTTGAGTTGGATGTAGATGCACCTTTTCCAAAGCCTGATGCCGAAGTATTGGCAGCTCCACCAACTCCTTTAGACTACCCTCAATCCTTTCCAAAATATCGTTTTTACGGGAACAATATTAAGGGTATGATAGATGTTGTAATGAAATGGGAAGAGGGCGATTTAAAACAAGCACTGGTCTATGTGATTGCCAATCATATGAAAAAGTGTTTTCTGAATTGGAACAAAGACACGGTTGAAGATCATGTTATTTTCAAGCATCTTGCTGAACTTTCTGATGGAAAACTTAAGGTTTCAGAAAACGAAGAGCTTTCACCATCCGAAGACCTTATTCGCTTGACAAACAAACGATTTGCCAAAGGGCCAAGGAACAACAAGAATAAAAAATATCGAAACCAAAAGCAGCGGCGCAAATAAATGGGAGCGTTTAAAGTAACGGGAGGTATACCATTGTCAGGTTCCATACAACCACAGGGAGCCAAAAACGAAGCACTCCAAATTTTGTGTGCCGTCTTACTTACTTCCGAGCCCGTTACCATTCACAATATTCCGAATATTATTGATGTCAATAAGCTTATACAAATCCTTGTTAAGCTTGGTGTGAAAGTAGAGAAGCACAGTGCTGATAGCTATACGTTTCAAGCCGATGCTGTTGATATAGATTACCTTCAATCGGCTGATTTTAAAGTGGCGGGTCGTGGATTGCGCGGCTCCATTATGATTGTAGGGCCGCTATTAGCTCGTTTTGGTAAAGGATATATTCCCAAACCTGGTGGAGATAAAATAGGCCGTCGTCGGTTAGATACACACTTTCAAGGTTTTATTAATTTAGGTGCAAAGTTCCGTTACAACAAAGAAGATTATTTCTATGGAGTGGAAGCAGATGAGCTTAAGGGTACCTATATGCTGCTTGATGAGGCTTCTGTTACAGGAACCGCCAACATCGTCATGGCTGCCGTTTTAGCGAAAGGCACCACTACTATTTACAACGCTGCTTGCGAGCCTTATTTGCAACAGCTATGTAACATGCTTGTTCGCATGGGTGCTAAGATTTCAGGAATTGGCTCAAACTTATTGGTTATTGAAGGCGTTCGTTCTCTTGGAGGCACGAACCACCGCATTCTTCCTGATATGATTGAAATTGGGAGTTGGATTGGATTAGCAGCACTTACAAAAAGTGCTCTTACCATCAAAAATGTGCAGTGGGAGTATTTAGGTCAAATTCCCGATGTGTTTCGTAAACTGGGCATCACAATAGAAAAACAAGGGGATGATATGTTTATTCCAGAACACCCTGACGGATATGAAATTCAAAGCTATATTGATGGGTCGGTCATGACAGTAGCCGATGCTCCTTGGCCAGGATTCACACCTGATTTGTTGAGTATTATATTAGTAGTCGCCACCCAAGCAAGAGGAAGTGTTTTGATTCATCAGAAGATGTTTGAGAGTCGCTTGTTTTTTGTGGATAAACTCATTGATATGGGTGCAAAAATTATTTTATGCGATCCACATCGCGCAAATGTGATTGGGCATGATTTTAAATCTTCTCTAAAAGCAACAACCATGACCTCACCTGATATTCGCGCTGGGATTTCGTTGCTTATTGCCGCTCTCTCTGCCAAAGGAATCAGTACCATTTACAATATCGAACAAATCGATCGTGGTTATCAAGATATCGATACCCGTTTGCGTGCTATAGGCGCACAAATAGAGCGGATTGATTAAACTTGCTTTGTAAGCGCTATTGCCTTTCGAATAATTACTTCCAATACATCAAGATTAATATCTGCACATTTTTTAATGTACAAACATCCCTTTCCTCGTTTGTGTTTACCAAGATTGTCAAACGATAATTGAGGGTGCTGCAAATCACAAAATAAGTAAAGACTAATGGCATGCTTACGTGGAGAAAAGCCCGTTAAAAACCATTCACCAGCTCGCCTACTTGCATATTGATATGGATAGCTTCCAAACCCTACAATTGCAGTTCCCCAAAGTACAGGTTTTGCTCTTGTAATTTTCTCCATCAGGTTTAGCAGTGTAAAGCAGTCTTGCTGTTTTTCTTGCGGCGCAACCTGTTTTAAAAATGTATTTACGTCGGTACGGGTAGGCTGTGTTTTGTTTTGGGGCATTACATTAAGATTTACCCCAAGATACATATTTTTAACGTTTCGAAACTTTGTTGTTGCTGATTCCCCGCTGTCGTGAACACTTAAAACGACCCACTTCATCCGATCGTTTTTTTACGTGTTTTGTTTTCCTTCCTTGCACACGCTTTCGCCAAAGTTTAAAACTACTTGGCTTCATGTTCCTACGCATGATGGTAATAACGTCTTGTTCTTTTAATCCAAATTGTAACTGAATAGCATCAAAAGGGGTACGATCTTCCCAACCCATTTCTATAATACGATCGATATCTTGTGCGGTTAGTTCTTTTTTCATCTGTCCATAATGTTTGCCCTGTCGGGAAGGGTGTGTTTTGCTAAAATACGTTTGCTTTCTTTTCTTACTAAACTGTTGCGCTTCATGCCCCATAATATTTCTGACGCGTATTTGTAGGTTTTTTTAATGTCCACAATGGGTTTTGGATAATCGTTGCCCAGCACACAACCATACGCTTGTTGTTCCAATTCAGTCATGGACCAAGGTTCTAGTACAAATGCAGTTGGTAATTGCGCAAGCTCAGGCACCCACTTACGAATAAAATCGCCATTGGAATCGTGTTCTTGTGCATTTTTTGTAGGATTGTAAATCCGCAACATGTTAATTCCTGTTTCACCTGCTTGCATTTGAAATTGCGGATAATGTATGCCAGGTTCAAAATCTAAAAATTGCTTCCCCAAAAATACGGCCCCTGCTTGCCACGGCTGCCAAAGATGATGCGTAAAAAAGGAGACAACCATTGCACGCATGCGGAAATTTAAATACCCCGTTTGAACAACACAACGCATACTAGCATCAACAAGTGGATACCCTGTTGCGCCTGTCTTCCAAGCGTTAATGAAAGCATCATGAACAGGTTTTTTTAACGTTCGAAACCCGGCATTCACACTTTTAAATTCCATGATGGTTTCCATTTCAAACTTTTGAATAAAATGTGCTTGCCAACGCAGTCTTGAGGTAAAGGCATTTAGCTGAAAACCGTTTGCCCCAGCTGCCTTTGCTTGCTTGGCTCGTTGCCATACATAGCGCACAGAAAGGTTTCCCCAGGCTATGTAAGGGGAAACACGGCCGCAATGTATTCTTGAAGTCTCAGGCTTTGAAATGGATTGTTGGTATTTTTTATGTCGTTTGTTCAAGAAGCTATCTAGATAGGCTAATCCTGTTTTAGTTCCGCCAACTTGGATGCCCGCTTGTTTTTTTGGTTCCAACTGTACCTCTTCTAAAATGTCAATAGTAACAAAGTTTGTGGCTTCTGCACGAAAGGGTTTGATGGGTTTTAGCATGTAATCTGTCCATGTTTGGCGCCACCTGCTTCTGTTTTGTAAACCCCTAGATACCCCATTATTGATATGTTCTTTCCACGAAACATTATGTGCACGACACCACTTCTTTATGCTTTTATCACGGTTATAGGTGTTTGTTAAACCCGTTTCTTGCATGGAGTATAGCCTTTCAATTTTAGCGATCTTTTGTATGCTGTTCAGAACTGTTTCTACATCGCTTTTGTACACATGTACTTTGGTCTTATATGGTTTTAATTCATCATGTAATGCCAGCAAAGATTGTGTTATAAAGTTGTGATGACGCGGATGATAGTGAGGGTCTTCCGTTACAATGGGTTCAAAAACATAGAGTAGTAGCACGGGTTTGCCGCTGTTGATAGCATCCTGCAGCCCTTCGTTATCTAAAAGACGTAGGTCTCGTTTAAACCAAAAAACATGTATGGAAGGTTTAGAAGGCATCGGGATTTTCCATGATTTGATATGCTCTTTCCTTTATTTGAGCTAGATCCTCAGGGTTGATTTTACCAAGTAAGTTGTACATCATACCCATACGATTATTCCCTTTAAGCTCAGCTCTTTTGTCGTCTAAAAAATTCCAATACAAACTGTTGAACGGACAAGCATTTTCGCCTACACGTTGTTTTTTGTCATAAACACAGTCCTTGCAGTAATTACTCATTTTATTCACATACGACCCCGATGAAACATAGGGCTTTGTGGCTAAAATACCTCCGTCTGCATACTGGCTCATGCCACGCGTGTTTGGAAGTTGTACCCATTCCACCGCATCTGCGTAAATACCCAAGTACCAATCGTCTACTTCATCAGGGTGTGTTTGCAATAGCAACGCAAAATTTCCTGTTATCATGAGCCGTTGAATGTGGTGCGCATATGCGTGATCTAAGCTGTTTTTGATGCTTGTTTTAAGGCAGTTCATTTTGGTATTCCCAGTCCAGTAAAAAGCAGGCAGTTTTCCAAAGTTGTTGAGCTCATTTTTTTGTTTGTATTGTGGCATTTCTTTCCAATACAATCCTCTGATGTATTCTCGCCAACCTAGTATCTGACGCACAAAGCCCTCGATTTGTGACAAGTTTATGTGCGCTTCGCTTTTTCGATAAGCTGCAATAGCCCGCTCAATGACTTCAGTAGGGTCAATGAGTTTTACATTTAAACTAAAGGATATGCGTGCGTGAAATAAATTGGTTTCGTCTTGGTGCATGGCATCTTGATAGGTGCCAAAATCCTGCAATAAATGATCACAGAAGTAATCCAACTGTTTAAGCGATTCGTTTCTTGTTGTTGCAAACAGAAATTCATTTTCATTAAACGTTCCTATAGTAGTTATACCTGCCGCTATTACTTGTGGATAAATTTCTTTGGCAAGTGTTGCGTCGGGTTGATAGGGTGGAGGTATAGTGCCACCTTTCCAGGTGTTTCGGTTGAACTTGTCGTAATTCCAGCTGCCACCTTCAGGTTGATTATCCACCATTAGGTATTGGTGTTTTTTTCGCATATAACGGTAAAAAAACTCCATCACTAATGACTTCTTCCCGTTGTAGAATTCTGCTAATTCTTTTCGTGTTGTAAGAAAATGATCGGTATCAACGGCTTTGGTTGGAATCTTAAGATTAGCTGTAATTTTTTTTAGCTGCTCGTCTAAACGATATTCATCAGGAAGTTGATAGGCAAAGCTTTTAGCACCAAATAACTTGATTACTTTCTCGATATTCTTTTGTAGATCGTGTGTGTTGTTTGGATCGTCAATGGTGTAATACAATACGTTGTGAGCGTCTTCCTCTAACTGTCTTGCAAAATTTCGCATTGCTGCAAAAAAAGCAACTACTTTTTGAATGTGATGCTTGACATAGTCAGTTTCTTGACGCATTTCAAACATCACATAGCACACTTCATTGTTGAGCTCTGTGAACCAAGTGTGGTTTTTGTTAAGCTGGTCGCCAAGTATAAGTCGTATTTCCATTAAAAAAGGGTTGTTTGTAGCCAGGTGTTCTGGTACTTGTTGTTTGGGTCATAGCGCTCTGCCTGCCAGGTAATATTAAACTTTCGATCTCGAGGATCATTCCCCACTCCTGCATTGTACATCCAATTGCCATAGTTGCTATGCACGTCGTAATCAATCAGCATGGCCTCAAAATAAGCAGCACCAATACGCCAATCCAAATGCCATTCTTTTGCAAAAAAGCTCGCCACATTTTGACGTCCTCTATTGCTCATAAAGCCAGTGTTAGCAAGCTCTCGCATATTGGCGTTGACAAAGGGTTCTGGCGTTTCTCCTGTAACCCATTTGTGAACGAGCCGTTCGTTTGTTTTCCACGTGTAGTCCTTTTGCAAAACCCCACCTATTCTAAATATCTTGTTTCCGTGCTTCATGGAAATGTATTTGAAATAATCTCTCCAAATAAGTTCAAAAATCAGCCAATATGTTGAGTCGTTTTTAGCAATATCACGTTCGTATCTTTTAACTTCGTGATATAGAGAAATAGGGGAGATTGATCCAAATGCTAACCATAGCGATAGCTTTGAACTGTACTTTTTTCCCAGTAATCCGTTACGTGTTTTTTTGTAGTAAGAAAG
Organism: uncultured Flavobacteriaceae bacterium; assembly: GCA_938092005.1. Lineage (GTDB taxonomy): Bacteria > Bacteroidota > Bacteroidia > Flavobacteriales > Flavobacteriaceae > UBA7446. The sequence continues at coordinate 26,841 of CALKOU010000016.1, read as the reverse complement.
TTGTTTTGTTTCCCAAAAATATTCTGCTACTCGTTTCCATGCTGCGTTTTCACCACCCTCAAATGGAATGGCTGTTCTTGTATCCTGTTTACTAGCGGTATACCCTAATTTTTCTAAAGTTGGGATTTCAGGAACAGTGTGCAATATATTTTCTTTTGGCATGGCAGAAGGGATTGGAAGTGGAGTTCGTACCCTTGCATGTTTTTCACATTTTTTTCTAAAAACGGTAAACACTTCGGGGATGTCAGCTACCGCCATCGGAATGTCATCTGAGTGAAAAAGAAACTGATCGTATTGCCAGTGGGGTTTAATATTACTTGGGATACTTGCCGCATCATCCTCTTCTTCTTGTGTCCATTCGTGTTGGCCGTATATATCAGAGATGTTATAATCCGTTTGAAGTCGCTGTAAAGTCTGTCTCCAATTCCCAACGGTTACCCAAAGCGAAATATTAAGTGCTGCTAACTCCTTTTGTAGTGCTGTTAATGTTTGTAGAAGGAAAGCGGCACGAAAACCTTCCATTTTTCTAAATCCCCAAGGCGTTTTTTGTAGCCATTGATTGGGTAAGTGATAAATAGCAATAACCCGCTCATGAGCTGCAATTGCTTGAGATAAGCTGTGTTGATCCTGAACGCGTAAATCGTTCCGAAACCATACTAAACCTGTTGTTTTTGCCCGCTGCATTTTTTACTACAATATTTAACGTTTTCCCAGTCTTTGCTCCATTTCTTTCGCCAGGTAAAAGGCCTGTTGCATACCATACATGTCTTTTGAGGTAAATTTTCTTTTTTCACCCCTCTCACGATGCCAACCCTGCTTTATAGGTTTCCAAGCATCTAGCACGTGCCATTTTATGATCAACCATTGGTGTGGGGTAATTCATGGATTGATATTCTGGCACCCACTTCTTGATATAAGCATGCTCCTTATCAAATTTTTTGACCTGCTCTGTTGGATTAAACACACGGAAATAGGGAGCCGCATCTACACCGCAGCCGGCTACCCACTGCCAGTTTCCAACATTGCTGGATTGCTCATAATCCAATAGTTTTTCCGCAAAATAGGCTTCGCCCCAGCGCCAATCTATGAGTAAGTGCTTGCACAAAAAACTACCTACTAACATTCGTACCCGATTGTGCATAAAACCTGTTTGGTTGAGTTCGCGCATGCCTGCGTCTACTAAGGGATAGCCCGTGTTTCCTGTACACCATTTTTTAAACTCAGCTTCATTGTTCCGCCATGCAATACGTTCGTATTGTGGCTTAAAACTCGCTGCTGTGGTGTGTGGGTAATGCCATAGAATTTGCATAAAAAATTCCCGCCAAACAAGTTCTTTTAAAAATGTATTGTTGTCTCTTTTTTGTGCTTTCTTGACCAATTCTCTGATAGACACTGTCCCAAATCGAAGATGAATTCCCAAACGGCTTGTTCCGTCTACAGCTGGAAAATTCCGAACTGCCTCGTATTCATCCATTAGCGAAGTGCTGCTGTTGGGTTTTGGCACTTCATGTAGTGGTTTTTCAAAACCTATTTCGCTTAGTGTTGGGATTGTAGGTAGGTCTTGTTGATGCAATTTGCTAATAGAGGCTTCAGTCGCGAATGATGGAATCCCTTCTTCTGCTAATTTAGCTAACCATACTTTAGAAAAGGGTGTGTAAACCCTGTAAGGTGTACCGTCTTTTTTGAGCACCTCATGAGGTGCATAGATCACTTGGTCCTTGAATTTTTTGAAAGTAATGCCTTTGTTTTCTAATAATTTTTGCATTTCTGCATCACGCTCACGTGCGTAAGGCTCATAATCTTCGTTGGTGTATACCGCGGTGACCTTGTATTGCTTACACCACGCTGTGATTAAGCTGAGCGGATTCCCTTTGGCAACAAGCATAGAGCTGTTTTGAGCCTCACAACTTTGTTGCATTTTTTGTAAATGCTGGTGAATAAAATCAACACGAGCATCATTTTTTGGCAGTTTGTCTAGAATGGTTTTGTCGAACACGAATGCAGGAAGCACTTGTTCGTCCCCTTGTAGGGCATGAAAAAAGCCTGCATTGTCATGAAATCGTAAATCGCGACGAAACCAAAATAATATCATCCGCTAACATTTAATGATGACATTCCCCCATCCAGACCCAATACTTGACCTGTCATCCAACTGCTTTTTTCTGAAAGTAAGAAAGCAGCCAATTGCGCTACATCGGTTGTGGTGCCAATGCGCTTAAGTGGGTGTCTTTGTGCGGCCTTTTCTTTTTTGATATCATTGTTAAGAAACCTATTTGCCAGTGGAGTATCTGTTATGGACGGTGCAATGACGTTTACACGTACTTTGGGTGCCCATTCCGCAGCTAACGAACGCCCCAATCCTTCAATGGCTCCTTTTGATGCTGCAACACTTGCGTGAAAAGGCATGCCCGTTTGGACGGCTACCGTGCTAAACAGTACGACGCTAGCTTGGCCACTAGCGACCAACAAGGGTTGAATTTGTTGTAGGGTGCGAACAGCTCCCATTACATTAATCTCAAAATCATTCGTAAAGGCTTCGGGTTTTAATCCCTTAAAGGGTCTTAGATTGATGCTGCCAGGGCAGTACACAAACCCATCAATTTTTGATGGCAATTGATCTAAAGGAAGGGTGTCTTCAAGAACATTAAAATGAATGTGCTTGACTTGTTTGCCAACTAATCCATCGTTTGTTCTAGATGCAATAATGATATCAGCATCTGCTGGTAGTTGATCAATGATATCATTGCCGATGCCGTAGCTTCCGCCAATTAATAAATATGTTTTACTCATGTTGTTGTATTAAAAATTTCGTTTAATGCTTTTTCTCTGAAATCAAATATTTGCTTCACTTTTGAGCGAACAAATAAGGCATGGGCAAGCCATCCCAATGGACCCAATGGGAGTTTATAATCCACGATGTCTTCCATGATAACTCCTTGTTCTGTTTGGTGAATGAAATGTTTGTGGTGCCAAAAAGTGTATGGGCCAAAGCGCTGTTCATCAACAAAGTAATGCCCTTCTTGTACATGCGTTATTTCAGTAACCCAGCGAAAAGGAATGCCTAAGATGGGCGTTAATCGGTATTGGATAATTTGCCCAGGAAACATGTTTCGATCTGCCCCAGAGAGGATGTCAAAGCCCATGTAGCTTGGCGTAATGCGTTTTAGGTTTTTTGGGTCACTTAAAAATTCCCATGCTTTTTCCATGGTGGTGGAAAGCTCTTGTTTTGAGGTGTATTGGTACATGTTGCAATTGTTTACGCAAATATACCCATTTTGTTTAACGTTTGTTTAAAAAAACTAAACAAACTTATGAATCAAACGTTTTCTTTAATGCTTTCTCTGTTTGAATTATGGAAATGAAAGGTAGGGTTGTAACGACTATGATAGCGATCCAAATGTGTGACGCTTTGTGTTCAAGGAAAAAAAAGGGAATGCTAATCAACAAACAGTAATATGCTGTTTGTATAATGTATTTTGATGATTCTAGTTGTGCAAAATCCCAATGGGCTTGACTCTTTTTTGACCGAGTAGTTCTATAACCGTAAAAATCATTGATTTTTTTGGGTGGGAAGCGCTTCATAAGCATTCCTGTAATTAGGTAAATAACACCACATAGGACACATACTAAAATAGCGGGGTTGTGCATCATGTTTTTGGATTGAAAATGGAAAAGATTACCACAGCTAAGGCCATACCGGCAAATGGTGCAGTTAGGTAGATCCACATGGGTTCCCAATGATTTCCAACCAATGCAGGTCCAAGTGATCGGACGGGGTTCATGGATGCATTCGTTAATGGACCGGCAAACATGGCTTCTAACAGGATAACACTACCAACGGTCAGCCCTGCCACTGGTCCTGTTTCTTTACTTCCCGTACTAATATGTAAAATAACAAGCATCAAAAAGAAGGCAAGTAATCCCTCTAGCCAAAAGGCACTAAGGTGTGGAATAGTGGGGATGGTAGCTCCAATTATGTCACTAGTAGGAATGATGCCTTTAACAGCAAGGCTAGCTGCAATAGCAGCAATGGATTGTGTCGTGATGTATTGTGGGACTTTTTTCCATGGAAAGCGTTTTGCAAGTGCAAAAGAAACCGTCACCGCCGGATTGAAATGAGCACCCGAGTGCTCGCCAAAAGCATATATCATGACCATTACAATCAGACCCCAGGTAATCGCTATTCCCTCATGTGCAACGCCACCCGTTGTTTCGTTTACGGCCATGGCAGCTGTGCCACAAAACACCATTGCAAAAGTTCCTATAAACTCAGCATAAAGAGGTACATGTTTTTGCATGGTACAAAAGTATACAACATAGGTTAGCTAAATGTTATGACGGTCTTTTTTTACCGGATTCAAGATTTAAAGATAAGGGCGCAGCAATTGATATGTTTTTTCGGTTGGCAGTCCAACAACGTTGGTATAGGAGCCTTTAATTTTTGAAACACCAACCAATCCAATCCATTCTTGGATACCATATCCTCCCGCTTTGTCAAACGGTTTATGGGTTTTGACGTAGTGCGTAATGTCATCTTTGGACAAAGGTGCCATGGTCACTTGAGTAGTTTCTTGGATGCATGTTTGGTTCTCCTTAGAGCTCAAACATACCGAAGTGATAACATCATGGGTGTTGCCCGATAAGGCAGTTAGCATCTCAACAGCATGCCCTTTGTTTTTGGGTTTGCCAAGTGCCGATTCGTTAAACCACACTATGGTGTCGGCCGTAAGGACAAGCTCGTTTTTTTGCAATTGTTCTTGATGCGCTTTCCCTTTTAATTGCGCTAGATAATCTGTTATTGCTGCTCCTTTTAGTGCTTCGGGATACACTTCCTCAACAGCAATGATGCGTTGTTCAAAAGGAATGCCCAACTGTTGCAAGAATGCTACACGTCGAGGTGAACCAGATCCAAGAAAGAGTTTGTACTTCATTTGCTATCGTTGCGCGCATTGGTAAGCGTTCCCCACTTCCCTTGTACTTTTAAAACTTGTTCAATAACATCACGAACACAACCTTTTCCACCGTCTTTGTGTGACACATAATCCGCTGCGTCTAGTACTTCGGGCACAGCGTCGTTAGGACAGCACCCTAAACGAGCCATTTCCATAGCTTCAATATCTGGAATGTCATCCCCCATATACAGTATTTCGTCATATGCGGTATTGCTTTTTGTGGCATATTCTTTAAGGATTTTTCCTTTTTGATGCGCACCTAAATAAACGTCTTCAACACCAAGTTGATTCAAGCGAAGCCTAACCGCTTCGTTAGTTCCTCCAGAAATAATAACTACTTTATACCCAGTATGAAGTGCTGCTTTAATGGCATAACCATCTTTTGTATTCATGGTGCGTATCATTTCACCATCTGGTAAAATGGTAATGCTCCCATCTGTAAATACGCCGTCGACATCAAAAATAAAAGTGGTAATGTGTCGGAATGTTTCTTTATAACTCATGTGTTGTGTTTTTTAAAAATGGATTGGCTTAATGCTTTATATAAAGCTGTTTCTTCTGGCGACAAAAGGTCAAGATGTTTTGCTTGTGTTGTTACATCATGTCGTTTTGCGGGTCCTGTTTGTACATCCGTGGCAGACGTTGCAAAGCTACGTTCAAATGTTTCTTTAATAATGGGCTTTAGTAAAGAAAAGGGTAGTGTTTTTTTAGCTGTAATATCTTGACTTATGCCCAACAAATGATTACAAAAATTATTGGCAAAAACTGCAGCTGCATGAAGGTAAAGACGTTGTTCTTCGTTTATATGATGCGCTTCGGTGCTTATTTTATGTGCAAGTGTTAAAAGCATATCCGTGTCTTTTTTGTTGGCTGCTTCAACACAAATGGGAACGGTAGACCAGTCCACCGACCTGTCGTCTAAAAAACTTTGCAGTGGGTAAAAAACACCTTTTCGTTTGTGGGGAGATAATGCTTGTTTGGTAATTGCACCAGCAGTGTGAACAACCAAGGTAGCTGTTCTAAACTTTTGTGCTACTTCACTAATTTGATCATCGGAAACAGCAATGATGCAAAGGTCAACTGCAATATCATTTTGAAATGAAGTGAAGTAAGGTGGGGCTTGTGAAACTTTTGGTGCTGTTGTTTTCCTACCAATCCATTGTACGCAATAAACGTCGTGTAGTCCTTCAAAAGCTCGGATTAAATGTTTGGCAAGATTCCCTGTGCCGAAAAGCGCAATTCGCATCATTGCTCAAAATTACAAATAACTCGATACTTGTAAATGACTTTATGCGAATTTCATTAGGTTTGCAAAAAATTGTTTATGAAAACAAATCAAACGTTTACCATGATTAAGCCTGATGCAGTTGCAAACGGTCACATTGGTGCAATTCTTAATAAAATTTCTGAAGCTGGTTTTTCTATTAAAGCATTAAAACTTACCCGACTTTCAAAAGCCGATGCAGAAGCTTTTTATGCCGTACACAACGAACGTCCTTTTTTCAATGATTTGGTTTCTTTTATGACAAGCGGTCCCATTGTGGCAGCTGTGTTGGAAAAAGAAAACGCGGTACACGATTTTCGTACGTTGATTGGTTCTACAAACCCAGCAGAAGCTGCCGAAGGCACCATTCGTAAACACTATGCAACATCTGTTGGTGAAAATGCAGTCCACGGATCTGATAGTGATGAAAATGCGGCTATCGAGATCGCTTTTCACTTTTCAGCAAGAGAGCAGTTTTAACGCAGTACCAGTTTTTTTATTACATCTTTTTGTAGCCCTTCATTGAGCATGGCCACGATATTGTCTTTGCCATAATTGAGTTCTTCTCTAAGTACAGAAGATGAAAGATTTACAAATAGCGTTTCTCCATCAAAACGGATAGAAACGGTATATGCTTGAACGCCTGCCCCCATGATGTTGCTCCACAACGTTTCTAACTTAACATTGTCTAAACCTTTTTCCAACTTGTTGGTGTTGGTAAATTGACGTAGTACCTCTTCTATGGATTGCGGTTCGTCTTTTCGTGAACTCATGAGCTATGTCTTAATATAATGAAATACAACACCCCGTGCGTCTTTCAGTCTTAATTCCTCGGCATCTAGCCTCATTATTTCTTCTTCCCAGCGAACCCCTTTTTTTGAATAGCTGATAATGCAGTTTTTATTTGCGCAGTTAATCGTAAAGGGCACATAATCATTGGAACTGCTGTATTGATTTCCCAAAAGCGGTTTGAGTTTTTTGCGTAGCCCTTTTTTTTCATCTAATTGAAAAAAATCAACGTCCACAGTAGCGGTAAACGTTCGTACCTCACCACTAGGCGACACGGCTTTGCTAATGCGCCAATAGCCTTCAAGATTTGGTAAATCTTGTTGTTTTACACCACTGGAGCAACTCATTAATAACATGCCTATAAATAACGTTAAGATTCTCATAAATGGTGCAATTGAAATGGTTGATTGGTCTCTTTAATAACTGCAGCAGTGCGTTCGGGGTGGGTATCTGTAATAAACAGCTGTCCAAATGTAGCCTCATGTACCAGGCTTACGATTTTTGCTACGCGTTCTTCGTCCAATTTATCAAAAATATCATCTAGAAGCAGTAGCGGTGTTACGGCTGTAGATTGCTTTAACATATCAAACTGCGCTAGTTTTAGCGCAATCAGAAGTGACTTCCGTTGACCTTGACTTCCAAATTTTTTAATGGGATACCCATCAATTTGAAAAACTAAATCATCTTTGTGAATGCCAACCGTAGTAAACTGCGTCATTCGATCTTGTGTAGTTGCTTTTTCCAAAAGCACGGTAAAGTTTTCTTCTAGTAGTTGACTTTCGTACGTTACACTAACGTTTTCTTGAGATCCACTAATGGCAGCGTATCTGTTTTTAAACAAAGGTTCAAAAACAGATAGATGTTCCACTCTTGCTCGATGAATAGGTGTTCCGAGCATGACCAACTGTTCGTTGTAAATTTCAAGTGTTTCTGGCGCACCTTGCCCATAACGTCCCATTTGCTTAAGCAGGGCATTGCGTTGCTGCAATACTTTTTGGTATTGGATTAGGTTGTGCAAGTACGTTTTATCCGCTTGACCAATGAGTCGGTCAATAAAACTTCTTCTCGTTTGGCTCCCTTCATTGATTAAGTCCACATCAGCAGGGGAAATCATGACCGTTGGCAACAATCCAATGTGCTCGGATAGTTTGCTGTATTTTTTTCCATTCCGAATAAACGTTTTGCTTGCCTCACGTTTTAATTGACACTCTATGCGTTCTATGTTAGCGTCTCGCTCAAAATGCCCTTCTATTCGCATAAAATCAGCTTGATGATTAATGGTGTGTGCATTCATAGCAGAAAAATAGCTACGCCCCATTGCTAGATGATAAATGGCATCTAGGGTGTTGGTTTTGCCTTTACCGTTATTTCCAACAAAACAGTGTATGGGCTCCTTAAAGCTGTAAGATGCAGATAATACATTCTTGTAGTTGGTAATTTGGAGGGCATTTAAGCGCAAACTACTCATATGTTAATGTAAATTTAATAGACATCCAAAATAAACATTTTGGCGGCAAGGTGTATTGGAATAAAAATTTTATTTTTGCGGTCATAACATTTTTAACATGGCTACGTACAAAAAACGCGGAAGTAAAGTAAAAAGGTCTCAACAAGAAGCGCCAGAACAAGACAGCGTAACAGCTGAAGTGTTCACAACTCTTGACACATCTGCCGGTCGTGCAGAGGCTTGGGTATCTCGAAATCAGAACTATATCCTTTCTGTTATTGGTGCTGTAGCTGTTGTCGTTTTAGGGTATTTAGCTTATAGTAACTTTGTTGTTGCGCCCTTGGAAGAGGAATCAAATAACGTGATTGCTCAAGCTCAAGCACACTTTAAAGAAGGCTTGGAAGACCCTACGCTTCAAGATTCATTATTTACTCTTGCCCTTGAGGGTGACGGTGTTCAACCTGGCTTTTTAGAAATTATTGAAAGCTATGGTAGTGCAGCTGCTGCTCAGTTGGCTACGTACAATGCTGGTATGATTTATTTTCAGCAAGGAGAATATGATAAAGCAATAGCATATTTAGAAGATTTTTCAACCTCAGACCCTGTGTTGGGAGCACTTGCACTTGGTGGGATTGCAGATTCGTTTACAGAACTAAATCAACAAGATGACGCCTTAACATATTATAAGAAAGCGGCTTATTTTTCAGCTAATGAATTTACAACACCACGTTTCTTACTTAAAGGAGCGCAAGTTGCGTTAAGTATTGATGCTTCTGCGGATGCTGTGAATTTGCTTAAAACCCTCCAAGCCGATTATCCATCAGCGCCACAGGCAGTCAATGCAGCTGTTCTTTTAGCGCAAGCACAAAATTAATTTCTATGGCTACCGCTCAGCATGGTGCGTTAAACTTAGACGCTGTTCCAAGTGCAGCAAAACTCAAAGTAGCTGTTGTTGTCTCTGAGTGGAATGCTGAAATTACCAACAATCTTTTTCAAGGTGCTCTTTCTGTACTCGAACAAAAAGGATGCAGCAATGTTAAACGCATTGACGTTCCTGGAAGTTTTGAATTAATTTACGGGTGTAAAAAAGCTGTTCACAAAGGGTTTGATGCTGTTATTGCACTTGGAAGTGTTATTCGAGGCGAAACAGCTCACTTTGACTATGTATGTGAAGCCGTTTCTAACGGAATTAAAGATCTAAATACTTTAGGAATTGCTCCAGTAATTTTTGGTGTTTTGACCGATGATACCATAGATCAAGCAAAAGCCAGAAGTGGAGGTGCGTTAGGAAATAAAGGAGCTGAAGCTGCCGCTGCTGCCATTAGTATGGCAAAACTTTCTATTTAAAATATTTTACCGGCACCCAAAGCATTCCAAAACATTCACCATCTCCTTTACCTAGATGTTTGTGATGTATTTTGTGTGCTCGTCTTACGCCTTTTGCATAACGATTGTTAGCATTACGCCATACTTTAAAGCGTTGGTGTATAAAAATATCATGAACAAGAAAATAGGCTAATCCATAGGCAAAAATACCTATCCCAATAGCCAAACCAGGTGTGAAGCCATATTCTCCCCAAAGGATGACACAACCAGCACTTACAATAGCGTAAAAAATAAAAAACAAATCATTGCGTTCAAACCATGAATCGTGATCTTTGTGATGGTGATCTTTGTGTAACGACCACAAAAATCCATGCATCACATATTTATGTGTAAACCATGCCATAAATTCCATTGTTCCAAAGGTCAACAATAAAACACCAATATGGGCGATTAGGGTCATAAACGATAACGGGTTAAAGCAAGTTGAATTGATAACGAATAAAAGAACGCGCTAACACATCTACTTTTTGATAATTAGGCACGCGAATTCGTTTTGATTTAATTTGTGTAGATGGTGTTCTTTTGAGTTTTTTGAGTAAACGCAAATAGTATTTATATGCAGTATAAACACCAAACTTGGCTGCGTCTGGTAACTGAAAAATTCCAGCAAGCCCTGCGTTAAAATCAGCTTCAATTTCTTCAATGATAAGTTGCTTAGCAGTTTCGTCAAATGCATTCATATCAACATTTGGAAAATAGGAGCGTTCCAATTGATCGTGGTCCGCTTTTAAATCACGTAGAAAATTAACTTTTTGAAACGCAGAACCCAATCGCATGGCAGCGTCTTTTAATGAATCAAACATCACATGATCTCCTTTAACAAACACTTTTAGGCACATTAAGCCAACAACATCAGCAGAACCAAAGATGTAAGCATTGTAATCCTCTTCTGTTAAATAGGTTTTTTTAGACAAATCCCATCGCATACTTTGCATAAATGCATCTATGTATTCACGATCTATGCTATAACGATGCACTGTTTCTTGAAAGCTGTTTAAAATGGGATTAAGGCTAATCTTATCTGTAAGTGCATTTTCAAGTGACTGCTCAAAACGATTGAACAGCTCGGGTTTGTTGTATTCGTGAAACGTATCGACGATTTCATCGGCAAAGCGTACAAAACCGTAAATGTTATAGATATCTTGACGAATTTCACTTGAAAGTATTCGTGTAGCAAGAGAAAAAGAGGTGCTGTAGGACTCGGTAACGAGCTTACTACAGTTGTGAGAAACTTGATCGAATAGCGCTTTCATATTTTTGCCTTGATGCTTGTAAATATAAAATAATTATCGGGTCAAACTGCTTTTTAAAGCATAAATGTTTAATTTTAACTAAACAACACTCAACGCTTCAACTACTTCGTCAATGGAGTGGAATTTGCGTATTTTTTCAGGAATGTCTTCTTTGATAAACTGAATCTGATATCCTAATATCCACAAGTCACTGTCCATGTTGTTAATGATTTCTTGTTTAAATGTATTCAAATATTCATTTACTTTTTCTTGAATTGGCTCAATTGTAAAATAGGATAAAAATGTAATGGGTTCGCCTATGTCCACGAGGTTGTTTAAACTCTCGATAGGTACAGATTGACCTAAAAACACACACTGGAAACCATTGTTCAATACTTCATATTGCAAATAGAGCAGCCCCAATTCGTGAATTTCATTATCAGGTAAGAATAAAACAAATCTACGATCGGTTCTTCGCGTAGGTTGTGTTTGCAGTTCCTCGCACATGGCATGGATTTTCTGCTTTACTAAACTTGTGATAAAATGTTCGTGGGATGGACTTATGGAGTTTGTTTGCCACAACACACCCAATTCGTTCATAAGCGGAACAAAAACGTTTTTGAATATTTCTGTAAACGTAAATTGTTCAAGAAGGTCGTTAAAGGTTTTTGTAAATAGACGTTGATCAAAATTGATCATGGCCAACTTGAAAAGTCCCAAAGACCAATCGTCGGCATTTTTGTTTATGGTTAGGTTGTGAATGTTTTCCGTTACTTCTTGCGGGGTGAGTTTTGCAATTTTAGAAATCTTGAAGCCATTATTGTAGAGTAAGGTAACGTTTAGTAGTTTTTGCAGGTTTTCAAGATCGTATAATCGAATGTTTGTGTCTGTTCGTTTGGGCTCAAACAAATTGTAGCGTTTTTCCCATATACGTATTGTGTGTGCTTTTATTCCTGAAAGGTGTTCGAGGTTTTTTATGCTGAAACTATTCTTAACGCGATCCATTTGTTTAATGTTTAATTAACAATGATAAACAAAATTACAAAAAAATATAATATAAATGGCTGGTTATTAAAGAAATAAAGTGCGCACGAGAGGAATCGAACCTCCACGGGATATAACTCCCACTAGGCCCTCAACCTAGCGCGTCTACCAGTTCCGCCACGTGCGCGAATCGTAGTGAGTGACTTGGCTGGGGTTCGAACCCAGGACCCTCTCCTTAAAAGGGAGATGCTCTACCAGCTGAGCTACCAAGTCTAGTGTGACTTGGCTGGGGTTCGAACCCAGGACCCTCTCCTTAAAAGGGAGATGCTCTACCAGCTGAGCTACCAAGTCAATTTTTGAAGCTGCAAATATATGCTCATTTTGACGATTAATCAAAGATTAAATTCCCCTAAATTTGCAACTTTAATTACTTCAAAATATGACAACTTCTTTTTCTAACCCTAACGCAATCATTTTATTAGGTTATATGGGTAGTGGAAAATCTACTGTTGGCAAGCTTTTGGCGCTTCGTAAAGGGGTTGTTTTCGAAGACCTTGACGACGTTATTGCACAAGCACAAGGCACATCTATCCCTGATTTATTTGTTTCGCATGGTGCAAAATCCTTCCGCGAATTAGAACACAATGCTCTAAAAAATTGTCTTGCTGATACTTCTAAAAAAGTCATTTCTCTTGGTGGTGGTGCTCCGTGCTACTTTGATAATATGAAGCTAATCAATGCTACTACTTCTCATGTTTTTTATTTGAAAGCCTCACCCAAAATACTTGCACAACGCCTTTTTCCAGAAAAAGACGGCCGTCCATTGATTGCCCATACTTCAAGTGAGTCCGAACTTCGAGAATTTGCTGCGAAGCATTTATTTGAACGACAAAACTTTTATATGGATGCCCATCACACGATAAGTGTAGATCATAAAAGTATAGAAGATGTGGTTGAAGAGATCGTTAACCTACTCTAATACAGCCGTAAATCCACTTGAAGTTACCTTAACAGCTACGTTTTCGTTAATTGATGTTGATAGCGAAACCCCTTTAAAATCTGCCTTAATAGGGAATTTTTTATGATTTCTGTCTAGTAACACGGCTGTTTTGCATTGCTTTAAGGGTACATTTAAAAAATGCCTGACCGCATAAATTAGGGTAGTGCCTGTGTGCAAGACATCGTCGACAATAACAACCGACTTGTCTGTATAGTCTTTTGCCGCAAGTGTGGTCTGAATGGGGTTGAGCGGATTTTTCTTGTCTATTTTAATCTCACAGCTCAATATCGTTTTTGACGAGATTTGCGATAGGTGATAGGCTATTCGCTCGGCTACTGCAAAGCCGTTAGAAACAATTCCTGCAATGATAATGGTGTCGTTTTTGCTATTCGCTTCCAGAATTTGATAAGCTATTCGTTCTAGTTTTTGTTCGACTTGCGTTGCTGTTAAGATCACTTCACTCATAAGGCAAAAATACACAATCTGTTTTAGGCATCATCATCTAAAAACGAATCCAAATCACGCCGTTCTTTTTTGCTAGGTCTTCCGGCACCTTTTACTCTAGATAATCGTTGATTTTCTCGGACGGCTTCAAATTGTTCAAGAGACGCTTCTGGTGTAATGTTTTTGCAATATTGGGGTACAAGTTTGGCGCCTACGCGGCTTTTAGGGATGTCCAAAACCAAGATTTCAGTAGTAAGCTGTTGTCTGCGAATGGAAATTTTATCAGAACTGTAAATCTCTCTTGAGGGCTTTGCATTTTGTCCGTCAACTTGTACGTAACCTTTTTTACAGGCAATGCTAGCGGCATTCCGAGACTTAAAAAACCGAACCGCCCACAGATATTTGTCTATTCGCATCTTATTTTTTGTTAATTGATAACAATTTTTTATGTCTAGCTTTTCTATCATTTGATAAGAAAGGTAGTTCAATGTAGTTCCATGAAACGACAGATAAGAATAACGTTAAGGTAACTACTGCAATACTTACAATAACAGAATTGTATGAATTAAATAAATTTAAATCAACAAAAAATTGAATTAGTGGAAAATGCAAGATGTAAATTCCGTAAGTAAAGTCCCCATGTTTGCCAAATCGATTTAAATACTTGATTGAATAGGCAAGATAAAAAATCATAAATGCAAAAGATAATGGCTTTAAAAGATGAGTTTCTAATACATACTGTTCTAAGAAAAAAGCAATTAATGAAGGTATTATGAAGACATCTTTTCGTTTGTAGAAAAACTCAAATTTTTTAAATAAAACAATACCAGCAATAAAAAATGCCATAGCCCCAGGTAATTGTTTTGCAATGACATACAAATCAATAGAATTAAAATAATTATAATATGAGATTGCAAAAACATATGTTGCAATACTCAACATCCAAAAATTAATTTTTTTTGCTTTAATAAGCCAATAAAAAATGGGGACAGATAGATAAAAACCTTCTTCAACTTTAATCGTCCATAAAGAGCCGTTCACAGCACAAATCAGGTTGTTTTCAAAAACATTGGGGAGGCAAGGCTCGATATAATTTTGAAAAGATAGATTCGCAGCTAAATACCTCCAAAATTGAGCATCTAAAAAATAACCACTGAAACTTAATTTAGACAATGGCCAAAGCAGAACAGCGCAAAGCAATATAACAGTGAAATAGGCTGGAACAATTCTCTTAATTCTTCTCAAAAAATAAATTTTTTTAATGAAGGGGTTTTTTCATAACTCTTTGCAATTAAAAATCCACTTATTACAAAAAAGCCACTAATGGCTAATCTTGTGTTGAAAAACGGTAAAAACGGCTGGAATTGCTTGACCTGACTCAATTCAAACAAATGTCCAAATAGAACTGTAGACGCAAAGACAATTCTTAAAAAATCAAAGTTATTTGTGTTTATTCTGTTCAAGTTTGGAGTGTATTTTAGGTTTTTTAAAGAAGCGTAAATAAATATACGAAAATTGTATCTTGCACTTTAAATCTTATTGATGAACAAACTAACGCTTTTTTTTGGAATTATTGGCTTGTTAGCTGCCCTTACTTCTTGCGAAGAACAACAACGTGCCTTTTCAGAACCTGCTCGAGACTATGCGGACCAACGTGCAGTTGATAACGACTCATTACGCACTTTTTTGCAAACACGCTTCTACAATTACGAGGATTATCAAACGGCTGCACCGAATGAACATGTTGTGTTTACCATTGATACCATTCAAGGGGATAATGCAACTAAAACCCCATTGATTGATCAGGTGGAAGAAATCAATTTTAAGGTTAAAGATAACAACGATGTTTACCACGACCACAAAGCTTACATACTTGCTTTGCGAGAGGGTGTAGGTACTTCGCCAACGGTTGCGGACAGCGTTTTTGTTACCTACCGCGGATTACTGCTTAATCTTACTGAATTTGATGAAAGGACAAGCCCTATTTGGTTTGAGTCCTTATCTGTTGTAAAAGGATTTAGTGCCCTATTGCCACACATTAAAAAAGCGGCACCACCAATGGTTAACACAGATGGTACTTATTCCTTTGATGGATTTGGTTCTGCTGCCATATTTATGCCCTCTGCCTTAGGGTATTACAATGATGGTAGAAGCGTTCCAGCATATTCTCCTTTGATATTTGCAGTTGATTTGTATACCTATAACACTACTGATCACGATGGAGATACCGTTCCTACACATCTTGAAGACTTAAATGGCGACGGGTATTTTGATGAAGATACTGACGGTGATGGTCTTGTAAATTATCGTGACGATGACGATGACAATGACGGTATATTAACCAAAACAGAGTACGATGTCAATAATGATGGCACGCCAGACGACACGGACGGTGATGGTACTCCAGACTATTTAGATAATAACTAAGCCTTTCTTGCGATTACTTCATTTGTTTTAGCGACAATTGAAGCTGCGTTTAATCCGTATTTATCCATTAACTCAGCAGGTGTGCCTGACTCACCAAACGTATCTTGTGTAGCCACAAATGCTTGAGGAGTAGGGTGATGTTCTGCTAAAACACGCGCAACACTTTCGCCAAGTCCTCCTAAAAAATTATGCTCTTCACAGCTAACAACCGCACCTGTTTTTCTAGCCGATGCTAAAATAAGCGCATCATCTAAAGGTTTGATGGTGTGTATGTTAATGACTTCAGCACGGATACCTTGCGCATCTAATATTTTTGCAGCTTCTAATGCTTCCCAAACCAGGTGTCCTGTAGCTACGAGAGTAACATCTGTACCTTCTTGCAATACAATTCCTTTACCAATCTCAAAAGGAAGGTCAGTTGTAAAGTTTGGTACTTTTGGACGCCCAAAGCGCAAGTAAACAGGGCCGTTATGTGCAGCAACAGCATGGGTGGCTAATCGTGTTTGTTCATAGTCACAGGTGTTGATAACGGTCATCCCGGGAAGCATTTTCATCAACCCAATATCTTCTAAAATTTGATGTGTAGCTCCGTCTTCTCCTAACGTGATACCAGCGTGTGAGGCACATATTTTTACATTTTTATGTGAATAAGCAATGGATTGACGTATTTGATCATATACACGTCCAGTTGAGAAGTTTGCAAAAGTTCCTGTAAATGGAATTTTGCCTCCAATGGTCATGCCAGCGGCAATTCCTATCATGTTAGCTTCTGCTATGCCTATTTGGAAAAAGCGTTCAGGGTGGGCATCTTTAAATGCGTTCATCTTTAACGACCCAGTAAGATCGGCACAGAGCGCAACAACGTTTGAGTTTTTAGCTCCAATTTCTGCAAGACCAACGCCAAATCCAGAGCGTGTGTCAATTTTTTCTGTAAAGGTGTATTCTTTTAATCCCATCTTAATAATCTCCTAAAGTTTCTTCGTTTTGAGCTAATCCAGTAGCCAGTTGTTCGTCGTTTGGTGCTTTGCCATGCCATGCGTGCGTATGCATCATAAAGTCAACGCCATTGCCCATAACAGTATGTAATAAAACGGCTACGGGTTTTTGTTTGCCCGATGCAGCTTTTGCAGCATCAAGCCCAGCGATGATAGATGGAATATCATTTCCATTTTCAACGTTTATAACAGTCCACCCAAAAGCTTCCAATTTTACACCTACATCACCCAAAGCCAAAACATCATCCGTGCTTCCGTCGATTTGCTGTTTGTTGTAGTCTATGGTTGAAATAAGATTGTCAATTCCTTTAGATCCAGCATACATGATCGCTTCCCAGTTTTGACCCTCTTGGAGTTCGCCGTCGCCATGAAGGCTGTAAACCGTGTGCGTATCGTTGTTTAATTTCTTGGCTTCGGCAGCGCCAATGGCAACTGACATACCTTGTCCCAATGAACCAGAGGCAATTCGAATACCGGGTAATCCCTCGTGTGTTGTTGGATGCCCTTGAAGGCGTGAGTTTAATTTCCTAAACGTTGCTAGTTCAGCAACAGGAAAGAAGCCACTGCGGGCCAACACGCTATAAAAAACAGGCGATATGTGACCGTTTGATAAAAAGAATAAATCTTCGTTTTTACCGTCCATCTCAAAGTCTGTGGAATAGTCCATTACGTGCTGGTATAGTGTAACGAAAAACTCAGCACAGCCCAATGATCCTCCAGGGTGTCCTGAATTTACTTGGTGAACCATACGTAATATATCGCGTCGCACTTGTGGTACTAGTTGTTGAAGCGTGTCAAGTGATGCCATCAAAATTAAATTTTTTCAAAAATAAAACTTCGGGTGCAGCTTACCCTACTATTTTTAGATTATTTATTGAAAATAATCAACATCTAATTTTAGTACACTTACCGGCCTGGGTTGCTTATATTTGACAGGTGAAATTTTCATTAAAACATACCGATGCGGCTTCCAAAGCCAGAGCAGGTGTACTAACAACAGACCATGGTGTCATAGAAACACCTATTTTCATGCCTGTTGGTACTGCTGCCACTGTTAAAGGGATTCATCAGCAAGACTTAGCTCAAGATATCAATCCTGATATTATTCTTGCAAATACGTATCACTTGTATTTGCGACCATCTATGCCCATTCTTGAACAGGCAGGCGGTATCCACAAGTTTATGAACTGGGATCGTCCGCTGTTAACCGACAGTGGAGGGTATCAAGTGTATTCGTTAGCTGATAATCGAAAAATAACAGAAGAAGGGGTTACCTTCAAATCACATATTGATGGATCCAAGCACTTTTTCTCTCCAGAAGGTGCTATGGATATTCAGCGTACCATTGGTGCAGATATTATCATGGCCTTTGATGAATGTACCCCTTACCCTTGTCCATACGAGTATGCCAAAAACTCCATGCACCTAACGCATCGTTGGCTCATTCGCTGTCAAGAGCATTTTGCAAAAACAACGCCAAAATACGACTACAATCAAACCCTTTTTCCCATTGTACAAGGGAGCGTATACACGGATTTAAGGGTGCAGTCTGCTGAATTTATTGCCAATACCAATGCACCTGGCAATGCTATTGGCGGCCTTTCTGTTGGTGAGCCAGCTGAAGAAATGTATGCTATGGCCGATGCTGTTTGCGCTGTTTTACCCGAAGATAAACCTCGCTATTTGATGGGAGTAGGTACACCCATAAATATTTTAGAAAACATTGCACTGGGTGTTGATATGTTTGATTGTGTGATGCCCTCTCGAAACGCCCGAAATGGGATGTTATTTACTTCCGAAGGAACCATCAATATTAAAAACAAGAAATGGGAAAACGACTTTTCTCCTATTGATCCAAACGGAGCAAGTTTTGTAGATACGGCCTATTCAAAGGCCTATTTGCGTCACTTGTTTGCAGCGAACGAATTGTTGGGGAAACAACTGGCTACATTACATAATTTATCTTTTTATTTGTGGTTGGTACGCGAAGCCAGAAAGCATATTTTAGCAGGCGATTTTGCATCTTGGAAAAATATCATGGTGCGTCAAATGGATAAGCGTTTGTGAGTATGAAGTTGTTGGACTTTTACATCTTTCGGAAATACATCAGCACCTTTGTTGTGATGCTGGGGATGTTTATACCCATTAGCGTACTCGTTGATCTCTCTCAACGTATAGATAAGTTTAAGCAACACGAGCTTTCTGTTAATGAAATTCTGTCGCATTATTACGATTTTGTTTGGGTTTTTGGATATCAGTTATTTCCTATTTTTTTGTTCTTATCGGTTATTTGGTTTACTTCAAAATTGGCAAGCAACACTGAGGTAATTGCAATTTTAAGTTCGGGTGTATCTTTTTACCGCTATTTGCGACCGTTTCTTTTTTCGGCCCTACTCATTGCAATATTGGCTTTTGGGTCTAGTATGTTTTGGGTTCCCAATGCGAGTGAAAGGTATAATGAATTTAAATATACATATATAAACAAAGGCAGGAAAGTGAGGCTAACTGAAAATATATACAAGCAATTGGGTGACAACGATTTTATATATATGAGTAATTACAACGCTAACCGTCAAATAGGGTACAATTTCTCATGGGAACATTTTGAAGAAAATAAACTGAAGTATAAAATCAAGGCACAGAACATTCGCTGGGTTGAAAATGACAGTATCCATAGGTTGTCTCAATTTTTTCAGCGTACCATCATTGATGACGTTGAAGTAATACGAAAAGAAGCACGATTAGACACGCTTTTGCCCATAGATTTAAATGCTATGGTTCCTGTGACATACAAAGCGCAAACCCTTAATTTATTTGAATTAAATGACTATATCGAACAAGAGCGTAAAAACGGCAGCCCGTTAATTAACAGTCACATATTGGTGCGACACAAACGTTGGTCCATTCCCGTTTCTGCTTTTATTTTAACCTTGATTGCTGTAGCTGTTGCCTCGTTTAAAAAGCGTGGTGGTATGGGGATTAATCTCGCCATGGGAATAATTTTAGCGTTTCTCTATATTTTCTTTGATAAAATATTCGAGGTTATGGTAGAAAAATCAAATTTCACACCATGGTTGGCAGCATGGATTCCGAATGTCCTTTTTGCCATCCTTTCGGTCTATTTGCTTCGCCATGCAAAAAGATAAACTACGCAGCACGCTCCATTTTCATCTTATTGTGGTCATTTTTGGCTTCACGGCTGTACTTGGCGCTTTGATTAGTGTGACCGCCATTCCTTTAGTTTGGTACCGAATGACGCTTGCAACCGTAGGTTTAGGCGTATTCCTTTGGTTGCGAAAACATTCTTTTCGGGTATCAAAAACCATTATGTGGGTTGCAATTGCAAGTGGTGTACTTATTGCATTTCATTGGATTACCTTTTTTACCGCAGTCAAGGTTTCAAACGTTTCCATAACGTTATCTGTCCTTTCTTCGGGTGCGTTTCTTACTTCGCTTTTAGAACCGCTTTTTTACAAACGAAAAGTGATCGGCTATGAAGTCTTTTTTGGTTTGCTGGTTATTGTTGGTTTAACACTGGTATTAGGAGCCGAAACTACTCATGTTAAAGGATTTATGTATGCAGCTATTTCAACGGTTTTAGCTGTATTATTTACGCTATTAAATGGCAAATATGTTTCCAAAACCGATCCCTATGTACTGTCTTTTTACGAGTTGATGGTTGGTGCTTTGGTGGTAACACTTTTACTGACGTTTCAAGGAGCGTTTACCACTACATTTTTCGCCATTTCGGGGCAAGATATTTTGTGGTTGTCTGTTTTGGCATTTGTGTGTACATCCTATGCCTTTGTTGTTTCTATTGTTGTTATGCGCCACTTGACGCCTTATTCTATCATGTTAGGAATCAATATGGAACCCGTTTATGGTATTGCATTGGCGTATGTCATTTTTGGAGAAAAGGAAACCATGCATACGTCGTTTTATATTGGTTTGCTGTGTATTCTTGTAGCCGTTTTGGTCAATGGAGTTGTGAAATTAAAGAGCACAAAAAATCAACGCGAACCCCTTGCTCCGAACACAAAATAAGTATATTTGTTTTGCAGAACAATAACCATATGGAGTATTTAGACTTTGAACAGCCAATCAAAGAGTTAGAAGATCAACTTCAAAAATGTCAAGATATTGGAGCCGAAAGTGAAGTAGATGTTACGGAAGCTTGTGGTAAAATTGAAGACCGCTTAACAGAACTAAAAAAAGAAATTTATACCAATCTCACTCCTTGGCAACGCGTTCAGGTTTCAAGACACCCCTCCCGACCATACACCCTCGATTATATTAACGCTCTTACAAAAGGTAGTTTTTTAGAGTTACACGGCGACAGAACGGTCAAAGACGACAAAGCCATGATTGGCGGCTTGGGTAAAATTGACGATCAGAGTTTTATGTTTATTGGTCAGCAAAAAGGATACAATACCAAAACCCGTCAGTACCGTAATTTTGGTATGGCAAATCCAGAAGGGTATCGCAAAGCACTTCGCCTTATGAAGTCTGCTGAAAAGTTTAATATTCCCGTTGTTTGTTTTGTTGATACGCCTGGTGCATACCCTGGTTTGGAAGCAGAGGAACGTGGACAAGGAGAAGCCATTGCTCGTAATATTTTAGAGATGTCACGCTTGAAAGTACCCATTATTGTTGTCATTATTGGCGAGGGAGCATCGGGAGGTGCATTGGGAATTGGCGTAGGGGATCGAATTTTTATGTTAGAAAACACATGGTATTCGGTTATTTCTCCAGAATCCTGCTCATCTATTTTGTGGCGCAGTTGGGAGTATAAAGAGCAAGCAGCCGAAGCACTAAAGCTTACCGCTAAAGATATGAAGCGTCAAAAGCTGATTGATACCATAATCAAAGAACCACTTGGTGGCGCACACGCTAATCGCGAAGCCATGTTTGATACAGTCCGAAAAACCATTTGTAAGACGTATAAAGAACTTCAAGAACTACCTGCCGACGAACTTGTGCAAGAACGTATGGAAAAGTTCTTTGCCATGGGAGTCTACGAAGAATAATGTTTCACTTGTAAACAATTTTGCCAAGGTTATTAACCACCCCAATGTTGGTTAGTTTTTCTTTTTTTCTGATTTTATATAGCGGCATTTGTGTAGTTTAGTGTCATGGAAAAAAAGAACCCCATGCCAGCTATTGTAGCACCAACTGCCGTCGTTCCTATGGAGCGTGGCAAGTTGCCTCCACAGGTTATTGACTTTGAGGAAGTGGTGTTGGGCGCCATGATGATTGATAAAAAAGGGGTAGACGAAGTCATCGATATCTTACAGCCCCAAGCGTTTTACCGCGAAGCGCATCAGCATATTTTTTCCGCAATGGTTAAGCTTTTTGAGAATTCAGAGCCTATTGATTTATTGACCGTTTCTGCTCAACTAAAAAAAGATGCAAAACTCAACCAGGTTGGAGGCGATTTTTATCTTATTCAACTCACCAAAAAAGTATCTTCTTCAGCGCACATTGAGTATCATGCACGCATTATCCTTCAAAAATTCATCCAGCGCAGTTTAATTAAAATTTCAAGTGAAATTATTGAAGAGGCTTACGATGAAACAAAAGATGTTTTTGATATGCTGGATCAAGCTGAATCCAAGCTTTATGACGTGAGTCAAGGAAACCTAAAAACTTCGACGGTTAGCGCACAGAGTCTTGTTATTCAAGCTAAGAAAAAAATTGAGGAAATTGCCAATCAAGAAGGTATGAGTGGTGTGCCATCAGGTTTTTTCAATGTAGACAAACTCACGTCTGGCTGGCAAAATAGCGACTTGATCATTGTTGCAGCACGTCCAGGTATGGGTAAAACAGCCTTTACATTATCTATGGCACGAAACATAGCTGTTGATCAAAATATTCCGGTTGCATTTTTCTCTCTAGAAATGTCCTCAGTGCAGCTCATTACCAGGCTCATTTCTTCCGAAACGGGATTGAGTTCCGAAAAGTTACGTACCGGAAAACTTGAAGATCACGAATGGAAACAGCTTAATGTTAAGGTCTCAGATTTAGAAAAAGCACCTTTGTTTATTGACGACACACCGTCACTTTCAATTTTTGATTTACGTGCAAAAGCACGTCGCTTATCATCACAGCATGGGATTCGTCTTATCATGATTGACTATTTGCAACTGATGACTGCTGGTGGTAGTAACAAAGCGGGTAATCGTGAACAGGAAATTTCGACCATTTCTCGTAACCTGAAAGCACTTGCCAAGGAACTTGATATTCCCGTTATAGCGCTATCACAGCTCTCTCGTGCTGTTGAGACACGCGGTGGAAGTAAGCGTCCTCAAATATCTGACTTACGTGAGTCGGGTGCTATTGAGCAAGATGCCGATTTGGTAACCTTTATTTATCGTCCTGAATATTACAAAATTGACGAATGGGATGACGAAGAGCGTTCTCCAGCAGCTGGACAGGCCGAGTTCATTGTAGCCAAGCACCGTAATGGTGGACTAGATAGTATTCGCCTAAAGTTTATTGGAAACTTAGGTAAGTTTGATAATCTAGAACAATTTGATGCTCCTGTGGAATATCAATCTAAGATGAATAATGAAGATACATTTGAGCCGCCACGCATAGATCCAAACGATGCATTTGGTTCTGGAGACGACGATATGCCGTTCTAGTAAATTATGTTACTAGACATTATAGAATTAAATACTCGAAGTTCGCTTTAAATTGGTAAGCTCATTTCTTTTTAACTGCATGAGCTTACGCTGCGTTATTTTACTTTATCGACAACTGCCTTAAAAGCTTCAGGGTGGTTCATGGCCAAATCAGCCAAAACCTTACGGTTTAATGCAATATTGTTTGCATTTACTTTTCCCATCAATTGTGAGTAAGACAGCCCGTGGATACGCGCACCAGCGTTGATACGTGTGATCCACAATGCGCGGAAACTACGTTTTTTGTTTCTGCGGTCACGGTAGGCGTAAAGCATCGCCTTGTCAACAGCATTTTTGGCTACTGTCCAAACGTTTTTTCTACGTCCAAAGTATCCTTTAGCTTGTTTTAATATTTTCTTTCTTCTTGCGCGTGACGCTACAGCGTTTACTGATCTTGGCATAATGTAGTATTTGTGAAGCAGGCGGAGATTCTCACTTTTAAAGCCGACTTCAATTTATATTATTTTAAACGAAGTTGTTCTTTGATATTATCGGCGTCGCTTTCATGCACCAACCCACTGTGGGTAAGTTTTAGCTTACGCTTTTTTGATTTTTTTGTCAAAATGTGGCTTTTAAACGCGTGTTTGCGTTTAAGTTTTCCTGTACCTGTTAGCTTAAAGCGTTTCTTGGCACTCGATTTTGTTTTCATTTTAGGCATAACTACTTCCTTTTACTTTTTCGGATTCATCAACATGATCATCCGTTTTCCTTCTAATTTTGGCAACTGTTCGACTTTGCCGTACTCTTCAAGGTCTTGTGCTAAACGTAGCAACAAAATTTGACCTTGTTCTTTAAAAACAATTGAGCGTCCTTTAAAGAAAACAAAAGCTTTTAGCTTTGACCCTTCTTCTAGGAACTTGATTGCGTGTTTTTTCTTAAACTCGTAATCGTGCTCGTCGGTTTGTGGCCCAAACCGAATTTCTTTTAACACCACTTTCGAGGCGTTTGCCTTCATTGCCTTTTCGCGCTTCTTTTGCTCGTAAAGGAATTTTTTATAATCGATGATTTTACACACCGGAGGAGCAGCGTTGGGTGAAATTTCAACCAAATCTAACTCCAATTCGTTTGCCTTATTTAAGGCTTTTGCAAGTGGGTATACACCCATTTCAACATTGTCACCAACCAAACGTACTTCGGCAGCCCGTATCTTTTCGTTGATTCGGTGCTTGTCTTCCTTTATAATTCGAGCAGGGCCTCTGCTTCTTCTTCTACGTATCGCTATGATTAACGAATTTAATTGGTTCTAAATATCTGTACTTCATCAGCTGCTTGACGCTTAATCAAACTTGCAAATGATTCTAAGGACATTGTCCCTAGATCGTTTCCTCCGTGTTGTCGAATGGAGACCGTTTCTTGCGCAGCTTCTTGTTCGCCTATGATGGCCATAAAGGGCACCTTGCTCATTTCAGCTTCGCGGATTTTTTTTCCTATAGTCTCATTTCTATCATCCACGAGGGCGCGAATTTCGTCATTTTCTAAGAAATCTGAAACTTTTTTAGCGTATTTTTCATGCTTTTCACTCACACACAGCAATTGTACTTGTGTTGGTGTGAGCCATAATGGGAAATTTCCACCTGTATGTTCGATCAAAATGGCTACAAATCGCTCCATACTACCAAAGGGTGCACGGTGAATCATTACCGGTCTGTGCAGTTCGTTATCGCTGCCTTTATAGCTTAAATCAAAACGCTCTGGTAGGTTGTAATCAACTTGAATGGTACCCAATTGCCAACTTCTGCCTAAGGCATCTTTAACCATAAAATCTAGTTTTGGACCATAGAATGCGGCTTCACCTTCTTCTACTACATAATCCAATCCTTTTTGCTCTGCAGCATCAATAATGGCCTGCTCCGCTTTTTCCCATAGCGCAGTGTCACCAATATATTTTTCTGGTTTCTGTGGGTCTCGCACGGAAACCTGTGTTTTGAAATCACTAAAACCTAAGGCGTTAAATACATATAAAACCAAGTCTATAACGCCCATAAACTCATCGTTGAGTTGTTCGGGGGTACAAAAAATATGCGCATCGTCTTGCGTAAAGCCACGAACACGTGTTAATCCGTGTAATTCACCACTTTGTTCATAGCGATAAACCGTACCAAACTCAGCCAATCGTTTGGGTAAGTCACGATAGCTCCACGGCGAGGCATTGTAAATCTCACAGTGATGCGGACAGTTCATGGGTTTTAATAAAAATTCCTCTCCTTCGGCAGGGGTGTTTATGGGCTGAAAGCTATCGGCTCCGTACTTTTCGTAATGTCCTGAAGTAACATACAATTCTTTTTGGCCAATATGCGGCGTTACCACTTGTTCATACCCCGCTTTGGTTTGCGCTTTGCGCAAAAACTGCTCGAGACGCTCGCGCAGCGCTGCCCCTTTGGGCAGCCAAAGCGGTAGGCCTTGACCTACTTTTTGCGAAAAGGTAAAAAGTCCCAATTCGGCTCCTAATTTTCGGTGATCGCGTTTTTTGGCTTCTTCCAATAATGATAAATGCTCGGTAAGCAGCTTTTGCTTAGGAAAGGAAACCCCATAAATACGCGTGAGCTGTTTGTTTTGTTCATCACCTCGCCAGTAGGCACCAGCAATGTTGGTCAACTTCACTGCTTTGATGATGCTTGTGTTGGGTATATGCCCGCCACGACACAAATCTGTAAAATCGTCGTGATCACAAAAGGTAATGGTACCGTCGTCTAAGGCTTCAATAAGCTCGGTTTTGTATTCGTTTCCAGCCGACTGATAGAATGCAAGCGCATCGGTTTTTGACACAGATCGTATCGAAAAAGGATGTTTCCCTCTTGCAAGTTCGATCATGCGTTTTTCGATAGCCACCAAGTCTTTTTCGGTTATGTTGTGCTCGCCAGCATCAATGTCATAATAAAAACCACTATCAATAGCTGGACCTATGGTTAGTTTGATGCCTGGGTAGAGTTGTTCTAGTGCTTGTGCCAATACGTGGGCACTAGAGTGCCAAAATGCTTTTTTACCAGCATCGTCATTCCATGTATACAACACTAAATCGCCATCTTCGCTAAGTGGGGTAGTGGCTTCAACGATAGTTCCATTAAAAGCAGCAGAAATAACGGCACGCGCCAACCCTTCACTTATGTCTTTAGCAACATCAAATGGAGAGCTGCCAACAGGCATTTGCTTTATGGCGCCGTCGGGTAAACGTATTGCAATAGCAGTTTTCATAATCCTGCAAATATAAACGGAATGTGGAAGCGGTCAAGTACTTTTT
>CALKOU010000015.1 GCA_938092005.1 uncultured Flavobacteriaceae bacterium | reverse complement strand
AGCACCAAGTCCAGAAATGGAAATTGGCGAAGACAGGTTGCTGTGTGAAGATACGAGCTTGGTGATTGACCTTACCCAGGATGTAGATGTTTCAAATGTTGATATCAACACGTATCAATGGACAAGTACTGGGACAGGAACGTTTGTCCCCGCTAACACACTTTCAACCACATATCAACCTAGCCCACAAGATATTACAGCAGGCAATACAATTGTTATTACTCTTACAGCACAACCTATTGCTCCATGTGCAACACCAATAACAGATAGTTTTAATCTGGATATAATAGCTAACCCAACTGCTGATGCGGGGCCTGACGAAATAACCATTTGTGAATCTGGACATACGTTTGGTCAAGCAATAGCCACAAACTTTGACAACATTCAATGGGTGAATGAAACAGGAACTGGGGCAATACAAAACAGCACAAGTCCAAATGCAACCTACATACCTAGTCAAGCTGATATTACTGCAGGAACGGTCACAATAAAACTTATTGCAAACCCACTTGCTCCTTGTGGTGAAGTTGCTGAAGATCAAATACTGATAACCATTGCAGAAGCTCCTGAAGCCTATGCTGGTGACGATGCCACTATTTGTGAAGGAGATACTTTTACTCTTGTAACTGCTACAGCTGAAAATTTCGATAGCCTGTTATGGTCAGCGCCTACTGGTGGTACTTTTGCCAATGGCACGACACTAACGCCTACATTTACACCTTCTGTAGCTGAAATTTTAGCTGGAGAGGCCGTGCTAGTACTGACAGCACAACCGGAAAGTCCATGTGCTGTTCCTGTTACCGATATTATGGTTTTGACCATTCAAAACCAACCTGACGTAGAAGCAGGTGACGACACTACCATTTGCGAAGGTGAAACATACCAAACCAACACAGCCACATTATCCTTTTCTAGTGGGGCAACTTGGACAACCAACGGTTCGGGTACGTTTACAAATGCAGGAGCTTTAGATACCACCTATTCACCATCACAAGCTGATATCAATGCGGGATCGGTCGTACTTACATTAACAGCCGATGCTGTTGCTCCATGTGTAAACCCAATTGCTGATGTTTTAACACTAACAATTACGCCAAAAGCAACCGTATCTATTACCCCAGATACAGCTACGATATGTGCAACAGATACCTATTCCTTTGACGCAAGTCAGATCGTTGATGAGCATGTTGTAAGTTATTTATGGGAAAGTTCAGGAGATGGTGTTTTCTCTGATGACGAAGAAGAAGCACCAACATACACCCCTGGTTCAGGAGATGTTTTAAATGGTGGAGCTATCTTAACACTAAGCGTAGACGCTGAAGCAGCATGCATTAACCCAACAGCCTCAGACAGCTTTGGTTTAGTTATTGACCCAACACCAACAATAGACTTGAGTGCATCGGAAACAACTATATGTTTTGGCGCACAGCTAAACATAACGTCTACAATAGCAAATGCCGACACCATAACTTGGGAAATTGTAAGTGGTGGTGGTACTATAGTTTCAGGCGGAAATTCAGAAAATCCAATTTATGAACCCGCAGCAGATAGCGAATTAGTACGCTTGAGAGTAACAGCAACTGGTTTAAACCCCTGTACTACTTCCTTATCACAAGATCTTGAAATCACAGTAACGCAACTCCCCGAAATTGTAACCTTTGCAACTGACGCAGAAAGCTGTGATAGTGCACCATACGCCATTGCTGGAGTTACAACAAATGGAAATGAAGCAAATGTAATTTGGAGCACAACTGGAACAGGTGCATTTAGCAATTTGAATATTCAAAACCCAACGTACACACCAACAGCTGCAGATGTAGCCGCTGGTTTTGTTGACCTAACAATGGTTGCTGTTGCAGACAGCCCATGTTTGGCAGCTGAAAACGTACCACAAACATTTAGACTAACACTTACAGAAGGTGCAACCGTATACGCAGGTGCCGATGACACCCTTTGTGTTGATAGCGATTATGTTATTACAGATGCAACCGAAACAAATACTGCTTCATTAATTTGGACATCGAATGGCACGGGCACTTGGCAAGCGCAAAACAGTTTAAATGCTACGTACACCCCAAGTGATATAGATAAAGCCGATGGATTCTTCATCCTTACGCTAACAGGTACTGGAAATGGAAGTTGCCCCGACGTACTTGACACAAAGCGTATTGATATTATCCCAACACCTGTTGTAGACTTGGATGATACACAGAACTATTGTACCAACGAACCAGGCATTTCAATAAATCCATTGCTTCTAGAAAATTATAGCTCCGTGGAATGGCGCTCTTCAAGTAGTTCTGGAACTTTTGCTTCGACCAGTACGACAACAACAACATATTATCCATCTGCAGAAGATTATACGAATGGTCAAGTTACCATAACACTTATTGCAAATCCATTAACTCCTTGTCTCGAAGCAGAAGAAGACACCTTAGTACTTACGTTTGCTCAGGCACCCGTTGTGGATGCCGGAGTTGATCAAACAGTTTGTGAAGATCAAAATGTAGTACTTAACGCAGCCGCAGACTTTGAAACTACGCTAGCATGGACAACAGACGGATCGGGGACGTTTCTAAACAATGTAAGCAATACCTTAAACCCAACATATGTTCCAAGTGCTGCTGATGTCGCAAATGGGTCTGTGAAACTTACGCTAACAGCTACAGGTAATGCTTCTTGTGATCCATCAATTGATGACCTTACTGTTAGTTTTGCTCAAAATCCAGAAGTAATTATTGGTAGTGATCTAACATTCTGTGAAAATGATACTGTAACATTTAGTGATGTAACCTACACCAACGTTGCAGGTATATTATGGCAAACCTCTGGCTTAGGTGTTTTGTCAAATGAAACAACAGCTAATCCGTCTTACACCCCTGCATTAAATGAAATAGGTGTTGTAGAATTTAATCTTACTGTTCAGGCTGAAGCTCCATGTACTGATTCTCAAACCTTTACCAAAAGTGTAACCTTTGTAGCTGCGCCAACGGTAAATGCAGGTGCTGATATTGCCGCATGTGAAACAGATGGAACAATTACAATAACTGATGCAACTGCTACCGCGGGTGCAAACGTATCTTGGCGTGTTATTACAGGAGGTAGTACGCTACTTAATAACACCTCGTTAACACCAAGCTACACCCCAACAGCGCAGGATTATATTAATGGCGAAGTAAGACTAGAATTACGTGCGTTTGGAACAAATGGTTGTGCAGATGCAACTGATGAACTTATTATAGCTTTAACACCAACACCTATTGTTGATGCTGGAGTGGATGCAACTGTTTGTCAAGATGCTTCATTTACGACAACTAGTGCTGCTGTGATTCATTCAAATAACTTTATCTGGTCAACACCAGACGGGTCAGGAACACTAGTGGCTGCAACAAATGACCTAACGGCCATATACACACCAGCTGCTAATGAAGTTGGAACCATACGTTTAGTATTGACTGCTCAAGCGGACAATGGTTGTAGTGCTGTAATCACAGATGAATTATTATTGACCATAAACCCTCCTGCAACTGCAAATGCAAATACAGATCAAGAGCTATGTGTTGGAGACATTGTTACCCTCAGTGGGGCTGTAACAAATCAAAGTGCGTATGAATGGAGTACAACAGGATCAGGAAGTTTTGTGCCTTCAATTAATGATTTAAACGCTCAATACCAACCCGCACCAAGCGATTTCGCTAATGGAAGTGTAACGCTAACGCTTACTGCTACTGGGCTTGATGGTTGTACTGACATATCGGATAGTATGGTTGCTAACTTTGCTCCTATTCCTGAAGTATTTGCGGGTAATGATGCTGAAATTTGTGTGGGTGAGGCTTATGATTTAACAGATGCAACGACAATTAATGGACAAAACATTCAATGGACTGCTGTTGATGGAGATGGTTCCTTTGATAACCTAAATAGCGTTAATACAATCTATACTCCAGGAAGTCAAGATTTGATTGACGGTACGGTTACGCTTCGCCTCACAGCAACGGGAATTAATCCATGTGATACGGTCGTGAGCGATGAAGTTACCCTTGTTATTACAGCACTTCCAGAACTAACTGTTCAATCCTCTTTTGATATTTGTGAAGGAGCCTTTACCATTACAGGAACCAATGCTACAAATTATGATACTATTGATTGGCAGATTATCAATGGTGACGGTTCATTACAGTTTTCTGACCAGTTGGTTCCTGTCTACACCACTGGCGCAAATGATGCTACAAATGGAAGTGTAACACTACGTGCTACAGTAGCTGGACAAGGTGCTTGTACTGCTGCAACTGCTCAAAAAGATGTGACGCTGACTGTAAATCCAAGTGGTGCTGTTAATGCAGGTCTTGATATGGTAACGTGTGAAGGCAATCCATATACATTTAACAATGGAGCTGTTGTAGCTGCTGTTGAAAATATTCGCTGGACACATGACGGAATTGGAACCATTTCAAGCGGTCAAAACACCATGACACCAACGTATACACCAGCAAACGGTGAAAATGGAATCATCACATTTACGCTGGAAGCTGATGAGATTTCTCCTTGTAATGGTGTTCTTTCAGACAACTTGACATTAGAATTGGTGGCAAATCCGCAAGCCGATGCAGGTGCAAGCTTTACCACTTGTGCCGGAGACATCGCATTAAATGGAGTTGTAAGCAATGCGAGTGGCTTTGCATGGTCTGGTGGAAATGGAACTTTTACTCCTGATAATACAAGTTCATTAGTTCCTGTATACAGCCCAACGGTACAAGAACTTGATCAAGGCTTCGTAAGCATCATTTTGACCGCCGATCCTAATGTGCCTTGTGCAACTCAAAGCACGAGCTTGATTACGGTTTATTTTGAAACTGCAGTTAGCATTGACGCAGGCCCTGCAACTGCATCTGTTTGTGCAGGAGATTCTTATCCTTTAGACTTAGCTACTATTTCAGATGCTGCATCAATCACTTGGAGTACTTCCGGAAGCGGTTCATTTAGTCCAACTGAAAACGATCCAAATCCTATATATACTCCTTCTGCTACAGATATTGCTAACGGAGAAGTAATCCTTAAATTAAGTGCCGATGGAAACAGCAATTGTCCAACAGTCACAGATGAAATTGTACTCAGTATACAACCACTACCCCAAATAAGCATACTTGAATCAAGTGTTATCTTTTGTAACGATGCTACTTCAATAAATATAACAGGTGTAAGCGGTGAACATTACGACCCCTTATCCTTAAAATGGACTACGAATGGTGAAGGTACTTTTGTTGATGATACGGTGCTTAACCCAGTATATTTTCCGCAGGGAGCTGATTTAATCGATGGGGTTACACTTTATGTACAAGTAACTGGCGAAGACAATAAAGCATGTAGCAACGCCATTTCTACGGATGAAATTGCTGTTATTTTCACTCCTGCTCCTGAAGTATATGCGGGCGCAAATGCTGAAATATGTTTGACCGAAAGCACGTATACTATAAGTGACGCGACTAAAGGAGACGGAGCAAGTATTGAGTGGACAACAAGTGGAACAGGTAGCTTCGACAATAGCTTGACGCTGAATCCAACGTACACACCAAGTGCGCTTGATATTGTGAACGGAACCGTTGAATTAACACTAGTGGGTACGGGTGGCCTAGGGTGTACAACCGTAGATGATAAACTTACGCTAACACTTACTAAGAATCCGACCATAACACTAAGTCAGAACATATTCACAAATTGTTCTAATGAAATTGAAGTACCCATTACTGGCGTAACTATTCAAGATCAAAGCTCTATTATTTGGAGTCACAATGGCCAAGGTAGCTTTAAGGTTTCTAACACTGCATTAAACCAGGTTTATGTTCCTGGAGGTAATGATATTGACCAAGGGGTCACGCTTACGCTAACAGCATACGGTAATGGTGCTTGTACCACTCCTACTGTTGAACAAATTTCTCTAAATTTTGTAGATGAAGTTATTGTAGACGCTGGAACAGATCAAATAGCAATATGTGCAAATGAAACGTTCCAAATTAGCAATGTGACTGTTGCAAATGCCATAAGCTATGAATGGACAAACACGGGTGGAGATGGTGTGTTTTCTGAAACAACAACCAACTTAAATCCAATTTATACTCCTGGCCCTAACGATATTAGTAATGGGTCCGTCAACCTTCGTTTGACTGGGTATGGTCAAGGAAATTGCACAGACGTATATGATGAAATAACCCTCACAATAGATCCTACTGTAAATGCTTTTGCAGGAAATGATACACTATTGTGTAGTTCAGAAACAAGCTTCACATTATCCGACGCCTTTGCAACAAACCAGCAAGCGGTAAGTTGGTCCCGAGCTGACGGTAGTACAGATGGGTTTACAGACGTTAGTGCCGTTCAAACACAATATTTCTTCTCTTCAGAGGATAAGACAGCGGGGTTTGTAACGCTAGTTCTTAGAGGCTTCGGAGATGCTAGTTGTTCAAATACTGTCGAAGACAGCATTACCTTAACTTTTGTGCCTGAAGTGGAATTATTTGCCGGCGCAGATGCTAGTGTATGCTATGGATCGCCATATGTTGTTAATGATGCGACTGTAACAGCCAATAGTTATGATGCAATAAGCTGGTCGACATCTGGTTCTGGAATTCTACGTTTTGCTAATACAATATCACCCGAGTATACGCCAAGCGCTGGCGATCTTGCGTCGGGGAATAACCAAGTAACCTTAACCATGAGTGTAACGCCTAAATCCGAATGTGGAGCTGCACCCATGACAAGTGCTATGACACTTACAATAGACCAAAATGTTACAGGTACGGGATTAATCCAAGGTACTGATACAGTATGTGAAGGAGACACAACAACATATACACTTACAGGTTTAAGTGGAGAAACAAACTACAATTGGATTGCGCCTGCTGGAGCTACGATTATTTCTGGGCAAGGAACAGATGGGATTGTTGTAACATTTGACTCGTATAATCAAAACACTTCCGTTCAACTAACAGTTATTGCTTCAAACGATTGTCCTAATTCGGATAATACAATAGTGTTAGATATAGATGTTTCTGCTGACCCTGAATTAGCGCTAATTAGTGGTTCAAACCAAGCAGAACTTTGTTATAATGAGTCTTTAACCCCTGTTGTTTATGAACTAAAAGGCGGTACTGACGATGTATCAATTGAGTGGTTTGTTGGTGGTGTTTTAACCACTGCGCCAACTGGAATATCATTTGTTGAAAACGCTACAACCGTTGAAATCAATGGCGCACCTAATGCAACTATAACATCAGACACTACATATACATATAAACTAACAGCGACAACAGTTGGTTGTACAAATACAGACATAAAGACAGGAGAAATAACCTTAAAAGCTACTCCAAGTATTGGTCTGGAAGCAGGAAGCGATGATGATCAATCTATTTGTGAGGGAGATGCAATTTCTGACATTCGTTACACCTTATCAAATGTTAACGATTATACTTTCAATTGGACAGGTTCAACACCTGTTGGCTTTACGATAAATTATGATGCATTAAATGATGTCCTTATAATTTCTGGAGTATCTCAAAATATTTCACAGGAAACCATATACACATATAGTATTCTTCCTGAAAACACAACTACAGGATGTACAGGTGAGGCCGTTAATGGGCAAATTACGGTTAATGCTGACGGTGAGCTTACACTTGACTCATCAAACATCAACCAAACACTTTGTGAGAATGATGCCATTGATCCTATCCTATTTACCATTGGTGGGGATGCAACTAACGTAACGTTAACTAGCACTACTGCAGATGACCTCTCGTGGATAAACCTTTCTGTTAGCAGCGGTGTGGTTACCCTCTCTGGTACCCCAACTGTAGACATTAGCTCAACAACTGAATACAACTTTACCGTTACAACAATCGGTAGTGGATGTCAGGAAGAAAGTATATCAGGTAAGATAACCACAACACCTACACCTCGTATAGAACCTAGTGCCACAAATACCGGAGCACTATCGCAAGTGGCTTGTGAGGGAACTCCAATTCAAACCATAACACTTGACTTGGTTGATGTTGCACCAAACCCAGCAGTAACCGTTACAAACCTTCCTGAAGGAGTCTACTTTAATACTATTGGCAATACCGTTGAAATTGCTGGAACACCATTAAATGTGACGCGTTTAAGCTCGTATAATTTCATTGTTAGTGTCGCTTCGGTCAATGGTGGTTGTGTTGGAACAATTGTTGGAAATATACAGGTACATGCGCAAGACGAATTTTCAATAAGTACGCCAGGAACTGATTTTAGTACTTATTGTGTGGGTGATCCGATTGCACCAATTACGTACCAATATGCTGGCGGTACTGTAGGCGCAAGCATACAATGGGAAGAAAATGGTGTGGCAATAGGATCAAATCCACAAGGTATTTCTACTAATTTTGGTGCTAACAGTGTAACTATATCAGGTTCCTATAATATAGCTAGCAACTCCTCAAACGTATATACGTATACCATAACAAGTGTTAATTCAGGCCTGTGTTCAACGGCTTCTGTTTCTGGTGCGTTAACGTTTGAACCAAAATCAGAACTATTCGTTCATGCTTCTAGCAATCAACTAAATCAACAACTATGTGAAGGGGAGGCAATTTCAGACATTGTTTTCGAAGCTTCTAGTGACGTTGATGCCGTTCGTTTAAGTTGGGACAATGTTCCTAATGGTGTAAGTGGTCAGTTTAATGTAGCCACTGGGTTATTTACTATTTCGGGATCTGCACAGAATATTAATACAGACACATCATATACATACACTGTTATTGCTAAAAACCAATCCACAGGATGCACTTCTGAAGTTCAAACAGGTATCTTACAGGTTTTTGCAAATCATGAATTGCGTCTAGTCTCAGGTTCTACAACAGCCTCACAGGTGATATGCGAAGGAACTCAGCTACCGTTTGATATTGTCTATGAGTTTGTGGGCGGAGCTACATCTGCACAGGTAGCGGGATTAAATGGAACTGGATTTAATTGGGTCATAAGCGGTAGTCAACTCATTATTAGCGGAGCATCGATACAAGATATAACTACCGATACTGTGCTAAATTACGTGGTAGAAACCACTGGTAATTCGTGTGACAACGTATCCATTGGTGGTAAAATTACGCTAAAACCCGATTCTCAATTGGAGCATGTTTTAGCCTCTGGCGCAACGAATCAAATAATTTGTGAAGGGGACGCAATTGATGACATACTATATGAAGTTACTGAAGGTTTTTGGGACTACACCGTGAGTGGCTTACCAAATGGTGTTTCACATAGTATTGATACAACTACAAATATTATTACCATTACAGGCACCCCATCCGAAAATATTACTAGTGATCAAACTTACAACTACGTCATTAAAGCCTTCAATGAAACGTCGTGTGATAGCCCAGAGCTAAATGGTATTATCAATGTTACTGCAGGTCCTGCGCTAACAAATACGGGGTCGTCTGCTACCCTTGATCAAGCCGTTTGTATAGATACTGCGATTGACAAGATTAGTCTTAAGTTTACGAATAGTACAGTACCAACTGTTTCGAGTCTTCCTGCCGGTTTAGCAACACAGGTAGTGGGTGACGTACTAGAAATAACAGGAAGTATTGCTACTGGAGGCACCTATAATTTTAACGTAACAGCTAACAATGCCGTTTGTACGAATACTATTGCGATTCCAATTAAGATTGAAGTGCAACCGAACTTTAGTATTTTAAGTCAAACTGAGGCAGATTACAATGAAAACTTGACCCCAGACAACGGAAAATCCAGGGTTAAAAATATTGCGTGTTATGGTGAAAGAACTGGAGAGATTAAGGTTGAAATGTCTGATAATTCGATTACTTACTTGTATTCATGGACAGGGCCAAATAACTACAGTAATACAACTACCTCCAATGTTATTAGCAATCTACTACCTGGTACATATACGGTAAGCGTTAGTGCCATACAGACCTCTGACTGTAGTGTTTCTGAAACATTTGTGGTTCGTGAGCCTGATCCGCTACAAATTGTAACAAACGAAATTATACCCGTTAGCTGTGACGGTGTTGATGATGGTGTCGTTTCTGTAACGGCTAAAGGTGGGAATACCGACTTTTACAAACAATTAACATGGTACCACTTCGAAGAAGGCTCTAGCTGTTTTACTTACGAAATTCGTTTAAAAGACGCTGATAATGATGGCATCTTTGATATTGTTGATGCAGATATTGATAACGATAACATCACGGATAATGGCAAGGTAGACAGCAACAATGACGGAATTATGGATAGCGCTGACACAGACCTAGACGGTGCAATTGATCCAAATTATGAATTGAGTAGTATTAGCTATCAAAATTGTGGATCAGCTCAATTCACGAATCTGAGTTTAGTCATAGATGACTTCTCTTCTAATGGAATTTTACTTGTTTGTGCACGACCTAATTCCGTTAGTTCTAATGACAACTTAGATCATGATCTTGACAGCACAACTAGTCCAATATCGTCTGTAACTATTACTGGCGGCGACACTTCTTGCTCTTCTGGAAATTGGGTGGAAGTCTCAGAATTAAGAGGAAGTAGTTATGGCAGTGGTTTGAAAAAAGGGTTATATAAAGTTATTCTTAAAGAAGTTGAGTTCTCAACAAATATTGAGTATTGTGAAATTGAAAAAACTTTTGAAGTCGCTAAAAACGAAATCACATACGCTAATATTGAAGTAAGTAATTCTTATTGTGTTTCAAGCAGTGGTTATATTGATCTAGACGTTAATGCTACTGCTGCTAATGTATACTTCTATTACAACACAAACAGAGTGCCCGATATTAATGTTAGTATCATCTCGGAGACTTTTGCGGCAACACGCTATCGAATAAACATCTTAAATCCAGTTGACGGTGCTAGTTTAGAAATACAAGATGAGTTTGGTTGCGGTGTTGTTATCAATTCCGATCTACTCGATATTTCGGTAAACGATCCAAGTTTTAACTACACCAGTCCCGAGTTTGAAAGCTATGGTACAATTAGTGAACGTACAGGAGTATCATTTACCCTTGAAGGAATAAATTCATACGATCGTATAGAATGGGACTTTGGTGACGCTTCTCCTATTGAAATTGGCGTACGGACGTCACATCAATATCAAGCAGAAGGCACTTATGATGTTACCTTAACTGCTTACAATAGCTCAGGATGTTTCAAAACGAGTGTTCAAGAGATAACTATTGGAAAAGGTTACTCGTTACTAATGCCAAATACATTTACACCTAATAACGATGGCATTAATGATCGTATAGGACCCGAGTTTACTGGCCTCAAAGAAGTTAACTTTTATGTGTATAATAAAGCTGGTGTATTGATTTATGAAGAAATCAAGTCAGAGAATGGCTTAGTTGTAACCGCGCCAATTGTTATTGATGGATGGGATGGCTCTAACTCAGACCCTAATTCAAACTACTACGTATATAAAATTATTGCGACAAGATTAAATGATGAAATTGTAACTGATGTTGGAACTATATTATTATTAAAATGATGAAATTATTACTTCAATATCAGATTCGAATTACAGTAGTTTTATTGATGGGTACTGCTTGTGGATATGCACAATCAGATTTTCCTGTCAACACAAGTGCTCTACAGAAAATAAACCCAAACATTCACGGGATAAATCTTAACTCTAAAGCTGGTGTGGTCTTTTCGAATATTAATTATGGTGAAGGCACTAGTGCTGAAAACAATTATTTATATGGGAATATTGCCTTTCAAGATTTAAACTTCTCAATTGGAGTAGATGTAAATTCTTTTAGTTTAAACCAGTTTGGATTAAAACAAAATAATTTAAGACTGAGTTATGCATATAATTTTAAAGTTGGATATGAATCGTACTTTATAGGTGGGGTCGATGTTGGGGTTACCTCACAAATTATTGATCAAGATGTACTTGTTTTTCAAGATCAATTAAATGCGCAACTGGGAACCATTATTGGCAGCTCAATTGATCCACTAGCAAAACTAAAACCATCAACAAATTATTTTGAAATTGGGGCCTCAGGACTGATTTACAGCGAAAAATATTTAATTGGACTACATCTTGCTCATCTAAATCAGCCCAATATTTCATTCAATAAAGAGACTCAAACGAAAAAAGAAATTGCGATAACACTTATAAGTGCACTTGAACTCGATATAAATCCATACGGAAGAGGAATATTACCCGAAAACACCTTTTTCTTTGGAAGTCTATATGGACAACTTCAGGGAGGTACAACACGATTTGTTTCCAGTCAAGAACTACAACTTTCTAACTTCTCAATCGGTTTTTTTGAATCATTAGTAAGGTATAAAGAGAACAGCGCGATGGATCTTGGATTAGTATCAACAATCGCTTTCGAAAATTTTCTATTTAATTTGAGCTATACATTTCAATCTGATTCTAAAACTTCAAATACTCCTTCTATTTTCGAAATAGGATTACGATTTAGTTTCGATCGATTTTTATCAAATAGAAGAGGGTACTACAAACGTCTAAATACAGATAATTTATAGCATAAAAAAACCCCACCTAACGGCAGGGATTAAAAAGATTGTAATTTGCTTAATAAATTAAGCAGACTTTACAAAAGGAAGTCCCGTACGTTCGTTTTCAACTACCTTCTTACCAGCTGGCAAATCACAGGCATTGTCGCGCTGATCTTTAGCAAAGTAATAAATGGTTTGGTTTCTTCCTCCTTTTAGAGTAACATCTTTAGTATGCAGGTAATACGTTTTACCTTTACTGTTTTCAAATGAGTAAGCCATAATTATTTAATTTTTCTAAAGTTAGTAAAAAAACTACATATCTAACCTGTAAATGACAGAAAAATGTGAGATTAATTCACAAATTCTAAAATTTAATGAAATTTAATAGTGATTTACGCACTCTACTCTGTTGATTGTTTTTAAATAACTGATAATGTGTAAGTTGTGAAATATTAAAAAATTTCTGATTTAAATAATAAAATTAAAAAAATATTTTATTGCCTTTATGCAGCAAAATAAAAGTTCGATAATACTCAAAAAAAAAGCCTTTAAGAAGGCATAAAACGGCTTAAACAGAGGTCATTTGGCACAAAAGCGTCATCAAAAACACGTCCAATCAATAGCTTTGCTAGAAATGGAGCCCACAAAACGCCTCTAGATCCTAGGCCATTTACACAACTTAACTGTGGGTATTGTGGGTGTTTCCCAATTATGGGCTTACGATCAGTAACCGTTGGTCGAAGCCCTGCACCATGTGACACTACTTCAAAAGGGAGCGATACGTATTTTTTAAATTGCGATACGAGCCATGCTTTATTTTGTGCAGTAGGATTTAAATCTTCAAAAACGCGTGCATAAGTAGCACCTACACGATAGGTGTCATTTCCTAGAGGTACAATAAAAACACTCCCTTTAATAATGTGCTTCAATTGTAGACCTTTACACAAAACCACCAACCACTCGCCCTTATTAGGAATAACTGGAAGTTCTGAAAACCAAGGGTTATGTTTTACACCAACACCCTCAGCAAAAATAATTTGTGTTGCACGCCATTCCCTATACTGAACACCATCATCTTTAATGACCAACGAAGCATAATCAAAATTTTCGCTGACAAAAAAACCGTCTTGTGTTAATCTTTGATGTGCATTCGTCAAAAGTTGCATCGTGTTAACCCAGCCCGTTTGCTGCATTTCTCCAAGACCGTTAGGTGCTTTAATATAAGGGAGGGCATTAGCCAAAACGGCATCATGTAGGTAGGCGCGTAAAGCTGGTTTGTCTGAGGCTTCTGCCCATTTGTTTTGTTCAGCTGCTGTAGCAAACACACGATGAATAGGCATGTTGTGCAGAAGGTTGGCATGAACATTACGAGCATAAAAAGGAATGGAGTAATCCATTAATTCCTGCGCACGATTAATAGCAGTAAAACGCTTTAAAACAACTGGGTTATAAATCCCAGTAGCCACACTTGAACTGGATTCTTTCTGCGAATCAAAAACAACAAACGACTTACCTTCTTGTTTCAACATCTCGGTAAGCGCCCATCCGGCGAGACCAAAACCAACAATAAGGACATCATGTTGCATAAAAAAACCCACATTTGTGGGTTTTGATTCATTAATTAGACCAAAGGTCTTGTTCAAAATCGCGAATAACATTTTTGAGTCGTTCGGATTCAATAAGTTGCATAAAAGGATCGGTTACATAATCCTCGACGTACTGGTCATCAAAAACATTGTCAATTCCGATAATTCTAGAAGTAAACATTCTGGAAGTAAGCAATTGATCAAATGATATACGACTTGCATTGTTCCGATCATCAAAAACAAGTTGTTTATGAAGTATGGGGCGTAAGTCTTTATACCACAACCAAAAGAGAGGAACGTGTTTCTTGGATTTTTTATTAATTAAATCCTTGCCTATCGGCATGATTCCGAGGAGTCTGTACCGCATTTCGCTAACTCTTTTATCGACATACCAAACGCCTTTGATACGATAAGAAGATATATCGGTAGATCTCAATACTTCACTTTTATCAATGCCGTTTATCACTTCAGTATTCATGATCTTTTTCCGAGCGGATTCAATATCCATGACTTTTCTGAATTTTGAATTGTCATCCAAATAAATAACCTTTATTTGGTCCGCTAAGATGGCCTCTCTAATAGTTCGCCAAAGTGATCTTCGCTCACTTTCGTATAAATTATCATTAGGAAAAAATAACGGATGATTAAATTTCTCAGAAAGGTCTATTTCTTCATATACAATCTTACTCCACATGACGTCTTTTTCGTCAACATGAGGGTATTTTAAATACTTGTTTTCACTGAACATGTCTTTTTGTTCATCTGATAATACACCTATCTCTTCAGGTCTGTCTGCATTGAGCAAGTTGATTTGACTGAAACCAGTAAAACCAATTAATAAAATCAAGTATTTAAATTCTTTTTTCATCATTCAACTGTTAGGGCAAAATCTGTAACTTTTATACCATCCAAAACAATATTGCCTGTTTTTACTTTAGCTTCTATATCGAAAACAAAAATTCGGTCTCCTGAATTTAAACCGCCAATATAAGACACCAATAGGTTGTTATTGTTTATTCTATTTGAGTTTACTCGAACACTTGATCTACTTCCTACGCCCATGGTAAATGAAGTAACCTCAACATTTAGGTCGTAATCAAAGTCTTCAGGGAACTTTGCTGCTATAATACCAGCATCAACGTAAGCTCCATTAATACTACTACCGCTGTCAAATTTTCCAAGTGATCCTAAGTCTATAGAACCTAGAGCTGGTGGCAATGGTTTGATTCTAAAATCTTGTCCTGGTGCATTGATGGTAGCGCCATTAATTTCTCCAGAAACGTAGATACGCATACTTTTCCCTACTTTATTTCCGTCAGGAATCGCTTCAAACTTGGTGCCTTTTTTACGAACAACTCCGTTATCGGCACGTACATTAAGCTTGTTGTTTGGAATTCCAGGAATCGAAATAGAAAGATCGTTGGGCAAACCTCGATAAACGACTTTCATTTGATCTGCAGAGATAACGGCATCATTAGGCTTGTCAATTACAGATATAACCTGTGCAACGTCAACAGATTGCTCTACTTTATTACGTTCAAAGAATAATTTTCCAGTCAGTTTATACGAACCAGGTGCTCCAAATCGCTTATTCAGCTGCACGCCTCCACCTTCTATAGTAAAGTCTCTTCCTTGGACCATGCGTTGGTCGTTAAGGAAAAGTTCTACTCTGCTAGGAACAAAATTGGAATCTTTTTTACCCATAACAACCGAAGCATCAACGAGGTCTCCTGTATAAAAAGAAGACTTTGACGATTCTAACAAGGTCTGATAGGTATTGGCACTTATGCCGCCTTCGTGTTCATTGATAACACTAATGATGTACTCTAAAATCTTATTTTCAATAAAGCGAATATCCGATTGAATTTTTGTGAGTTTGGAAAGCGACGCAATAAGTGGAAATCCTTCAAAATGATAATTGAGGTAAGGTTGGTACTTACCATCTCTGTTCAATACCATTTCAGCATACGCAAATCGTTTGTTCAATTCGCCAAGGAAAGAAAAATCAAAATCAATGTATTGTCCATCCTGGTCGTCTTCTGTAGGCGGATCTTTTTCTAAATCAGCAGCTACAAAGGCATCTAATACGGTTTGTAGTTTTGTTGGAAACGATGAAAATCGGTCGACAAACTCTTGCCCATTTTCAGAATATTGATCTCCTGCAAAAAACAATTCATCCAAATACTGAGATTTGTCCATTGTTTGGTAATCTATGATGGAATCAATTGCACCAGTTTCTTTGTCTTCACGTGCCATTTTATAGCCCGTTTCACTGGTATTCATCAAACGTTGCTTAAGCGTATCTATATAATTGAAATACTCATCTGCAATTATCTGTATTTCAGGGGTGCTTTGAGCAGCTATTCTATAGTATTCGTTGTTAGCATTGTTGCTAAACAAGGTGTATTTTTCATTACTATCGGCAACCAAATCTTGTGTCGCTGCAGCAATATCGCTATTGATTAATCCCAACGTAGCCAATACTTCCTTACTTATATTCAACGCTAACATAGCGATGAATACCAAGTACATCATATTGATCATTTTTTGTCGAGAATCTAACTTACCTCCTGCCATATCTAGTTTTTCATTGCGCCTAAAATATCGGCATATTTAGCATTCAAATCTGCTATTGTTTGTTTTAAAGAAGCTAACTCAGTATGCAGGTCGTTCATGTTGTCAACCACAGCTCCGTGAGCTTTAGGTTCAGTAGCAACAGCATCTTTCGTTTCGGAATAGGCTTTTGAAAGTTGCTCGAGTGCTTCATTTGTTTGGGCAACATTGCTGTTAAGGCTCGTCATATTTTGAGGTAAATCTGCTGGTACTTCTATCGAACCTGTTGCGCTTACCGCATTTGTAAGGTTATCGCCTAACGTCTCGAGCTGTGAAGTAGCTTTTTGATACGCTGCTTTTAGCGCATTTGCTTCTAGCGAAATATCTGTTAAATCCGTAGCATCTTCCGTTGCTGCAGCGGGTGCGTCTTCACGAAGGGTAATATAGCCTCTAAAACCAGCGATAAGGAAAATAATCGCCTCTGTGACTAGACCAATGGTTAACATGGTGTTACCC
Organism: uncultured Flavobacteriaceae bacterium; assembly: GCA_938092005.1. Classification (GTDB taxonomy): domain Bacteria; phylum Bacteroidota; class Bacteroidia; order Flavobacteriales; family Flavobacteriaceae; genus UBA7446. The sequence goes on along the minus strand of CALKOU010000015.1, from coordinate 47,506 downwards.
GAAATAAACTCAGAGTTGAAGTGGGTAATTTTCATTAACGCTCCGATAATAACTACCGATGCACCTGTTCCAAAAAGGAGTTCCAATACGTTTTCAGGGATGGGGAATTTATTTTTCTTCATAATAATTATTGTTGTTGTAAATCGTTTGTGCCTAAGTAATCACGTACCAAACGGAAGCCTAAATAACTTCGGGCGCTATCGGCATATTCATAATCTCTTGAGGCAACGCGCAAATAATATGCCACATCTTTCCATGAACCTCCACGGACAACCTTTTGATCATCAGGGAAGTTTTCGTAATTAGGATTAACAGACGTCATAAAATTATATGCAGATTTTGTATAGGTAGAATACGTCCATTCCGAAACATTACCTGCCATATTATACAATCCAAAGTCGTTTGACTCATAAGAATCTGCTTCTACAGTATACAAAGACTGGTCAGACACATAATCTCCTCGTTTTGGCTTAAAGTTAGCCATAAAGCAGCCACGATCATCTGTGAGGTAGGGTCCGCCCCATGGGTAAATCCCAGATTCTATACCACCACGAGCAGCATATTCCCATTCCGCTTCGGTAGGAAGTCTAAAGCGACCTACAGTAGATTTTCGCTTTTTTCTGCTACGTAAATAATCATTTCTAATTTTGGTTCGCCAGTGAGCAAATGCCCTTGCTTGGTTCCAAGAAATTCCAACTACAGGATAACTTGCATATGCCTGATGCCAGAAATAATCGTTATGCATGGGCTCGTTATAGCTATATTTAAAATCCTTAATCCAAACGGTCGTGTCTGGATATATTTCATGAGCCTCATAGCGTGTGAAGCTTGAACGAGAACTATCAGGATTTTCAACAGCATCAACTAAGTCAACACTTGCAAAGCGGTACTTTAACAGTTTCACGTCCATGACAGGAACTCCTGTAAACCATTCGGTTTCTGGTAAATAAATTTTTTCTTCCATGACTCGAGCGTACTCAGCATCTGGATACGCTTCCCTTTCTGTAATGATATCTACGTCACGATTTAAGGGTAAGTGATAGTGATAAACAGCATCAGAAGCATCTTCAGTATCGAAGTACTTCGATAGGTAATCAGAAAAATTTTCCTCTAAATAAAGTTGGTAACCGCTTTTATCCTCATCATCTTGTTCTTCAAGGGCGTCCATGTCATAAAGAGGTAAATAAGCTAGAATAGGGGTTTCTTCAATCTCATCATCAGTGGTTGGAAATTCAGACATTTCAAAGTAACCGCCAACCTCAACTGCCTTTTTTGCGAGCTCTGTACGTATTATGGAGTCTTTGACCCACTCCACAAATTGTTTGTACTCGGCATTTGTGATTTCTGTTTCATCCATCCAAAAAGAGCGTAAACTCACCGTTTGCGTTGGATTGTCGTTCGATCCCAAAATATCTTCGTCTGATGACCCCATAATAAAGGAACCGCCAGGAACTAAAGCCATACCATGTGGCTTGAGAGGGTAGAACTTTTCTTTTTTTGCACCAACAAGTTCACCTTGATTACTTTTACCACAGCTCACTATGGCTAAGAACGATAACAATAAAAACAGTACGTTGTTCTTCATTCAATCTTTTATTAGATACCTAAATTACATTTAGTAATTCCCAAAAATATGGAATTTAATGCATATTTCGTTGCACTGATTTCCACCAACGTCCAGGAATTTCTCCTTTTTGTGCCAGGCGATAGTCTTTTTCAGCACATGGTAATAACGTAGTTTGTTCATTATTATTATATTTTCCTTCTTTAGGAACCTCAATCCACCACCTTTGACTTTTTTCACTTCGGAAAAAAACTAAATCCTGATGATCTTGAGGAACTACAAATTTAGTACAAACTTCGTGTGTAGAAAAAGGAAATTCGTTCACTCTGTGGCAATATCCCTCCAGCACATACCAAATCATTTGGGCGAGTAATTGATCTGTTCGTTCGCTTTCAGGAATATCAAAAACGCCTAAAACACTTAATCTATCACTCAGCCCAGCATAGCGCATCAATGCACAAATTTGCGCGCCGTCAAATCCATTTGGCAAACCTTTTGGCGTATTTAATTCACTAGCCTTAACCGAATTTATGTCAACAGAAAGAATGTCTGTGTCACGAAGGATAGGTTCTGCCTCATGTATATCAGCTGTAATATCCCCTAGCCTATACGCGTCGAAAAAGAGCTTTTGTATCAAATCCAATTCCTCCTGTGACACGTAATAAGACTGATAACCAAGGTTTGTAAACTGTTTTAGATTATTTGGTTTTTCGGTAATAATTTTTGACATATAGCTGTCATCAGAAACCAACATACCTGGCTCACCGAAATCAAATCGAGCATCTATGGAGGACATGTTAACATAGGTGTCCATATTACTTAAACCTCTAAACATGCCAAGGGTATTTTCTTGCTCACCTCCAACTACAATGGTAAGGATATTACGTTGATACAACTCCTTCACTAAGGATTGTATGGCAAATAAGGTGTCTTTTTGTTGTTCGCCAACATGCAGCACACCCAAATCAGCGCACACAAAATCCCAGTTTCCAGAAAACAACTGATAAAAATGTTGACGAAAACGCAAATGCAAAGGCGTTCCTTTTGCCAAGCGTGGCTCAATGCTGATAATAGCAATACGTACATCTGTTATATCAGGGATACCCTCTTGTTGTGTATGAATGCGAAGATTCCTGCCAATCACTTGCTCTGGCAACATTAAATTATGTGCTAAAAGTCGGTCGTCAATGGGGCTTAAAAAATCAAAATCCACCTTATTTCTTTTTGGTACGCTTTTTCTTTGGCTTTTGTTTCTCTAAATAAGCCATGGCTTGGGTAAGGGTCATTTTTGAAACATCTATATCTTTAGACAGTTCTACTTTTTGTTTGCCCTTAATAATGTTGTGGCGTCCCCAACGAGCCTTTTCTACGCGAACACCTTCATCTTCCCAATGATGAACAACCCGAGCAGCTTCTTTTTCTTTTTTATCCTCTATGAGTTGAACGATATCTTCTTCAGATAAGTTGTCATAATCATACTTTTTTGATACGTTAATAAACCAGCCATTCCATTTTATAAAGGGACCAAATCGGCCAACACCTTTGGTCACAGGCAACTCCTCATAAGTAGCAATGGGCGCATCTGCAATTCGTTTTTGACGAATGAGTTCAACGGCTTCGTCAAAGGTTGTCGTTAAGGGGTTTTTGCCCTTTGGAAGTGAAATAAATGATTTGCCATGACGCACATAAGGTCCATAACGTCCGTTGTTCACTTCAACAGCTTCGGAATCAAATTCACCTAAGTTCAATGGAAGTTTAAATAGATCTAATGCTTCTTCAAACGTAATTTTTGTTAATTGTTGATCTGGATGCAAACTTGCAAACAACGGTTTTTCCTCTTCATCGGCTGTACCGATTTGTGCCATAGCACCAAACTTACCCAATCGTACACTCAACTGTCGACCTGTTTTCGGATCAACGCCTAAAACACGCTCCCCAATTTCACGTTGTGCATTTTCACGTACGTCTTCAACAACAGGATGGAAATCACTGTAAAATGATTTCATCATGCTTTTCCAATCTTCATTACCTAGTGCAATGGAATCAAAATCCCGCTCCACTTTTGCTGTGAAATTATAATCCACAACACGTGAGAAATTCTTAACTAAAAAATCGTTTACCAGCATTCCTACATCTGTTGGGACTAGCTTACCTTTTTCAGAACCTATGCGCTCACTTAGTTCGTGTTTCTTAACTTCACCTTGGTTAAGAACTAACTGTGTGTACTTTCGTTCGGTGCCCTCAACCGTTCCTTTTTCAACATACTTACGATTGATGATTGTCGTAATTGTTGGCGCATATGTGGAGGGGCGACCAATACCTAATTCTTCTAGTCGTTTTACAAGTGAAGCTTCTGTAAATCGTGCAGGTGGTCTTGTAAATCTTTCAGTAGCAGTAATGGACTTAACGTTTAACGATTCGCCCTCTGTTACTTTTGGCAACAAACCTTCTTCTGTGTCCTCTTCATCATCTTTTCCTTCTAAATACACTTTAAGAAAACCATCAAATGTAATTACCTCCCCACGAGCCGTAAACTTTTTGTCGTGTTTATCTGCATTAATTTGAACTACTGTACGCTCCAACTTGGCATCGCTCATTTGAGAAGCTATAGTTCGTTTCCAAATCAATTCATATAAACGCTGTTCATCTGGTGCAGCATTAACATGCATTCGCGATAGTTTGGTGGGTCGTATGGCTTCGTGCGCTTCTTGTGCCCCTTTATTTTTGGTTTTGAACACCCGTGTTTTTGCATAGTTTGAGCCATACGAATCCGTGATCGTTTCCCTAGCCTCATCAAGTGCTTGCTTCGAAAGGTTTACACTGTCTGTTCTCATGTAGGTAATGGAACCCGCTTCGTACAAACGTTGAGCGTTTGACATGGTTCTACTTACCGAAAAACCAAGTTTGCGAGAGGCTTCTTGTTGGAGTGTAGAAGTTGTAAAGGGAGCTGTTGGAGATTTTGATGCTGGCTTTTTTTCCAATTGTGACACCGAAAATGCAGCACCCATATTTTGTGATAGAAAAGCATTTGCCTCGGCTTCTGTTTCATATGTTGCAGCGGAAGTTGCCTTTATGACTTTTCCACTTGTTGTGGTGAACAACGCTTGAATTTTGTAAGCGGCTTTGGGAGTAAACGCTTCTATTTCACGTTCGCGTTCAACAATAATGCGAACCGAAACCGATTGCACGCGTCCAGCAGACAATCCTCCCTTTACTTTGCGCCATAAAATGGGAGAAAGTTCATATCCTACTAAACGATCCAACACACGACGTGCTTGTTGCGCATCAACCAAGTGTTGATTTATGGCTCTAGGATGTTGAATGGCATTTTGAATCGCGCCTTTTGTGATTTCATGAAAAACGATACGCTTGGTATGTTGTTTTTCTAAATTAAGTTGCTCAGCCAAATGCCAAGCAATAGCCTCACCCTCTCGGTCTTCATCACTCGCTAACCAAACCGTTTCTGCTTTCTTAGCCAACGAACGAAGCTCTTTGACAACCTTCTTCTTGTCGTCATTTACAATATAATTGGGACTAAAGTCGCCTTCCACATCTACCCCTAACTCCTTAGCAGGAAGGTCGGAAATGTGTCCATAACTAGAAACCACTTTAAACTTTTCACCCAAAAACTTTTCAATGGTTTTAGCTTTTGCAGGTGACTCTACGATAACTAGATTCTTGGACATCTGTGAATTTTTAATAGGGCAAAAGTAGGAGAATTTATGTTTTGTAAAAATTGTCTTGATGATTTGTCTACAAAAACATGAGAGATTGCGACCTTTTTTTATATAAATAGCGAGATTTGCTAACGACTAGATTCAAGACTGTATATTTGAAAAATTTTTTTTAACAATGAATCTATTAACAGAACCTTGGCCTTGGTATATTGGCGGACCTGCCATTGCCGTTGTCTTAATGCTACTACTTTTCACAGAAAAGCGATTTGGCATGTCATCAAATCTTAAAACGCTTTGCACCATAGCTGGAGCCGGAAAAAAAATCTCTTTTTTTAATGTGGATTGGCGCCAACATAAATGGAACCTTATGGTAGGGCTTGGTGCTGTAGTGGGCGGTAGTATTGCTGCCACGTACATGTCAGACGGAACAGTAGGTGCCATACATAAAGATGTGGTAGTAGAACTAAATGAAATGGGCGTCTATGGTGCTGGTGAAGCCTACATGCCTGTAGCCTTTTTTGGTAATGAAGCCTTCACGAATCCAAAAACGTTAGGGCTTTTGGCTTTGGGTGGTTTTTTAATAGGTTTTGGAACCCGCTATGCTGGTGGGTGCACCTCGGGACATGCCATTTCGGGACTTAGCAACCTTCAACTACCCTCCTTAATTGCTGTAATTGGCTTCTTTATTGGAGGCCTACTCATGAATCATATTCTTTTACCTAATCTATTATGAAACGACTATCTATTTACTTTTTAATTGGAATCTTGTTCGGTATCATCATGATTAAATCAGAAGCCGCTTCTTGGTTTAGGATTTATGAGATGTTTCAGTTTAAATCTTTTCACATGTTTGGGATCATTGGTGCTGCGGTAACGCTTGGCGTGATCACTACGCAAGCAATCAAACAATTAAAACTACGGTCGTTTTTCGGAAAGGAAATCAAGATTGACTCTAAAGCAAATCTTATCAAAGCTCCCCTATTTGGTGGAATTATCTTTGGGTTAGGCTGGGCCTTGGCCGGCGCATGTCCAGGACCTATTTATGTTCTTATTGGGGCTGGATATTTCCCAATACTTGTCGTTTTATTTTTTGCTATTTTAGGAACTTACTGTTATGGCTGGCTTAAACCACGGCTCCCACACTAGCAAAAAGACTGACAAAATGTCAATTCCATTGATATTTTGTACTTTTACAACTTAGTTTAATCGACAATTCATTCATGCAGATGGAGGAAAAAAACCCTCATGCGTATAACGGCCATGTGTTGGAACAAGATCGCAACAAATCTTCCGACAGAAAAAAAATGTTTATTGAGTCTTACGGCTGCCAAATGAACTTTTCGGATAGCGAAATTGTAGCTTCCATTCTTGGTGAAGCAGGCTATCAAACAACCTCGCAAGCTAGTGATGCTGACCTCATCTTGGTAAACACCTGCTCCATTAGAGAAAAAGCCGAACAAACGGTACGAAAACGTCTTGAGACTTTTCAAGGAGTAAAAAAAACAAATCCAAATGTTAAGGTTGGTGTGCTTGGGTGTATGGCTGAGCGTCTGAAAAGTGCTTTTTTGGAAGAAGAAAAAATAGTAGACTTGGTGGTAGGCCCAGATGCTTATAAAGACCTTCCCAATCTTGTAGCAGAAGTAGAAGCTGGACGTGAAGCCGTTAACGTCATCCTTTCTAAAGAGGAAACTTACGGCGACGTGCAACCTGTGCGCTTACAATCCAACGGCGTAACCGCTTTTGTTTCCATTACACGAGGGTGCGACAATATGTGTACGTTTTGTGTTGTTCCTTTTACTAGAGGTCGTGAACGTAGTCGAGACCCTAAAAGTGTATTAGAAGAAATCAATACGCTAGCGGCCAACGGCTTTAAAGAAGTCACCCTCCTAGGTCAAAATGTAGACAGTTATCTTTGGTATGGTGGGGGTCCAAAAAAAGATTTTAAAAAGGCAACGTCACTACAGCAAAAAACAGCCGTACATTTTCATCAACTTTTAGACTTAGTTGCTCAAGAACACCCTGGAATTCGGTTTCGTTTTTCCACTTCCAACCCACAAGACATGACGCGTGATGTGTTGCACATAATGGCCAAGCATCCCAACATTTGTAATTATATTCACTTACCTGTGCAATCGGGTAGCGATGCAGTACTTCAAGGCATGAACCGCCAGCACACGCGCCAAGAATACATGGAACTTATTGATGATGTGAGAACTATTATACCAGATTGTGGTATTTCACAGGACATGATTGCCGGTTTCCCAAACGAAACAGAAGCAGACCACAAAGACACCCTAAGCCTTATGGAGTATGTCAAATATGATTTTGGGTTTATGTTTATGTACTCTGAACGACCTGGAACACCTGCGGCAAAAAAACTAGAAGACAATGTTCCAAACGAAATCAAAAAAAGAAGGTTACAAGAAATTGTTGCGCTTCAACAGCAACACAGTCGCCACAGAAATGAAAAATTTATAGGTAAAACCGTTGAGGTTCTCATCGAAAAGACATCTAAAAAATCTTCAGAACAATGGAGTGGTCGCGCACAGCAAAATACGGTAGTTGTGTTTCCAAAAGAACACTACAATGTAGGCGATTTTGTTAGGGTTACTATAGCCTCATGTACCTCTGCTACGTTAATGGGTACAGCAGTTGATTACGGTCCAACACAAAAATACCATCATGGATAATGTTCAAAATATAAAACAACGTTTTGGCATCATTGGTAATGATGCGCAATTAAATTTTGCGATTGGTAAAGCGCTTCGTGTGGCTCCCACTGAAATATCCGTTTTGGTAACGGGCGAGTCTGGAGTTGGAAAAGAAGTTTTTCCACGTATTATCCACCAACTCTCAAATCGAAAACACGGAAAATTTATTGCGGTCAACTGTGGTGCTATCCCTGAGGGAACCATAGACTCGGAACTTTTTGGACACGAAAAAGGTGCCTTTACGGGGGCAACTCAAACCCGAAGTGGTTATTTCGAAGTTGCTAACGGAGGAACCATTTTTTTAGATGAAGTTGGCGAGCTACCACTATCAACCCAGGTGCGATTGTTACGAGTCTTAGAAAATGGGGAGTTTTTAAAAGTGGGGTCTTCCAAAGTCCAAAAAACAGATGTGCGCGTGGTGGCCGCCACCAATGTACACATGCTTGAAGCCATTCAAAAAGGCAGGTTTAGAGAGGATTTGTACTACCGTTTGAGTACCGTTGAAATCAACCTACCCCCCCTACGCACTAGAAAAGAAGACATTCATTTACTCTTCAGAAAATTTGCTGCAGACTTTGCTCAGAAATACCGCATGCCAACCGTTCGCTTAGACGAACAAGCACAAGCTGTTTTGGAACAGCAGCCATGGCCTGGAAATATTCGTCAGTTGCGCAATATAGCTGAGCAACTTTCGGTATTAGAGCAAGAGCGCAATATCAACGCAGCTATTCTTAGACAATATCTGCCTGCAACAAAAGCTAACCTACCTGCAGTTATTGACACAAAAGATTCAGGTGGTGATTTTGCTTCGGAGCGGGAAATTCTTTATAAAGTACTTTTTGATATGAAAGCCGACCTCAACGACCTCAAAAAGCTAACGCATGAACTCATGAACACCTCCAATATGGATCAAGCAAAAGAAAAACACGAGGGACTGATTGAAAAAATTTACGGAGACAAACCTGCTCAGGATGAAACCTTCCAACTAGAGCCAACAACAACCAACATTGCCGAGACCGAAACATTTAATGACAGGTATGAATATGCCGAGGAAATTGAAGAGGCAGAAACCTTATCTTTACAAGATAAAGAGTTGGAGTTGATCGTTAAAGCATTAGAACGCAACAACGGCCGTAGAAAAGCCGCAGCCGCAGAACTAGGCATTTCCGAAAGAACACTCTACAGAAAAATCAAGCAATTTGATTTAGAAAAATAATATGAAAAAAGCCGTTGTACTGATTTTTGTTTTACTTGTGAGTTGTAAGTACTACTCTTTTACGGGTGCTTCGATTCCTGAGGGTGCTGAGTCCGTACAGGTAAATTTCTTTGTGAACAACGCCGCCAACGAGGTAGGCTCTGTTTTTGAGCCCGGGTTGGATCGTGATTTTACAAATGCCGTTCAAGAAATGCTATTGAACCAAACCAATTTAGACCTAACCAATGTCAATGGCGATTTGATCTATGAAGGGGAAATTATTACCTATGCCGTAAGCCCCATGACAGCAACCGCTGATGAAACTGCTGCTCAAAACAGGCTAACGATGGCTGTGAATGTAAGGTATTTCAACACCCGTGGCGAAGATGATGATTTTGAAAAGCGTTTTAGCTTTTTTTATGACTTTGATGCTGCGGATCAACTGCAATCCATTCAAGCGGAAGCGCATGAAATTTTGTTTGAACGCATTACACAAGATATTTTTAACGAGTCTTTAGCAAAATGGTAACAAGTAGTAATCGAACATATTTGACAAAACTGCTTGAAAAGGGTAACGAAGACCCGGAGGCTACCTTAATGCATGTGCAAACACTCGTACAGCAATACCCCTACTTCCAGGCGCTACATCATTTGGGATGGCAAATTGCCGACAAACATCTGCAAGATCAAGCACCTGCATTGTTGCATTCATGTGCTGTACATACCAAAAACAGGTTGCACCTCATACCAACTCCTGGAAATCAAGAAGAAGAAAACATTGTGTTAGCGCAAAATATTGATGCCGCTGACGAAGTAATGTCATTTGTAGATTGGCTCCACCAAATTGACGGTTCCGTTTCAAATGAATCAAATCAAGACAGGCTGATTGACAAATTTATTGCTACGTCTCCAAAAATTACCGCGCTTAAAACAAAGACAGAGAAAAAGGATTTAACAAAGAAACAAGACTTTGACGATAAATCACTGATGACCGAAACGCTAGCTGAGGTCTATCTAAAACAGGGGAAGTTTAAAAATGCAATAAATGCCTATGAGATATTGGCATTGAAATATCCAGAAAAAAGTGGTTTATTTGCAGACCAAATTAAAAAAATTAAAAAGGCACAAAACCACAGCTAATATGAGTACATTTTCCATTTTTTTAGCACTAACCATTATCGTTTGCTTTTTATTAGTATTGGTTGTAATGGTACAAAACCCAAAGGGTGGAGGGCTTTCATCTGCATTTGGCGGTAGCTCTCAACAACTTGGAGGCGTTCAAAAAACAACTGATTTTTTAGATAAAAGCACATGGGTGCTTGCTGCACTTCTATTGGTGCTGATTTTAATTTCAAACTCCATGATCAGTTTACCATCGAGCACCAGTGAGTCAACACTTATCGATGAAGCTGCAATTGAAGAAACAATTCCCGAGGCAATTCCTGAAGAAATTCTTGAGGAACTTCCATCATTACCAGAAACTGAGGGCGACAACTAATCGTGTCAACCTGTCAGTTTTTTAACTGCTTTTTTCGAAATTTTGCTGTGGCATAATTGCTGCTAAACACTTATAAATTTAAACTTTTAGACATGAGTAAGATCAATATCAAACCCTTGGCTGATAGAGTAGTTATTGCGCCGTTGGCTGCAGAAACAACTACAGCGTCGGGAATTATCATTCCAGACACTGCCAAAGAAAAACCACAAAAAGGAACTGTTGTTGCAACAGGACCTGGAACAAAAGACGATGTCATCACTGTTCAAGTTGGGGATACGGTGTTGTATGGCAAATATGCTGGAACAGAACTCAAATTAGACGGTGGTGATTATATCATCATGCGCGAAAGCGATATCTTAGGTACAATCTCTTAAAAAATTATCATGGCAAAAAATATTCAATTCGATATAGAAGCACGCGACGGACTAAAGCGCGGTGTAGATGCACTTGCAAATGCAGTTAAAGTAACACTTGGTCCAAAAGGACGAAACGTCATTATTGGTAAATCGTTTGGTGGACCACAAGTAACCAAAGACGGTGTTAGTGTTGCGAAAGAAGTAGAACTCGAAGACGCGCTTGAAAATATGGGTGCGCAAATGGTTAAAGAAGTAGCTTCTAAAACCAATGACCTTGCCGGTGACGGAACCACTACGGCTACCATTCTTGCACAAGCTATTGTAAAAGAAGGACTTAAAAACGTGGCTGCAGGCGCCAATCCAATGGATCTGAAAAGAGGTATTGACAAGGCAGTTGAAGCTATTGTTGCAAACCTTAACGATCAAGCTGTTGAAGTGGGCAATTCTTCTGAAAAAATAAAACAAGTAGCTTCCATTTCTGCCAACAATGACGAGGCGATTGGTGAGCTTATCACTGCTGCCTTTGAAAAAGTTGGGAAAGAAGGGGTGATAACGGTTGAAGAAGCCAAAGGAACCGACACTACCGTAGACATCGTTGAAGGAATGCAATTTGATCGCGGATATATCTCGCCTTATTTTGTTACCAACTCTGACAAAATGGAAGCTGATATGGAATCGCCGTATATTTTATTATACGATAAAAAGATTTCTACCATGAAAGACTTACTTCCTGTCTTAGAGCCCGTAGCACAAAGTGGAAAGCCACTCGTTGTGATTGCAGAGGATGTAGATGGCGAAGCATTGGCAACACTTGTGGTAAATAAACTTCGTGGATCGTTAAAAATTGCAGCTGTTAAGGCACCTGGATTTGGCGACAGAAGAAAGGCCATGTTGGAAGACATTGCGATTTTGACTGGCGGAACGGTTATTTCTGAAGACCGTGGGTTCACACTTGAAAATGCTACTATTGACATGCTCGGTACTGCTGAAAAAGTGACGATTGACAAAGACAACACTACAGTAGTAAATGGAACGGGTAACTCTGATGATATTAAGGCGCGTGTGAACCAAATCAAATCTCAAATTGAAGCATCAACATCTGACTATGATAAAGAAAAACTTCAAGAACGTTTAGCAAAGCTTTCAGGAGGTGTCGCTGTACTTTACGTAGGTGCTGCTTCTGAAGTTGAGATGAAAGAGAAAAAAGATCGTGTTGACGATGCACTACATGCTACCAGAGCTGCCGTTGAAGAAGGCATTGTTTCGGGTGGTGGTGTGGCGTTATTGCAAACCTTACCAGGTTTAGCAAAGCTTAAAAGCGCTAACGCCGACGAACAAACAGGTGTTCAAATCGTCTCGCGTGCTATTGAAGCACCACTGCGTACCATTGTTGGCAATGCAGGGGGTGAAGGGTCTGTCGTGGTTGCCAAAGTAATTGAAGGAGATCAAAACTTTGGGTATGATGCCAAAACAGATACGTACGGCAATATGCAAGAAAAAGGAATTATTGATCCCAAAAAAGTGACGCGCATAGCACTTGAAAACGCTGCTTCTGTAGCGGGGATGATTCTTACTACTGAGTGTGCTCTAGTAGACATTAAAGAAGATACGCCAGCTGCAGCAATGCCACCTATGGGTGGTGGAGGCATGCCCGGCATGATGTAAACCTTAATCCAAATTACTGCCCCGCTAAGGGGCAGTTTTGTTATGTACAAACTCCTACTTAAAAGCATATCAGATTATTTAAATCAAACTCCTGTTGTAGAAGAGGCGTTGCCTTGGGTTTGTAATGAAATACAACGAGAATTACCCAACTACGACTGGGTTGGATATTATTTCCATGCCGACAACAAAAAAGAGCTACACCTCAAGGCATTTGCTGGTAAAACCACCGATCATACGGTAATCCCTTTTGGAAAAGGAATATGTGGTCAAGTAGCCCTAAGCAATAAAAATTTTGTGGTAGATGACGTTGCAGCACAAGACAATTATATTGCATGTAATATTGATGTAAAGTCTGAAATTGTAGTGCCGCTTTTTATACACGGAGAAAACGTGGGTCAAATTGATATAGATTCTAACACGGCTGCTGCATTTAGCATAGCTGATGAAGCGTTTTTGGAACATGTAAATAGCCTAGTAGCTTCTTATTTATTGCGTTCAAAAAGCAATTTTTAGTGGGATAAAATTCCTACTTTTGTTTTTTCAATTTTATTTCATGCAAAAAGCCATTCAAGCAACGTCCGCCCTCATTTCTGTATTTAATAAAGGAGGGCTTGCCCCCATTGTAACTAAAATGCATGAGTTGGGCATCACCTTGTACTCAACAGGTGGAACAGCAGCTTTTATTAAAGGATTAAAAATTCCCGTACAACATATTGAAGACCTAACTTCTTACCCCTCAATCTTGGGCGGTCGTGTAAAAACGTTGCATCCAAAGGTTTTTGGCGGAATCTTAAATCGTAGATCAAACGCAAACGATCAAAAAGAAATAGAAGAATACGACATCCCACACTTAGACATTGTTCTTGTGGATTTATATCCCTTTGAAGAAACGGTAAAATCACGTGCTTCTGAGGCTGATATTATTGAAAAAATAGATATTGGTGGCATATCACTAATTCGTGCTGCTGCTAAAAACTATAAAGATGTTTTGTGTGTATCATCAGTTGATGATTACGATTCATTCTTAACTTTACTAGAAGAAAAAGAAGGCAAAACGGATTTATCAGATCGCAAAAGATTTGCAGCAAACGCCTTTCAAGTGTCGTCACATTACGACACGCAGATTTTTTCCTTTTTTGACGAAGACCACAATACGCTAAAGCTTAGTCAAAACAACGTGAAAGCACTTAGATACGGAGAAAATCCGCATCAAAAAGGAAACTTTTTTGGTGATTTTGATGAAGTGTTTCACAAGCATCACGGAAAAGAACTTTCGTATAATAATCTTTTAGATGTAGACGCAGCGGTTCAGTTGATGGCAGAGTTTAAAAACGATGCGCCAACATTTGCTATTTTAAAACACAACAATGCTTGTGGTTTGGCTACACGCAATACCATTTCAGAAGCCTACGTTGATGCCCTTGCGGGAGACCCCGTTTCAGCTTTTGGAGGTGTCCTTATTGCCAACACCACTATTGATCTAGCCACAGCTGAAAAAATCAATACGCTTTTCTGTGAGGTTGTCATTGCACCATCATTTGAACGAAGTGCTCTGGACGAATTAAAGCAAAAGAAGAATCGCATCCTATTGGATTTAAAAAGCTACCCACAACCAAGTGTGTTGGTACGCTCATGCCTAAACGGACACCTAACGCAAGGACGTGATGCCGTAACGGATGATGCATCCATGCTTAAAGGTGTGACCAACCGCAAAGCAACTGAGCAAGAAATAACAGATTTGTTATTTGCATCAAAAATTGCCAAACACACCAAATCAAACACAATCGTGTTAGCCAAAAACGGGCAGTTATTTGCAGCTGGAACCGGACAAACATCAAGGGTTGATGCACTGAAGCAGGCTATTGAAAAAGCAAATCATTTTGGGTTTGACCTCAAAGGTGCTGTTATGGCAAGTGATGCCTTTTTTCCTTTTCCAGATTGTGTTGAAATTGCACACAACGCAGGTGTTGAAGCCGTAATTCAGCCTGGTGGTTCTATCAAAGATCAACTAAGTGTTGATTATTGCAATGCAAATAATTTGACAATGGTGATGACAGGCGTAAGGCATTTTAAACATTAATTCGTAATATTACCTACCAATACCGGATTCATGGGATTTTTTGATTTTTTAACGGAAGAAATAGCAATTGACTTAGGTACTGCTAACACGCTTATTATCCACAACGATAAAGTGGTAGTAGACAGTCCTTCCATAGTAGCTATGGACAGGGTTAGCAACAAAATTATTGCGGTGGGGCAGGAAGCCAACCAAATGCAAGGGAAAACCCACGAAAACATCAAAACAATCCGACCGCTAAAGGATGGTGTTATTGCCGATTTTAATGCTTCTGAACAAATGATAAGTTTGTTTATCAAGAACATCCCTTCGCTAAAAAAGCGTTTTTTCACGCCATCACTTCGAATGGTGATTTGCATCCCTTCTGGTATTACTGAGGTTGAAATGCGAGCGGTTCGTGAATCTGCAGAACGTGTGAATGGAAAAGAAGTTTACCTTATCCATGAACCTATGGCAGCGGCCATTGGTATTGGTATTGACATCATGCAACCAAAGGGGAATATGATTGTAGATATTGGCGGTGGTACTACCGAAATTGCTGTTATTGCTCTATCGGGAATTGTATGTGATAAATCGGTTAAAATTGCAGGTGATGTATTTACCAACGATATCATTTACTACATGCGTACCCAACACAATCTTTATATTGGGGAACGAACAGCTGAACGTGTCAAAATAAGCATAGGTTCTGCTACAGAAGAATTGGAAAATCCGCCAGAAGACATGTCGGTACAAGGACGCGATTTGTTGACAGGTAAACCCAAGGAAATTCTTATCTCGTATCGCGAAATTCATAAAGCACTTGACAAGTCCATTATCAGAATTGAAGATTCGGTTATGGAAACACTTGCACAAACACCACCAGAACTTGCTGCGGATATTTACAACACAGGTGTTTATCTTGCTGGTGGAGGCTCTATGTTAAGAGGCTTAGACAAAAGACTTTCACAAAAAACAGAACTTCCGATTTTCATTGCTGAGGATCCGCTTCGAGCGGTAGTTCGAGGAACGGGCACTGTTCTTAAAAACATTGAACGATATAAGTCTGTTTTGATAAAGTAGTGTAGCGCATGCAAAAATTACTGAACAGCATATTGCGAAACAGAACGCTACTGCTGTTCATTTTATTACTAGCACTATCCCTTCGCTTTGTTGCACGAAATCAAAATTATCAACGCAACAACTTTTTAGCACTTAACAACGTTGTATTTGCTCCTTTTTTTGAAATTCGCCATCAATTCTTTTCGCATTTCAAGCGTAAAACACACAATCAGCAACTACTTGAAGACAATCAATACTTGCTGGAGAAGCTTATAAATCAGCAGAGCAAAACACTTTTATTAGACAGTATCCCTTTTGAGGTTATTCCTGCTCAGGTAATCCGAAATAGCATTCAACTTAACTACAACCACATTACGTTGAATGCTGGCGAAAACCAAGGTATTACACCAGAAATGGGTGTCATAACTTCGAGGGGTATTGTGGGTGTCGTTCATAACACAAATAAGGAAACTAGTAGTGTCATATCCTTACTTAACATGTCGCTACGCGTAAATGCGAAGCTCAAAAAAAGCAATCATTTTGGAAGTTTATTTTGGAACGGTGACTCCCCCGATAACATGATGTTATCAGACGTTCCCGTAGCAGCCGATGTAGCCGTTGGCGACACAATTGTAAGTGGCGGAATGTCGGCTATTTTCCCTAAAAACATTGAACTTGGCGTTGTCCGAGAGGTTACTGTTGCAAAGAATGACAATTATTACACGCTATCTGTTTCGCTCTTTCAAGACATAACCAACTTGGACTATGTATATGCAGTTGTAATGCCCAATGCTGAAACCATTAAAGAAATGATACAAGACAATGAATAGGCTTCCAATACTACTGTTTTGGTTCTTGGGACTTGTTTTTACCCAAGTTTTTATGCTCGATCCTGTAATGCTGGGGATTCCCTATTCACCGTTTATCTATGTACTGCTATTTGTAATGTTACCACACCAATGGGAATCATGGGTAGTTCTTTTAGTTGGTTTTTTTATTGGAGTATGCATTGATTTACTTTTCCTGTCGGGAGGTGTGCACACCATTTCAAGTTTGATTGTTTGTTTTAGCCGCCCCTTACTTATGCGTGCTGCATACAGAGATACCATTTCCTTAAGAGACCTTAAAATTGAGCAAGAATCGTTTGGAAGCCTTTGCCTCTACACCATGTTGATTGTTTTAGTTCATCACTTTTTTCTCTTTACCGTTTTGGTTGGAACATGGACTAGGATAGGGTATTTTTTAAGCGCGTGGTTAGCCAATAGCATTTTATCCATATTAGCCTGTTACTTAATACTTGTATTAACGCAAAAAAGAAAGTCATGAGAACTCGCTTTTTTACCATTGCTATTGGTTTATTGAGTCTTGTTCTTTTTTTGAGGCTGTTCAACTTACAAATCCTGTCAGATGAGTACGGCAATCTTTCATTAAAAAATTCGGTTCTAAAACAATATGTATATCCAGAAAGGGGCTATGTTTTTGACAGAAATGGAACGCTTTTGATTTCCAATCAACCCATGTATGACTTAATGGTGATTCCTAAAAACCTTAAGGTTTTTGACACACTTGACTTATGTGAGATGTTGCGTTTAACCAAAGTTGAATTGGAAGATAGGTTATATAAAGCAAAACGTTATTCCCTCCGAGCTCCTTCCGTGCTGTTGAATCAAATTTCCAAACAAGACTATGCCGTACTGCAGGAAAAAATGTGGAAGTTTCCGGGCATGTACATTCAGCGAAAATCCGTTCGGCAATACCATACCAATGTTGCTTCTAACATCTTGGGGTATATAAGCGAAGTAAATAACTACGATATTCAAACCAATCCCTATTATGTTAAGGGAGAACTAATCGGTCGGCAAGGTGTTGAAAAAACCTATGAAAAAATACTACGTGGAAAAAAAGGGGTTTCTTACTTGCAACGTGATAAGTTTAATCGAATTATTGGTCCGTACAAAAACGGCATGTTAGACACCCTACCCACTGCCGCTCAGGATCTTACACTATCTATTGATATAGCATTGCAAGAATATGGCACAGCTCTTTTAGCAAATAAGCGTGGGGGGGTTTTAGCCATTGAACCCAACACTGGAGAGATTTTAATGAGTGTCAGCACACCAACCTATGACCCCAACGCTCTTGTTGGGCGCGAACGTTCAACGCTCTTTGAAGCGTTAAAAAAAGACACGCTTAACCGCTACCTATTTGATCGGTCATTGCAAGGGCAATATGCCCCAGGATCACCCTTTAAAGTATTGAATGCGTTAGTCGCTTTAGAAGAAGGTGTTGTTGATCCCAAAATGAGTTTTAAATGTTACGGTGGGCATTATTACGCGCGAAATCAATTTATGGCATGTAAGTGTAGTCCAGGTTCAAAAAACACACTAAACAAAGGCATCTATAGGTCTTGTAACACTTATTTTTCTAATGTTTACAGACGCATTATTGACAAAGACAATGCTGTTGAAGAAAATATTAATAACTGGCACAACCACTTGAGAAGCTTTGGACTAGGAAATTACCTGGGCTATGATCATCCCGTGGGGCAACCCGGCTATGTTCCAAACGCTAATTTTTATAACTTGTGGTATCCAAATCAGCGTTGGCGCGGGGCAACCATTGTCTCCAATGCCATTGGACAAGGAGAAATTCTGATGACCCCCATTCAGCTAGCGAATGTAGCCACTACTATTGCCAATCGAGGGTATTTCTTTACCCCTCACTTTGTAAGAGGTGTGCAAGGCGATTTTATTGATCCCAAATACAAAACCAAACGCACAACCACCATTTCAAAAGAACACTTCACACATGTTGTTGAAGGGATGGCTGATGTTGTTAGAAGAGGTACAGCACGTGTGGCAGCCATACCTGGAATTGAAGTGTGTGGAAAAACAGGAACCATCGAAAATTTCACAAAAATCGATGGGGTTAGAACCCAATTAACCGATCACTCTGTATTTATTGCCTTTGCACCAAAAGACAATCCTAAAATTGCGCTCGCTGTTATTGTTGAAAATGGCTATTGGGGAGGGCGTTGGGCAGCACCCATTGCAAGTCTGGTGATTGAAAAATACCTCAAGGGCACTGTTAAACGAAAATGGCTTGAACAGCGAATGTTGAATGGAAGCCTTGAAGCGGAGTATGCCAAAGTAACAAGCAACAAACCTTTTGAAATTAATGAATAAGTACTTACGTTTTGATTGGGTCAGTTTGTTTCTTTACCTCATTTTGGTGGGTATTGGTTTAGCAAATATCTACTCGGCGGTTTATGATGCAGAAAATACGGCTATTGCTACTAGTTTTATGCAAAAGCAACTCATCTCGCTTGGCATTGGCTTAATCCTGATTTTCCTGTTCCAATTTATTGATGTCAAATTTTTTGAACGCTATGCAAGCATTCTCTTTTTGGTGTCTATTATGAGTTTATTAGGACTGTGGGTGTTTGGTACCGAAGTTTCTGGAGCGCGATCTTGGTATACTATTGGCGGATTTAGTTTGCAGCCTTCAGAATTTGCTAAAGTTGGCGTTGCACTTGCATTAGCCAAACACTTGGGAGGATTTAACACGCAAATAAGCAAGCCTAGGGATTATATGGGGGCTTTTGTTATTATGGCAATTCCAGCCTTACTTACCATTCTCCAGCCCGACCCTGGTACTGCTATAATCCTTCTTGGATTTTTCTTGGTACTCCACGCCGAGGGATTACCTGTTTTTTTCTTTTATGCTATCCTCTGCTTATTAGGGCTATTTATACTTACGCTGTTAATTGGTTCATTCGGCACACTCATCATTATTAGTGTTTTAGCAACCCTTATTGTTGTTTTGCAGAAAAAACGAATAGCTAAGAAACTGTTAAGACCTGTTATCCTTATTGGAATTGTATGTGCTGCTTTTACGCTTTCGGTATCTTATATTTTTGAAAATGTATTTGAGCAACGCCACAGAGACAGATTCAATATATTATTGGGGAAAGAAGTTGATATGAGAGGTGTTGGCTACAACATTAATCAGTCTCAAATAGCCATAGGATCAGGAGGTGGGTTTGGAAAAGGGTATTTGCAAGGAACACAAACAAAAGGAGGGTTTGTCCCCGAACAACAAACAGATTATATTTTCACAACCGTTGGAGAGGAGTGGGGATTTTTTGGGACCGTTGTTGTCTTGGGGCTGTTCACGATACTTATGCTGCGTATTGTCAAAACTGCGTATAAACAAAAAAATACTTTTAGCAGGGTTTTTTGCCTTGGCTTTGCTTGTATGCTGTTCATACACGTTGCCATAAACTTAGGAATGGTCTTAGGATTAGTACCTACCATTGGCATCCCCCTACCTCTTATGAGCTATGGAGGATCAAGCCTTTTGGCCTTCAGTATTTTTTTAGGGATTTACTTACGCATGTATTACCAAAGAATTCAATAATAAACTACTGCAGTGCTAGTGGTTTTTTCGAAATGAAGTTTAAATCTAAATCTTCGAGAATAGAAATTGCTTCTTCAACGTAAATATCTTTGTTCAGCACTTTTTTCCAGCGCTTGCGTTTTTCCGCAAGGATGGTATCCTTCTTCATTTTTGTTAGCTCGTAAGGCAACGATTTAAATGTGAGTTTGTTGTTGTAGTCATCTAAAGCGTCGAATTGATTTACAAAATCTTCATCTTTATCAATTTCAGATGAAAAATGATCAAAATTCAATGAGAAATCGTTTTTATCTTGCTGTTGGCGTACCCATTTAGCGTTTTTGTCAATAAGCTGAAACAACGAATCGCTTGCGATACGTTTGGAACTACGCGCTATAACTTCTTTATAGTTTTGGTAACCGTTCCATTTGGTAAACGGAGCCGCTGGAATTTGATCCCAAATCAATGGGTTTTCTTGATCTTTCTCACCAATATCCACATAGGCATATCGATCTGGCGCTACCACATCGCTATTAACGCCTTCCAACTGAGTTGATTTTCCCGTAATACGATAAAACTTTTCAGTAGTGTATTTTAAAGCACCCAAATCTCCATACGTTCCTTTAGAAACAAAACGGTTGAGTTCTAAAACATTTTGAACTGTTCCCTTACCAAAGGTTTGCTTACTTCCCAACACAATAGCGCGCTCATAGTCTTGCATGGCGGCAGCTAAAATTTCAGAAGCAGAAGCAGAAAGCTCATTTACCATGATTACCAAAGGACCATCCCAAAGTGTTTTACCATCGCGATCTTTTAAAATCCTACTTTTTTCTTCCGTTGTTTTTACTTGCACAATTGGACCTTCATCAATAAAAAATCCAGCCATATCCACTACGGTTTGTAAAGAACCACCGCCATTATTCCGAAGATCAATAACCAGTCCTTGTACGCCTTGCTGCTTCAAGCGGATAATTTCGCGCTCCATATCTTTGGCAGCATTTCGTTCTTTATAATCCCTAAAGTCAACATAAAATTTTGGCAAGTGAATAAAGCCATACTTTCTCCCTGCTTTTTCAATAAGTGTGGATTTTAAATACGATTCTTCCAACTCAACCGTATCGCGTATTATAGGCACTTCTTCAATCGTACCATCGACTCTTTTTAATGTCAAATAAACCGTAGTACCTGCGGGGCCCTTTATAAGTTTAATCGCATCATCCAAACGCATGGATTGCACATCAACAGGCTCGCCTTCTTCTTGACGCACCATCATGATTTGATCGCCAACTTCAACTGATTGAGCACGCCAAATGGGACCGCCCGAAATCACATCGACAATTTTTATGACCTGGTTACGCTTTGTTAAACGCGCACCAATTCCCTCATATTTTCCCGACATAGATGCATCAAAACGATCTTTATCAACAGGCGCGAAATAAACAGAATGTGGATCAAATTGACTGACAAAAGCGTTTAGGTAACTTCCAAACCAGTCTTCTTCTCGCACATCATCCATAAGAGAAAAGTAATTTTCGATATTTTCAAGCGTAATGTCACGAGACTCCTGCTCCAAAACAGCAAATGACTTGGGTGTATAATCTGTGTCTTTTGCGGCTTGTTTTTCTTCTTCCTCCAACTTGGTGTGCAAAATATTCAACGTTGAAAGTTTAAGTTGTTTTCGCCATTTGTCTCGTCTTTGTCGAGCGTTAATTGCAAAGTCTTGATTGTCATAATCAAGGTTTATTTCTTCTTCTTTGGTAAAATCAAAAGGTTTCGCCAGAAGCTCACTGTAAAATAGCTTTGCTTCATTTCTGCGTTGCACATATCGCTCATATGCCAAATCAAAAAAAGTGGTTTGCAACGCCCTAAACTCATCATCGAGTGCATACTTATAGCGTTCAAATTGAACAATATCCTTTTTCAAAAAATAACGCTTCTGCCCATCTAACATCTCTATAAAAGTAGCATGTAGTTCTATTGAAAAATCATTTCCAATATCCTTTGGATCAAAATGACCGCGCTGCATAAAATAGCTTATGAGTTCCATTAGGAGTTTGTCCTTAGAGGTATCGCTTGAAAAGGAGTGATCAACAGCTGTGTTGAAGCGCGTCCATGCTACAAGCATACATGCGAACAACAATAGGGGTATAAATATTTTCTTCTTCATATTTGTGTTTGGAAGCAAGGTTAAATGTACAGTTTTTTGGTAAGTTTTAAAAAAACTATTCCATAACCATGCCAAAAAAATAAATATAACGCTGCCAATGCGTATTTTTATGCTTCAAAATAATGTATGAAGAAGCCTTTAATCCTAGTAACAAACGACGATGGCATTAGTGCGCCTGGGTTACGCAACCTTATTCAAGTCATGAATAGCATTGGAGATGTCGTAGTTGTTGCGCCCGATAGCCCGCAGTCTGGAATGGGGCATGCCATAACCCTTAACAGTACGCTAAGGTGTGAAAAAGTGACCATTGATGAAGGTCCACAAGCAGAATACGCTTGCTCAGGCACACCTGCTGATTGTGTCAAAATGGGAGTACATGAAATTTTAAAACGAAAGCCAGATTTATGTGTTTCAGGAATTAACCATGGCTCAAATTCATCTATAAACGTCATTTACTCTGGAACCATGAGTGCTGCCGTTGAGGCGGGCATTGAAGGAATACCCGCTATTGGTTTTTCGTTGCTTGATTATGCGTGGGATGCCGATTTCGAACAAGTGAATGCTTTTGTGAAGCGCATCGCGTTGTCGGCCTTAGATAACGGCATTCCTGAAGGTGTTGTACTAAATGTTAACCTACCCAAACTAAAAGAAAAAGACATTAAAGGTATTCGTGTTTGCAGACAAGCCATGGCCTATTGGGTTGAAGAGTTTGATAAACGAAACGATCCTACTGGAAAAGAATACTATTGGCTTACCGGCAAATTCATTAATGAAGATAAAGGAGAAGATACGGACGAGTGGGCACTGGAAAATGGATATGTAAGTGTAGTGCCTGTTCATTTTGACATGACGGCTCACCACAGCATACAAAAACTTAATACATGGGACTTTTAACAAAAAAAATGCGTGTAGGCGTATTGTTAGGATTTGGACTGCCCATATTCTTC
The DNA here is from genome assembly GCA_938092005.1 of uncultured Flavobacteriaceae bacterium. Classification (GTDB taxonomy): domain Bacteria; phylum Bacteroidota; class Bacteroidia; order Flavobacteriales; family Flavobacteriaceae; genus UBA7446. The sequence goes on along the minus strand of CALKOU010000015.1, from coordinate 24,213 downwards.
TTGGGAGCTTCTTTGGTTTATTTTGATTTTGAACCAACAGAAATAAACACATTAGCAGGAATTGCTTCCCTTTGTGCTTTGCCAAATCTTGTGTTGTTTTTTTGTGCGCTCCGAAAAAATAACGACCCCTTTGCTTATGGTGTTTTAGTCAGTAGCATCTTGTGGGCTTTGTTTACCTTTGGATTAAAGCTTTTTGGATGAAGTATTATATCATTGCTGGAGAAGCATCGGGTGATTTGCACGGTGCAAATCTAATAAAATCACTATTACAACAGGACCCATCTGCCAACGTACGCGCTTGGGGAGGCGACCGCATGAAAACGCAAGGAGCAACCCTAATAAAACACTATCGTGATTTGGCTTTTATGGGATTCTGGGAAGTAGCCAAAAACATACGAACCATTTTTAAAAACATACGGTTTTGCAAAGCAGATATCACAAGCTTTGAGCCCGATGCCATTATTCTGATTGACTACCCAGGATTCAATCTTCGTATTGCCAAATGGGCCAAAGCGCGCAATATCCCCATTCACTACTACATTAGCCCGCAAGTTTGGGCGTGGAAAGAGAATAGAGTTCGTTTAATGAAACAGGTAATTGATTACTTGTATGTAATCCTTCCCTTTGAAGCATCCTTTTTTCAAGACAAGCACCAACTCCCTGTTGATTTTGTTGGGCATCCATTGTTGGACGAAATAGCACAATTTGATCCAGGAACAGATCCAGCATTTAGAATGACACACAACTTACCTAAAGCAAAACCCATTGTAGCGTTACTCCCAGGAAGCAGAGCGCAAGAAGTCAAAAAGATGGTAGCCATAATGGCGGAAACCGCAAAAAGCTTTCCTGATTATTGCTTTGTGATTGGAGCAGCTCCACATCTTGACAACACCGTTTTTGAAAATTTAGGATTACACGTCATCAAAAACGACACCTATAAGCTATTGTCACATGCCCACGCTGCTTTGGTAACCAGTGGAACGGCAACCTTAGAAACCGCACTATTTGAAGTACCTCAAGTAGTTTGTTACAAGACCAGTGCACTGAGCTATGCTATTGGTAAACAACTTGTCAAGCTTCCGTACATTTCATTAGTAAACCTGATTTTAGACAAACTCGCTGTACCGGAACGCATTCAAGGTGATTGCCATGCAAAACAATTGACCGCAGACTTAAAGGGATTGCTTAATGGTCCAGAGCGAGCGGCACAACTCAAGGCGTATCAAGCACTTAAAACAACACTTGGTGGTAGCGGCGCAAGCGATAAGGTTGCACAACTTATCAAACAACGAACACATGCGTAACCTCTTTATTTTAGTTCTTGCGTTAAGCGTTACTTCTTGTGGCAGCTTACGAAAAGGAAAGAAAATGAAACCCCGAGACGGAGTTGTATTTTTCGCAAAGGGATACATGGGAGCACCTTATGTTTTGGGTGGCAATACCAAAAGCGGGGTGGATTGTTCAGGGTTAATCTACAACGCCTACCAAAAACAGGGAATACGTATTCCAAGGACAGTTAATGAATTGCGCAAAAAAGGAAAACGAATTTCGATTGACCGAGCCAAAAAAGGAGATATTATCTTCTTTAGAACATCAAAAAGGCGAAAGCTAACCCATGCGGGTATTGTAGTGGGATTCAAACGTGACGTACCCCAGTTTATTCACGCTTCCACTTCAAGAGGTGTAATGGTTTCGTCTATGGAAAATGCCTACTGGAAAAAAGCCTACGCGCAAACACGAAGGTTGCTTAAAAAATAAATTGTTCCGTACTTTGGGGCATGCCTCATGCTAGTACACCTATTGCCGTTATTGGCACTGCATTCGGTTTGGGTATCGTCTTGAAAGCGTTTATTCAACCAGAAATTAACTATTTCTATGCTGCAGTAATTCTATTATTGTTGGGGATAAGTCATGTCAAAAAATGGCATTATCTCTTTTTGGGAAGCGTGTTTTGCTGTTTTTTGTTTTTAGGCATGATACGCCATGCACCGTTAAAAGAAATTACCTCATCCCAAGAAGGACCACACGACATTACCATCATAAAGCCACTCAACACAAGTGCCTATGGATATCAATACATAGGGCAACTCCATACTAAAGAACGTACACTAGTACAAACCCAACATACACAACCGCTAACCGTAGGCGATCGCATTAGAGCATTCGCCACGCTTACTCCAATTGAGCCACCCAAAAACCCATTCGACTTTGACTTTAAGCGTTATTTGTTGCGAAAAGGAATCGTCAGGAAAATTGAACTATTAGAAAACAACACTGTAGTACTACCACCAAAACAAAGTATGAAGCGCTGGGCGCACAAGGTGCAGCTACGCCTTATCAGTCAACTTCATAAAACGCCATTACACCAGAACAACAAAGCACTTATCATGGCATTGGTTCTAGGTCATAAAGCAGAATTATCAGAAGAGCGAAAGGAGCAGTATCAGCGTGCTGGAGCCATGCACCTATTGGCAATTTCGGGGCTGCATATTGGCATCGTACTTATACTATTGCGTTTTGCCGTTCGGCCCTTCAAACGATTCAAATATGGTACGACAATCACTGCTGTAGTCCCGTTGCTGTTTCTGTGGTGTTTTGTGCTTATCACAGGGGGGTCTGCCTCGGTAACCCGTGCCGTTACCATGTTTTCTTTTCTACAATTGGGACTTATGCTAGGGCGAAAAAATGCAGGAGTTCAAAGTGTGTGGGTAAGTTTTGTGGTACTGCTTTTTGTTGTGCCACGACTCATCTTTGATGTTGGCTTTCAGTTGAGTTACGCCGCTGTTTTCGGAATCGTATGGATGATGCCGCATTGGCAACGGTTGTATGCAAAACAGCGCAGGTTCATTCGTTATACCGCTGATTTACTTGGAGTTGGTTGTATTGCACAACTTGCCATTTTACCGCTGAGTCTGTATTACTTTCATCAATTCCCACTTCTATTTTGGGTAAGCAATTTGGTGTTGGTTCCGTTGTTAGGATTGATTATCGTGCTTGGAATAGGATGCCTTGGGTTTAGCTTTTTCACATTGAAGCATTATGCCTATACCGTCCCGAACCACATCATTGAGTACTACCAAAATATGGTAGCATGGATCGCGCAATGGGAACAATTTTTTATCCATAGTATTCCTTTTCGCACAACAGATGCCATTCTGTTGGGAGTGGTTGTCCTTGTATTATTTCTTTTTATGGAAGTTCCTACTCAAAAAAAAGCAATGCTGTTGGGTGTTACTTCAATTTTTTTTCACGGACAGTTATATTGGACGTGGAAACATCCGTCTAAAGCATTTATAGCACATGTTTACAAAAACTCTTTGGTGCTAACAACACAAGGTGACGCAGGCATTGCTTATTATGGCAACAAAACAACTAAAGTTGTAGCGTTAGCACAACGCTATCAGCTCATGAACCGACTGGATACCATTTGTTATAAACCCCTACAAAACACCTATGATGATTTACTCGTAATAGATAGCATTGGCGTTTACACAAACATTGGAGCTCACAAGGTCATTATGTTGCGACAAAGTCCCAAAGTGCATCTAATCGATTTGATTGACAGCCTACAACCCATCGTCGTCATTGCCGATGGTAGCAATTATCCTTCTTTTGTTTCAAGATGGCAAAAAACGTGTGCGGCAAAAAACATCACGTTTCACGCTACAGCTTCTGAAGGGGGTTACCCTTTAAACTGATGCTCGAAAGCTTTGATATATGCTGTAAAATCTTCAGAAGACTTAAAATCTAGGTAATCTTGTTGATGTATCATTTTAAGGTAGATTTCAATTTGGGTAGGCGTTATATATCCAACTGCTGGAGTAATATAGTTTCCGCTTTTATCAAAAAACACCAGCGTTGGGTAACCCGAAACGCCCAAGTAGCGCGTTAGGGTATGCGCACTATTGCGGCTCTTTGCTCGCTTGGGATCGTAGCCAGGGTTGTCATACGTTTCTCCTTGAAACGTAACAACTTCGTTGCCCTCGGCGTTAAATTTAACAGGGTAAAAATGAGTGTTTAAGTAATCGGAAACGTCTTTATTTCCAAAGGTATTTTTATCGAGTAGCTTACAGGGGCCACACCAGACCGTGTAAGCGTCAATCATGATGGGACGTGGCGCTTTTTTTTGCGCTTCAAAAGCTTCTTCTAGCGTGTACCAATTGACTTGCGCTGACAGCGAGCCAACATAAAGTAGAAAAATCAGGGTAATTAGTTTATTCCATGCCATGCATCATGCGTTTTAAGGGTTTATTTAGAATGACCAAAAGTAGTGCCATAACTGTGGGTGCAATGAAAAAAATCATGAAAAAAGAACTCATTGATGTTTCGGACGAAATTTCATCAATATAACTACCTAGCTTATGACTCATAAAGTTTCCAATAGCAGAAGCAAAAAACCAAATACCAAACATAAAACCAACGAGTCTTTTGGGTGAAAGCTTACTGATGTATGAGAGGCCAACAGGCGATAGACAAAGCTCTCCAAGGGTATGAAATAGATAGGCTAGTATCAACCAGAGAATGCTAACAGATGCTGTTTTAGCTCCTGGTAATATATCAGTTGAGCCATAAGCAAGGGCTACGTACCCTAATCCCAAAACAAACAGTCCAAGTGCAAATTTCATAGGCCCTGAGGGGTTTTTATTAACCTTGCTAAGTTTTGCCCAAATAAGTGAAAATATTGGTGCAAAAACGATAATAAAAAAAGAGTTGAGAGAACTAAACCACGAAGCGGGTATTTCAAGAACTTCTGATGAAATATCAATTTTGGTTTTGTAAATAGCAACGTACCAGATAATGGTAAAACTTATTGCGGTAGCAATTATTGTAATGGGCGTGCTCTTAAACACACGCATTCCCAGCATATAGAGCAATCCCGAAAGCAGTATCAAAGGAACAAACAAAAACAGACCATCGACTATTCTAAAGGCATTTGCTTGAAAGCCTGCTTCCAAAACTCTATTTGTATAGTCACGAGCAAAAATGGTCATGGTGCCGCTGGCCTGCTCAAAGGCTACCCAGAAAAATATGGACGCAAATGTTAAAACAGAAACGACAATTAAACGATCACGCTCAATACGCTCATATCGTAATAAACGCTTGACAATAAGTGTTAAATAACCTAGTACTGCCACATAAAAAGACAGCTGATTTATTTCTGTTGAAATAAGCGAAGTGCTAAATACTACCTCCGCAATATTATTCGCCATTAATAAGACACCTGCAACAGATGCAAAGGCAAATAATACCGTATCCAATTGGGTAAAGGGTACTTTTTTTGGTGTGTCTTGATCAACAACAACAGGTTTTTTTGAAGGTTTCGATGCTAAATCTCCTAATATCTTTTGACCGTAATAAAACTGTAGGGTTCCAAAAAGCATAAAAACACCAGCCAAGCCAAAACCATAGCTCCAACCTTCATTTACGCCATACCAACCACACAACAAAATACCTAGAAATGCCCCCGCGTTGATTCCCATATAAAAAATGGTGTAGGCGGAATCTTTAAGCGCTTCTTTTTGCTTGTACATATCCCCAACAATGGAAGAAATATTTGGTTTAAAAAAACCATTTCCTAAAATTAATAACAACAAACCAATGTAGAATGAAACAGGGGTTTCGAAGGCTAATGATCCATGTCCTAGTGTCATAAGCAGCCCACCTGCTAATACAGCCAACCGTGAACCCATTACCTTGTCGGCTAAATAACCTCCTATAATAGGCGTTACATACACAAGCCCTGTATACAATGCCATTAATTCAAGTGCATGACTACGTGTCCAATTGAACCCCCCTTCGGAGAAAGGTGCCGTTAAAAACAATACCAAAAGCGCGCGCATGCCGTAGTAGCTAAAACGCTCCCACATCTCGGTAAAGAATAACATAAAAAGACCTACTGGATGACCAAAAATAGTACGTTGGTTAAGGGCGGAACCGCCAAATTGTGCTTCCATATTGTTGGTTGTTAATAAGCTAATATAGGATTTTTATAGAAAGTTGTTCTTCCCCCAACAGTTGTATCTTTGCCTTATGACAAAAAGCAAGGGGCAAGGCAATATGGTTTCAGGGTTTTCCAAAAAAACCAAAGCCGAAAAAATGATTTGGATCAGCCAGCAGTTCCACAATCCCAAAGAGGCACTGCAAGTACTAAACACATACAACCACAGTGACAAAACACTGCAAACCCTACATGATGAGTTTATTGAAAATGCCCTAACCAATTTTTATATGCCGCTTGGCATAGCGCCTAATTTTAACATCAATGGCACTACCCTAACCATCCCCATGGCTATTGAAGAAAGTTCGGTTGTAGCGGCTGCTTCCAATGCTGCTAAGTTTTGGAGTGCCAAAGGAGGCTTTAAAGCACAAACTCTCGGAACAGAAAAAGTAGGACACGTACATTTTATGTATCATGGTGACCCCATTAAATTACAGCGTTTTTTTGAAAAACAAAAGGATGTCCTTCTAGCTTCAACCGAAGCCATAACGCAGAATATGCGTTCTCGAGGTGGTGGTATCACAGCGCTAACGTTAGTAGATAAGCGCGATGCGATATCTGGCTATTACCAGCTTGATGTACGGTTTGAAACCCTAGATGCTATGGGGGCAAATTTTATCAACTCGTGTCTAGAGCAATTGGCTAAAACACTACGAGAGTTAGCAGGTCAATATGCCGAATTTTCGGAAATCGAAAAAGACATTGAAATTGTCATGAGCATCTTGTCAAATTATGTTCCAAACTGCTTGGTAAAGGCTTCTGTTTCTTGCCCTGTTGATGAACTATTAGCAACGCCAGAAGATAGTCGCTTATTTGCTGAGAAGTTTGTGCAAGCCATTCGCATTGCTGATGCTGAACCTTATCGTGCAGTTACTCACAACAAAGGGATCATGAATGGTATTGACGCCGTAGTTATTGCAAGTGGAAACGACTTTAGAGCCGTAGCTGCTGGTGTTCATGCTTTTGCGGCAATGAGTGGACAATACCGCAGCCTATCCAAAGCCGAAATAAAAGACGATGTATTTCACTTTTCGCTCACAATACCATTAGCTGTTGGAACTGTTGGTGGATTAACGAAACTGCACCCACTCGTGCGTTGGTGCCATGAACTCATGGGAACGCCAAACGCAAAAGAACTCATGCACATTATTGCAGTAGCAGGGTTGGCACAAAACTTTGCTGCAGTGAAAAGCTTGGTAACCACAGGCATCCAACAAGGGCATATGAAAATGCACCTGCTCAATATCCTCAATCAAATGGGAGCTACAGAGAACGAAAAACAAACAGTAGTGGAACACTTTAAGTATAACACTGTTTCGCATCACGCTGTTGTTGAAGTACTGGAAAAACTACGCGCTTCATGAAATTTTACGCGAGTGGAAAAATATTGATCACTGCTGAATACGCCGTTTTGGGTGGCGCAAAGGCACTTGCTATACCCACCAAACTCGGACAATCGCTAAAAGTTTCAAAAACAAATTCGGGTGTCCTTAGTTGGGAAAGTATTGATGAATCAGGGAATACATGGTATACTAAAACCTTTGACATAAACACGTTTTCACCACTTGACGGTGATGATGTAGTAAGTCAGCGTTTGCAACAGCTTTTTATTGAACTCCGCAAAGAAAATCCAGCATGTTGGAAAGACCTTGGTGGTATATCATTTGTTACGACACTTGAATTCAATCGCAGTTGGGGGCTAGGAAGCTCCTCCACATTGCTATCCCTGCTATCCCAATGGTCGGGAGTAAATCCGTATCTCCTACAACAAAACGTATTTGGAGGTAGTGGATATGATGTTGCTTGCGCAACAGCTACGGGAGCACTTTTATATGAACGCACCAATCCGTTACAACCAAAAATCAAAACTGTCGATTTTGATCCAGTATTTAAAGATCAACTGTTTTTTGTTCATCTAAATCAAAAACAAGATAGCCAGCAAGCGGTTGCTGCCTTTGACAACAGCAAGTTAACAACATCAAAAATCAATGAAATAAATGCATTAACAGCTGCTTTTTTGAACGCACAAAACGCTTCTTTATTTCAAGAACTGATGCACAAACACGAAGCGCTTGTTGGGCGTATACTTGACCAAAAACCTGTTCAGCAGCGTTATTTTAGAGATTATAACGGTACCATTAAAAGTTTAGGCGCGTGGGGTGGTGACTTTGTCCTAGCGTGTGGTGCTACGACAACGCCTGCTTACTTTGCCAAAAAAGGCTTTACTACTTGCCTTGCCTACAGCAGTCTTATTAATGCCGTGTCTTAAGTTCTAAAGGAACGAAAAGGATATCTCGTGTTCCCGCAGCAGTTCCGTCATCGTGGTATAAATCTTCGATCCGAAACGCAAGCTTTCTGTCATTGTAGTAATTGAAAATATCAATCCTATCGCGCATAATTTGCGTAGCAAACGACTTATGCTTTGCATACTTTGCTTTCTGTTTTGCTGCCGCTTCTCGGCCAATGCCATTATCTGTAACGCTTATTTTTAACATTCCATCTTCATGCAGCAAATCAATCGTAATTTCACCTTTTTCGTTTTTAGGAATGATCCCGTGTACAATAGCATTTTCAACAATAGGTTGCAGCATCATACAAGGTAAATAGACTACTTTTTGATCAATTTTTGGGTCAATATTGATGGTGAGTTCAATTTCTTGCTCCAACCGGTGGCCTTGTAACTTCACATAGTTTGTGATGTACTTCATTTCTGCTTCAACTGTGATTTTATCAACGCTACTCATCTCAATAGTATCTCGAATAAGCTTTGAAAAGGAAGTAATGTAGGCATTAAACTCTTTTTCTCCGCCCAAAACCATGGCGGTTTGCATACCGTTGAGTGCATTAAAAATAAAATGTGGATTCATTTGCGCACGATAGGCTTTTGCTTCTAGATTTGAAACTTGTAAGTTTCGATCACGGCGTTCCTTTAATAGCTTGCTTTCAAGCGACAAGAAAGCATAAAACAGCAGTACAGTTAATATTAACACTATGGAAATAAACCACCAACTGAGGTAAAAAGGGGCTTTTACATAAATATCATATTGTAATAAATTTTCAGAAACAACTCCATCGCGTTCACCGCGTATACAAAGCCTATGCTCACCCCTACTCAATCCAACCAAATGAATATTTGATCCTGTTTCCTGCCAATCCGTAAGCCCCGTTTCTCCCGTTACTTTATGGGAATACGCAATACCAGGGTCGTCGGGAAGCGTAACATGAATGTAATTGTAATTTGGAGACAAGGCTATTTTTTTACTTTCGTGTGAGGCATCTAGAAAAGTTGGTTCCTTTTGATCTGCTTCAACAAATGACAATTGCTCGAGCTTAATTGTAAAGTTTTGGGGGTCTTGTGCTTGTGTTTTTAAGCAAAAAAAGAGGAAAAATACTCCTAAAATAAAATTAAAAAAATACGTTGTGATACTTTGGCACGATTCGTGATAATTTAGTTTGTAATGTCGTAACATTTTTATTGGTTATTGTTTTGACGCCCGCATCTTTTTAGGTGCGGGTTTTTTATTTGGCTTTATAAATATACCATTTGTGTACAAATTAATACATAATTTAGCCAAATGCATATTCTTTTTGATTTTCTAATCAACCACGGCTGGTCCACTTCTTGGGCGTGGTGGGCTGACTTCACAGCTGTGACCATTGTACTCTTATTTGTTTCGTGGATATTACGTGTTATTGCACGTTTTATACTTGTAAATCTATTTCACAAAATTTCAAGTGCAACAAAAACTACTATTGATGATACACTTATAGCACATAAGCTCCCAAAAAATGTGGCGCGTTTTATTCCATATTTCTTCCTACATGCAACAATTGCAATTTGGAGTAACGGAAATGAAAAGGTCGGCGAATGGATTACCGCGATTGTTGATGTATATGCCGTTCTAATATCAATACTCATTATAAGGAGTCTATTAAGAACCTTAAAACAAGAACTGCAACAACGACAACAATTTAGAGACAAACCCATTGACAGTTATATTCAAGTTGTAATGATTTTCCTTTGGGGCATTGGAATATTATTAGCCTTTTCGATTCTCTCAGGAAAAGAGTTGGTTTATTTCTTTACTGGATTGGGGGCATTATCGGCTGTTATTTTATTGGTATTTAAAGACACTATTTTGGGTTTTGTTGCTAGTATTCAAATCAGTGCAAATGATTTGGTACGGATTGGAGATTGGATTACAATGGAATCCTATGGTGCCGATGGTGATGTTATTGAAATAAACCTATCTACCATTAAAGTTCGCAATTTTGACAACACCATTACGACAGTTCCAACCTATAAGCTTCTATCGAGTTCTATAAAAAACTGGCGCGGCATGAGCGAATCGGACGGACGCCGCATCAAACGCCCGCTCTATATTCGGGCATCTTCTGTACGTTTTTTAAACGTACATGAATTGGAACCTATTGAACAACTCGATCGTTTCAAACCCTTTATTCAAGCTAAAAGAAATGAGATTGAAGCCTACAATGCGTCTGAAAAAGCCAACACTACTATTCCGTTAAATGGTAGGAACCTCACAAATCTAGGGTTGTTTAGAGCTTACATCCAAACCTACTTAACGCAACACCCTAGCATTAATCAAAAACTAACGGTTATGTGCCGTCAATTGCCACCTACACCACACGGAATACCACTTGAAGTATACGCGTTTACAACCGATAAAGTTTGGAAAACCCACGAAGCCATTTCAGCGGATATCTTTGACCACATACTGGCAGCCGCATCCTTCTTTCACCTTCGATTATTTGAATACGAACAGCAAGCTATAGGGTAGTGTTTTTAGATTTCTGAGGGTCGTATTTTATAAAAAATCCTGCCCAAATCACTTTAGAAAGCTGGTAAACATAGGGTGCCATCACCACTATTGTGGCCGCTATTATAAAAAAAGACATTAATAGGTTGCTTCCTAATCCCAAAAGAAGCAATATCACATAAACAGCTACCGCAAGCCCAACACCTAAAGCATAAGACACGTACATAGACCCGTAAAAGAAAGATGGCTCAAGTTGGTAAGATATTTTGCAGTGTGGACAAGTTTTATTTATTGATGACAATCCTTTGAAACTGAAAGGTTTGTGCTGAAACATTTTTCCGGCTCTGCACTTTGGGCAGCGTAGAGATAAAATACTCTTTAGGTAGGTCATACTATGAATATTGTGGGGTTAAAGTTACTGCGTACATATAAAACAAAAAAGCCCTCCTATTCAGGAAAGCTTCTCATGGGTTCTCCTACGAACCTCTTGCAAACACGTGTTTGCAAGCAACACAACGCGGTTGATAATGAAAGCATTGCTGCTTTGCGGTCTGGACGGGACTCGAACCCGCGACCCCATGCGTGACAGGCATGTATTCTAACCAGCTGAACTACCAGACCTTTTTGTTAGACGCCTGCAAATATACATCGTCTTTTCGGATACACAAAGGCAAAAAAACTTTTACCTATAACTGTTCGTCTATTGCAGCAGCATAAACAGCCTTTGGGGAAACACCAACCTTACGATCAACAAGCTCTCCGCTCTTAAACAACAACACCGTTGGGATGTTTCGCACGCCGTATTTGGCTGCAAATTCTTGATTGTTATCTACATCAACTTTTCCAACAACAGCTTTGCCGTCATAATCTTGACTAAGCTCATCAATGATGGGACCAACCATACGGCAAGGACCGCACCATTCTGCCCAAAAGTCGACTAAAACAGGTTGAGATGATTTTAAAACAACTTCTTCAAAAGTTGCGTCTGTAATTTCTAGTGCCATAACGGTTTATTTTTAAAGTCCAAATGTACATTGTTTTTTTGTCAAAAAGACATGCTTAAGCATCAAGAGTCGTTATTGAAACATATAGAATTTCAATAGTTAGTTTAGTTTATATGAAATTGGATATTCGTCCAAGGCACTTAAGAGTGCCTCCCCGACATTAACCTTTAATTTTCGACTTGATGTATGCAGTTTTATTTGATCTTCGATCTCATAAAAGGTCATGTCCACTTTGTGATCGCCTTTGTTTGAACTGAACAACGCTTCTAGAAAAAGTGCCAATTCATCGTCCATTTGTGCAACATCTAAGCGAAGCGTAATCTTTTTCGTATTTGTAGTTAAGGTGTCTTGAAGCAACTGAAAGGCATTAAATTGCAACCTGGGCTCACCCCTTTTGCCCGTTTCTCGATTCAGCCAACCCTCTCGAACAGAAGCCCGAACATGAATAAAGTTATCCTCCACCAAAAAATGACGAAACTTAAGATACTCCTCACCGAAAATTCTAAATTGATAGGATTCTTCAAAATCTTCCAAAACAAAAAGCGCCCATCCTTTTCCATTTTTAGACACACGATGATCTACCTCACCAACCATTCCACCAAAACTCAATTCTTTGTTAACCAACGCATCCAAGTCATTGAATACCCCGAGTTTGGCGTTGCAAAAATGTTTCATGGCAGGAGCAAAATCGTCAAGTGGGTGGGCTGATAAATAAATACCAACAACTTCTTTTTCTTGTTTTAGCTCTTTGAGTGCAGCCCATTGCTCGCACGCTGGAAGTTCGGGTGTTGGAATACTAATTGCAGCATCGCCACCAAACAAGCTCACTTGAGAAGATTGTTCGTTTTCTTGGTGTATTGCTCCGTATTTTAAGGCTTTTTCTACAAAGGTTACGCCATCGCCATTATGATGAAAATATTGGGCACGATGTGCATCAGAAAGCGAATCAAGTCCACCAGCAAGAATTAAACTCTCAAACGATTTTTTATTGGCTGAACGAAGATCAATACGTTGTGTTAAATCAAAAATAGAGGTATATGGCTTTTCTTGACGGTGTGCCACTATGGTTTCCACGGCACCACGTCCCACCCCTTTAATGGCTCCCATACCAAAACGAATTGCCCCTTGATCGTTAACCGTAAACTTATAAAATGATTCATTTACATCAGGGCCAAGAACCGAAATACCCATTCTTCGGCATTCTTCCATAAAAAAGCTCACTTGTTTGATGTCGTTCATGTTATTGGACAGTACAGCAGCCATATATTCTGCTGGATAATTCGCCTTTAGGTAAGCCGTTTGATAAGCAATCCAAGCATAGCAAGTGGAGTGCGACTTGTTAAACGCATAGGAAGCAAACGCCTCCCAGTCTTTCCAGATTTTTTCAAGAACTTCTCTAGGATGTCCACGTTCTTCTCCTCCATTTAAAAACTGAGGCTTAAGTTGTTCTAGTAATGCGAAAATCTTTTTTCCCATGGCCTTACGCAACACATCTGCCTGACCTTTACTAAAGCCCGCCAACGCTTGGGAAAGCTGCATTACTTGCTCTTGGTATACCGTTATTCCATAGGTCTGCTTTAGGTATTGCTCCATCACAGGGAGGTCATACGTGATGTCTTCCTGTCCATTTTTTCTACGAACAAAACTGGGAATATATTCTAAAGGCCCTGGTCGGTACAACGCATTCATCGCAATGAGGTCTTCAAAAACATTCGGTTTTAAATCACGAAGGTATTTTTGCATTCCAGCACTTTCATACTGAAAAATACCAACCGTTTCGCCGCGTTGAAACAAGGCATATGTTGGCGTATCATCAAGCGGAAATTCATCAGGGTTTAGATCAATATCGTGTCGGTATTTGATAATTTTAACCGTGTCCTTGATTAGCGTAAGCGTCTTTAGACCTAGGAAGTCCATTTTAAGTAAACCCGCATCCTCAACAACAGCATTGTCAAATTGGGTAACATATAAGTCTGAGTCCTTTGCAGTAGCAATAGGAACGAACTCGGTGATATCATCGGGAGTAATGATAACCCCGCAGGCGTGTGTGCCCGTATTGCGTATTGAACCTTCCAGTATTTGGGCTTGCTTTAAGGTCTCCGCCTCTAAATCATTCCCTTCAGCAATTGCTTTTAATTGGGTAACGCGAGCAAATTCATCTGCACGCAAATCTGCTTTTAGGGCTTTGTCCTCGAGGTTGAAAATTTTCTTCAACTTCATGTTGGGAACAAGCTTGGCAACTCTATCGGCATCCCCTAGTGAAAGATCGAGTACACGTGCCGTGTCACGAATGGAAGATTTAGCTGCCATGGTACCGTACGTGATTATTTGCGCTACTTGATTAGAGCCATATTTTTCAATAACATAATCCATGACTTTGGAACGACCTTCATCATCAAAATCAATGTCAATATCAGGCAAACTAACTCGATCAGGGTTCAGAAACCGCTCAAAAAGTAAGTCGTATTTAATAGGGTCAATGTTGGTGATTTTAAGACAATATGCCACCACAGAACCCGCAGCAGATCCACGGCCAGGGCCAACCGAAACGCCCATTTCCCGAGCCGCTGTAATAAAATCTTGTACAATAAGAAAATAGCCTGGGTATCCTGTATTTTCTATAACGCTAAGTTCAAAATCAATGCGTTCTGTTAGTGCATCATCAAGTGTTCCATAACGAACCTTAGCACCCTCATATGTAATATGGCGTAAAAAAGCATTCTCCCCTCGTTTTCCGTTATCGCTCTCATCTTCTTTAGAAAGGAATGCATCTGGAATATCAAATTTTGGCAGCAACACTTCTCGAGCCAAATCAAAAGGGGTTATTTTGGCTACGATTTCCGCAATACTCGCCAAAGCCTGTGGCACATCTGCAAACAACGCTTGCATTTGTTCAGGTGTTTTAAAATAATACTCTTGATTTGGAAGTCCGTATCGATAACCACGACCACGACCTATAGGCGTTGCTTGCTTTTCGCCATCTTTTACGCACAACAAAATATCATGCGCGTTAGCCTCTTCCTGACGCATATAAAACACCGAATTGGTAGCTACCAACTTGATGTCATGCTTTTGTGAAAACTGAATCAGAACGGGGTTGATGCGGTTTTCATCCTCTTGCTGATGCCGCATGATTTCAATATAAAGATCATCTTGAAATTGCGCTTTCCACCACAACAAGGCTTCTTCGGCTTGCTTCTCACCAACGTTAAGCAATTTAGATGGTACTTCGCCATAGGTATTCCCCGTAAGAACAATCAGCTCGTCTTTGTACTGTTGAATCAGATTTTTGTCCACCCGAGGCACATAATAAAAACCTTGTGTGTAGGCTAGGGACGAAAGCTTTGAGAGGTTCTGATACCCCGCTTTGTTTTTTGCCAAAAAAACCATTTGGTAGCCATTGTCTCTGCGACTTCGATCTTTGTGATCTTCACATACATTAAGCGTAATCCCAACAATGGGTTTTAAAGGTGGTCTGTTGTCATTTTCGTCGCGTTTTGCATTGACCTGTTTTACAGATTTCACAAAATGAAAGGCACCCATTAAGTTCCCCAAATCTGTCAGTGCAACTGCTGGCATCCCCAATTCATCTGCGGTTTCAGCCAATTCTTTTACTCCTATGGTAGATTGTAAAACCGAAAACTGGGAAAGGGTATGCAAATGCGCAAAAGGAACGTCGCTTGTTGTTTTTGTCGTTGTTGAAGAAGGGGGAGCCACTGAACCTTGTTCTGGCTTCGTCAGTTTAGCCGATGCGTCTTTGAGATTAGTATGCGATAACCCGATTAATGGGACGGGATTAGCATAGGTCTCTCTTATTTTTGAAAGAAGGGTTTCACCATCAGAAACAGAAGTTAATGGAAACTGGTTTACACGCAATAGTTCAAAGAACGCTCGTGCTGTTGCCTCAACATCTGCGGTGGCATTGTGCGCTTGATCAAAACGATCATCAAAAAGATGTTTGTATAGTTCGGATAGTGTAGGTAATTTAAATTTTCCACCTCGCCCACCAGGAAGTTGACAAAGGGTAGCGGTATGTTCTGTACAGGTATCCAGCACAGGAAGTGCTGCAACAGTAGTATCTAGCCCAAGACGGTCTAATTCTGCCCCAATGATGTTAACATCAAAGTTGACATTGTGACCAACAACATATTGGGTTTGTGACAAGGCATGCATAAAATCTGCTAGTACCGTATCAATCGGTGTTCCCAATTTTTCTGCTAAGGCAGTGCTTATGCCGTGGATTTGCTCTGATTCAAAAGGAATATCAAAGCCGTCAGGAGAAATAATATAGTCCTTGTGATCCATACAAGCGCCAGAGGCGTCGTGAAGTTGCCATGCAATTTGAATACAGCGAGGCCAGTTTTCGTGATCTGAAATAGGGGCATCCCATCGTTTGGGTAAGCCTGTCGTTTCGGTATCAAAGACTAAAAACATAGTTGCGGATTAGCCCTCTAATTTAGCGAAGTTAGGCAGTAAAATATACGCTCTTAAAGCTGAAGTTATTAACGTTTGGTCAAATCAAAAAATAGTGTAGCTTTGCCTCGCATTAATAACCAGGGTTTCGAACCCCCAAAATTTAATTTGATATGTCAGTAAAAATTCGCCTTCAAAGACACGGTAAAAAAGGAAAACCCTTTTATTGGGTAGTTGCAGCAGATGCACGTTCAAAACGAGATGGTCGTTATCTCGAGAAAATTGGAACTTACAATCCTAACACCCAACCAGCAACCATCAACATTAAAGTAGACCGCGCGGTAACTTGGCTTCAAAACGGAGCGCAACCAACCGATACGGCTCGTAACTTATTGTCTGAAACTGGGGCTTTGCTTAAGAACCACCTTGTAAATGGTGTTCACAAAGGAGCGCTGAAAGAAGAAGATGTTGAAGCTAAATATGCCGCTTGGGTTTCTGATAAAGAAGCGCGAAATAACGCTGCTCTTGATAAGGCATCGAAAGTAAAAGCGGATGAAAAAGCAAAACTAATAGCTGCTGAAAAAGAAGTTAGCGACAAACGTAAAGCAGACGCTGAAGCTGCCATAGCTGCACAAGAAGCAGAAGCTGCCGCTGAAGCAAAAGCTGCCGCTGAAGCAGAAGCCGCTGAGGCCGCTGAAGCTGAAGAAGCAAAAGCTGCTGAAGAAACTCCAGTTGCCGAAGAAGCACCTGCTGCCAAAGAAGCACCTGCTGCTGAAGAAAAGCCAGCTGAGGACGCTGAATAACTCATGCGCTTCGAGGACTGTTTTTTTCTTGGAACAGTAGTTGGTAAATACAGTTTTAAAGGGGAAGTACTCCTAAAGCTTGATACCGATGAGCCAGCGTTATATCAATCTCTCGACAGTTTATTTCTAGAACATCACAACGGACTCATTCCATATTTCCTAGAAAAGTGCGTCATGCACAAGCCTGGTCTGTTAAGACTACGACTTGAAGACGTGAATAGCGAGGAAGACGCTGATCGTATTGTCAAATCAAAAGCGTATTTACCGCTTACCAAACTTCCAAAGCTCACTGGTAACGCCTTTTATTATCATGAAGTTATTGGATTTACCGTATCCGATAAGAATCTAGGTGTAATTGGTACCATAACAAAGGTCAATGAGCATACTGCTCAAGCCACGTTTGAAGTTTCTGCCGGAGATAAAACGGTTTTGATCCCTATTGTTGATGACATTATCATACAGGTTAATCGAGATACAAAAATGATTTTGGTTGAAACGCCTCCTGGATTAGTTGATTTATACCTGTAAATGAGAAAGCTATATCTCTTAGTGGTATTGACAAGCTTCGTTGTAAAAAGTCAAGTACAACAATTAGATGAAGTGATCCTAAATGCACAACGCTTACCAAGTAATGTAAGTCCTATGAGCACTTCGATAGTTTCGGACACATTGGGTCTTTTACTGCAACAAGAAATTGGCACCTCTTTAACTGCTGTTCCCGGGCTATTTGTTAGCAGTCAACAAAATTATACCCAAGATACTCGAATTTCAATTCGGGGATTTGGGACACGAGCCGCTTTTGGGATTCGTGGGATTAAGGTTTTGCTGGATGGCATTCCTATTACAACGGCAGACGGGCAAACACAACTTGATCATGTCCCCTTATCTCAAATAAGCAATGTTCAAGTGCTTCGCGGACTTTCGGGTGGTCTTTACGGAAATGCATCTGGAGGTGTCCTTTTTCTAAAAAGTTCGCCTATTACGAACCAAAAAAACATAACAGCTACACTTGGTGATTTTAATACACAATCCATTGTTGCACATTTAAGTAAGGCAAAAGAAAAAAACCAATTTCGCATTACGCTTGAGCACAAAAAACAAGCAGGATATCGTGCGTGGAGTGCCTATGAAAATAGTGCCCTTTCGTTAACAAAGAAATTCTTGCTCAAAAACCATAACAGCCTCGAGCTAAACTATTTTTATTTTAATAGCCCTTTTGCGCAAGATCCAGGCGGGATAACACGAGAACAAACAGAACAGAACCGTAAGCAGGCACGTAGTGCAAATGTTTTATATCAGGCAGGTGAAAAAGTACAACATCATATGTTTTCAGCACGGTGGAAACGTAAATCTTGGTCTTCTTATGTGTTTTATACACACCGACAACTAGACGCTATGTTGCCTTTTGAAAATAGTGGTCAAATAGATTTGTCAAGAGATTATGCAGGAGCAGGAATGCATCATAATGGACGCAAAAACAACTGGTTGTGGCAATATGGATGGGATATGGCTGCACAGTTTGACAGCCGAAAACGGTACAAAAATCTTGAAGGGATAACAGGTGCGCAAACGCTGAATCAAGATGAGCGTTTTCAAACCATAGGTGGATATGGCGTTTTAGAAACACAACTAAATCACTGGCGCATAAGGGGGACACTCCGCTCCGATTGGTATCGTATTTCGATTGATGATTTTTACGGGGATAGTTCTGGAAACAATACTATAGCAGTTGTTTCACCTTCCTTAGCCATACACCGACAATTAACGGCATATTGGGATGGTTATTTACAATACAGCACAGGCTATGAAACACCCGCTCTAAACGAACTTTCAGCAAATCCGTCTGGTGAAACAGGATTTAATCCTTCCTTAAAACCACAACAATCAAGCAGTATAGAATTAGGCTTACGACACAATATAGCAACATTCAACAGTCAGCTTACTCTATTTTATACGGAAACTAAAAATGAAATTATCCCGTATGAAACGGCACAGTTTCCTGGACAAACCTTTTATGCAAATACAGGTCGGGTCAATCGCAAAGGAATCGAATTTGAAAGCAATTGGTCGTTTTCGTCAACGGGAAACATAGCCGTTAGTTTTCATTATGGCGACTACAAGACAGTTGCCAAAAAAGATTTACCGAACGTTCCGCGCAAACAATTTAGCAGCTCATTAAAACAACACATTGGAAGAACCGTTTTAAACGCACAACTAAGGTATGTTGGAAGCCGATATGCCAATAGCGACAACACAGTGGAAGTACCTCGCTTTTGGACAAGTGATATGTATGTGCAGCGTTCTTGGGGAATGACAACCTGGACATTGGGTATCACCAATATTGCCAACACATTGTATTTTGACAACATACGAATTAATGCATTTGGAAGGCGTTATTTTGAGCCTGCTGCAACGCGCTTGTTGTTTTTAAAATGTCTTGTTTCGTTTTAATTATATTTACAAAGGAAAATTCCTAAACACTATGAAAAGATATTGGTTACTATTCGTTGTTTTGGCGCAGTATTCATACGCACAAGTAAAAAACACACCTGAACTAAAAACTCCAACGCAAATTACATACACAACAGAGCTTGTTGTACCAGATGTTGAGGTGCCTTGGGGAATGGTTTTTTTGCCAAACGGAAGCTTACTCTATACTGAAAAGGAAGGGAAATTGATTCGTTTTCAATACGGAAAGAAATATAAAATTAGTGGTCTTCCCAAGCCATATCTTCGCGGTCAAGGAGGGTTAATGGGACTAGCGCTACATCCAAAATTTGATCAAAACAATCGGATTTACTTTACGATGGCTACCCCAAACGCTGATGCCTCGGGTGGCAACACTGGACTGTACACAGCTACACTTATGGGGAATGCCCTTCAAGATGTTCAATTACTCTACAAAGCAACACCAGACACCAATAAAGGAAATCACTTTGGTTCGCGGATTGTGTTTGATAACGATGGCTATTTATACTTTTCGGTTGGTGATAGAGGGGAACGGGATCAAAACCCACAAGACATAACCCGTGATAACGGTAAAATTTATAGATTAAACGATGATGGAACCATTCCAGCAGACAATCCATTTGTAGGAGTAACAGGAGCAAAAGAAGCCATTTATTCTTATGGGCATCGAAACCCGCAAGGACTAACCCTTCATCCTGAAACAGGCGCAGTTTGGGAGCACGAACATGGACCACGTGGTGGAGATGAAATCAATGTCATAAAAGCGGGTAAAAACTACGGTTGGCCTAAGATTACTTACGGGAAAAACTACAGTGGTACTTCCATAACAAAAAACCGATCACTGCCAGGCATGGAGCAACCCTTTTACTATTGGGTACCCTCTATTGCAGCTTCGGGAATGACATTTATTACCGGAAAAAAATACCCAGATTGGGAAGGGGATCTATTGGTAGGCTCACTTAAGAAAACGTATTTGGAACGGCTTGTGATTCGTAACAATAAAATAGTGGCGCGGGAAAAAATCGCTGAAGACATTGGGCGCGTTCGTGATGTTATTATAGGCCCTTATGGGTTTATCCACATTGCGGTTGAGTATGAAGGGATTTACCGGATAAAACCAAGCTTTAATTAATCTAGTGCTATACTAGATTAACCTGTTGTGCATTTTGAAGTAAGATTAAACAGAGTATGTCTGTTAGATCAATTTTCATTTATAAAAGAATCTACTTTACGAACCATTTCTTTGTTGCCGCAATAAAAAGGAATGCGCTGGTGAAGTTCGTATGGATCTACTTCCATAACTCGCTGCTGTCCATCTGAAGCCTCACCTCCTGCCTGTTCTGCAAGAAATGCCATAGGATTGCATTCATAAAGCAACCGTAATTTTCCTTTTGGATGTTTTGACGTTGGTGGATATAAATAAATGCCACCATTAATCAAGTTTCGATGAAAATCAGAAACCAATGAGCCTATATAGCGAGACGTGTAAGGCCTGTTGTCATTGTCCTCTTGGCAGTATTTGATGTATTTTTTGACACCTGTTGGGAAATGAACATAGTTTCCTTCATTAATCGAGTATATATGTCCTTCCTTGGGAAATTTCATGTTAGGATGAGACAAATAAAATGTACCCAATGCTGGATTAAGTGTAAAGCCATTTACTCCATGACCTGTTGTATAAACCAACATAGTTGAAGTTCCATACAGGACATATCCAGCAGCAACTTGATAAATTCCTTTTTGCAAGAAATCTTTCTCCTCCACAGGTTGATCTTGTGAAGTTACCCTTCTAAATATTGAAAAAATAGTTCCCACAGAAACATTGGTGTCAATGTTTGAAGAGCCGTCTAATGGGTCTACTAAAACCACATAATTATTTTGAGCTGTCTTATTATTAGACGAAATACTAACAAAGCTATCCTCTTCTTCTGAAGCAAATCCACAAACAATATCGCGATTTATTAGTGCATTCTTAAATGCTTGATTCGCTAAAACATCTAATTTTTGCTGTTGTTCGTCGGAATGATTGGTTTGGTTGGTTGCACCAATAATATCGACAAGACCCGCTTTATTAACTTCGTGATTTACCGTTTTTGCAGCTAAGCGAATTGCGTTAAGTAGTCGAGATAGCTCACCCGTGGAATACTCAAACTGATTTTGATTGTCGATGATAAATTCACCGAGTGTATGTTTAGCGGTCATAAACCGAAGTTTAAAAAATTAAACGAAATCTAACGTATGCTAGCAATAATGGCTAATGCTTCTTTAGTTTGTAGAGCTATTTTATCATAGTCAAAAGAGCCATCAGCTTTTTTTGCCATCAGCTTAGAGCCCATACCAACACAAGTAACCCCAGCATCAAACCAACCCTTAAGGTTTTCTTCTGTTGGTGAAACGCCCCCTGTAGGCATGATATTGGTCCACGGTTGTGGAGCCAAAATGCCTTTTACAAAGCCTGGTCCGTAAGTACTCCCTGGGAATAACTTAACAATTTCACATCCCATTTCTTCTGCTTTCGCAATTTCGGTTAGTGAACCACACCCAGGTGACCAAAGCACCTTTCTTCGGTTACAAACAATTGCAATGTCTTCTCTTAGCACTGGGGTAACAATAAAGTTGGCCCCATGTAACATATAGGCCGATGCCGCTGCTGCATCAGTAATCGAACCCACACCCATAATCATACCGGGGAGTTCTTTGATGGCGTACTTGGTCAGTGCGGCAAATACCTCTAAGGCAAAATCACCGCGGCTGGTAAATTCCATAAGTCTTGCGCCACCGTCATAACATGCCTTAAGTACTTTTTTTGCTACTTCAATATCCTGATGAAAGAAAAGCGGTACCATACCGCTTTCTTTCATTGTTTGTGCTACTTCAATTCGTGTAAACTGTGCCATTATTTGTATTATCTAGCTACTCGTCCAGAGGCGTCACCGCCCATTAGTTTTTCTACTTCTGCTACTGTTACAAGATTTGCATCTCCTTTAATTGTGTGTTTCAAGCAAGAGGCCGCAACTGCAAAATCCAGTGCATGTTGATCATTATCAGGATACTTTAGTAAGCCGTAAATAAGACCTCCCATAAACGAATCACCTCCACCAACGCGGTCAACGATATCTGTGATTTGATATTGTGTTGTCTCAAACATGGTTTTCCCATCATACAACACACCCGCCCAGGTATTGTGTGAAGCTGATATAGAGCCACGAAGCGTGGTAATTACCTTTTTTGCTTTAGGAAACTTCTCCATCATTTGCTTACAAACAGAAAGGAAAGCCTCTGCTTTTACATCATGTCCTTGGGTTTGAACTGTTAGTCCTTCAGGTTTGATACCAAAGTGCATTTCAGCGTCCTCTTCATTACCTAGAACAATATCACAGTATGAAGTGAGTTCGGTCATAATCGCTTCACGATGTGCATCGTCACAATATTTCCACAACTTAGCTCTGTAATTTAAATCGGTTGAAATGGTAATTCCTTTTTCACTAGCAACCTTCACCGCTTCAAGGCAAGCATCAGCTGCTGATTGTGAAATAGCAGGCGTAATACCAGTCCAATGGAACCATTCAACTCCTTCAAAAGCCTTGTCCCAGTCTACCATACCTGGCTGGATTTCAGACATAGCTGAATGCGCACGATCATATACTACTTTAGAACCTCTTGAAACGGCTCCTGTTTCTAGAAAATAAATTCCTAAACGATCACCTCCGCGTAGCATAAACTCCGTATCTACACCGCGTTTACGCATTTCCATAAGCGCACACTCACCAATATCATTACCAGGTACGCGCGAAACAAAACGTACAGGTACGCCATAATTGGCCAAAGAAACAGCAACGTTAGATTCGCCGCCTCCATAGATGACATCAAATGAATTTGTTTGAGAGAATCGTAAAAATCCTGGAGGCGCTAAGCGCAACATAATTTCACCGAAGGTGACTACTTTTTTCATGATATAATTTTGGTTTAGTAAAACATTAACAATCGATTGCAAATTTAATCAAATACTAGTGATCTAAATACGCAAAAAACAAAATAAAAAATAATTAGATCCCTAAGGCTTGTCCACCACCTATTTGAACCGTTTCTGCCGTCATAAATGAAGCGTCATCACTCGCAAGGAAAGACACAACAGCAGCTACTTCTTCTGGTTGGCCAAGACGTCCTAGCATGATATTGTTTTTCCAAGAAGCAAAAACTTCAGGTTTAGTAGACTTGATCTGTGCGTGGAATGGCGTATCAATAGTTCCTGGTGAAACAGCATTGACGCGAATTCCGTATTCAGCTAAATCTTTTGCTAAAGCACGTGTAATGGCGTGAACAGCAGCCTTTGATGTGCCGTAAATTCCAGCACCGGGGCCACCTGCATTCCAACCAGCGTTAGAAGTATAATTTATTATAGTAGCGTTTTTTCCCTTCTTTAGAAATGGTATTGCTGCTCTTGAAACAAAAAAGGTTGAATCTAAGTTTAGCGCCATAACAGATCTATAAAATTCTGTTGTCATTTCTTCAAAGCGCGATCTCCCGCCCAGACCACCAGCATTGTTTACGAGAACATCTATTTTCCCGTACTTATTACCAATGGCGTTGATGTTTTTGTTTACTTCGTTTTCGTCAGTGACGTCAAAGCCATAATACTCGGCAGTAATCCCTTCGGAAGTTAGTTCAGCAACACGTGCTGCTCCTTGCGTTTCTTCAATACCGTTTAAGATAACGGTGCAACCTTCATTCCCTAGGCGCTTTGC
>CALKOU010000014.1 GCA_938092005.1 uncultured Flavobacteriaceae bacterium | reverse complement strand
GTTCCTGTCCCAGTACTTGTCCATTGATACGTGTTGATATCAACATTTGAAACATCTACATCCTGGGTAAGGTCAATCACCAAGCTCGTATCTTCACACAGCAACCTGTCTTCGCCAATTTCCATTTCTGGACTTGGTGCTAATGTTAATAGCATACTGTCAGAACTTACCTCTTCACAGGGCCCAATACCAACAGCAGAAAGAGTGAGTTCGATGGGTGCGCCCAGTGCAATATCAGCAGGACTTGGTACATAGGTCGCGTTTGTAATTGAATTATTGATAAAATTTCCTGTTCCAGAAGAAGTCCAGGTTACCGAAGCAAAATGATCAGCACTAGCATCATTAATTGTGTATGTATTGTTATCACAAATTGTTGCATCAGCACCTGCAGTAGCTTGCGGCAATGCAATAAAGTTTATTGTAATTGTATCTGAGCTTGACGCACCACAATTGGTAGGGTTTTGCGTACCAGTTAATGTTAATACCACAGCTCCACTTGCTATATCTTCTGCAGAAGGGATGTATTGGGGATTGAGATCACTTGCAGACGGCGAGAAACTTCCTGATCCAGATGTATTCCATGAAATAGAATCCTGATATTCTGCAGTAGCATCCGTTAATGTAACAACAGTGTCATCTTCACAATAATCAATAACAATAGGACCAGCATCAACCTCAGGAATTTGTGTGATGGTAAGTACCATTTCACTAAATTCAGAAATAACACATGGCGCATTTGGCAACGCTTCGATTTGTAAGCGCACTTGCCCGCTTGTTAGGTCAGCAGGTCCAGGGGTATAGGTTGGTTCGATACTGTTGCCATTGGTAAAAAAACCGTCGCCACTAGTTGTCCAAACAATTTGGTTATAGTTGGTCGCAAAGGCACCTGTGCCAACAAAAGAAAAATCCGCTCCTTCACATATTGTTTGATTGGGTCCCGCGCTTGCAGTTGGCGCGGCTGTAACGTTGATGGTCATGGTATCTACAGCAGTACCGCCACAATTTACAGTATCATCTGTTAAAGGATTTGCTGTAAGTCTTAATACAACATTTCCTGTCTCGGTATTGTTAGGTATGTAGGTAGGGTTTGTTGTTGTTGGGTTTTGTAACGATCCACTTCCAGACACAACTTCCCAACTAAGACTGCTAAAATTGCTAGCAGTAGCAGACACTATTGCAGCACTTTCCCCTTGACATATATTAATATCAACACCTGCATTAGCAACTGCCTCTGGAACGATGGTTAGTTCCATACGATCCGATATAGTAGCACAACCGTCTTGGGTTACAGTCATGGTTAGCTCAACAAATCCTGCGGCAATATCTCCTGGGCTTGGTGTGTATAAGGGCGTGACGCCGCTGGTACTGTCAAAGCCTCCTGTTCCACTTGTAGACCAGCTAATAGCACTGTAGTTTGTTGCTGTTGCGCCACTGAGTAAATAAGGGCTATTTGCACATACTTTATCATTTGGTCCAGCATTTGCTTCGGGCGCCGCATTTACTTGAAAAACAATACTTTCAGGAACAGGCGCAGAACACCCATTAAAGGCATTTGCTGTTAGTGTTAAGGTAACGGATCCATTTATTAAGTCATTTGGTCCAGGAGTGTAAATTGGCGATAGCGAACTACGATTTGTTAGCGTCCCATCCCCTAAAGATGACCATTGTAAGCTTTCTTCATAATCTACAAGCGCTCCATTAATTGTATTTGCTCCCTCACATAATAGTTGATTTTCGGGACCTGCAAACACAGTAGGGACACGATGAATTGTTATGGGTACTTGCGAAGTTACCGTTTCTGATCCACAAGAATCTTCTCCAGTAACCGACAGTGTCAATACTGTTCCGCCCGCCTGAATATCTGTTATGTTTGGAACGTATTCAACTTCACCAGGATTCGTTCCATTATAGATAAAACTGCCTGCATTACTTGAAGTCCAAGAGAATGTTGCGCCATTTGCCCAGGTGGCATCACTCAAATCTACATTTTCACCTTCACAAATGGTTTTGTTTGCTCCAGCGAATGCTTCAGGAGATGGCGTCAATTGAATTTCAACCGTGTTTGTGATTACATTGGAACAAGGATCAATGGGCGTTGCAGTCATTGTTAATATAACACTCTCATTTGCAACATCAGCAGCAGACGGATTGTAGATAGGGTTAAGCGTATTTCCATTTGTTAGGGTACCAGCGGTTCCAGTCGAGCTCCACGAAATAGAGGCGTAATTTTCAGCTACTCCATTGAGCTGGTAGGTGCTATTTTCGCAAATTTCAACGGGGCTCAAGCCTGCATCTGCTGTTAAAACAGGAACTATCGTTAGTGTTATTTGAGAAATATCTGGAGATAACGCACATGCGCCTGTTGGTGTTCCCGTTAACTGTAGAGTAACACTTCCGTTTTGAACATCTGCTGCTCCAGGATAATAAATAGGGTTCAACTCACTGCTGGTAGTATCAAAATTCCCATCTCCAGAAAGACTACTCCAACTAAATGTGATGTCTGTAAGCATATTTGAAGATGCTAGATCTAAGCGATAACCACTTGCAATTTCACTTTCGCAAATACTGTCATTAGCACCAGCAGAAACTTCTGCTAGCGGTGCAACCGTAATTTCTACAGCGTTTGTGGCAGTACAATTTGATGAAGCCGATTTTGTTTCGGTAAGGAAATAAATGGTGTTTTCTGTAGGAGTTACTGTTGGGTTGGCTAGGGTGGAAGAAAACCCTGGAGGATTGGAAGTCCACTGGTATGTACTTCCCGCTACTGAAGGAGCACCAATCGAAATACTTTCGCCCTTACATATTTCTGTATTTCCAATAACAGCTGCGACTGGGTTTTCAACCACAGTAATTAGCACATCATCAGTTTCTACCAAATCTACACCATTAATGGTTGTTGTTACCGTAAGTGTAAATAATGTTGTTTGGTCTGGTGATACAGTGGGAGCGTATGCTGGGTTAAGACTTACAAAATTAGGATTTCCATCCGTTCGCTGTGTGGGTGTAGAAGTCCAGTCATAATCATATGATGGATTTGCTCCGTTGAAGCCTATAGAAAGTTCTTCCCCATTACAAATAATCTCATCTGCTCCGGCATTTGCCTCAGGTCCCACATACACAGTTCGGGAAACCGTTATTGAGTTTCCTGTTGCATCTGTAGCGATGTAGTTAACGGCGTACGCACCAGTAGCGTTTGTGTTGAGATTGTTACTTTGTGTGACAGTTACTGCAGTGTCACTATTATCAGTTGTTTGATATCCTGGCTCAGTATACACCTCGCCAAAAGGAATAATCATGGGCGTGTTGTTGTCAAGCAATGTAATGCTTGGGTCAGTCGTGTCTTCCACAACCACAGTTCTAGAGACTTGAGTAGCAGCATTACCCGATGTGTCCGTTACATTATATGTAATGGTATACGTTCCAGGAATGCCATCATCCACAGGGTTGACAGTGGTGATGCTAGCGGTAATATCTCCGTCAAGATTGTCATTAGCGGTAGCGCCTTGATCAACATATGGGGTTCCGGCTTCAATGGTAATAGAAGGGTCTCCAATTAATGTGATAACAGGTGCTGTGGTATCAATGACATTTACAGTTCTGTTTACGGTAACTGCTGGGTTTCCAGCGGCATCACTTACATTATAAGCAACGTTATACGTGCCTTTGCTAGCTGGGTCAACAGGGTTAACAGCACTAATATTTGAAGTAATATCTCCGTCATAATTATCAAGTGCAGTTGCGCCTTGATCAGTATATGGTTCTCCAACTTGTATGGTAACTGTTGGGTTTCCGTTTAATGTTATTTGTGGTGCAGTCGTGTCCACAATATTAACGGTTCGTGTAACTTCATTGGCAGCATTACTAGAGGAGTCGGACACATTGTATGTAATGGTATATGTTCCAGGAATGCCGTCGTCCACAGGGTTTACAGTAGTGATGCTAGCAGTTAAGTTACCTTCAAAACTATCAAGAGCATTAGCACCTTGGTCAACGTATAATGAGGAAACTTCTTGAGTTACAATTGGGTCACCTAAAAGTGTAATGGTAGGATTAGTTGTATCTTGTACCGTAACCGAACGTGTGACTTGATCGGCTGCATTACCAGAGCTATCAGACACATTATAGGTAATGGTGTACAGTCCTAGTGCATTTGTGTTTACGTTGCTATTGGTAACAATGTCACTACTCGTTAATGGATCGTAATTGTCAGCAACAAGAGCTCCTTGATCAATATAATCAATTCCAGCTTCAACAACTACGCTTGAACTGCCTTGTAATACGATTTCAGGCTTGGTATTGTCTACGATACGGACTTCTCGTTCTTCATTTGTTACGTTTCCATCTGAATCTTGCGCGGTATATAGCACATAGTAAACACCAACTACATTAACGTTTGGCGAGCCTTGAATAACAAGCGCACTTGCGTCAAGAACCTCGTCTGGATCGGAAACCACTGCTCCAGGCTCGTTGTATGGTGTGCCTACTTCCAAGATGTAGGGATTCGTTTGGTTTAGGGTTATAGTGGGCGGATTTGTTGTAGAAGCTTCAGGAGTTGTAACGTTATTATATCCAAACAAAAAGCTAGGAATTAATGCCAGAGACATCAATAAAGTAGATGTTATGAATTTGAACATAGATGTATTGTTGAGATTAGCTTCAACCATCACAAAAATATCATTTAATATTTAAATAAATGAATATTATCAATTTAACAACAAAAAGCAGGAATTTATCATTATTGACAATAAATTATATTTCATCTGTTTATATTTGAATAAATATTCTTTTTTGAAAAAAAACATTTTTTTACTATTCATTTTTGTGTTGATCTTTGGCTGCAATACAGATACGTTTGAACTTGAAAAATTGAGTTCTCAAACGGGTTTGATGCCTGAAGTTCAGTTCCCAATTGCTCAAATGGAGCTGGGAATTAAATCTTTTCTTGATAGTCTAAATTTGGAAATAGACGATGAGCGCGATGCATATGGAACCATTTATTTAAAAGAGTATATAGATGATATTGGAGCCATTGAACTTTCTGATGTATTTGATATAAATGAATTTGCAACCGAATTTAGCACCACATACAACTTAGAACCCATTACGTTAGATGATGCTTCTATATTTTCTGGAGCGTTATCTTTTAGTCAAATCAGTACAGCTACTGATGGTGCATCACTAAGTAGTATTCCCGCAATTCCTGTTGAGACCATTGCAATAGGCACTACACGTTTTATGCCGAGCGCCTACGGAGAAGCAACGCTTCAATCAGGAGTATTGGTGTGTGGTTTTCAAAATCGCTTTCCAATACCCATAACAATTACAGTTCGTTTGGAAGATGGTACTGGCAATACATTGGTTAATTCAAGCCCAAAGCAATTGGCTGTTGACGAATCAGCGGAAGTAGTTATTGACCTTACCAATGTGTCCTTACCCAACAATATTTCCATTGTAACTGATATTGCTTCTGTGGGAACTACATCACCTGTAACGATTGACTATTCAACGCAAGAACTTTTTATTGATGTTGCACACCGCGATGCAGTCTTATCAAAAATTGCAATTGTTTCCCCTATTACGTTGGCCTTTTCATTTGATCAAGACGTAGGTTTTGATGCTCCAGACGGTGAGTTGCTTTCACAACTTAATTTAGAAACGGCCACATTTAATCTTGAAGTCAAACATAACTTTAACGCATCATCAGAACTTTCCGTCAAAAGCCCTGATATTCAAGTAGCTGGAAATTCTTTTGAGAGAACATATAACATGTCAGCGTCTCCTAATGCACAAAATTTTGATTGGGATATGGATGCTGTAGAAATTCAATTCTCACAAAGTGGAACAGAAAGCCTGTTTAAACTACAATACGATTTGAATTTAAATCTTCAGGCGGGAGCTGTCATTGAAACAAATAAATCAATAGAACTAAGCGGTGGTTTTTCAGCTCTAGAACTTGCCGCGGTTTTCGGAGATTTTGGGATGAAATCAGTAAGTTTTAATGACACTGTTGAGATTACCGAGGATGTCTCTGATTATATAGATAAAATCAAGTGGTTTGAGCCTAAGGTGGATTTGTTAATTAACAGTACGCTAGGTGTACCTGCAAAATATACCGTTGAGGCGAATGCAGTTCGAAAAGACGGTTCGTCATTTAATTTTCAAACACCCAATTTTCAACCCATTATTTCTGCTCCTGTTCAGTTGCAAGACACTGCTTTTACACGCATTACATACGATAGTTCTAATAGTGATATTGCAGGTCTTCTTTCATTTTTACCAGATGATTATGTGTCTACTGACTTAATGTTTACACTAAACCCAGCTGGCGCTCCATCAACGCCCAATTTTTTGCATAAAGATTCTAAAATTTGGGTAGATGCAGAAGTTGAAACTCCAGTTCATTTTAGCATAAACGACCTTGCAATTCGCGATACAGTTCGTTTTGAGCCACCCTTAAAAGGCGAAGATGATTTAGATCGAATTTTAGCGGCTAGTCTACGAATGCATTTTACTTCCGACATTCCATTACATACGGCGATAAAGACAACGCTTATAGACACCCTTTCGAACGAAATTTTAGCAATTTTTGACGCTTTTGAAATGAATGCAGCTGCTGTTGATGCAAATGGAGAGGTAACCAATCCAGCAACATTTACAAGTGAATTAGCCTTTTCCAACGATGAAATACATTCACTCAAAAGGGGTAACGGGTTGGCGTTTGAAATACAAGTAAACTCAGCCGATAATCAAGATAGAGGAGTTAAAATTTCGAGCAAGGCTAAGATTAAGCTTAGTGCAGCAGCCAAATTAAAAGTACAAATCGATGACTAATTTGTTTTCTAGTAAGTATTGTGTTTTTTTGTTGACTTGTTCAATCTTGTTTTTATCAGAGCCCATTCGAGGGCAAGTAAATTTAACCTCATACCATCAGTTTAAAGAGTCTTCAAAAACACGATTCAATCCAGCAATGTATGCTAATGATAAGTTTGAAATTGCCCTTATGAATGTTGAAATGGGTTTTCACAGTAATGTTAAATACAGTGATATTATTCATAAAGGTACTGGAGTTTATGCCGATTCCTTAGTGCTTGATATTCCAAAGTTTAGAAATGCCATCGGAGCAACAAATCATATAGCCACTTCAACGGATTTAACCGTGTTTAGAGTTTCTTTTAAAACTGGAAACCCAAAGGAAGAAAATGCATTTGAAAAACCACATCACATAAGCATTGCTATGCGTTTAAGAACAATGAGTAATATGCATTTTGACGATGATTTCATTACGCTGTTTACGCAAGGTAATGCCTTAAGCTATTCACGTCTTATGCAGGGTAGTTTGGGGCTTAACGCCACTGCGATGCGCGAGTTTAGTTTAAGCTATGGCAGAAAGATTGGAAAACGCCTTTGGGCAGGCATTAATCTAAAATACCTACAAGGGAACTATAACCTTACCACCAATAGATTCGACCTTAGTATGCAGGGGGTAGATTTTGAAAATTATATAGACGTTACTTCTAACGCTGAATTTTTGGTATCAGGCCCTGTTACTTTTAGCTATGATGCCTATCAAATTATTAATGGAGCGAACTTTAACAATCAAGATTTAAGTGCAACTGAGATGCTTTTTGGGAACGAAAACCCAGGTATTGCCGCTGATTTTGGGGTTGTTTTCAAACCAACCGATAAATTCGTTTTAAGTGCTAGTGTTACAGACCTTGGAAGCATTCGGTGGAAACAGGATGCCCAACGCATCGTGCAAAATGCCACATATCGTTATGCACCTGCAGATTTAAGCAACTCCTATGATGAAACCCTCGATGACTATCAAAAACCAGAAGATGTTATTGACGAATTGACAGAGGAATTTAAAAATTCATTTAAGTTTAATGAGGCCAAAACAGCATACACGCAATCACTCCCATATCAAGTATACTTAGGTGCACAATACGCACTTGGTACAAATATTAATGCTGGATTAGTTTATACATTGCAGCGTTTTAACTATTTCAATCAACAGTTGCTAGCAACTTCTTTGAACATGCTCGTGTTAAACACATTGAGTCTTTCAGGGAATGTCGTTTTTGACGGTAATAATAGCTACGTTGGTTTAGGAGGTAATTTAAACATTGGGGCGTTGCAGATATCCTTAGCATTAAATAACATGACTGCTGTCATGAATCCCGCAAATGCCAATACTGCTACAGCTCAACTGGGACTTAAGCTCAGACTTTAACTTCTGATTTTTTACGTTTTATTTATAATAAACCTCCATTATATTGAGTGTGATCAGTATTTTTGTGCCGAAAATTTAAGCATTGCAACTCCGTTTTTTTTTTATTCTATTTGTTGTTAACTCAGCAAACGCACAAAATTATCGTATAAACGGTAGTGTTTTTTCAAATGGTGAGCCCCTAGAAGCAGCAGCGGTTTATTTTATAAATTCAAACACTGGTGTAACCACAAACAGCAAAGGAACATTTTCAATATATACCGAACAAAAGCAACCTGAACTTGTCATTTCTTACACGGGGTATAAGACAAAAACAATAACGGTTACATATGCCACTGCTGACTTGGGCGTTATTGAGTTAGAATCGAATGATTTGTTAGATGAGGTTGTGATATCAGGTACACTAAAGCCAGTTTCAAAACTGGATAGTCCAGTACCTGTTGAGGTCTACGGGAAAGCTTTTTTCAAAGCAAATCCTACAGCTTCTGTTTTTGAAGCGCTTGAAAACGTAAATGGAATACGCCCACAATTGAATTGCAATGTGTGTAATACAGGGGATATTCACATTAATGGTCAAGAGGGGAGCTATACTATGGTGTTAATCGACGGCCTGCCTATTGTTAGTGGGTTATCTACCGTTTATGGGCTTTCTGGAATACCACAGGCATTGATTGAGCGGGTTGAGATCGTTAAGGGTCCAGCATCCACACTTTATGGCTCAGAGGCAATAGGTGGTATTATTAACTTGATTACCAAGTTGCCCGAAAACACGCCTAAGTTTTCATTAAACAGTTTTCTATCAGGTTGGGGAGAAGTAAATACAGATTTGGGTTATAAGTACAACTTGTTTAATGATTCTTCGGGACTGCTAGGAGTCAATTATTACAATTATTCAAATCCTATTGATAACAATAGCGATGGCTTTACGGATTTAACGCTTCAAGATCGCATCTCTATTTTCAACAAGTTTACATTTGGTAACAAGCTATCGTTAGCCACGCGTTTTGTTTACGAAGACAGATGGGGAGGGCAAATGCAATGGCAGCCAAAATACAGGGGTGGAGACGAGATTTATGGAGAGAGTATTCTAACTTCTAGGGTTGAGGTTTTTGGAAGCTATCAATTCAATAGTGATTTATCATTACAATTTAGCTTTAACAACCATGATCAAAATTCGGTGTACGGCACAACCCTTTTTAACGCCAAACAAACCATCGGTTTTGGACAAATGGTTTGGAATAAAAGCCTAGCAAACAATGATTTGTTGTTAGGTGCGGCATACCGTTACACGTATTATGATGATGATACCACAGCAACATTTGACGAAACAGTTGGGAAAAACGAAGCTGCAATAGCACATTTGCCAGGTATTTTTATTCAAAATGAAACAAAATTTAATGCAACAAACACCTTGCTTTTAGGAGTTCGTTACGATCATAATTCCATTCATGGGGGTATCTTAACGCCAAGGCTTAATTATAAAATCAATAATCAAGACAAAAGTTCTATTTTGCGTTTAAGTGCTGGTACGGGATATCGTGTGGCTCAGGTATTTACCGAGGATCATGCTGCTTTAACTGGCGCACGAGACGTGGTTTTTGTTGACGAGTTGAAACCTGAGCAATCTTGGAATGTAAACTTGAACTACGTCAAAAAATACTACTTTAAAAAAGGGACAATTTTTGATATTGATTTTAGTTTGTTTTATACCGTTTTCTCAAATAAAATTATTCCGGATTACGACACAGATTCAAATAAAATCATTTACGGAAACCTAAATGGAACCTTTGTTTCAACGGGTGCTTCTTTGAATGTAAATTTGTTACATCAGAATGGTGTTAGAATTAACCTTGGCGCTACGTATATGGATAGTTTCACTGAAGAATCGGGCTCGAAAACCAGACCTTACCTCACGGAACGTTTTCAAGGCGTTTGGAAAATAGAAAAGAAATGGTCTTTACACAACCTCACTTTTGATTTGACAGGTGTAACAACAGGTCCTCTTAAGTTGCCAACCTTAGGAGCTTTAGATCCAAGACCGCCTTTTTCTCCCACGTTTAGTATTGTGAACGTACAACTCACAAAAAAATGGAACAATACATTGGAGTCGTTTGTTGGTGTTAAAAACATATTGAATTTCACACCTGCTAAAAATAGCATTGCCCGTGCTTTTGACCCTTTTGATGAGCAAGTGGATTTTGATGATTCAGGAAATGTACTGCCAACAGCATCTAATCCTTATGCGCTTACTTTTGACCCTTCATATGTGTATGCTTCAAACCAAGGGGTGCGCTTTTTTGTTGGATTGCGATGGGTGCTCAACTAAGCTGTTTTAAAACCATATCCAGAGAGTAACAACCAGCCAATCAGTAAATTAGAATTTGAAAAGCAACACAAATAATTGTATATTGTGAACTTAATGATAAATATTTTGATTTATCATCATAAAAAACGGCTAAATTGCTGCAGCATTATAATAATAACAGCATCAACATTTTGGATCCATTAGATCAATATACGGGAGTCCTTAATCAAAGGCTTGCAAAACACCTTTTGCGCCGTTCTTGTTTTCAATATTCTAAAACATTGTTGGACGAAATGACGGGTAAAACGCCGCAAGAAGTAATGGCCGTTTTAGACGCCCCAAAATCCTTTGCTTGGGATTGGCCGAACGACCCTGTGACGATTGGCCCTAATGCCAACAATTGTCCGGGCATTCAAGATGGTTACTGGATTAACAAAGCAGCTTGGACAAATGCAACTTATCCCTGCAGGCAAGGTCCCAAACGTGGAATCGTAACTGGATGGTGGTGGTACAATACGCTTAAGCAAAACACTCTTATTGATAAACTTACTTGGTTTTTGTTTACAACCTTTACAGTCTCAAAGGATGACGGCGCTGGTCGAGCTGCTCACTTTTTTGATTATTTAAATTTAATAAGATTTTTTTCAGACAAGAGTATCAAAGACTTAGCACGAAAAATTTCTTTCGATAATTCCATGCTTTATTATTTGGACAATGGTCAGAATAATAAAAACAGCCCAAACGAGAATTATGCAAGAGAATTTTTAGAACTGTTTACCATTGGCAAAGGCACTCAAGTTGCAGAAGGAGATTACACAAATTATACCGAACACGATGTAGTTCAAGCGGCAAGAGTGTTCTCTGGAATTAAGAATAAACGTGATCGCAACATCTATGATGCTGACACAGCCCAACTGCCTCACTATCCTAATGGTATTCCAATGGGGTACATCAACGTAAATCAGCACGACACTGGCAATAAAACGTTTAGTCATGCATTTGATGCTAAAACAATTTCAGGTGGAAATACGACCACATCTATACACGATGAACTAGATGATTTTGTGGATATGATTTTTAATCGTTTAGAAACTGCAAAAAACTATGTAAGGAAGCTGTATCGCATGTATGTAAGAAGTGAATGGGATCAAACAATAGAAGATACTGTCATCACTCCACTTGCACAACAATTACTTGACAACGACTACAACATCAAAGAAGTTCTAATTACGCTACTAACTTCAAAGCATTTTTTTGATTTAGACGACAGCGACAGCACGAATGAAAACATTGGAGGCATAATCAAGAGTCCACTTCAATTTTTTAACGAACTTATTTCGATTTTAGACATTCGCATTCCAAACCCAAACACCCCACAAATTGCTCAAGGTGCTTCACAAGCATACAAAAATGAAAATTATAGGTTTTACTTGTTTTGGTGGTCGTTTTCTCACCAAAATTATTTTCCGTTTAGTGGCATGAAAATTTTTGCGCCATCTACAGTTGCGGGGTATCCAGCTGATTATCAAGCGCCAACTTACGACAGGGCCTGGTTTGGTTCCAACAATATTCTTGCCCGATACAACACGATTAAGTCCTTTGTTGGGAGTGACTACAACGATAATTACGGCAATGGTAATAATCAGATAAAAGGAGCAAATTACAGTGCAAGTGGTCGTGTAAGTTACACTAGAATTTGGTCGTACTTCAACAGCATCGATTTTGTTCAAAATAATTGCTCAGATCCGAGTGATGCAGCAGCTCTTGTTCAAGAGCTATCCGATTTATTGTATTGCGAAGCCATTGATGCGAATCGTATTTCGTATTTCACTAAATCATTGATAAACGATGGTGAGGTAAGCTATATTTGGTATGATGCCTGGGTGGCTTACGCAAACCAAAACGATACCTCTGAAGATGCTGCTGTTTTTGTAAAAAACAGACTTGACGATTTGTTTTTGAGAATGATTAATGCAGCTGAATTTCAAATTATGTAATACGGATGAGAAGAAGAGATTTTATTAAATTATCAGCTACAGCTTCTGCACTAGGGTTACTTCCATATGAAGTTGGAGCTGCGCTTAAGCTTGCAGAAACTTCAATGGGTTGTGATATTTCAAATCGCAAAATTGTTCTTATTGAACTTAAAGGGGGCAACGATGGGCTCAACACTATAATTCCGTATGACAACTACGGGTATTATAAAGAAACATTGCGTCCAGATATTCATATTCCGGTATCTAATTATAATAATTTGGCTGTTGATGTGTCGAAAGCGGGCTCAAATCAAGATTTGATTTTTAATCCTGCGTTACTTTCAGGCGAAAACAATTATGGTTTTAAAGGCTTATATGATGCAGGGATGTTGCGTATTATGCAGTCTGTGGGCTATCCTACTGCTAATAGAAGTCACTTTGCAGCTAAAGACCTTTGGGCCACAGGAAACGACGGCAACAGTTGGGATAACGGAAAAGAAAGTGGTTGGTTAGGGCGTTTTATGGAGGATGCTTATGCTGATTTGTTGCCTTCAAATTACCCTGTTGCTATTCAAATGGGTTCAAGCAATACTTGGTTAGGTTTCCATGCTGAGCACGAACATGGTTTGGCACTTAACATTGAAGGGCAAGATTCACAAAATTTTTACTCAGTACTCAATGGTTTGGCTGGTCAGCCACCTAGTACTATCCCTACAAACACGCACTATGGAAAAGAGCTACAATACATTATAGATACTGACAAAGCAGCCAACACTTATGCTGAGTCCATCCAAACAGCATTTAACGCTAATGGAGCAGAAAACCTTGTAAGTTACCCTAATACTGATTTGGCAAATCAACTAAAAACAGTTGCACGCTTAATGCGTGGAGGTATTGAAACGAAAATTTACATGGTAACTATTGGTGGGTTTGATACGCACAATGCGCAGAACCAAGCCATTGATGATATCAACGGAAAACATACTAACTTGCTTACAGAACTTTCAACTGCAATTGATGCATTTGTTCAAGATATTAATTCAGATTCCATAGGCGATGATGTTATCGGTTTAACTTTTTCTGAGTTTGGTCGCAAGGCCAAACAGAATGGAAATTTAGGCACAGACCATGGCGAAATTGCGCCAATGTTTGTGTTTGGAAAACCTGTTGATGGGGGTATTTCTGGTGTAAATGTTGATTTAACGGAAGCCAGTTCGGATAATAATTGGCAAATCAAAACGGTGCAGCACGACTACCGACAAGTATTTGCAACACTTATGCAAGATTTTCTGGGTGCTGAAGATGCTGTAATAGACCATGCTTTTTTTGATCAAACCCATCAAAAAAGTTTTGTTAACACCAAAATCCAAGACCTCATAAAATCAACATACTTTGTGGATGCATCTTGCTATGCTTTAGGTGTAAATACTGTTTCTTCAAAAACGAAATGGGTTGCAAGTCCTAACCCAGTTATAGATAAACTTCAAGTTATAACACCCTACAACATTAAAAATGCTGAATATCGTATTTTTAATGTTAGTGGACAGCTTCTAAAGCGTGGTGTTCTGAATTTTGGGAATACAAATTTTGACTTTATTGATATGTCCACACTTGGCAATAATGTTTATTACGTTAAGTTAGACGACGGTGTTCGATCTGAAGTTAAAAAAATTATAAAGGGTGCTGGAGGTTAAAAGCTCAGCACGCACTAAATTTATGTTCCTTTTTTAAAAGAGTTTGTTTTTTTAATCTAAAATCTTCAAAAGTTAATAGCTTTGCCTTATGAGATTACTATGTTTTTTAGTCTTGATTTTAACATGGAGTTGCCAGCAATCCCCAAAACAACAGCAAACGGCTGGTCATAGTTGTACACCAACCTACAGCAGATTTGCGGCGTCAAACAAAATTTCACAAAAGCAGCTTGACAGTACTCCTACAAAAGAGATGGTTTTGATCCCTGGTGGTAAGTTTAATATGGGAGCTGATGATGAACAAGCGTGGCGTGACGAGTATCCTAAGCATGAGGTTTTAGTGGATTCTTTTTGGATGGATATTCATGAAGTAACCAACGCTCAATTTGCGGCCTTTGTTGAAGCTACGGGTTATGTTACCACTGCTGAGCAAGCCATTGATTGGGAGGTGATCAAACATGAATTGCCACCTGGCACACCAAAGCCTGATGAAAATCAATTGCAGCCTGCGTCTCTTGTTTTTATGGCTACTGACCACCCTGTTCAGCTTTCGAATCCAAGCCAATGGTGGAAGTGGAAGTCTAATGCAAATTGGCGTCAGCCCGAAGGGGAAGGAAGCTCAATAAAAGATAAAGAAAACCACCCCGTGGTGCATGTTAGCTGGTATGATGCAGTTGCCTATTGTGAGTGGGCAGGTAAGCGTTTGCCAACAGAAGCGGAATGGGAATATGCTAGTAGAGGCGGTTTTCAAAATGCAATTTATTCTTGGGGTAATGAGGATTTAAATGCAGGTAAGCCTAAAGCCAACACTTGGGAAGGAGGTTTTCCATATGAAAACAAACTCCGTGACGGGTATTATCTCAGTGCACCCGTACAATCATATGCGCCTAATAATTACGGATTATTCGACATGTCTGGAAATGTTTGGGAATGGTGTGCAGACTGGTATCACGAAGACTACTATAAAACGGTATCAGGAAAAACAATTCAAAATCCAAAAGGACCACAATCGAGTTATGATGCTAATGAACCCTATGCGCAAAAACGCGTGACAAGAGGTGGAAGTTTTTTATGTCATGATAGTTATTGTAGTGGATACCGCAATGCTATGCGTATGAAAACCACCCCAGATACAGGAAGTATTCATACAGGCTTTAGAGCTGTTATGGATTTGTAGTATCCTGTGTTATGGTTTAACTAGGGAGCTGTATAGGTAATTACTGGTAGCATACATGACAACATATCTTTTATTTTTATCGTTATTAGCAATGTAAAATTTCCCCACATGAACACACTTAAGCATAAGGATGCTGATATTATTGTTAAATCACCAGGTCGTATTAATTTAATTGGAGAGCATATTGACTATAATGGAGGCCATGTTTTACCTGCCGCCATTGATCGAAAAGTGACCATGTTGTTTCGTAAAAAAGATGACAACCTTTGCTGTGTAAAATCGGAGGATAAAGGATCGTTTGCGTTTAACATTCAACAACCCTTACAAATAAGTAAAACGCAATGGGAAAACTACATACTTGGCGTGGTTGATGGAGTGCAAAGAGCACGCCCTGGGCAACTTGGTGGATTTGACTGTCATATCTCAAGTCAGCTTCCTATTGGTGCTGGTATCAGTTCTTCAGCCGCTTTAGAATGTGGTGTGGCTCAAGGACTAAATGCGTTATTTGATTTAGGTATTTCAGATGAAGAACTAATCGAAATCTCACGCATGGCAGAACACCATTTTGTGGGTACCAAATGTGGGGTTATGGATCAATTTGCCGTTACGATGGGACACCAAAATAAATTGTTGCTTCTTAATTGTGAAACACGAGCCTATAAATTGATAGAAGCAGATTTTACGCCTTATAAAATACTATTACTCAACACTAATGTTTCGCATAACTTGGCTTCTAGCGCATACAATAGGCGTAGAGAAGCGTGTGAAGAAGCACTGCGAGTCATTCAAAAAGAGTATCCTCAATATGCGTTTTTAGCAGAGGTTCCTGGCGAAATCGTACGATCATACAAAGACAAGCTTTCTGAAAAAGTATATCAACGGGCAATATTTGTGTCACAGGAAAACAGCAGAACCTTGCAAGCAGCAGCACTTATCCAAGAAGGGAAAATTAAAGATTTTGGGCAATTAATGTATGAAGCCCATGAGGGATTGTCCGCAAAGTATGAAGTTAGTTGTAACGAATTGGACTTTTTGGTTGCGCTGTCAAAAGACATGCCTGAGGTGGTTGGTAGCCGCATGATGGGTGGAGGTTTTGGTGGGTGCACTATTAATTTGGTAAAAGAAGACTTTGTAGACACTTTCATAGATCGGGCAACCAAAGCGTACAAAAAAGAATTTGATATTGATCTAACCCCTATTTTAGTTGCAACTTCAAATGGTGTAGAAATCATAAAGTCAACATGATCATGGATATAAATAACACACCGCATAGACGAAAAAACATATTAACGGGCGAGTGGGTATTGGTTTCTCCGCACCGCACCAAAAGACCTTGGCAAGGAAAAAAAGATATCCCGCAACAAGCGGCTCAAGTGACCTATGATCCAAAATGCTATTTGTGTCCAGGGAATGAACGTGCTGGCGGTGTCAAAAATCCCAACTACAACGGGGTCTACAGTTTTTCCAATGATTTTGCTGCCCTTTTAGAAACGGAAGCCGAACACTTGTCCGATGGGCTTTTAGAAGCTTCTTCTGAATCGGGAATTTGCAAAGTGGTTTGTTATTCCCCTAATCACGGACTGACGCTTCCGCTTATGGATGAAGATGCTATTGTAGCGGTTATTAAACTTTGGCAAGATGAGTATACGCAACTTGGAGGTAACCCTAACATCAATCACGTTCAGATCTTTGAAAACAAAGGCGCCATAATGGGTTGTTCAAACCCTCATCCACATGGGCAGATATGGGCACAGCGATCTATCCCTCAAGAAGTTCAAAAGAAAGCCCTACAACAAGAAAAATACTGGGATGAAAAGGGTAAAAGTTTACTTGGTGATTACCTCAAACAAGAACTTGAAGCGAAAGAGCGTATCGTGCTAGAAAATGAAACCTTTGTGGCTTTAGTGCCCTATTGGGCTGTTTGGCCCTTCGAGACCATGATTATTCCCAAAAGACATGTTGCCTCTATCACGGCTTTAACTGCGCAAGAAACAAACGATTATGCAAGCATATTAAAAGCACTTACCATCAAATACGACAACTTGTTTGAAACCTCGTTTCCTTATTCCGCAGGGATACATCAGGCACCAACTAACGGGAAAGACAACTCTTTTTGGCATATGCATATGTCGTTTTACCCGCCACTGCTTAGGTCTGCGGAGGTTAAAAAATTTATGGTGGGTTATGAAATGTTTGCAAACCCACAACGTGATATTACGGCTGAGCAAGCAGCAAAGCGCCTAAACGCATGCACAGATATACATTATTCACAAACATAAATTTATAAATAGAAATCGTATGCCGCTTGTTACCATAGAAAAAAGATCGTTTGGCAAAACATCCGACAACGTAGCAGTTGATCAATTTATATTGAAGAACCAAAAGGGCATGGAAGTGCGTATCATCAACTATGGTGGCATCATCACTTCCTGGAAGGTGAAAGATAAAAATAACGTTTATAAAAATATTGTATTGGGTTATGATTCACTTGCAGCTTACGAAGTTAACAGTCCATATCTTGGCGCCATTGTAGGCCGTTATGCAAATCGGATTGCTGAAGGAACTTTTTCGATTGACGGCGAAACCTATCGTTTGGCGCTAAATAACGGCTCCAACCATTTGCACGGAGGCATAAAGGGATTTGATAAGGTGGTTTGGCAAGCAAAAGAAGTGATTGACGAAACAACTGCTTCTGTTGTGCTTCGTTATCGAAGTTCTGATATAGAAGAAGGATATCCAGGAAACCTTGAGGTAAGCGTAACGTATACGTTAAACAACCATGATGAGTTGTGTGTTGCCTATGCCGCAGAAACAGATAAAAAGACAATTGTTAACCTTACGCAGCATTCCTATTTTAACTTAACTGCAGATTTTAACACTTCCATATTGAATCATGATGTAGTTATTAACGCAGATACTTTTTTGCCAGTGGATACAACGCAAATTCCAACAGGCGAATTTAGAAGTGTGGCGGGAACCCCCTTTGATTTTAGAACCCCTAAGTCCATTGGGAATGAGATAAATTCTAGCGACCAGCAACTGGCATATGGTCATGGATATGATCATTGTTGGGTGCGTAACGGAAAACAACAAGAATCATCCTTTATAGCGTCAGCTTATGAACCAACTACGGGACGATTTTTAGAAGTCTTTTCGGATGCACCAGGTATTCAATTCTATACAGGAAATTTTTTGAATGCTCCACATCCTGATAATAAGGACAATACATACGCGGCTAGATCCGGTTTTTGCTTTGAGACACAAGAATTTCCCAATGCTCCAAACCAGCAAAACTTCTTACCTGTTTTATTGCACCCAGGTCAGCAATATGAAACAGCTACCACATTTAAGTTTTATGTAAAATAAATGGGCAATGTGTCTTAGTTTGCTGGACAAGAATTGGGGCTGTTTGAATAATAATCAAGACCCATGTTTTTCGACGTTTTCATCCCAAACAAGTTTCTATACGATGCATAAAAAAAAGACCAAGCACTGTGTCATTTGGTCTTGTTTAGTAGCGGGAGCTGGATTCATTCCTCCACGTTGTTGCGGAATGGGCCAGTAGTTAGAACAGCCCAAAGAAACTCCGATTGCTTTGCCATCTGATTTTTTCTTTTGTTCTCAAGACGATGCAAGCATCACTTGACCCCAAAATAAAAACTCCTTGATGTCTCAAGGAGTTTCTTAGTAGTCCCAATTGACTTGTTTTCGAAGCAGAACCTCTGTTTGTTAAACAAGATTTTAGAATCTTTTTGAAAACAAAAAACCTCCAACTCAAAAAGGGTTGAAGGTTCGACTGTAGTCCCAATTGACTTGTTTTCGAAGCAATCGCTTCAATTGTTAAATAACTTTTCTAAGGATTTAATCTTTAAAGCTTAGTTAACGGCAACAAACCCATTTCGTTTTTTTTTTTAATTTTAGAAAATGAAAAATCATCTACTCATCCTTTTTGGATTACTGTTTTACACTTTTTTTTCTAATTCATACTCACAAAATACAGGAACTTCATTAGACCAGGACTCAAATTCATTTGAATGGATTAAATATGGAGATCAATACTGGTCAGTAGTTAACGCAGAAGTTGAAACATATCGAGATGGAACTCCAATCCCCTATATAGAAGACCAGACTGTTTGGAAAGATTTAACAATTGGCGCTTGGTGTTACTATGAAAATGATTTTACAGACGACAAAAGTTATGGAAAGCTATACAATTGGTACGCAGTTGCTGGAATATTTGATGAAGCATCTCTTAATGATGCGAGCTTAAGAAAGGAATTTGCGCCAACTGGATTTAGAGTTCCCAATAACGATGATTGGAATGAATTTTATCAATATATGACCTCGGCTGGATTTAATTTTGACAACTCTACTGATGGAAATAAATTAGCAAAATCGTTAGCATCAGTCCAACTATGGAATAGTTCCGATGTGGATGGTTCTCCTGGTTTGAATAAAGAATCTAATAACTCTTCCCTATTTAATGCTATCCCTGTTGGTGTAAGGGCCGGTTGTTGTTCTACTGATTATTTTGGTTCAAGGGGGATACAAACGTATTTCTGGTCAAAAAATGAACATAATCAAAATAATAGCGTATGTACCTATATAAATTTTGAAGATTATAAATCAAATTTTCAAAATAATTTTAAGACGGATGGTTACTCAGTTAGATTTGTAAGTTCAGAAAAACCTGTTAATAACTCAAATATTTTACTTAATGGTACTGTTAGCGCCGAAAATAATCAAATCAAAAATGTTGCTGACCCTACAGACGACCAAGATGTGGTTACAAAAAGCTATCTACTTGCATCACAAAGTAGTACTTATAGTCAACAACAAGTTGATCAAATTATATCCAATCTTCAAGAGCAGATCAATACTTTAAAGGTACAATCCGTAAATTATGGCAGTAACACATTTTCAAGTGTAATAGAAGTTCAAAATAGTTTAAAGCCAAACATCATCTATATTCTAGCAGATGATCTCGGGTATGGTGATTTGAGTTTTACGGGTCAAAAGAATTTTCAAACCCCCAACATCGATAAATTGGCAGCGGATGGGATGTTTTTCAATCAGCATTACTCAGGATCAACGGTTTGCGCGCCATCCCGATCTGCACTCATGACAGGGTTGCATACGGGTCATACATTTATTAGGGGTAATAAGGAAATGAGACCAGAGGGTCAGTTTCCTCTAGATTTCTCTGCTGTA
Organism: uncultured Flavobacteriaceae bacterium; assembly: GCA_938092005.1. Classification (GTDB taxonomy): domain Bacteria; phylum Bacteroidota; class Bacteroidia; order Flavobacteriales; family Flavobacteriaceae; genus UBA7446. The sequence goes on along the minus strand of CALKOU010000014.1, from coordinate 100,227 downwards.
ACCGTTGCCAAAATCTTAAAGTCGGCAGGATATGCCACCGGTGCTTTTGGCAAATGGGGATTGGGTTTTCCGGGCTCAGATGGAGATCCAAATAATCAAGGTTTTGATACTTTCTACGGATACAATTGTCAGCGATTGGGACACAATTATTATCCTTACCACTTGTGGGAAAATCAAACCAAAAAAATTTTGACGGGGAATGCAGGAAAAAAAACTGAAATCTATGCTCCAGATGTCATTCATGAAAAATCGTTAGCGTTTATTGAAAAACATAAAGACAGCCCTTTTTTTATGTACTATCCTTCCATAATTCCACATGCTGAACTTCTTGTTCCCGATAGTCTTCTTCAAAAATTCAGTGGGAAATACCTTCCTGAAAAAGAATATGCGGGTCTTGATGATGGTCCACGGTATAGAAAAGGGCCGTATGGTTCACAAAAGGAATCTCATGCGGCTTTTGCTGCTATGGTGTATTTGTTGGATAAACAAGTGGGTGAGATTAGAAAAAAATTGGAAGATTTGGGAATTGCAGAAAACACCCTAATACTTTTCACATCAGATAACGGACCGCACAAGGAAGGGGGTGCAGATCCAGATTATTTTGACAGTAATGCTGTGTTTAGAGGCTATAAGCGCGATTTATATGAAGGAGGGATACGTGTGCCACTAATTGCATACTGGCCCAATAAAATAAAAGGAAAAAGCACATCCAACCACATTTCTGCTTTTTGGGATTTTTTGCCCACAGCTTGTGAAATTGCAAACGTTGATGTACCCAACAACATTGACGGAATCTCTTTTTTGCCAGAGATGCTAGGTAAAAAGCAGCCCAAGCACAACTACTTGTACTGGGAGTTTCACGCAAAAGGCGGAAAGCAAGCTGTGCGTTTTGGAGATTGGAAAGGCGTACGTTTAAATATGAGTGATAATGTTTCTGCACCTATTGAATTGTATCATTTACCCTCTGACCCAGGTGAGCAATATAATGTGGCCAATCAAAATCCTAAGGTCGTAAAAGAAATAGTTAGCCTTATGGAAAATGCACATGCGTATTCACCAACATTTAGCTTTAGTTATGAAAAAGAAAAGATCTAGGTGTCAAAAAAACTTTCAAATTAAAAATGGAAAAAAATATGAGATTAACATTCGTTTTTATCTTACTTGTAGCATTAAGTAGCTCTTGTAGAACCAAATCGAAAGCTGACGAAGTCCCCAATATTATCATTATCAATGTGGATGACCTTGGATGGCGAGATGTGGGCTTTATGGGCAGTATGTATTATGAAACCCCAAATATTGATGCGCTTTCGGCCCGTGGCATGGTGTTTACGAACGGATATGCCTCGGCATCAAATTGTGCTCCTAGCAGAGCGTGTTTGATGACAGGAAAATGGACACCTAGGCACGGCGTGTATACGGTATCATCATCAGCTCGTGGAAAATCCGAAAATCGCAAGTTGATCCCTACAAAAAACACTACTACACTTTCTAAGGAACATCCTACTCTTTCAACGGTTTTACAGCAAAATGGATATGCTACCTGTCTAGCTGGCAAGTGGCATCTCAGCGATAATCCCCTGGAATATGGCTTTGATGTAAATATTGGCGGAGGGCATAATGGACTTCCTAAAAGTTATTATCCACCCTATAAAAATGTGAAGATAAAAGGGGGAAGTGATAACTACCTTACGGATGTGATTATGGAGAAAGCGATTCAGTTTGTGGATACAGTCAAACAACCTTTTTACTTAAATTATGCTCCCTATGCGGTACATGTTCCCATTATGCCCGTAGATAGTATTGTGCCAAAATACAAGAACAAAACCCCGTGGATGGGGCAAGGAAATCCCGACTATGCTTCCATGGTAGATAACTTGGATAGAAATATAGGGTTGTTAATCAAAAAACTAAAAGAAAAAGGTCTTTTTGAAAATACACTTATTGTATTCACTTCTGACAATGGCGGGCTATATGGCGTTACCAGACAAAGACCACTCAGGGCAGGAAAAGGAAGCTATTATGAAGGGGGTATTAGAGAACCATTTTTCTTTGTGTTGAATGACAAAATAAAACCCAATTCCAAAAGTGATGTTCCCATAACAAACCTGGATATTTTCCCTACCGTTTTGCATTATGCAGGTATTGATGCAAATACATTGTCTCTTGACGGAAATAACCTAAATGCTGTTTTGGAACAAAAAACAACGGATTTAGACCGCGCGTTGTTTTGGCATTTTCCAATCTATTTACAAGCTTATAACGTCAAAGACAACGAAACAAGGGATCCATTGTTTCGGACACGCCCGGGTTCGGTAATCCGAAAAGGGAATTGGAAATTACACTATTATTTTGAAGATAATGGTGTAGAATTATACAATTTGTCTGAAGATATCGGAGAGCGGAATAATCTAGCAGATAAAGAAATCGCGAAGAAAGAAACGCTTCTAAAACTTTTAGAGAACTGGTGGGAAGAAACAAATGCTCCCATACCAACAGCATTGAATCCTGAATATAAAAGCATGCTAAATTGAACAAGTTTAGTTTTTATTTTTTTATCCTTTTAGCTTGTCTGGTAGAGGCACAGTCGGTAGCACAGGAGAACGATGCGCTCTGGGGAAATGCGGTCTGGATTGGATATTCCAAAGACAATCGAGATGCCAAATGGGCAACACGGGAAATTGTACGAAACAGTCCACCTTTTGATATTGAATCTTGGAAGCCAACGGCTGCAGATTTAAAAGCTGTAAGCCGAAAAACGCACTTGTCTCCCCTTTTGAGAAGAGCCTTTACCATTGACAAACAGCTAAAATCGGCTTCGGTAACTGTGTGCGGACTCGGTTTGTATGAGCTGCATATCAACGGTAAAAAAGTTGGAGATAGGGTTTTGGATCCTGCACAAACTTCTTACGACAAACGGGCTTTTTATGTGAAGCACGATGTAGCTGAAAATCTAAACGTAGGGTTAAATGCTCTAGGACTTAAGTTGGGCAATGGATTTTTTGGACAAAACATGGCCTTTACTCCTCGCTTAAGTTATGGTAATCCACGTGCGATTCTCGTCTTGGATATCGTTTATCAAGATGGCTCAACACAACAGCTAACAACTGATGACAGTTGGAAAGCCACTTCGGGTCCCATTGTGTTTGACAACATTTATCACGGTGAAACCTATGATGCGCGAAAAGCCATTGAGAATTGGAGCCATCCTTCCTTAGATGATAAATTGTGGGATACTGTTGAGGTTGTGGCTGCACCTACGCATAATCTTATAGAACAAGCATTGGAACCGATACGAAAAATACGAAAGGTAATGCCTGTGGCTATACTTCCCTCTGATAACGGTTGGATTTTAGACATGGGGCAAAACATGACGGGTTGGTTGCAGATTCAAGTTAATGAGCGAAGCGGAACTGCAATAAAAATGCGTTTTGCAGAACACCTTATGCCTGACAAAAAAAATATTGACCCTGCTTCAACAGGGATACATGTTACAGGCAACACCCAAACCGACATTTACATTTGTAAAGGAGATGGTGTAGAAACGTGGGAGCCCACGTTTACCTATCACGGGTTTCGTTATGTTCAAATAGAGGGCTTGAGTCAAAAACCAACTATTGACGATTTTGCCGGCTGGTTGGTACGTACCGATGTGGAAAAAACAGGAACTTTTGCATGTTCGGATGCGTTAATCAATACCTTTTATGAGGTGTCCATGTGGACAATTGAGGACAATATTCAAGGGATTTTGACAGACTGTCCGCATCGCGAGCGTTGTGCATGGATGGGGGATATCTATGTTGTGGCAGAGGCGGCATCTTTCAATTTTGACATGAAGCGTATGTGGGACAAAACCTCAGCAGATATGCAAACAATGCTGGGGGTAGCAAAAGTGGTTCACAACAAAAATGAATTTCCATACGACATGCGTGCTCCTGCCAATATATCGGTTGGAAAAAGGCTGTGTAATCAAGCACGCCCCGACTGGGGTGCGGCAACGGTTATGGTGCCTTGGTATGCCTATGTGTACTATGGAGACAAAACCATTATCCAAAATGCCTGGTCTATGATGCAAGATTGGATGGCTTTTTTGTATGAAACAAAACCAGATGGCATTCTCACAGACGGTTATGGCGACTGGTGTCCCCCAGGGGGAAATCCTAAGATCAATACCCCTGTGTCATTAACCTCAACAGCCTTGTATTACCAATCTTTGATTGCCATGCAAAAAATGGCTAATGTGTTGGATAAAGATGATGCAGCTGAAATCTATGCAAAACGCGCCGCTTTTGTAAAAAAGGTCTTTAATGATACCTTTTTTGATGTTTCCCAAAATAGCTACGGTTCACAAACCGGAAATGTATTTGCCTTATTTTCAAAAATTGTTCCTGAGGAAAAAGAGCAAGCCGTGGCGGATAATTTGGCTTCACTTATTATGGAAAAGGAAAACGGGCATTACACTACTGGAATTTTTGGGCATCGTCCACTATACACGGTACTCAATGATTACGGTTGTCTAGAGGTAACAAAGCACTTGTGGAGCATCACGGACTATCCGAGTTTGGGCTTTTTGACCGAAGAACACGACCTCACCACATGGCCCGAAGTGCCTTACCATTGGAAAAAAGGAAGACGTTATTTAAGAAACTCATTTAACCACCCCATGCACAGTGGTTTTGCAGCTTCTTTTCACGAAAGTTTAGGAGGGATACGCCCCGATGAAAAACACCCCGGGTTTAAACACTTTTTCTTGAAACCCTCTTTTTTACCCGAATTAACTTGGGTCGAGGTGTCGCACAAATCGCCTTATGGGGTTATAAGAAGTTCGTGGAAGCGCAAGAAGAACACAGTTGTTTGGTCGTTTTCTGTGCCTGAAAATACTTCCGCTGAAATTCAACTTACTGCGTATTCCCACAAAAAATTACAACTTAATGGAGTGGCTGTTAAGCGGAATGTGTTTGTTCTGCAATCGGGGGAGTATACGCTAACCGTAAAAGAAAAGTAAATGAAGTCTACTGTCTATGCAATGAAATGGGTACTGGGTATTGGGATGCTCTTTGTACTCTTTTATAGTCCCTGCCATGCACAAAACAGCGAAGATTTGATTTCGGATGAATGGAATGTGGCTTTTGAAGATAATTGCACTGACGACTGGACGACAAACTGGATACTGGACGGTAAACGTGCAACTATAGAAAACACTCCTTATGGAATGCACTTTGAAGCAGGTCCCGAAGCAGGAGACGATGCCCATCATGCGGTGTTGTGGACAAAGGAAGCTTTTTCCGGTGATATAAAAATCGAGTATGATTACACCCGCACAGATGCTGCAAACAAGTATGTAACATTGCTTTACATACAGGCCACTGGAGATGAGGAAGCAGCGTTTGCGAAAGATATTATGGAGTGGAACAACTTACGAGAAGTACCAGCCATGAAAACGTATTTTGAAAATATGAAGCTCCTTCATATTAGCTATGCTGCTTTTGGTAATAAAGGGGATGGTTTTTATTATGTGCGGGCGCGTCAATATCCAAAACCAAAAAATAAGCCTTTTGCAGTAACGCAAATACAACCCTCCTACGATTATAAAGGCTTTTTCAAGACGAATCAAAAATATCATGTTACCGCCATTAAATCTGGTAAGATGTTGTACTTCAAAATCGAAAGTATGGATGGAGAGGAATTATTTTCATGGGATTTGTCGGATCTAACTCCCATTACAGCGGGCAGAATAGGCTTGAGACATATGTATACGCGTTCGGCGATCTATAAAAATTTTAAGGTTTACACCAAAAATTGAGCAAACTGAAAAGTTTATAAAATATGAAAACAATCCTTTATACCCTTCACTTGAATCAACCTACCAACTGCATTGCTAAAATAAATTAATGATATGAAAATCAATATTCGTCTTCTTAAATTTTTACCAATTTTAGTTTTCCTAATTTATACGATTTCCTCATGCAATAGTCTAAAAAAGTATGAGGTCTTACAATCCGATTTTATAGCACCAACAGCAGCTAATACGGTGTGGTGTTATTGGTATTGGATTAATGATGACATTTCTAAAGCGGGGATTACCAAAGATTTAGAAGCCATGAAAAAAGCAGGAATTGGGGGCGCTTTGATTGGAAATATTAACCCTGCTCAAAAAGACGGTAAAGTACCCATGCTAAGTGAAGAATGGTGGTCACATATGGTTCATGCAGTGGTTGAAGGCAAACGTATTGGTGTAGATATTGGGGTTTTTAATTGTCCCGGGTGGAGCCAAAGTGGAGGTCCTTGGGTAGATTCCACAAAAGCAATGCGATATTTAACATTTAGCGAAACTGCAATTGAAGGAGGAACTCCCATTACTGTTCAGTTGAATAAACCCAAAGAAGCCTTTCAAGATACCCACACGCTGGCGTTTAGAACATCAAAAACCGCACAACGCAATACCCATCGTATTCCAACAATAGTAAGGGCAAATTGGGATGATGTTGAAGTAGACCTTCTTACCGATGGTGATATGGACAACGACACAAGTTTTACACCCAAGACTAAAAATCCTTTGGTGATAACTTTTGATGTAGCTGAAGCTATTGAAGCCCAATCGATTTCTCTAGTGCCTAGCAAACCGTTTAAATGCGATGTAATGGTATCGGCTGTTGTAGATGGGAAAGAAGTAGAAATTCAAAGGTTTACGTTTGATCGTTTTCGGATGTCTGCCAATGTGGGACCCATCAAAAATGGGGCTTACGCCAAGGCGTTTCCAAAAGTAAAAGCATCCCAGTTTAAATTAACCTGTACCAATTTCCGTACCCATAGAAATGCCGGTTATGGATTTGCTGAAATTACACTTTCTGAAGCGGTTGTGCTTGATGAATATGTAGAAAAGCAATTGGGGAAAATGCATACCACTCCAAAACCCGATTGGGACACCTATATTTTCAATATGCAAGAAGAACTTAGCGTAAATGCACCGAGAATACATCCAAATGAGGTCATTGACATAAGTGATAAAATTGACAGTAAAGGAAATTTAAACTGGGATGCTCCCAAAGGAGATTGGACGGTCATGCGTTTTGGAATGTCGCCTACAGGCACAAAAAACGCTCCGGCAGCTCCACAAGGTGTAGGCTACGAAATTGATAAAATGAATGCCGAATGGGTTCAATATCACTTTGATAATTTTGTTGGTGAGCTATTAAAGCGCATCCCTGAGGAGAGTAGATCTGCTTTTAAGTATGTAGTTGCCGACAGCTATGAGATGGGCTCTCAAAATTGGACAGATCATTATGAGGAAAAATTTAAAGAGAAATTTGGCTACGATCCCGTAAAATATTTACCAGTACTTTCTGGAAGAATTGTGGGTAGTGTTGAGGCATCTGAACGATTCTTGTGGGACTTGCGTCGTGCCATTGCCGATGATATTGCTTATGAATATGTGGGTGCTTTACGTAAAGCAAGCAACAAACACAACCTTCAAACATGGTTGGAAAATTACGGTCATTGGGGTTTTCCGGGTGAGTTTATGATGTATGGCGGGCAGTCTGACTTGATATCGGGAGAGTTTTGGAACGAAGGCACATTAGGTAATATCGAATGTAAAGCTTCCTCCTCAACAGCACACACCTATGGTAAGCCTATCACCTCAGCAGAAGCCTTTACGTCTTCTCGGAAGGCATATTTAAGACACCCCGAAATGTTAAAAAAACGTGGTGATTGGGCCTTGACAGAGGGAATTAATCATTTTGTATTGCATTTATATATCCAACAACCCGACGATAACAGAAAACCGGGTATGAATGCGTGGTTTGGCACCGAGTTTAACCGCCACAACACCTGGTTTGGTCAGTCAAATACGTATTTTGATTATTTACGTCGTTGTCAACATTTGTTACAACAAGGAAAATACGTGGCAGATGTCTGTTATTTTATTGGTGAAGATGCACCCATTATGACAGGTGGCAGAACTCCTGAAATTCCTAAGGGGTACTCCTATGATTATATTAATGCTGAAGTGATTCTAGATAGACTTACTGTAAAAGATGGGCGCTTTGTTTTACCCGATGGCATGAGTTATAAAGTTATGGTTTTGCCCCCTTTTAAAACCATGCGTCCTAAAGTCTTGAAAAAGATCGCTCAATTGGTTCAACAAGGGGGTGTCATTTTAGGTCCTAAGTCTGAAAAGTCGCCGAGTTTGGAAAATTACCCCCATTGCGATAATGAAGTAAAAAATATGGCAAATACCATGTGGCATGGAAATTATGTTGATGGTAAAATGGCAGTGTCTTATGGCAAAGGAAAAGTTTGGGATGGGTATCAATTGGCAGATGTTTTTGAAGCATTAGATTTGGCTAAAGATGTAGCTGTTTCCGACGATGCTCCTGTGCTTTGGACGCACCGTGCAACACCAGAAACGGACATCTATTTTATGACAAATCAAAGTGATGATAAACTAAATATAGCACCTGTTTTTAGAGTGGATAAAAACCTAAAACCGCAACTGTGGGATGCTGTAAGCGGGGAGATTAGAGCTTTGCCTGAGTTTGAAGTCACAGCAACTGGAATTAAAGTGCCATTAGAATTTCAAGGTTCTCAGAGTTGGTTTATTCTTTTTGGCAAAGGAAGACCAACCAAAAACAGTGCTAATTTTCCCACATTTAAAACACTTCTAACATTAGATAAAGACTTTCGTGTAGATTTTCAAAACAAAGACATTGGACCAAAAGAAACGGTTATTTTTAGGGAATTAAACGATTGGATAACATCTAATAATGAACAGATAAAATACTATTCGGGAACGGCAGTATACAGTAAAACATTTGCAGTTGATACGCTTCCTAAAAACCAAGAGGTGTATTTAAATTTGGGAAAAGTATCCGTTATGGCTAAAGTGAAATTGAATGGAAATGATGTGGGTGGTGTTTGGATGGCGCCGTATCGTTTAAACATTACAGAAGCTATTCAAAAAGGAGAAAACACACTTGAAATAGAAGTGGTTAACCTTTGGCGAAACCAATTAATTAAAGATAAAAAACGAGCCGAAAATGAAAAATATACTTGGCTGGTAACAGATGATATTACCCCTAATTCATCATTACAACCGTCGGGGTTGTTGGGGCCTGTGGTTATAGAGTCAGTAGCGTATTAAGGCAGATTACATTGCAAATGGTGATTTGCAAATAGCCTGATACCTCAGGATAGTTTTTTTTAATGTAATATCTTATTTTATACTCTTAAGACTTTTCTTATGGATAATGCTTCTTGGGTATTGCAATTATTAGGGCGTTTACACCCCCTTTTGGTTCATTTCCCCGTGGGACTTTTGGTGGTTGCTTTCGTTTTGGAATTGGTAACTGTCAGGGGAAAACAAAAAGGGCTTCGTGAGGGTATCAATTGGATGGTTTATATCGGGGCTCTTACGGCAATAATTACGGCGCTTTTTGGATGGTTATTAGAGGAGCAGGAAGACTATCAGGGAAGTTTGGTGGAAAGCCATGAATTTGCTGGAATACTTACAGCCGTTTTGGCAAGCATTACCGCCTTGACACTTTGCAGGACTTTACGAGGCAAAAGCAATAGTTTACTGCTTTACAGACTTCTGCTAACATCTACAGTAGTTGCCTTGACAATAGCGGGTCATTTTGGTGCGAGTCTTACACATGGAGAAGACTATCTTTCAGAAGTGTTGCCAGGGTATAAAGATGTCTATGTAGAAATTGAACCTGTAGGCTTACTCACCGAACTTGAAGCTTCTGATTCTTTGTCGACAATACAAAAAGACAAACTGAATTTAAAAGTTCGAGGGCTTTTTGCGCACAAATGCTACCAATGTCATGGTGAAAACAAGCAAAAAGGCGGCTTAGTGCTTGAAACAAAAGAAGGTGTTTTTAAGGGAGGAGATTCTGGTTTGGCTATTGTTCCCGGAAAACCTGACGAAAGTGAAATTTACAAACGCATAATACTTCCGCCGGGTCACAAAAAAGCAATGCCTACCAAAGGGAAGCCACTAACGGAAGATGAGATAACACTTGTACGTGTGTGGATTGAGCAAGGGTCACACTGGTCCGATGAAGCGTTGAAAGTTTTTCCTGAGGCAGCATTAGCCTTAACGCAACCCGAACTGCCCAAAAATACATCAGAGCAGCATCCTTTGGACAAACTGATTGATGCTTATTTTAATGAAAATGATATTGCGTGGCAAAATGTTATTGATGACAGGTCATTTATCCGTCGTGCCTATATGGATGTTGTTGGTTTATTGCCCGAACCAAGTGCTGTAAAAGCCTTTATAGATGATACTGACCTAAAAAAGCGAGAGAAACTTATCGATAAGTTGCTAAGCGACAATCAAAATTACACCCAGCATTGGTTGAGTTTTTGGAATGATTTATTGCGAAATGATTACTACAGTGTGGGAGGGAAAAAGCCAATTACGCGATGGCTATACAACGCTTTGATGAACAATAAATCTTACGATCAATTGGTAACAGAGCTTATCAATCCTGTAAAGGGTTCAGAGGGTTTTATTGGAGGAGTAAAATGGCGTGGGGTTGTCAATGCCAGTCAAATACCAGAAATGCAAGCGGCGCAAAATATTGGGCAATCATTGATGGGGGTAAACGTAAAATGCGCTTCGTGCCACAATAGTTTCGTCAGTAACCTTACGTTAAATCAAGCGTACGATTTTGCAACGATTTTCTCAGATTCTATCTTGGAGTTAAACCGCTGTGATAAGCCAATTGGCAAAATGGCAACTCCTAATTTTTTATATCCTGAACTTGGAAGTGTTGAAGGGAAAACGGTTAAAGAGAGGCTTTTAAAGCTCTCAAAGGTAATGGTGCAGCGTGCCAATGGCAGATTGTACCGTACAATAACCAATAGGTTTTGGGATAGGTTAATGGGGCGTGGTATTGTTGAGCCTTTGGATGAAATGGATAACACCCCGTGGAGTGCAGCTGTTTTGGATTGGCTGTCTGCAGATTTTGTAGACTCAGGTTCGGATTTAAAACACTTAATAAAGCGTATTATGACCTCAAAGGTTTACCAGTTACCTATGGTAAATTATAAAAAGGAGGAGGAGTTAAAAGACAACTATGTTTTTGAGGGGCCTGTTACGCGACGTTTGAGTGCTGAGCAGTTTTCCGATGCTGTAAGTCAGCTTATAGCCCCTATGTATCCGCAAGTATCGTTTAATCCTAACGGAGATGATATTAGAGCGATTCGTATTTGGCACTTAGAACAAGAGTTTGGAAATGTTGTATTGCCTCAACCAGGAAGACGTTATTTTAGAAAGTCATTTGAGGTGTTAAAAAAGATGCCAGAAAAAGCTACTTTGCTTATCACTGTAGATAATGGCTATGTGCTTTACGTTAATGGTAAGGAAATTTCACGCAATACAAATTGGAAAGAAGTTGATAAAGTAAACATTGCAAAAGAATTGAAAGCGGGGAAAAATACCATTGCAATCATTGGAGATAATGGCGGTGAAATTGCCAATCCTGCAGGAATTCTTTTTGCATTAAAGCTTGAATACGCATCTGGTGAAGTTGTATTGTTAAAGTCTGACACTTCCTGGTTAAGTTTTAGAGAAAAACCCAAAGGAGATTGGACTTCCGTGGACTATGACGAGAGCCATTGGGAAAAGGTTAGAAACTACAGCACGGGAAATTTTAAGAATTGGGGACAGTTATTAGATTTCACATTTAAACCACATTCGCAGAAAATGGCAAGGGCTAGCCTAGCAAAGCAACATCCATTTATGAAAATATTAGGTCGTCCAAGCCGGGATATTGTAGCAACTTCTAGAGAAGAGCAAGCAACTTTATTGCAAGCTTTGGAGCTTACTAATGGCGCTTTTTTTAACGATATTTTGGAAGAGGGTGCACACGCTTGGTTAAAACGCTATAAAAAAGATAGCAAGAAGATTATTGATAGTTTGTTCCAAAGCGCCTTAAATAGAACACCCTCTAAGGCAGAAGAAAATATCATGCTAAAAATATTAGGGGAAGATCCCAAACCAGAACAATTACAAGATGTATTTTGGGCTGTTTTGTTGTCACCAGAGTTTCAGTTTGTAAATTAAATGCGGTATTGCAATGGATAATATAAATTCAAGAAGAGAATTTCTAAAAAAGATGGGTGCGGCAAGTTTGTCTGCTGCTACCACAACACTACCGGGGTTTAGTTTTTTAAGCTCATGCGCTCCCGAAGTCCAAAAGTTGGCTGCTACTGCAGATTCGGTAATTTTACTTTGGATGGCAGGCGGTATGGCACATACCGAAACCTTTGATCCAAAGGCCTATGTCCCTTTTGAAAAGGGTGTGGAGAGTAAAAGAGTTTTAAGTACCTTCCCTAAAAAACCTACCGTTGTTGACGATTTGTATTTCTCTGAGGGTTTGCAGTCTATAGGGAGTGTGATGGACAAAGGAGCTATCATTCGCTCGTACAAGTCAGCAGACTTGGGTCATATTTTACATACCCGTCATCAATACCATTGGCATACATGTTACGAGCCGCCACAATCGGTACAAGCTCCGCATATAGGTGCTTGGATAGCAAAAGAATTGGGCCCTGCAAATCCAGTTATTCCTCCGTTTATTGCCATGGGACAACGTTTTACTATGGGAGAGTCTGAGGAGTTGAAAGCGTTTCATTCTGCTGGTTTTTTGGGTAGCGAGTACGGCCCTTTTTTAATACCAGACCCTTCCACCGGACTCGATAGTGTTAGGCCGCCAAAAGGAATGTCTTTAAAACGTTTTGAAGCGCGTTACAAACTCTATAAAGAATTGTCTTATAAGAGTAAGATTATGGAGCAAGCGAGTGACTATCAACGCGAATCTTTGATGCGTTCTATGGAGCAGTCGTATATGCTTTTAAATTCACCCGAAGCCAAAATATTTGACTTGTCACAAGAGCCAAAAGAGGTTTATGACACCTACAACACTGGGCGTTTTGGATTGGGTTGTCTGCTAGCAAAACGACTGGCGATGAACGGAGCACGCTTTATTTCGGTTTCTACAGAATATGAGCCTTTTATTGGCTGGGACACTCACGAAAACGGGCATACACGACTCAAAAAGATGAAGGCGCTTATTGACAGGCCTGTGGCACAACTCATTAAGGATTTGGACGAATCTGGGCACTTAGATAGGACACTTATCATCTTAGCAAGTGAGTTTAGTCGAGATGCTATTTTAGAAGGAAGACCCGGTAAAAAAGTGAAAGATCAAGTAAAGCAACCCGATATTATAGAACATGAAAAACACTACGGTATGCACCGTCATTTCACAGACGGAAGTTCTATACTGTTGTGGGGAGGTGGTATTAAAAAAGGATTGGTCTATGGAAAAACCGCCGACGAGCGACCGTGTTCATCTATTGAAAACCCTGTAGTTATCGACCAAGTACATCAATCTGTTTACCACGCGCTAGGAATTCATCCCGAAACGCATTACGAAATAGAGGGACGTCCTTTTTATACCACACCCGATGGTAAAGGAAAGCCAATTCTTGATCTTTTTGGAAAAGAAATGAGGGCGTAGCCATTCGAACAACTTAAAACCAAAACAACCTAATGAGTTACGTAAATCGCAGAACATTTATTCAAACCGCCGCTAAGGGGAGTTTGGGAATGGTAGTTGTGCCCCATTTTAATATCATAAAGCCTAAACCCGCAATGTATGATGAGGTCATTGGACATGGCGATTACACATACAGAGTTCACAAATCATGGGGTGATTTGGATCCAGCGAAAACACCCGTTAAAAATTGCCATGAGATGGTCATGGATTCCAAGGGACGTTTGATTATGGTGGGCGACAATACCAAAAACAATATTGTTATTTATGATAAGTCCGGGAAGTTGTTAGATTACTGGGGTGTTCGCTACAGCGGCGGTCATGGTTTGTCTTTATGGAACGACGGGTCAGACGATTTTTTATTTATCTGCGACACTAAAGGGCAAAGCGTTATTAAAACAACCACTGATGGTAGAGAATTAATGATTATCGGTCACCCTTCGCAATATGGGGCATACGACAAAAAAGATCCGTTCAAACCCACCGAAAGCGCCATAGGACCCAATGGAGATATTTATATCGCGGATGGCTACGGTTCAAACTATGTGCTTCAATTTACAAAGGATGGTGAATTTATTCGAAAAATTGGAGGCGGTAGGGGCACAGGAGAAGATCAGTTTCAAACCGCTCATGGTGTTTGTATTGATTACAGGGGAAAGGGAGAACCAACGTTGTTGATTACTTCTAGAGCCACAAACTGTTTTAAACGCTTTACCTTAGCAGGTAAGTACCTAGAACGTATAGATTTACCAGGTGCATTTGTATGTCGTCCGGTTATACATAAAGACACCTTGTACTCGGGAGTTTGCTGGTCTTCAGCTACTGATTATGTGGAGGGAGACAAAACCACACATCCTTCCATACTCAATCCTCGTTCCGGCTTTGTAACCATTTTGGATAAAAAAGGGAAGGTCGTTTCTAACCCAGGAGGCTCAAAACCAACATACAATAAGGGAATCTTGCAACGAATGGTACAAGAAAAACCTATTTTTCACCATTGCCATGATGTATGCGTTGATAATGATGAAAACTTGTATGTGTGTCAATGGAATGCCAATAACGCATACCCAATAAAATTAGAAAGAATTTAAAAAATAGTCTTATGCATAAAATCAAAATATTATCGGTCGTTTTTGTACTAATTGTGTCGTGTAACTACGCCTCATCCATAGCGAGCCCACTTGCATTTAGTAAGCTGCTTGTCAATTCAAAAGAAAATCCAACGGCTATAGAAAGCGAGCAACCGCTTTTTTCATGGGTAGTCGATGCCAAAGGTATCAACAAGTCGCAGTCTGCATATCACATTATGGTGGCATCTTCTCTAGAAGGTATAAATTCAGACAACGCAGATATATGGAATTCTTCCAAAGTAGAAAGCAGTAAGTCTGCCTATGTTGCTTTTGAAGGTAAATCTTTGAAGGCTTTGGGGAAGTATTACTGGAAAGTAAAAATTTGGGACGAATCTGGAAATGCATCCGATTGGTCAGAAGCACAAGTGTTTCAAATGGGTTTGATGGGTCAAGAAAGTTGGGGTGCTTCACAGTGGATTACCCTGGGAAAAGATACGCGAACGTCGCCACATCGCTTTCGGGATTATAAAACCGGAAAGATGAAGCAAGCTGTTCCTGTAGATGGTTTTGCGGCAAGTTATTTTAGAAAAGAGGTGTCTGTAGCTAAGAAAGTAAAAAATGCACAGGTGTATGTATGTGGATTGGGATACTACGAATTGTTTCTAAACGGAAATAAAGTTGGAGACCATGTCCTAGATCCAGCACCTTCAAATTACGATAAGCAAGCTTATTATGTGAATTACGACATCACGGATCAACTCGAGTCTGGAAAAAACGCCTTTGGAATTGTTTTGGGCAATGGATTTTATGGGCAAAATATTTCGTGGAAAAATGATCCTGAGTCTGAAAGAGATTTGGCGTATGGACCTCCAACGGTAAAGTCATTGATTAAGGTAACCTATACAGACGGTACGCAAGAAGATTTTTATACAGATCAGACTTGGAAGGAATCCACGGGTCCCATTGTTTTTAATAATATTTACGGTGGTGACACCTATGATGCGCGTTATGAAATTAACGGATGGAATCGCGTGGGGTATAACGATAGCTCCTGGGCTAATGCTGCATTGGCAAATCCTAAAATCAAAAAGATTAGCGCGCAACAAATTCCTGCTATCAAACGCTTAAAAGTACTAGAACCTCAGCGTGTTTTTAAAGGGGCAGACGGCGAATGGATTGTGGATTTTGGTCAGAACATAGCGGGTTGGATACATCTTACGGTTTCCGAAAAAAGGGGGCAACTCATTGATATTATTACAACCGAAGCTTTGCTCACCAACGGAAAAGATATCTATCTAGGAAGTACTGGCGGGGGCGCAATCCCAATTGACTTGTTTTCGAAGCAGAACCTCTATTTGTTAAACAAGATTTTAGAATCTTTTTAAAAACAAAAACCCGCAAAAGGTTGCGGGTTCGACTGTAGCGGGAGCTGGACTCGAACCAGTGTCCGCCTCAGGCGGATAAGAGCCCGACTATTTGTTTAATAGGTGAGAGTAAATCCATTTTCTACCGACTCCAGATTTCAGAAACTTTTCTCTTTTTAAAGCCTCTTTTTTAGATTGAAAAACCTCCACATGGATCACTTCCCAAGGGCGGTATCTAATGGTGTAGCCTTTTGTTGCAAATTGATTATGAGAATAAAACCGTTGAATGAGATTAGAGGTGTATCCAATGTAAATTTTATCGAACGAAAGACTTTTAAGAATATAAACGACAAACATGATACTAGGGTTTGGGACAAATAAAAAACCCTTCTTTTGGAAGGGTTTTAGTAGCGGGAGCTGGACTCGAACCAGCGACCTTCGGGTTATGAGCCCGACGAGCTACCTACTGCTCTATCCCGCGATATGAAATGCAAAAGTACAAAACTTCTCTGATTTTACAATAGCTCTTCGGCAATCATTACCTTTGCAACATGCATAAAGCAGGTTTTGTCAATATTATCGGAAGTCCCAACGTTGGGAAGTCTACCCTAATCAACGCCATATTAGGAGAGAAGCTTGTTATTACCAATGCAAAAGCACAAACCACACGTCACCGCATTCTGGGCATGCGTAATGCAGACGATTATCAACTTATCTTGTCCGACACCCCAGGAATTATTGACCCTGCATACAAACTACAAGAAAGCATGATGGAAGCCATGGCATCTGTTTTTGACGATGCTGATGTGCTGATTTATGTGGTTGAAGTAGGGGAGAAGAAGCCTAAGAATGAAGCTGTTATTGAGCGTTTATCCAAATTCAACAAACCTCTTATTTTGGCTGTAAATAAGATTGATATTGGCAATCAACAGTTGTTAGATGAAACCATTGATGCCTGGAAATTACAACTGCCTAACGCAGCTGTTTGGAGTATTTCGGCTTTAGAAAAATTTCAAATCGATGCACTAGTGGATGCTGTTGTGACATTATTACCCGAACATCCACCATATTTTCCTAAAGATCAGCTCACCGACAAATCCGAACGCTTTGTGGTTAATGAAGTGATTCGCGAGAAAATTTTGTCTACCTACGATAAAGAAATTCCCTACGCGGTTGAGGTAACCACCGATTCTTTTAAAGTCGAAAAAGATATTGTTAGAATACGGAGTGTTATTTTTGTAGAGCGCAATTCTCAAAAAGGCATATTAATCGGTCATAAAGGAGCTGCACTAAAAAAGGTTGGGACGCAATCCCGCCTCGATTTAGAACGCTTTTTTGAAAAAAAAGTGCATCTTGAACTCTTTGTTAAAGTAAATAAAGATTGGCGCTCAAATGCGAATGCCCTAAAACGTTTTGGATATTGAAATTATCCGCTCTCACTTTGAAAAAATAAATTATGCGAAATCTTGTTGCTATTGTTGGAAGACCTAATGTGGGTAAATCTACGCTCTTTAACCGTTTGGTACAGCGCAGAGAAGCCATTGTTGATGCAACTAGTGGCGTAACCCGAGACCGACACTACGGAAAGGCAGACTGGAATGGATGTGAATTTACCCTTATTGACACGGGGGGTTATGTTGTTGGAGGAGATGATGCCTACGAAAAAGAAATAGATCAACAGGTTGAAATTGCCATTTCTGAAGCAGATGCTATTTTGTTTCTTGTAGATGTAGAAATAGGTACTAGTGTCATGGATGAAGAAGTAGCTAGTCTGCTGCGTAAATCACATAAGCCTGTTTTTTTGGTAGTAAATAAGGTGGATAACGCCAAGCGTGTGGCTGCAACGGTTGAGTTTTACACTCTTGGAATTGAAAAATTTTTTCACATTTCCGCCATGAATGGTGGGGGTACAGGGGATTTGTTAGATGCTTTAGTCGAAGCATTGCCTGAAAAAACACCACCAACGGTTGAGGGACTCCCTCGCTTTGCAGTTGTTGGAAGACCTAACGCTGGTAAATCTTCTTTTGTTAACGCACTTATTGGCGAAACTAGGAATATTGTAAAAGACGAAGCAGGTACCACTCGCGATAGTATCGACACCATATACAACCGATTTGGTTTTGAGTTTTGCTTGGTAGATACCGCAGGTATTCGTCGAAAAACAAAAGTTAAAGCCAATATTGAGTTTTACTCCGTTATGCGTGCACTCAGATCCCTTGAATTTTCCGATGTGTGTATGCTAGTTTTTGATGCTACCCGTTCGTTTGATTCACAAGTAAAAAACATTTTTTGGTTGGCAGCGCGAAATCACAAAGGCATTGTGATATTGGTTAACAAATGGGATTTGATGGATAAAGAAACCAATAGCACAAAAAAAATAGAAGAACAAATTCGTGCTGAAATAGCTCCTTTTGTCGACGTGCCTATTGTGTTTATTTCCTCGTTGACCAAACAACGTGTTTTTAAGGCCATTGAAACAGCAGTAGACGTGTACAAAAGACGCTCACAGCGTATACCTACACGAAAACTGAACGACTTTATCTTGCCTATTATTGAGAAGAACCCACCTCCTGCTTTAAAAGGTAAGTATGTTAAAATTAAATTTGCAACACAGCTGCATTCAAACCACCCGCAGTTTGCCTTTTTCTGTAATTTACCACAATACGTTAAAGACCCATACAAGCGGTTTTTAGAAAACAAACTCAGGGCTGAATATGATTTCAGGGGAGTAACGGTGGATATTTTTATTCGTAAAAAGTAATTAAAGCTCTGCTTTGATACGCAGCAGTTCTTGGCGAATTTTTTGAAGCTTTTTCAGGACCCCTACGTTTCCGCTTTTGGCTCTACCAAGTTCTTTTTTGGCACCTTCTAGCGTAAATCCACGCTCTTTTACTAAGCTGTATATCAGTTCAAATTTCTCAATGTCTTTTGCAGAAAACTTACGTGTACCGCTTTGGTTTTTTTTTGGACTGATGATTTGAAATTCTTTCTCCCAAAAACGAATGAGGGAAGGCTTCACTTCAAATGCTTCGGCTACTTCCCCGATGCTGTAATATAGCTTTTCTGGTAAACGATGGTGCATTAGTCAAGCGATTGGTTCTCGCGATTTGCAGCTTCTAACATCGCTTCAAATTCTGCGGCATTTAAATCACCAGAGAAAAAGTTAATGGGATTAACAGCCTTACCGTCCTTGTGTATTTCGTAATGAAGGTGTGGTGCTTGTGAGCGTCCTGTGTTCCCAACATATCCAATAATATCCCCTCTTTTTACACGCTGTCCTCGCTTAACATTATAATTACTGAGGTGCGCATACAAAGTCACATAACCAAATCCGTGATCAATACGAATGTGTTTTCCATATCCAAAGGAACGATTGTCAGCTCGTGTTATCTTACCATCACTAGTTGCGTATATTGGAGTGCCTTTAGGAGAAGTAAAGTCCATGCCTTTATGTCTGCGACGGGCTTTTGTAAACGGGTCTGTTCGCCATCCAAAGCCAGAAGCCATGCGTTTTAAATCGTCATTTTTGATGGGTTGAATCGATGGAATAGCGGCTAAAAGCTTTTCCTTATCCAGCGCAAGGCGTTGCACTTCATCAAAAGATTTGGATTGAATCACCATTTGTTTTGATAAAACATCCAGTTGTTTGGTTGTGCTAATAATCAAGTCAGAGTTAGCGTAACCTTCTAAGTTTTTATAGCGATTTGCACCACCAAAACCTGCTTTTCGTACATCTTCTGGAACAGGATTCGTTTCAAAAACAACACGATAAATCTGATTATCACGCTCTTGTAAGTGGTCAAGTACTTCCTCCACTTTGGTCATCTTGCGTTGCAGTTGCTCGTAGTTCAACTTGTAATTTTCAAGTTCTCTTGCCTGAGCAATTTCAGTAGGAGTGCTTATCGCTGGAGTCGAAAGTAAAAAAAAGACAAAGCCAATGCCAAAAAGGGCGGCTGCCGTCAAAAACGCAAGTACGTTGCGTACCTTTTTACGGTTTTTAACCTCAATTTTCCGATATGATAGACTCTCTTGGTCGTAGTAATACTTAACCTTTGCCATTCCGTTAAATGTACTATTTTTACACCGCTGAATTTACGTGTTCAACAAAGATACGTAATTCAGACTAACCATTAAACGGTTTCATGAAAGCACAACATATTCGCGCACAATTCCTCGAATTTTTCACTGCCAAACAACACAAAATTGTACCGTCGGCACCTATGGTCATAAAAGATGACCCAACGCTTATGTTTACCAACGCCGGTATGAATCAATTCAAAGAATATTTTCTTGGCAACAAGAATGCATCTGAAAAAAGAGTAGCCGATACCCAAAAATGTTTGCGTGTTTCAGGTAAGCATAACGACCTTGAAGAGGTGGGAAAAGACACCTATCACCATACCATGTTTGAAATGTTGGGGAACTGGAGTTTTGGCGATTACTTCAAAAAAGAAGCTATTGCTTATGCTTGGGAGTTTTTGACCGAGGTGATGAAGATAGATAAAAACGATTTGTATGTGACCGTTTTTGAGGGAGATAACGCTGAGGGGCTGGCAAAAGACAACGAAGCTGTTGCTTTTTGGGAAGATCACATTGCACCCGAACGTATTCTTATGGGGTCCAAAGCCGATAATTTTTGGGAAATGGGAGATCAGGGTCCATGTGGTCCCTGTTCCGAAATTCATGTAGATATCAGATCCGCAGAAGAAAAGACTAAAGTTTCTGGTGCTTCCCTAGTAAATATGGATCATCCTCAAGTGGTGGAGGTATGGAATTTGGTCTTTATTGAGTTTAATCGTAAGGCCAATGGTTCCTTAGAAAAACTTCCACAGCAGCATGTTGATACAGGCATGGGCTTTGAGCGCTTGTGTATGGTTGTTCAGGGCGTGCAGTCGAACTACGACACTGATGTTTTTACACCGCTTATTCGCGAAATTGAAACACGAACGTCAACAGACTACGGAAAAGAGGAACAAGTCGATATTGCCATTCGCGTAATTGCCGATCACCTTCGCGCGGTTTCATTTTCCATTGCCGATGGGCAGTTGCCCTCAAATAATGGGGCGGGCTATGTTATTCGTCGTATTCTTAGACGTGCTATTCGTTATGGGTATACTTTTTTAGATCAAAAACAACCCTTTATTTTTGCATTGGTTAAAACATTGTCCGATCAAATGGGTGATGCTTTTCCAGAGCTTAAAGAACAGGAAAATCTTATTCAAAATGTGATTAAAGAAGAGGAGCAATCTTTCTTAAAAACCTTATCACAAGGCTTGGTCATGTTAGAACAACTTATCGCTTCCAACGACAGCAAACAGCTTTCGGGGGCTAAGGCTTTTGAACTGTATGACACGTTTGGATTTCCTGTTGATTTAACGGCACTTATTTTATCTGAAAACGGCATGACGCTAGATGAGGCTGCCTTTGCAAAAGAAATGGAGCAACAAAAAGCCCGTTCTAGAGCTGCAGCACAAGTTGAAACCGAGGACTGGATTGAACTTAGAGAAGATAACGAGCAAGAATTTGTAGGGTATGATGTCTTAAAAACACCTGTCAAAATTGTAAGATATCGAAAGGTTACCGCTAAGAGTGGTAGCTTGTTTCAACTGGTGTTTAACCTAACGCCTTTCTACCCTGAGGGTGGTGGTCAAGTGGGTGACAAAGGCTATTTGGAGGCTCCTAACGGAGATGTAACCTACATCACAGACACCAAAAAAGAAAACAATTTAATTATTCACGTTGTAAACGAGCTCCCTGCGGATTTGAATCCCACGTTCACCGCTGTTGTAGATGAGCAAAAACGCAACGCAACAGCGGCGAACCACACCGCTACACATTTGTTGCATCAAGCACTTCGTACTGTTTTAGGCGATCATGTAGGTCAAAAAGGCTCTATGGTGCGTTCGGGCTATTTGCGCTTTGATTTCTCTCATTTTTCAAAACTTACCCAAGATGAGTTGTCAACTGTTGAAGCTTTTGTGAATGCACGCATTCAAGAACAACTCGATTTAGAGGAAAGCAGAAACACGCCTTACCAACACGCCATAGCTAACGGGGCATTAGCTCTTTTTGGGGAGAAGTATGGCGATACCGTTCGCACGATCCGTTTTGGAGAGTCCATGGAGCTTTGTGGTGGAACACACGTAGCTAACACGGCAGCACTTTGGCATTTCACTATTGTGGCTGAATCAGCGGTTGCTTCTGGTATCAGACGCATAGAGGCGGTAACAGCACTGGAAGCAAAAAATCTTGTATACAATCAGGCAGCCATGCTTGAAAAATTGAAAACACAACTCAAAAATCCACAAGATGTAGTGGTGGCTGTTGAGGCGTTGCAAGACGAAAACAACAAACTCAAAAAAGAGTTGGAAGCCCTAAACAAGCAGTTGGTAAAACAGCTTATTGCTGAACTGACCAACGCAAGTGTAGTGCACAATGATGTAACTTTTATTATTGAAGAAGTTGACCTCGATGCAGGAGGATTAAAAGACACGCTTTTTAAACTTGGGCAAAATCACGATAGATTAGTAGCTGTTTTAGGAAGCAAAAAGGGCAATAAGCCGTTGCTTTCGTGTTATGTTTCTAAAAACCTAGCTGAAAATGGTTCTTGGCAAGCGAACGCTATCATCAAGCAGATTAGCAGTCACATCCAAGGAGGTGGCGGTGGTCAGCCATTTTTTGCTACCGCAGGGGGTAAAAACCCCAACGGCATTTCCAAAGCTTTGGAAGCAGCAAAAGATATAATGCTTCGTTAATTTGTTGGCGGATAAGCGGTTAATATCTCCGTTACAAACGCATTAATTTTTTCTTCTCGTTCTTGTGGTGTACCCCTACTAAGTGTACCTGTTCCCTTACCTTGCCAGATTAATTTTTTGGTAGTGGCATCAATAAAATCTATATACAACACCCCACTTGTTGATGTGTTTATGTTGTAAGGTCGGTTGAATCCCCAGCCCCAGCCCCAACCTCCGTATGGGCCATAAAAAGGACTTCCCCAGCCCAAATAGCTTTCGCTAATACGCACGTTTTTTTCGGCTTTTGTGTGGAAATTGACCAGTACTTCTGGTGTTTCTGATGCTGAAAACCCTTTTGTGGCAAGTGTGTTTTCAAGTGCTTTTAAGACACGTCTTTTGTCTAGGTCTGAAATTTTAGCATCATCAATACCTGGCTTAAAAAAAGCATAGGTGTTATAGGCGTTAAAATCTACATTGGTGTCGTAGTCTGAACTGACACGAATCGTTGCGCAAGAGCCAATGAGTAAAGCAGTAGTAAAGAGAAGTAACCGTTTCATTATTAATTTTTCCTAAAATTAATCAATAAACATGCCGAATACATACTTATCATTCAGATTATGAGAAAACTGTATTTTTGAAAATGCAAACATATTTAGCCGCAAATCAAAAACTAGCACTGCCCGAATTTGAACAATATGGGGTATCCGTTTTCTTAAAACGCGAAGATTTGGTTTATCCTATAGCCTCGGGGAACAAGTGGCGAAAATTGCATTATAATATGGAAGCCTTTAAATCGTCAACTGCCTCGGGAATACTCACTTTTGGAGGTGCTTTTTCCAATCATTTAGCCGCTACCGCAGCTCTTGCTGCACAAAAGCAAATTCCTGTCATAGGGATTGTTAGAGGTGAAGAGCTTGCTAACAAACCCCTCAACCCAACCTTGACACAATGCCAAGCCAATGGTATGCAACTCGTTTTTGTCACCAGAGCGGAATACAATCAAAAAGAACAGAGCGAAACGGTTAGTCAGCTTATGGCTAGCAAAAACCTATTTGTTGTTCCCGAAGGCGGCACCAACACACTTGCGGTGAAGGGTTGCATGGAGATTTTATCAAATGACGATGCGCAATTTGATGTTGTTGGCTGCGCTGTAGGAACCGGCGGTACGCTTGCGGGTTTGGCAGCATCCGCAGCCAAACATCAAAAAGTTGTGGGTTTTCAAATGGTTTCTGATGATACAATCCCAGACCGTATTCGTACCTTTGTGGCACGTGATAATTGGGAGTTAGTGCAGCATCCATCATATGCTGGTTATGCCGCTAAAGACGAACGCCTTGTTGCATTTGCGCATCAAGTGTTGGCGCATACAGCTGTGCTGTTAGATCCAATTTACACGGCACCAATGCTTTTTCAGTTGGTGCAAATGATAAAAGATAACAAATGGACATTTGGAAAAAATATGTTGCTTATTCATACAGGCGGAGTTCAAGGAATAGCGGGATACAATTATCGACATCAACTACAGTGGCCAGAACCTTAACGCTCGTTTTCACCGCTTTTATTTTGGTGTCTTGCGGTTCAAAAAAAGTAGTTTATAACGGTACGGTTAAACGTACTGCCAAAAAAATTGAAAAAAAATCACCAAAACAATCAGCAAAAAAATTAGCTGATCTTGATGCGCATACGCGCATGAAGGTTTATGTATTGCAATACGCACCTTTGGCACAAAAGGAGATGAAGAAGTTTGGCATACCTGCAAGCATTACTCTAGCACAAGGATTGTTGGAGTCACAAGCAGGTGTAGGGGAATTAGCTGCAAAGTCCAATAATCATTTTGGGATCAAATGCCACAAAGGATGGCGTGGACCAAAAGTATATCATGATGATGACGCCAAAGGAGAGTGCTTCCGCAAATACAAGAAGGTTGACCAGTCGTATCGAGATCACTCGGAATTTTTGCGTTACCGTGATCGGTATAGTAAATTGTTTAAAATGAACAAAAAGGACTACGTGAGTTGGGCACATGGATTAAAGAAGGCAGGTTACGCTACCGATCCACAGTATGGCTATAAGCTTGTTTCGCTCATTGAGCGTTACGAACTTTGGCAGTTTGATGGCAGCAACGGTCCTGTCAAAAAGAAAACAACGAAGAAGAAACAATCCAAAAAAGAGCAGTTTTACACTGTGCAGCAAGGCGATACGTTATACGCTATTGCAAAGCAGTTTGACATGTCTGTTCAAGAACTCATGGACATCAATAAGCTAAGGTCTACAGATTTAGCTGTTGGTCAACAACTCAAGTTAAAATGATGCAATATACACGTAGCAGCGCCCTCTTTGATGAGGCAAAACAAGTAATTCCTGGAGGTGTAAACTCTCCTGTTCGTGCATTTAAAGCGGTGGGCGGCACCCCTATTTTTTTGACACACGCCAAAGGAGCCTATTTATACGACGAGGACAAAAACAAATACATCGATTACATTGCTTCTTGGGGTCCAATGATTTTAGGCCACGCGCATCCTAAGGTGGTTGAAGCTGTGCAAAAGCGTGCTGAAAAAGGTACTTCTTATGGGATACCAACGGCACTAGAAACAAAAATTGCCAAGCAAGCACTTGCTATGGTACCTCACATGGATCAAATTCGATTTGTGAACTCAGGTACAGAGGCTTGTATGAGTGCTGTTCGGTTAGCACGTGGGTATACTGGTCGCGCTAAAATCATCAAGTTTGCGGGTTGTTATCACGGTCATGCTGATGCATTTTTGATCCAGGCAGGAAGTGGTGCCGTTACTTTTGGTAGCCCAAACAGTCCCGGGGTTACGGCAGGCACCGCACAAGACACGCTCTTAGCACAATACAACAACTTAGAACAAGTTGCCGAAATATTTACAGCAAATCCAGATGAAATCGCAGCTATTATTGTAGAGCCAGTAGCTGGAAATATGGGATGCATTTTACCTCAAACGGGCTTTTTGGAGGGCTTGCGTAGCTTGTGCGACACCCATGGCGCATTGCTTATTTTTGACGAGGTCATGACTGGATTTCGCTTAGCACCAGGCGGCGCACAAGAACGTCTTGGCGTACGTGCAGATGTAGCAACGTATGGCAAGGTAATTGGCGGTGGATTACCTGTTGGTGCTTTTGCAGCTCGAAAAGAAATCATGGACTTTTTAGCACCAGTTGGACCTGTTTATCAAGCGGGAACTTTAAGCGGAAACCCTTTGGCGATGACGGCAGGGCTAACCATGCTTGAGCTTCTGAACAATCATCCGGAAACCTATACCAACTTAGACGAAAAAACGGAATATCTGCACCGTGAAATGATCCCACTTTTGGAACAAAAAAGCTTATCTTTTCAAATAAATCGTTTGGGTTCTATGCTATCGCTTCACTTTACAGATACGCCTGTGGTAGATTTTGACTCAGCTGCAAAGGGCAATAATGACTTCTTTAAAAAGTACTTTCATGGCATGCTTAAGCGCGGTGTGTATTTGCCCCCCAGTGCATTTGAAAGTTATTTTTTGAATGATGCCATAAGCCAAAAAGACCTTGATAAAACACTTGAGGCGTTTTCGGAAACCTTGAAAGAGCTATAGCTTATCATATTTTTTTTAATTTAGCTTTAGATAGTCTCAAACGAGTACTTTAAATCAAGATTAACCTACTGGTCTACACCAACAGTTTTTCTCATTACAAGTGCAAATGGAATTCTGTTAGTTTACAATTTAGACTTGAGATAACTATATATTTTCTTTAAGCTGTTGAGCATGGAACCTGATGTTATAAAAAACCGTATTTATGAAGTTCGCGGGCGTCGTATCATGTTAGATTTTGATCTTGCTGTACTATACGAGGTGGAAACCCGAATATTAAATCAAGCAGTAAGGCGTAATTCAGATATTTTCCCTGATGATTTTATGTTTCGTCTGACAAAAAATGAATGGGATATGTTGTCACAAATTGTGATGACATATCCGGCAAAGCGCCCAAAAACTGCTCTCCCATTGGCTTTTACAGAGCATGGAGTAACAATGCTTGCAAATGTCCTTAAAAGCAAAAAAGCACGCCAAGTAAGCGTAGCCGTCGTGAGAGCATTTATAGCACTGAAACAATTTACATTAAAGTATAATGACATTGGAATAAAATTAAAGGAATTGGAATTAAAGTACAACAAACAATTTGAGGATGTATATGAAGCTATAAACTACTTATTGGAAAAAGATAAATCAGCAATTGACCAGAAAAACCGAAAACGTATTGGGTTTAAAAAAGATAGTTAAAAACCTCGAGCATACGTTGGAGGCCTTTTCGGAAACGCTAAACGAATTATGATTTAACTAGGATCTAGAATAGTATCAATTCTAACGATAGCTTCTTGCAAATGATAGCGTGTGTTTTGATCTGTAACATTAGGTACTACTTTCATTATAGCCGATTTTAAATTTACTAACTGCGCTCTACTTACAGCTCTGATATCGGACTGGCTTACCAACACTCTAGTTTGGTTACTATAACGTCTTGCAAGTCCTGTTAGTGGCTCTTGGCTCTCGGTCATCAAGTATTCCAAGCGATCAATATAGGCACGCTGTAGATTTCTACGGTAGATCCCAATAGATGTATTGGTATACAATTCGCTCCAAATCCCTTTGCGTAGGGCGGTCATCATTTCAATCAAGGTGTATGCTTTTGTTCCGTTGAGGGCTTCATTTTCTGAAAGACGCGCCAAGCGGTCAAAACTCAACAAACGGTTTAGTGTTCCTGTTTGA
Source organism: uncultured Flavobacteriaceae bacterium (assembly GCA_938092005.1). Lineage (GTDB taxonomy): Bacteria > Bacteroidota > Bacteroidia > Flavobacteriales > Flavobacteriaceae > UBA7446. Next base: position 72,725 of record CALKOU010000014.1, on the reverse strand, counting down.
GTACGTCGCATGCGGTCAAGCGCACCAGCAAATTCAATTTTATTGAAGATATTATTGTCTAATAACCACGTAGGAGTAGCAAACAGCTCATCCTGTAAAAACGCCATACAGGCACGCTGATGGGCTCTGTCTACATGCGTATACACAGCGCCCTCTTGATCATAGGTCTTGTAGTATTCATACACACCACCAATGTTAGCGGATACATGCCCCATGTAGCGGTTGTATTGCCCTAATAATTGATTGTACAAGTCTTGTAAATCGTCGTAATCTTTTCCGTCTTCAGCAGTCCACGCTATTAAGTTAGGAACAATGCGCTTTAAGTTTGCAATACCGTATTGGCTTGCTTTAACGGCATTGTCGCCTAAGTCTTCTGTTTGAGAACTCGGGTCAATAGGGCTTCCAAATTGTTGGCTTCCAAAGCGATACATGGGATCATCTTGATGTGTTAAAATCCATTGATCCAAGATTTCCTTTTCGTACTTGGCTGTTTTAGCATCTGGAATAGGTCTGTAGCCCCAACGCACAGCATGTATGTCATATATGCCAATGTCTGGCATAAGCGATACGTCACCATCGCCAGGCTGTGCCACGTAATTAAAGCGTGCATAATCCATAATAGAAGGAGCTGTTCCATACTTTTTAGTGAATGATGGCGATCGCAATGAATCTACTGGATATGCAACGCTACTTCCCATGTTGTGTGGCAATCCAATGGTATGTCCCACTTCGTGCGCAGAAACAAAACGAATCAAACGTCCCATAATTTCATCTTTGAAAGCAACACTTCTAGCCTCAGGATTTATGGCAGCTGTTTGTACAAAAAACCAGTTACGCAACAACGTCATCACATTGTGATACCAGTTGATATCAGACTCTAAAATTTCACCCGATCGTGGATCACTCACGTGTGGGCCATTAGCATTTGGTATTGGTGAGGCCAAATAACGAACCACCGAAAAGCGTACGTCCTCTGGGCTCCAATCAGGATCTTCTTCTGGACTTGGCGGGTCTTTGGCAATTATGGCATTTTTAAAACCAGCAGCTTCAAATGCTACTTGCCAATCTTCAATTCCTTGCTTTAAATAGGGGATCCATTTTTTTGGAGTTGCTCGATCAATGTAATAGACAATAGGTTTTTTGGGTTCAACCAGTTCACCGCGCTTAAACTTTTCCATGTCCTCTTCTTTTACTTCGAGGCGCCAACGATCCAAATAACGTACGGTTTTACTTTCTTGAACATCCAACCCATAATCTGTTTGTCCTCTTGAAAACCAGCCTACACGTTGATCAAAATAACGACGTTTCATCGGCTCTTTTGGCAATAGAATCATGGAATTATTGATTTCCAAACTGACCGATCCGGTACTCGAATTTGATGGCGGCTCACTAGAGTTATATGTTTTTACATGACGCGTTTCGATGTTTAAGGGGTAACTTTTTAGGGTATTGATAAACGATCTGGATTTGTCTAAGCTTGAAATTTTATAGGTTTTTCTTCTAGAAGCAGGTAGGCCAAGTGCTTTTACATCTGTTTCAAATAGTTTGTTGACTTGAATGACCGTTGAGATTGAATCTTTCCCAATAGACTTGATGTCAAATCGATACAAAATAGGTTCAAAGTTAGAATTTACTACTGCCTCATGAATTGGCAGTGAATCGGCTGCAACCACTTGGTGGGATACCACACGCAGCAACACTTTTTTAGCATCTTTCTCCCATCGTAACACTTGCGTGTTTTGTTTTCCGCCTCCAAAGCCTATTCCAGATGCTGTTTTGGCAATTCGCGTAACCATAAGCATTTCCTTGCCAAAAAGAGAGTCTGGTATTTCGTAATAATAGTTTTCATCTACTACGTGAACATCAAATAAACCTTTATCGGTTATGGCTTTTTCGGTAATAACTTTGTCATAGGGCTTTGGTCCTTTTTTGTTTTCTTTTTCCTTTTTTGGTTGTGTTACTGTTACAGTTTCTTTTTTCTTTTTAAATAATTTCCCCAATTGACTATGCGCTTGTTGAAGCGAAAATGTGACGAATAGGAACGTAAGAATATGTGTTAGGAGTTTCATAAGTGGTTGTATTTTATTGCTAATTTGTTGAAAATCTTGAAGATATCCAATTTCGAAGCAAAATTTTAATGGATGTCATTTGTAACATCTTTTTTGTTAACTTTATACTCAACAAATCTTACATTATGAAACCAATATACACATTAGTTGTGCTTTTGTGCGCAACAACTTTTTACGCACAAGAACAATATCTCGAAAAATTACCCGACAATCCCGACCCTGGAAAATGCTATGCAAAATGTATTGTGCCAGACCAATACGACACCGAAACGGTACGTGTGTTGGAAGTACCTGCACACACAAAACTTCATGTCGTTCCTGCCGAATACAAGGTAGTGCGTGATGAGGTTGTGATTAAGCCAGCGTCTAAGAAATATAAATTCATTCCAGCTACCTATCGCACAGTTGTAGATACGTTTTGGATCGAAGAACCATACAACAAGCAATATCCTAAAGAAGCTACGTTTTTGGACGCCTACGAAACAGTAGAAGTAAAGTCTGGATCTGGAAAATGGGTTGCTGGTGAGAATCCAGATTGCCCATCTATTAACCCTGATGATTGTCGTATTTTTTATTATCGTGAAGATCCGTCTGTTAGCAGAGATGTTCCTGTTAAAAAATTAGCTAGCGATGCTACGAGTTCCACAAAACAAGTAGGAGGTGAGTATAAGTTGGTAAAGCGTCAAGTGATGGTTACGCCAGCAAAAACCGAAGAAATTCCTGTCCCTGAAGTTAAAGATGTAGTTGAACGTCGTGTATTAGTCAAAGATGAAACAACTCGTGAAGTAGAAGTACCTGCCACTTATACTTCCGTTGAAAAACGTGTATTGACAAAAAAGGGCGGTATGAGTGCTTGGCGTGAAGTTCCATGTACGCTTCCAAAACAAGCCATTATACTACCCATTCACTATGAGGTTGGTAGCGCTAAATTAACAGCAAAATCAAAGCGCATTTTGGATAAACATATTTTATCAAGACTTAAGCAACATCCAGATGCTGTTGTTGAAGTTGGTTCGCACACCGATTCTCGTGGTGGTAGTGCCTTTAATAAAAACTTATCTGAAAAACGTTCTAAATCTGTAGTAGAATACCTCAATAATAAAGGTGTTAAAACCTCTCGTATGATTGCGGTTGGTTACGGAGAGGCTCAATTGCTAAACAATTGTAAAGACGGAGTAGATTGTTCTGAATCTAAACACGCCAAAAACAGAAGAACGGAGTTTAAGTTTTTCTAGCGTAGTACAACCATTAAGTTGTCATCGGTTTTATTGACTTCAACAACCAATTTACTCGTAAGACCCTTAATGGCTTTATCCCATTTTTTATTGCTAAGTCCTGCCTGTTCTTTGAGTGTCAAAAGAAGGGCAGGGCTTTCTTTTTGAAGTAAATCAACAATATGTTGCTCTTCTTCGGTAAGTTTTGGTCCTTTTTTCTCAGGACGCATTTGTGGGAAAAACAATACCTCTTGAATGGAGCTGTTGTTTGTCAGAAGCATGGTAAGTCGGTCAATACCAATCCCTATTCCTGATGTTGGCGGCATGCCGTATTCTAAGGCACGAAGAAAATCTTGATCAATAAACATTGCCTCGTCATCTCCTTTTTCAGAAAGTTTGAGTTGATCTTCAAAACGCTCACGTTGGTCTATTGGATCGTTTAGCTCCGAGTAAGCATTCGCTAGCTCTTTTCCATTTACCATAAGTTCAAATCGTTCAGTAAGGCCCGGTTTGCTGCGGTGTGCTTTTGTCAACGGACTCATTTCTTTTGGGTAGTCCGTGATAAAGGTGGGTTGGATATAGTGATGCTCACAAAGTTCTCCAAAAAGTTCATCAATGAGCTTTCCAACGCCCATGGTGTCGTCTACTTCAAGGCCTAACGAAACGGCAGTTTCACGCAATGCCTTTTCATCCATTCCTGTAACATCAACGCCCGTGTGCTTTTTGATGGCATCGAGGATGGGTACGCGCGGATAGGGCGCTTTAAAATCAATCGTATGGTCACCAACCGTTACGGTAGAAGCCCCATTTGCGGCAACTGCAACTTCTTCTAATAAAACCTCGGTAGTTTCCATCATCCAGTGGTAATCTTTGTAAGCCACATACAATTCCATTACCGTAAATTCTGGGTTATGGGTTTTGTCCATGCCCTCGTTTCGGAAATCTTTGGCAAACTCATACACCCCATCAAAACCACCAACAATCAAACGCTTTAAGTACAGTTCGTTTGCAATGCGCAAATACAACGGCATGTTGAGCGCGTTGTGGTGGGTAACAAACGGACGCGCAGTGGCTCCGCCTGGAATAGGTTGTAATATGGGTGTTTCTACTTCGAGGTATCCACGGTCGTTAAAAAACGAACGGATGGTATTGGTAATTTTGGTGCGTTTTACAAATCCTTCTTTCACTTGCGGATTAACAATCAAATCTACGTAGCGTTGACGATAGCGTTGTTCTGCATCGGTAAAAGCATCGTAGGTGTTTCCGTCTGCATCTACTTTTGGTAGCGGCAAAGGGCGAAGCGCTTTGCTCAAAACAAACAGCTTGGTAACCTCTATTGTTTTCTCACCTACTTGTGTTGTGAACATGGTGCCCTCAACTCCAATGATATCACCAATATCTAGTAATTTTTTATACACATCATTATAATGCGTTTTGTCTTCTCCCGGACATAAAATATCTCGGTTAAAATAAAGCTGTACCCTTCCGCTAGCGTCTTGAAGTTCGGCAAAGCTTGCTTTTCCTTGAACACGTCTCGACATAAGCCTTCCAGCCAAACGAACCGTTAGCCCTTCTTTGTAGTTTTTATTAACGCTGGTAGCATAATGTGTGACCTCGTAAGCCTCAGCTGGATAAGGGTCAATACCCAATTCTCGAAGTTTGGCTAATTTCTCTCTACGTACAAGTTCTTGTTCTGATAGCTCGTGCATCCCTAATTTTTCTGGCGCAAAGATAACCAATGCGTATGAGTTCTCAAGATATTGCGAATTTGTATATTTGAACAGTCATGAGTATCCTTAGAGTTCTTTTAGCCATACTATTCCCGCCCTTAGCCGTTTTAGACAAAGGGTGTGGTTCTGTGTTTATTGTATTTTTACTTACCCTTTGTGCTTGGGTTCCTGGTGTGATTGGCGCACTCATTATCCTCAACCGTCCTTTTGATTATGAGCCTTAAGCCAACGGTGCATGTACGTCATTTGGGATTGGCGGCCTATGAGGGAACTACCGCCTTACAACAAGAGATTTTTCAGCAGACGATAGACCAAAAAATTCACAACCGAAGAAATCCCGATCAACAAACCCCTACCAAACACCACTTGCTTTTTGTGGAACACCCACATGTGTATACCCTTGGTAAAAGCGGCGATGAAAACAATTTACTCATCAACAACAAAACCCTACAAGAGAAGGGAGTTAGCTTTTTTAAAACCAATCGAGGTGGTGATATCACCTATCATGGACCTGGGCAATTGGTGGGCTATCCTATCTTAGACTTAGATTGTTTTTTTACAGACATACATAAGTATTTGCGCTTTTTGGAAGCATGTATTATTGCCACCCTAGCCGACTATGGTATTGAGGCGAGTAGGAGTAAAGGCGAAACAGGTGTTTGGCTTGACGCAGCGGGAAGTAATCCGCGTAAAATTTGCGCTATGGGCATTCGCACGAGTCGTTGGGTAACCATGCACGGCTTTGCGTTAAATGTCAATACTGACCTATCGTATTTTGATTATATTATTCCATGTGGGATTCAAGATAAATCCGTTACCTCAATGGAAAAAGAACTAGGAAGTTCTGTGGATATTCAAGAAGTAGCGCAAAAATTTCAACGTCATTTTGCTAATACCTTTGATGTAGAAATAGCCTAAGGCATTCGATAAAAGCGAAGTTCTTGTTTGTTGTTTTGTGTAGCTAAATAAAGCGTAGAACCAGGCGATCCTTGACCAAGCATGGCCCATTTTCTTCCAATTACAGGAAAACTATCCAACTGTTTGGCATCTCGGTTAAACACATATACTTTATCAGATTGATTGTCCCAAATAAGGATATAGGTGCGGTTGTTGACAACCTGAATTTGTGGAGGAGCATATACACCAAAATCCAATTCCACCAATTGATTGTTGATGGTAATTTTGTTTTCGGTTTGTGTTACGATTGTGTTTTTGTTTGCCGCCAGCGTATACCGTGTTTCAAACGGGAGTGCTTTTTTGGACACCTTGCCCGACGTGCTTATTTGAACCAGTCTGTTTTTATCATCAATGCTTACAAACCCACTTTGATAAGGGTAAATATCTTGTGTGAATTTAAGGTCAGATGGCATTTTAATGCGTGTTTTTCCCGTACGATGCACTAATGCTCCCGCTCCTGTTTTTTCCACCATCGCAATATAATCTCGATTGCCAATACGTATATGTTTGGGTGGGTATTTTAGCGAGGCGTTAAGTTTTGTTTTGCGCCACCCGCTTATCTTTCTCATTCTCTTGTCATACATGCTCAGCGTAGTTCCACTGCTTAACAACAAACGGTAATCACGCTGTTTGTCATAATCAAAAACAGCAAAAGTACTCGAGGGTTTCATCCCTTTTTTGGCAAATCCTGAGACTGCCTTTCCATTTCTGTCCAACACCTGAAAACTGTTGTCAGTGGTAAAGGCCAGCTGTAAGCGTTTGTTTCGGTATAAATCCACCTGACGCACGGGGCCTAAGATGGTACCATCCAGTTGTTTTTTCCACAAAACAGCACCAGAAGTGTCCAACAAATAGAGCTGATTTGCTTCGTCTTGCACAACCCACTCAAGTGCTTGGGTGTTGTGATTGCTAACGGCGTAGGGGCCCCACACAATGGAGTTATCAAAAGTTGCGGTCCCCGCAAGTTCAACAGCTTGAGATTTTGTTCCACCATCATTTGGCTTTTGGAGGCTTAGCGCTATGTAGAACACATCTCCTTCAACGGTGCCTACGCAGTCGGCTTGCCGAAACAATCCGAGGTCTGTTTTTGCAAGGGCTGGCACAATTTTTTTCACTTGTGTTTCGAAATATGCTGGCGAGGTCCATATCCAAAAACTACTTCGGCTAGGGAGGGTTTTAGCATAGGCACTAAAGCGTTCATTTTGAGCCAATACATCATCTTTTCCTAATGCGTATATCAACGATTCTAAAGCTGTTTTTGAGGTTCCAAAATACAGTTGCTCGTTGATTAGGGTTGCAAAAGCATAGGCGTTTGCCTTTAGCAAAGGGGAAAGCAAGGGATTGATTACTGCCTTGTCCGAAAAAGCATAAAGGGTTTCTTGCCCCGAAGTGTATTGCGCTTTGGATTTTCGTGCCAAGTCTTGCTTGATTTCTTCGGCTTCTTTTTCAGTATTGACAAGCACAACGGTATCATCGCCCAATTCAATTTGTGCGAGCTGTGTGGCTTCCAAAAGCAATGAATCCATAACCGTTTCTGGAAGGTTGTGTACTGCCTTAAAGCGCAGAAATGCCTTTGCGTAGGCTTCGGGATTAAAGCTAAACGCCTGAACCGTATTGGCAGTACTTGGAATGTGCACTGCTAGGTCTTGCAATGCGCTATCTTGGTTTTTTAACAACGACAAGCGCGAACTGCCGTCTGAATCCATTACGCCATATGCCTGCACATAAACGCCGTTGCTGTTGACCGTGGGCGCAAAAGCCGTCCACGAACTCCATTGCGTCCATGGAATAGGGGTTATATTTTCAAATAGTGTGTTGAAAAAAGGAGCTATTTCCTTTGATACAAAAAAGGTATGCGCTTCTGTGGTATTGGTATAGAGTTGGCTAAGCTCGGGGTCAATGCTATTGGGTGTGGATCGTAAGCGAAGGCTGCTTTCTAATAACAATTTACTTGGCGAACTAAAATGCAAACTGTCCCATGTGGAATAGTAGGTAGGGGGATTGCTATTTCGTTTTAACAGTTGTGTTTTGTTGTACTGTAGCGTATCAACAGAAACGGTATCCTTAAAATCAGGTTTTTGATGACTAACCAACAAAGGGATTAGGCTGCCCTTCCCTTCGGGATGAAAACTCAGTTGCCCAGCCGTATTGGGTGCTATTTCATTTAATTGCTCAAAAAATTGAGGGAATACAGTTGCAACGGCTGTTGCTGCATCGTGCTGATCGCGGAAATCGTGAAGCGCGCTAAAAGAACTGCTTTTGAGCACCAACACCGCATTGTTGGGTAAATAATCTAAATGTGAGGCTGTAGTTGTTTGTTTGGATTGACAAGCAACCAACAGGATACTTGCAAGAAGGAGCATCAATCGTTTCATAGCACAAAGTTATAAATCTAGCGAGAGTTGTTTTGGTAATAATGCAAAAGTTTTTCGGTGTATGTCAACAGCCCCGTATTTGCGAATTCCCTCTCGGTGTTTGGACGTTGGATAGCCCTTGTTGGAATCCCAACCGTAGTGCGGATGCTTTTGGTGGTAGGCCAACATCACGTCGTCGCGAGTGGTTTTGGCAAGTATGGAAGCGGCCGCAATGTTGCGATATTTTCCATCGCCACCCACTATGCAGTGGTGCGGAATGTCTTGATAGGGTTTAAACTTGTTGCCATCTACCAAAATGGTTTCGGGCAGCACGTCCATAGCGGTAATGGCGTGTTGCATGGCTTCAATAGAAGCATTTAGGATGTTGATGTTGTCAATTCTTTGCGGCGATACATGGGCTATGCCATAAGCAATGGCTACTTCCAGGATTTCTTCACGCAATTGATATCGCTGCTTGGCGGTAAGTTTTTTGGAATCGGTGAGTAGGGGATGCGTATAGGCGGGTGGTAGAATAACAGCAGCTGCGGTTACGGGCCCTGCCAAACAGCCACGCCCGGCTTCATCGGTACCACATTCTAATGTTTGGGTAAGCTGTGTTTGCATCTAGCTACTAAAGTACAAAAGAATGTTTGTTTTTTGTTTGGCAAAAATGCGGTCATGGATAAGCTGAAATGTATGGGCAAGTACCTTATTTTTGTCACGCCACTAACGGCAACATAAACCTTTCTGCATATGACGGCATTGACCGATATCAAAGACACGGAGCTTCAACATATCCTCGATGCGTTTCTTACCGCAGCAGTTCAGGTGTATCAAGAGGTAAAATCGGGACATGGCCTTGATGTTACAGCTGCGTCAAATGCATCCGGAGACCGTCAATTGACTCTTGACGTACTTGCCGACACCTATTTTCAAGACACGATTGCAAGCAAAACGCAGGTGCGGTATATCATCTCCGAAGAACGCCCCAATTTAGAAGCCTACGGCAATGGAGCGTACAGCGTTTCCCTCGATCCGTTGGACGGTTCCAAATCGGCGGCTGTGGGTATTCCGTCGGGTGCCATTTTTGGCGTCTTTAAGGATGCACAAGACATTTCAGATTTTAACGGGAAGCACATCGTAATGGGTGGTTTTTTTGTTTTTGGCATAAACCTAGAACTTTATTTTTCGCTGCATGGCACCGCCACAACAGGCGTTTGGGATGCGCATGCCAACAGCTGGAAGTTTAGGGCATTACCTGCCATGCCCACCAAGAAAATGATAGCCATTAATGCATCAAACCGAGCGAAATGGGACAGTTGGCTGCAAGACTACTTTGAAAGGCTTATCAACCATGAAGATAAAAACGGCACCTCCTTTAACCTGAGATGGTATGCTTCTATGGTTTCTGAAATCAAACGGCTTCTTTTGGAAGGCGGTATTTTTGCATACCCCAGCGACAAAAGACCGAGCTATGCCCACGGGCACTTACGCTTGGTGTATGAAGCCATTCCCATGGCGTATGTGTTGGCAGCGGTAGGCGGTACATCCTCAAACGGCGATACCGCAATCCTTGATCTTCAGGTTACGGAACTCCATCAAAAAACACCGGTGTTTTTGGGCGAGGCCGCGCTCATTGCTGAAATGGAAAAAGCTAAAAAGGGGGTTGAGGTGTGATGGTTGGTTTGTGGGTTGAAAGTTTTTTAGAATTTGTGGTAAGGGAATAAGTATAATTTGGTGGAGGTTTTCATAAACTGTGTTTAGTTTCAACTGTAGTCTTATTCGCTGGCTGTTATCTTGTAATTGTATACTTCTTCAATCCAATCAATATTATGGTCACCTAATATAGTGTTGAACGGATCTTGGTACTTCTCAGGTTTATATCCTTCAGTTTTTAGCTTACTTCTATTAACTAGGTAAATCCAATAGTTTTTCCCTTTCAGTTTGGCTACTTGGTATTCATTTTTAGACCAATAAAAATACGCTTTGTTACCATCGTAAGATTTTACTTCAATGAAACGATTAGGTTGTTCATCTTCTATTTCGTTATAGGAAGCTATGTCATAACCCTCATTGACTACGTATTCAGCAATCCAATCAATTTCTTTTTTGTTTTCAAGTCGTTCCGTTTCAAATCTTAGAACAAATCTTTCAGCTTCTTCGCCATAGATTTGTTGCTGTTCCATTGATTTTCTGAACTCTTCAAGTCCTATTTTTCTTTTCTTAATTTCTGGTAATACTGATTTATCGAATAATTTTTTATATCGTTGATTTACAATAAAACTTTTGAATTCAGGTGTTGGGTGGTCACTAATCATATTGAAATCCAATAGGAGCTGCTTAAAGTTTGAATATTTAAGTCCAAAGGCCGAATTGTTGAGTTGCAAAGATTTGTATATCACATCATGTGATAAAAACTTTGAACTAAAAATGTTTAGAAAATCGCTATCTTTTTTAAGTGACTTAAAAAGAAATTGATTAAACCTATCAACCATTTGAGGAACACTATTTATGTGGGATTCGAATTCTGAATTTAGCTGAAAAAATGACTCGGTTTGTTGTAAAGCGTTTATTCGCAACGCTAACTCAATTCCGCCATCAATAATTGGTCGATTGTCAATTACTCTATTGTAAAATAGTTTTTCTAAATCAGAGCGCTCCCAATTACTAGTTGGGTTGCTTTTTATAGTACTGAACAACTCGAAAAAGTAATTAGGAGTACCTAAACAATCATATTTCCTAAGATCGTTTAGCATAATTTAAAATAAGTTCCTTTATAATGTCCGTTTCATCACTGTCATTGATTCTGGCGAATAGAGGAATGTCATCGTTAATGATTTCTTCCATTCGTCTAATTTTTAGGTTAAGTCTGTGGTTTATAACTTCATCAATAGAGTCTTTAGAAACAAAATAATAGTAATTGGTTATCTGACCTTCTGGCAATCCAACCCTGTGAATACGATCTTTCGATTGTAGGAAATTAGAGCAATTATAATCTCTTTCCATGTAAATTGCATTATGACAACCTTTGTGCAATGAGATTGATTCAGCGACCGAGAACGGGTTGGCAATTACGACTTGAAAATCTAGATTTTTAGGGTCATTAAATTTTTGAATAGTTGCTTCCCTTTCTTCTTGACCAATTTCACCAATAAGTAATTTTGATTTGATATTAAAGGATTGTAAGTAATCTGTTAACTCTTTCGCATTTTGAATGAATATCGTCCAAATAATTACTTTCTCTTTTTGTGCGATTATTTGTTGTTCTATTAACTTTTTTATGGCTATAAACTTTGCAGGAGTTTCATTAAACGGGTAATCACAAATTTTCTTAAAAAACTCAGAATCATTAACTATTACATCTGAATCAGTAGTAAACTCACTATTTGGATCATAATAGTATTCACCACTTTCCAAAGCATCTTTTAGGGGCTTACTCAAAAGGGCTGGATTAGTAGACGCTTGTCTTAGTCGAATTAACTTGGCTTTGTTTAAAGTGTCTTTTACAGAAGCAGAACTATTTTCTTTAAAATCAGGAATATACTTCGCTTCAATGAAGTCATAAATTTCCCTTTGATATTTATCCATTTCAATGCTAACTATCTCCTCTTCAATTTCTGGCAAGCCGAGATCATCTTTTTTGATTCGAATGAAGTAAGGAGACAGATTCTCTTTCAAGTTTTGAACTCTTTCGGATTCTGGCTCGCTGTTTTGGGTCATGTCTTCAAGATTGTGGTAGTGAACACCTAGAATTTCCTTGAATTTGAAAGGGTAAATAAACTTGTATAGGTTGTAAATGTCTTGGTATCCATTTGGTACAGGTGTACCCGTTAGTATTACTCTTGCAACAGCTTCTTTTGATATTTCTGTTACACTTCTGCCCCAAATTCCTTCATGATTTTTTATTCTATGTGCTTCATCAACTACTACAAGTGTTTTATTTTCTTTTAAAAAGTCTATGATTTGAGATTCGAAGTTTGGAACTCCGCCATGAAAAATTAGGGTTAACTCATCAGGGTTTCCTGAATATAGGTGCTGTTTCTTTATCTCTCTGGAAATTTCAGCATTTCCTGACATTCTAAACGAAGTAGGTTTAAACCCAAAACATTCTTCGAATTCATTTTCCCAAGGAGCAAAAGAGGATAGTGGGCCTATGACCAACAATTTGTTTACATGTTTGGGGTCTGTTGAAGGTAGGTTTTTGAGGTATGAATAGGCACCATAAACAATGGAAGTTTTACCTGCACCTGGAACAGCAAAATTGCAGGAATTTTGACTAAAAGCCATGTGAAAGGAAGAAAGTAATTGTAATGGGTACAGTGTTCTTTTAAGTTCCTTTTTAAGTACATTCTGAAATTTTTCAAATTGAGAAACGAGTTCTGGATTGTTATGAAACTCATCATTTCTTATTTTTCTAGCGTTTTCAGAAAAGAGATCAAATTGTTCTTCTTCTCGATGATAACTGGCTAGCTCATGTGTGGTTCTTTCTTCGAGAGAGACATCAAATTCAAACTTTGAGAGAATCCTTTTGAGTTCATTTAGCGTTTTTATCTGACTTTCTTTTCTAAATGGGATTTGAATTGTGCCCCCTACTTTTTCAAAACCTAATCGTTTAAAGCGTAATAGTAGTCGCCTATTATTAGTAATCGAATCAGTTTTTCCATTTAGCAGAAAAACATTTTTGTCAATATTTATATCAATTGAGATAGCCACTATTTATAGATAGGATAAAGTAATTTATTAATCTCTCTCGCCTTTTTTTGGACTTCATCAATTTCTGACTCAGAAACATTTTCAATGTCGATTGATTTGACCAAACTTTCAACATGCTGAAGAAGGTTTAATGGAGATTTCTTAAGCATTGAATCGGTTACTTGCATTGCTAAATCCTGAACTACTCTTTGTACTTCTGGTTTTTTAAATGCTTTGTGATTTTGCTTAATGGACGAAAAAGCTTGTGAAGCTTTTTTTACTAGTTTCTCAGGTGCTCCTGCTGATCTATTGTATTCAACATTAGTTTTATGATCTTTATGATTTTCAATAAAAGCACTATTCTCACCATCAAATTTAGAAGACTCGTAGTATTTATTATCTCTATCATCAAGGTGGCTTTTGAGATCATTCGAATTGAAATCTATTTCTGATTCTTGAGGTATTTCTCTTCTGATTTCTTCATGTTTATTTGAAAAACTTGCCCATATTTCTTTGTCACCGAAAAAGTGGTTTTCTCTTTGTCCGTCTGCTAAATTTCGAAATTCTTTCCCATCATATTGATTTCGAATTCTCAAGTAATCAAAAGCTATTTCCTTAAGTTCGTCTACATCATCATTGTTGTAGCCATCAAACCCCTTTTTGCTTTCCTTGTCATAAAAAGTCTCCAACCACCTTGTTAAGAATAGAAATTGGTCTTCTCTTTTATCTAGCTGAGTATATATACCATCATAACCAAAGTAATAAAGATATTCGTCCATTACCATCATAGTACTTAGATAGCTTTTGATTTCAGATTTTTGCTCTCCCATCCAATCTGCAATTTTGGAGATAGCATTTTCGTCAATTTTACTCGAAGTAAAATCTTTTCCCGCTGTAAGTCTATGGTAAAGCTCCTTAGCTTTTAAGTATTTTTCAGTTGCATTATAACCCAATTTTTGATCTTCACCCATTTGAAAAGAAGTTTCTAACTTCTCAATTTCAAGTGGGTTTTCATTTAATGTTACAGGTAAAACTACTGCCTTGAAATAGTCATACTTCTTGTCATATTTTTTACCCGAAAGTTTCCCTTCATTTTGGATATCATTTAATAGCATAGCTCTTCGATTGCCATCTATGATTATTCCATCTTTAGTTATAATGCCAATTTTTTGTTGTCCAAAATCTGCAATATTATTTTGAGTTTTTTTATTTCGATCTGGTTTTGAGTCCCATAATAGTTGTTCTAACAGCTTTTTCCCTTCTTCACTATATTCGTCAATAACATGACTTTGTTTTTCAAGTGACTTGGTACGGCTTAAAATACGGCCGTTGTATTTGTTGTAAACCAACAAGTCAAGTGGGATCTTATAGACGTTCATGGTTACTAGATTATCTTCCCACGGGATTTCAACTTTGTTAAAAGGGTTATCCTTATCTCTACTGATTATGTCATCAATTTTTTGAATTCTAGTTTCCTTGTTCATATTAAATACTGTTTGCTATTGAAGCAATTTTGTTAGTTCCGTATAATGCGAACACTTGCTTTATGGGGATTTTGGCTTTGTGTTTAAATACATTCACTTTATCATTTTCGATTGTTGTTTCATCTGTAATAAGTGAATCAATTATTTTTTTTAGGTCTTCAATTAATTCGGTCGGATCTTTTTTGCCTTTAATTTCAGTTTGTTTTTCAAAAAGGTTTTGAAGTTCTTTTTTTGAGCTGATTTTTTCAGAAAACCCATTGTTTACAATCTCAAGAAATTTTTTGCCTTTTGAGTGTTTTTCAATAATTGGCTCTATCTCATTGAAAGTATTGTCATTAACTAAATGCGAAGGATAACCTTCGCCTGTACCATATTGAATTGAAGTGAACCATTTGTTTTTTGACTCTTTATCTTCCCCAATTCGGAAGTTTGAAAGAGTAACAGTTAAGTTACCATCCTTAAATGAATGCCATCTGCATTTGGCCCCCTTGTTTTTTACAGGAGGGTTGTCAAATACCTTTGTTTTAAACGTGTTTAGATTTTCAATTCCACTTAAATTTACTTCACTTTGTATAATGGGAGATTTGGGAATTTCCAATTTTTGAGAAACTAACACTGTTTTAGCTAATTGCTTACTTACAGAAGAACAGACAGCATTTCCAACCAAACGCCATTTAGTATATTCTGAACCTACAAATTGGAAAGTAATAGGGAAGCCCATAATAGTCGCAGCTTCTCTTATTGTCGGCAATCTAAACTCTCCATCTCCTTTTCGCTTTATTTCTGATTTGTAAATTATAGATTCTCTTGAGTTTGCAATTTTTGTGGCAGTAATTGTCCGACTTGGTTTATTTTCATTTTCAGGAAATGACATTTTCCCCATGTATGGGTGGTTCACTTTCCAATGCTTTGAGAATTTGGCATCAACAGCGAAAATCCCTGTGTCATAAAAATGGTCAGTTACTTCTTTTTGTGGAACAGAAATATTGAATAGGGGGTCTTTTACTAAAGAAATTTTCTTAGAGCTAAATGGAGAAGGAAGAACTTTTTTCATTTCACTTATTGTTATGTGAGCTGGCAGTCTACTTTCTTTTTTGCTAGAGTGTGTTGGTTTTGGTTTAACAAGTTCTCCATTTTTGATAATCTCCCCTGAAATAACTCTTTTTCTAGCTTGCAATGATCCAAAATCGGCAGAGTTAATTATTTCAGTATTCTCTAATAGTTTAATTGCGGGTTTGTGTAAGCCAATTTTATTTTTCCGAGCCCAATCTTCAAGACCTAAATCTTTAAAAGTATATTCTGGTTGAAGGTAACGTCTAGAATTCACAACATTTTCCATGAACCATGCCTTAAGAGTTGAGTTCTTTTGGTGCTTTTTTACAGCAACTATTCTCAAAAAACATTCAGTTAATTGAACCCCTAAAGATTTGTCAGCTTTGCCTGATTTATTAGAACTTGAAAATGAAACACAGGGCGGGGAACCAATAATTACGTCAGTGTTTGGTAAATTTTCAATTTCTTCAATGTTTTTAAAGTCAAGTATATTTTTTATACTTGACTCTGTGCCAAAATTATGGTTGTATGTTTCTATCGCAGGTCGCCAATGGTCATATCCTTGAACTATCTCAAAGCCCATTTGTCTAAACCCTTCTGAGAATCCACCTGCACCGCAGAAGAAGTCAATTAATGTCAGCTTGTTTTCCAAAATTTCAGTCAAAATATTCTTTTTTTTATGAGCTTTAGTAAAAATAACTCTTTTTGTTTTTTCGTAAGTTTTTATTTCAGTAAAAGACAAAACATGCTTGAATGGAATCGTAAAATCAACCTTAGAATCAAAAGCAACACCTGCTTTGATAAGGGTATTCTGTATATATGCGGTGGATGGGTGTCGTAGAATTACCATAATTAAGTAGAACAGACTTGGGGTCTTGTTCAATGCTAAGGTAACAAAAAAATGCTTTTGTTGGTATTCCCCTATTATTGTTGAAATCAATACCTTTACCAAAACAATTCTAGGTGCTGCGCATTTTTGTATGGTTATGTTTTTCGGTGGGTGCAGTTGCCCAGTCCACGCCTTCGTTGGCAGACACATTGGCGCTTACCAAGCCGCCGCAAAAAAAAGCCGTGTTGGAACCGCCCAACCCCGCTGATTTTGACAGCATTACCGCTGCTCCAATAGCCAAAATACAGGATTACCGCATCATAACTCAGTCTCGTGATACCGTTTCTGTAGACACCACGCTAACCCTAACCAAGTATTATACGTTTAACAGCCAACGCCGCGATAACTTTGCCTATTTACCGCTTAACAATTCTGGGCAAGCACTAAACCCCTTGTCTTTGGAGGCATGGCGCAACACCACAGCGCCAAGTGCAGGATTTAGGGCAAAAGAAAGCCAACGCTTTTTGCCGCATCAGGTTGCGTACTATCATGTGCCTACGCCCTTAACCGAAATGTTTTACAAAACCACCCAATCCCAAGGGCAGTCTTCCGATGTATTGATTACCGCTAACATCCACCCACGGCTTAACTATGCCATAGGCTATCGTGGACACCGTTCTTTAGGGAAATACCAACACCAAATTTCGGGGCGTAGTCAGCTGCGTTTTAGCACACGCTACGAAAACCCCAATGGGCGTTACCGCATGCGGTTGCAAATCGTAAATCAGAAAATTGAGCAACAAGAAAACGGGGGGCTAAACGCTGCTTCGGTTGCTGATTTTGAGTCGGGGGATGATGAGTTTTTTGATCGTGACCGTTTGGATGTTAACTTCGAAAATGCCGAAAACAACTTTTCTGAAAAACGGTATTTGTTGGAGCAAGACTATTTATTACTGCGCTCCCAAGACAGCATCAAAGCACCTCGCTTACGTCTTGGGTATCGGGTGCAAAGCACCATTCAGTACAATCGTTTTGATCAAAGTCTTGCCTTTGAGGGCTATGGGGCATTAGCAACCGACCTTAACAAACCTAGCGATTACCAGTATTACAGCCTTAAGCAGTTTGATGTATATGGTATTTTTACCAACCCTACGATAGGGTGGTTTTCGGGCTATGCACGGCACCATCAATATCGTTTTGCAGAGCGCAAACAGCCTAGCAGTCCCGTGCTAGAAGATGATGCTTATGCTGTTGGGGGTTCGTGGCGAAAACATTTTGGTAGTTTGCGCTTACGCGCCGATGCCGAGCTTGCCCTTAGTGGCGATCGGGTTGGGAGCTTTATTACGGGTGAAATCGAACAACCGCTGTTTGCTTCTTTTAAACTTACAGCAGGCGTGCGTTGGCAGCAACGGCACCCTGGGTTTGTTTTTGAGCAATTTACCAGTAGCTATGCCGATTATCAATGGAAAACAACCCCAGAGCTGGAACAACGCACCGCGCTTTATGCACGGCTTGCACACCCTGTTTTTGGAACGTTTTCATTGACCACCACCAACATCAATAATTACGCTTATTTCCTACAACCCAGCGCCGACGCATATACCGTTGTGCCCAAACAACACACAGATGCGCTTAATCTATTGGAAGTGGATTGGGAAGGCGGTGTTAAGTGGGGTGTGTTTCGTTGGGACACCAAGTTTCGTGGGCAGTATGTTAGCGGAAACAAAGACGTTATGCCCATGCCTAATCTTGTGGGGCGTACCGCCGTGTATTACGAAGACCATTGGTTTAAAAAGGCGATGTTTTTACACCTAGGGGTTAGTGCACGTTATTTTTCGTCTTATAACATGCGGGCATATCATCCCTTACTTTCAGAGTTTGTTGTGCAAACACATCAAGAAATGGAAGGCTATCCGGTTGTCAATGCATTCTTTAATGCAAAGATTAGACAAACGCGTTTGTTCTTTGTAATGGAACACGTGAATGCCAATAGAAAGGCACCGAACTATTACGCAGCACCCAACTATCCTTATCGCGATATGTTATTTCGCTTTGGCTTGGTTTGGAATTTCTTCCAGTAGTTTAGTTTGTTGGCAAGTCGCCGCCCTCTTTGATTGGTAACTTAGAAGCTCCCATCAAAAATGCATCTACGTGGTGCGCCGCCTCACGACCTTCAGAAATAGCCCAAACAATCAACGACTGTCCACGACGCATATCACCAGCTGTGAAGATGTGTGGTACGTTGGTTTGGTATTTTTCATTGCCTTTGACGTTGGTGCGCTCGTCTTGATCAAGACCTAAACGTTCTGCAAGAGTTGGCTCAGGACCTGTGAAACCAAGTGCAAGAAGTGCTAGTTCACACGGCCATTCTTTTTCAGAATTTGGCTCCTCAACAAGTTGTGGTCTACCGCCATCTTCTGCTTGTTCCCAACGTACGTTAACGGTTTTTAGTCCCTTAAGGTGTCCGTTGTCGTCAGCAATAAATTCTTTTGTCATGATGCTCCACTCACGGTGAATTCCTTCCTCATGCGACGAAGTCGTTTTGAGTTTGAAGGGCCAAAACGGCCAAGGGTGATCCTCGGTGCGTGTTTCAGCAGGCTTTGGCATAATTTCAAAGTTGGTAACGCTTGTTGCCCCCTGACGGTTAGATGTTCCAATACAGTCAGAACCAGTATCTCCACCACCAATAACAACAACGTTTTTGCCAGCTGCGTGTAAGGCATTGTCTACTTCTGTCAATCCATCAACCCAACGGTTGCTTTTTGGCAAGAAGTCCATGGCTTGTACAACCCCTGGTAAGTCTGAACCAGGAATAGGAAGTCTTCTGCGAATGGTTGCGCCTCCACAAAGAACTACTGCATCAAATGAGTTTAGGTCTTCCACGGGCATGTTCTTACCTACTTCTACGCCGGTTTTAAACAGGATGCCTTCTTCTTCTAAAATAGCAACACGTCTATCAACAACATGCTTTTCCATTTTAAAATCAGGAATGCCGTAGCGTAGCAGTCCACCCACTTTTTCATCGCGTTCAAATACGGTTACCGTATGTCCAGCACGGTTGAGTTGTTGTGCAGTAGCAAGACCAGCAGGTCCAGAACCTATGACAGCAACTGTTTTACCCGTACGCGTTTGCGGTGGGTCGGCTTTAATCCATCCTTCTTTAAATCCACGTTCTACGATGTATTTTTCAATCAATTCAATAGATACAGGTGGGTTGATAATCCCGAGTACACACGCCGCCTCACAGGGAGCAGGACATAGCCTACCTGTAAATTCTGGGAAGTTGTTGGTGGTGTGTAGAATGCGCAATGCTTTTTGCCATTCGTTGCGGTAAACCGCATCGTTGAAATCGGGAATCATGTTCCCTAATGGACACCCACTATGGCAAAACGGTACACCGCAGTCCATACAGCGTGCTCCTTGGTCTTGCAGCGTTTCTTCGCTTGGCGTAACCGTAAACTCTTTGTAATTCTTGACGCGATCCTCAACAGCAACGTTTTGCTCGTTGATTCGCTCATGCTCCATAAATCCTCTTAACTTTCCCATAATTATGCGTTTTGTTCTTGCGCCATGCGTTCAAGTGCAGCTTTATAGTCGGTAGGCATTACCTTGATAAAGTGCTTTTGTGTTGTTTTCCAATTTTTAAGAATACGTGCTCCTAACGGGCTACCCGTATGGTCGATATGATGTTGAATCAGTGTTTCCACTCTGTTGATATCGGTATCGCTTAAGTCTTCTAGTCCAATCATTTCCATGTTGAAGTTGCGATCGTCAAAGGTGCCATCTTCGCTGTAGATGTAGGCGATTCCGCCGCTCATACCCGCAGCAAAATTACGTCCAATATCACCTAAAATAACGGCTTCTCCACCCGTCATGTATTCACAGCCATGATCACCAACGCCTTCTACTACGGCAACAGCTCCTGAGTTTCGTACACAGAAACGCTCGCCCGCAATACCGTTGATGTACGCTTCACCGCCAGTGGCTCCATAGAGCGCAACATTACCAATGATGATATTTTCTTCCGGCTTAAAGGTTGCTTCTTCTGGAACTTTAGCCACTAGGCGTGCGCCCGAGAGTCCTTTTCCAAAATAGTCGTTGGCATTTCCGGTAACCTCCATATGTAGGCCTTTGGTTGCAAAGCAACCGAAGCTTTGACCTGCCGCTCCGGTAAACTGCAAGTTTAATGTGTCGGCTGGAAGGCCATCACGTCCGTGCGCTTTTGATATTTCGTTACTCAACAAAGCACCAACACTACGATCGGTGTTTTTGATATTGAAATGCAGCGTTTGCGGCTCTTTTCTGATAATGGCTTTTTGTGCTTTTGACACAATATCAACATCCAGTACATGATCAAGACCGTGATCTTGTTTGCTCATGTTACGTACAGGAACATTCTCAGCAACATCTGGTTTATACAAAATAGCTGATAGATCAATACCTTGTGCCTTATAGTGGTCAATGGCAGTGTTCATGTTTAGTTTTTGACTTTGACCTACCATTTCGTCAATGGTTCTGAATCCTAATTGAGCCATGATGCTTCGTAGTTCTTCAGCCACATAGTGCATAAAGTTAATAACGTGCTCTGGCTGACCTTTAAAGTTTTTACGCAACTCTGGATCTTGTGTGGCAATTCCCACAGGACAAGTGTTGAGGTGACATGCACGCATCATAATACAACCCGACGCAACAAGCGGAGCGGTTGAAAAACCAAACTCTTCGGCGCCAAGCAAACAAGCTACGGCTACGTCACGTCCTGTTTTCATTTGCCCATCACACTCCATAACAATACGTCCACGGAGGTCGTTCATAACAAGGGTTTGTTGTGCTTCCGCAATACCCAATTCCCATGGTAATCCAGCGTGTTTGAGTGATGTAAGTGGCGATGCACCTGTTCCACCGTCAAATCCTGAAATTAGAATTACATCGGCTTTTGCCTTTGCAACACCAGCAGCAATGGTTCCAACACCTACCTCAGAAACAAGTTTCACGTTTATACGTGCTTCACGGTTGGCATTTTTGAGGTCATAAATAAGCTGTGCTAAATCCTCAATGGAGTAAATGTCGTGGTGTGGTGGTGGTGAAATCAAACCAACATACGGGGTTGAGTTTCGTACCGAAGCAATGTATGGATTAACTTTAGGCCCAGGCAATTGTCCGCCCTCACCGGGTTTTGCACCCTGTGCCATTTTAATTTGAATCTCACGCGCATTGGTTAGGTAGTGCGATGACACGCCAAAGCGTCCAGAGGCAACCTGCTTAATGGCAGAATTACGCCATTCGCCGTCTTCATCACGGGTAAAACGTCTAGGGTCTTCACCCCCTTCGCCCGAGTTGCTCTTTCCGCCAATGCGGTTCATGGCTTTAGCTAAGTTTTCGTGTGCTTCCTCACTAATAGACCCAAGCGACATTGCTCCCGTTTTAAAACGCTTAACAATATCCGTCCATGGCTCTACTTCATCCAATGGAATAGGATCAAGATCGGCAAATTCAAACATACCACGCAACGTCATCAGTTGCTTGGTTTGATCGTTTACCAATTTTGAGTATTCTTCATAGGTAGCATAGCTTCCATTGCGTGTGGCCAACTGTAGCTTGGCAATACTGGCGGGGTTTAGCATATGCGCTTCTCCATTTCTACGCCAGCGGTAGCTTCCTCCAATTTCTAAATCGATTCCTTCACCTGCCGCTTTTTCTCCAAAAGCAAAATCATGTCGTTTGGCGATTTCTTGCTCTACTTCTTTGAGACCGATTCCCTCAATTCGGGTAGCCGTATTACAGAAGTAAGTGTCTACAAACTTTTTACTCAACCCAAGGGCTTCGAAAATTTGCGCTCCTCTGTATGAGTGTAGGGTAGAGATACCAATTTTATTCATGATTTTAACAAGCCCTTTTGCAATGGCTTTGTTAAAGTTTGCAATGGCATTTTCGGCAGCAAGCCCTTTGATTGCTCCCGTTTCGACTTGATGATCGATGATTTCATTAACCATATAAGGGTTAATAGCACTTGCACCATACCCAAACAATAAAGCAAAGTGGTGTGGCTCACGTGGCTCTGCTGATTCGATGATAATACCAAAGTTTGAACGAAGTTTGTGCTTCATCATGCCGTGATGCACAAACGCACAGGCCAACAACATTGGAATAGGTGCCTTTTCATTGCTAATGCCACGATCCGAAAGGATGATGATATTTGCTCCAGCTTCAACTTCTTTTTTAACTTGTGTGAGTACGTTTTCTAATGCACGTTCTAAACCATTGTTACCTTCTTTTGCATTGTACAATGCGGTAACAGATTTTGATTTAAAATCGTCGTGCTCAATAAATTTGATTTTATCTAAATCCTCATTTGAGATAATTGGATTTTGAATGCGAAGTTTTTTTGCATGCTCTGGGGTTACATCAAAAATATTAGCATCACTACCAACCGACATGGAGGTGTCTGTTACAATTTCCTCGCGGATACCATCTAGAGGCGGGTTGGTAACTTGCGCAAACAACTGTCTAAAATAATTGTAAAGCAGCTGTGGTTTGTGCGACAACACGGGAAGCGGCGTATCTGTCCCCATAGAGCCTATCGCTTCTTTTCCTAGCGTGCTCATAGGAGTAATGAGTGTTTTGATGTCCTCTTCGGTGTACCCGAACGCTTGCAATCTTTTAACGAAAGGTTCTGCTTCTACAGGTGTCGTATTACCTGTGTAAGGCACTTCTTTTAGAGGTAGTAAGTTTTCTTTTAACCAATCGCCATATGGGTGTTTGGCTGATATTTTTTCTTTTACCTCGCGATCTCCAATGATGCGACCTTCTTCCATGTCCACCAAAAACATACGTCCTGGCTCAAGGCGACCGTGTAGCGAAACGTTTGCTGGATCGATATCAATTACACCGGTTTCGGAAGACATAACCACATAACCATCTTTTGTTACGGTATAACGCGATGGACGCAGTCCGTTACGATCGAGTAATGCGCCGATGTATTTTCCGTCTGTAAAGGGAACACTCGCAGGTCCATCCCAAGGTTCCATGATACAAGCATTGTACGCGTAGAAATCCTTTTTTGCAGGATCCATAGACTGGTGTTTTTCCCAAGCTTCGGGTACCAGCATCATCATGACTTCTGGAAGTGAACGACCCGAGTGGAGCAGTAGCTCAACCACCATGTCCATCGAAGATGAATCTGACTTGCCAGGAAGCACTACCGGAGTTATGTGCTTCATGTCCTCACCAAAAAATTCGTTTGCAAAAAGCTCTTCACGCGCTTTCATGCGAATGACGTTACCACGATAGGTGTTGATTTCACCATTGTGACACATGTAGCGGAAGGGTTGCGCCAAATCCCAAGTAGGGAAGGTGTTTGTTGAAAAGCGTTGGTGTACTAGCGCCAAACGTGTTACTACACGCGGATCTTTTAGGTCTAAATAAAACCCTTCAATATCTTCGGGCATTAGAAGCCCTTTATAGATTACGGTGCGCGTAGAAAAACTTGGTAAGTAGAAATAGCTACTTTGAGACATCTTGCTTCCAAAAATGCGGTGCTCTGCACGTTTTCTTGCAATGAATGCCTTGGTATTAAGCTGATCCTCTGTGAGCTTTCCCGTGGCGTCCTCAACAAAAATTTGTTTGATGTTGGGTAAGGTTTGTGCTGCAATTTTTCCAACAACGTCATAGTTTGTTGGAACATCACGCCATCCAATTACGTTTAATTCTTGTCGTGCTAATTCTTCCTCAAACACTTCAATACAATGCGTGCGCTGGTTCATCTTTTGTGGCAAGAAAACCATACCAAGCGCATATTTTTGAGGATCAGGCAATTCAAAGGAACAAACGTCACTTAAAAAGTCGTGTGGTATGTCAATAAGTATCCCTGCTCCGTCACCTGTTTTACCATCGGCACTTACGGCACCACGGTGTTCAAGTTTGACAAGAATGTCAAGTGCTTTGTGAATAATATCATTTGTTCGCTTGCCTTCTAGACTGCAAATAAACCCAGCACCACAGTTGTCGTGCTCGTTTTCAGGATGGTATAAACCTTGAGGATTAGGTAGCATATTCAATTTTTCTCAAATATAATGGCTAGAATTGTCTTTTAAAAAGTTAGCCAGTCTTAAAATGTGCGTAATGCAACTTTTGTAAAAATTACCACTAAAATTATGAAATCATAAAAAATGGCATACTTAAATTAAATATAGCAAAATGTAATTAATTTATATGACTATCCCCTATTTTTTTAGGGGTTAATAATACTAAAAAGAATATAATAGCATATTAGACCCCTTATTTTAACGGGTTTAATATAAAATACATTCAAATCCACACAAGTTATTTATAAATATGATTATTAAAACACATTAGAGAATTCTTTTTCTATCCCTACTTTCGTTGCTATATTTGTTAAAATTAATTTTATAATTAATACTTATGGAAACCCTTGTTCTTGTCGTGTTTTTTTTGGGCTACTTATCCATCACCCTAGAGCACAATATTAGAATTGATAAACTTATTCCTGCCTTGGCCATGATGGCCATATTGTGGGCGCTGATTGCACTAGGGCACTTGCCTGTATTTGATATTGACACTGCATCTAGAAGTTTACACCAAACACATATCGAAGAAATTTTATTGCATCATCTTGGCAAGACCGCAGAGATTTTAGTCTTTTTACTTGGGGCGATGACCATCGTTGAAATCATTGATTATTTTGATGGATTTGCAACCATAAAGCGTTTTATTAGGACAAACGTTAAGGTCAGGTTGTTGTGGATTTTTTCAATTCTTGCTTTTATTCTATCTGCCATAATTGATAACCTTACAGCAACGATCGTTTTAATTACCATTCTTCAAAAAGTTATTGGTGATCGCTCAACACGTTTGTGGTTTGCAGGACTTATTATTGTTGCGGCCAATGCTGGCGGTGCATGGTCTCCTATTGGAGATGTAACCACTACCATGTTGTGGATTGGTGCAAAAGTAAGTACTCCCGAGCTGATTAAATTCTTATTGATTCCTTCTATCGTTTGTATGGTTGTGCCAACACTTATTGCCAGTCGTTACCAAGCATTTAAAGGAACTATTGAAACAACTGAAACGGACAAAGGTGCTGCTTCGCCATATGGTTCTCGTATGCTATACTTAGGATTGGGATCTATATTATTTGTGCCTGTTTTTAAAACCATAACACATTTACCACCTTATGTTGGTATGATGCTGTCTTTAGCTATTGTTGCCACTTTTGCGGAGATTTACAGTAATTCAAAATTTTCGCTTTCCAATATTGACAAAACTGCTGACGAACATGCTGTTCACAGTCCAGTGCATGCCGCACTCACAAAAATAGAGTTGCCAAGCATCCTATTTTTCTTGGGGATCTTGATGGCTGTGGGTGCGTTAGAATCATTAGGATTGTTGTTCAATTTTGCAGGGCAACTTACCGAAGCCATACCGAACATGGACGTAGTCGTATCGCTTTTTGCCATGATATCTGCTGTGATTGACAATGTCCCACTGGTTGCTGCCAGTATGGGTATGTTCTCACAAGGTCCCGATGATCCGCTTTGGCACGCTATTGCCTTTGCGGCAGGAACAGGGGGTAGTATGCTTGTTTTTGGTTCTGCTGCTGGTGTGGTTGCTATGGGTATGGAAAAGATTAACTTTTTCTGGTACTTAAAAAAGATTTCAATTCTGGCGTTGATAGGTTCTGTAACTGGATACCTTACTTTTATGCTCATGCGTGATTTTATATTAGTATAATTGGACTACACATCCGCATTACAGTGGTTGTTTTCACAATTGCCCATGTATCAACGGGTGGGAAAAGCTGCGCTTAATCCTACGCTAGACGGCATTACGAATCTTGCTGCCTATTTGGATAACCCACATCAAAAATTTAAAAGTATTCATATTGGGGGTACTAATGGAAAGGGTTCTTCTGCCCATATGGTAGCTTCCATTTTACAAGAAGCGGGGTACAAAGTAGGACTGTATACATCTCCGCATTTAAAGGATTTTAGAGAGCGCATTCGCATCAATGGGGTTCCCATTACGGAAGATGTTGTAACCAACTTTGTGCACCTACATCGAACCTTTTTTGAGCAGGAGGCGTTTTCATTTTTTGAGATGACGGTAGGGTTGGCTTTTGACTATTTTGCACAACAACAGGTTGATGTTGCTGTTATTGAAGTAGGGCTAGGAGGTAGGTTGGACGCCACCAATATTATTACCCCAGAAGCATGTCTTATTACCAATATTGCCTTAGATCACCAGCAGTTTTTGGGCACAACAAGAGCCGCTATTGCCAAAGAAAAAGCAGGGATTATCAAGCCCAAAATCCCTGTTGTTTTAGGAGAGCAAGATTCTGAAACGTTTCCTGTTTTTAAACAAGCGGCAGAAAATGTAAATGCGACACTTCATCTAGCTGAACTCCAGGAATATCAAACCGATTTACTTGGGCATTATCAGCAACAAAACATCAATGCTGCGGTTGCTCTTATCCAAAAGAGTGCGTCTTTTTCTGTTTCGGATCAGCATATTTGTAGGGGCTTAAAAAACGTAAGGCAAAACACGGGACTACGCGGGCGTTGGGAAGTGTTGGGAAACAAACCGACGATTATAGCCGATGTGGCACATAATAAAGCTGGTTTAAAAGTTGTATTAAATCAACTTACTGCATTAGCATATACCACGCTACATGTTGTTTTTGGTGTGGTTAACGATAAGGATATCGAAGATATTATTTCGCTATTACCACGCGATGCGCACTATTATTTGTGTGCTGCCAACGTGCCAAGAGCTATGGACATTACTTTGTTAGCACAACATTTTGATGCGTGTAGCCTAAACTATACCACCTATGGAAGCGTGGAAAGCGCTTTTAACTCGGCTAAAAAGCAAGCTTCTGCCACAGATATTATTTATGTTGGCGGCAGTCTATTTGTGGTGGCAGAAATATTGCCATAAAAAAATAAAAATGATCTTGGTTTGATACGATTGATATTTATATATTTGCACCCCTCGGGCGCTTAGCTCAGTTGGTTCAGAGCACCTCGTTTACACCGAGGGGGTCGGGGGTTCGAATCCCTCAGCGCCCACATCAAGCACAATCCTGGTGAATATTCACCAGGATTTTTTGTTTTTATATGTTAGAATAAATTTTAAGTCATGAAAACAAAAAGGCCCCCTTCTAATATTTACAATATCTTTGCGTTAATTTTATAGTAAACAAATAACGATGTGTGGAATTGTTGGTTATATCGGGCATAGAGATGCTTACCCGATTATCATTAAAGGATTAAAGCGGTTAGAGTATAGGGGTTATGACAGTGCCGGAATTACTCTTTTTAACGCCGCCAGCGTAGTGGTTAAGACAAAAGGGAAAGTAGCTGATTTGGAACAAATAGTTACTCCCCAAGCAAAAAGCGGTAAAACACTAGGATTGGGGCATACGCGTTGGGCCACACACGGTATTCCTTCCGATCTAAATTCACACCCCCACCTTTCCAACTCTGGAAAAATTGCAATTGTCCACAACGGTATTATTGAAAATTACGCTTCGATAAAAAAAATATTGACCGACAATGGCTATCACTTTAAATCCGATACTGATACCGAGGTATTGGTAAACCTTATTGAATATATCAAGACTTCTCAAAAGGCTACGATTGGACAAGCGGTACAAATTGCACTGACACAAGTTGTGGGTGCTTATGCCATTGCTGTTGTTGATACTGATCGTCCTGGTGAGGTTGTCGTTGCCAAACTAGGAAGTCCACTTGCAGTAGGTATAGGAAAAGATGAATATTTTATTGCTTCCGACGCTTCTCCATTTATTGAATACACCAATCGCACCATTTATTTAGATGACAACGAAATGGCGGTGATTTCGCGTAAAAAAGGATTTAAAATGTACTCCATTACAAGCGATAAAGTGCTTACTCCCAAAGTTCAGGAGATTCAACTCTCTTTGGAAACCATTGAGAAAAGCGGCTTCGATTATTTTATGCTTAAGGAGATTCATGAACAGCCAAGCGCCATTACCGACACTTTTAGAGGGCGTCTTCATGTTGACACACAAAACATCAATATATCAGGAATAGAGCAAAACAAAGCAGTATTTGAGAATGCTCAACGGATTACCATAGTGGCTTGCGGCACCTCTTGGCACGCAGGTCTAGTTGCGGAGTATTTGTTTGAAGATGCCGCTCGTATCCCTGTTGAAGTGGAATACGCTTCCGAGTTTCGCTACCGAAACCCTGTTATTAACAAAGGGGATGTTGTTATTGCTATTTCACAGTCTGGTGAAACTGCCGATACACTTGCTGCCATTAAACTTGCTAAAGAAAAAGGTGCTTTTGTATTTGGTATTTGCAACGTGGTGGGGTCTTCCATTGCTAGAGCCTCCGATGCGGGTGCCTATACGCATGCGGGTCCAGAAATTGGTGTGGCTTCTACCAAGGCTTTCACCACCCAGTTAACCGTCATCATCATGATGGGCTTGCGATTGGGACAGTTAAAAGGCACTATTGATAAACACGATTTTGACCGTGTAGCAAAACAACTCGAAACGCTTCCCAAGTTGATTGAAGGAGTGCTTACGTGTGATAAACAAATTGAAAAAATTGCTCGCGAGTATAAAGATGCTTCAAACTTTTTATATTTAGGAAGGGGATATAATTTCCCTGCTGCGCTTGAAGGTGCCTTAAAGCTTAAAGAGATATCCTATATTCACGCGGAAGGTTACCCAGCAGCTGAAATGAAACACGGTCCCATTGCGCTTATTGACGAAAACATGCCCGTGGTGGTAATTGCCACTAATAAAGGACATTATGAAAAGATTGTCAGTAACGTACAAGAGATAAAATCACGAAATGCAAACATCATTTCAATTGTTACCAAAGGAGACGAAAGTGTAAAAATTCTTTCCGATCACGTTATTGAAATCCCAGAAGTAACAGAAGCTTTGGTACCCATATTGGCATCTATTCCGTTGCAGCTACTGTCTTATCATATTGCTATTATGCGTGGATGCAACGTAGACCAACCTCGGAACTTGGCAAAGTCTGTGACGGTGGAGTAAAAAAGTGTTTTGTATATTTGAGTTAAGAATTTTACGGTTATGGAGTCCATTGAGCTAAGAAACAAACTTATTGAACAATTTAATACCGTTATTCAAGACGACTCAAAGCTTGCCATATTAGATGGTTTTTTTGATGCAATCATTAATTCTAATGACGCTTCTGTTGTTTCGGAGGATCACTATAAAAAGGTTGAAGAACGTCGTCGCAAGTGGCTAAACAATGAAACAAATGGAAGCAGTTGGGACAATGTGAGGATGCAACTTAAGAAAAAGTATGACCTCTAAGCTGTTGCTTACTTTTGACCCAGAAGCACAACATGAAATAGCCAAAGCAATTCAGTGGTACGAAGCACAAAAACAAGGACTCGGAAAAGAATTTTATCATTACCTCGAGGGGTATTTTAATATTCTTCTTGAAGGAAATGTTCTTTTTCCAATAAAACGAAAACCTGCTTTCCGAGAACTGCCGCTAAAACGTTTTCCGTTTGTTATTATTTATGAGCAAACAGCTACAGAGGTTTATGTGTTTTCCGTCTTTAACACCTATCAAGCCCCTGATCGATTATAAATAAAGCCTTAGTACAGGATTAAAGCTAAGGAACTGAAGGCCTTCCTTTTGATTTTTTAAAAAAGACGCATTAATGCGTAAAAACCGTCTTAAAATATTCGCAAGAAATCAGCATGTTCTCGTCAAAGCATGCGCCAGTGGGTTCCATTTCTCGGGTGTAATACGCTTTATGTACACGCTGCCAATACGCCAAACTTTTATCACCTTCACCTTCTGCTAAGGCAAATGCTGCCGTTATTTTGTTAAAGGCTAGCTGTTCGAGCTTTGTTATTTCAATAATGGCTTTTGCTGTGCCGTTCCAATCGGTTACAACAAACAAATCCCCAACAGCTGGTAAGGGTTCTTTGTGCTGCTCATACCACCATAGTGAAGGAGCAGTAGCTTGTTTGATACCCTTCACGACCAGTTCCGCACACGTATTTGCATCTGCTTCGTTATCACAAAAATAAAAGTGCGGAGGTAGCGGCAAGTGGGCATAGGAAGGATGCTGAGCAACAAAGGCGTTCCAAAGAGTTACTACAGTTTTGTTCTGTTCGTCCATCATGTAAAAATACACATTGAATGGAATTAAACTTTAGGTTGTATATTGCTACTATGCAGCCCAAAACCACGTCACGATTCCATGAGTACATTTCTTTTTTAGCGAAAACAAATGCACTTATCGTTGACGACTATGCTTCACTACATCAATGGAGTATTGATAATCAAGCTGCGTTTTGGGAAAGTATTGCATCGTTTTTCAGTATTGATTTTGACTCTCCTTACGAAGAGGTTTTTGTTCCTGCAATTCCCTTTTGGAAAACCAAATGGTTTACAGGCGCGCGACTGAGCTATGCACATCATGTGTTTCGAAACAGTAATTCAAAACACCCTGCAATCATCTATCAAAGCGAAACCAAGCCATGTGTTGAAATCAGTTGGCAGCAGCTTCTGGCGAAAACCCATACCATCCAACAACAGCTTTTGGCTGTTGGTGTTGAAAGTGGCGACACGGTAGTTTGTTACGGAATTAATAGCCCCGAAACAGTAGCTGCTTTTTTGGCTACCAATGCTTTGGGAGCGGTTTGGTCTTCGTGTTCTCCCGACTTTGGTACCGATGCTGTTTGTGAACGTTTTGGACAGTTGCACCCCAAAGTGATGTTTGCACAGCAACAGTATACCCATGGCGGAAAAGCTTTTGACACGAACACCAAAGTGAAAATCATTCAGACTGAGGTTTCATCAATTCAGGCTACACTATGGCTTGATGAACATGCCAACTTCGATGATAAAGCGGTAGCAGTAGATCAACTTACAGTTACGCCTGTTTCGTTTTCTGCTCCTATTTGGACGCTTTTTTCATCTGGTACAACGGGCAAACCTAAGGCTATTGTACACGGAACTGGGCACATGCTTTTGGAACACCTTAAGGCCTTGGCGCTTCATCAAGATGTTCAAGAGGGGGATCGGTATTTTTGGTATTCCATTACGGGCT
This sequence comes from uncultured Flavobacteriaceae bacterium, assembly GCA_938092005.1. Lineage (GTDB taxonomy): Bacteria > Bacteroidota > Bacteroidia > Flavobacteriales > Flavobacteriaceae > UBA7446. The sequence goes on along the minus strand of CALKOU010000014.1, from coordinate 41,232 downwards.
GGATGATGTGGAACTATGCACTTGGTAGCCTGCTTTGTGGTGCTACGCTCTGTTTGTATTCGGGTTCGCCTACCTATCCAACACGCGACAGCTTGTGGTGTTTTGTAAAGAAGGCCAACATAAACCACTTTGGTGGTGGTGCGGTCTATTTTAAAAATCAGATGGCGTCTCCGACTCCGTATGTGCAACAGCATGATTTTTCGTTTATGCGTACCCTTGGTGCAACTGGTTCTCCGTTGTCAGCGGCGGTTTGTAAGGATTTGCAGCAGCGATTTCCGTCTACACATATAATATCCTTAAGCGGTGGAACAGATGTGTGTACGGCCTTTGTTGGCGGCCACCCAGATTTGCCCGTTGTTCCTGGTGAAATACAATGTAAAATGCTTGGTGCTGCAATTGAAGTATGGAACGATAAAGGGTGGGTGTGTGTTGAAACACCCGGTGAATTGGTACTTAGCCAACCGTTCTTGCCCATGCCATTATATTTGGTAAACGATCCTGATTATTCGCGTTATGCATCCAGTTATTTTAACCATTATAAAACCGCTTGGAATCACGGAGATTGGGCAGCTATAACGGATCGAGGGGGTGTTGTTATTTACGGTCGTTCAGACGCAACGCTCAATAGGTTTGGCGTGCGTATGGGAACTTCTGAGATATACACTGCGCTATCAAAATTAAACGAAATTGAGGATGCACTTGTTGTGCATGTAGAGGATACCGAAACCGACTCCTTACTGCTTTTTATTCAAGCCTCCACAAAAGTGGATCACACCAAAATAAAACAACATATTCGTAACAGGTGCTCTCCAAGACATGTGCCTGATGCTATTTACACGACACCAGAAATACCATATACCATTAGTGGAAAAAAAGTGGAAATTCCTGTTAAACGGATATTGCAAGGAATGAGTTTGGCAAATGCACTATCGCTAGATGCGTTGCGTAATCCTAATAGTATGTTGTGGTATGTAGCTTTTGCTAAGCGGTTTAAATCGAAGCAATAATTTCTTTCATAAAAGCTTCTTGCTCCTCGGCTAATTCTTTATCAACCAAAATACGACCACTGTGTTCGTCAGTAATGATTTTTTTGCGTGACGCAATTTCCATTTGAACTTGAGGTGGAATGGTAAAGAATGATCCTCCAGAAGCACCGCGCTCAACAGAAACAATCGCCAGACCGTTCTTAACAGATGAGCGAATGCGTTGATAAGCAGTCACAAGTCTTTCGTCTGCTTTTGTTTCAAAGTCTTTTGACTTTTTAAGAAGTACATCTTCTTCTTTTTGGGTTTCAGCAAGAATGGCATCAAGCTCATCTTTTTTGTGTTGAAGGTGTTTTTTACGCTCTTCAAGTTTTGCTGTAGTTTCCGTAACGGCTTCGTTTTTTTGCTCAATCAGCGCTTTTAGCTGTTTGATTTGTTTTTCAGATAATTGAATTTCAAGTTCTTGAAATTCAATTTCTTTTGTCAACGATTCGTATGCACGGTTATTACGTACGTTTTTTTGCTGTTCGTTGTATTTCTTTATGAGTTCTTTTGACGTCTCAATAGCCATTTTTTTGGCTTTGATTTCGTCCTCGTAAGCAGTGACCTCAAGACCTAAATTGCTTAGTCTTTTATCTAAACCTGCTACCTCAGCATCTAGATCTTCAACTTCTAAGGGTAATTCGCCACGAACATTTCGTATTTCGTCAATGCGAGTATCAACTAGTTGTAAATTGTATAACGCTCGTAGTTTTTCTTCGACAGTTGTTTCAACTTTCTTTTTTGCCATAATTTAGAAGTAATGCACTGGATTAGTGTCCGTTTTAGATGAAATGAACGCAAAATTAGGGAAATTTTTGTTAAGAAACTCCATGATTCTCGTTTTGGTGAATTTCTCACTCTCATAATGCCCCACATCAACCAGTAAACAGGCCGATTCAGCTCTGAAAAAATCATGGTATTTTAAATCTGCCGTTATAAAAATATCGGCACCCTTACGTATTGCACTTTCAATAGCAAAGCTTCCAGACCCTCCGAGTAAGGCTACACGGTTTATTTCTTTTCCCAAAAGTGCGCTATGCCTTAAGGTGGGCGTTCCCAAAATAGCTTTGAGCTTCTCTAGAAACTTTTTTTCGTTCATTCCTTTGGGAAGTTGTCCTATGCAGCCCATTCCCAAATCTGGTCTTATGTTTTGTAACGTTGTAATTTCATAGGCCACTGTTTCATATGGATGTGCATCTAACAGTGCTTTTGTTACCCTACTTTGAAGGTGTTTTTCAAAAACCAATTGAAGTTGGTCTTCAGCTTCAATGTGCCGTTTTCCTTTGTTGCCTACAAATGGCTTGCTCCCTTCGAGCGGCTGAAAGGTTCCTTCTCCAGACGTAGTAAAACTACATTCGCTATACTTGCCAATGGCGCCTGCGCCAGCAGCAAAAAGGGCATCTTGTACTTCGTTCAAGTGCGCCTTTGGCACATAAGTGTTTAACTTCTGTATTGTTCCTTTACTAGGCTCAAGCACACTTCTTTCTGATAATTGTAATGCATCGGCAAGACCAGCATTTACCCCATCAAGTTGCACATCAAGTGCGGTGTGCATGGCGTAAATTGAAATGTTGTGTTGAATGGCTTTTATGACCGCTCGTGACGCATAGGAAGTGTCCGTAAGTTTTTTTAACCCTTTAAAAATGATGGGGTGGAAGCAGACAATAAGCTCACATTTTTCAGCAATTGCTTCATCAATAACGGTTTCAAGTGCATCATGCGTAATTAGTGCTTTACTGATCTTTTGCTCATAGCTCCCCACCAAAAGACCAACGTTATCAAAGTCTTCTGCATAGGATAGTGGGGCCCATTGCTCCAAACAAGATGTTATTTCGCGTACTGTCATCGTTCCAAAGATAAAAGTTCTACTTTTGTTTTTATGTCAATTTGGAGAAAAGCATTGTTTCCCTTCCAAATGTTGTTCGCTGGAGCAGTCGTGCTGCGCAAACAACTATACAAATGTGGTGTTTTTTCTCGTTATGTTGCACCCGTTCCCACGATTGTAATCGGTAACCTTAGTACGGGTGGTACTGGGAAAACGCCTATGGTTGACTATTTGCTGCGTCACTTTTGTAAAAATCAACAATTGGCTATGCTAAGTCGTGGTTATGGACGCCAAACCAAAGGTTTTGTTGGTGTAGAGGCGACTGCTACCGCAGCGCAGGTGGGCGATGAGCCCCTTATGTTAGCCCAAAAACACCCAGAGGTACATGTTGCCGTGTGTGAAAATCGCCCATTGGGAATTGAAAAAATGTTGCAACAACATCCTTCGATAGCAGCCTTTTTTCTAGATGATGCTTTACAGCACCTTGCGTTGAAACCTACATTTAAAATAGTACTTACGACATTTCAAAACCCGTGGTTTGAAGATAAGTTACTTCCCGTTGGTAACCTTCGAGAGACGGCATCTGCCGCAACAGCTGCCGATATTGTAGTGGTCACCAAATGTCCACCTGAGATGAATCAAATATCAAAAAAAGACTTTAAATCAAAATTGAGAATTGCGCCGCATCAACACCTCTTTTTTACTTCATTGGATTATGATACTCATGTAAATGGGGTTAATACAATGGCAGTAGAAGATTTTATAAAAACGCCATTTGTGTTGTTGACAGGAATAGCAAACCCAACTCCTTTAGTTTCTTTTCTAAAAGATAAAAATGCCAAGTTCACACACAGGTCTTTTCCCGATCACCACCGTTTTAGCGACAGGGAAATTGCAGCATTAAAAGCGCTCAAAAAACCTATATTGACAACTGAAAAAGATGCGGCTCGACTTGCCTCATACGACTTTGAACAACTTCACACCATAGGCGTAAAAGCGCAGTTTTTGGAGCACGAAAAACAGTTCTTGAAGTTGGTTCAAACAGCGCTTAACGGCTGATTATTCAATATGCTTGTGCGCTTTGTACGATGAGCGAACAAGAGCACCACTTTCTACATGACGGAAGCCCATTTCTTTGCCAAGCACTTCATATTTTTTGAATTGTTCTGGCGTGATAAAATCGGCTACGGGCAAGTGTTTTTTAGAAGGTTGCAAATATTGCCCAAGGGTAATGATATCAACGTTAGCATTCCTTAAATCCTCCATGGAAGCAATAACTTCGTCTTCGGTTTCTCCAAGTCCAAGCATCAAACCAGATTTGGTACGATGAACCCCCTGTGCTTTGAGATACTTCAATGCTTCTAAACTTCTATCGTATTTTGCTTGAATTCGAACTTCACGAGTAAGTCGTCTAACGGTTTCCATATTGTGTGATACTACTTCTGGCGCAACGGTAACAATACGATCAAGCAAGTCTTCTCTCCCTTGAAAATCTGGAATTAATGTTTCAAGTGTTGTGTTGGGGTTCATTCTGCGAATGGCCTGTACGGTTTCTGTCCAAATAATGGTGCCTTGATCGGGTAAGTCATCACGGTCCACAGATGTGATAACAGCGTGCTTGATCCCCATGATTTTGATAGAACGAGCTACTTTTTCGGGTTCTGCCCAGTCAACGGTGTCCGGTCTACCCGTTTGAACACCACAAAAACCACAAGAACGGGTACAAATATTGCCTAGAATCATAAATGTAGCAGTACCCTCGCCCCAACATTCACCCATGTTTGGACAACTCCCTGATGTACAAATCGTATGGAGTTCGTACTTATCTACTAAACCACGTAGTTCAGTGTATTTTTTTCCAGTGGGGAGCTTCACTCTAAGCCATTTTGGTTTAGGTGCTCTTACTGGTGCTTGCGCTGTGGTAGTTTCTGACATATAGCAATTTAGCTTACAAAATTACGAAACACTTTGACTAATCAAAATAGTACGAACAAGTAAACGACACTAAATCCTATTAAAAATAAAATTCCGAGTAAACTTGCACCTTGCAACCACTTTTTAGGTTGGTGTGCTGTAGGAATATGTTTGCTGGTAACCAAACGCAGGTTTAGGGCTGCATAGAAGGGAGCTGTAATAAACGAAAGTACTGTTGCTATTTTGACGAGTAATCCCATTTCAGCGGCAAGCAGTATAAAAATCAAGCAGGTTCCAAGTGTTAACAAAATCAACCAGCTTTGTTGTTTTTTCAATATCCGAAATCCCAATAAGTTCGATGTGTGTGCCATAACGCGTGGCGAAGCATCCAAAGTAGTTAAAGTGGTACTAATCATGGTGGTTAGTGCAGCTGCAGCAATAATAGCAAACCAACCATTGCCCATTAGCGAGGTGTAAAGACCAATGAGTTGGCCAGCAAAAGTGGCTCCATTTGGAGAAAAGGATGTGCCTGAATTATACATAACACTTGCTCCTAATACAATAAAGCACAGTCCCAACACAAACGTTACCAAATACCCGATATTAAAGTCAAACAATGACGATTTTAACGATGTTGTTGGGTTTAGTTTTTTCTTTTCAAGTGCCCATATGGAATGCCACACCGAAATGTCCATAGGGCCCGGCATCCAACCCATAAAAGCAATTAAAAATGTCCACTCGATCGTGTTTTCAGGAAGGCGTTGCATTAGGGGAATATTTGTGCTTTGACCAACAGAAAAAAATACGGCAACTAACGTGCTGATGCTTAATATCAAAACAATAAGTTTCATGCTTTTGTCAAGCCAGCCGTAGCGTCCGCGCCACAATACCATAAAACAAAAAAGAGCCACAGCAACCGATGTTCCTATGGTAGCATCAATGCCTAAAAGTTGCGCTACAATACCTGCTGTTACGGCCGTAACAGCAGCTTGAATAGTAAACATGGTTCCAAGATTGAGGATGTAATAGGCAATTAAAACTCCTTTACTCATGCGCTTATATCCCTCTAACAAGCTTTCTCCAGTGGCCATGGCATAGCGCGGTCCAAATTGGAAAAAAGGATATTTGATGATATTTACAAGCAACAGTGCCCAAATGAGTCCAAAACCAAAATCAGCTCCTGCTCTGGTAGATTGTACGAGATGTGAAACGCCAATAGCTGCTCCAGCAAATAGCAATCCAGGTCCTAACTTTCTAAAGAGCGTGATCAAATTAGTTGTTTTCGTTAGCTAAAATTTCCGCCAATAGTTTTCGAGCACGCATAAGCTTTACCTTTACCGTACTTTCTTGACTGTTGAGTTTTTCTGCCATTTGTTTAATGCTTAACTCTTGCAGGTATTTTAGTTGAATAACTTCTCGGTAGTGAGGTTTTAGTCCTTTAATGGTGTTCAATAAGGTTTCGAGGCGTTGTTTACGAATCAAATCGTCTTCAGGATCGGGGGCGCTATCCGCAATATTTTGCGCTACTTCTTGACTGGAATCTGTTGTAATGGAACTGTTGGCTTTTTTTCGAATCTGATCAATGTGTAAATTTTTAGCAATTGTAGTCAACCATGTTTTAAAACCGTAGGCTTCATTGTAGGTCATGATTTTTTCAAAGGCTTTGCCGAAGCATCTTATGGTTAGGTCTTCTGCTTCGTTTTCGTTTTGGGTGCGTTGTAACATAAACCCATATACATCATTCCAGAAGCACTCTAAAAGTTGACGAAAAGCGTGTTGATCCCCACTTTGCGCGAGCTTAATTTTTTCAAGAATCGCCCCTTCCCCCGTCACAGTAGTTAGTTGTCTTTTGGATTAGGAAGATCACAATCGGTTTGTTGACTGGGGACTTTTCCACAGAGGCTACACGGCTCACCTTCTTTGTTTAAAAAAGGACTTTGACTTGCACAAGTACCAGCAAATTCACCTCCTTTTTTTGCCCATATTTTTATGGCTATTCCTGCAAATGCCAAGGCAAGTAAAATGAGTGTTATAATAAAAAGTTCCATGTTCTAAATGTAGTTAAAATTTAAAGTATGATATTAACTTCAGTTTCAAGCTCAATGCCAAATTTTTCTTTGACGCTTGCCATCACTTTTTTAGCGTACTCCCACAGGGATGCTCCAGTTGCATTGCCATAATTTACGAGCACTAATGCTTGATTTGTATGCATGCCAACGTTTCCGTTTTTTGCGCCTTTAAATCCAGCTTGCTCAATTAGCCACCCAGCTGGAATTTTACCAAAAGTATCATCAATACTGTAATAGGGCATGTTTGGGTATTGCTCAAGTAAATGCTTTGTTTCGGTCTGGGTAACAATAGGGTTTTTAAAAAAACTCCCTGCATTTCCTAAAGATTTAGGATCAGGAAGTTTGCTTCTTCTAATGCGAATAACTGCTTTTGCGATATCATCTATGGTGGGGTTTTTTACTTTCATTTCATCCAGGCTTTCTTTAATATTGCCATAAGATGTATTGAGAACATGATTCTTTTTTGTCAATGAAAGTCTGACGGTTGTGATGATGTATTCGTCTTTTAATTCTTGCTTAAAAACAGAGTCTCGATAGCCAAAAGCACAGTCCTCAGCTTCAAAAATTCTTGAGTGCCCTGTTTTTCGATGAATTGCTACAACATTGAAAAAGACGTCGCTTAATTCAACACCATAAGCACCAATATTTTGGATGGGAGCTGCCCCAACAAGCCCAGGAATTAGGCTTAAATTTTCGATCCCCCCCAAATTATTTGTTACACACCACATGACCAAATCATGCCAAACCACCCCAGCACCTGCTGAAACCACAGCCATATTATCACTTTCATTAATGATGCGTATGCCAGGAATTGAAATTTTGATTACAGGTCTAGAAAATTCTTCTAAAAGCAATATGTTACTACCGCCACCAATAATGAGGGCATTGTCATAATTCTTGTTTTTGATAACTTCTTGTAAAGCTAGGCTTGTTTTGACTTCGTTAAAAAGAGGCGTAGTTGCTTGAACACCAAACGTATTGAATTCTTTTAACGAAATCATTTTTTTACCCTCCATAGCATTACTTTGAATAGGCCGCCAATCCAAGTTTTAACAATTCAATGGCTCGGGTTAGTTTTTGAGCATTTAGAACAAAAGCAATACGAATCATGTCTTTTCCTGCTGTGTTTCCAGAGAAAAAGCCGTTTGCAGGTGCAACCATGAGTGTTTCACCATTGTCTTCAAAAGATTCCAGCAACCACTTTGCAAAATGATCACTGTCTTTTACGGGTAGTCGTACCAAACAATAAAAAGCACCTTTGGGCACGGCTACTTCCACTCCTTCAATTTTCTGTAGTTCATCAACGGCTGTTTTTCTTCTGATGAAGTATTCGTCAATGGCGTCGACCAAGTACTGTTGCGGTTCATCCAATGCCGCTTCACAAGCATGAAGGGCAATGGTAGGCGGGCACAATCTAGATTGTGCAAATTTTAGTGCTGCATGCTTGACATCTTCATTTTTTGTAATCAAGCAGCCTATCCTAGCACCACACATGCTATAACGTTTAGACATGGAATCAATCAGAATGGCATGCTCAGACAAATCGTTCAAATGCATTACTGACAAATGTTGGTGTCCGTCGTATACAAATTCACGGTATACCTCATCAACAATAAAGAATAAATCATGCTTTAGTGCTAATTTCCCAAGGGCTTCGAGTTCTGTTTTGCTATATACATAACCCGAAGGATTATTAGGGTTACAGACGAATAACGCACGTGTTTTTGCGGTAATAGCAGCTTCAATTTTATCAATAGGGGGTAGTGAAAATTGCGTTTCAAAATCAGAAGGAATTCCCACCACTTTAACGCCACAGGCTGCAGCAAAAGTTTCATAATTGGCGTAGAATGGCTCTGGGATAATAAGCTCATCGCCTTCGTTTGTGATGCAATCTAACGCCATAATAATGGCTTCGCTCGCTCCTGTGGTTACCAATATATCATCTGTGTTGATGTTGATATGGTGCTGTTGATAATAGTAGACGAGTTTTTTGCGAAAGGATTCGGTTCCTTCGGAAGGTCCATAAGCAATAACGTTATCCGAAAAATTTCGAATGGCATCAAGTGCACTTTTTGGACTCGCTAAATCAGGCTGACCAATGTTTAGATGATACACTTCAACACCACGTGCCTTAGCAAGATTGGCTTGCTTTGCTAGTTTGCGAATAGGCGAGGTGGGCAGATTAGCTCCTTTTTTGGAAATAATTGGCATTGAAATCGTTTGCCTGCAAAGATGCAAAAAATGAGCGTTTAAAAGTACACTTATTCAACAGGAGGTTCAACAACTTCCCCTTTAATCTTTAAAGCAACCATACCATTGCTGGCGTTTGAAGCAACCGTTATGGTTTTTCGAATCGGACCAATGCGTTTGGTGTCATACGCAACTTCAATAACATCAGATGCTCCAGGCGCTATTGGCGCTTCTGGTTTTTTGGGAATCGTACAGCCACACGAAGAACGTACTTGGGTTATTTCTAAATCAGCTGTTCCAGAGTTTGTGAACCGGAACTGACGTACTCCATCAGCGCCTTTGACAAGTGTTCCATAATCAATGGTAAGGGAGTCAAAAGTAATGGTAGCAACTTCTTGCGCACAGGCAAAAAAGCCAAGGCTTAAAACAAAAAAAGATAAAATTATTTTCTTCATGAGGGTAAATTTGGTTTTACTAAAGTACACATAACTACCAATTGTACAAAATTAGCGCTTTCAATTTCACCTTTCGATGCCTACATTTGCGCATATTAAGCTATTATACATGTCCATACCTTCAAAATTCACTCCCATTAACGTAGAACAAAAGTGGTATGACTACTGGACTGAAAACAAATATTTTCATTCAACCCCTGATGCACGTAAGCCTTACACCATTGTTATTCCTCCGCCAAATGTAACGGGTGTGTTGCACATGGGTCACTTGATGAACAACACCCTTCAAGATGTGCTTATACGACGTGCGCGAATGCGAGGGTATAATGCTTGTTGGGTGCCTGGCACCGACCATGCATCAATTGCAACCGAAGCAAAGGTTGTAAATAAGCTAAAAGATCAAGGAATAGATAAAGCCGCAATTGGACGTGAAGCATTTTTGGAGCATGCGTGGGAGTGGACCCATGAGCATGGCGGGATTATTTTAGAACAATTAAAAAAATTAGGCTGTTCTTGTGATTGGGAACGCACCAAGTTCACATTAGACCCCGACATGTCAGCATCAGTTCTTAAAACCTTTGTTGACTTATATGAGAAAGGAATGATTTACAGAGGGTTTCGTATGGTGCACTGGGATCCAGAAGCACTCACAACGCTGTCCGATGAAGAAGTGATTTATGAGGAACGCCAAGGTAATTTATATCATATAGCTTATGCGGTGGAAGGAAGCGACGAAAAAGTAGTCGTTGCCACTACACGTCCCGAAACGCTTTTTGGAGATACCGCTGTGGCCATACATCCCGAAGATGAGCGTTATCTTGCTCTACATGGTAAAAAAGCCATAGTCCCCATTGTTAACAGAGTAGTTCCCATTATCACGGACGATTATGTTAGTACAGAGCTAGGGACCGGCTGTTTGAAAGTGACTCCTGCTCACGACGAAAATGACAAGATGTTGGGCGAAAAACATAAACTTGACATCATTGATGTTTTTAATGCCAACGCAACCCTTAATCATCAAGGATTACACCACGAAGGAAAAGATCGTTTTGCAGTGAGAAAAGCTGTTGTAAAAGAATTAGAAGCCGCAGGATTTCTTGTTAAAGTAACGCCACACATGCATAAAGTGGGTACTTCGGAACGAACAAAAGCGGTTGTTGAGCCACGCCTTTCCGACCAGTGGTTTTTAAAAATGGAATCTTTGGCAAAGCCCGCTATAGATGCGGTTGAAAATGGGGATGTACAGTTAGTACCCAAAAAATTCATCAATACCTATCGTCACTGGATGAACAATATTCGTGATTGGAATATCTCGAGACAGTTATGGTGGGGGCACCAAATTCCAGCGTATTATTACGGTCAAAGCAAAGAAGAGGTTGTGGTAGCTGCCACCAAAGACGAGGCACTCGAAAAGGCTAAAATGAAAAGCAATAACCCCAATTTGACGCTTGACGATTTGACGCAAGACCCCGATGTGCTTGACACTTGGTTTTCTTCGTGGTTATGGCCAATATCCGTGTTTAACGGAGTACTGGAGCCAGATAACGAGGAGATTTCCTATTACTATCCTACACAGGAATTGGTAACGGGTCCGGATATATTGTTTTTTTGGGTAGCTCGCATGATCATGTCTGGCTACGAACTTCGTGATGAAAAACCATTTTCACATGTTTATCTCACGGGTCTAGTGCGCGATGGTCAAGGACGTAAAATGTCGAAACAGTTGGGTAATTCACCAGACGCAATTAAACTTATGGAGTCCTATGGTGCCGATGGTGTCCGTGTTGGTCTTCTACTTAGTGCCGCAGCAGGAAACGACTTGCTTTTTGATGAAAACTTATGTCAGCAAGGAAAAAACTTTGCCAATAAAATTTGGAATGCCTTTCGATTGGTGCAAAGCTGGAATGTCGATGATAGCCTAAAACCTTGCGCTACAGCTACGGTGGGTATTGAATGGTATTCGGCTAAGTTTCAACAAACACTAGCTACTATTGACGATCACTTTAGTAAATACCGTATTTCAGATGCGCTGATGACAACCTATAAGCTCATTTGGGATGATTTTTGCTCATGGCTTTTAGAAATTGTCAAACCTGCATACAATACAGGAATTGATAAGGCCACTTATCAAAAAGTGTGTACGCTTTTTGAAGACAACCTACGTGTTTTACATCCATTTATGCCTTTCTTGACTGAGGAGCTTTGGCATGCGTTAAAAAGTCGTGCTACAGATCAGGCACTTATTGTATCGGATTGGCCTGCAAAACAAGAAATAGATACCGCTATTTTGAATCGTTTTGAACATACCGCTGAACTTGTTGCGCAATTGCGTACCGTTCGTAAAAATCAAAATATATCCTTCAAAGAGCCTTTGCGCCTAATGGAAACGGATCAAGACCAGATTTCGTTACGCCTTGTGGTTGAAAAACTGGTGCATGTAACTTCTTGGGAGCAGGTGGCACAAACCCCTGATCAAGCCGTTTCATTTCGAGTGAATGCCTTAGAATATTTTGTTCCCGTGGCAGCATCTAATATTGAGGAGGAGCTTAAAAAAATGAAAGAAGAGTTGGCTTACCAACAAGGATTTTTAGCGGCTGTTGAGAAAAAACTCTCCAATGAACGTTTTGTGTCAAACGCACCTGAAAAGGTAGTAGCTATGGAACGAAAAAAAGCCGCTGATGCAGCAGCAAAAATCACGGCTTTAAAAGCGCGTTTAGCTATGGATTAGTACTTGGAAGCTGAGCTAATAATAGTTACGCCTCCTTTTACTTTCTGACCCTCTTTAACGAGTACTTTCGTTTTGGGGGGTAGAAAAACATCAACCCGTGATCCAAATTTGATGAAACCAGCATCAGTCCCCTGTGCTACTTGTTGTCCTTCCTCAGCATAATTTACAATACGTCGCGCTACCGCTCCGGCAATTTGACGGTGAAGTACCTCACCGTAAGTTGGATTGTCAACAACAATGGTAGTTCGTTCGTTTAGTGTTGATGACTTTGGATGCCAAGCAACCAAGTATTTCCCTGGGTGGTACTTACTAAACACCACCTTTCCTGAAACGGGATATCGTGTCACATGAACATTGAGCGGCGACATGAAAATGGATACCTGTAATCGTTTTCCTTTGAAGTATTCGGGTTCTTCTACTTCTTCAACAATAACTACTTTTCCATCCACAGGGGAAACCACAGCATCATGTAGCTCAAGTGGCGGTCTACTAGGATTTCTGAAAAATTGCAACACCAACACCAAAAACACCAGTAAGCTGCATTGTACAGCAAGACGCAACCATTTTATGGCAACAAATTGTTCCACTAATAGAGCAGCAGTTGCAATGATGACGAAACTTGTAATAATGATGGTAAACCCTTCTTTATGAAACATATCCAAATAAATTCAATAATATAATAAACACGGGAGCGGCAAATATAGTGCTGTCAATCCGATCGTAAATTCCTCCATGCCCAGGCAAGATACTTCCGCTATCTTTTACCCCGTATAGGCGTTTGATTTTAGACTGCGCCAAATCGCCCAAAGCACCCAAAACTGCTGTGATGATAAAAATGGCTATCCAAAATATGTAATGTGGAGAATCAATGTTTAGACGTATAAAATACACCATTAATAATGTGGCAATGAATACGCCTCCAAGGGTTCCTTCAATTGTTTTGTTAGGCGAAATAGATGGTGCTAATTTTCGTTTCCCAAATAAAGAACCGATAATATAAGCTCCTGTATCATTGAGCCATATAGCTCCAAAAAAACACAGCACAAAAAGGGCATTAGTAGCTCCTAATAGTGCGAGCAATACCATTGGTATGCATATTTGGAAGATGCTTAAAAAATAAAGGACGGTTTTGTTGTATTTCGATTGTTGCTGCTTCACATAAAAGATAAAGAGTACAAGCGTTCCCAGTATCCCAGCACCCAATATAAAAGGATATAGTTCAGAAATAAAATATGCTGCTGTGGTAATTAAAGGAAAAAAAAGATATCCAAATGCAAACTTTATTTTGGTCATTTTGTGCAATTCAGATTGCGCAATAATGGCCATACTACACAGGACAACGATAAAAAAAATAGCATTTAGATAGAGACTCCCAAGAAGTAGCCCAACATATACAAATGATGTTAATGCGCGGAGTAAAAAATTCATTAAAAATCTTCAAGTAATAGCAAGTATACTTCTTTTACACTACTGCCGTAGTTCATGTAATTTTCTTCACTCATAACATCCGTTTTAAATTGCTTTATTGAAGTTATGTTGAGCGGGATGTTTTCGGCAAAGCGGTGTTTGATGCTTTTTAATCCTTCTGATACAGTTTTTGAAAATTGTCGTGTTCCTGCAAGAATAACAAGTGTTTCGGGGAGGTCGGATAATTTATTAGAGCCTAATTGCCGTTCACAAACGACAATGCTCCCATCATATGCAACAAGAGCTTCACAGCTGCATAACATAACTTTTGCATTGAGATTTGTTTTGGTAAGTGTGATGCCTACATCTAATTTTTTTGCTAAAGCTGCGTCTAGGCAAAACAATTCACGTATTTCTGTAGGATATTCACTAACAAAGGAAAGAAAAGCATCTTTAGCCTGCGCTATAGTTTCACAATAGATAAACTTTCCGCCACAAGCCGTAAATTTTTCTGCATACACTTGCTCTATGGGAAGTTCTTTGTGGGGCATATGAGGCCCGCGAACATCTTCCGCCGGCTCTTCTTTAGCAGCCTGTTTTTTTCCAAAAAGATTTGACCAAAATGTACTCACAAATAAGGGTTGTTACACAAAGGTAACAAATCACAAATTAGTTCGCATCATTTGTTTCAGGAGATTCTTTAGACTCCTTCGTTTTGGAAGTACTTGTCTTTGTTGTTTTTTCTTTTGGTTCCTCTACCTCTTCTGGTTTGTCAAAAGGTCGTTTTCCAAAAATACGTTCTAAATCGTCTTTAAAAATAACTTCCTTTTCCAAAAGATGCTCTGCAAGTTCTGTGAGTTTGTCTTTATGCTTTTTAAGGATTTTGATCGCTCTCTTGTATTCTTGCTCTACAATTGACGAAATCTCAGCATCAATGACCTTTGCGGTCTCTTCGGAGTAGGGTTTTGTAAAACCATATTCTCCGTCGTTGGTTTGATAATAGGTTATGTTTCCAATCTTGTTGTTTAAACCGTAAATTGTGACCATGGCTCTAGCTTGCTGTGTAACTTTCACAAGATCGCTAAGAGCACCAGTGGATATTTTATCGAAAATGATGCTTTCAGCTGCTCGCCCACCCAAAGTGGCACACATTTCATCTTGCATTTGCTCGGTACGTACAATTTGGCGTTCTTCTGGCAAATACCAAGCGGCACCTAGAGATTGTCCTCTTGGCACTATGGTTACTTTTACCAGTGGCGCTGCGTGTTCGAGCATCCAACTTACCGTAGCATGACCTGCTTCGTGAAAGGCAATGGTTTTTTTCTCCTCTGGAGTGATAATCTTACTTTTCTTTTCAAGTCCGCCAACAATTCGGTCAACAGCATCCAAGAAGTCTTGTCGTCCTACCTTCTTTTTGTTATTTCGTGCTGCAATTAACGCAGACTCATTACAAACATTAGCAATGTCAGCACCAGAAAATCCTGGCGTTTGTTTGGCTAAGAAATCCACATCAAGTTTTGGATCAGCTTTTAATGGTTTTAAGTGAACTTTAAAAATTTCCTTGCGCTCTCTCAAATCAGGTAAGTCAACATATATCTGTCTGTCAAATCGCCCAGCACGCATGAGTGCTTTGTCAAGAACATCAGCACGGTTAGTAGCAGCAATCACAATAACATTTGTGTTGGTACCAAACCCATCCATTTCGGTTAAGAGTTGATTTAAAGTGTTTTCACGCTCATCGTTAGAGCCTGTGATATTATTCTTTCCTCTGGCACGACCAATGGCATCGATCTCGTCGATAAAAATAATGGCTGGTGATTTATCTTTGGCTTGCTTAAATAAGTCTCGCACACGGGAGGCACCTACACCTACAAACATCTCAACAAAATCAGAGCCTGACAATGAGAAGAACGGTACTTTAGCTTCTCCAGCTACTGCCTTTGCCAACAATGTTTTTCCCGTACCCGGAGGCCCAACAAGTAAAGCTCCTTTTGGAATTTTTCCTCCAAGAATCGTATATTTATTAGGGTTTTTAAGGAAGTCTACAATTTCTTGTACTTCTTCTTTGGCTCCTTCTAGTCCTGCAACATCCTTGAACGTTATTTTAACATCTGTTTTTTCGTCAAAAAGCTTGGCCTTGGACTTGCCAATGTTAAAAATTTGTGCACCGCCGCCGCCAGCTCCACCCCCCGACATTCTACGCATAATAAACAACCAAACTGCAATGATAAGAATCAAGGGTAAAAAACCTAACAGTACGTCTAACCAACGATTTTCAACAGTCTTAAATTCGTAAGAAAACACTACCCCTTTTTTCTCGGCAGTCTCTAGTTTCTTTTGGAATAATTCAAGATTTCCAACTTCAAATTGATAGTGGGGACCACTACTGTTTTTACGTCCTAGCAAGTCAGTTTTTTCAGCTTTGCTGTGTTTGGTTTCTTGAAGCGCAGCTTCTGTTAATGTGACTTGAGCTAGATTTTTATTAATGACAACAACGCGACTTACCTCGCCATCATTTAAATAATGCTCAAATGTTGAAATATTGATTTTTTGGTCTTCACTCAAATCATTACCGCCTCCAAAAAACGACATCCCCAAAAAGAAAAGAATGATGCTGGCGTATAACCAATACGAGTTTATAGCAGGTTTTTTTGGTGGTGTTTTTTCTTTTTTCTTCGCCATTATAAATTATTTAGAGGCTATTAGTGTTTGCTTTGCATCGCCCCAAAGCGACTCGATATCGTAATGAGAGCGTGTGTGTTTTTGAAAAATGTGCACGACAACATCCACAAAGTCCATAAGAACCCATTCACTTGTGTCTAGACCTTCCACATGCCACGGCTTTTCGTGTATAGCTTTACTTACACGTTTTTGAACCGAGCCTGAAATAGCGCGAACCTGTGTGTTTGAATTGCCAGAGCAGACTACAAAGTATTTACATACGTTGTTTTCTATTTCACGTAAATCCAGAACGTTAATGTCTTCTCCTTTTACTTCTTCGATACCTTCTATTATGTGTGTTAAAAGGATATCTGTGTTTATTTTCTTTGTCATGCAATACTTGTCTGCGTAAAAGTAGGTGTTATTTGTAAAATTACTTCATAAAACACATACTTTTGTATATGCTCACAATCAAACTTAGTGCCACTGCCTCCACAAATAGCTTTTTAAAGCAGTGGGTGCAACAAAGCAAAGCGCATGAAACCATAGCCGTTTGGACAGAAAATCAAACGCAAGGACGTGGTCGTATGGGCACGAAATGGCACGCGTTACCAAAGTTAAACCTGACGGGGTCTGTTTATGTAGAGAATATTTCTACGAAGCATCAACCCGTTTTTAACCTAAACAAACAAGTGTGCTTAGCACTTGTAGATACATTATTGCCCTATAAAATACCTGACGTATGCATCAAGTGGCCAAACGACATTTTGTCAGGGAATAAGAAAATAGCGGGTGTTTTAATCGAACCCATCATGCGAGGCAAGAAAATGACAGGCGTTGTTGTGGGTTGTGGGGTAAATATTAATCAAGAAAAATTCCCGGATTTGCCCTTTGCTTCTTCCATCAAAAACCTCACAAAACAAACAATAGTAGTTGAGACATTATTTGCGTCTTTGACAAAAAATATTGTGGCAGCTGTACAATCAGAACAGGTAAACCACCAGCGTTATTTAGAGTCTTTATATAAAATTAATAAGACGTGTTTGTTCACCTCTAAAGACGGAACATCATTTACGGCAACAATCAAAGGCATTACTGAAGAAGGGAAACTTAAGTTGTTGCACGAAAACGGTTCGGAGGTGGCCTACGAAGAAAAAGCGATAGCGTTTACAGCTTTTGTACGTTCGTGATGAGGGCTTCTAGGAATTGCGTCAGCGGTTTTTTGACCATCATTTGCATCATGGGGTTTATGCTTCCTTCAAAAATAAGCTGAACTTTTGTTTGATCGCCAGATGCCTCTAGGTTTACATGCAGTTCAAAGGGAACGTTTCCTCCGTCTGCGGCAAGTATAATTTTAGTATGAGGCGTTTTTTGTACCATTTTAAGCGGAATAACGGGCATACCGCCTAACTTAAAACTAAAGTGTTCTTCGTCTGTCATCCTGAAACTTGCTTCCTCGGGCATTAACTGCTCGTAAGCACTTGCTTTTGATAGCGTTTGAAATAATGCGTTTGCGTTTTGCGTCACCAACGCAGTACTACTTTCTATTTTCATTCGTTATTATTTTGCTTTCCAAAGCTGTGGTGCTTCGCGCCATTTTTTGAGTAAGGCCTCTTGTTCGGGTGCAATGTAGTTTGTGGCAATTGCTGTATCAATAAGTGCTTCGTAACCCGAAAGAGTTGTGAGTTCAATGGCTGCGGCTTCCATATTTTTAGTAGCAACATCAAATTCATAACTAAACAAGGCTACCATTCCCAATACATTGATATTGGCGGCACGTAGGGCTTCAACAGCTTGTAAACTACTTTTTCCTGTGCTTATAAGATCTTCTACTACTACTGTTGGAGCAGTGGCATCATAATGACCTTCAATTTGATTTTGTCTTCCGTGTTTTTTGGGTTGTGGTCGCACATACATAAACGGCAAGTTAAGTGCTTCTGCTACCAACATACCAATTCCAATAGCCCCTGTTGCAACCCCAGCAATGGCTTTTGCTTGTGGGTATTTTGCTCTGATTTCTTTTGCCATGGCTTCGCTTAAAAACGTTCTAATGGCTGGGTATGAGAGCGTTATTCGGTTATCACAATAGATAGGCGATTGCCATCCGCTTGCCCACGTAAATGGATTTTTAGGTTCAAGCTTAATTGCTTTAATTTGTAATAGATGCTCTGCTACTTTTTTTGAGGTGGAGGGTTCCTTAGGCATGTCGCAAATGTATAAAGTTTTTGTCAATCAAAAGGAGATTATCCTCACTTCAATTCCTCCAAAAGATATTGGAGCAAAAGTACTACCGCTCAAATCCACCTCTTTTAAAAAGATAATACGCATCATCCGCACCACGAAAGTTAAAAAGCTTTATTTGCTACATAAAAACCCTAAAAAACTCATAATTGCGTTTCAGAAAAAGGTGCCGGTTACCGTTGCCGCTGGAGGTGTAGTTCAACACAACAATGGCAAGCTGTTGTTTATATATAGAAAGAAAAAATGGGATTTACCAAAAGGAAAAGTAGACAAAGGCGAAACAATTAAAGATGCCGCAAAGCGAGAGGTTTTTGAAGAAACGGGGGTTAAAAACCTAAAGGTAGGAACACTTGCCGGCATGACATATCATATTTTTAAGCGAAACAATCGGTATCAGTTAAAGGAAACATACTGGTTTTTTATGCGCAGTAACTATGATGGAGAGTTGATACCAGAAGTTAAGGAAGATATCACAAAGGTTGCTTGGAAAGGAAAATCAAAAACGGAAAAAGCGCTCGAAAAAACCTATCCAAATATTGTGCAGTTATTTGAACAAACAGCGATTATGGAAGCTTTATTTGAGAAGGAATAAAGGTGCTGTAATCACCATGATTTCGAATGAGTTCTCGAACAATACTACTGCTTATGTAGGATGTTTCGGCTGAGGTTAACAGAAAAACGGTTTCAATTTTAGAAAGATGTCTATTGGTTCGCGCAATGGCTTTTTCAAACTCAAAATCACCATTATTGCGCACGCCTCGTAAAATAAAATCTGCTTCAATCTTGCGACAAAAATCAATAGTTAATCCATCATAAGCGGCAACGGTTACGCGAGGCTGATTTTCAAAACAAGCATCTATAAACGACAATCGTTGTGCTAATGAAAACATGTATTTCTTTTCACTGTTCTTACCAATGCCGATCACGATCTCATCAAAGATCTTTACACCTCGTTCTACAATATCAAGGTGGCCAACAGTAAAAGGATCAAATGAACCTGGAAATAATGCACGTCTCATACTTCAAAGGTATTTTATTTTTTTAAACAGTTGTTAATCAAGTCAACAATCAAATCGCTTAGTGCAATACCTGCTTGCTTGGCTTGCATGGGGAGTAAACTTTGCTCAGTTAGCCCTGGGATGCTGTTGAGTTCTAAAAAATAAGGAGTGTCTCCCATGAAGATAAAATCACTACGACTAAACCCACGAACACCAAGAGTATGAAATACATTTAAGGCTGCTGCATTGAGGTTTTCCAGTTGAATAGGAGAGAGTCTTGCAGGCGTAATCTCCTCGGATTTTCCTTCGTATTTGGCAGCATAATCAAAAAAGTCACTGTTTGTAATAATTTCGGTAGGGGGTAAAACGATTACGTTTCCTTTATATTCAATAACACCAATGGATACTTCGGTACCTGATAGAAACCCCTCTACGAGCACTTCGTCATCTTCTTTTAGTGCTGTTTCTATGGCAGGTGCCATATCCGTCGCCTTGTTGACTTTAACCACGCCAAAGCTGCTACCCGCTTTATTGGCTTTTACAAAACACGGCAAGCCAACTGCATCTATAAGGGTGTCGCTACTCCACGAAGCATTTTTATCTATAAAAACGCGCTTAGCTGTAGCGATACCATATGGCTGAAGTTTTTCAAGTGTTTTATATTTGTTATAGGTCAATGCTGCTACTTCTGCCGAACATCCTGTGTAAGGGATTTTAATACGCTCTAGTAGACGTTGAAGCTCACCATTTTCTCCAGGTGCGCCATGAACGGCAATAAAAACAGCGTCAAACGTATGTTCTTTTCCTTTAAATAGATAAGAAAAGCGATTTTTGTCAAGGGCAATTTCTTGTCCGAGATGATTTACAATCCATTTTTCAGATGAAATGATAACAGCAGTTACATCAAAAATATCACTAGGAATATTCTTCATAACAACCTGACCACTCTTAAGCGAAATAGCATGCTCCGATGTTGTTCCGCCCATTACTACAGCAATGTGCTTTTTCATACCGCAAATATCATTATTTTTGGGCATCATTATATCACAAGATGCTTCACTTCTTTCGTTTTTTGTTTAGTAGAACCTTTTTTTGGCAACTGTTTTTGGTGCTTTTAGCTGTAGCCGGACTCTTGACATTGACATTCTATGGGTTAAACTGGCACACCCGTCAAGGGAACTTTATTGAAGTTCCCAACCTCAATACCATGACCATAGCAGATGCCCAGCAGTTGTTACAAGATCAGGATCTCAATTATGAGGTTATTGATTCAGCACGTTTTAATCCAGACTACCTTCCTTTTGCAGTGATTGAACAAACCCCTTTGGCAGGAGATTTGGTTAAAAAGGATCGAAAAATCTACCTAACACTCAACCCCGCGAATTATAATGAGGTCATCCTGCCAGATGTTATCCAAATTACCCGCCGTTCTGCGGAGTCTCGCCTTCGTGCTGTAGGCCTAGAGATAGGCGAAATCATGTATCAAAACAATATTGGAAAAGACATGGTGCTACAACTGCGCTATGAAAATGCACCTATTGCTCCTGGAGATAAACTCCCCAAAACATCGCGTGTGGATTTGGTTTTGGGTAATGGCAAAGTTCCTTTCAAATAATTATGGAAAACGACAATATTAACGATGCGCTCCACGAGCACTATGCATTTACTGCTGACACGGGCCAAGAGCCTTTGCGTGTAGATAAATTTTTGATGAACCGCATTGAAAATGCGACCCGAAACAAAATACAGCAAGCAGCAACCGCTGGTTCTATTGTAGTTAATGAGCGTGCTGTTAAATCGAACTATCGCGTAAAGGGCGGTGATGTAGTACGTGTATTGTTATCGCATCCACCACATGAAGATTTGTTAGTGGCTGAAGAAATGCCACTGGATATTGTTTACGAAGATGAAACACTTTTGGTGGTCAACAAGCCTGCTGGAATTGTAGTACACCCCGGGCATGGGAATTACACCGGAACCCTTATTAATGGTCTGCTATACCATTTTGGGCAGCTTCCAAAAAACAGCAATAACCGTCCGGGATTGGTGCATCGCATTGATAAAGATACTTCGGGATTGTTAGTAGTTGCCAAAACAGACCATGCCATGGCACATTTGGCGCAACAGTTTCACGACAAAACTTCAGAGCGGCAATACCTCGCTTTGGTTTGGGGCGATGTTGCAGATGAAAAAGGAACGGTAGATGGGCACCTAGGACGTGATCCCAAAAATCGGTTATTGATGACTGTCTTTCCAGATGCCGATCAGGGTAAAGCTGCTGTTACCCACTATGAAGTTGTTGAACGCTTTGGTTATGTAACGTTGATAAAGTGTGTCTTGGAAACAGGGCGTACGCATCAGATTCGAGCACACATGAAGCATATTGGTCATACCTTGTTTAATGACGCTAGGTATGGAGGGGATAAAATTTTAAAGGGAACCACATTTACAAAATACAAGCAGTTTGTTGATAATTCCTTTAAACAGCTTCCTCGTCAAGCACTCCACGCTCAAACCTTAGGTTTTGTTCATCCTAAAACAACTGAAAAATTATCTTTTGAATCTTCATTACCAAGCGACTTTGAGGGAGCTATTACCAAATGGCGCAACTATGCTCAACACCAACATTTAGGCAATTCCTGATAGCAGTATCAGTTTGTTTTATGGCATTGCATTGACAACTTATGATGAGTATTGTATTTTTAACAAAATTTGATTGATGAAAATTCTTATTTCTCCTGCGAAGTCTCTTGATTATTCTAGTAAACTCCCAACAACGGCAAATACCCGGCCTGCCTTTTTAAATGAGGCAACGCTGCTTAATAAAGCCTTGCGAGGTCAAAAACCATCCGATCTTCAAAAGCTTATGGGTATCTCTGAAAAATTAGCTGCTTTAAACTGGGAGCGCAATCAAAACTTTACAACACCTTTTACCACTGAAAATGCTCGCCCTGCAGTGTTTGCCTTTAATGGCGATGTGTATACGGGTTTAGATGCCTATTCCTTTAACGCGCATGCATTGGAGCAAGGACAAAACAGTTTACGCATTTTATCGGGACTTTACGGACTGTTAAAACCGTTAGACCTTATGCAGCCTTATCGTTTAGAAATGGGTACATCCTTTGGAGTAAATGGACACCCTACTCTTTATTCGTTTTGGAAAGAAAAGATAACAACACATTTAAAAAGTGAACTTACTGCTGCAGAATTAGTGGTAAATTTAGCAAGTAAGGAATACGCCTCAGCTGTTGATTTTAATGCGTTAGAAACTCCTGTTATACATCCAGTATTTAAGGATTTCAAAAACGGAAAACTTAAAATCATTTCATTCTTTGCCAAAAAAGCACGTGGCCTTATGACACGGCACCTTTTAGATACAAAAGCTGCCTCACTAAAAGATGTTCTCGCTTTTGCTGCTGATGGTTATGCGTATAGCGAAGCTGCAACGACCGATGTTACTTCGCCTGTTTTTGTACGCTAGTATTTTGCTTGCTTTTTTTTCGTGGCCTTCTCACGCCAAAGGTTTTATTTACAATTTTCCCACGACGTGTTTTTTTATCTCCTTTACCCATAGTTTCGTTATTAAGCCCCAAAATGTGTCAGAAAACAGAAACGTACATATGTAGGCCCTGGTAGTAGAACAGATTTGGGGACTGTTTGCGTTTTAAAGATACACATTTAAGATCAAATACAAAGTGCTCTTAATGATGAAGCGCATATTGTATGCCAAATGTAGCCATTGAAGTGTTTTTCATTTGAACACCATCCACTTGTTGTAAAACTGGTAGGAGTAGCTCTGTTGCTAACCTAAGATTCTTCCATACCCCTTTGGGAATATAGAAGTTTATGCCAACTCCAGCATCTATTTGCTCTCTACCGCTGTTAACCGTGTTAAAAAGCGGCATCAGCATAGGGTTAAGATCAGCATCCTTTCCTATAATGGATTGTGTGTTGGTGTAGCGAAGACTTCCAGAAAAACTTATGTAGTCAGATGCTTTAATGGCACCCCATCCTACCATTGAAAATTGATTCCCTAATCGATACTTTTCACTA
The DNA here is from genome assembly GCA_938092005.1 of uncultured Flavobacteriaceae bacterium. Classification (GTDB taxonomy): domain Bacteria; phylum Bacteroidota; class Bacteroidia; order Flavobacteriales; family Flavobacteriaceae; genus UBA7446. Next base: position 17,666 of record CALKOU010000014.1, on the reverse strand, counting down.
TTTTCATAAATCCTGAAAGTGTTTTTTGTTTGGACGCCCCAAGAATAATAAGCTTTTTGTCCGAGGTATGTAATGCCTAAAATAGGATCTAAAGTTCCGCTTCCAAGCTGCATGGGATAGGCAAGTTGTGCATTGTTCATCATGGGAGTATTGCCACGCTGGTCAATATCTCCAGTTGGAATCGAGACGCCTGCAATAGCGTGTATGGATTGATGAGGTAGCTTGAACATATTAACAAGTGCAGCTAGTGTAAGATCTCCAAACCCTTTTGATTGGGTTGTGAAACCCATGCCCATTTTTGTCTTTAGCGCCATGGTATTTGAAATATAATTGACCATTGCCACAAGCGTAACGTTTTCTGATGGAGCAAACATGGAGCCCAGCATGTGCATGTTCATTTGCATGTCTTGTGGTGCGGCCATATAGTTTTGAAAAATGGCACTTTCAGCGATAGCATCGCTATCTTGAAGGCTGCCTTTCATCCACATGGGCATGTATTTGTAAGAAAACATGACTTCCCCTTTGTGATGCGTGTGATCTCCCATGACACTAATGGGTGCATGACCATCTGGGCGTGCAGCACTCCAATTTTGCTGGTCTTGTGCGACAGCTGTTGCGGAAACGAAAAGAGTTATGTATAAGAAGAACAAATAGTGGCTCATAAAAATAGTGTTTGTGGGTTTAAATTAAGTTGTGCGAAAAAGTACACCCAAAGCATTTAAAATGTAAATATACTCAGGCTTTTTTGGTTTAAAATATTAAGAAATATAGCTAGCGAATTTGCGAAATAAAATCTGCAACACTGTTTGCACCATTGGCTTCCAAGTGCTTAATGAAAGCAGAACCAATAATGGCACCCTTACTATGATTTGTGGCAGCCTGATAGGTTTCAGCATTGCTAATACCAAATCCAACCAAGAGTTTGGCATTTAAATTCATAGCGCCAATACGTTTAAAATAAGCAGCTTGTGTGTCGCCAAAGCTACTCTGCGCTCCTGTAGTAGCCGCACTACTTACCATATAAATAAAGCCTTCTGAAACCTTATCAATATAGCGAATGCGTTCGTCTGGCGTTTGGGGTGTGATTAAAAACATATTCAACAACCCGTATTGTTGAAAAAGCTTCTGATATTGCTCGTGGTAAACATCAACAGGTAAGTCTGGAATAATCAGTCCATCGATACCTACTTCTTGGCAACGTTGGCAAAACCGTTCAACACCATACTGCATCATAGGATTGAAATATCCCATCACTACCAAAGGAACATGAACCTCTTTACGTACATCTTTAAGCTGCTCAAAAAGCTTGTCGGTGGTCATCCCGTTGCGCAACGCTTGGGTTGAGCTTTCTTGAATTGTTGGTCCGTCTGCAAGTGGATCGGAAAAGGGAAGCCCCAGTTCGATCATATCTACCCCATTATCTTGAAGTTGTTTCAAAATAGAGACGGTGTCATCTAAGTTTGGAAACCCTGCTGTGAAATAAATAGAGAGGAGCTTGTGATCTTGTTCGAGTACAGATTGAATGCGATTCATACAATAAAGGGTGTCTTTATTTGAAAGTTCAAAAGTACTCTTTTACAGATGCTTAAACAACAAAAAAAAGGATACCCGCTACTTTTTCTTGAGCAAATCACGGATTTCGGAAAGCAACACCTCTTCATTTGAAGGTTTGGGCGGTGCAGCAGGTGCCTCGGCTTCTTCCTTGGCTAAACGTTCTTTGATCCTGTTGTAAAATTTTACAACCATAAAAATGGCAAACGCAACAATAAAAAAGGTAATAATCGTATTGATAAACATGCCATATCGAATTGCGATTTCGGCAACGCCATCTGCTTCAATAGCTGGCTGAATGACGTATTTAAAAGAAGCAAAATCGACACCGCCAATAAGCTTTCCAACGGGTGGCATGATGATATCGTTTACTAAAGATTTGACAATGGCTCCGAAATAGGTAGCCATAATTAGCCCCACTGCCATTTCGATTACGTTTCCTTTACTTATGAATTTTTTGAACTCGTTCATGATTTTGGTATTTAAAATCCCGCGCAAATTCATCCTCAAATAGTAAAGTTTATTCGTTTTTGAAAAAGATTGGGACTGATTCAAAAACTAAAGTACAATTTTTTTTAAAGCTATAGCTTGAAGTAATCAATAAACGTTTCTAAATCTTTATCCCCACGCCCCGAGCAGTTAAACAAAAGCACATCGTTTGGCTCAAATTTACGCTCATCCAAAACTGCAAATGCGTGGGCTGTTTCGATAGCTGGAATAATACCTTCCATTTGGGAAAGGGTTAGTCCCCAGTCCATAGCCTCTTGGTCGGGAATAGAAACAAATTCAGCCCGTTGCGTTCTGTATAAATGCGCATGCATGGGTCCGACACCCGGATAGTCTAAGCCTGCTGAAATAGAGTAGGGTTCTGTAATTTGCCCATCTGGAGTTTGCATCAACAATGTTTTGCTCCCATGTATAATACCTTCTTTACCTAATGCGGATGTAGCTGCGCTTTCTCCTGAGTCAATGCCTTTCCCGGCAGCTTCAACAGCGATTATATTTACACGTGGGTCGTCTAGGTAATGATAATAAATACCAGCAGCATTACTTCCACCACCTACACATGCAATTACATGATCGGGGTAATCACGCCCTTCAGCTTCTTGAAGTTGTGTTTTACACTCCTCACTGATAATGGCTTGAAAACGCGCCACCATGTCAGGGTAGGGGTGTGGCCCTACCACAGACCCAATGATATAATGCGTATCTACAGGGTTATTAATCCAGTCACGAATGGCCTCGTTTGTGGCATCCTTTAAGGTTTTACTTCCCGATTGAGCAGGTCTTACTTCAGCCCCTAGCATTTTCATGCGTGCTACATTGGGTGCTTGACGCTTGATGTCAAGTGCTCCCATGTACACAATACACTCAATACCCATTAGCGCACAAACAGTAGCGGTTGCAACGCCGTGCTGTCCTGCCCCTGTTTCGGCTATAATGCGGTTTTTTCCAAGGCGCTTTGCCAATAGAATTTGCCCGATGGTGTTATTGATTTTATGCGCTCCAGTATGACACAAGTCTTCTCGTTTTAAGTAAATCTTTGTGTTGTACTTTTCCGATAAACGGGAAGCGAAATAAAGCGGTGTAGGACGTCCTACATAGTCTTTCAATAATTGGTCAAACTCGGCTTTAAAGTCGGGTTGACTGGTAATTTCCAAATAGTTTTGGCGTAATTCCTCTACGTTTGGGTAAAGCATTTCGGGAATGTAAGCTCCTCCAAAGTCTCCATAATACCCTTTTTCATCTGCATGATATGTACTCATAGCGCTAATTTTTCTTTAAATTCTTTTAGTTCTCCTGCATTTTTATATGCTGGTGCAATTTCAAACTTACTGTTTACATCTACGGCATAAACGGGTAAGTCTGCTTGGCGAAGTTCGTTAATCTTGTCAACTTCTGCTAACCCTATTCCGCCACTAATTAAAAACGGCAAGTCAAAAGGATAGTTATTCAACAACGACCAATCAAAACAAGTTCCGTTCCCTCCAGGCATAGGGCCTTTGGTGTCGAACAAGAAAAAATCGCAATAGGGAAGGTAGTCCGTTAGCTTTTCAAAGTCGAAATCAGCCCCTACGCCAAATGCTTTAATGACTTGCGCTTTTCCTTGCAACGCACGGCAAACAGCAGGCGATTCATTGCCATGCAATTGCACAGCATCAAGCTTGTAAGCCTTAATGTCACTTTCAATAGCTTCCAAAGTTGCATCGACAAAGACCCCTACTTTTGAAATATCTTTTGGTATTTCGGGTGGGTTTGGACAATACCGCTTTGAGCCCTCCCACAAAATGAAGCCCATAAAATCTGGTTGAAGCGAAACGATTTCAGCTACATTTTTAACTTCTCGCATACCACATACTTTCCACTTCATGATGTGTATGTTTGAATAAATTGTTGTGCAGCTTCTCCTGGCAAATCAGCTAACATAAAATGTTCTCCCATCAAAAAACCATCAAATCCAGCTTCGTGAAGGATTGTCATTGCTTCGTGTGATGAAATGCCACTTTCGGATATTTTCACCTTGTCTGTGGGGATGTGCTTTACTAAGGATACGCTAGTATTGAGGTCAACGCTAAAGTCTTTAAGGTTTCGGTTATTTACACCAACAACATCTACATATGATAGCGGAGACTGATCGAGTTCTGCTTTGTTGTGCACTTCCAATAAAACATCTAACCCAATTTGCTTTGCTGTTTGTGCAAGTTGGTTTGTTTCCTCGGCTGTAAGACAGGAGGCAATCAATAAAATAGCATCTGCTCCGTAAGCTTTTGCTTCATGAATTTGATAAGTATCCACGATGAATTCTTTTCGCAAAAGGGGTAGGTTAGTTGCAGCACGTGCTAAAAGTAAATCTTCTAGCGAACCGCCAAAATATTGTCCGTTGGTGAGCACCGACATAGCCGCTACTCCGGCATGCTCGTAGCCTTTTGCCACTTCAGCTGCTCTAGATTGCAATTTTATTTGCGGTTTTGAAGGAGAACGCCTTTTGTGTTCCGCTACTATTCCTAGTGGAGTCTTTTTAATAGCATCAGCAAACGAAATGGTTTTTCGTTCATACAAGGGCATGGATTGCAATTGTTCTACAGCAACAACTTCTTTTTTTAACGCAATTTCTTTGCGTTGATCTGCAACTATTTTGGCTAGAATACTCATGCTTTGCTTAATTCTAATAGTTTGGTAAAGGCACCCAATGCCTTTTTGGACGCAATAGACGCTTGTGCTCTGGCGTAGCCTTCTGCAGGTGTGATGTCTAATGCAGTTGCAATAGCAGTACCAGCATTGGCACATACCACTTGCTTTTGGGCAGTTGAGGCTTCGTCGTTTAGTACAGCGGTGAAAATGGCTGCTGCATCTTCAACGCTGTTTCCGCCGCCAATAGCTTTGGCCGTAAGCGGCTTTAGCCCAAAATCAGCAGGGCGTATTAAGTGTTCACCATGTTTTGTGATGGCTTTAGTGGCACCAGTTAATGATATTTCATCATACCCATCTAAGGCATGTAAAACACAAAATTGTTTGTCAGAATTTTGAAACAGATACCCATACATACGTAATAATGCTAGGTTAAAAACACCAACAATTTGTCGCTTGGGCATGCATGGATTCACCAAGGGGCCTAACATGTTAAAGAATGTTTTTAATTGTAAGGCTCGTCTTATGGGGGCAACATGCTTCATGGCTGGGTGAAACAATGGCGCATGCAAAACACAAATACCAGCTTGGTCGATGCAACGTTCTAAAAAATCAGGATCGCTAGAAAAACGAATACCTAAATGTTCCATCACATTACTTGATCCGCAAGAAGACGAAACACCGTAATTCCCGTGTTTTGCTACGTGAATACCTGCGCCTGCCGTAACAAAAGAAGCAAGTGTAGAGATGTTAAAGGTGTCTTTTCCATCGCCACCTGTGCCGCATAAATCAATGGGATTGTATGCCGTTAGATCTACGGAGATGCATAGCTCCAGCAGCGCATCTCGAAACCCTGCTAATTCATTCACCGTAATACTACGCATCATATAAACGCTTAAAAAAGCGGTGACTTGATAGGGGTCTGCGGCTCCGCTACCGATATGCAGTAAAGCTTCTTTAGCTTCTTGCTGCGATAGCTTTTCGTGTTGGGTTAGTCGTGTTAATATTTCTTTCATAACGTAACCCAGTTTTTAAGTAGTTGCTTTCCGTTTGGTGTCAACACCGATTCTGGATGGAATTGTACACCATAAATAGGGTAGGTATCATGTTTAAAGGCCATCACCTGACCGTTTTCTTCTTCTGCTAACAATACAAACCCTTCGGGTAGTGGTTTGTTGACCACCCAAGAATGATAGCGTCCAACGTCAAATGATGCAGGAAGCCCTTTAAAAAGCGGATCTTCTTGTGTTACGGAAATGGAACTTGCCACCCCGTGAAAAACAGTTGTAAGGTTTGAAAGTGTTCCCCCAAAAACTTCGGCAATGGCTTGATGCCCCAAACACACGCCAAGCATGGGCTTTGTTTTGGCATATTTTTTAATTACGGCTTTTAATAATCCAGCTTCATCTGGAATTCCTGGTCCTGGTGATAGCACGATTTTGTCGTAATGGGCAATCTCACCCAAATCAAATTGGTCGTTTCGCTTTACCGTTACCGTGCAGTCTAATTCTTCTAAATAATGCACCAAGTTAAAGGTGAATGAATCGTAATTGTCAATAACTATTATGTTCATGAAAATTGTTTTTCTGCTTTGTCCATAGCGGTGTTAAGCGCTCGTAGCTTGTTGTACACTTCTTGTAATTCGCTCTCAGGATTTGATTTTGACACCACACCTGCTCCAGCATGATAATGCAATACGTTGCTTTTGCTTAAAAATGATCTGATGATAATCGCGTGATTGTAGTTGCCTTTGAAGTCAATAAAACCAATGGCCCCTCCATAAAAGGAACGATCTATGGTTTCGTAATCCTCAATAAGTTGCATAGCTCTATGTTTGGGCGCACCGCTCAGTGTACCGGCGGGAAAAGTGTCTGCTACAATTTGCATGGTAGAAGTAGCTGCCTTCTTTTGTCCAGTGACTTTGGAAACCAAATGAATAACGTGCGAATAAAACTGCACTTCTCTATCTTTCTCAACCGTAACGTGATGCCCGTGACGGCTCAAATCATTTCTTGCTAAATCTACCAGCATCATATGCTCGGCATTTTCCTTTAGATCTTGCGCCAATTCCTTTGCTCTAGCCTCGTCTTGTGCGTCGTTTCCTGTTCGAATAAATGTTCCAGCAATGGGGTGAATTTCAGCAACACCATCTTGAACAACCAATTGTGCTTCAGGCGAGCTTCCAAAAATCCTAAAGCCCCCAAAGTCAAAGTAAAAAATGTAGGGAGATGGATTTATGGATCGCAATACACGATATAAACTAAAATCATCCCCACTGTAGCGCTGTGAAAACCTTCGTGATAACACAATTTGAAAAACATCGCCACGCATACAATGGTGAATGCCCTTTTTGACCAATTCCACAAAATCTTCATCTTTCATGTTGGAAGTGGGTTCTCCTTCTTTTTTGAATGAAAAAGAATCACGCGCAGGAGCTTTTAATAGCTGTACAACCTCGTTCAGGTTGCTTTCGCTTTGATAACAATGTGAAAATAGCTTGGCTTGATTGTTAAATACGTTAATAGCAATGACGTTTTGGTACAATGCGTAATATATTTCAGGGATACCTACGTCTCCTTCTTTTTTGTTGAGTTCAATGTCTTCGAAATATTGCACAGCTTCATAGGAAGTGTATCCAAACAACCCGTTGCTTAAAAACCGACTTTCTTGTTGATCTGTATCAAAGCGTTTTGCAAACGCCTCCAACGTATCCACTACTGAAACGTTTCCCGTGATAGCAGTCTCAACTAATGTTCCATCAGGAAACTGTTGTGTTATTTGTTTGTTATGTACCTTAAAGGATGCAATGGGATTAAAACAAATATAGGCTACACTATTGTCGTTAGCGCCATAGTCGGAACTTTCGAGCAGCACACTTTCGGGATAGGTATCCCTAATTTTGAGATACATATTCACCGGGGTCATGGTGTCGGTCAAAAGCTCACAAGTATCAGTATGTAGTGTATACGTCATGGTTTAAAAATAAAAAAAGGCCTGCCAATACGACAAGCCTTTTGTGTGGTCTAAAACGCTTATCTGCTCCAATTAGGAGATCCACCAAAGCGTAATAGTATGTTGTTTTTTCATCAGGTCAAATATACAATTCGATTACGAAAAAACAAGGATTTAGTAGGTAAAGCTTACACTTAATTCCAACGCGTCATTGATGAGCTTGTCGCCTAGGTTTTCAAAAAACGTACCTGACCTAAATTTCACATTGTATTTAGAACGATCAATTTCTAAATCTGCTGTAGCTTTATTTCCGTTAAGCACAAGCACAAAAGCTTCGGAGTTCGTGATACCACGAATGGTAAAATCACCCGTAACATTGTAACCGCTTTCTGTTGGCACAACTGATGTTATTTTCAGTGATGCTTCTGGATGCTCTGCTACACCAAAAAAGTCATCTGACTTTAAATGTCCCACTAACCTGGCAGCAGATTTTGCAGATAAATCCGTGCAAATAATGCTGTTCATATCTACGGTAAACGTTCCGCCTACTAAGGTATTTCCTTCAAAGGATAGTTCGCCTTTGCTGATGTTAATAGTACCCACATGCGCGTCAGTTGTTACTTTTGATCCTTTCCAGTTGATAAGACCATTTGAAATGGCAACGGTTTGTGCCGATACCCCAAAGCTTAAAAGGGTTGTTGCCGCAAGGATCATTAGATTTTTCTTTTTCATAATTGTAGTGTTTTGTTTTTATATTCTGTTTTTATTTTTTCCAATAGTTGCAATAATTGATCCATTTCATTTTTGTTGAGAGATGCTGTCAAATCTTCTTCGGTTTTTTTAATTGCAGGCTCCATTTTTTCAAGCAAACGCAATCCTTTTTTAGTTATAAAAATATCAACCTTTCGACGATTTTCAGGGCAGACTTCTCGACTTGCTAGCGCTTTATCAATGAGCTTATCAACTAATCTTGAAGTGTTGCTCCTGCGATGTATCATATCTGCTGTAATGCTCTCTAAACTTGCCGCTTCCCCTTTGCGCCCACGTAAAATTCTAAGCACATTGAATTGTTGAAGCGTTAGTCCATAAACTTGCAGTGTTGTGTTGATATTCTCCGCAAACACATTCCCTTTTTGCATCATGGCTACAACTAAACGTCTATTTACCATTGTATTAACAACTATTGTATATACAAATGTATAAAAAAAATTAAATTATCTTTGACCAAAATGAAAACACACCATTTTTTTTACATATTAATATTAGTAACAGCATGTGTGTCTTCGCCCAAAAAACAAACACAAATGAATGAATTATCGTCCGAAGCGTGGGCTGAATTGCAACAACAAACCCCTGAATCTGTAATCCTAGATGTACGAACAGAAGAAGAATTTGAATCTGGTTATATTAAGGATGCTCTTAATTTTGATATTCGTGGAGGGGCTGATTTTTTGGCATCTATTGAAGCACTAGATAAATCCAAAGCCTATTTTGTGTATTGTCGTTCTGGAGCTAGAAGTGGGCAAGCGTGTCAACTTATGGGACAAATGGGTTTTGAAGCCGTTTATAATCTTGAAGGTGGCGTCCTTGCTTGGGAGGGCGATTTGGAGGAGTAATCTCTTAACAAGGTGCGCGAAGAATTGCTTGCCTATTTATGGAAAACACAATATGTTAGTCGGCAGTCGTTATACACTACTGATGGACAAAAACTTGTTGTGGTCAAACCCGGCCAAGAAAATGCACACGCTGGACCCGATTTTTTTCAAGCACATATTCAACTTGACAATACGCTATGGGTAGGCAATGTTGAGCTTCATGTTAAGGCTTCCGATTGGTTTAATCACCGGCATGAAACAGATGCAAATTATGATAATGTAGTCTTGCATGTGGTTTGGGAGTACGATGTGCCCGTATATGACGTAAGTCAACAGCCCATGCCAACCCTACAGTTAGCTGATTATATTTCAAAAGACGTTGTTCAGAAATATGAGGATTGGTTGCTTCAAGATCAAAAATGGATTTTGTGCGCTGACCGCATCGGCAAAATTTCTAAAATGTTACAATGTCAATTTTGGGAACGTTTGTATGTAGAGCGTTTGATGGAAAAAACAGCACTGTTTCAACATTGGCTTGCGCTTACTAATAACAATTGGGAAGCGGTGTTTTTTGTTGCGCTAGCAAAGGGTTTTGGATTGAAACAGCATGGGCTTACGTTTGCCCAAATGGCCTTATCTATTCCTTGGAAAGCGGTACTTAAATCGGCTGAAGATGTGCATGAACTGGAAGCCTTGTTTTTTGGGCAAACAAACCTTTTTAACATTGATTCCGATCATGAGTATTTTAAAAGCCAACAAAAAACTTATTTGTATTTACAACACAAATACCAACTCAAACCCATTACAGAAAAAGTTGCTTTTTTCCGCTTAAGACCAGCAAATTTTCCTACCATTCGTTTGGCACAACTGGCAGGCCTTACGTCCAAAACACCACGTTTGTTGCAAGAAATTCAAGCAGCAAAAAACAGCGCGGAGCTTTACAAGATCTTGGAAGCAAAAACCACTTATTTTTGGGAGACCCATTATCACTTTAACACCCCGTCAAAAAAGCAAAAGCGCCCGTTGACAAAATCGTTCAAGCAGTTATTGCTTTTAAATACTGTTTTCCCATTTTTATTTCATTACTACAGCTATACGGGAGACAAACGAAAAGAACAGGTATTGGACTGGGTCCGTCAGCTTCCTGCGGAAAAAAATCAGTATTCCGATAATTTTCGGCAGCTAGGATTGGAAGTTGAAGATGCTCTTGAAAGTCAGGCGTGCATACAGTTAAAAGCATCGTACTGTAACCAAAGAAGGTGTTTATCATGCTCCTTTGGACATAAACTCTTAAATCTTTAATTACATTTGTTCAATGAGTTTTTTACATGAGTTACGCTATTTTTTAGAAAAACGCGGTTTTGAAGTTTGTTCTCGCTTGGCAGAGCGCTTGGGTATGAAAGCAAAGAACGTTCGTATTTTCTTCATATACCTTAGCTTCTTTTCATTAGGTGTTGGCTTTGCATTATATTTGGTTTTTGCCTTTTGGCTCAGAATGAAAGATTTTTTATTTGCAAAACGCTCATCTGTTTTTGATTTATAATTCACACATTTTATGAAATACTTTGTCACACTTATTATAACTTTTTTTTGTCTTCCGCTAACAGCTCAAACTACCGAAAAAGGGATAGACGAGCGTATTAACGAAGCGTTTACTCCCATTGCAGATTGGTGGGGTAGTGTAGTTCTTCATAATTTTCCCGGAACTGAAATACCAACAATCATTTTCTTACTTGTTGGAGGCGCATTATTTTTTACCGTTTATTTTGGATTTATCAATGTGCGTCGTTTTCCCTTAGCTATTGGTGTTGTTCGTGGTAAGTATGATGAGTTGGATCATCATTCAGTGTCAGAAAAAACAGCTGTTAATGTAGCGGATGGTGATATAGTTGATACCATTAAAGATGAGAGTCAGGAAGGAGAAGTTAGTCATTTTCAAGCGTTGGCAACTGCGGTATCAGGAACCGTAGGCAATGGAAACATAGCAGGTGTTGCGCTTGCCATTGCTGTGGGTGGACCTGGTGCTACTTTCTGGATGATTTTATGTGGGCTTATTGGCATGTCAACCAAATTTGTTGAATGTACACTCGGTGTAAAATATCGGGATGTAGGAGAAGACGGAACCGTTTATGGAGGACCTATGTACTACCTTACAAAAGGACTTAAGGAACGTGGGTTTGCAAAACTTGGACAATTTTTAGCTGTCGTATTTGCGATTTTGTGTGTAGGGGCCTCTTTTGGTGGAGGTAATGCCGCACAATCTAATCAAGCAGCCATGCAACTTGTTGATTCATTTGGTATGACAGGCGGTAGCGCACGAACGATTATTGGTCTTATTATGATGGTTTTTGTTGGGATCATCATCATTGGAGGAATCAAGCGTATTGCTTCTGTAACCGAAAAAGTGGTGCCCTTAATGGCAGCGTTGTACATTGGAGCTTGCTTATATATTATTTTGACAAACTTTAGCTACGTCGATGATGCTTTCGGACAAATCTTTTACCAAGCGTTTAGCCCACAAGCAGGTCTTGGGGGGTTGCTGGGCGTGTTAATTACAGGGTTTAGACGTGCTGCTTTTTCAAATGAAGCAGGTGCAGGATCAGCTTCTATTGCGCACTCGGCTGTAAAAACAAAATATGCTGCCTCTGAGGGGTTGGTCGCCTTGCTTGAACCTTTTATAGATACGGTTGTTATTTGTACGATGACAGCACTTGTTATTATTATTTTTAATGGCGATAACTCTGTATTTGCTTATGGAGGGCAGAATGGCGTTGTACTTATAAATGGCGAAGCCGTTGAGGGTGCTGGAATTACAGCTGCGGCCTTTGCAAAATACATTTCATTTTCAGGGCCATTCCTAACAATAGCTGTTGTGCTGTTTGCGATTTCTACCATGATCTCATGGTCTTACTACGGATTACAATCTTGGATGTTTATTTTTGGGAAAAGCAAATTAGCTGACCTCACGTACAAGCTTTTGTTTTTAGCTTTTATTGTTATTGGAGCAGCAGGAGACATGTCTGCCGTATGGACATTTTCCGACGCCATGATTTTGGCGCTTGTATTCCCTAATATGATAGGTCTTTACTTATTATTCCCAGTGGTGAAAAAAGAACTCAATCGTTACCTCAACGCTATTCGAACTAAAGCTTAACTCATAACAAACATGTGACTCCCCCAAATTCTTTTTATAAATTTCCTAAAGTACAACGGAGCGGTGTGTTGTGGACGCTTGTTTTATTTGGGGTGCTCCATCTAGGCATTTTATTCCTTTCTGAGTGGCAATCTAAGCTTGATCAATCGCTTGTACTTGATGAGAAAACACAACAGCTTGTAGATTCTTTAAAATCAAACACTTCTGATGCTATTGCAAAAAAGGATACGATTTACCCCTTTAATCCAAACTATATAACAGATTTCAAAGCCTATCAGCTCGGTATTTCAATGAAAGTGGTACACAGCATTCGTGCGTATCGTGCTTCTCATAAGTATATCCAGACGATTCAAGACTTTCAGCAAGTTACAGGATTGCCTGATGAAGACGTCTTGCGTATTCGTCCATATTTGAAATTACCAACGCTGCGTGTGTTCAAGAAAGCATTAAAAAAGCAACCTAAAAAAGAATTGAATGCAGCTACGATGGCAGATTTGCAAAAAGTCTATGGTATAGGGCAGGTGTTTGCGCAACGTATTGTTGATTTTCGTAATCAGTTAGATGGATTTTTGGTTGTAGATCAATTAGGCGATGTGTGGGGATTAAAACACGAAACTCAACAGCGGATTTGGGAACACTTTAAGCTTGACTCAATTCCTGAAGTTAAGAAACAGAATATCAATCACATGACCATTGCACAACTTTCTGAATTGCCCTACATCAGTGCATCCTTAGCAAGTAGGATTGTAGCCACCAGAACGCAGCAAGATTCCTTAACAACTTGGGATGACCTAGCAGCTATTGAGCAGCTAGATTCCATTAAAAAAGCTAGATTATCTTTATATTTGCTTTTTAATTAGCTATGAAAACTGAAATACAATCGGGTCCTTCTTTTGAGTTAGGAGAAACCCACAAACTTGTGGCAGATGCTGCTCGCGATTTTGCGCAGCAATACATTGCCCCACATGTAATGGACTGGGATGAACGCCAGTTTTTCCCAAAAGAATTATTGCATCACGCTGGTTCTATGGGATTTATGGGTATTCTAGTTCCTGAAACCTATGGCGGTGCAGGTCTAGGGTATTTTGAGTATACCGCTATTATTGAAGAAATTTCAAAGATTGATCCCTCCATTGGGCTTTCGATAGCGGCACACAATTCCCTGTGTACCAACCATATATTACAATTTGGCACTGAAGATCAGAAACAACGTTGGTTGCCTAAGCTTGCATCTGGAGAATGGATTGGCGCCTGGGGGCTAACCGAGCATAACACCGGTTCTGATGCTGGGGGTATGAACGCAACTGCAGTTCAAGACGGAGATGATTGGATTATCAACGGTACCAAGAACTTTATTACACATGGTAGTAGCGGAGATATTGCAGTGGTAGTGGTGCGTACAGGCGAGAAAGGCGATAGTCACGGCATGTCTGCATTTGCTATTGAACGCGGCACACCGGGTTTTTATGCTGGTAAAAAAGAAAATAAACTTGGTATGCGTGCTTCTGAAACCGCAGAACTTGTTTTTGACCAGTGTCGTATACCAGATGAAAACCGATTGGGCGCTATTGGAGATGGGTTTATTCAGTCTATGAAAATATTGGACGGAGGGCGTATTTCAATTGCAGCTTTATCATTGGGTATTGCTAGGGGTGCTTACGAGGCTTCTCTAAAATATTCATCTGAGCGTGTACAGTTTGGAAAACCTATTAATTCTTTCCAAGGTATTTCGTTTAAATTAGCACAAATGGCAACTGATATCGAAGCTTCTGAGTTGTTAATGCACAAAGCATGCTATGAGAAAAATATGGGCAAGCGTATGACTAAAATAAGCGCCATGTGTAAATTGTATGCATCTGAAACATGTGTTCGAGTTGCTAATGAATCCGTACAGATATTTGGAGGATATGGGTATTCTAAGGACTTTCCAGTAGAAAAATACTTGCGTGATTCTAAGTTGTGTACCATTGGTGAGGGAACATCTGAAATTCAAAAAGTAGTTATCGCAAAACAAATTTTAAAATAAGGTAGTAGGTTCTTATAATAACCATTATATTTGCCGCTTAATTCTAAAGAGAGGAGGTTAGGTTCATGTTAATAATTCCAATAAAAGACGGTGAAAATATCGATCGCGCACTAAAGCGATTCAAACGTAAATTTGATAGAACAGGAACCATGCGTCAGCTTCGCGAACGTCAGACGTTTACGAAACCATCGGTTTCGCGTCGTGCAGAAGTTCAAAAAGCGGCATACATCCAGCACCTCCGCGACCAAGAAGACGTTTAATTTCTTTTTGTAACTTGTCCTAATGGACAACGTGGCTGCGTTTCTACGCTATTTATCATCTGAAAAAAACTATTCCGAGCATACGCTTCGAGCCTATCGCAACGACATTCGTGACTTTGCATCGCATTGCCTTAACACGTACGAATTGCATGATTTGTTAGAAGTACATTATGTCATGCTTCGCGACTACATCATTGTGTTGTCTAAGCGTGGTTTGACGTTGCGTAGTATTAATCGGAAATGTTCAGCACTCAAATCGTTTTACTTCTATTTTCAAAAAATAGGGGCTATTGAAGCACATCCTTTTGCTCAACACAAATCGTTAAAAGCTACAAAAGCACTTATTGTTCCCTTTGCTGTTTCAGAGGTTGATGTAGTTCTCGAAAGTATAGATCGTACATCGTTTTCAGGTTTACGCGACGCAACAGCTATTGAGCTCCTGTACAGTACGGGAATGCGACAAGCAGAGCTTATCGGCTTAAAATGTTCTGATATAGACTGGGCACAACAGCAGCTTCGTGTATTAGGAAAGCGTAATAAAGAGCGTATTGTACCCATGATTCCGTCATTATCCGAGACAATATCTCAATACGTTAAACAACGTAATATCCTTCAAGAAGCCAATACACACCCCTTCTTGTTGATTACCGATAAAGGTAAAAAAGCATACCCATCATTTGTTTATCGTTTAATAAAAACGTACTTTAGAGGAGTATCTAATAAGATAAGCACCTCGCCACATGTTTTGCGGCATAGTTTTGCTACACACATGTTAGACGCTGGTGCAGACATCAACGTGGTCAAGGAAATTCTTGGCCACGCAAGCTTGGCTGCAACACAAGAATACATTAAAGTACAGCTCCCCAAAGTGCAAGATGCCTACCGTGCTGCGCACCCAAGAGCTAAAAAGTGAGCACCGCCAGGCCAGCCCTTAATAACTTTAAAATTCATTTTATGCGACTAACAATTCAGGCTGTTAATTTTTCAATTAAGTCTAAACTCAAACATTTTATTTCCAAACGGATTGATAAATATCCTCATTACTACGGGAAAATTTTAGCTACAGATTTATATATGAAGCTTGAGAAATCAGCGTCTAAGCGTGGCAAACAGGTCGAAATAAAGGTAAAAATCCCTGGAGACACCCTAATGGTAAAGAAAGAAAGCAATACGTTTGAAGAGGCAATTGACGCTGCTTCCAGAGCTGTTGAGCGTTTGCTTATCCGTTATAAAGAAAAACAATTGCGTTCTTATCAAAATGGGGTTTAATTTTTTTGAAGCCAAATAAATTAATTGTTACATTTGCATCCGCTCTTGGAAATCAAGAGTAGATGCCGATGTAGCTCAGCTGGCTAGAGCAGCTGATTTGTAATCAGCAGGTCGTGGGTTCGAGTCCCTCCATCGGCTCTTTAATTTTCACCCCTTTGTGGGGTGTTGTTCTTTGTAATAGGGGAGATACTCAAGCGGCCAACGAGGACAGACTGTAAATCTGTTGGTTTTTACCTTCGCAGGTTCGAATCCTGCTCTCCCCACAAACCTCAAAGGGTAACTATGCGGCAGTACGCCAATTGGTACCCGCCCGAATATTTTATTCGGTAATGGCGTTGAGCGTCTTGACGCTCATGAATGGATAATGATTGCATTATTCGTTATTTTTGAAATATTGAATTAAAATTGCGGGAGTAGCTCAGTTGGTAGAGCGTCAGCCTTCCAAGCTGAATGTCGCCGGTTCGAACCCGGTCTCCCGCTCTTCTTCAAAGCTTTAACGCCGATGTAGCTCAGGGGTAGAGCGTTTCCTTGGTAAGGAAGAGGTCTCGAGTTCAAATCTCGACATTGGCTCTACTTTTATTTCATTGAGTTACTAATTAGATCAGCTTGCGATATTTTTTCTTTTTTTTTATTACATCCTACACAGTCATTGCTCAGACTATTTGGACAGGTTCAACCATTACATTTACAAAGCCCAATAATGGAAACGCATCACTGGCTGTTAATCAAGATAAGATTACTCCAAACGTATGGTTAACAAGGGGCGTTGAAAATGTGTTGTATAACGCTGTATCGCAGACTGCTGCACCCACCAATGGATATAATAGCCCGCTGGACACAGAATGGGCAGAAGGAACCACAGCAAACATCGGTGATTTGTCATTTACTGATTTTAAGACTGCTGCGCCAAAAACGAGTAATAATACTGTTAGGGTAAAAGATATGGTTGGTAAAAATTATGTCCTGCATCTGATTTCAGATAACATTTATATTGACCTTAAAATACTTTCGTGGAGCACAAGACAACAAGGAGCAGGTTTTAGTTATGAACGCTCCACAAATCAAAACCTAAGTATTTTAGATGTTGATAGCAATCCCAAAATCAACATTTACCCTAGTCCTGCTTCAGATTTTATAGCGTTGAATAATCTTAAAATGCCTGAGGATTACCACATTTATACGGTATTGGGAACTAAGGTAATGTCTGGTGTCATTGCAGAAGGTCAAAAAATAGACGTTTCAAGCCTGAACTCTGGTGTATATTTTATTGATGCGGATAGTATTACGCTTTTTTTTATCAAGGAATAAAACCAGAATTTAATTCGCTAATGGGCGCAATTACAGCTCGATTTATGTTGTAGTTTTTGCATTAACGAAAACACAAAAAATCCTTTTGAAATAAAGTATATACCTATAGCAGCGTAAAGGTATTCTTCATTGTAAATGGCTAAGGTTCCAGCACCCAACATGCCAAAAGCGGCGAGGATACTGAGCAGGTTTATGGTTTTGGTTTTCATGGTTAAGTTTTAAGGAGTACCCAATATACAAAAAATCTTCACATTTTTTTTATTAATTTATGTTTTTGAAACAGGAAAAGATTATATTTGCGCTCATTTTAAAAGAATAAACGTACATTATTATGGCTAAAGAAACTTTTGATCGGTCCAAACCACACCTTAATATTGGTACCATTGGACACGTTGATCACGGGAAAACAACGTTAACAGCTG
>CALKOU010000013.1 GCA_938092005.1 uncultured Flavobacteriaceae bacterium | reverse complement strand
ATATCAAAGGAAGTTATAGTAGGTATTGCTGTAGTAATTTATGGCTTAATACTTTATTTGTTATTTAAACCAAAAAACTAGCAGTTGCCAAATAGTTGCCAAGAATTAGTAGCTTTACAGTAAGTTCTTTGCTAAGTCTTTTAAAGAAAAAACCCACCTATTATGGTGGGCTTTACGAATGTATAGTGTAGCGGTTAGGCTTGCTCCCCCTCTTGGGCTCGAACCAAGGACCCTCTGATTAACAGTCAGATGCTCTAACCAACTGAGCTAAGGAGGAAAATGTGCGCAAATATAATTTTTATTTTATTCGTAACAAACGCAATCCAAAGAAAAAATTGGGTTAGGGCTACGACATTAAAAAACGATAGATATCATTGCCGTTGGCAAACACAAATAAACCAAGCAATAAAATCAAACCAACCATCTGGGCATACTCTAAAACTTTTTGGTGCGGCTTACGTCCTGTAAGCATCTCATACGTTAAAAACACCACATGCCCACCGTCTAAAGCTGGAATAGGTAACACGTTCATAAAGGCTAGAATAATCGATATAAAGGCAGTACGTTCCCAAAATGTGCGCCAGTCCCACTTTGCAGGAAACAAGCTGCCTATGGTACCAAAACCACCTAATTGACTTGCTCCTTTTTTTGTAAAAATAAACTTAAAACCAGCTACATAATCGTAAAGCGTCCAGTAGCCGTAGCTATACCCCTCTTTAATGCTTTCGGATGCGCTATACTTGTTTGCCGTAGCTTTCACTCGTGTGTCTTCAAAGTAGAAACCAACAGCTGAACCAACAGTCACTGGTATTTCCAGCGCTTGTGTTTGCTCATCTCGGATAATTTGAAAACTGACCACATCTGTTTGGCGTTGTTCAAGTACATGTTGTACCTGTGCCGAAGGAGGTGTTGATGGGTGCCACGGATTGATAGCCGTACCGTTCACGCCAATAATTTGATCATTTAGCAACAGGCCTCCGGCTTCGGCGGCTGATCCAGTATCAATATTTTTAATTATTGCGGGCATGTTGGGAATAAAAGGAGGCATTTCGCCTGCTGCAAATAGCTCCTTACCAAAATCTTCAGGGATCACAATCGTGGCAGCTGTACCATCGTTACGAACAACATTAACTTCTTGTGCGCCACGTAAAAGCAACCATGAATTGATATCCATGACATCATCCAGGTTTTTGCCATCTACCGAAATAACCTTATCTCCTAAGGCAAAGCCTAGCGCTTCGGTTTTAGGCGTAGGTGCCAATCCGTATTCCAAGGCATCGTTTGTGATAACGGTTTTACCCCAAACAAACATTACCATCATATAAATTAAAAAGCCAAGAACTAAATTCACCGTAACACCACCAAGCATGATAATAAGACGTTGCCACGTTGGTTTCGCTCTAAATTCCCATGGTTGTGCCGGTTGTGCCATTTGCTCGGTATCCATGCTCTCGTCTATCATCCCAGATATTTTCACATAGCCCCCAAGTGGTAGCCATCCTATCCCATAAACGGTCTCGCCGATTTTCTTCTTAAACAACGAAAACTTTACGTCAAAAAAGAGGTAAAATTTTTCTACGCGTGTTTTAAAAAGTTTTGCAGGTATAAAATGTCCTAGCTCGTGTAGCACAATAAGTAGGGATAAGCTTAAAATCAGCTGACCGCCTTTTACAAGAAAAAGCTCCATGAAAAAAAATTAGTGAACAAATGTACGAGATTTGAACGAGCTAAAAAACGTGTAGGTTGTATCTTTGCCATATGGAATTAGTACATTTCTTTCGACGTTTTCGATTTGCTGCTTGGGTAATTCTAGTGCTTTCTGCTATTATTGTTGCCTTGTTCTATCAAGCCTTAAAACCGCAAAAAGTACTCCCTGTTTATCAACCCGCTATGGTGGCTCCCGAACTAGTGGATGAAAGCATTCAGTATGTCAAAAAATACCATACCATTGCGCCTTTTTCCATGACCAATCAAAATGGGGAAACCATAACCGAGCAAGATTATGATAACGTGATCTATGTGGCTGATTTCTTTTTTACAACCTGCCCGAGTATCTGTCCTATCATGACCAAAAATATGGCGATGCTTCAAGAAAAATTAACCCAATTCCCTAATGTCAAATTGCTATCCTACAGCGTAACCCCAAAGATAGATTCCGTAGCACAGCTCAAACGCTATGCCCTTCAAAACAAAGTAGATGATAACCGCTGGAATTTGGTTACGGGCAGCAAAAAAGAAATCTATCAACTTGCGCGTAAATCCTACTTGGTAGTAAAAGACGATGGAGATGGCGGCCCATTTGATATGATTCACACCGAAAATTTTGTTCTTGTAGATAAGCAAAAGCGTATCCGAGGATATTACGATGGTACCCAAGCGGCGGCCATGGAAGAAATCCTAAACGATATTGCTGTTCTCATCCAAGAAAAGTGACATTTGTTATGTTCATTTCATGTCCTATGGCGTACATTTGCTCTTTAAACTTGGTCTAAATAAATGGAATTAACCCTCGCAGATTTGGAAATAGGAGACGTTGCTGTCATCGATTCTTTCGATGTGGAAAAGCTCCCGATGAAACTTATTGAAATGGGTTGCCTTCCAGGAAACAGCGTAGGATTACTTCAAGTAGCACCTAGTAAGGATCCGCTTTACATCAATATTTCGGGATCATTTTTGGCCATTAGAAGAGAAACTGCATTAGAAATCATAGTTCGCAAATAAGGTGAGTAAAAACATAAACGTTGCGCTTATTGGAAATCCGAATACCGGAAAGTCATCGGTATTTAACCACCTCACTGGACTCAATCAAAAAACAGGAAATTACCCTGGCATTACGGTTGAAAAAAAACAAGGTGTGTGTCGCTTGCCAAGAGGCGTTAAGGCGCGTATTTTGGACTTGCCCGGAACCTATAGTCTAAATGCTTCATCATTAGATGAGAATGTGGTGGTTGAGTTGTTACTTAACAAAAATGACAAAGACTTTCCAGATGTTGCTGTGGTGGTTTCTGATGTTGAAAACCTGAAGCGTAACCTGTTGTTATTTACACAGATTAAAGACCTAAACATTCCAACCATTCTGGTCATCAATATGTCGGATCGGATGCGAAGAAAAGGCATCAGCATTGACGTACAAAAAATGGAGGAGTTCCTGCACGCAAAAGTAGTGTTGGTAAGTGCCCGAAAAAATGAAGGTATTGATGTGCTCAAACAGCACATTACCGCATATAAATCCATCTCTACACAGCCGTGTGTTTCCATTGCGCAAATTGATCAAGCGTATTTTTCATCGCTAGAAAGCACCTTCCCAAATCAGTCGCTATACAAGCTGTGGTTGGTCATCACACAAGACGTGAATTTTGCTCGAGTAGAGCGTAAAAAAATGGCTGCTCAAGATGCCAATCATATGCGAAGCCCCTCATTTTTGAAACGTCTGCAGCAAAAAGAAACCATCAAACGCTACCAGTTTATCAATAGCGTTCTTAAAGAATGCTATAAAAAAGACAGTGCTAAGGCCACCGATTTGCGTAGCAAACTCGATCGCGTACTTACACACAAGGTGTGGGGCTTTGTGGTTTTCTTTGTTGTTCTGTTGACCATTTTTCAAGCGCTTTATGATTGGAGCAGCGTTCCTATGGATTTTATTGACGCTTCCTTTGCACAACTGAGCGACTGGGCAAAAGTAAATCTCCCTAGTTGGCTGGCACCTAATCTAATTGCCGAAGGTGTGATACCAGGGTTGGGTGGTATTGTGATTTTTGTGCCACAAATTGCCATGCTTTTTCTCTTTATTGCTATACTGGAAGAAACTGGCTATATGAGCCGTGTGGTTTTTATCACAGACCGCGTCATGCGTCGTTTTGGGCTTAGTGGGAAAAGTGTTGTTCCTCTAATCTCTGGAACGGCCTGCGCCATTCCAGCCATTATGGCCACCCGAAATATTGAAAATTGGAAAGAGCGGCTTATTACTATTTTGGTTACGCCCTTCACTACCTGCTCTGCGCGTCTACCGGTATATCTGATTTTAATAAGCCTCATCATTCCCAACGAACGTATTTTAGGAGCAAACATGCAAGGCCTAGTGCTCATGCTTTTTTACTTACTTGGTTTTGCCATGGCGCTTTTGGCTGCATTTGTTTTACATAAAACAATGCCAACAAACCAAACCAGTTACTTTGTTGTTGAAATGCCAAACTACCGCATTCCGCTACTCAAAAATATCATCATAACGATTGTTGAAAAAACGAAATCCTTTGTGCTAGAAGCAGGGAAAATTATTCTTGCTATTTCTATTTTGTTGTGGGTATTGGCTTCAAATGGTCCCGGAGAAGCCTTTAAAAATGCCTCCGAAATTGTAGCTGCTCAAGAACATGTTACGGATGCAAATTTTAACCAAAAATTAAGTGCTTACAAACTTGAACACTCGTACTTGGGGCGTGTTGGTAAGGGAATTGAACCTTTAATTCAACCTTTGGGGTACGATTGGAAAATTGGAATTGCCATTGTGAGTTCCTTTGCTGCCCGAGAAGTATTTGTAGGAACGCTTGCCACCATTTACAATGTTGGTGACTCCGAAGAAGAAACCATTAAAAACCGCATGGCTGCTGAAACCTATGCCGATGGAACGCCCGTTTTTACGCTTGCTTCTGGGTTATCTCTCATGGTGTTTTATGCGTTTGCCATGCAATGTATGAGTACGCTAGCCATTGTTCGAAAAGAAACCAATAGTTGGCGGTGGCCTGCTGTTCAACTTGTCGTGATGACAGGGGTCGCATATTTGGGAGCATTGGTAACCTTTCAATACTTTAGCCTATAAATTATGGAAACTATAATCATTGCCGCAGCTGTTCTTTGGTCATTGTACTTTCTTGTACAACGATTTCGTCCAAGAAAAAAAGCAAGTGGATGTGCTTCAAAAAACTGTGGGTGCCACTAGCCCAGTGCCACGTCTAACGTCATCATCACAACAAATCCGCCAATGAAGCCCAAGGTTGCAATGTCGGTGTATTTGTCTTGTTGTGTTTCGGGAATTACCTCCTCTACTACTACAAAGATCATGGCACCAGCAGCAAAAGCAAGCGCATATGGTAAAATGGGTGTGAAAAAAGTAACGGCCACAGCTCCAATTACTCCAGCTATAGGCTCAACAATAGCAGAAGATTGCCCGTAGAAAAAACTTTTTCGTCTACTAAGCCCCAAGCGGCGCATCGGCATGGAAACCGCAATTCCTTCGGGAAAGTTTTGAATCCCAATCCCAATGGCTAAGACAACTGCTCCCGCAATGGAAGCCTCAGGAATGCCCGCTGCTACACCTCCAAAAAGTACCCCAACGGCTAATCCTTCAGGGATGTTGTGTAACGTAATGGCCAGAACCATCAAGGTTGTTCGATGCCATGGTGTTTTAATCCCCTCCGATTCTTTAAAATTAATGTGAATATGAGGAAGAACTTTGTCAAGGGCAAAGATGAAAAGTGCGCCCAGAGTAAAGCCAATGGCTGCCGGAATAACCTTAACAAAACCTTCACCAGGACTCATGTCAATTCCTGGTGCTAACAAGCTCCAAAAGCTAGCGGCAACCATGACGCCGCCTGTAAAGCCCAACATGCCGTCAAGCACAGCGCGATTCATGTTTTTAAAGAAAAAAACAAAAGATGCACCAAGTGCCGTTAACCCCCAGGTAAAAAGGGTTGCATACAACGCGCCTAAAACGGGCGTTGTGTTTTCAAAAAAATTCAGGATTGTTTCAAACATATTGCAAATATAATCCATTAGTACATTAAATCTCTTGTCTGTCAATCGCCGAGATTTTTGTACGTTTGGCAAGGTGGAAAAAGAAAAGGTTTACGATTTTATTTTTGCGGGAGCTGGTGCAGCTACATTACAAATTGTTCAAAAGCTGACACAATCAAGTGCTTTTGCTAAAGCAGACATCCTCATTTTGGAGCAGGACCCCGACAAACAAAACGATCGTACGTGGTGTTTTTGGGAAAAAGAAGGGCGTCACGATTGGGCACCCTACATTCAAAAAACATGGAATCATATTCATTTTTTCGCTCCAAATTTTAAGCTACACAATGCCCTTAGTCCTTTTGCTTATAACATGATTCGCAGCAACAGTTACTACGCTGCCATGCACGCGTTCATGCAACAGCATCCGCATATTAAAATCAAGTATGAAAAAGTTGAAACCTACGCCGAAACAGCTCATGAGGTTGTTGTTACCTCATCCCAAAAAAGCTACAAATCGCGCTACTTCTTCAACAGTATTTTAGATTGGTCGTCGCTAACTAATCAAAAGCGATATCCTGTTTTACAGCAACATTTTGTGGGTTGGTTTATCAAAACAACAGCTCCTGTTTTTGACGCACAAACAGCAACTTTTATGGATTTTGATATTCCGCAATACGGAAATACACGCTTTATGTATGTGTTACCCTTTAATGAAAGGGAAGCGCTTGTGGAGTACACCTTGTTTTCAAAAGACAGACTCAAACCGGCAAGCTATGCGCGTGAAATTAGAGCATATTTGACCAAAAAAAACATCCGAAACTACGAGATCACAGAAACAGAAATAGGCAGCATTCCCATGAGTAGTTACCCGTTTTCAAGTCACAACAGTAAGCGAATTTTACATATTGGATCTGCAGGCGGATGGACCAAGCCAAGCACTGGTTTTACCTTTAAGTTTATTGAGCGTAAAGCCGCGCAACTCATTCCCTTTTTAGAAAAGCAAACCGACATGCGGTTGTTTGATCAAAAAACACGGTTTTGGTGGTATGACTTACTCTTTCTTGATGTGCTGGCACGTCATAATCATCTAGGGAGCATGCTGTTTACACGCATGTTCAAACGTAACCGTATGACCACAATCCTACGTTTTTTGGATGAAAAAACAACGTTCAAAGAAGAAGTTGCTATTATGCGAAGCTTTCCTGTGGGCCTATTTGTTGCGCAGGTAATGCGACGCCTAATGCGTTCGTTTCATTAACCAATTACCAAAGGATATAAATCGCTGCTTGTATTCATCGTCAAGAGACACCTTGTCAAGCGCATCAAATGCTTGTGCCGTGTATTGACGCACGTAATCTAATGTTGCTTTATCGGCTTTTGATTCTTTGAAAAGTGTCGTAACTGCTGCTATTTTTTCAGCTTCGTTTGCTGGTTTATCTGCAAGCCATTTTTGTAAAGCTTTTTGCTGTGCTGCTGTCCCCTGCTTGTTTAAGGCGTGTACTAAAATGGTTTTTTTGTTTTCTATAATATCGCCGCCTATGCGTTTTCCAAACTGAGCTGCGTCGCCGAAAGTGTCCAAATAATCGTCTTGCAATTGAAAGGCTAAGCCAAGTTTTTCGCCAAAAGTATAGAGTTGTTTGGCAGCTTGTTCAGATGCTCCACCTACCAGAGCGCCCATTTGCATGGCACACCCCACAAGTACAGCTGTTTTAAGCCGAATCATCTCCAAGTACAAAGCGATATCTACATCGGTTCGCGCTTCAAAATCAACATCAAATTGTTGCCCCTCACAAACCTCTAGTGCTGTTTTGCTTAACAATGTTGTTAAGGACTTAAATAAAGACGCGTCGTATTCATGAAGACATGCATAAGCTTGAATGAGCATGGCGTCACCCGAAAGAATGGCCGTATTCACGCCCCATTTTTCATGAACCGTCTGGGCACCTCTTCGCACCAATGATTTGTCCATAATATCATCGTGCATAAGGGTAAAATTGTGAAAAACCTCAATGGCCTGCGCTGCAGCTAATGCTGACGCAGCAGGGTTCCCAAAGGCTTCACAACTCATTAATACTAATGTTGGACGAAGTCGCTTCCCTCCCAATGCCAGTAAATAATCAATAGGGGCGTATAGCCCTTCTGGTTGTTTGCCCGCGTTGAATGTTTGCAAAGACGTTGCGATTTGCTTTTGATAGGACGTTAAAAACTCCATATAATGTACGTTTTTGTAAAAGTACATTATGGAATTGTAATGACCTTGTTAAGTCATGATAAACGTTAGAAACTTTTTTGGTGTTTAAAGTTTCCTTGTGTAGTTTTGCAACTGCTATGAAAAAGATTCTTTCGACCTGTACCGAAATGTTTCTCACGCTTGGTTTTAAGAGCGTTACCATGGACGACATTGCACAAAATTTGGGCATGTCCAAAAAAACATTGTACACACATTATCCGAACAAGCATGGGCTTGTTGAGGCTTGTGTTTTTGATTTTTTTAATTACGCCACTAAAGAAATCAATACCATTTGTGAGCAAGCTGAAAACCCCATCATAGAGCTGCATAACATCAAGATGTTTATGATGAAGCATATCAAAAATGAAAAAATATCACCGCAATATCAGCTCAAAAAATACTACCCTGATATTTTCCAAGAATTACAGCAAAAACAACTAGCATTCATGGTTGGACAAGTAAGTAAAAGCTTAGAGGAAGGTGTTGCTTTAACGTTATTCCGGTCAAATCTGAATATTCCGTTTGTGGCGCGCCTGTATTTTAATGGTATGATGGGAATCAAAGACCAACGTCTATTTCCTGCTGAACAGTTTCAACACCGTCAACTTATGTCTGATTATTTAGAGTATCACTTACGTGCAATATGCACTACATCGGGAATTGCTATTTTTAACACTATTGAACTAAAGCCTCATGAATAAAATCGTATCCCTTATTGCGTTGCTATTGATACTTCCGCTTTCGGCTCAAGAACTTGATTTGAAGGGTGCCGTAGAACTGGCAAAAACAAACAACAGAACCCTTCAAAATGCAGATGCTGCTATTAAAATTGCACATCAAAAACGACGTGAAACCATTGCCACAGGGCTTCCACAAATTTCCCTATCAGCAGGGTATGACAATGCAATAGAACAACCTGTTTCTCTTGTTCCCGCTGAGTTTTTTGGCGGTACTCCTGGAACATTTAGTGAAGTGGTGTTTGGAACAACGCAAAGTGCTAACGCAGGGCTCAAAGTAGACCAACTTATTTTTGATGGTTCATATTTGGTTGGACTACAAGCTTCAAAAATTTACCTCCGCATATCACAACAAGCATTTGTTAAAACTGAACAAGCAATTGTACAAGCAACAGTAGAAGCCTATGTAAACACCCTGTTGGCAAAAGCACAACTTAAGGTATTGAGACAAAACCTTGATGTTGCACAAAGCAACTTAAATGAAATAGAACAAATCTATGTCAATGGACTTACAGAAGAAGAAAACGTGCAACAATTACAACTAACGGTTTCGACTTTAAAAAATGCAGTAGCCTACACCCAACAAATTAACGTTATGTCTAAAAATGTCTTGCGTTATGTGTTGGGTATGGAGCTCGATTCGCCACTTGTGTTAACGAGCACGTTAGAAGGACTCGTCTTACAACTCCAAAATGAAGCGGATCAGCCTTTGTCACTTCCCGATAATATTGACTACCAGATAGCTCAAAACGACATTAGATCAAAGGAGTTATTGCTCAAATTAGAGCGGTTTAAATCCTTGCCACGCCTATCAGCCTACCTAAGTGGTGGATATGATGGTTACAACCAATCTTTTGCCTTTACACAACCTGAACAAGATTGGTTTGGTCGTGCTCGTTTTGGTTTAAACCTAAGTGTTCCGGTATTTAGTAGTTTTAAATCTCAAGCAAAAAGACAACAAGCAAAATATGCTTTAGAGCAATCTAAAAATCAAGCGAAAGATGTTGAACAAGAAATCATGCTTGAAGAAACGCGTATTAGAAGTCAAGTGCAGTTTGATTTGGTCAACCTTCAATCAACAGTCCAAAACCTAGCGCTTGCTGAGGATATTGCGCGTAAGAATGAAGTTAAATTTAAAGAAGGTTTAACGTCTAGTTTTACACTTCGGCAGGCGCAAACGCAACTGTACGATGCACAAGACAGCCATCTGAAAGCCATGCAACAACTCGTGGTCTCAAAAACAAAATTATCCCTATTACTAAAACCTGTAAGTTCAAAAAAATGACACATAGAATCTTTATCATCCTACTTGCAAGCATGTTTATTGCCTGCAGTTCGTCCGAGTCTTCGAATACCGAAACACTGATTGCACAGAAAGATGTGGCTGGACTTCGTCTTAAACAAGCCGAACTGATCAAACAAAATAACACGATCAAAAAAGAATTAAATGCTGTTATTGAAGCTATTGATGCATTTGATGAAAGCAAAAAAAGATCGTTGGTAACCGTGATTTCACTCAAGAAAAAATTCTTTCAACACACCGTGGTCTTACAAGGAACGGTCAAAACAGATCAAAATCTGATGCTTAATGCCGAGTTTATGGGGGTGGTAAAAGCCGTTCATGTGAAAGAGGGGCAAAACGTTAAAAAGGGAGATTTGCTCATCAGTATTGACGATGGTGGTTTGGCCCAAAATGTGGCGTTGCAAAAAACACAACTTGAACTTGCTCAAACAATTTATCAGCGTCAAAAGCGACTTTGGGATCAAAATATCGGTTCAGAAATCGAATACCTGCAATCCAAAACAGCTTATGAAAGCCAACAGAACGCTTATGAGCAGCTAAAAAAACAACTTAATAAAACTACGCTTTTCGCTCCTTTTTCGGGACGTGTAGATGATGTTGTAGCAGAAGTAGGGCAATTGGTTACACCAGGCGTTAATCCATTACTCCGCTTGGTAAACTTAAAACGTATGTATGTGGACGTAGATGTACCTGAACGTTATTTTACAGCAATTGATAAAGGCACTAGTGCTGAAGTTACCATTCCATCTTTTGAACATAGCTATACTAGTAATGTTATTCACAAAGGAACACATATCAGCCCTGGAAACAGAACTTTTAAGGTTACCATTGCAACGGACAATGCGGTTACACTAGCCCCAAATACCATAACCGTTGTGCGTCTTACAGACTATCAAAAACCCGATGCGTTAGTAGTGCCTTTGGAAGTTGTTTCAGAAAATTTTGAAGGAGCACAATATGTTTATGTCGTGAACAAAGACAATAAGGCTGAAAAAAGATTTATTGAAACTGGGCTTGTAGAAGGTGATGTTGTAGAAATCATCAGCGGACTAACCCCACTTGATCGTGTAATAGATGAAGGGGCGCGCTTGGTTAAGGAGAATGAAAATGTTCGCATTACCAATACGCTATGAGTTTAGAAAATAAATCCAATTCGTCTTTTGGCTTATCCGTTTGGGCCATTCGAAACAGCACCATTATTTATGTATTAATGGGCATTTTCTTAATCTTGGGTGGTACGGCATATGTGACCATGCCAAGAGAGAATTTTCCAGAAATTACCGAAACAACCATTTTTATCAGTACGCCCTACCCAGGGAATACAGCACAAGATATTGAGCGCTTTGTTACCGATCCGCTTGAGGAAGGAATAAAAGGGATCAGCAATATCACAGAAATTACATCCACTTCTCAAGACGATTATTCCATTGTTTCCATTGAGTTTGATGAAGACATGGACGTGGATTTAGCCAAGCAACGCGTCAAGGATGAAGTAGATGCTGTAGTAGCCTCAGAAGATTGGCCAACATTCAACAACGCTAAGTTAGAACCCGCAGTCTTCAATCTGAATTTTTCTGAAGAAATGCCCATACTTAACGTAAGTATTCAAGGAGACTACCCCATAGACCGACTTAAAAGTTATGGGGAGGTGTTGGAAGCACGCATTGAGCAATTGGACGAAATCAAAGCCGTTGATATTCGCGGTGCGCAAGAAAAGGAAATAGAAATTGCGGTTGACATTCGTAAAATGATGGCGTCGCAAGTAAGCTTTAACGATGTGGTTCAAAGCATTGCCAACGAGAACATGACCATCTCTGCGGGTAGTATGCGCAGTGGTGGACAGCGCAGAAGTGTTCGTGTTGTGGGCGAAATAAGCGACCCTGCGGATCTAGAAGCTTTTGTGGTTACCACTGAAAAAGGAACCGTGTCATTAGGCGAAATTGCAACAGTGTCTTTTAAAGATCAAGAAACCACAAGTTTTGCGAGAGATTTTGGCATCTCAACCGTAATGCTTGATGTAAAAAAACGAGGGGGCAAAAACCTTATTCAAGCCGCCACAACTATTCGAGAAATTGTTGAAGAAGCAAAAGAAAACGACTTCCCCGAAGACCTAAAAGTTACTATTTCAAACGATATGTCATCGCTAACCCTTAACCAAGTCAATGATTTGGTGAACAACATTCTCTTTGGGGTGTTGTTAGTGGTAACCGTACTCACGTTTTTCTTAGGCTTTAGAAATGCATTATTCGTTGGGTTTGCCATTCCCATGTCCATGTTCATTTCGTTTGTTATTCTTCAAACATTGGGCTACACCATGAATACCATGGTGCTTTTTGCGCTTGTTATGGGGCTTGGAATGCTTGTAGACAACGGAATTGTAGTGGTTGAAAACGTGTACCGCCTCATTGAAAAAGAGGGGATGTCGCGCATCGAGGCTGCCAAAAAAGGGGTGAGTGAAATTGCATATCCTATTATTATTTCAACGGCAACTACTGTCGCTGCTTTTCTTCCCCTCGGGTTTTGGCCCGGGATCATGGGGCAGTTTATGATTTATTTCCCTATCACGCTTTCCATTGTGTTGGGGTCGTCTTTGTTTGTAGCATTGCTTTTTAACTCCATGTTGGTGTCTAAGTTTATGGATGTTGAAGAAAAAAACATGACGCGAAAGGGACTTATCCGTTTGAGTTTGGTATTGGGCGGTATTGGGCTATTCTTTATGGTCGTTTCAGCAGGAACACGAGGCTTTGGTAGTTTCCTCATTACCATTGCGGCACTGTTTTGGGGCTATCGTTATTTTATTAAAGGTCTTGCCAATACGTTTCAACAATTCTTTCTAAACAAATTAGAGCGTGGCTACGAAAAGCTACTGCAATTCGCTATGCGCGGATGGCGTGCCTATGCATTTGTTTTTGGTACCGTTGGACTGTTATTCGCGTCTTTTGTGTTGGTGGGTATTGCCAGTCCCAAGGTAGAGTTCTTTCCGGATAATGAACCAAGTCAAATTATTGTATATATCGAGTATCCGCAAGGTACCGATATCGATAAGACCAATGCCATAACCAAAGGCATTGAACAAATTGTAATTGAAACGGTCAATAACGAAAAGTATATGGACGATGATGCCAACTTCATGGTAGAATCGCTCGTTTCGCAAGTGGGTGCTGGCGCAGGAAATCCACAAACTGACGGTGGTTCTCAAGCCGAGATGCCTCATCGTGGTAAGATTACGGCAACCATGCGAGAATACAAATACCGCCGTGGACTTTCGAGCGAGGTGCTTCGAAGCGAAGTACAACAGGCGCTTCAAGGAAAATTTTCTGGCGTGAGCATTTCGGTAGAAAAGGATGCGAATGGACCTCCTGTTGGCTATCCTGTTAATATTGAAATTTCGGGTAGCAACTACATCGAACTCATTAAAGTTGCCAACGATGTGCGCAGCTTTATCATTAAAGAAAACATCCCAGGGATTGAAGAACTAAAGGTAGATGTAAACCGAAACAAGCCGGGAATGGAAGTTGTTGTAGACAGACGTAAGGCAGGTAGCCTTGGGGTAAGTGCCGGGCAAGTTGGCTTTCAGTTACGCCGAGCGTTGTTTGGCGAAAAAGCGGGCGTTTACAAAAAAGACGGAGAAGATTATGACATTAATGTTCGTTTTCAAGAAGCCGATCGCTACAACCCCTCTGCCCTATTTAATCAAAACATTACCTTTCGTGATATGGCTTCTGGGCGCATTAAAAACATACCTGTTTCGGCGGTAGTGGAAACCAAAAATGTAGCTGGGTTTAGTGCCATAAAGCACAAAAAACTCCGCAGGGTTGTAACGGTGTATTCCGCTATTCTCCCCGGATACAATGCCAACGAAATTGTAGGACAAGTACAAACGCAATTACAAGGGTTTAATATGCCAAAGGGTATTGATTATGCCTTTACTGGAGAAATCGCCGAACAAGAAGAAAACATGCGCTTTTTGTCTAGTGCACTTGGTTTCGCAATATTACTTATCATGTTGTTGTTGGTGTTCCAATTTAATTCTGTTAGCAAGCCGCTCATTATTCTATTTTCCATTTTTATGAGCTTCACTGGCGTTATGTTAGGGTTGGTGTTTTTCAACATGACTTTTGTGATCATCATGACCATGATGGGCATTATATCTTTAGCGGGAATTGTTGTTAATAATAGTGTGGTGTTGCTTGATTACACACAACTTTTATTAGACAGAAGAAGGGAAGAACTCAATATTATGGATGATAATTTATTACCAAGAGCAGCCATTTTCGATGCTATTGTTGCGGGAGGTAAGGCACGATTGCGTCCAGTACTCTTAACAGCCATTACAACTGTTTTGGGGCTTATTCCATTGGCTATTGGACTGAATATAAATTTCTTTAGCCTATTTGCCACGGGCGATCCACAAATTTATTTTGGAGGAGAAAATGTGATTTTCTGGGGGCCACTTGCCTGGACGGTAATTTTCGGACTTACGTTTGCTACGTTCCTTACGCTAATCATTGTGCCCGTAACCTTCTTTTTAAGTAAACGCGCAGCCATTCGAATGAAGGGTATGTTTAAAGCTTAGTAATTTGCAACTGCTTTTGCATCTGGTTCCCAATAAGAAACTTGTGCAATTTGGTTGTCTTGATAGGTAACTTCTACCACTTGCTTGTTAATCCAAAACACCCATGTTCCCGTCTTTTTGCCGTGGGTGTATTCGCCTATAGCCATACGATTTCCTTGCTTGTCATAAGACTGCCAAACACCGTGATTTTTTCCTTTTAATTGATGACCGGTTTGAGCCAGAATACCATTGTCATGATACGTGCTGATTTTTAGGCTTTTATCTGTACGAACAACTTCCTTTTCTTGTGCAACAGCAGAGAATCCTGCTAAAAAAACTAGGGTAATAAATAGTGCTTTCATGGTCTTCATATTTCGTCTTTCACGACATTAATACTGCAAATATACAAAAAAATTTACATTCTCTTAACATTAGCTTAACATTGGCGTTTCCTTTGCTCTAGCAGTCGTTAAAAAGGAATGCCTTATTTTTAAGTGACTAATCGGGGATTAGTCCCTATTTTTGAAAAAATTTTAAGCATGTTTAGAAGTCATCATTGCGGTGCATTACGCGAAACACACGTTGGAACAACAGTACAGCTTGCCGGCTGGGCTGCTAAAGTTCGAGACAAAGGATTCGTATTGTGGATTGATTTGCGTGATCGATATGGCATAACCCAATTGGTCTTGGATGAGGAACGCTGTTCTGAAAAGCTTCTAGAAAAAGCACGTAACATTGGACGTGAATCGGTTGTTCAAATTACAGGAGTTGTTGTAATCCGCGAATCCAAAAACCCAAACATGGCTACTGGCGATATTGAAGTTTTGGTTTCAGATATTGAAGTGCTTAACCAAGCCCAAACGCCTCCTTTTACGATTGAAGATGAAACCGACGGCGGAGATGACCTCCGCATGAAATACCGTTACTTAGACATTCGGCGAAAGCCCGTCCAAAACAGCTTATTGTTTCGCTCAAAAGTTGGTTTGTTGGTACGAAACTTTCTTGCAGCTCAAGAATTTATAGAAGTTGAAACGCCGTATTTGATTAAATCCACACCAGAAGGAGCCCGTGATTTTGTGGTGCCTTCACGGATGAATGAGGGGCAGTTTTATGCCCTACCGCAATCACCACAAACTTTTAAGCAGTTGCTTATGGTAGGCGGTATGGACAAATACTTTCAAATTGTAAAGTGTTTTAGAGACGAAGACCTCCGTGCCGATCGTCAACCTGAGTTTACACAAATAGACTGCGAATTATCTTTTGTGCATCAAGAAGATATTATGCAATGTTTTGAAGGTTTGGTGTCACATTTGTTACAAGAAATTCACGGTGTTTCAACGGGGTCTTTCCCTGTTATATCTTATGACGATGCCATAAAAAAATACGGTAATGACAAGCCTGATATTCGTTTTGGCATGACGTTTACAGAACTAAACTCACTAGCACAAAACAAAGGCTTTCAAGTTTTTGACGCACAAGAATTGGTGGTGGGTATTGCTGTTCCTAATGCTGCATCATGGTCTAGAAAACAAATTGATGCTTGGGTAAACTGGGTGAAGCGTCCACAAGTCGGCGCCAACGGTTTGGTTTGGGTGAAATGCAATGAAGATGGCACTTACAAATCATCCGTAGACAAATTCTTTGACGCAGATGCGTTGAGCAAATGGGCTGAGGCCTGTGACGCAAAAGCAGGAGATTTGATTTTGGTAATGGCAGGTAATGCAACCCAAACAAGAACGCAATTAAGTGCGCTTCGTATGGCGCTCGCCGAGGAACTGGGACTGCGAAAACCAGATGAATTTGCACCGCTTTGGATCGTTGATTTTCCGTTGTTCGAAAAAGACGAAGAAACAGGTGCATTACACGCCATGCATCATCCCTTTACGGCACCAAAACCCGAACACCTCGAAAAGCTGGAAAGCGATCCAACTGCGGTTATAGCACAAGCATACGATTTGGTCCTAAACGGAAACGAAA
Source organism: uncultured Flavobacteriaceae bacterium (assembly GCA_938092005.1). GTDB lineage: Bacteria > Bacteroidota > Bacteroidia > Flavobacteriales > Flavobacteriaceae > UBA7446. The sequence goes on along the minus strand of CALKOU010000013.1, from coordinate 4,214 downwards.
TTGGTGGTGGCTCGATACGTATTCACGACAGAATTACACAAGAAAAAATGCTATCACTTCTTGGCTTCAGCGAAGAAGAAGCCAAAGCGCAATTTGGCTTTTTGATGGATGCCTTTAGATATGGCGCACCGCCGCACGGTGGAATCGCATTAGGATTTGACCGCCTGGTTGCCATTTTGGACGGCAAAGAAACCATTCGAGATTATATTGCTTTCCCAAAAAACAACAGCGGTCGTGATGTGATGATTGATGCGCCTGCGCCGCTAGACACAGATCAGCTTGATGAATTAGCCTTGATTGTAAAGCCAAAGCCGGAATAAATGAAGTGGGTACTACGGGTTTTATTTGTGCTGGTATTAATCAATATTATTGTTGGCTATGTCATACGACAAGAAAATTTGGTGTTGGGTGAAAAGTGGATTGGCTTATCAGTAGCCATTGCTTTTTTTGTGTTTATGCCCTTGTTTTTGGCACACCGCTGGAAAGGCAAACGATTACAAGACTACACGCTTTCCAATGAAAATTTAAAGAAGATGAAGGAAACGCTGGAGCCGCCCAAACGAAAAAGGAAAAGCTAATACCCTCTCGCAAGTGGGGAGCTATTATTCTAACATATTGTTGGCAGTAGTTTTCTTTGCTTTAACTATTAGCGTTTCGCCAAAAAGAATTTCTTTCTTAAATACTTGCTTAAAAATACTTCTATTTATTTGAGCCATTTTTTCTTTTTTACCTCGTCTTCCATATACCCACAGCGTTGATAAATATAGTACTGGTAAAAAAATAGCGTAAACTAAATTTATTGGCTTCATCCTATTTGTCCTTACCTGCTCTATCCGAAACCCATTGGAATGAAGCATATATCTTAATTCCGCAAATGAAATCATACCGATATGATGTAATGGATTTGGGTTAGTTTCATCCAGAGGGGAATTACATTTGTGATGATGACCTGTGGTAAACCATTTAAAACGTGACCTTATACTGGAAATATTAGGAGTTGATATAATGATTTCTCCTTCATTTTTTAAAACACGATGTCCTTCTCTTACAAAATAAAATTGTTCATTTATATGTTCTATACCATCGATACAAACTAATATATCGCATGATTTATCGGACATAGGAAAGGTTTTTGTCATGTCGCCTTGAATAAAGGTTTCATGTTCTATCTCCAAAATATTTTTAATGTCAATCGCAATTACACTTTTAAAACCTTCATCCTTGAGTCGCTGTATAAATGCACCACTACCTGACGGGATATCGGCTACTACTTTATCTGTATTCTTTTTAATCATGTCAAACACAGTTTCATGTGTGTTTTTTGATGTATTAATACTAATTCCTTTGTAGTTTCTTCTCATTTTATTCTCCTTTCGTAATAAATTTATTTCCGCTTTTGCTGGAAAAAGTCATGCAACAAGGCTTTCGCTTCAGTTGCTAAAATTCCACCTGTAACTTTGGTTTTAGGATGCAGTGGCGTTCCGTGTTGACGGTAACCCCGTTTGGGGTCGTCAGCAGCAAAAACTACCCTAGAAATTTGACTCCAATACAAGGCGCCTGCACACATGCTACAAGGCTCAAGCGTAACGTACACGGTACAACCGTGAAGGTATTTTCCGCCAATGGCATTGGCAGCAGCGGTTATGGCCTGCATTTCGGCGTGGGCCGTCACATCTGTTAAGGCCTCGGTGAGGTTATGCGCTCGTGCAATAATCGAGTTGTTTCCTACTATTACCACGCCAACGGGAACTTCTCCTCTATCCAATGCTATTTGTGCTTCGGCAAGTGCTTTTTTCATAAAAAAGACATCATCAAAAATCTGTTCCATTACGCCATTTTTTGATACCACTCCAAGGCTTTTCCGTCGGTAAGACTCGCCACATAACTGCTTACATTAAGCAACAAGCCATAGGTGTCTTTTTCAGGCAAAACCAAGGTCTCTGGCAAACATTGCAGTGCAAGTTTGTCAAATGCCGAGGCATTGTTTTCCTGTTTCCGCGTAGCGGCACCTACAAAAACATCCAACAAACGATGAATCACTTGATACCCTTTTAGCTCTTTTTCAATGACTTCTTGCGCCTGATAGATGTTCCGAACGCTAAGGCTTATAATGTCATTGATTTGAGCGCTGTACTTGCTCTTATCAGTTAGGGAAGTGGTACAATTCCCGCTCATAATTTCAGTCTCATGCGCCATAAAAAGTTCCGCAGCCTCTTGAATAAGCGTACTTATCGACAAGGCTCTTAAATATCCCAATCGGTCTTTTTTGGTGGTCAGGGTTTGGTACTTTTTTGTGTTGATGTTGTCTTTGACCAAATTGATAAGGTACTCTAAGGCATAATCTTCCGAAATCCAACCCAAATTAATCCCGTCTTCAAAGTCAATGAGGGTGTAGCAAATATCATCTGCTGCCTCTACCAAATACGCCAATGGATGGCGGAGTATGGTTCCCTTGGGTTGCAGCAGTCCTAAGTCGGAGGCAACGGTAGTATAATCGTCTTGCTGGGCTTGGAAGAAACCAAATTTTTTATCGGCAACGTGTTTGGAAGGTTTGTGTGGCAACGATGCTTTTGGATATTTGGTGAACGCGCCTAGTGTTGCATAACTGAGACGAAGTCCGCCCGGAATTCCAGGTCTGGATTCCATTAAAATTTTAAGCCCATTGGCATTGCCTTCATAGTGGGTAAGGTCGTGATACTGCGTTTTTGTTAGTTGGTCTTTAAAAGCAGCTCCGTTTCCATTAGAAAAATAATCGCCGATAGCCTGCTCACCGCTATGCCCAAAGGGTGGGTTTCCAATGTCGTGTGCCAATGATGCTGCGGCTACAATGGCACCAAAATCGTTGCTCGTGTAGCCTAGGGTAGCAAGCTCTGGATATTTATGTAACAGTTGCTGCCCAACCATACGCCCAAGGCTTCTGCCTACCACAGAAACTTCGAGTGAATGCGTCAAACGGGTATGTACAAAATCGGTTTTGGAAAAGGGAATGACTTGTGTTTTGTCTTGCAAGTTTCGAAACGCAGCAGAGAAGATAATACGGTCATAATCTACCTCAAAACCACTTCGTGTGGGATCTTGTTCGGCGCGGAGTCGTTTTTGGTTGTCGCCATGACGGCGGAGTGAAAGTAATTGTTCCCATTGCATGGGTGCAATTTAGGAAGAATTTAAATGGATTTTAAATAGACATATATCGTTACTGCTTAACAATTACATAACATTTGTTTTAATTTTTAATAACAAGCAGTTAACCCTTAGGCTACATACAATGTCTTGTTTTGTAACTCAAATTATTAAACAATCAAAATGAAGAAAATTTTATTTTTATTATTGCCTGCATTTGCCCTTGCGCAAATTACTATTGGCACTACTGGTGGGGAAACGCACATCTCATCTAACACTAGTTGGGATGGCGAAGTTGTTATGGAAGGAAAAATAGTTGTGGATGCTGGTGCAACTTTAACTATTGCTCCTGGAACACTCGTTAAATGTAAGTCCTCCGCTAACCCTGAAGACGCTACTGTACTTGTTGTTGCTAAAGGTGGTATGATTAATGCTGCTGGTACAGCTGCTGATCCTATCGTATTCACTGCATTCGACGCTGTTGCAAACCCTGAAGTTCAAGGTAAATGGGGTGGTATCGTTGTTCTTGGTACTGCGCCGATCGGAGAAGAAACCAACAATGAAAAAATTGAAGGTATCCAAGGTGGTGCTACTGTAACATGGAACTTCTACGGAGGTACTGACGCTAACGACAACTCTGGTACTCTTCAATACGTTTCTATCCGTCACGGTGGTGCTATCATCGCTGAAGGTAACGAACTTAATGGTCTTACCCTTGGTGGTGTAGGTGCTGGAACTACTATCGAAAATATCGAAATCATCTCTAACTCTGATGATGGTCTTGAGTGCTTCGGTGGTAACGTTGACGTTACAAACTTACTTGTGTACAATCAAGGTGACGATGCTGTTGATATCGATGAAGCATACTCTGGTACAGTTTCTAACGTGGTTATTCACTTAGGTGCTGCTAGCGATCTTGCTTTCGAAATTGATGGGCGTGAAGACACAAACACAGCTGTTGATCCAAGCATCCTTACTTCTATAAGCTATACTATTGACGGGGTAACGGTTATTGGTTCTGGCGGTATTTCTGACGGTGGTGACCAACTTGGTGACTGGAAAAGCGACGCTACTGGGGTTAACAAAAACATCGT
>CALKOU010000012.1 GCA_938092005.1 uncultured Flavobacteriaceae bacterium | reverse complement strand
AGAAAATGCTTTCGAAAAAGCAGTCTAACTTACACTCGTTACTTAAGTATTTTAAAGGAAGGAGAATTGTATATCGTCCAAGTTAAGTGGATCGTCAAAAGAAGAAATTGAGCTGCAACTTCTGTCAATAGGGGGAGCAAGAAGTTTTATGCTGAGCTTGTCGCAGCAAACCGCTACATCACATATTTTAAACCAAAGCCCACCCTGTAAGGTGGGTTTTTTCTTGGAAACATCATAACAATAAGCAATTTATTACTTCACCTTTAATTCTGCCGTACTTTGTAGTATGAGCTAAATATGACAACGGTTCTGTTTGAGCAACCTTTTCCAACTGCCACATTGCTTATATTTGAGTATGAATAAATTTAAATGGTTATCAAAGATTTCAATAGTTCTTTCAATATTACTTGTAGCAACAGGTATTTGGGAAATGAGTAATGAAAAAGATTATTTAATGGGATTTGGATACATAGGATTAGCTTTTGCTATAAGTGTAAAAGATTGGATTAACCTATTTAAAAAAAACAAATGAAAAAACGATTACTACTCTTATTGATTGCGCCAATACATGGATATGGGCAAGGCAAACAACACATCTAACAATTATTATTAATTTAACGAGTAAATAAAATCATGAAAATTTTCAATCTCAATATAAACGGAAAAGCTTGGGAAGTTGATCCTTCCGCTTCCATACTTTGGGTGTTGAGGTACATTTTTGTGATATAGAACGCGTGATATCGTAAATCTTAACTTCGGAAACCTTTACAAATTTTATGAAAAAAGCACTTATTTTATCCCTAATACTTCCTTTTATATCAATGGGAATGAAAGCAGAAAAAGCACTTCCTATCCTAGGAATAGCTCATGTAGCGTTTCAGGTATCAAACTTAGAGCAGTCACGTACCTTTTATACGACTTTTTATGGATTTGAATTCGCCTTTGCGGCTCATGAAGATCGAGAGTCCTGGTATTTGAAAATTAATGACGACCAGTTCTTGAAGTTGGTATTGAATCCGGAAGGTACGGATGATAATAGGTTAGTGGAAGTCGCCTTTCAGGTGTCTGACATCGAAGCTACTGTTGCGATGCTTCGAAAAAGAGGGCTCGATCCAGCACCCGTGGAAAAAATGTCGGATGGCACCTTGGCGAGTATGCTCGAAGATCCAAACGGTCACAATCTGATTTTTGTTGAATATACTTCTGATTCCAAGCAGAAACTAGCGCGAGGCAAGTATTTAGGATCAAGGCGGGTATCCAATCGTTTGCAGCATGTTGGAATCACAATTGCGGACGAAGAGGCAGCCAACGTACTGTATAGAGACGCTTTAGGCTTTCAGGAAACTTGGCGCGGATCGCGCAAGGATGGTAGTCCGGACGCTTGGGTGAATATGCAGATGCCAGGAGATAGGGGCGACTACGTTGAGTATATTCTCCTAAACGATATGAAACCGAGTCGAAAGCAATTGGGGACAATGCATCATGTGTGCTATTTGACTGATGATATTCAAAAGGCTCATCGCGATATACTATTTAATGGCTTGCCCAATCTTAAACGCTACAAACCTATGATTGGTCGTAGTAACCGTTGGCTGTTCAATGTACATGATCTAGATGGTACGCGTAGTGAATTAATGGAATCAGGATCGGCGGTGACTAAATAATGAATACGAATCTTTTGTTTTGAAGTTTCCTGCTTTAGCGGAAATGATATTGTTAAAAGGATAATTTTATAAGACCGTTTTGTTCCAAGTTACGACCTTGTTTTCGTACATGGCGTCAAGACCCATTTGAACGGCAATAGCTGCTTTTGCACCTGTAATAATATCGGACTCAGGTTGGACATTGTTTGTTATAGCTTCTCTAAAATCTAATAATGCCTGTTTACTAGGGTTGAGGTGTGTTAGGTTAAGGGGATAGCCCTTTTCTGCATCCCATTGCGCAGTAGCACCGCTTACACCATCAACATCTTTAACGGTTACATTTTTTCTTCCTTCAGGATAAAACCATGCGTTATTTGTTCCAATAATAAAGGTTCCTTTGCTCCCGTGAATCTTGATTTGATAGCCGTCTTTGGCATTGTTAGTTAGGCAACTAAATGTAGCTTTAACTCCGTTAGGATACGCATAAACAAGGTGAATATTGTCGTAGGTTTCTCTACCATCTTTCCAGTAATCAATACCCCCTGTACCCACAACTTGGGTTGGCGTCTGATCAACTACCCAGTTTGCAAAGTCTATTTGGTGTGAACTAAGTTCAGCTACCAACCCACCCGAGTATTCACGATACATACGCCAATTAATAGCACGCTCTAGTTTAGGATCTGGGACGGGTCTTCTCCAGTTTCCGTTTCTGTTCCATTGGCAATTAATGGCGCCAATGGTTCCGGCTGTTCCTTCTTTAATTAGCGCAACAACTTCGGTATATAACCGTGAGCTGTGGTATTGATGTCCTGTTTGAAAAATGGAATCAGGGTGCTGTTGTGCTTTACGTACTAATGCCCCAATATCGTCATAGCCTTTTGCGAGTGTTTTTTCACAATAAACATGTTTGCCAGCATCTAGCGCATCAATGGCAATTTGCGCATGAGAATCAAGCGGCGTGGCCACAATTACAGCATCGATATCATTATTGTCTAATAGTTTTCGATAGTCAGCGTAACCCATTGTCTTTTCGTTTGCACGCGACAATCCTTCTGCTAGTCTAAAGGGGATGACATCGCAGGCGGCAGCAACATTTAGGTTATCAATGTTATTTATGATTGAGGTTAACCCTTGGCCACGACTTCCTGTTCCAATGACACCAATATTGATAGCACTGTTTGCGTTGCTAAATGACGGTGACATAGCCCCTAAGTAAGCAGGACTTGCTAAGCCTACTGTGGCAATTCCTGTTTTCTTTATAAAGTCACGTCTTTTCAAAAGTTATAGTTTGGGCTCCCAGCCAGGCTCATAGGTTCTAGACCATAATGCCATTGCATCTTTATCGTAAATTTTACCCGTTCCACTATCCACATCGAAGTTTTTATTTATGCGATATGAAATATTTGCGTAATGGGTAAGCATTTGCGAAATAGCACCTTCTTCAATAGGGGAGGTTAGTTTTTCTTTTCCTCGTATTCCATCAAAGAAATTTACAACATGGCGCGTAGATAGGTTTCCACCGCCGCCAAGCGCAAGTCCTCCTTCTTTTCCTGAAGATTTTTGTTCTTTAATAAGATTCCCTCTTCGATCAAAAAGTTCATAACCAGAACGATCTACAATCACAGAACCATTGGTTCCGTAAATGATGGTTCCTCTGCCACGACCGTATTTTTTATATCCGTTTCGGCTAATACCGTCCCATTGAATGGTTTTGTTTCCTGGGAATTTATAGGTGGCTTCCATTTCATCATACATCTCCCAGCCATCGTCTTTGAAGTGCTTTTTATCTGCAAAAACATGCACATGCTCAGGATATTCAACATCTAATGCCCAGCGTGCAATATCTAATTCGTGTGTGGCATTGTTTCCCATTTCAGCGGTCCCGTAGTCCCAGCCGTACCAATGCCAGTTGTAATTCCAAGTGTCATGGGTGTAAGCTCTTCGCGGTGCTGGCCCTTGAAACAAGTCCCAATCTAATCCCTGTGGGGGAGCTGTTTCTTGCTGTAGGGGTACGCGTCCTCTTCCGTTCGCATAAAAGGCCACAGCTTTGTATGCCTCACCAATAATACCATTGTGTATGTCCTGTACAATTTGAGCACTTTCTATGGAAGATCGCTGTTGATTTCCCATTTGAACTACTTTGTTATACTTTTTTTGAAAGGCAACAACGAGTTCGTTTTCTCTAGGGTTGTGACTACAAGGCTTTTCTAGGTACACATGTTTTCCAGCCTGCATGGCCATACAAGCCCCTGGCGTGTGCCAGTGATCAGGAGTAGCCATAAAAATGGCATCAACATTTTTATCCTCTAGGATATTTCGAATATCTACTTCTAACTTAGGGTTATAATCTAGTTTTTCACCTACTTTGATTGCCGCCTTGTCAAGTTGTTTTTGCATAACGTCGCACAAGTACATAAGTTTTACATTGCTTTGTTTTGCTGCAATACCTCCGATAAATGAACCGTACCGTCTTCCTAAACCTTGGATAGCTACATTGATTCTGTCGTTAGCCCCAATAATATTATTATAGCTTTTTGCTGACATTGCATTTAAACTACTACTTAAGCCAACACCTATGGTAGCCATGGCGGTTTTTTTTAAAAAATCTCTTCTTTTTGCGTCCATCTATTATTTTATTTTTTAGGAACTTTAATTTTAATGTTTCTAAAAGCTACTCTGTCCCCGTGGTCTTGTAATAAAATTTGTCCCTTCTCAAGCATACCAAAGTTAGGCCATTTTTCATATTTACTATTTGCAACCAGCGATAAGAACGCTTCACTTCCTCTTTTATACTCCAATACCTTTACACCATTGATCCAATGTTCTACAGTATTGTCTTTTGATAGAATATAAGCCGTATTCCAAGCACCAATGGGATTTAGCGGTTTTATAGGATCGGCTTTTATTAAGTCGTACAACGAACAAACTGTTCTGCTGCCTTCATGCGACCCTCTTTTTGCATCAGGGTGTAAGTTGTCATCCAAAATTTGATATTCTAAACCAATAGAAGACCCTGGTCCTTTATTGATTTCGGTATCTACGTAATACTTAATACCGCTGTTTGCGCCAGCCGTTAATTTAAAATCTACTTGCAATTCAAAGTCACTATAATCTTCAGTTGTTACAATATCACCACCTGCAGCAGACTCAGCACCACCCGAAGCCAAAACAATCAACTCACCGTTTTCAATAACCCATCCTTTCTCTGGGAACGAATCCAGTTTTGCACCACGCCAACCGTTGGTTGTTTTACCATCCCAAAGCATTGTCCAACCTTGTTTTTTCTCTAGGGGTGTTAGGTTGTTTTTTGTAATAATAGGTTCAACAGGGGATGTGGTAGCATACTGCTCTAGGTTTTCAGTCAGTATTTTGGCATTTTTCCACATGACTGTTTTACCCAATTGATTTTTTTTCTTTCCTATGGAATGCACCTGAAGCGCTATAAATCCGCTTGCCGTTTTATCATCTATTAAATGCGCAGCCGGCACACCATTAATCCACGTTTTTATGGTAGTTCCAATGGCTTCAATACGATAGTGGTTCCATTCGTTTTGTTTAAATGCTTTTTGTGCGGCTTCGTTATTTTTTAGTGTATTCAGCCACTTTCTTCTTCCTTCGTCATAGATTCCACCACTCCATGAACGTTTTGATGGATCTATTTCCACTTGGTACCCGTGAACTCTTCCATCCTGATAGTGTTGGAAACTATTGCTTCTAATTTGAATTCCCGAATTAATATTCGAGTCTACTTTAAAATCAATTTCTAATATAAAATCATCGTAGTAGGTATCCGTTGATAAAAAGGTGTTTGGTGTATTGTCTTTGGTTGTCCCAGTGACAACCCCTTTTTCGATTTTGTAATCAGCGTCTCCACCTTTTATGTTCCATCCTTCAAATGAATCGTCTTCAAAAAGGGGCTGCCAAGGTGTTTCTTGCTTACAGGAATAGATGCTTGCTATTGCAAGTATGGTACAAAAAAGCCATAGTTTTCGTTGTAATACTTTCATGGATATTTATTTTAATCTTTAACTAAATATATTTATAAATTTAGTTATTTCTTTTGTTTATGTGTATCCTGTTCTATCCCGAACTTCTCTGTTGAACGGGGAGATCACATTCTTTCAAAAAAAACAGCGTAAACATTAAGATGTTTACGCTGTTTTTCCTAATTTTTAAAGGTTTAAAAGCTCTTTATTTCCCTAAAGTAACTGTGAACTCTTCAAATTTTACATCTCGGTCTCTAATTACTAAAGTATCTTTAACTGTATGTGTAAGATCAAGCGTTAAAGTTGTTTGTGAAATTAATCTACCAAAAAACTTTTCTTCAGAAATTTCAACTTCTTGCTCTCGATATTCGTACTCTAAATAAATTACGTCACGTTTTTCTCCACCCCATTCATCACCATCTTTTAAAAACCTTCCAGTTCCAGTTACATTGATGTTGCTCTCTGCATCTGCATTAGTAATTGTAATCTCTTCATTATCATTGAATGTCAATTCTAAAGAGATCGTTTTATTACTAGCAATACCTGGTCTTCTAATAAGATTAGTACTAATCGCTTTATTACTTCCTGAAGTTAATACTGATGTTATTTCATCTCGGACAACATATTCTGCGCTATAAACTGTTGTTCCATCAATATCGGTTGATTCTGTTTCTGTAACTCCTGTTGCAATTGTAGTTTTGACCTGCTCAGAAGTTCCTACAGCTTTATCTTCTCCGCGTCTTAAATATTTACCCTGATATTTATTCATAAACTTGATACCAAATAGGGTATAGTCTTTAGGTGCTGTAATCCAATCATCACCAATAACTTTTCTTGGTGCTAATACGTCCTCAAGCGGAACCCCAGTTAGTAATGAGTCTAAGCCTTCATAATCCGTAATTTTTAATGGGAGTACATAGTGTACTTCATTATCACCAGCAAATGCTAATGGGTCCTCAAAAAAGGCATCATTAAGTTGAACAGGGATGCGTCCTTTTGTGTCTCCAACAGGGATAGTTACAGGACTTTCTTGTTCAATGGTGTAATAAGAAGCGGGTAACACTTTTACGTTGATAGAATCAACAGCTAAGGCTATCGTATCGATTAATTCAGGAGCTAATTCAAAATGTACCTTACGATCCATTTTGTTCTCATACACACCTGACATGATCACACCAATTTCAAATCGCTTGTTATTATCATTATCATTAAATCCTAATCCATATTCCCCTAAAATTAGCGTTCGTGCGGGTGTTTGGTATGGGAAATAAACTGATGTTGACCCAAAATCGTCAAAATCATTTTCTTGATTTTCGCAAGCCACAAAGCTCATGACTAAAGCGGCCATTAATAAAATTCTTACTTTCATTTTTTTGTTTTTAATACTTTTTAAATCCACAGTTTTACCACCCATTATTTTGCTCAATCTCAGAAAACTTCAACACTTCAGCATTTGGAATTGGCATATACGTTGCGAAAGGTTGATAGATTCTTTTTTCAACAGATGGTAGTTCAGTATAATTTGTACCGTCGTTATAATAGCCTTTTGCTGTTTCATTTAAGGACAACCCCCATCTTCTAAGATCCCAGAATCTATGCCCTTCAAAACAAAGCTCTAAACGACGCTCATTTCTTATGAGCTCACGCATATCTTCTTTTGAAGTTACAGAAGCTAAATAAGCATCAGGTTGTGATATTCCAGCTCGCTTACGAATTTCACCAATTACATCTTTTGCAGACATTCCGTCTATTTGACTGTCAGGTCCTCCAATTTCATTAGCTGCTTCAGCAAAAATTAAGAAAAGCTCCGTATATCTAAAATAAACGTTGTAGTGTATTTTACCAGTACCAGTACCATCGTTATTTATTCTTACATCTGGGCGTAATAGTTTTTTAAGGTAATATCCTGTTGTTGTTGATAATTCTGGAATAGAATCAACTCTATTAATACCACCGCCAACGCCAGTATTAATGGATTCGCCTCCAATTTCGTCTCCATTTAAGAGAATATATTTAGCTAATCGAGGATCTCTATTTGCATAGGGGTTTTGAGGGTCAAAGCCATTTGCAACTGTTGCAGGTTGGCCGTCTGCCATAGGAAACGCCATTACAAGGTTATGTGTTGGATTAATTTCTCCTTTACCATTCACGGATGGAGGAAACATTCTCTTTTCATATCCAGAGCTATTACCTCCTATTGAACCACGCCATAACATTTCGCCGCTATTTTCTGCACCGTCAGCTGAATAAAAATCAACACCGTTAGCTGCTAATCCAGAAACTCCGCCAATATCATTTAGTACGCTTGCTGCGCTTTCTGCTGCTTTGTTGTAGTAGTTGTTTTGACCATTCAAAAAAGATGGGCTTGCAGCAAACAAAGCTACACGAGCTTTAATCGCTTTAGCAATTCTCCCCGACATACGTAAATTATATGCAGGACCATTGGCAACCTTATATTTTCCTGGGTCGTAAGATGCATACCACGGGTCTACATCATTAGGGTCATCGGAATATGTTGTTGGTAACAGCTCTAGTGCTGCATCCAAGTCATTCATGATGGCTTCAACGGTGGCATCAAAAGATAACCTTGGCGTATTGAAATTACCATTGGATTCAATAAACTCAGTGAAATACGGAACGCCTAGTAAATTTCCAGAAACACCTACTCCAGCGTGTGCTTGAAGTACGTAAAAGTGATGTAGTGCCCTCAGCGCCAAGGCTTCACCCTTCATACGCATGTTAAACATTTCATTTATTTCTTCATCTCTGCTCCACTGTATTTCAGCTTTATCAACAATTGTTAGAAAGCGATTCAAGAAAAATACTCTTTCATAACTATTCCAACGACTAGCAGGATTGTATTGAGCAGATAATTCACCTAGAGCTATTCGTTTGTAGCCATTACTCATTTGATTATTTACAGCATCATCAGTACCAGCTTCAGAAAACGAATATTGACTAATCAAGCCAGAATATCCATTTAACAATAACCCTTCAGCTGATTCAGGATCTGAACTAATATAATCAAAGTCTAACCTGTTTTCATCGATAGGTTCAAAAGAGTCACAGGAAACCATGCCCGTGATTACGAACACAATTAAGGTATATTTTATTAAATTTTTCATTTTATTTTTCTAAATATTAATTGAATTAAAATGACATTCTTAAGCCAACAGTATATGATCTAGTCATAGGAGTTGTGCCGATTCTTAACTGACGAATATCTCTGTTTTCAGAAATTTCCAAAAGATTGGTACCCGCTAGGTTTACACTTAGCCCATCAACACCAATTTCATCACATAATTCCTCGTTTAGTTCATATGTCAACTGCGCTCTATTAATGCTAAAGTAGCTGTTGTCATACATCCAAAAGGTTGACGGTCTAAAATTGTTTTGGTTTGTTTGTGACGATAATCTTGGAAACGTTGCGGTATTAGCAGTATCTGGAGTCCAACGCCCTAAAACAACTTCAGAGTATTTATCAGTACCGTTTACTTGGTAGTAACTATTAGATGTTAATGCTTGAGCACCAGTTTGTCCCGTACCTAAAACAAATAAATTTAATCTTTTGTATTTCAAGTTAAGATTAACACCATATGTCCAAGGACTGCCCGTTTGTCCAATAGCAATTCTATCATCATTATCAATAATACCATCATTGTTTTGATCTGTATATTTTAAGTCACCTGGTTGTACAGCTCCGAAATTAGGAACGGGCAACCCTTCTCTTAAAACACGATTTCCTTCGTTATCGAATTCGAAATCAGCAACTCCGTAGAATCCTTGATCTACCAATCCAAAGATTGAAGAAAGTTCTCTACCAACTCTATTCTGATAGTCAAACTCATTTACTTCAGATCTACTTACTGCTTGGGTTTCGTTGTACAATACATTTGCACCTAAACTCACACTCCAATTTTTAATATTTTTAGTGTAATTCAATTCCATTTCAAATCCAGTGTATTGGTTTTTATTGAAATTGTCGTAAGGTCTAAAGGTGTTATAGTATGAAGGATATTTTTCGTTTAAGAAGGTTAACTGCTTGTCAAGCTCTGTTTTAAAGTAATTAGCTTCTATCCAAAGGGATTTCATAAAATACCCTTCAAACCCAACATTCAAATCAATACGCTCTTCGTATCCTAGGTTTAGATTTTCACCTTGCGTTATGCTTTGTCTTCGGTTAGAACTTTGACCATCTGCCCAAGTAAACGTGTTTCCGTCACTATAGTTTTCACTGTACAAGTAATATCCATTTATTCCTTGATCTGATTTTATAACCCCACCTGAAGCCTTAACTTTAAGGTAGTCTACAAAATTACTTTCCTTAAGGAATGACTCTTCACTTAAAATATAACCAACACCAACTGTTGGAGATAAGTCACCTCTGTTGCCTTCTGGTAATTTTATAGAGTTTACATAAGCGGCACTAATATCTACAAACATTTTCTTCTTGTAGTCATATGCTACTTGAAGTCCTAAATGTGAATCAATGTCAGATTGAAGAACATTGTTTCTTTTTTCAGAATTGTAATACGCTAGAACAGTCGTTTTGATACCGTGGTTTTTACCTATAGTATTTTCATAATTGACAAGCCCATAAAAACCAAGTCGTGAAACAAAACCATTTGTACTTACATTTTCTGTTAGATCCTTCTGATCAATATCCCCGTAAGGAGTTAGTCCTGTAATAGCATCACCTGTCCAAGTGGGTTCGTAAGCACGGTATTTATTTTGTATTGATAACCTGTAAGAATCATAAAAGTCAAAACTCAAATACGTTTTTGCCGATAATCCTTTCGTAATCATATCTAAATCAAAATTAATAGCGTTGTTGAACTGTGTTGCACGAACAACATTATTTTGATAACCACCTGCAATTGCGTTGGCAACAGGGGTGTTGTCTTGGAATTGCTGTGTTGTACCTAACAAGAATCCGTTAAAGATTCCTGCCGCAGCCAATAGCCCTTCAAGTTCCGGATTCCCAGTGGCATCAACGAGTGAGGCAGGCAATAAAGGCGCATAGCTATTAGGCTTAAAAGTAGCACCTGCACTTAGTAAGTTCGAAAGCGAGCTCTTATTTGTGGTAAGTATCGCAATACCATCAAGACTACTTGTTATCCAATCATTTACTTTAAAATCGATATTACCTCTAACATTAAATCGGTTGCTACCTGCATTGGCTTCTGGATTTGTTTTGACCCATGAATCACTGCGATTCCATCCAATGTTTACATAATACTGGGATTCTTCACTTCCCCCGCTAAACTCACTAAGAACAGTTGTTGAGCTGATAAAGTCTCTCATGTATTCATCAGAATAAAAGTCAACATCTGGGAAACGGTAAACATTCGTCTTAGCTGCTGTATTTTGAATAAATAATGGGTCAAATAAAATATCTAACCCGTCGTTAACTCTTGCTTCATTGAACAATTGCATGTATCTCGCAGATCCTAAATAGTTTGGTGTTGAAATGGCTGTTCTTATTCCAGAACGTACATTAACATTTACTTCCTTTCTATTAATTTTCCCACGTTTTGTGTTGATTACAACAACACCATTACGTCCTTGACTACCGTATAAGGCAACAGAGTTAGCATCTTTCAACACTGTTATCTGCTCAACCTCTTCCATATTTAAAATATTAGGATCACGACCAATTACGCCATCAATAACAAATAAGGCATTACCTAAGCCTCTTACGTTTCCAGATCCCTTCATTCCTAACAATAAACCGTTGATGTAATCTCTAACCCACTGTGTGTTGTCGTTAATTAATCGGTCTTTTGTATTAATTGTTGAAATTGCACCTACAGAATGACGACGATCTTTTGTTGTAATTCCCGTATTGATTTCATCCTCATCTGATGCTAGAAAAGCAGATTTTATTAATGTATAACTACTGCCAATATCTAGAATACTAACAAGACCTGATTCGTATCCTTGCTTTTGGATTACTACCGCCTTATCACTATCCACCTCAATTTCAAATTGACCATTAGCATCTGTTGTTGCTTGTGCTCCTTTAGGCCCAAAAACATTAACGTCGCTTAAAGGACTGCCTTGTTCATCAATCACGGTTGCTGATACAGTTGTGCTTACTGTTTGCGCCATTGCAACGTTACAAAGGCAAAACAGGGTTAAGCACATTACGGTAAACAACCTGTATAATTTAGTTATCTTCATTTTTGTTTATTTTAGTTAAAACGAATTATTATAATATTTACCACCCTGGGTTTTGATCAAAGCCTTCGTAAATCTGAGTTTGTTTGGCCTCAAATGGTATCCAATAATGCTTAGGGTATTCACATATTCTTTCAACAAGGGTATTTTCTGTGAAATTCGAATGATCTGCAGGAAAGTCAAGAGAAGTTTTTCTTCTATATTCATACAGATGCGCTACACCCCAGCGGCGAATATCCACCCATCTGTGCGCTTCATAACTCAATTCTACACTTCGTTCTCTTCTTAACTCATCCATGAATTTGTTCTTGTCTGAAACAATGGATGGGTGAACGTCAGGAATACCTGCTCTATTTCTTAATGTGTTAATTGCATCTTTGGCGCTTAGTGAATAAGATCCAGGAGCCGTACTTGCACCCTTCGAAGCATGTAATGCTTCAGCATACATCAAATAAACATCTGTTAGCCTCATATGTAAACGCATTCCGATGTATTTATCGATGATTCTATTCCACTTGCTATGAAATTGATTATCTCCATTTCCATCAACCTCAACAGGATAGAATTTTTTGTGCATATATCCCGTTGTTGACGGTTGGTTATCACTACCACTACTACGGTGTTCACCTCTACCGCTACTATCTTTCCAAAGCCCTGCTACTCTATGTTTTGCTGGTATTGATGCTTTAGTTCCAAAAGAATCACCATCAACAACAATCCATCTGTAGAATCGTGGATCACGGTTTTCAAAAGGTTTGGTTTCGTCATATGTTTGAGCTCCATAAGCACCACTCATATCATCTTCTATTGACAATCCATTGGCCATTCCAAAGTTTCTATGAATGAAATTATGTGTTGGACTAACAATTTCCGAACCACTTCTGCCGTGGATATCTCTGTCTACTCCGGCAGTCATAAAACGCTCTAACCAGACTTTAGCACCTCCTGTGGCAGAAAAAATATACTCCCCCGCTCCCGGCCATTGCTTAGGCGTTGGAGTCTTCCAAAATACTTCGTCATAATTTTCCCAAGTTGATAATGCATAACGCCCCTGATCTTCTAATTTCAATACCTCTGCAAAAGCATCAACAGCCATATCACAAAGTTCGGTGTCATACTCATAGGTATCAATCCCAGGTTGATTGTTGAAATGCATCAAAGGACTTGCCGCTAAAAGCAAGTTTTTACCCTGAAACGCATAAGCAACACCTTTGGTAATTCTACCCATATTGTCGCCTAAGGTTTTCCTACCGTAAGATTCATTATCCCAATCTACAGGCAATAAGGCAGCTGCTTTTATATAATCTTCATTGGCTTCTAAAGCACACTCTTTATATGTCATAGGACGAGGTAAAGCAAACTCATCAACCAAGACTTCTTTAATGTAAGGGAAGCGTCCCCAGAACTTCATGATTTCATTGTGAAAGAAAGCTCTGAAAAAATAGGCCTGTCCAAGAATAACATTTTTTTCTTCTTGCGTAGCATCTACCATTAAATCAATATTTGCAATAACCGTGTTTGCATTACGAATACCTCTTAAACTACCATCCCATAAACCAGGTCTAAGTCTGTGATGGTTTTTATTAGTATCTGCATTACTAGAACCATAGCTTGCTCTTTTCCAACTGGTCAAGTAACTGTAATTTGTATTTCTTAAGCCTTGTAAATTTCCATTATCAATTTGATAACTTCCTTTCCAAGTTCTGTTTCCATACGCATCATCTCCATAGATATAGTCTTGGAAGGTGTGCGCACCTGTTCCATAATCTACCACTAGGGCGTACATTTCTTCCACAAACCCTTGAGCGTTGTCAAAGTTTTCAAAAACTTCCGCTTGTTCCAAGTCTGATTGTGGAGCTTTATCTAAATATTCTTCGCACGAAACAGACAAGAGAAATGTCGTGACTAGTGCTAATTTTGCTATATAATTTTTCATCACTTTTCTTTTAAAAATTCATATTAAACCCGAAGTTAAACCGCTTCAGTGTTGGGTAATCCCCTCTAAAACTAGAATCAGCAGTTATGTTCCCGTTAAATTCTCTATCATCTGGTAAGTCTGTCCATAAGAACAAATTATTACCGTTAACGAAAACACGTAAAGATTTAATTCCGAATCGTTCACATGTTTTTCTTGGAATGTTATACGAAATAGAAACTGTTTTGAGTCTTGTTAATGAGGCATCAAACCAGTTATCTCTTGGGTTGGTTGCACCTGTTGCTCTCCATGCAGGTTGCGTGTCTGTATTGTTTGGATTATCAACAGACCAGTAGTTCAAATCTTGTGTAAAGATCAAATTTGTTTGATTTCCAAATGTTCTGTTTCCAAAGTTTCTCAACGTGTTTTGAGTCCCATACAGTTGAGCAGAAACACTCCATCCCTTGTAACGCGCTCCTAAAGTAGCAGACCAGTTTCGTTGTGGACGCGTTGGATATCCGAAAGCTGCATTGTCAAAAGCGCTGTCATAAACACCATTACCATCAAAATCCATAACGTCATAATATCCTACGCGAGCATCACCTTGGTTTGATATTTTTGGTGTTGACATGTAAACATCATCCCAACTGCTCATGATATTTGTAGGAATTGCGGATCTTGGTTGACCAATTGGAAACCCTTTCTGCATTTGATGAACAGGTTTAAATAATGGTTCTCTCCTGTCTATAACTTCATCAATCGCTTGTGTGTAGTTGAAGTTTCCAAATACACCTACTCCGTTAGCAAAAGTATAATCAGAGCCAAGTACAATTTCAAAACCTTTTACGTCTACCTTACCAGCATTAACAGGTGGAGGAGCAATTCCAAACCAGTCTGGTACACTTCTAGCACCTGCAGAAATAAAAATGTCTTCACGATTTTCTGCGAAATAATCTAATTCAGCAGTTAATAAGCCTCTAAATATGGATAGCTCAGCCCCAATATTATATTTTACAGAAGTTTCCCACTGCAAAAAAGGATTCGATACGCTGTCTTCTGTGTAGAAAATATAAGGTGATCTTCCTCCGGAATAATCACTTGGTACCAACCAAGCAGACCCACCACTAGACCATTGGCCAATATATGCAAATGCCGCTCCAGGTGAATCATCACCAACAACTCCGTAAGACCCTCTAATTTTAAGGTTGTCTAACCAATCTGCTTCACTCATAAATGCTTCGTTTGAAATATTCCAACCTGCAGCAAATGAAGGGAACAGATCAAATCGGAAACCAGGGCCAAATTTTTGAGACCCATTGTATGCCCCGTTAATATCTAAAAAGTATCTTGAATCGTAGTTATACGTAACCCTACCTACCCAATCCTCACGGAATGTTGGGAACACACTTCCTCTTGCGAATTCTTGACGTCTTACTAAAAATAAAGCTGTTACGCTGTGTTTGTCTGCAAACGTGTTGCTGTAGTTCAGCGACGCATCATAAACCATTCTACGACTACGAGTTCCATTTTGAACACTTGAAGCGCCAACAGTCCAAGGGAATTGAACAAAGTCAAAATCATTCACACCATTTGGAGTCAATGGATCCAATAGTTCACCGTCTTTATTATAAATGGTATAAGTTACATTTTCAACATCATTTGCACCACGGTCAACTAGCGCTTGCTGACTTTGCATGTTGTTGTCTAAAGAAAATCTTCCTTGAAATGACAAGCCTTTTGCTATAAAGTCAAGTTTTTGCTTAAGAATGAAGTCTGTGTTAATTTGAAAGTTTGTATACGTGTTGTAGCCTGTATTGGTTAAACTAACAATAGAATTCGTATAGCCAAATGTATCGTCTACTAATTGCCCATATGTTCCATCTGGGTACACAGGCGTATATGCATTTGGAGCAATTTCGTAAAGACCATTCGTTACCGTATTTAGGCTACTTGGACTTTCGCGAACACCTAAATAACCAGAAAGGTTCACAGAAAGCTCTGTGGAACTGGTGATATCAAAGTCAATATTACTACGATAGTTAAATCTTTCGTAGTTATATTCTCCTAAATACCCTTTACCGTTGTCATATTTTTCACCGTTAAATATATCATTAACAGTTTGGTATGCTAAACTTCCAAAATACTTTGCTGTTTCACTACCACCACGCACAGATAAGTTAATTCTGTAATCCTGAGCAAAATCTTTTATGATTTCGTCTTGCCAGTTAACGTCTGGATATATATAACGCTCTTGTTCTGTTAAAGGGTTTCGGTATTTGTCCGCAATAGCCATTGGTGTAAAGTCTTCCCATGATACAGGTTCAAGCGCTAATTCTCTGAGAATGGAACTATTCGATTGCATAATGGCATCATAAGAATTCAATTTTTCAGGCAACTTTGAAACCATCTTGATGGTTGAGTTAACAGCAAGCGATAATTGCGCTTTTCCTGTTTGTCCACGCTTCGTTGTAATTAAGATTACTCCATTTGCTCCTTCAACACCAAAAACTGCCGTAGCAGATGCATCTTTAAGCACCGAAAGGTTTTCAATATCGTTCATGTCTATATCAGTCATGGATCGTTTAACTCCGTCTACAAGAATTAGCGGGCCACCTTCACCATTCCAAGAACTTTGTCCACGAACAAAAATTTGCATGTCAGACTGACCTGGAATACCACTACCTTGAATAGTTGTGACACCAGGTAAGTTTCCTTGTAACGCTTCTTCAACATTAGCTATACCTGCAGCTCTGTCTAATAAATCTTCTCCCTTGATTTGCGTAATAGCCCCTACAACACTCTCTTTCTTTTGGGTACCGTATCCTACTACAATTACTTCGTCTAGGGCCTCAACATCCTCTATTAATGTAACATCGACGGTGGCTTGACCATTAATTGAAACCTCCAGCGTTTTAAAGCCTACGTAAGAAAATACCAACGTTTGCTCTCCTAATGTTAATCCTAGGGTATATTTTCCGTCAAAATCTGTTGACGCTCCAAGTGAAGTTCCTTTCTGTAATACCGTTACTCCAGGTAAAGGCACTCCTCCAGCATCTTTAACAACACCAGAAACGCTTTCTTGAGCCTGTAAAGTAAAAGCTGTTAGACTGGAAAAAACCAGAATAAGCATTAATGCAAGCTTAGAAACAGAAAGCTGTCTTTTTATCTTTTGTTTCATCTTAAGTTTAAGTTTTAACATATTCATATTTAGTATAGTCGTACCTATTGCTCGGTTAAATGATAAGTCCACAGAATCCCAACAATAATATTTCGAAATTACTATTTGAGCCCAGGAACACTATCCTGTACTATACTGTGACATGTGAGTGGGTCACATGCTTAAAGCGGGAATTATATTTACGCCAACTTTCCTTTATCTAACCCTTAAAAGCTATAATTTTTGTCAGTTACATTAAACGAGCGATTTGCTAAAAAAACACATTCGAAAAAAGCGAACAAATATTATTATCTAAATATAGTAAATAAATAATATTGAAAAATTGATGCCGATACAACTGGTTTATAGGTGTAAATCAGTTTAGTTTCTAATATTTAGAAGTCCTTGATTCAAGTAGTCGAGTGCAGCTAATGCTTCCGTACTTAATTCCCGAGTTAGCAAATTAAAAGATTCATACGGATCCTGAGCCAAATGATAAAGTTCATTGCTCCCGTTTTGATTGACGATGAGTTTATAATCACCATTACTTATCGCCCAGAAGTCACGGGTATCATCGTTAAGTTCACTGTATTGAAAGTCTCGTGTTGGTAATGCTTGTTTGAAAGAAGATTTAAAGCTTTTACTATCATGAATTTCTTTAATATCAATTCCAGCAATTCCAGCAATAGTAGCAAACAAATCGGATGATGTGATAAGGCGGTCGTCTGTTCCTGTTTGTAAAACTCCGTTACCACTAACAAACAAAGGAGTATTAATGCCACCTTGATACAAACTACCTTTGGATGTAAACCTAGAATAAGGTGCTTGAGCCGTTTTTGCAGGTGTGCCATTATCTCCCATAAACAGCAATATTGTTTTTGCTTTTTCTTCCGAGGAAAGACTTTCTAATAATCTGCCAATTTGGAAATCCATGGCTTCAATAGCGGCTAAATAATAAGGTAGCGGGTCAACACCATTATCATAATCTGGTAAATTACCTTGGCTATGCATTTTGCCTGGAGGCGTATGAAATGGAGTATGTGGCGCATTGTACGCTAACCACAAGAACCAAGGTTTATTTTGTTCCGAAACCCAATTGATAGCCAAGTCTGTAAAAACAGTTGTAGCATACGCGTTTTGTGTCTTAAAATTACCATCTTCAAACAATGACCAATTGTAATAATCACTTAGTTCGCCTTTTAGAAACCCAGTGTAATAATCAATTCCCAACGTTTCTGGGTTAAAGTTTTTGTTGGACCCGGCTAAATGCCATTTGCCAATTACAGCAGTAGCGTAGGTGTTGTTGGTTTTTTCATGTATGAATTTTTGAAGAGTCGTTTCTGAAGAATTAAGCGCATCTTGTACCTTCTTAACTCCTGTTCGATAACCATATTTGCCCGTAATGATAGAAGCCCTTGTGGGCGTGCAAGTGGGGTATACCCAAAAATTAGAATAGCTTAATCCACTGGTTCTAATTTCGTCAATGTTTGGCGTACTGGGTTTTATGCCACCCTCTAAAAACCCATGTATTGCGTCTTTACCTAAATCATCTGCAATAATCAAAAGTATGTTTGGATGTGTTTCTACGGGAATGCTAACTTCTTGATTTAATTCCTTTTTACAACCTAAAAGAAAAAAGAGCAAAAAATAAATAGATGCGTTTTTGACCATGCTTGATGCTTAGACCCAAAAATAGATCAAAAGTTTTACAAGCGTGTATTTCCGATTAAAGTGCATTAGTAGGTTATGAACCTCCATACTTTGATGAGCCATATGCTACAACATAAACTCACTGACAAACCCCTCTAGTATGGTGTGGCATCCCACAAAAGCAAGCACAGACACAATAATTCCAATTAAGAAAATATTAAAAGACTTGCGTAAAAGTTTAAATTTACGATCAATTGTTTTTCCTAGGTAATAGGTATCAATGGCTATCGCTTTGTACAATTCATCCCCTTGGTTCATTAGGTTTGTAATGCTACTCACATAGGTTTCCTCTTCCATGCCATGAAAGTTGCCGTAAAAAAGTAAGTTTTTCACACTCCTTTTACCATGAATCAGCTCTGGGCGTGTTGCAAAAACGGCAAAAGTTATAGATGCCAAATTGGTAATAAGTATCATGATTACAGGATATATTAAGTGCGGATCTGCACTTAATTGACTCATGACCGTTCCTAATATTAAGGACAGAATAAGTGCATTAATCGATATTAGAATATTAGACTTGGTGTCAATCATGGTATTTAGGGTATATTGATTTTTTGATAATAGTCTGAATAACGTTTCTACACCCCTTTCTGACCTTGGCGCTACTTTCGCAAGTTTCTTTTTAAGCTTTTTTAGTTCTTCCTTATCAATATTCAGCTCATCCATCAAGTAGCTGTCCACTGCTTTTTCCTTTGTTTTATCTTTCATAATTAGAGATTTAACATGTTGTTTTTTAGAACCTAAACCCAACGCCAAATGCAAATCGCGCACCATCATTTGAATTAAATAATGAAAACCGTGCGCTTAGCATATCAGCAGCATTGACCCAAAATCCACCACCAATTGAGTTGTTCCACTTTTTTGAAGTATCGTTGTCCACCCAAACACGACCATAATCAAACCCGCCAAATACACCAACTTGCATTGGTAATATGTTGGTTCTAACATTACGTAGATTCCATCGAATGTCTGTGCTTTGAACAAACGCTTGTTTGCCCGTAAAACGTTGATTTCTGTACCCTCGCAAACCGTTTTCAGCACCTAAGCTTGCTCCTTGGTAAAACGCATAATCGTCACCTAAATTTAGATGCCCTCTAAATTTAGTGGCTAACACGAGTTTTCCACTAGAGATTAGTTTGTGATCGATACTCCACTCGGGAATGATGTACCCAAAGCCCTTTGAAGTGTCCACGTTGTTTTTATAACCGGTTTTCAAATGCACTTCCATTCCTAAGGTTGGAAAAGCATCATGGTCTACATTTTTGTAGTGATATGTTGCATCTAGTCCATAAAAGTCTTGCTTGTCAAACAATGCATCACTTGCTGGAAAATTAGCTTCCAAAAACCGACCTGTTGTGCGCTCCACTTCATTGGATTCATATATAAATCCAGCTGTGAGTTGTGCCCCCAATTGTCCACGCCAAATGAAGGAAGGCGCAATACTTAGCGTGCGAATTTTCACTCTGTTATAATCAAGATCTACCTCAATACCATCATGGATGTCTGCCTCATGATTTAATGTTTCATTTCCAAAACCAAAAAAGTTCACGGCATAGTTTGGACTGTTGAATTGCACATCCAAAGCTACATTTGCATCACCGATGATATTGGCAAATTCACCACGATATACCAATTCATATCCTTCGGTTGCAAAATAGTACGCTCCTGAAATAGTGTGTTGTGAAGTAAACGGATTTCGTTCAAACCCATAGCTAGTAAACGTATTCTTTGCGCCAATTTTAAACCCGTCATCAGGATTAGAACTTATGATGGGAACCAATTGATCGGTACTGTTTTTTAGCTTTTTGTAGTCGTATACGTTTGTTTCGTAATGGTCTCTAAAACGTTTCGTTCCACTATTCGTAATAACCGTATTTTTTTTAGACTTATAATCATAGAAAGTTACTTTTTTCCCTGCTTGAATATCATATGTGTCGTTGTTTTGACCACCAATCAAACGTACCTTGATACCCCCATTTTTTTGGCCAAACACATTGAAAACATCGTCATCATCTAATGCGTATATCCATAGTTCTTTAGTTTCCTTTTTTAGGTATGTTCGTTCGTGAAAGCGTTCTCCTTTTCCCCCTTTTTTAATACGATATGCCGTTACCTTTGTAGACCCATCATGTAGCCGTTCTATATCAAACCAATCTTTTTTATTTGTCCCTTTTATAACAGCCAATTTATTTACTAACGTATAATATCGATTTGCTATTTTTTGGAGATTCCCACGCCTAGCTTGAAGTTTTCTTTTGATTTCATCTACTGTTTCATCACGCACTTCTTTTGGAACGTTTAAAAAAGCAGCGTCAATCACAGCGTTTGTAAGCCCTTCTTGAATACGCTTTACTTGTGCATCCCATACCTCTTTTCCAGCTTGCTGAATCAATTCCATGTCGAGCGGATAAGGCTCTATGTTAACGCCTTTTACATCGACCAAGTCATCGTCGTATTTGCGTAAAACTCGTGCTGTGGGCATGAGTTTTACAGCCGTTCCCAACAAAAATCCATCAGACATAATGGAAAAGGCCTGATCACGATCACGAGGCATAGGCCGGTATACTTTTTTACCATTTTCCTTAAAGGCTATCCAACGCCATTGGTCTTGGTGCCTATCCCAATCACCTATGAGCATATCAAACAATCGCGCTCGGATATACGCCGCTTCATCGATGACAATGTCTTCGTCTTTATGAATCTTTTTCATCATATCCTCTGTACTTAATAGCTTGTCTTGAAATCCAAAACTAGCTTGATTGCTGTGACCAGATGAGGTGTGTTCTTCAATCATGTATAATTCATTTCCAAACGTATCATTGAAGTGTCCCAAGGCATTTTGTTTGGGGATATAATACAGTTTTGGATTTGTGTGGTACACCCCAACAGCATCAGATAGCGTTCCAATGGTAAAAGGAGCATAAGGGTGTGAACCCGCAAAAACATCCAGGATTAAATCTTCCGTTTTGGTATCATCAAATTGACCTTCGATATACTGATCTTTGAACAGTACTGCTTGCAAGTATTGCAACGCTTGCTTTCGCAATGCACGCATTACATATTGCGCACCATTTTTGTCTTCCAACCGTAATGATTTTGATTGATTTCCCCCTCCTTTACGAACAGGCTTTAATCCACCATACAAGGTGTCTAAATCTACGGTCGGTGCTGAAACTTTAGTGCTGTAATAGTTGCGATAACGCTCACCCCACAAAAAGGAGTGGAATTTTGACTTGTCAGTTTCCGCTTCAGTATAGATTGAGGCGGATACTTTTTCTGGAAATTGTGCTGGATAAGGTGTCGTAATTTCTTTTTTATTGGGTGGTAAAACCGCTGTTTGAAAAACTATTTTGTTGTCTGTTGCTGAATAGAACCGCACGTGTGATGCTCCGTTTTTAAACACATCTAAACGCACATATCCTGAATGCCCATAGGAAAATTGTCCGCCACCTGTATTTCGGGTTGCAGAAACTTTGGACCCAGAACCACTTATAATTTGACGTAAATTATCTTGTACTAAATACTGTAAACTGTGGTCATGCCCCGAAATAAAAACGACTTTTTCGTTGTGTTGCGCAAGGGTAACCAAGCGTTTTTTGAGTTCACTATAGCGTTTGTGCTGTAAGTCTGTAGAAGAAATGCCAGCTGTTTTTCGAATGATATTTTTTAGTGTTCCCAGCACAGGAATTGGTGTCAAGTGACTACCAAAAGAGTACTTCCCGCCATGAGGACCATTGGTAAACATAGGGTGGTGCATGGCAATGATAGTTGTCTTTCCACGTGCTTTTTTAATAAGGCTTGCAAATTCATCAAAAAAGCGTGTTCGTGTTTTGATTTCACAATCATCATTTATTGTTGGATGATGATCCCAGTTGGTAATATACCATTCACTGTCTATAAGAATCAATTCTATTTCGTCACTCACATGAATTTTTGCAATGGGACAGCCATCTTCGGGTAAAAAAGTATTTTTACCTATGGCGTTTTCTATATATTTTTCTTGACGCTTTAGTCCTTTTAACCCGCTGTACCAATCATGATTTCCTGGTAAAAAAAGAGTTTCTCCCTTAAAGTCGCTAACAGCAGCTATTTGCACCCTCATTTGGTGCTTGGCAAAAGCGATGTCTTTGTGTTCTTTTTTTGGAAATCCGTTTGGATAAATATTATCTCCTAAAAAGATTGCTGTACTATTTTCAGGTGCTTTTTTTAGTGCTGATTTAAATGCTTTTAGAGCTGTAGTAGTTGTGCCTATAGGAGCATTTCCAGCATCGCCAATGAGATAAAACGAATGCTCGATTTCTTTTTCGTTCGTAAACGGTTTTGTTATTTTATTATTTGCCGCAAATTGAGCGTTGTGTGTCGCACATGCACTTAAAAAAAGGAGTAGTACAATAGAGACAAAGGCCTTTGTTGAATAGGTCATTACTTGGGGTTTTGGGGTTCGTTAAAACGGTCATGTATCAGAGGTAATTTCTATATCGCAACGTCCTTTTATTCAAAGGCATTATTGTTGCGTTAGACGGAGCCCTAAAAACCACGACAAAAACAAATATAGTATTTTTTTTGTTTTTGAGTGTATCGTAGCTTTTACCAGAGAGCCTGAAGCACTATTGGTCAAATCAATTGGGAATGCAACCTAATATTTAGCCTGTATAAATGCTTATAATGTAGACGGACATACATAGTCCGATACCGTGACACCACTTTCTTTAATGGCTTTAAAACCACCTGCAATGTCGATAATGTTGTGTATGCCACGACTCTTTAGAATAGATGCAGCAATGACACTTCTGTATCCTCCTGCACAATGTATGTAGAAGGGTTTGTTTGAAGGAAAGGCGGCCAAATGCTGGTTTAAAAAACTAAGCGGCGTGTTTTCTGCAGTAGGGATATGTTCTGCATAATATTCAGATGCTTTGCGAACATCAAAAACAGGCACTTCCTCTTTTTCGAGATTTGCTTTGAGCGTTGTGGCAGAAACAGATGTTAGTGTATCCGTTTCTTTTGAAGTCTTTTGCCATGCTTCAAACCCGTCTTTTAGATAACCAATACAATGATCAAACCCAACGCGTGACAGGCGTGTGATGGCTTCCTCAACGCGTTCAGGGTCTGCCACCAATAAAATAGGCAGCTTGACATCGGCAATGAGTGTTCCTACCCAAGGAGCAAAACCACCATCAAGCCCAATAAAAATAGACCGTGGAATATGCCCTTTGATAAAATCATCCTGATGTCTAACGTCCAGAACAACAGCTCCTGTTTCGTTAGCGGCAATTTCAAAAGCCTCTGGCGAGAGTGCTTGAGTGCCCTTTTCTATAATTTCTTCTAGATCGGCGTACCCTTCTTTATTCATTTTAACATTTAAGGGGAAGTACTCAGGAGGTGGCAATAGCCCATCGGTTACTTCTTTTACAAATGCTGCTTTGGTCATGTCTGCGCGAAGGGCATAGTTCATTTTTTTCTGATTCCCGAGAGTATCAACCGTTTCTTTCATCATGTTTTTGCCACAAGCAGAACCCGCTCCATGAGCTGGATATACAATAACATCGTCAGCTAAAGGCATGATTTTTTCTCGCAAACTATCATACAAGGTTTCAGCAAGTTGCTCTTGCGTAAGGTCTTTTCCTTTTTGCGCTAAGTCGGGACGTCCAACATCTCCTAAAAACAGGGTGTCTCCAGTAAAAATCGCATGGTCTTTCCCGTTTTCGTCTTGTAGTAAATAGGTCGTACTTTCCATCGTATGACCAGGCGTGTGCAATACGATAATACGTGCTTTCCCAATGGGGAAAACCTGTTTGTCGGTAGCAATTATGGCTTCAAAAGCAGGATTTGCGTTGGGACCAAAAACAACAGGAGCATTCGTTTTTTTGGAAAGAGTAATATGTCCGCTAACAAAATCGGCATGAAAGTGGGTTTCAAACACATATTTGATTTTAGCATTGTCACGCTTGGCACGCTCCATGTACGGGGTTGTTTCACGCAGCGGATCAATAATGGCTGCTTCCCCATCGCTTTCAATATAATATGCGCCTTGCGCCAAACAACCTGTATATAACTGTTCTACTTTCATATGATGTTCGATTTAGTCTTCAAAAATACAATTTTATAGCGGTTTAAAATCACGACTATTCTTCGTTAACGTTGTGTTTGAAGCGAAATTTTTTCTTGTAAACTACTCTTCGATTTTTGAGTAGTGGCGTATTCGTAGGCATCTACAGTATCTACAAAAAAGTGTGCCTTTCCAACGAGTCTTATAATATTGGATTTCATGATAATGTCACGTGTAGGCCCAATAACTTCGGAAAACAGGACCTGTATATCTTTCTGTTGGAGCTCTTCAATCAGCTGTTCCAGCATAATAAGGGCACTGCTATCGATATAATTGATAGGCTCTGCCTTAATAATAATAAACTTCGGCTGCTGCGCTTGGGCGGCAACAATCCGATGAACTTCATTTTTAAAATAATCCTTGTTTCCAAAATACAACTGCGCATCAAATCGAATAAGAAGCACCACAGGATTATGTTCCACATCCTCCTCAAATCTTGTTTTATTTTTGAAATAGGAAGTTCCTTTAATTTTCCCAAGTTCGGCAATATGCGGTTTTGCTGTTCGATACACCAATAGCAGCAAGGCGAGTAACGAACCGAACAAAATCCCTTCTATAATTCCCACAAAAAGCGTTAACAAAAAAGTGAATAGGAGTAAGTAAAATTCATCTTTTTTGGTGCGAAATAAACGAATGGGGTAGTGGATGTCAACCAGCCCAACAACGGCAACTAAAATTACAGCTGCCAGTACGGCATTGGGCAAATAATAAAATAAAGGAGTGAAAAACAAAAGCGTGCTGCCAATAATTAGCGTACTGATAAAGCCCGTAAGCCCTGTTCTTGCACCGTTTAAATCGTTTAAAGCCGTTCGGGTAAAGCTGCCTGTTGCAGGGTAAGATGCAAAAAAAGCACCTACAATATTTGATGTTCCCAAGGCAATAAGTTCTTGGTTTGGTGTTACCTCATAACGGTGTTTGTTGGCGATGGCTTTTGCCACCGACATGGCCTCCATAAAGGCAATCAGTGCTAGGGTAAGCGCAATGGGAAAAAGTTCTTGTAGCCTAGCAATGGTAATTTGAGGAATCTCAAAAGAAGGCAATCCACTTGGGATAGTTGCTACTATCGAAACCCCTTGCATGTGGAGGTTAAAACCATATACGCCCACGATGCTAAGCACAACGACAATAAGTGCTGCCGGAATTTTCTTGTTGATTTTCTGAAGACCTAGTATAAGCAGAATAGCACTACCACCAACAACTAGGGTATATGGGTGAATCGTACTAAAGATGCCCCAAACACTACCCAACAATACATGAAGTTTACTTGCTTGTGGGATATCAACCCCAAATAAATGACTCAGTTGGTTTAGTCCAATTATAACCGCAGCTGCGGAGGTAAAGCCACTAATAACAGGCGTGGAGAGAAAGTTTACCAAAAACCCCATTTTCAATAAGCCAAGCGCAAGCTGTAACACACCCATAAACAAGGCCAACAAAATAGCCATGGCAATGTACTCGTCAATCCCTACTATAGAAAGCGCTCCCAGTCCTGCAGCTACCAGCAACGAATCCATAGCAACAGGCCCAACGCTTAAGTGGCGTGACGTTCCCATTAGCGCATATACCAATTGCGGCATTAGCGCGGCATATAACCCATAAACGGGCGGTAAGCCTGCGATCATCGCATACGCCATGCTTTGCGGGATAAGCATAATGCCAAGCGTTAGTCCAGCGGATATATCAGCACTAAGGTATTCTTTCTTATAATTTGGTAACCAAGAAAGTATGGGAAACAGACGATTCATCATAAAGCACAAAAGTAATATTTATTACGGTTGGATATATCAAACAGAGAATGCCTTGTAAAAGGTTGTTTTTTTTAAAGGATGAGCCGTATTATTCGAGTGCGAGGGAGCGCTCTAGCCATGCATCGGTTTTGGCTTCCAAGGCTTTTTCTACAGATGTTAGTTCAATGGAAAGAGCTTTGATGTCTTCTGGTGATAGCGTCCCGTCCGTAAATTGATGTTGTATGTTTTCTTTTTCCGCCTCTAGGGCAGCAATTTCTTTTTCCAGTTTTTTTAGCGCACGTTGTTCTTCGTTTGACGGTTTGTTTTCTGTCTTGTTTTTCCAGTCCGCTTTTACTTTCTTTTTTGGGGTTTCGGAGGTTGTTGTAAGCCCATCATAGGCTCTAAAATCGGAATAGTTCCCAGGGAAATCTTCAATTTTTCCTTTACCTCTAAAGACAAAAAGATGATCCACAATTTTATCCATAAAATAGCGGTCGTGGGAAACGACAATCAAACAGCCGGGAAAATCCAACAGGAAATTTTCTAGCACATTCAGAGTGACGATATCCAAATCATTGGTGGGCTCGTCTAAAATGATGAAGTTTGGGTTTTGTATCAGCACGGTACACAGATACAGCCGTTTTCGCTCGCCTCCACTAAGCTTTTCCACAAAGTCATACTGTTTTTTACGGTCAAACAAAAAACGTTCAAGTAGCTGTTGAGCAGAAATTTTACGTCCTTTTTTGAGGGGTATAAATTCCCCAAACTCTTGAATGACTTCAATGACCTTTTGATCGGGTTTAACTTTTATTCCTTCTTGGGTATAATAGCCAAACTTAAGCGTGTCTCCCCAAACAATTTTTCCACCATCGGGTTTGATGGTATTGGTAAGGAGCTTGAGAAAGGTAGATTTTCCTGTTCCGTTGTTGCCAATAATTCCAATTCGATCGTTGCGCTGAAAATTATAATCAAATCCCTGAAGAATCACCTTGTCTCCAAAGGATTTGGATACCCGATGCATTTCAATCATTTTGGAGCCTAAACGCTCCATATTGATTTCCAGCTGTACTTCGTGTTCGTTTCTTCGCTGCTGTGCTTTCGCTTTGATTTTTTTAAAATCATCAATTCTAGATTTGGACTTGGTCGTTCGCGCTTTAGGCTGACGACGCATCCACTCCAGCTCTTTGGTGAAATGGCGCTTGGCTTTGTGCGCTTCGGTTTCAAGCTGCTCTATACGTGCGGCACGTTTTTCTAAAAAATAGGAATAGCTTCCTTTGTAGCTAAACAATTTTCCATTATCGAGCTCAATGATTTCATTACAAACCCGCTCAAGAAAATAACGGTCGTGGGTGACCATCAACAGGGTTAGTTTTTCTTTGATAAAATAGGCTTCTAGCCACTCAATCATTTCTAAGTCAAGATGATTGGTTGGTTCATCTAGGATAAGTAAATCTGGTTTTTCAAGCAGCGCAATACAAAGTGCAAGTCGCTTTTTTTGTCCTCCAGACAACGCACTGGCTTTAAGGCTCAGATCGTCTAGTTTTAGTTTGCTCAACAGCTGTTTGTATTGGGTTTCAAAATCCCAGGCTTGGTGTTGCTCCATGGCCTCAAACGCCTTTTGATAGTGTTCGGCATCCTCGGGGTTTTGCAAGGCCTTTTCGTAGTCGGCAATGACTTCCAAAACGTGATTTCCCGATTCCAAGATAATTTCTTCTACTGTTTTGTGAGGGTCTAAAACGGGATCTTGAGGAAGGTAAGATACTTGAGTTCCCTTTCGGAAGTTGACCTGACCCGAATCGGGAGTGTCCTGCTGGGCAATAATTTTTAAAATGGTCGTTTTTCCACTTCCGTTTTTGGCAATTAACGCAATCTTTTGCCCCTTGCTGATCCCAAAGGATAGGGGTTCAAAAATGACCCGTTCCCCATATGCTTTTGAAATACCTTCTACCGAAAGTAGATTCATCCGATTTAATTTTTGCTAAAGTACTACATATTAAAAAACAAGGTTAATTGCACCATGACAAAGAATTTCATCTTAATTCCCCTACTTTTGCCGCTTAAATTTCCGTGTGTTGAAAGCATTTAAACTTATAGATACCTCTAACGGAGGTAGTATTCAAAGCGATATTTTATCTGGATTAACCGTGGCCTTGGCGTTAGTTCCTGAGGCAGTAGCCTTTGCTTTTGTGGCAGGCATATCCCCTATCGTAGGTCTATATGGTGCCTTTATGATGGGGCTTATCACCTCGATTTTTGGAGGACGTCCTGGGATGATATCTGGTGCAACAGGGGCTATGGCAGTAGTCATGGTGCATTTGGTTAGTGAAGGGAATGTACTTGGTGGTAGCGATACCGCAGGGCTGCAATTTTTGTTTGTTACCCTTATTTTGGCAGGATGTATTCAGGTAGCAGCAGGGGTGTTACGTCTTGGAAAGTTTGTGCGTATGATTCCACATTCGGTCATGATGGGATTTGTTAACGGCTTGGCCATTGTCATTTTCTTGTCGCAGTTGGGTATGTTCAAAAGTCAAGGTGTGTGGCTTTCTGGCACGCCGCTATTTACCATGCTAGGGCTTGTGCTTCTTACCATGGGGATTATGGTTGGGTTACCCTACCTGACCAAAAAGGTGCCCGCTGCACTTACGGCCATTTTGGTGGTGTCGTTACTTGTTATTTTTGGTAATCTTGAAACTGAAACCGTTCGGTCTTTTGTGGTTGCAAACGGAGGCGATGGTATTCAAGCGGGGTTCCCCAGCTTTAATGTACCTTTTATTGCAGTTTCGCTCGATAACTTCCTTTTTATCTTGCCATATGCTTGTATCCTTGCTGCCATTGGCTTAATTGAGTCATTGATGACCCTCAACCTTATTGACGAACTCACCGATTCGCACGGAAGCGGTAACCGCGAATGTGCCGCTCAAGGATTGGGCAATATCGTAAACGGCTTTTTTGGAGGTATGGGCGGTTGCGCCATGATTGGACAAAGTATTATCAATATCAAATCTGGAGGACGTGGTCGTTTGTCGGGGATTACGGCAGCGGTTGCCTTACTTGGCTTTATTCTTTTTGGCGCATCATATATTGAACAGGTTCCTATTGCAGCGCTTGTAGGGGTTATGTTTATGGTGGTTATTGGCACCTTTGCATGGAGCACCTTCCGTATTTGGAACAAGGTTCCAAAAGCTGATATTATTGTTATTATACTGGTAACGGGACTTACCGTACTGTTTGATTTGGCCATTGCCGTATTGGCAGGTGTGGTGGTATCATCGTTGGTGTTTGCTTGGGAAAACGCCAAGCGCATTCGTGCACGCAAACGCATCGATGAACACGGTGTAAAGCATTACGAAATCTACGGGCCTTTGTTTTTTGGCTCCATTGAACTGTTTAACAGTAAGTTTGATGTACAAGACGACCCCGATGAGGTGATTATTGATTTTAAGGAATCGCGTATTGTAGATCAGTCTGCGATAGAGTGCGTCAACAAACTGACCGAACGCTATTTAAAAAATGGGAAAAACATCCACTTGCGTCATTTGTCTTCGGACTGTGTAAAGTTGATTAAGAAAGCCGAAAAAATTTGTGATGTCAACGTCTTGGAAGATCCTGACTATTTTGTGGCGATTGATAATTTTAGAAGGGCACAGCAGAAGCTAGCGTAACGAAGCTCAGTAGTGCTTTCGATAAGCGTACATGGTTCTCGATGTTTCGATTGACTCAACACAGGCGTTTCGATTAACCTGCCTGCCGGCAGACCCAACACAGGTTATAATTTTCTATTGAAAATCACTCGAACTGACAGTTTGAGCTTGCCGAAAACAAAACAAAAACCCCACCGTTTATCGTGTGAATTTCTGACTGAAATGCGCAACGAAAAAGGCAGGGTTCTGCTAAAAGTGGTTATT
Organism: uncultured Flavobacteriaceae bacterium; assembly: GCA_938092005.1. Lineage (GTDB taxonomy): Bacteria > Bacteroidota > Bacteroidia > Flavobacteriales > Flavobacteriaceae > UBA7446. The sequence goes on along the minus strand of CALKOU010000012.1, from coordinate 57,893 downwards.
GTTTACTTCACTAATTTATGTGTTATGCTGTTGTCGTCAGACGATAGCGATAGCAAATAGACCCCGTGGTCTAAGGTGCTTGTGTCTAAGCTAAAGACTGCTTTATTGGGCGCAGCACGAAGCACTTCTCTTCCCGTAAGGTCATGTATACGTACGCTTTCTACACTCCAAGTACCTTCTACGGTTACTTGATCACCCATTGGGTTGGGGTAGACAATAGCGTCTAATACTTCAACAGGTGTTACCCCGAGCGTCTTCCCATCACTATCAAAAAGTTCAACTTTGACATTGTCTACAAGGAGCATACCACCACCATTCATGACGGCACCAGCAGCTATTTCAAAGTTTATTCTAAGAGTACCACTGCCTCCTGTTAGACCAGTAGCTTCAACTTCAAACGAAGTGTAGGTTGAGTTGTTTAAAGCTCCATTTTGTAAGTCAAGGGTTGTCTTTGTGCCAGGGCCTTTAGTTTCAAAGTGATTATGAACAGCAGCAGCTGTCAAAGTTCCATCAATTTTCATATCAAAAGTCAATTTTGCACTTGCAGCATTACCATAGTCAAAATCTCCTTTACTATATTGTACTTGATAACCCTTTCCTGCTGTAGTAATATCATTAGCACCTCCGAATCGTAGTGCCCCGTCAGGGTTACCGCCTGTGGCAACGTGCCCAACAGTTGCTGTTGTATGAGTTCCATCGCCTACGCCTGGAAAATCGGTTGCGTCAGCAGCATCTTCAAAATCCCATTCAGCAGTGTCAGGACCGCTACTGCTACCACCGCCGCCTAAAACAGTTGTGTCAGGAGTAATGATTATACTTCCCAAAGTACTTTCATCAGTTGGGTTCGCATTAATACCTTCTACTGTAAAACCATATTGAACAATATGTGCAGTATTAATACCTGTGGCAGTAACTGTAAAACTTGTTCCGGCTGCACCCAAGGCAACAGTTTCGTGAATTATGGTTGCATATCCATTCGCTGGGTCAAGTGTTTTGATAAACGCTATTGCTGTGTATCCAGTACCAAGTGTGTTTGCATTTATATCAGCTTTAAACGTTAAATCGCCCCCTGGATAGGTGTTAGCACCATATTCAACATAAGTGATGGCTTCCATCCATTTATTTCCGCCTGGACCAGCTCCGCCATTATCTCTCCAAAAATCACTTCCAGCATTATCTGCATAGCCATTAAAATTGGGTTGTAATGTAATCGCTCCATTAGTGAATCCACCTGTTCCAGCGGATGTGATGGTTGTTTTTAAAGCCGCTACTCCCCAGGATTGATTAAAGTTAGCAGTGCCTTTTGCACCACTGGAAAGATTAAACACATTCATGTAACCATTATACGTATGCGTTACATCTGAAGTTACGGTTACCTGAGCGTTTGTAGTATAGGTACTTAATGCAAGTACCGTTAAAAAAGTAAATATGTATTTCATGATATATAGATTTAAGATTTGGACCAATATAGCAACATAATATTGCGATATTCTTAAAACATCCTATACAAAACCTATACATACACAACAAAAACACTAATTATTTATTTAAATAATAACAAAACACAAAATAATGCTATTTATTTAAATATATGATAATTTTTGAAATGACTGTTTTTGTGCAAATGGATACTGAGCGAAGTCGAAGCGCGCATCTCGACAAGCTCGATGTGCGCTCGGCAAGCTCAATCAGCGGCATAAAAAAACCCTGCCAAATGGCAGGGTTTTCTTGTAAACATGAAATTAAGTATGGTTGGTTACTTTACCAATTTCGTGGTTAATTCTTGCGCACCAGCTTTTACGCTAACAAGGTACATGCCTTTGTTAAGGTCACTTACGTCTAAACTAAAGCTTTCTGCCTTTGGCGTTGCACGTAATACTTGACGTCCTGTAAGATCAAAGATGCTTACTTGGTCAACCATTACACCAGCGCTTATGTTAAATGTATTTTTCACTGGGTTAGGATAAACGTTAAACCCGTTTGCTAAATCATTGATAGAAGATGTAGCACTTTTCCAGAAATAGATATTGTCCAAGTAAACATCCGAACGTACTGCCGTATCGGCTGTTGCTCCATCTGTTTGAAATTGACCGTCAAACTTCAACTGGACAATTTGTGTTAAGTCTACAGTTGTAAAATCTGTCAATGGAATATCTACACTGTTCCAAGCGCCTGCAGTTGTAGCAACAGCTACTAAAGTTTCATTACCCCCACCAATTGGAGAAACCTTAACGGTTCTGTCAACATTTGCTACCCAAATATCAACATGTAAATATTCCATTCCTGAAACATCAGTATTAGCTAGATCTGTACCTTGATAATTAAAGTTAGAATAAAGCATTACGTTGTTTCCATCTCCTGGATCATAAGTTGTGTTTACAGTTCCTGATTGACCCCACCCTGGGTTGTAAGCCGTTGCAATGTCTGTGTATGCATCGCTATAAATAGAAATCACATCAGCAGCATCACGTGTTGGTGCAGTAGGTGAGTTTTCAGGTGTAGGATCTGGCTCAGTTGTACCGCCACCACTTAAAGTAATCACGATATTGTCAACCAATAAGCTGCCTCCAGCGTTTTCTGCAGCTCCCGCAGCAAAGTTGAAATGAATACGGAAAATGTCATTTGTACCAGTAGGGTTTACATTTTCGAAATCGTACTCATAACTTGTCCAGTCTGTTTCATTTAAACCTGAACCCTGAATGTCAAATTTATTAACGGTGCCTAGACCAGGCATTTCCGTTTGCATGTGAACTGCTGAACTAACTAAAGGAGCGTTAAGTTTTGCTTGAAATTCTACTTTCACATTTGCAGCACCATCATAATTAAAGTCGCTATCAGTGTATTGAAATATATAAGCTTTTCCTGCTGCACTAGAAGGGTTTTGCCCTGCTACTTGTAATGCGCCAGAAGTTACTCCTGCACTTGCAACATATTGAACACTTGCTTCATCAGAAGCACCATCACCAACTCCAGCCCAGCCTATTACAGAAGCTTCGTTGTCAAATGTACTTGAGGTATTCATAAAAGTACCACAGCTGTTGTGTACATCATTCACGATGTTGCCATCGCCAACTTTCCAAATTCTATTGGCATATGTATTATAGTCAGTTATCATGTGAGCACCTGCTACATTTTCAGCGTCAGCTCTGTCTGTACAGTCTCCATTTTGAGCAACACTTAATAAAGCTTCAGTTGTTCCGTCTACAACCCATAGATATTGCATGTTTTCACTACCTGCAGTCATGTTAATACTCCAAGTGCCATTACCGTTGTCTGTTGCCTGAGGGCCTCCCGCTGGATCCCAACCCCACCAAGGGCCAGTAAGCCTTACAATTGAAGGTGTTCCAGAAACTTTAACAGTCAGCTCAATTTCTTGAGCAAAAGTCATAGTAGCCGCAATTAGGACTACTAGTATTGTATATAATTGTTTCATAATCTTTGATTTATTCAAATATATACCTCTAAGCTATTGAAACCTTAAAAAATACCTCTACAATATATATACATGTTAATATTAGTTACTTCATATTGTGAATATGTGAATTACACCCTTTTATATGGGAAGAAATACACTGTAAAAAAGACCTAAAGCGCCTTTTTGTAGGATTTATAAAGCCTACTTATAACGTTACTTAGCCCTACATCAAGGTCAGTAACCGCATTTTGGTCGTGAGTGCGTAGTGAAATCCTAATGCGGTTGTAGGAGTTGTGCCAATCGGGATGGTGGTTCATTTTTTCAGCCGCTTCCGCCACCACTTTCATAAAGTCAAAAGCTGTTTTAAAGTCCACAAACGCAAACTCCGCCTTTATACTATTTGCTTCCCAACGCCACATGGTGGCGTGTTCGCCAAGAGCAGAAGCAATTGTTTCTTTGCTGTAGTGGGTCATTGCATTTCGCAGCTCATGTCTGCTCCGCAACATTGTGGGGATTTGATTTTTCCTTCACAAGATGGGCATTTTGAAATTTGAACCTCAGTTCCGTTGTCAAGACTTAAGTGACCGTTTTCTAAAGGCATGTCGCATGTAGCACAAGTTGCGTTAACCGACATCCCACATTGATTGCATGCGTATGTTGCCATGATTATTGTTTTTCTAAAGATACACGTTCAACTCATATGTTCTAAAAAAATATATGGTAAATTTGCAAGGCTATGAAAAATATCATCATCATCGGATCCGGCTTTTCTTCACTTTCAGCCGCCTGCTATTTAGCCAAAAAAGGACATAGTGTTCAAGTATTGGAAAAAAACGACACCTTAGGTGGTCGTGCGCGTCAGTTTAAAAAAGACGGCTTTACCTTTGACATGGGCCCCTCTTGGTATTGGATGCCCGACGTGTTTGAATCGTTTTTTGGCGATTTTGACAAGCAAGTATCCGACTATTACCAACTTGACCGATTGTCTCCGGGCTATCAAGTGGTATTTGGCAAGGATGATGTTTTTCCAGTAGAAGATAGCATTGCTAAAATAGCCAACCGCTTTGAAGAAATCGAACCTGGCAGTGGAGCTAAACTCACACGGTTTTTAGAAAAAGCACGAAACAATTACGACATTGCCGTTAAGGACTTAGTATACCGTCCTGGGGTTTCGCCTTTGGAATTGGTAACGCCACAAACCGCCAAAAAAGTAGGCTTGTTTTTTACCAACATACGCAAACAAGTAGAAAAGCAATTTAAAAACCCCAAGTTGCGTTCCCTATTACAGTTTCCGGTTTTGTTTTTAGGCGCTAAGCCAGAAAGCACACCAGCGTTCTATAATTTTATGAACTATGCCGATTTTGGCCTAGGTACTTGGCACCCTAAGGGAGGCATGTACCAAATCGTGGATGGTATGGTACGTTTGGGAAAATCGTTGGGTGTGCGCTACCAAACCAGTCAAGGAGTAGACGAGATTTTACTTGATAATGGTAAGGCTTGTGGCGTTCGCGTTGGCGAGACCACCTATGACGCTGATATCGTTATTTCAGGGGCAGACTATCATCACACCGAAACCTTATTGCCCAAAGAAAAACGCGCTTACAGCGAAGCGTACTGGGACAAAAAGACGTTTGCACCCTCATCGTTGTTGTTCTACATTGGTTTGGATAAAAAGCTCGATACACTGGCGCATCACAACCTCTTTTTTGATGTGGATTTTGACGCACATGCCAATAGCATTTACGATACGCCCGAGTGGCCAAAAGATCCGTTATTTTATGTGAATTTACCCTCACAGAGCGACCCTTCAATGGCCCCAAAAGGCAAAGAAGCTTGTTTTATATTGATTCCGATTGCACCTAATTTGGAAGATACTCCCGAACTCCGCCAGCAGTACTTGGATATTGTGCTCAAACGTATGGAGCAGCTTACCGAAACAGAAGTTAAATCGCATATAATTTTTGAAGAATCCTTTTGTGTTAAGGAGTTTAAAGAGGTGTATAATTCGTACAAAGGCAATGCTTATGGCATGGCAAATACCCTTTTACAAACCGCATTTTTACGCCCTAAAATGAAAAGCAAAACGGTGGAAGATTTGTATTTTACAGGGCAACTTACAGTACCCGGACCAGGCGTTCCGCCAGCGCTAATTTCAGGGAAAATTGTGGCTGACTTTATTTCATAACCAACAATGCATACCATTTATCATCCCGCCGATTCGCGTGGCCATGCCGATCATGGTTGGCTTCAAGCCAAACACAGTTTTAGTTTTGCCAGCTGGTTCAATCCCGAGCGCATACAGTTTGGCGCGTTGCGTGTGCTAAACGATGATATCATTCAAGGAGGCATGGGCTTTGGCACTCACCCGCACGATAACATGGAAATCATCACCATTCCTTTGCGTGGCGACTTAGAGCACAAAGACAGCATGGGTAATACCGAAGTAATTCATGAAGGGGAAATCCAAGTGATGAGTGCTGGAACGGGTGTTCACCACAGCGAGTATAATAAAAATCCAGACAAAGAAATAAATCTGCTGCAATTGTGGATTTTTCCCAATAAGCGGAATGTAGAGCCGCGCTACGATCAAATCCCGATTCACAGCTTACATAAAAAAAACGAGCCGTTTCAAATACTCTCTCCTTACCCCAACGATCAAGGGGTGTGGATTCATCAAAATGCGTGGTTTCATATGTTGGACATAGATGAGGCGGAATCCGTTTATTACGACCTCAAAGCAGAAGCGAATGGGGTATACGCTTTTGTTATTGAAGGGGAAGTGGAAATAGGGGAGCAACTTTTACAAAAACGCGATGCGCTGGGTATTACAGAAACCGCTACCTTTGAAGTAACCGCACACCAAGACGCCCAAATCCTGTTGATTGAAGTGCCAATGGTGGTGCACTAAACCCACCCAAATGAAAAAGCAAACCTTCCACATTTCTGGCATGACCTGCTCGGGTTGTGAACAGTCCGTAGTCGATGCCCTCAAACAATTGAAAAGCGTAACAAAAGCCGAAGCCAACCACAAAAACGGCACGCTTTTGATCTGGTCCGACACCACACTTTCAGCCGATACCCTTTTAGCAGCATTACCCAAAAAATATGCGCTTTTGGATGACGCCATGTTACCACCGTCTAAGGTTAAACAACTGTATCCTTTATTCTTAATTTTTGGATTTATAATAGGAACGTTATTGCTCATTCATATAGAACATCTTGATCGAACTGCCATGATGCATGATTTTATGGGCATGTTTTTTATTGTTTTTTCTTTTTTTAAGTTTTTGGACTTACGTGGCTTCCAAGCCAGCTTTAAGAAATACGATCCCCTTGCAGCCGCACTGCCTTTTTACGGATGGATATACCCTTTTATAGAGGTATTTCTCGGTATTTGTTATATCCGCGATATTGTGCCCAGTGTGCTATTAATTGCCACAATCGCAATCCTCGGTGTGACTACCATAGGTGTGGTAAAATCACTTTTACAAAAGCAAAACATCCAATGCGCCTGTTTGGGTAGCGTACTTAACCTCCCCATGACCGAAGCCACGTTTATTGAAAATGCCATTATGTTGGTAATGGCAGGGAGCCTTTTAGCTTAGTTGCGACACAAAAGCGGATAGAGCCGTATCAAAACCAGCTTGAAGTTCTGTGTTCGTAATGCCTTCGCTATCATCAAAATTTTCATTAAATGAAGGCAACGAAAAGATGGGAATGTGAGGATTGTCACGAGACAGTCGTAAGTGAGCAAGTTCTAAAACGGTTATAGCTCCTCGCGCCCCTGTTGAGGTGGCTAGTAAAAACAGGGGTTTACCGCACCAAATCGGTTTTTCCAATCTAGAAATCCAATCAAAAATATTTTTAAAAGCCGTGGTATAAGCACCATTGTGTTCGGCAAACGAAATGATAATGCCATCACTGGCGTTTAGCGCAGCTTTGAAGGCAAGTGCCTTCTCTGGAATGCCTTCTTTTTCACGATCAGTGCTGTATAGCGGCATCTCAAAATCGTTTAAATCTAAGAGATTGACGGTGGCGTTGGGAACGTTTTGCGCAGCAAAATGCGCTAATTTTCGGTTAATGGAGTTTTGACTCGAACTTGCGCCAAAAGCAACAATATCAGGCATAGCTTTATTTTTTGGCTAAGATACGTATCCTTGCTTGAAGCGAAGCAATTGGGACGCGTGCCAAACTTGCTACAATGAGATCGTAGTCTTCTTGTAGGGCAGGGGTTTTGAGGTCGTGCAATGCTTGTAAGCAGTTTACCCTAAAAATACGTGAAGCATGGTGTTGCGCAACCCAACCCGATAATATAGTCCAAACAAACCCTAGTGCTTTTTGATCTAACGTTAACTTGCCAATAAAAAGCGGAAATTGAAAGGGAAGGTCTTTTGGGTTTTGTTGAAGTAACGCAATAAGCGCTGCCTTAAAACCATCAATGGCAACATGGTTGAGCTTAATAAGTTGATTCAACGCATCTGCAGCTTTAAAGGAGCAAAAGGTATTGTCTTTACCAATATATGAGAGAAGCTTTGTGGCTAATTCGTCAGCAGTATAGGCTTTTAAAAGGGGCTCAAGGACCACCTTTTCGTTTTTGATCCCTTGCATTAAATAAGCGGTAAGGTCAATAGCACTCACTTTATACTAATCTTAGCTAAAAAGGCGTTGTACTTTCGTGTTTCTTCAGAAGTAATCCAAAAGGTATTGGGATCAATAATAGCAATGGCCTCAATTTGGGCACCCATAAAATCAAGTTCGTATTGTTTAATATGCTCATCAGCAATGGTCGATAGACTAAAGTCATGCATGATATATACGTATTGCTTTTTGTTTTTATTATAGCCTGTTAAGGCAAGCGTTTTACTTTCTTGCTGGTAGTCAGCACCCGTAATGAGCGCCCCAACTGGCAAGGAGCCAATTTTTTTAGCGGCTTCTGTAGCTTTTGAAACTACATATAGTTCAGTAGTTAACGTACTTCTATTTTTGGTAAACACCACCAGTTGATCTTCGATGTAGATGATGCCTTCAGCGTCAAAAGAGGTGGCTTGTTGGAAGCCAAAATTATCTTGTTCAGGATAGTGAAAAGGAATCGAATCTAGTGTTGTTGCGTTGTTATTACTCAGATCAATTTCTAATACATTTAAATTTTTTCGCGTACCAAAATTGTTTCCCATGTCGGCAACAATCAAGGTGCCGTTCGCGTTTGCCAAATCTTCCCAATCAATATTGGTATTTGTGGTCACTCTTTTGTCAAGGAGTTTTCCTTTGTTACTAATGGCGTAGAGCGTTGCTTCGTTTCCAGAATCATTTAGCGTCCAAAGGGTGTCGTTATGAATAGCAAGCCCAGAAGTTTCTTCAAGCACTTTTGGTAAGTTGTGTTTTTCAACAACATGTTGAGCAACCGTTGAAAAGGAGATCAAAAGGGAGGTTACTAACGGTTTGAAGACTATGGTTTTCATCCAAAATATTTTCAGCAAAGATAAAAGACTAAACATGCTTAACAACCCATTTGCGTAGGGATATAAAATATTGTACCAATACCCCTATATTTAACACATGGCACAACAAGTTGTTTTAAGCTTTTTTTCATACACCAAAAACAAGTTTTGGGCATTTACCCAAATGCAGCGTGCCATTCCAAAACTGCACCAACAGCAGGGCATTCAGTTTTTTAAGACGCTCGGTACAGGTGCTGGAACAGGCTTTAGCTTATGGCCAGATTTTTCAACGTATGCACTTCTTACCATATGGGATACAAAAGAAGCAGCAACTGCTTTTTTGACCGAAAGCACCTTAATGCAAACCTATAATAACATGTCGCAGACGCAAAAGCATTTTTCTCTGCACACCCTTCATAGTCACGGTCTTTGGGGAAAAACAAATCCGTTTGTGGCTGAAAAAAGAGCCTTGCACGATGACGAAAAAATTGGCATTATCACCCGCGCTACTTTACGCCCAAGCAGACTGTTGGAGTTTTGGCGCGCTGTTCCTGCTGCTTCCAAAGCCATACAAAATGCTAAAGGTGTATTGTGGTATAAAGGCGTTGGCGAATGGCCTTTGGTGCAACAAGCTACCTTTAGTTTGTGGAACAGCTTAGCAGAGGTAAAAGACTTTGCCTACAAAAGTTCGCATCACGCAGCCATTGTAAAAAAAACACGCCAACGCAATTGGTATAAAGAAGATTTATTTGCGCGCTTTGCTGTGCGTCCATTAACTTTGAACAATGGCTAAAGCAATACTTATTGGCGCTGGTGTTGGCGGATTGGCAACGGCGATTCGATTGGCAAAAAAAGGCTACACCGTTGAGGTTTTTGAAGCCAATGACTACATTGGTGGAAAGCTGTCTACGTTTACCTTAGGAGACTATCGTTTTGACGCAGGCCCTTCCTTGTTTACCATGCCACAATTTGTAGATGCTCTTTTTGAATTATGTGAAGAAACCCCAGCGGATCACTTTCTGTATAAACGCAAAGACATTGCATGTACCTATTTTTGGGAAGATGGCAAAACGCTCACGGCCTATGGCGACACCAACCGCTTTGTTCAAGAAGTAGAAGAAAAACTTGCAGTTCCTGCCAAAACCCTAACCCGTTATTTGGGAAAAGCAAAGAACAAATTTGACCGTACCCGACCTTTGTTTTTGGAACGCTCGTTGCACAAATGGCAAACCTATCTAAGAAAAGAAACACTCGTAGGGATTGCAAATTATTTCTCGTTTGAAATAGACACTTCATTAAACAGTGTTAATCAAACCCAGCTAAAAGAACCCCATTTGGTTCAATTCTATAACCGATTTGCCACATACAATGGCTCCAATCCATACCAAACACCAGGTATGATGACGCTTGTGCAGCACTTGGAGCAACATTACGGCACTTACATTCCCACAAAAGGGATGGGTGACATCAGCCAATCCTTATATGAACTCGCCAAGCGCCAGGGGGTTATGTTTCATTTAAGTAGTAGCGTTGATAAAATTATCGTTGAAAACAAAAAGGCGGTAGGTGTTCAAGTTAACAAAATCGAACATCGCGCCGATGTGGTCATATCCAACATGGATGTCGTACCTACCTACCAGAAGTTACTACCCAATCAAAAACAGCCAAAAAAGATATTGGCGCAAGAACGTTCAAGTTCTGCTGTGATTTTTTATTGGGGCATGGGAGCTTCTTTTCCACAACTTGATTTACACAACATCTTTTTTTCAGAAGATTATAAGGCAGAGTTTCATGCTATTTTTAAGAGCAAAACTCTTTTTGGTGACCCTACAGTTTATGTAAATATTACTTCCAAAGACGTACCTGCTGATGCACCTGAAGGTAAAGAAAACTGGTTTGTGATGATTAACGCACCACACGACAAAGGACAAGAATGGGAACAACTAGCGCAAGAGTTACGCCAGTGGGTTATTGCCAAACTAAACCGAATACTAGACGCTGATATTGCCTCGTTGATTGAAGAAGAGTGGATCATGACCCCCGATATTATTGAAGCGCGCACGCAATCCCATTTAGGAGCACTATATGGAGCGTCTTCAAACGATAAGATGGCTGCTTTTTTGCGCCACCCTAATTTTTCTCGTGAATTGGCAAACCTTTATTTTTGTGGCGGGAGTGTACATCCAGGCGGCGGGATTCCCTTATGTTTGTTATCCGCAAAAATAGTAGCTGACTTAATACCAACGCCATGAGAGATTATCTTATACCAGTAACGGGAACTGCAAAGATTTCGGTTGGGCTTATTTGGCTATTTCATATTTCTGGTCTTTTCGGTATATTATTTATTGACCGCGAACTGTTTTTAGAAACCACGCCTATTAACCTGTTTGCTACGTTTGTGTTGCTCTTTATCAATCAGCCTCAAATGGATAAGGGGGTTGCTTTGGCAGCTGGTACTGCTTTTATAGTAGGCATGACCGTTGAGTTGCTAGGGGTTAATTATGGGCTTATTTTTGGGGAGTACGCCTATGGCAACAATCTAGGCATTAAAGTAGGTGGTGTTCCTTTGCTTATTGGTGCCAATTGGGTGATGTTAACTTTTATCACGGGGGCCGCAGGAGCTATATTTTTTAACCAGTCTGCGATTAAGGCAGCAGCTTTTGGCGCCTTTTTAATGGTGCTTATTGATTTGGTTATTGAGCCTGTTGCGCCAAAATTTGATTATTGGGAATTTGCCAACGTAACGGCTCCTTTGTCTAATTATATAGGTTGGTTTTTGGTTGCCTTTCCCATACAGTGGGTGTATCAAACACAAATTAAAATCAAAGACCGTGTCTTTTCGTTTCATCTTGTATTGGTACAATTTTTCTTTTTTGGTATTTTTAGCCTTATTCAATTAGCCTCGTAGTTCAACGGATAGAATAGAAGTTTCCTAAACTTTAGATCCAGGTTCGATTCCTGGCGAGGCTACTTGTAGTCTCGACAGCGGTGCTTTAGCACCAGATGCGTAGCATCGAATCGAAGTTTATGCCCTTTTGGGGTAATTCCTAACAAGGCTTCTAGCCAATCGTTACGTTTAAGCTGTCACCATTTAGTGTTGAAGTATAACATGATAAAGCACTATTGCAATTCGCACTAAAGCTTCTTCCGTGCTGATTGCACTTAAAAGTATCACCATTTACAAGCTCCCATCTGTTATCAGCCGCTTGATGTGGGCATACATTAGTGTATGCCTTTATTTCAGATGATGAAACTCTTAGAAACAAGGCAGCAATCCCTAGATTTTTGCCATTCATCCAGCCGCCGACAGTTGACAGTGCGCTAAAGTTGGTGTTGGTTAGGTCAATGGCATAGGTGTTGCCATTAACAGTAAACCCTTGGTTTGAGGTGCCACTTCCACTTCCAGTACCTGTTCCTGTTCCTGTTCCTGTTCCGCCGCCGTTACCAGGATTGGTCGTTTCCACATCATCGTCTCCACTGCTACACGCCTCTAAAAAGCTTAAACCAAAAAAGGCAAAGGCTACCGTTGGGCACACGTCTTTCAAAAAATCTCTTCTGTTTTTCATATTTTTTTGTTTAAATATAAGTAATAATTTTTTTGAGCCTGGAAACCTTAACGGATTTAGCCGGTAAATCACAGTGCTTTATGGGTTTCTTTTTTAGCTTGAACATGTGTAGTTAATTAAATTGTATAGTTTTGTATCTACATGCAACCATACAAATTGAAAAATACTATATATAAAATACTGATTTTAAGCATAATAAGTGTTTCTTATTCAATAGCGCAATATCACCCTTCTATACAAAACTACACACCTGAGATTTACCAAGCAGGAAATCAGAACTGGAAAATAGATCGCGATTCTAGTGGAAGATTATATGTAGCCAATAACTTTGGCTTGCTAGAGTTTGATGGCTTGCGCTGGAACTTATACGCAACTCCTAACAATACGATTATGCGAGCAGTAGGGGTAAATAAAAATATCGTATACACAGGTGCTTACATGGATTTTGGCTATTGGTTACGTCAGGAAAACGGTAAGCTTGTCTATACATCGCTTGCAAATCGTTTTGATTTTGATATGATTGAGGATGAGCAATTTTGGAGCATTCTTAGTCATAAAGAATTCATTTTGTTTCAATCCTTGGATCGACTTGTTATCTACAATCAAATTAATAACAGTTTGAATACCATAACTCCAAAAAATGGTGTTGTTAAGGCTTTTGTAAATGACGATGGTGTTTTTTTTCAAGACAATAAGTTAACGCTTTATAAAATTGTAAATGAAAACAGCAAAGTATACCTAACTGCAAATCAATTAATGCAGAACCCAGTTGTTGGCATGACTTCCACCTTAAAAGGAGAATTATTTGTTACGCGCGATAATGGTTTGTTGTTGCACAATAATGGAATAATAACAGTCTACAACTCAAAGTTAAGTCGCGATTTATCTCGTGACGTTATATACAGTTTTACCAAATCTGAAAACGGCCAACTTATTTTAGGTTCTGTTAAAAATGGTGTTTATGTTCTTTCCTCTGATGGTATTCTTTTGCAACACATCAACGCCGATGAAGGGTTGCACAACAATACGGTATTGACTGTTTTCGCTGACGCAAATGGGGTTTGGTTGGGTCTAGATGATGGTCTTGCCTATGTAGCAACGGATACACCCATTCAAAAGTTCAATAACAACCTGAATTTTATCGGTACTGTATATGCAACTCAAATTTTTAATGATTTCCTTTATGTTGGAACAAATCAAGGGCTTTATTATAAAAAGTATAATTCTGATGAACTTCTCAGGCCTATTGTGGGCATGGAAGGGCAAGTGTGGTCATTACAAATCATAAACAATGCGTTGATGTGTGGGCATGATAGTGGTGCTTTTTTAGTGAATCAAAATAAAGCACGTAAATTATATGGAGCGTCAGGGATATGGCTTTTTAAAACAATGAATGATACCGAATTTATAGCTGGTGCCTATGACGGATTACACCTTTTTAAAAAACAAAATGGCGCATGGTTGTACCAACATCATATCGAAAACTTTACTATTTCTTCTCGCTATTTTGAACGCATTAACCCGCAAGAATTTCTTGTTAGCCATGAATACAAAGGTGTTTTTAGGCTGGTGCTAAATTCAGAAAAAACAAGGGTGTTGACAACAACACAAGTACCCAATGCTCCTATTAGTTTATACAGCAGCATGACATCTTTTCAAGGAGACGTGTATTATTTTTCTAAAAACGGTTTTTTTGGGTATGATGCGCAACAAAATCAATTTGTAAAAAATGACAAAATAGCACAACTTTTTAACGATGATAATTTCACAACGGGGAAGATGGTTTTGGACAGAGAAAAATATCTTTGGTTATTTGAGCGAAATAATTTGGTGCGCTTAGCCAAAGGTGCTCTTAGTGATGATTTTGTGGTGTCTAAATACCCATTAGCTTACGATGCTAGAAAAACCAACACTGGCTTTGAAAACATCAGCCATATTGTTGAAGACAAGTACTTATTGGGAACTTCCAATAGCTTTTTTAGGTTTGATACATCAAAAATAAAATCTTCTTCGCCAAAAATAGCACTTGCGGCCTTTACTGCTCGCAATAAGGCGGGGCGAGAACAATCAATAAGCTTACATGAAGAAGTAAGTCTCGAGGCAGATTTCAACAGCTTTACAGCGTCGTTTTACTTGACAAACAATGCAATTTACGACACACCTCGCTTTCAATACAGGCTTGATGGCTATAGCGAAACCTGGTCTGCATGGACAGAAAGCGCAACGACATCGTTTAGTAACTTAAAATTCGGAACGTATACCTTATCGGTACGGGCAATGGTAAATGATGATGTAAGTGATGTAATACTTGGAGTCCCTTTTTCAATTAAAAGACCGTATTACTTTTCAAATATTGCGTTATTGGTGTATTCCATTTTTATGTTTGGATTGTTTCGTCTGATAAACATCCGATATACGTACTACTACAGACGCGAGCAAGAAAAGTTGATTAACGAAAATCAACGTAAAATAGATTTGATGCAGCTCAGACAAAATGAGGAAATCATGCGCATCAAAAACGAACAACTGGAAGACAATATTGAACAAAAAAACAAAGAGCTTGCGATATCAACAATGGCTTTTATTAAGAAAAACCAGTTCATGAATTCATTGTTAATCGATTTGGAACCTGCAGCAAATGACCCTACCGTTTCCCGCGTGTTAAGAACCATCAAACGGTCGCTTAAAAACGATGACGATTGGGAGTTTTTTGAACAAGCATTTGACAACGCAGATAAAGATTTTTTAAAACGACTAAAACAAAAACACGAGGCGTTAACCAATCACGATTTAAAGCTGTGCGCATACCTAAGGCTAAATTTATCCTCTAAGGAAATAGCTCCTCTCCTTAGTATTTCGGTGAAGAGTGTAGATATTAAGCGATATCGATTGCGTAAAAAAATGGATCTCGAGCATAATCAGAACCTTACAGAGTATATTCTTTCATTGTAAGATTGATAATTTTACCCATATATTTTTGCATTGTATACATATTGTATAGATGCTTTTTTGCAATGTAGCAATGCAATAGTGATACATTTGGACGAAATCAATCTAACAATGAAAAAACCAATTTTTAAAACTTTAGTAGCCTTTATGGTTTCTACTGTTGCCCTTGCACAGCAAGTAAGTGGAACAGTTACAGAAGCCGAATCGGGCGCGCCACTTCCTGGCGCAACCGTTTTGATAAAGGGCACTACTAATGGAACTACTACCGACTTTGACGGTAAGTTTCAACTGTCAGATGTTAATAGCAACGCAACACTTGTTGTTTCCTACATTGGGTTTGAAACCCAAGAGGTTGCTGTTGGCAATAATTTTAATTTATCTATTGCTTTAACGACTTCGGCTGATGCTTTAGATGAAATCGTCGTTATTGGCTATGGCTCGCAGCGAAAAAAGGAAGTAACGGGAGCAGTTAGCGTAATAGACGCCAAAACCATTCAGAAACTTAATCCGGTTCGTGCTGAACAAGCCTTACAAGGACAAGTTCCTGGAGTAAATATTACGTCACAATCGGGTTCTCCTGGTAGCGGACTTAACATTCGCATTCGCGGTATAACAACAAACGGAAACAACGCGCCTCTAATTTTGGTAGACGGCAATCGTATCGGTGATCTTAATGCCCTAAACCCAAATGATATTGAAAGCATCAATGTGCTTAAAGATGCCACAGCGGGTATTTATGGTGTTCAGGCTGCAAATGGGGTTGTTCTTATTACCACCAAGTCTGGTAGAAAAAACTCAGCGTTGGATGTAAGTGTTGATAGTTATACAGGTGTTCAATTTACTAGTAAAAAACTTGATTTAATGAATGCTTTTGATTTTGCTCAATATGTTAACGACGCAAAAGGTAAAACGGAGTTTTTTGTATATCCACAAACCGGAACCGATTGGCAAGATGAAGTGTTTGAGCAAGCTTTAATGTCTGAAGTTAATGCTACCGTTAAAGGTGGTGGCCAAAAGTCTGCTTACACTTTTGCTGCAGGTTATTTAAACCAAGATGGTATTGTGGGCGGAAGTAGTAACAACTACGAACGAGTAACGGCTCGAATAAATTATGAATACGATATTTTAGATAATCTAAAAGTCACAGCCAATGCACTTCACTTTTCTGCGACCAAGCAGAACCTCGCCGAAGGCGGTATTGGTGCAGTGCTGTATAACGCGGTAAACATCAACCCTACTATGCCCGTATATGATGAAAATGGCGCTTTTGCATTGGCAAATGATGTTTCACAAATTGAGATTATCAATCCGTTGGCACAAATTGAAAATTCATACAGTACTGCGCGTACATCAAAATGGTCGGGTCTTTTAGCATTGGAGTACGATTTTTGGGAAAACTTTACCGCTAAAACGCAGTTTAACATCAACCATGCTACGGTTTTAGAAGACACGTTTAAACCAGAGCAGTATTATGGTACAGGTAAGTCTAACAATACAGTTAATTCTGTTGATGACCTTAGTAATGCAGAAATCACAAATGAGGTAATCGATAACGGAGCTAACTATGATGATTGGACTTTGGATAGTTATATTACCTACAAGAACAATTTTAATGAGGATCATGATCTAACGGTACTTTTAGGAGGATCTATTTATCAAAACAAGGGTCTATTCTTTGGTAATACAGGTAGAACAACTACAGGTACTGATCAATTGGGTCAAACGGTATGGGATGCAGGTATGACTATAACCCCACGTTTTGATGCCGCTGCCCTTGAGCGAGGAGATGATTGGTTTGACACCCGATTGGTTTCGACATTCACACGAGTACAATACAGCTACAAAGGGAAGTATCTATTCTCAGGAGTTTTACGTAGAGATGTTTCTTCTCAGTTTTCGTCAGAAGACAATCGAAATGTTGGGTATTTCCCATCAGGTTCCATTGGCTGGAATGTGTCTGAAGAAGATTTTTTACAAAACGCCGATTGGATTTCTAACCTTAAACTACGTGCTAGCTATGGTGTAATCGGTAATGACCGCATTTCTTCATTCGCGTATCTAAGAAGATTAAATGGGTTAGCTACTGTTGACCCTGGAAACATTGATAAAGTTACCGACCTAATTTTTGGTAAAGCACCTGGTAAACTCGATAATCCATTCCTAAAATGGGAAGAGCAAGAAACCGCAAACATTGGACTTGATTTAAGCCTGTTTGATAGCAAACTTAATTTTAGCGCAGATGTTTATCGAAAGAAAACAAAAGATTTATTGTTAGAACCACAAATATCCGGCGTAACCGGTAGTGGCGCGCCAAGCTTTGGAAATTTGAGCCCTTTTGTAAACGCAGGAACAGTCCAAAACCAAGGGCTGGAGTTTTCACTAGGATATAACGACAACCTCACAGATGACTTTAATCTTAACTTTAATTTTAACATCACAACCATTGATAACGAGGTGCTTTCACTAAACGGGAGAACAACTCCAGAAGATGGTGAATATGGTGTAGGAATTAGCCAAACAGGCATTACACGAATGGCTCCTGGCTTCTCACTTGGACATTATTATGGTTACAAGACAGATGGAATCTATCAAACGCAAGCCGAAATAGATGCGTTAGACGCTGCGGCATTTGCAACCCATGGTACGGATAAAAATGGAGACAAAGAGAAGTATAGCACTATTGTAGATATTACACCAGGTGACCTACGGTTTGTGGACACCAACGGCGATGGTCAGATTACTTCTGAAGACCGTACTAATATTGGAGATCCAATCCCTGATTTAGAAATGGGATTTAACATTGGGTTTGCTTATAAAAACTTTGATTTCAACGCCTATGCGTTTGCGTCTTTAGGACATGAGTTGGTTCGTGATTATGAGCGTGCAGATTTATATGCCAACCGCGGCACCTATATGCTTAGAAGATGGCAGGGTTCTGGAACGAGTAATTCTGTTCCTAGAGCTACTTTGGGAGCAAATACTAATACGGACTTTTTCAACGATTTTCATGTAGAAGACGCTTCTTTTGTGCGGTTACAAAATGTACAAATTGGCTATAACTTTACTGAATTGGTAGGTACCAACTCAGGTATTGACAATCTTAGAATTTACCTTTCTGGGAACAATCTATTTACCATTACCGACTATAACGGATACGACCCTTCTGCTAACACTGGCGCAGCACTTGGCGGGGGTATCGACAAAGGGTTTTATCCCATAGCCTCTACTTATTTATTAGGAATTAATCTAAACTTTTAATTATCATGAAAAAATTATCAAATATTTTCTTGTGTATATCGCTAATTTCGTTTGTAGTTAGCTGTGACAGCTTTGTTGAAGTTGAGCCTTCAGGTCCTGTTACAAGCGAATTCTTTAAAACAGAAAAAGACTACAAAGAAGCACTTATTGGTGCTTACGATATACTTCAATCAACATACTGGAACACGCTAGTTAGCGTAGTCGCTTCTGACGACTATGCTGCTGGTGGAGATCCAGACACATACGATCAACCCACACTACAAAACGTCAATCTGATGATACACTCTGAAAGAGACCAAAATCAGATTCGGGATATATGGGGCTTGATGTATGCAGGGATTAGTCGCACCAACTATTTGTTGGAAAACAAGGACTTACTCGACTTTGCAGGTAAAGAAGAAGTTCTTGCTGAAGCATATTTTTTACGTGCCTATTATACGTTTGAACTGGTTAAGTTTTTTGGAAATGTTCCGCTTAAAACAGAAACACGTGACGGTGTACTCCGAATTGTAGATGAGCGTGTGCTATTTGAAGAAGAGTTTTCTATAAACCGTGTGGCTGATATCCCAACGGCCTATGGGCTTATTGCTGAAGATTTAAAGGAAGCTATTCCTAACCTTCCGGTAAATCAAGAGTCGCCTTATGAGGCTACCAAAGGGGCTGCGCAAGCATTGTTGGGGAAGGTGCTGTTATATCATGGCACATTTGACGCTACCAAATTTGGCGATGCAGCTACAACTTTAGGCGATGTGATTTTAAGCAACAAATACAGCTTAAAAACGGGTGCTGATTATGAAGATTTGTTTGAATATGAAGGGGAAAATGGATCAGAGGGAGTTTTTGAAATTCAGTACACTAGCGTTGAAGCCGCAACTTGGGAATGTATATCTTGCAGTCAAGGAACTTACTTTGTAAAGTTCAATGGTCCACGCGACTTATCCGATGCCACATTTGAAAATGGCTGGGGTTTTTGCTTACCTTCTGTTGAGCTTTACGATTTGTTTGATGCTTCTGATAGCAGACGCGATGTTACTTTCTTTGATTTAAGAAATAAAGACGAAGACGACTATGGTCAAAGTAGAGGTCACACAGGACTAGCAAACAGAAAGTTTATGCCTAGAAAGTTACCCGTAAGAGCAGGGTCAGACCCGCTCAACTACGACAACAACTACCATGCTATCCGCTATGCTGATGTACTGCTTATGGCAGCTGAAGCTGAAGCACAAAGTGGTGGGGCTAATGCAGAAGACTACTTAAACCAAGTGCGCGCCAGAGCCTATGGCGATAACAGCAAAGATTACACAGCTTCCGAAGGAGCGTTATTAGATGCCATCTATACGGAAAGACGTAAAGAATTGGCTGGCGAAGGTCACCGTTTCTTTGACTTAGTGCGCACCAAAAAAGCAGTCGGCGCCATTGATGGCTTCACCGAAAACAAAAATGAAATATTTCCCATCCCGCTTATTGAGTTAAAACTAGCATTAGCTGAAGAACGTTGGGGACAAAATCCAGGATATTAATAAACTACTTAAAACAGAATAAAATGAAACGATTAAATAAAGGGATTTACATCCTATCACTACTTTTACTAAGCATTCCTTTTGCTTGTACTGAAGAAGACGACTTTAGCATTATTGCGGGTCTTGACTTTACCGTTGCAACACTTAATGCAGATGGTAACAAAACTGGCGTGGTGCCTACCACTGTTCCAGGTGACGGCCGCATCGTATATACGGTTGACTTTGGTGACCCTGCGTCAACAGACGATATTTTTCAAACTAGCGGCCCAATGGTAACCTATTCTTATCCAAAAGAAACGGCTACTTATACCATAACGGTTACCGCTGCTTTTGACGGTAAAGAAGATGTTTCTATTACCAAAGAGCATACTATTGTTTATGTTGACACATCAGTTCCAGAACCTGAAGCCAGTGGTCTTTATGACGGTTTTGAAGGTAACGGAAACGTTGATTGGAAAGCAGACGGCACAACCATTGAGGCTTCTTTTCCTAATCCTTTTTCTAATACAGATAACGATTCATGCGGAGTATTAAAATATGTAGACGACGGAGGTCAATATTCCAATGTCGGATTTAACGTATCGCCAAACTTTGACTTGAGCGAAGATGCGGTCTTTAAAATCAAAGTGTATGTTCCCTCAAGTAGTATTACGGGGACACAGCCTAATCAGATTTCACTCAAACTTCAAAATGGTGATATAGCTCAGTTTTGGACGACTCAAACAGAAATCATAAAGCCTGTGGTTTTGGATCAGTGGCAAGAAATCACGTTTGATTTTGCCAACGATACGTTTGTAAATGCTGACAGTAGCTCAGACGACCCGGTTGATAGAACAGATTTAAACAAAGTGGTAATTCAAATGAATAGTGAAAACAACAACGACAAGGTTACTGCCTATATGGATGAATTTTCATATGGTACGAAACCAACGATTGCTGGTGCTTATGCCAATGATGATTTCGAAGGATGTGATGGTATTGCTTCATTGAAAGGTGATGGCACAACCATTGATGTAGCTTTTGCAAACCCTTACTCTGGAGGAATTAATACTTCTGTTCATGTATTAAAATATGTAGACGATGGAGGTCAATATGCTAATGTAGGATTTAACGTATCACCAAACTTTGACTTAAGCGAAAATGCTACCTTTAAAATTAAGGTATATTTTGAGTCAAGCAGTATTACAGGTTCACAGCCTAACCAGATTTCGTTTAAACTTCAAAATGGTGATATAGCTCAGTTTTGGACAACTCAAACGGAAATCATAAAGCCTGTGGTTTTGGATCAGTGGCAAGAAATCACGTTTGATTTTGCCAACGATACGTTTGTAAATGCTGATAGTAGCTCAGATGACCCGGTTGATAGAACAGATTTAAATAAGGTGGTCATTCAGTTGAATAGTGAAAACAATACAGATAAGGTTACTGCCTATTTGGACGATTTGGTTTACGAAGAGTAATAAACATGTAACTTTAAATCAAAAAGTAAAAGTTAAAATTATATCGGGAGCTTTAAGCTCCCGATATACATAAATTTTAAAAATTAAAAACACATATATGAAAAACAGTTTTTTTAACATGCTTTTCTTCCTTATTGCTTTGTCGGGCTTTTCACAAGCTGGCAAGGTTCAGGTAGAAAACAATAACAACCAGCCCAAGCTGACGGTAGATGGAGAAGCCTTTATCATCAACGGTATGAACTGGGATTATTTCCCAATAGGCACGAATTATAATTTCAGCCTTTGGAGCCAGTCAGATGACTTTATCATTGCAGCACTTGATGCTGAAATGGGACTGCTCAAAAACATGGGGGTAAATACCATTAGGACGTATACGGGCATTCAACCCAGATGGATTGAGTATATCCATAAAAACTACGGCATTTATACCATCTTAAACCATTCATTTGGTCGTTACGGACTAACCATTGATGGTGCTTGGGTTCCAGTTACTGATTACCGAAGTGAAGATGTTCAAGAAATGCTAATGGCTGAAGTTACAGATCTAGCCAAGGAATATAAAGATACACCTGGACTATTGCTGTTTTTGCTAGGTAACGAAAACAATTACGGTTTGTTTTGGGCAGGTGCTGAAACAGAGGATTTCCCAGACGAAGAAGACCAACGAAAAGCCGTTGGTGAAAATCGTGGACGTCCGATGTATAAACTGATGAATGACGCAGCCAAAGCCATTAAGGATATTGATGGATCACACCCTGTAGCCATTTGTAATGGAGACTTATTATTCTTAGAAATTATTGCTGAAGAATGTCCAGATGTAGATGTTTACGGAACTAATATGTACCGCGGCATTTCATTTGGAGACACGTTTGAGCGTGTTAAAAACGAATACGGAAAACCTGTATTGTTTACTGAGTTTGGATCGGATGCATTTAATGCAATCTCCAACAAGGAAGATCAAAAAGCTCAAGCTACAATTATGGTAGGGCAATGGAAAGAAATTTATGCCAATGCAGCAGGACTTGGTAAAACAGGGAATGCTATTGGTGGCTGTACCTTCCAGTTTAGTGACGGTTGGTGGAAATATGGCCAGACGGATAATTTAGATGTTCACGATAACAACGCCTCTTGGGCTAATGGTGGATATCCGTTTGACTATAAACTAGGTCAAAACAACATGAACGAAGAGTGGTTTGGTATTTGTGCCAAAGGCCCTACAGATGCTCGTGGGTTGTACGACCTATACCCTAGAGCGGCGTATTATGCCCTAAAGCAAGCACACACATTAAATCCTTATGCTAATGGCATTGATGCTTCATTTGTAGACAATCACTTTGACAACATCCAAATGATGGACGCTGTATTGCGTGCTCGAGCGGATAAAGCAGCATTGGGTGGAGGCGAAAAAATTCGTCTAAGTAACCTTAGAGCAGAATTCACTTCCTTTAATACTGGAGGTAGTTCCATTACAACGCCGAATACACCAGCTCCTAATCAGGTTGCATATCCAGATCAACAAGGTTTTGATAATATGGAATCTTACTATGTTGGAGTTGAGGCAAACCCTGCGCCTGGTATGCGTGCTGAAGTAAACGTGAACGTTTTAGGTAATATTGCCAATAATCCTATCGACGAAATCTTTTATGAAAACAGAGGTAGAGCGCAACGGTTTACAACTCCTGATGGAGTAACTACTCTAAACGATGTTAACCGGGTTCAGGTATACAATGCAGAGTTTGAGTGGAATGCAAAAGACTTTAATCTTCGTGGATTCTACCGTACTGGACACTATCATTGGGCGTATGAAGGTGATATTTTTAACCTCTATCCAGAAGCCTATTACGGCCCCAATTTAGACATTTATAATGGTGAGATATCTGGAGTTGAAATGGACGCCAAAGGCGCCTTAAATGGATTAAAAGCAGCATTTGGTCCACAGCTTTGGTGGGGTGCTAACCCAGCTGTTCTTTTGAAGTATCAAAAAGAATTGCTTAAATGGACCGTTACTGGAGTTTATCACAGAGATATTGTTACCAACTTAGAGTTTGATAGCAGTGGTAGACGTGTGCTAGATACGAATCAGCTTACCAGTGGTGTTATTCCAGCGTGGCCAACAGAACGTGCCACGATAGCTTTTGAGCGTAAACTCGGAAACTTTGGTGTTACGCTAGGTGGTATTTGGGGCGGTAGTCCATTAAACGGTAGCTCTTTCCAAGTGATGGCGAACAACAACATTGATGCGGTACTTGTTGACAAAGTAAATAGCGAGGATAATTGGGGTGGAAAGGCCAAAATTACCTTCCAAAAAGGAAGATTCAATTGGTATGCGCAAGGTTCCTACATGGGCTTGGTTGCCAATGGTGGTGCTGACCAAACACAAACCTTTACAGGCTGGAAACTCAAAGACTCTGGAAGTGGAAACATGACCAATGTGCTTTCTGGATTTACATACTTGACGGGGAACTTGCAAATAGCACCTAACGTGATGTACCAAAAACCACTAGTTGATCCTATGCCAAATGGCGTTGGAGGTCCAGGACGTTTACGTAATGTAATCGATGATCCGTTTGCTGTTCGTGGTGGAAACAGAGAAACATTAGGTGGTGAAATTTTATTCACCTTTGACCCAACTCCTGGTACATGGATGTATGAGTGGAATAACGATATGGTAGAAGATGCCAAGTTTGCCATGAGTGCTGGCTTTGTTTTCAAACACCTTCCAACCACGCAAGACGCACACATAGGGTTTCTTGCAAATCGTCAGTTTTTTGCTTTTGGAACGTCTACACCAGCAGAAGATCTTTGGGAAGCACATACGCGAATTGTATCAAAGCTAAGTCCTCAACTAGGATTAATAGGTAATTTCTACTACGGTAACGGACAAGCTAACGGAGATTCAGATCGAACCATTACACGTTATGGGGGGGATCTTAGAATGATTTATAAAAAAATGAAACTGGTGTCGCATGTAAAAGTTAACGACTGGGGTCCTTTTGATTACCATCGTGACTTTAACCTTACGTTCCCGCTTCAGGCAATGCTTGATGTATCCACCTCGCTTGGGAAACAGGATTGGTTTGGACTACCCAATACACAAATTGGTATACGCGGTACGTGGAGATCGTTAGACCAGTATTCGCCACGATATGCTCCAACAGGAGTTGCTCCAGCACCAAATGCAGTTCTTGCTGGATACCCTGATGGATCTGAATGGGAAATTAGAACATATGTTCATATCAACATTGGTAAATAATAAAAAAGAAGACAATGAAAAATTTTATGTTTAAATCACAACTATCTTTCGTTCTTGCAGGACTACTTTCGGTTGTCGTTGTAAGTTGTGAAAGAGGGTTTTCAGACGAGATTGCCTTAGCAACATACCCAGATATTCCAGAAGTGTTTACAGACACTCCAGTATCCTTAACGGATCAGTTCTTTGTCTCATTTGACCCAGCCGACGGTGCGAATGTAAATGGGTTTAATACAGATATAAAAGAAGCGTACTTGGGCACAACATCAATTCGATTAGACATCCCAAGCAGCAAGGATCCTCAGGGTAATTTTATGGGCGGTATTTTTTTAGACCGCAATAAAGGCCGAAACCTAACAAACTACGATGCGCTCACTTTTTGGGCTAAAGCTTCAACTACTGCAACGGTAGGATTGTTTGGTTTTGGAACTGACTTTGAAGGAGATACGCATGCAGCAGGTTTATCCAATACACTTCTTACTACCTATTGGAGGAAATATACGATCCCAATTCCGGATGCATCTAAGTTAGTACAAGAAAAAGGAATGTTCTCTTTCTCTGCGGGAACTTCAGATACGGATGGATTAGGGTACACAATATGGGTAGATGAAATTCGATTCGAGAAATTAGGTATTGTTGCGCAACCCTTGACATCTATATTTGGGGGGGAAGATACCACTCAGACGGCCTATACCGATGCTGTTGTTAAAACAACTGGAATTACACAGACCGTTACTTTAGGAGACGGTTCAGTGGTTACGACTGCTATTGCGCCTGGGTATTTGGATTTTAAAACATCTGACCCAGCTGTTGCCCAAGTAAACGAAAAAGGTGAAATTACAGTTGTGGGCGCTGGAACGGCAACCATAACAGCATCGCTAAATGGCGTTGATGCTGTTGGTTCAATGACCATTAATTCTATGGGAAGATTTGACTTACCTGCTTCACCTGCACAAGCTGCAGCAGATGTTATTTCCATTTTTAGTGATGCATATGAGAATGTCCCCGTTGATTTTTATAATGGATATTGGGAGCCTTACCAAACCACTACATCTGCTGATTTTGATGTAAATGGAGATAATATTCTTAGTTATGAGAACTTTAATTTTGTGGGGCATCAATTTGGTAGCCCAACGGTTGACGCTTCACAAATGACACATTTTCATTTTGATGTGTTTATACCAGGCACGTTACCTTCTGGTGCAAAATTGAAAGTAACCATTAAAGATTTTGGTGCTAATGGTGCTGACGGTGGTAACGATGATACTACACAGGTTTTCACAATTCAGAGTGCCGATCTTGCTGGAGATGCTTGGAGCAGTATTGATGTTGCATTATCATTATCGCCGAAAACTAAAATAGGACAGCTTATCTATGAAAATGATGGAAGTAATGTTACTGCATTATACTTAGATAACGTTTATTTCTACAAACAATAATCATAATTCTAACCATTAATTAACAAGATATAAACTGCTATTCTAATTTTGAATAGCAGTTTTTATACCCATTAACTAAAAAAGCACATGTTTAAAACGCATAATCGTATAACTAAAATAAGACAAACATGAATTTTAATATAATCCGATTATTTCTGTTTTTATGTTTATTGGGCTGCGGAAAAGACGATACTCCAACCGCTGCACCTGTCGATCCACAAGAACCAACGGATAGCAAGTACGGTATGTCATTGGTTTGGCAAGATGAGTTTGATTATGATGGAGCTGTAGATGGAAACAAGTGGCACCACCAGGTTATTCCAATTATGGGAAGTAGTTGGGCAAACGGCGAGGAGCAACATTACACCAATCGTCAAGAAAACGCTTACGTAAATGATGGAACGCTTAAGATTGTTGCTAAAAAAGAACAATATCAGTTTCGCGGTAGTACCAAAAGTTACACATCTGCCCGCTTAAATTCCAAATATGCATTTCAATACGGCCGTATTGATATAAGCGCTAAACTACCTGCTGAACGAGGTACTTGGCCTGCTTTCTGGACGTTAGGTGCTAACATTAACGAAACAGGTAACTATCATGGCAGCACATACGGAAGCGTAGGATGGCCTGCTTGTGGCGAAATAGATATTATGGAGCAAAATGGCTGGGACAAAGACAATCTTATTGGTCATTTACATTGGGGTGATACTCAAACAAAAGCATATAAACACCAGGGAGGAACCAAACGCGTTCAAAACACAGCAACAGCATTCAATCTTTATTCCTTGGTATGGACCAAAAATGAAATTAGAATCCTCTTTAACGATAACGTGTTTTTTGTCCGAGCTATCGATAACAGCATGCCTTACCGTTTTCCACATTACGTATTATTTAATATAGCTATGGGAGGAAATCTTGGCGGGTCAATTCCTTCGAGTTTTACTCAAGCTACTATGGAAGTAGATTATATAAGAATCTACCAATAAAACAAAGATTAAATTATTATTTAAAAAACTAACGTGACTTTTACAACCTTATCAAAACCAAAAATGACATCTGAAACCCCCATGTTTTTAGGTCAGCACCCAGCACAACTTCATAAAAAAGTAGTTGATGGGAAAGAGGTTATCCGTAATGGAGAATCCTTCTATAAAATTGCTAACGTTGATGCGATGCGTCCTTTTTTTATGAGCATTGTAAGCAACTCCGACCACTGGATGTTTATTTCGAGTAACGGTAGCTTATCTGCTGGAAGGAAAAACAGCAACTATGCGCTGTTTCCCTACTACACAGATGATAAAATAACCGAAGCTGTTGAAACCACTGGGAGTAAGTCTATTTTTATTGTAGATAAAGCCCACAAAAAATATCTTTGGGAGCCATTTTCAGCCAAACAAAAAGGTGTTTATAAGGTTTCGCGAAACTTATATAAAAACCTCCTGGGGAATAAGGTTGTTTTTGAAGAAATTAATCACGACTTAGACATTAGCTTTTCCTACGAATGGAACGCTAGTGATGTTTTTGGTTTTGTTCGAAAATCGTGCTTCACCAATCTCAACGATGACAAGATTTCGGTACATTTGGTAGACGGTGTCCAAAATATCTTACCTCAAGGAGTTGAGCCCGACTTACAAAACGCCAGTAGTAACTTGGTTGATGCGTATAAAAAATGTGAGCTTGAGCAAGATTCTGGCTTGGGTATTTATTCGCTTAGTGCCATCATCGTAGACAAAGCCGAGCCGAGTGAAGCGCTTAAGGCAAACGTGGTATGGTCACTTGGATTAGACAACTCAAAAAAGTTAATTTCATCACTTCAATTGGGTGATTTTCGAAGAGGGCAATCGGTAGTTCAAGAAATTGACATAAAGGCCGAAAAAGGCGCTTACTTTTTGAACGATACCCTAACCTTGGCTGGTCATGCCTCCGAAAATTGGATGTTGGTTGCCAACGTTAATCAAAGCATATCAGATATCGTCTCGCTTAAGGAAAGCATTAAAACCGATGTGTCTTTAGCTTCAGAAGTTGAATCAGATATCAAAGCAGGTTCTGAAAATTTACGTGCCTTGGTTGGTGCCGCCGACGGGCTTCAAATGACCAATGATCGTCTTCGAAACATTCGTCACTTTGCCAACACCATGTTTAACATCATGCGTGGCGGTATTTTTGATGATAATTACACCATTGATAAAGTAGACTTTACAGCTTATATCACCAATGCAAATAGAAAAGTGTATAAGCTTAAGACCGCTATTTTTGACAGCCTCCCTGAGCAGTTTGATATCAGCCTTTTAAAAGATATTGCGACTAAAGACGACAATCAAAATTTCAAACGCCTGTGTTTTGAGTATTTACCGCTAAAGTTTAGCCGTCGCCATGGCGACCCCAGTCGTCCGTGGAATAAATTTTCAATTAACACACGTGCTGAGGATGGTTCTAAAATCTTAGATTATGAAGGCAATTGGCGTGATATTTTCCAGAATTGGGAAGCCTTAGCGCACTCATATCCAGAGTTTATTGAAGGGATGATCCATAAGTTTTTAAATGCCACCACATTTGATGGCTACAATCCCTATCGTGTTACTAAAGGAGGTTTTGATTGGGAAACAATAGAACCCGACAATCCTTGGGCATATATTGGCTATTGGGGCGACCACCAAATCATTTATTTGCTCAAATTTCTGGAGTTTATTGAAGATTATTATCCAGCTAAGCTGAAAGAATACTTCCACCAAGATATGTTTGTTTACGCAAATGTTCCTTATCGTATCAAGAGTTATCAAGAGATTTTAAAAGATTCAAAAAACACCATTGACTTTGATTATGAAAAGGAAGAAAACATCCAATTCAAACGAGAAGAAATAGGGGTTGATGGCGCTTTGCTTCGCGACAGGACTGTATTTATTTACAAAGTGAATTTTATTGAAAAGATTTTGGCAACGGTGTTGGCAAAATTGTCAAACTTTATCCCTGAAGGCGGTATTTGGATGAACACCCAACGTCCCGAGTGGAACGATGCCAATAACGCTTTAGTAGGTAACGGTGTTTCTATGGTAACCTTATATTATCTAAGACGTTTCTTGCGTTTCTTTGAAACCGTTATTGAAAAATCAGATGATGTTGAGGTGTCTATTTCAAAAGAATTGCATTTGTTTTTCGTTCAAATTAACGATGCATTTGAACAACACAAAGCGCTATTGGAAGGCAACTTTTCTGATGCGCAACGCAAGACACTTATGGATGCTTTGGGCGAGGCGGGGAGCTTGTATAGAACTACCATCTATGACGAGCGCTTTTCTGGAGACAAAACACCAATAACAAAAGGGATGTTGTTGTCATTTTTGAAGATAGCAGCTTCCTTTTTAGAGCACTCCATAGCGGCAAATAAACGCAAAGATGGCATGTATCATGCGTATAATTTGATGACATTAAAAGGAGATAACGAAGTTGAAATTTCTTATTTGTCCGAAATGCTTGAAGGTCAAGTTGCTGTTTTGAGCTCTGGACACCTTACTACAGAAGAAAGCTTGTCGGTTTTAGATAGTCTAAAAAGTAGTAGTCTGTTCCGAAAAGATCAATACAGTTACATGTTGTACCCGAATAAAGACCTTCCTAGGTTTGTGGATAAGAATACTATTCCAAAGGATAAAGTGTTGACTTCTAAAGTGTTACAACAGCTCGTTGCAGATGCTAACACTCAGATATTGTCGCAAGATATTTCAGGAGCATATCACTTTAACGGGAATTTCAATAACGTAAATAGCCTTAAAGATGCCCTTGCGGCATTACCTAGCCAGTATAAAAGTATGGTGGCCAAAGAACA
This sequence comes from uncultured Flavobacteriaceae bacterium, assembly GCA_938092005.1. Classification (GTDB taxonomy): domain Bacteria; phylum Bacteroidota; class Bacteroidia; order Flavobacteriales; family Flavobacteriaceae; genus UBA7446. The sequence goes on along the minus strand of CALKOU010000012.1, from coordinate 27,778 downwards.
AGCATATATCGAACACGTTTTTGAAGACGTTTTTGATCACAAATCCTTTACAGGGCGTTCGGGAACATTTTTTGGATATGAAGGCTTGGGTTCAATCTATTGGCACATGGTATCTAAACTATTATTGGCTGTGTGTGAAATCACAAAAAAAGCCATAGACCAACAAGAAAGTCCCGAACGGATAGGGAGACTATTTGATCATTATTTTGAAATCAATGCAGGAATTGGAGCTCATAAATCTCCAGAATTATATGGTGCTTTCCCAACAGATCCGTACTCACATACACCTGCGGGCAAAGGCGCGCAACAACCCGGTATGACGGGACAGGTAAAAGAGGATATCATAAGTCGTTTTGGAGAACTAGGGGTTCGTGTTAAAAACGGAATACTAGGCTTTGATCCTACCATGCTTCGCAGTGAAGAGTTTTTGACAGAACCAAAAGTGTTTCGTTATCAAAACATTGCTAAAGAGTCTTGCACAATTGATTTAGAAAAAGATTCCTTGGCGTTTACCTACTGTCAAGTGCCTATCATTTATAAAAAATCAACTGAAGAAGCTATTGAAGTGGTATTACAGTCTGGGGAAACAAAGTTGTTTTCAGGTCATTATCTAGACGATAGTACGACGCAACAAATCTTTCAACGAACAAACACCATCAACAAAATAGTGGTTTTGACTTTGAAAGAATAACGAACAACAATGAACTAAAAACGAGGCATTGCCTTTATATGAATTATGAGAGCTTTTCGAATTTGTGCTTTTTTCATAGTCATGTTTGTAAGTGCTTGTAAAACGCCGAACGCTAATATGAATAACGTTAACACAACTGCTGCTGAAATACTTGGTAATTCCAATTACCCAGCGATTTCTTATGGAGGGTATCGAAAAACGACTCGTGACGTGCAGCCTACAATGGCTGAGCTAAAAGATGATATGAAAATACTGCACGCCATGGGAATTCGAGTTATTCGTACGTACAATGTGCATTTGCCGCAAGCAAAGAATATACTTAAAGCCATAGCTGCTCTCAAAAAAGAAAACGCCGATTTTGAAATGTATGTGATGCTTGGTGCTTGGATTGATTGCTTAAATGCCTGGACGGATAAGGTAAGAAACCATTATGCCGAAAGCGAACGCAACGAAGTTGAGATACAAACTGCAGTAACGTTGGCCAATGCCTATCCAGATATTGTAAAAATCATTGCTGTTGGAAACGAAGCCATGGTAAAGTGGGCTACGGATTACTATGTGCAACCGAGTGTTATATTGAAGTGGGTAACACATTTGCAGGAGCTTAAAAAGGAAGGTGCGCTTCCCAAATCACTTTGGATTACCAGTTCTGATAATTTTGCTTCTTGGGGCGGTGGTGGTGCCGAATACCATAGCGAAGATTTAGAAAAGCTTATCGCTGCCGTAGACTATATTTCGGTTCATACGTATCCATTCCACGATACCCATTACAATCCAAGCTTTTGGCATGGTAATGAAATGCATGTAAACACACTGACCCTTCAAGAGCGTATTGATGCAGCCATGCTTCGTTCTTTGGACTATGCAGTTAATCAGTTTAATAATGTGAAGAAGTATGTTGAAAGCTTGGGCATTAAAAAACCCATTCACATTGGCGAAACGGGTTGGGCAACTGTGTCAAAAGGTTTTTATGGCAGAAAAGGTTCACATGCAGCCGATGAATACAAACAAGCATTATATTATAAACATATGCGTGCATGGGCACACCAAAACGGTGTGTCGTGTTTTTACTTTGAAGCCTTTGATGAACCGTGGAAAGACGCTTACAATCCCAAAGGTTCTGAGAATCATTTTGGACTTTTTAAAGTAGACGGAAAAGCTAAATACGCTCTTTGGGAGGCCGCTGACAACGGAACATTTGAAGGCCTAACACGCAATGGAAAACCTATTGAAAAAACATTTAAAGGAAGTACAGAAAACCTATTGATTTCGGTATTGCCTCCTATTGCTCTAGAACCTAATCTGAAATAAACCAACATGAAAACAACCCCTTTTTTAATCCTTATGAGTATAGCTATGCTTAGTTCATGTACAAGAAAAAATCAAGACTTAGAAGTTTATGAAACTTCTGAGAGCGGGAATCAACTCACGCAAATAACCAATTTTCAACAAGCTGAAAACCCTTCTAGCATAAAAGTTAACTCCGAAACCGAGCTGCAAACAATCACAGGATTTGGAGGCGCTTTTACCGAATCATCAGCATACTTACTAAACCAACTTAGTAGCGAAAAACGCAACCTTATTTTGAAGGCGTATTTCTCAAGAGAAGGCGCAAACTATTCCTTGACACGTACACACATGAATTCTTGTGATTTTTCACGAAATAATTATGCTTATTCGCCTGTTGCGGGTGACACAGAACTTGAACATTTTTCTGTTGATGAAGACAGGGACGATCTAATCCCCATGATAAAAGATGCAATGGCAATTTCAGAAGATGGATTTAGACTTTTCGCTTCTCCTTGGACGGCTGCTCCATGGATGAAAGACAATAACAGTTGGGTTGGGGGAAAGCTTTTACCAAAATATTACGATACCTGGGCACTGTTCTTTTCAAAGTATGTAGACGCTTATAAGGCTGAAGGAATAAATATTTGGGGATTTACAGTTGAAAATGAACCACATGGTAATGGTGAAAACTGGGAAAGCATGCATTATTCACCCGAAGAAATGACGCACTTTGTACGGCATTATTTAGGGCCAAAACTTGAAGCAGACGGGAAAGGAGACCTTGTGATTTTGGGCTATGATCAGAACCGTGAGGGATTAAAAGAATGGGTAGATGTGATGTTTAAAGATGAAGCCTCATCTAAATATTACGGTGGTACTGCTGTGCACTGGTACGAAAGCACCTATGATTATTTCCCAGAAGAACTTCAATATGCGCACCAAAAGGCACCCGAAAAATTCTTAATCCAAACAGAGGCGTGTATTGACGCAGAGGTTCCAGTTTGGAAAGACGATAAGTGGTACTGGAAAAAGGAAGCTACTGACTGGGGCTACGACTGGCGTGAGGCTTCCAAAAAGTATTTGCACCCTAAGTATGCACCTGCAAATCGGTACGCTCGAGACATCATAGGTTGTTTAAACAATTGGGTTGACGGCTGGGTTGATTGGAACATGGTGCTAGACACTAAAGGCGGCCCCAACTGGGCAAATAACTGGTGTATAGCTCCCGTAATTGTAAACCCTCAGGAAGACGAGGTTTATTTCACTCCGTTGTATTATATCATGGCGCATTTTAGCAAATTCATACGCCCAGGAGCAAAGATTATTGAAACACAACATACAGACGAAGCCTTAATGGTAGCCGCAGCTGAAAATCCCGATGGTACCATTGCTGTTGTGGTCTTTAACGAAGGAAAAGAACAACGAAACTTTAAACTGGATGCTGGGACAATATCCCAAAGCATATCCATAAGCCCGCAGGCTATACAGACGATACTAATAAAATAAACAACGATCATGTTATCAAGTTCAACAAGAAAAGTTCCGATGAGTCAAAAGATTGCTTTTGGCTTTGGAATGTTAGCAAACCAAATGTTTCCAGCTGCTTTGGGGGTTTTTATCATTGTGCTGGTGCAAGATTTAGGCTTTGCCGCTCTTTTATGGGGAATCATTCAATTTGCACCACGAATTTTTGATGCCATTACCGACCCTATTATGGGTTTTATATCCGATAACACCAAATCTAAATGGGGAAGAAGGCGTCAGTATGTTTTTATTGGGGGGATCATCATGGGCATTGCTTACATTGCTATGTGGCAACTTTATGAGGATGACGGTGTTTTCTATAACTTCATTTATTTCTTTTCTTGGTCATTGGTTTTTTACTTAGGCTTAACCATTTTTAGCGTTCCTTATGTAGCAATGGGCTATGAAATAAGTGATGATTTTCATGAGCGTACCCAAATCATGGCTATTGCCCAATTTATTGGACAATGGGCTTGGGTTATTGCCCCATGGTTTTGGGTTATTCTTTACGACCCCAGTTGGTTCCCAGAAGGAGCAGGTCAGGGTGTTCGAGATTTATCTGTTTGGGTGGCCATTCCCTGTACAATTTTCGCCCTTATACCGGCATTGTTTATCAAAAGTAAATCCACATTAGACCGCACCGATTTTTTACCCGTCAAGGCCAATTATATTTTAAAGAGCATCAATAATATTTTTTCATCTGCCTTAGAGGCTTTTAAAATCAAGCAGTTTAGAAAAATTGCAGTTGCTACCTTCCTTATTTTTAACTCGTTCAATGTTATTGCTCCGTTAACGTTTTTGATTATTGTGCATCATTTGTTTAATAGTGATCCTGCTAGTGCTGGACATTGGCCCGCCATGCACGGGTCTATTGGTGCTCTCATTACCTCATTCTTAGTAATTCCCGCTACGGCAATTATCTCCAAAAAAATAGGCAAGAAAAAAGCGTTTATTCTTTCACAACTCATTTCAATTATCGGCTACGTGATGTTTTGGTTTTTATTTATACCTGGAAAACCATACTTATTTTTATATGCATTGCCTTTCCATTCGTTTGGGATCGGAAGTTTGTTTACAATCATGATGAGCATGACAGCAGACGTTTGTGATTTGGACGAATTGGAAACAGGCAAAAGACGCGAAGGTGTGTTGGGTGCTGTATATTGGTGGATGGTTAAACTCGGTTTTGGAATTGCGGCTCTTTTGGGTGGTGTGATTCTATGGGTAGTTGGCTTCGATGCTGAAAATGTCACAGCATCTGCCATAACGGGAATGCGTATGTTTTACACCCTCCTTCCGATTGCAGGTGTAATTGGCGCTGTTCTAATCATGAGAAACTATAATATAACAGAAGAAAAAGCCGCCGAAATATCAAAGGCATTGGCTGAACGCAAAAAAAATAAATCATAAATGTCATATAGAGAAGGCAGGTTATTTCACGTTAATGAAGCTGTAATACGCCCAGAGGAAGACACAACGTTTGAGCCGTTTAACGAAAACGAGCGTATTAAGTTATGGCGTAAGACGTTGCAATCGGGGATGCATGGTATATGCTTCAGTATGTACGAAGATGGTCAAGCACCTGGCGATACCATTACAGCAGCACAAGTGGAGCGTCGCGTTAAGATTTTAAAACCCTATACCAAGTGGATTCGCTCTTTTTCTTGTATTGAAGGGAATGAGCACATTCCAAAGATAGCTAACAAGCACGGCATTAAAACCATGGTAGGCGCTTGGCTAAGTGCCGACAAGGATAAAAACGACCAAGAAATCAACAATCTAATTGAGCTTGCTAATGATGGTTATGTAGACATTGCTGCTGTTGGAAACGAAGTGCTTTATCGAAATGACTTATCACTAGATGAATTGTTGGACTATATGAAACAAGTACGAAAAGCAATACCTGCTCATATCCCTATGGGTTATGTAGATGCGTATTATGAATTTTCATCACATCCTGAGCTTGTAGCGCATTCCGATGTCATCTTGGCAAACTGCTATCCGTTCTGGGAAGGCTGCCCGATAGAATATTCGTTAGGACACATGCAACAGATGTACGAACAGGCATTAGCAGCAGCCAAAGGCAAGAAAGTAATTATTACCGAAACGGGCTGGCCCAGTCAAGGTAAAGCATTAAAAGGAGCCGTTCCCGCCGAAGACGCCGCCATGCAGTACTTCATCAATACGCAAGAGTGGACCAAACGCCACAATATAGAATCCTTTTATTTTTCATCTTTTGATGAATCTTGGAAAGTAGGACCTGAAGGCGAAGTAGGTGCTTATTGGGGGCTTTGGGACAAAAATGAAAAGCGGAAGTATTAACGTTATCTATATATACGCAATCCAATGAAACCAAGATATCTTTTTTTAGTCACATTCGCTAGCCTTATTGTAAGTGCTTGTAATTCCAGTAGCAATCAACAAGAAATTGCGAGTAGGGTCAACAGTCTTTTGAATCAGATGACCCTAGCTGAAAAAGTAGGCCAAATGACGCAAGTAGATATGCGTTTGCTTGACAGTCAGGAAGATATTAGAACATACCACATAGGCTCTGTTTTGAGTGGTGGCGGATCAGTACCACCAACCAATACACCTCAAGGATGGTTGGATATGGTTAACGGTTATCAAAAAATGGCCATGAGTGACCGTTTATCGATTCCGCTGATTTATGGTATTGATGCTGTTCATGGACATAATAATGTTTTGGGTGCAACCGTGTTTCCTCACAACCTTGCGCTTGGTGCTGCCAATGATGCTGATTTGGTTTACCGTGTTAATAAAGCGACTGCTGTTGAGGTAGCTGCCACAGGGATTCACTGGACGTTTTCCCCTTGTATTACGATTCCTCAGGACCCTAGATGGGGTCGTTTTTATGAAGGTTTTGGGCAGTCAACACAACTTGTAAATGGCTTGACTAAAGCAGCTGTAACGGGCTATCAAGACCGATTAGATGAAGTGGAGCATAAACAAGTTGCGGCCTGCGCAAAGCATTTTATTGGAGATGGAGCAACCGCTTGGGGTACTGGAACACGGACAGACGGTGTCCATACTTATTACATTGATCGCGGTGATGTGCCATTGGATGATAAAGCATTACGAGAACGATACTTACCTCCTTATAAAACAGCCATTGCAGCAGGTGTGAAAACCATTATGGCAAGCTTTAACAGCGTTCGTGGCGAAAAGTGTCATGGCAGTAAATATATTTTGACAGAACTCTTAAAAGACGAGCTTGAATTTGAAGGTTTTGTTGTTTCAGATTGGGCAGGTATTGACGAAATACCGGGCGATTATAAGTCTGATGTTATTAACGGAATTAATGCGGGTATTGATATGGTTATGGTGCCAGGCTTTATGGAAGGGCAACAGCAAAAGCACTACAAGTTGTTCATTCAATATTTGATGGAAGCTGTTCATGAAGGAAGTGTTTCACCACAACGCATCAACGATGCTGTTAGAAGAATCTTAAAGGTTAAAATGGAAATGGGCTTGTTTGATAATCCCTATAAAGACGCATCGCACTTAGATAAAATTGGTGGGGCATCACACCGTTCATTGGCACGTGAGGCAGTGCAAAAGTCGGCTGTGTTACTCAAAAACGAAGCTATTTTACCGCTAAATAAAACCGCTTCTATTACAGTGGTTGGGTCAGGTGCTCACAATCTGGGTGTGCAAAACGGAGGGTGGACTACCGAATGGCAAGGCTTTTTTACGCCTGATTTTGATTTTTTAGACTACGACACAAACGGATTATTAACCCATGAGGAGTACAATAATCAGTTGATTAAGATTTATGAAAATAAATTTGATAACGCTAGTTGGAAGCGCCATTTTAATGAAATTGATTTGGACAATTCTGGAACAGTAACCAGAGCAGATTTTTCAGGCTTTATGGCAAACCGCGTGTTGCAACCCAATGGCACTACCGTTCTGGAAGGCTTGTCGCAAATAGCACCAAATGCCAACATTTCGTACAGCCCCAACGCAACAACAATTCCGGAAGGTGATGTGGTGTTGGCCGTAATTGGTGAATATCCTTATGCAGAAGGATTTGGTGACGATGCCGACATACAACTTAACAAGGCTGATTTAGAAATACTTAAACGCGTTTACGCTACCAAGAACCCTGTTGTTGTATTGCTCCTTTCTGGTCGTCCGCTGATGGTTCATATGGAACTGCCGAAGTGGAATGCTTTTGTTGCGTCTTTTTTGCCAGGTATGGCAGCTGAGGGTTTGGCCGATGTACTTTTTGGTGATGTAGCGCCAAAAGCAACGCTTAGTTTTGATTGGGCATTGACCCCCGAGGGGGAAGGAATCCTTTTCCCAATGGGAAGTGGCCTTACTTATGAATAGTCTTTTGAGCAAAGCTGAAGAAACGTATCTTTGACCATGCGGTTTTTTTATTTTATTTTGTTGATCACGTTAGTTGCATGTACGCCAAAACAGCAAGCCCCTGTTGAAAAGGTTCAAGCTGTTGCCGATACGCTTATCACAAAAGTACCCCTTAACATACCACCTGCAAATGAGGATTTGGAGTGGTCTAGCTTGATTGCATTAATGGAGTCTTTGCGCGAAATTCCTGCGGAACAACGTGCGATTACCTTAAAAAACATAAAGGAAGAAACCATAAAGATGCATACAGCTGAATGGCCTGAAACTTGGAATGCCAATCCTATTCGTTCGCGGTTTACTGTCTTTTTAACCCATGTTAGCTTAGCAGCAGATCAACGTTTTGACCATGACGTGCTCATAAAACGCAGTACTGCTATAAATCAAATGATGGAGAGTTGGAATGTTTTTGCTGCGTTGCTTAATGAAGTGAATACATCAACACTCCCGAATACTGCAGTTGACGAATTGGTACTTAAATCCGAATAGCGGGGCACTTAAGGTGTCTAAAACCTTTTTATTTCGATTGCTTGAAGCTACTGAAAATGTTGGTAACGGCAAATTTTTAATGCGGCATTCTTCGCTGTAAAACGCATCCCTTTCGTGATGTTTAGGACTAACACAATGAAATATTTTTCCCCAATGCGCTTCACGAAATAACGCCATTAAAAAATGGATCACGTCATGTTGATGTACCAAATTAGTGGGTGCTTTTGGCGCAGGAAGTTCTGTTTTGCCTGCTAGCTGCTTAACAGGATGCCGGTTGGGCCCAACAAGACCCCCCAAGCGTACAATGGTACTGTTGGCAATGGCTTGAATGGCTTTTTCCGCTTGTAGGAGTTGTGCGCCAACAGCCGTTTCAGGAACGGGTACTGTACCTTCGTTTACTTCTCCTTGAGATGCACCAAATACACCAATACTGCTAAGGAGTAATACGTTACATGAAGCATGACGCTTCATTGAAGCAATAAGATGTGTTATACGTAGGGCATAATCAGCATTTGGGTTAACCCTTCGCCCAGGCGGAAAAGCAATAACGAGTACATCAATATCGTTTAAAAAAGCACGTATCTCTCCCTGAATTCCTTCGTTCTCAATCGTAATAAGAAAAGGTTCAATGCCCATGTTACGCAGCACGCTAAGGTTCTGTTGACACGTAGTACTTCCACGAACGTTACACCCCTGCGTAAGTAGTGTTGTGGCAAGTGCTTTGCCTACCCAACCACATCCCAATATAGCAACGTTTTTCATGTCTATAAATGTATCTTTTTTACGCATACTATTTTGATTTAAATTTTTTTTACTATCTTTTGTTCAACAAAACATCAACATGCCTATAAAAAGTTTTCAAGCGGCGCGTCAAAAACTCGTTACCAAGCGAAGAAAATCGCTATTGGTGAAGGATTATATGACACGCAATTTGATTACGTTTTCTACTGAGCAATCCATTTTGGAAGTTATGCGCATATTAATTCGCAACAAGATTTCGGGAGGTCCCGTGGTCGATGACTTGTCAAGACTTGTTGGTATTGTTTCCGAGGCAGATTGCATCAAGCATCTTTCTGAAAGTAAGTACTTCAACCAGCCTTTTTTTGACCGTAAGGTGAAAGACAATATGACTGTTGAAGTAGACACAATTACGTCAGATAAAACGATTTTTGATGCCGCTACTTTGTTTCACAAAACCAACCGGCGAAGACTTCCCGTTTTAGAACAGGGTAGATTAGTAGGGCAAATTAGTAGGCAAGATGTTGTAAAAGCAGCGTTGTTGTTACGCAGTCAGCGCTGGCGATAGTAAATTATTAATCTTTAAAATCCCCTTATCATGAGTACTCTTCAGAACAGTGTTATGCTAATTGGTCACTTAGGCGACAAGCCTGAAGAAGTAAAATTAGATTCTGACAAAAAGTTAGCTACCTTTTCCTTAGCAACCAATCATCGATTTAAAAATAAAGACGGTGAGAAAATTGAGAAAACTCAATGGCATCGAATTGTTGCTTGGAACAAGTTGGCAGAAATATGCTTAGAACATCTTAAAAAAGGAAGTCACGTTGCTTGCAGAGGACATCTGGAATACCGTGAATACGAAACGAAGCTGGGCGAGAAGCGGCGTACAGCCGAAATTCATTTAGACGAAATGCAGTTGTTGTAATTAGTCGTAAATTTCTGTTGCTACGCGATAGGTGTTGGCGTGCGCCTCAACGATGATGTTCACATCAGGCGCATAGCCACCACCCATACTACATTGCACGGGAATGTTACGCTCATAGCAATGTGAGAACACCAACGCATCTCTTTTTTTGGCACCTTCTATTGTTAGTGATAATCGTCCCAGTTTATCATGTTCCAAAACATCCACTCCAGAAAGATAAAACACAAAGTCGGGTTGTACTGTTTTCAAAAGATGCGTTAATTCATGATGCAGCGTTTCTAAATAAACGGCGTCTGATGTGTTGTCTGCTAATGGGATATCTAAATCACTTTTTTCTTTTTGGAACGGGTAGTTTCCTTTGCCATGCATGGAAAAAGTAAATACGTTTGGGTTGTTTTGAAAAATAGCTGCTGTTCCGTTTCCTTGATGAACATCTAGGTCAACGATGAGCACTTTGGTTACTTTTTGATGATGTAACAAGTAGTCTGCTCCAATTGCTTGGTCATTCAATAAACAAAATGCCTCTGCTTTATCATAAAAAGCGTGGTGCGTACCACCTGCGATATTAAATGCAATACCATTTTCTAGCGCAAAATCACAACCGTCCAGTGTGCCTTGTGCAATAACACATTCTCGATCTATAAGTTCCTTTGACAGTGGAAATCCAATACGTCGTGCTTCTTTCTTTGATAGGTTTAACGTTACTAGATTTTGGTAATAAGCAGCACAATGCGTGCGTAGAATATGGCTGTCGTTGATGCGGCTGGGTGCAAAAAACTGGTCACTGCTGCATGTCCCCTCAAGTATTAGCTGTTGCGGTAATAATTCATACTTAGCCATTGGAAAGCGATGCCCTTCTGGTAGTGGGTGTGCGTAAATGGGATGATGTGCAATGCGAATCATTGCCGCTAAGATACGTCTTAGCGGATTGTTACTTTACGTAAAAAAAAGGACGTTAAAACCAAAAGAATGCCTAAAAAGTTTAGCGTTGCAGCAATACCAATATCTAGGTTTAGGACTAGTATAAGTTTAAAAAATGTTTCAGTATCAACGTTATGAAAATAAAGAAATGGAACGGTAATAATGATTAGCGCAGTACCAAAAGCAAAAAGCTTTTTGTAGGTGGGAAATGAGATCATAGTAATAAAATTTAGGTGCTGTAAAAGTACCTAATTTTATTTGAATTCAAAAAAATAAGGTTTGTTAGCTTGTGCCAGCTAATTTTTGTTGCTGAAAAGCAATTGCCTCATCTTCAATTTTTTCAAACAACAGCTGTGCCTCACCAAGCTCATGCGCTGGTTTGACAAGCACTTCATTCACAACGGATTCCCAACCCAAAGATGTATCTAGCAGCAGCATATTGCGTAGTTTTTTGGAGGCATTGGGTAAAAAAGGCTCCGACAGAATTGCTAATCCAGCAACCACTTGCGTGGCAACATTCATGATGGTAGCTACACGCTCAGGATTTGTTTTATTCAACTTCCATGGCTCTTCGTCTGCTAAATATTTATTTCCGACACGCGCAAGCTGCATCATTTCTTGACTTGCAGCTCTAAATTTGTATTGCTCAATTAAAGCAGCAATTTTTTCAGGTGCATCTTTTAGCGTTTGTAAGGTTTCTTCATCTGTTTCTGTCAACGCATTGGGTTGTGGAACAACGTTGTCGTAATACTTTCGCATAAGCACCACGACCCGATTTACAAAGTTTCCAAAAATGGCAACAAGCTCACTGTTATTTCGGTGTTGAAAGTCATTCCAGGTAAAGTCATTATCTTTTGTTTCGGGCGCATTTGCTGTTAATACATAACGAAGCACATCTTGCTTTTCTGGAAAGTCGTCAAGGTATTCGTGTAGCCAAACAGCCCAATTCTTAGAAGTTGATAATTTCTGACCTTCTAAATTCAAAAATTCGTTGGCAGGTACATTTTTGGGCAGTACATAATTCCCCATGGCTTTAAGCACCGCAGGAAAAATAATGCAGTGAAATACGATGTTGTCTTTTCCAATAAAATGCACTAATTCTGTCTGCTCATCTTGCCAAAAGGATTTCCAATCTTTTCCTTCTTTGGCCGCCCATTCTTTTGTGGCCGAAATGTAGCCAATAGGTGCGTCGAACCAAACATAGAGCACCTTATTTTCGCCGCCTTCAACAGGCACGGGAATTCCCCACGACAAATCACGGGTTACTGCTCTTGGGCGCAATCCATCGTCAAGCCACGATTTTACTTGTCCCAAAACATTTGGTTTCCAGTCATTTTGATGCCCTTCTAAAATCCACGACCTTAAAAAGGTTTCATATCTATTTAGCGGTAAGTACCAATGTGTTGTTGTTTTTAAGCTTGGTGTTTCTCCAGAAAGTGCAGATTTAGGATGTATCAGATCGGTTGCGTTTAATGAGCTTCCACATGCTTCACATTGATCTCCATAAGCTTCATCATGGCTACATTTTGGACAAGTACCTACAACATAGCGGTCAGCCAAAAATTGATCTTCTTTAGCATCATAAAGTTGTTCGGTGGTTTGGGTTTCAAAACCATCTTGCTCGTGAATGGTTTTAAAAAATGCCTGTGCTGTTTTGTGATGCACTTCACTTGATGTTCTGCCGTAGTAATCGAAAGTAATACCAAAATCGTTAAATGCATTATGGATGATGTTGTGGTATTTATCAATAACTTGTTTAGGGGTTATGCCTTCCTTTTTAGCCTTCATTGAAATGGCAACGCCATGTTCATCACTACCACAAATAAACAGTACCTCTTTTCCGCGCAAGCGCAAGTAGCGCGCATAGATGTCAGCAGGAACATAAACGCCAGCCATATGGCCAATATGAATGGGGCCATTGGTATAGGGTAGGGCAGCGGTAATGGTGTAGCGTTTACTCATAATAAATTTATGTGCACAAAAATAGGGATTTTATACCCTAACTTGCATGAGTTCATTATCTTTAAACTTCTCAAATCCTTAATCCTATGAATACTGTTGACAAAGGGAAGCAAGGCGAAAATATGGCTTGTGCTTATTTACAAGAACAGGGCTACACTATTTTGAAACGTAACTTTTACTACCAAAAAGCCGAGATTGATATTATTGCTTCTAAAGACGATGTGTTGGCCATAATTGAAGTTAAATGGCGAAAGTCAGCTATTTATGGCGCTCCAGAAACGTTTGTCACTCCCAAGAAGCGCAAGTTATTGGCACGTGCAGCCGATTTTTATGTGCAAAAATTGAACTGGCAAGGAGAAACCCGTTTTGATATTATTAGTATTGTAGGACAGCCACCTATCCATGCGCTTACGCATACCAAACAGGCGTTTTATTTTGTTTAGATTGTTATAATTATAACAGTTTGTTTTATTATTTATATTTTTGTGAAATAATTAAACACACATGAAGACGATTGCATCTGCTGTGGAGGCCTATATTAAGTCAAAACCCTTTTTAATTAGTGCGCTTACCCAAGGAATTATCAACTTAACATCGCTTTCTCGTATGATGCAAGAAGATGTACAAGCACAAACGCAAAAACCTGTCCGTACAGGAGCCATCGTAATGGCCCTAAAGCGATTATCCACAGATTTAGAATTTCGTCATTCACATAAAATCATTAAAACCCTAAAGAATATTGGCGATATAACCGTGCGTTCTGCTCTAATTGATTATAATTTTAAAGCCTCGGATACCTTACTTGCTGCACAAGCAAAATTACTTTCTCAACTTCAACTGTCGAGTGAAAATTTTTACACGTCTTCTAGGGGCGTTCATGAGTGCAATATTGTGGTAAGCCAACATTTAGCTCCCATGGTAGATACGTATCTTGCACAAGAACTTTGTTTGCACCGGGAAGAAAACCTGTCTTCTATAACATTAAAATTACCTGTTGAAAATGTAGCTATCCCTGGGATATATTACTTTGTTTTCCAACGCCTTTCGTGGGAAGGAATCAATATTTGTGAGGTAATATCAACCTCTAACGAGTTTACTATTTTGGTTAACGACGATCAAGTTGATAAGGCATTTCGGGTAATTAAAGACCTTAAACAACTGTAGGCTGTTGAAGTTTTTTTAACAGATCAATCGCTTTCTTTATGGTATTCACTTCGGCAATTACCAATACGAGTTTACGCCTGTCTTTTGTTGTTTTTTCTTTGAGTTGTGCTTTACCCAAGCTTCCCATCTTGCTTAGCATAAACTGAAACGCTTTTGTTTGATAGAAATCACTTTCAGGATCGGCATGGAAGGTGCAAATGCATTTCTGTTTTTTCAAGACTATTTTCTCGAATCCTAGTGCAACTCCTAGCCACTTGAGTCTTACGCTTTCAAAAAGATCAAGTGTAGGTTCTGGCAAGGCACCAAACCTATCTTCGAGGGCGGTACCAAACGCTATGAGTTCTTCTTCCGTTTTCAGCGCAGCTAACTCTTGGTATTGCACCATCCGTTCTTTGACGTTATTGATGTAATCTGTAGGAAAAAAGACTTCAAAGTCAGTATCCAAGACCAATTCTTTTGGAACAGGTTTTTGATCGGGATAAAGTGCTTTAAATTCATTTTGTTGGAGTTCTTCAATAGCACTTTTTAATATTTTTTGATAGGTTTCAAATCCAATATCATTGATAAAACCACTTTGTTCACCACCCAGAAGATCCCCTGCCCCTCTGATCTCTAAATCTTTCATGGCAATTTGAAAGCCTGAGCCCAAGGCAGTATATTGACTTATAGCTTCCATGCGTTTTCGTGCATCTGCTGTAAGCACTGAAAAAGGAGGAGTTATAAAATAACAAAACGCTTTTTTATTGCTGCGTCCCACACGTCCGCGCATTTGGTGTAAATCACTTAATCCAAAATGGTTGGCGTTGTTAATGAATATGGTATTCGCATTGGACACATCTAGACCACTTTCAATAATGGTTGTTGCTACCAAAATATCAAATTGCCCGTCTATAAATCCGAGCATTAATCGTTCTAGTGTATTGCCAGCCAACTGACCATGTGCAGTAGCAATCCGCGCATCTGGAACAAGACGTTGCAAGGCTCCCGAAACTTCTTTTATGTTATCAATACGATTATGAACAAAAAATACTTGACCTCCTCTTTGGAGTTCATATATAATACCATCACGAATCTGTTCTTCGTTCCACGACATCACCTGACTTTCAATAGGGTGGCGATTAGGAGGAGGCGTATTGATGACCGATAAATCTCGTGCTGCCATTAGGCTAAATTGCAGCGTTCTAGGGATAGGGGTTGCCGTTAGGGTAAGGACATCTACGTGCTCTTTGAGCGAACGTAATTTTTCTTTTACCCCAACCCCAAATTTTTGTTCTTCATCTACGATTAGCAGCCCTAAGTCTTTAAATGCAACCGATTTTCCAACCAACTGATGGGTGCCAATGACAATATCAACAGCACCATTGGAGACTCCTTCTAGGACCTCTTTTTTTTGTTTTGTTGATCTAAACCTGTTGAGGTAATCTACAGTTACAGGGAAGTCTTTGAGTCGTTTAACAAAAGTGTTGTAGTGCTGAAAAGCAAGAATTGTTGTGGGCACCAAAACCGCTACTTGCTTACCATTGTCAACAGCCTTAAATGCAGCACGAATGGCTACTTCTGTTTTACCAAAACCTACATCGCCACAAACCAATCTGTCCATGGGTTTTTGATCTTCCATGTCTTGTTTGACAGCTTCGGTTGCAGTGCGCTGGTCTGGAGTATCTTCAAACAAAAAAGAGGCTTCAAGTTCGTGTTGCAAATAGGTGTCGGCTTCACAAGAAAACCCTTTGTTTAAACGTCTTTTGGCATAAACATTTATCAAGTTAAACGCTATTTCTTTAACCCGTTTTTTGGTCTTTTGCTTGATTTTTTTCCATGCGCTTGAACCAAGTTTGTACACCTTGGGTGCAGCGCCATCTTTACCGTTGTATTTTGATATTTTATGAAGCGAGTGTATGCTTACATACAAGATGTCTCGATCGCCATAAAAAAGTTTAATGGCATCTTGTGTTTTGCCTTCTACATCAATGCGTTGCAAACCACCAAAAGTTCCAATACCATGATCAATATGCGTAACATAATCACCAATTTCAAGTTGTGTCAATGCTTTTAACGATAAGGCTTGCTTTTTGGCATAGCCATTTTTTAACCTAAATCTGTGATAGCGTTCAAACAGTTGATGGTCGGTATAGCAAATGATGTTTTCGTCTTCATCTATAAAACCTTGGTAGAGCGGTGCCACCCAGCAGTAAAAAGAAGTTTCGGGAGCAAGTTCCTCAACAATTTGCACCAAGCGCTTTTTTTGCGCTTCCGAAGCGCAAAATATATGATTTGTACGCTGATTTTCAGCATTTTCGTTAAGGTGTTCAACAAACCAATCAAATTTGCGTTGAAAGTAGGGTTGAGGTTGGCAGTTAAAAACAATATTGTTTTCTTTAATTTCAGTAGTAAAATGCACTTGTTTATGGCTGCCCAAATCGTGATGAAAGAGGGTTCCGTCTACAAAAAGAGCATGGGGCTCTAATCGCTTAATTTCACCCGAAAGATTGGCATATGATGTTTCAGCATATGCAAAAAGCTTCTCTAACGAAGCGGTTATAACAGTTGCATTTTGAACACAAACAACACTATTTTCCGAAATAAAAGATAATAACGATTGGCGCTCTTCATCAACTTCTTTTTGTTCAATATTGGCAAGAACCTGTATGGTTTCTAGTGCTTGTGTGGAGCGTTGACTGGTTATGTCAAAACTGCGTATGGTATCAATTTCGTCCCCAAAAAATTCAATGCGAAATGGCTCATCATGACTGTACGAATGCACATCAAGAATACCTCCTCGAACAGCAAACTCTCCAGGCTCTGACACAAAATCCACGCGCTTAAATCCAAAATCAAACAGGGTTTCATTAACAAAATCGATACTTAGCTCGTCCCCTTTTTTTATGGCTAAAGTTTTACGCTGCAATTCTTTAGGCGTTAGCACTTGCTCTGAAAGCGCTTCGGGATAGGTAATGACCAGTTGCTTGGGATTATTTTTGATTTTTTGTAGCACCTCAGCTCGTAAAAGCACGTTAGCATTGTCCGTGTCTTCGGTAGCGTAGGGGCGTTTATAACTTGAAGGAAAAAATACGGGAGCTTCTGGTAGTAACACTTCCAGATCGTTTAAAAAATAAGCAGCCTCTTCTTTGTTTGTAAGCACCCACACCAAAGTGCCGTTGTGCTGCTCGAATAATGATTTGACTAAAAAACTGTGTTTAGAGCCTACTAGACCAGAGGCGAACACACGATTATGCTTCAATGCACTTTGATAAACAGCCTGAAATTGCGGATGGTTTTGATAAAGAACTGGAAGTTCGTTCACGATAGCTTTTTGGCAAAAGTACAAAGTACTTCTTGTGTTGCACTTTATGAACGTTATTTTTTAAACAAATTGATGTAACGCTGTGAGAGAAATCCACGCCAATTATTGTTAGAGTTAGTACATTTGTGCTCGATGAAAAATCTAGTCATTCGTGATGCTGTAGCCCATGACGTTCCAGCTATTCTTAGACTCATTCAAGAGTTGGCAATGTTTGAACGTGAGCCAGAGGCAGTTGAAGTTACCGAAGCGGAGCTTTTACGTGATGGTTTTGGCACGAAACCTTTATTTAGGTGTTTTGTTGCTACTCTAGATCAGAAGGTAGTAGGGATAGCGTTGTTTTATCCCTGTTATTCTACATGGAAAGGCAAGTCATGGCACTTGGAAGACCTGATTGTAACCGAGTCCCACAGAGGAAAAGGAATCGGGTTTGCATTACTTAAGAAGTTTATTTCTTTTGCGGAAGCCTCAGGAGTTCGTCGTATTCAGTGGGTGGTATTGGACTGGAACACATCAGCCATTAATTTTTATGAAAAACAAGGCGCCAAAACTCTGTCAGGTTGGAACATTACACAAATGACAGGTGAGGCCATGCAAAAATTTATAGCAGAACAACATGCGCGTATTTAAGTTTGGAGGAGCATCTGTTAAGGATGCCGAAGGAGTAAAAAATGTAGTCCGTGTACTGACGGAAATGGGACACGAAAACACGGTTGTTGTGGTGTCGGCAATGGGAAAATCCACCAATGCCTTTGAAGACGTGGTTGCCCGATATTTTGAGGATCCAACATCCTACAAAATAGCCTTACACGACTTGGAAGTTTTTCACCAAAACATTATTGAAGAACTTTTTGACGGCTCGCAGACGCCAGTGGCGAAGCGTGTTCAAAACCTTTTTGCCCAGTGCGAAACTTTTTTAGCTAATAACCGCTCTCCACACAATGCATTTGTCTACGATCAAGTAGTAAGTTATGGGGAATTGCTATCAACATCTATCATTTGTGCATACTTAAACCACGTTGGTATGACTGCTGAGTGGGTTGATGCCAGAACCTGTATCAAAACAGATAATTATTACCGCAGTGCTCAGTTGGACTGGGAGCGTACCCAATCCGTAATCCAAGACCAAATCCAAGGAAGTGTATTAAAGGTAACGCAAGGGTTTATAGGTTCTGACGAAAATAACTTTACGACCACCTTAGGTAGGGAAGGATCCGATTATTCTGCAGCCATTTTTGCCTATTGTTTGGGTGCAACTGAGGTTACCATTTGGAAAGACGTCCCCGGTGTGTTGAATGCTGACCCTAGAGTATTTGATAAAACACAACTGCTAGATCATATTTCCTATCAGGAAGCCATTGAGCTTGCGTTTTATGGTGCATCTGTTATACACCCCAAAACATTACAACCCCTTCAACGTAAAGAAATTCCACTTTATGTGAAGTCATTTTTAAACCCAAAAGAAGCGGGCACTAAAGTTGGAAAAGGCGTTCGCATGCAACCCGAAGTACCTTGCTATATAGTCAAAAAAGGACTGTCGCTTTTAAGACTGTCTACCCGAGATTTTTCATTTGTAATGGAAGACAATATCAGTGAAATTTTTAAGCTGTTGCACCAGCATAAAATGGCAGTTGATCTTATTCAGAACTCAGCTATTAGCTTCTCTGTTTGTGTGCAAGATAAGTATCGTAATATGGATGCATTGTTGTTGGCGCTGCGCTCACGTTTTGATGTACAACACACCGCTAATGTAAACTTATACACCATTCGACATTTTGAAGAAAATTCAGCAGCAGCACTACTAAAGGCTCACGAATTAGTGCTTGAACAGCGCACCGAAACCACCCTTCAGTTGGTGTTAAAATAGCTACGTCAATCCTATCCTAACAAATAGGTTTTGACAAAGTTTTTGCAATACGCTTTTATCTCGTCCCGAGTTGCGGCAAATGCTGCGCTTATTTCATTCTCATCTTCTGAAATTAATTTCGATGGATCTGAGAAATTTTTATGCCATCGCTGTGCGTTTTCACTAGGAATATAAGGACAGTTTTCTTGTGCGTGATCGCATACCGTAATGATATGGTCAAAGGCAATAGCTGCATATTCATCTACGTGATTTGAAGTATGGTCGCTGATATCAATGCCCGCTGCGTCCATAGTGCTAACCGCTCGAGGATTTAACCCATGGGTCTCAATACCAGCACTATAAACAGCAACATTTTGGCCTCCAAAAAAACGCATAAAACCATGTGCCATTTGACTGCGACACGAATTTCCAGTACAAAGAATTAAGATATTTTTCATAGGAAGCTAAATAACGCTAATTAGAACAAGTAGAGGTTTAGACTACGTTAAATTAACTTAAAAAATTACCTTTATCTAGCAAGGCTTTAACTTTTTCAATGATGACCTCACTAAGCCTAAGATGACTTTGAACGGTCCATCCTGCCACATGTGGCGATAGTAAAACGCGTGGACTTTCTGTTAGGTATTTCCAGTCCTTAGACCCCTCAAGGTTCAAATCAAAAGCACTGGTTTCGATGTCTAAAACATCCAAACATACCCCTTTGATCCTGTTGTTTTTTAATCCCTTAACAAGATTCTTGATCACAACCTGATTTCCACGGGCAGTATTAATGAGCCAAAACGGTTTCGTCATGCTATCAATAAAGGCTTGATCAACATAATGGTACGTGCTTTTATTCAACGGAAGGTGTATGCTCACTACATCTGCCTGTTGTTGTATTGTTTTTAGCGATACTTGTTGGGCATATTGATCGCTCATGTTTTCAAGGATATCGTGGCATAGAACCTTTACTTCAAAGCCTGCTAGTTTGCGCGCAAATTGTTTTCCCGTGTGGCCATAGCCAATGATACCGACTGTTTTTCCCCCTAATTCCTCTCCTCTGTTGGCTTCACGTTGCCAAATACCTTTTTGCACTTCCTGATGGGCTTGTGGTAACTTATTGAATAAACTCAACAGCATTCCAAGCGCATGTTCGCCTACAGCAGGACTGTTGCCTTCGGGCGCAGCAAGGATGGTTATTCCTAATTTATTGGCCGCTTCAACATCTATATTTTCCAAACCAGAACCCACACGAGCAATGAATTTAAGATGCTTGGCTTTTTGTAAAAAAGAGTTGTCAATAGGGAATCTGCTTCGAATAACGAGTCCAACAAAAGCTGTGATTTTTTGCTCAATTTGTTCTTTAGATGAGTGCGTGTCTATGGTGTTTTCAAATCCAAGTACAGCCAACTGTGGTAGGAGCGTTGGGTGGTTTTCGTCAACATGTAAAATACGCATCATGTTAAAAGCCTAAAATAATTTTGGCGATATAGAAGAAAAGGAAAATGCCAAAAATATCGTTGCTTGTGGTAATAAAGGGCCCTGTTGCAATGGCCGGATCAATATTGTTTCGATCTAGAATAATAGGGACAAATGTTCCCACAAGCGCCGACACAACGATGACGCACAACATGGACAGGGCAATGGTGAAACTAACATTTGTTTCGAGCCCTGTGAAATATCCAAAAATGATAAGAAGAGCACTGAGCGCTACACCATTAATAAGGCTTAACCCTACCTCTTTAACCAAACGGTTGAAAAGACTTCCTTTTACAATATCGTTTGCCAAACCTTGTACAATAATAGCCGATGATTGCACTCCCACGTTTCCTGCCATAGCGGCAATAAGGGGTGTAAAGAAAAACAGGGTTTTATAGGATGGGTGTTGCATGACTTGTTCAAAACCTTCTAAAATAAATACACTGCCAAGCCCACCAAAAAGCCCTAAAATAAGCCACGGTAATCGTGCTCGGGTTAGGTCAACGATACTGTCATCTGCTTCAACATCAGAAGCAATACCAGCTGCTAATTGATAGTCCTTGTCTGCCTCTTCTTTGATAAAGTCAACAATATCATCAATGGTAATTCTACCTAATAATTTTTTTTGATCATCAACAACTGGAACGGCTTCTAAGTCATATTTTGCCATGAGTTTTGCTACTTCTTCTCCTGCTTCGTTGATGTTAACATAATCTACTTTTGGAATGTATACCGATTTTATTTTTTCGCTGTTTTTTGTGGTAAGCAAGTCTTTGAGCGATAGGCGTCCGATGAGTGTATTTTCATCATCTACCACATAAATGGAGTGCACGCGCTTGACTTCTGTTGCTTGGGTGCGCATTTCACGTACACATTTGGTTACGGTCCAATTTTCGTTAACCTTGACCAGTTCTTTTGCCATTAAACCACCTGCAGAATCCTCATCATAGGTAAGCAGCTCTTGAATGTCTTGTACGCGCTCCTCATCTTCAATCTGTGCAATCACCTCTGCTTGGCGTTCTTCGGGTAATTCTGAGATCAAATCCACGGCGTCGTCCGTATCCAATTCCTCTACTTCCTCCGCAATTTCTTTTACCGACAGGGACTCTAGGATGGCATCTCGAATGTCTTCATCAACTTCAGTAAGTACATCGGATGTTTTTTCGGAGTCGAGGAGTTTAATCAAGTAAATACCCTCGTCAATGGAGAGTTCGTCAACAATTTCGGCTAAATCGGCATAGTGGTATTCGCTTGCGCGTTTTTTTAACGCAGTTGCATTGCGCTGCTCAATGTCGCTTTTAAATTGCGATAGTATTTCATCATTGAGTTGAAAGGGTGTCATCAGCTATTTTTTGTGTCAACAGTATAAACTCTGCTACACCCAAGCGCTCTGGGCGTTCATCAAAGATACTATCTTCTTTTAAACTAGCCGAAAGCCCGAAAGATTTTAAGCTATTTCGCAAGGTTTTTCGTCGTTGTTGGAAAGCCGTTTTGACAATTCTAAAAAATAAAGCATCGTCACAAGGCAATGAATAATCTTTTTTTCGTGTTAAACGAATTACGCCAGACGCCACTTTGGGCGGTGGGTCAAACACAAAACGCGAAACGTTAAACAAGTACTCACAGTCGTAAAATGCTTGCGCTAAAACAGACAAAATCCCATAGGCTTTACTGCCGGGTTTTTCGCAAATGCGCTCCGCTACTTCTTTTTGAAACATTCCCGCAAACTCGGGTACCAGATGGCGTTCCTCAATAACCCGAAATAATATTTGGCTGGAGATGTTGTAGGGAAAGTTTCCAATAACGGCTACCTGCTCTTTAAAGAAGTCCCCTAATTTTAGTTTTAAAAAATCACCTTCAATAATACGGTTTTCCAAATCTGGAAAGTGATTCTTGAGATAGTCCACCGATTCCGTGTCGATTTCAATAACGTGCGTAGTAAACGGCTTTTTCAACAAATATTGCGTAAGCACGCCCATGCCTGGCCCAATTTCAAGCACCATTGAATAGTCTTTTTCCGAAAGACAATCGGCAATATTTTGAGCAATATTTAGGTCGGTCAAAAAGTGTTGTCCCAAGTATTTTTTTGGACGTACACTCATGAGTAGGATTTCAAAAATTCCAAACGACTGGCAAACGCTACCCAATCTTTAGGAAAGACACGATATAATCTTTGCATCACCAGTTGATGTCCTATTTGTTTGACCCATGCCAAATGTTCGTGCTCCGCACAATAGAATTGCATACTAAATGTAGATCCTTCTATGGGCTCAATGCCTTCTTCAAGCTCCACTCGCAACAGGTC
Organism: uncultured Flavobacteriaceae bacterium; assembly: GCA_938092005.1. Classification (GTDB taxonomy): domain Bacteria; phylum Bacteroidota; class Bacteroidia; order Flavobacteriales; family Flavobacteriaceae; genus UBA7446. The sequence continues at coordinate 4,757 of CALKOU010000012.1, read as the reverse complement.
TATTTGTTGTACATTTTTGGCAATTTCAGGCAGCAATTCTTTGTCTACATGCGTTGCCCAGTCCTGCTCAATATTAGGCTCAACAATAAAGGTGATGTTGTAAATCTGCATATTAGTTGATGATGTCAAAACCTGTATATGGCACAAGTGCTTTAGGGATGTGAATACCATCTGGCTTTTGGTGATTTTCCAATAAGCCAGCTACAATTCTGGGCAGTGCTAACGAACTGCCGTTGAGGGTGTGTGCAAGTTGTTTCTTGCCGTCTTTTCCTTTAAAGCGCAACTTTAATCTATTGGCCTGAAAGGCTTCAAAATTGGAAACAGAACTTACCTCTAGCCAACGATTTTGCGCAGTTGAATACACTTCAAAGTCATAGGTGAGAGCCGCCGTGAAGCCTAAGTCGCCACCACAAAGTCTCAGCACTCGATAAGGCAGGTCTAGTGATGCCAAAAGAGTACCAACATGCGCCACCATTTCTTCCAAAGCTTCGTAAGACCGATCGGGATGTTCAATGCGTACCACTTCAACTTTATCAAATTGATGTAAACGATTTAGCCCGCGCACATGTGCACCATAACTCCCTGCTTCACGACGAAAACAAGGGGTATAGGCGGTTACTTGAACGGGCAATTCACTTTCTTGAATTAAACTGTCTCGGTACAGGTTGGTAACAGGTACTTCCGCAGTTGGGATAAGGTATAGATCGTCCTCTGTGACATGATACATTTGCCCTTCTTTATCGGGTAATTGTCCAGTTCCAAGCCCCGATGCCTCGTTTACCATGTGCGGTACTTGCACCTCGCTGTAGCCAGCAGCTGTATTGAAATCTAAAAAGTAATTGATAAGCGCGCGTTGTAACTTGGCTCCTTTGCCCATGTAGACAGGGAAACCAGCACCTGTAATTTTTGCGCCCAATTCAAAATCGATCAACTTGTATTTTTTTGCCAATTCCCAATGCGGTAGTGCACTTGCATCTAAAGAGGGGATGGTTCCTTTTTGGAATAGTTCTTCATTATCCTCATCTGTGTTTCCTTTTGGAACACTTTTGTGCGGAATATTTGGTAATTGATAAAGCACTTCTTGAAGTTGGTCTGACACCTCTTGAAGTTTGGTTTGCAGCTCTTTTGAAGCGGCTTTTAGTTGTGCCGACTCTTGTTTTTTCGCAGCGGCTTCTTCGCCAGCACCTTGCTTAAACAACTGTCCAATTTCTTTGGCAATGCTGTTGGCACGGGCTAGGGTTTGGTCTAGCTCAGCTTGTGTAGCACGGCGTTCTTCGTCTAGGGAAAGAAGCGTTTCCAATTGAGGTGTAGCATCTAGGTTGCGTTTTTGCAAGGCAGCTACTACCTGATCAAAATGTTGACGAACGTGCGCAGGAATCAGCATAATTAAATTTTTTACAAAGGTAAAGTTTTGTGCTTAGTAAGGATCAATTCCTTGTCTTTTTCCAGTTGTTGTTGGAGCGCTTCCATAGAATCAAACTTTACTTCGTTTCGGATGCGATCAAGCAAGGCCACTTGTAAAGGTTTGTCATACAAGTCACCAGACCACCCAAGCACGTGTACTTCAATACTTTGATCTTGTCCATTTACCGTAGGATTGGTCCCAATGTTCATCATACCTAAATAGAGTTTCTTTTCCAAAGTTAGGTGTACGGCATACACCCCTTTTTTTGGAACGATTTTATCGGGATGGTTTACGGCGATATTGGCGGTAGGAAATCCTATTGTTCTTCCTTTTTTTTGTCCTGCAACAACGGTTCCTGTAAGGGTAAAAGGGTGTCCCAAATAGGCGTTCGTTCTTTCAATATCACCTGCTGCTAAAGCTGCTCTTATTTTGGTTGAACTAATGGAGATGTTGTTCAATTGCTGCGCGCTAATCTGGGTAACTGTAAAGTCATAGATATTGCCGTAATGTTCGAGGTCTTCAACGGCTGCGGCTCTGTTTTTTCCAAATCGATGATTGTGTCCAATCACGATTTCTTTGATGTTGAGCATATCCACCAAAATGGTTTCGACATATTCCTGTGCGCTTAATTGTGAAAAATCTTTGGTAAAGGGATGTACGACCATGTGTTCAAGGCCTAGCGCTGCTAGTGATGCTGCACGCTCCTCAAGTGTTTGAATAAGCGGCATTGGAGCATTGGGTTGTAGCACTTTCCTAGGGTGTGGTTCAAAAGTTAGGAGGACTGGGGTGTAGTCCTTACGCTTGGCACTGGCAACCACCTGTGTAATAATTTCTTGATGTCCTAAGTGCACTCCATCAAAAGTACCTACCGTAACAATGGTTTTTTTTGGTGATGAAAATGAAGCGCTATCTCTAATAATACTCATGATGGGTTAAGAGCGTTTCCATTAAACTGATTCATGGCTGTTGCGGGGCCGTCGGTCACAAATGACATTACAGCTTTCGCTGAGATGTCTACAGCAATTGGCATGTCTGCAACTTCATTAGCGTTCCAAGGTTGTAGTACAAAATCGACTTGCCTACCTTTGCTAAAAGCCGCTCCAACTCCAAAGCGTAGTCTTGCATAGGCAGTAGTGTTAAGTTGATCGCAGATGTCTTGAAGTCCGTTATGCCCACCTGCCGAACCTTTTTGTCGCATGCGTAACGTTCCAAAGTCTAAATGAATATCGTCTGTGATGACCAACACGTTAGTGAGTGGTATTTTCTTTTGTTGCATCCAATAGCGCACTGCCTTCCCACTGCGATTCATAAAGGTACTTGGCTTTAAAAGAAACACCATTTTTCCTTTATGACGAAACGAGGCTACATCTCCTAAGCGAAGGGTTTCAAAGCTAAGTTCGTGTTGTTTTGCGACTTCATCAAGAACATCAAATCCGATATTGTGGCGGGTGCCTTTGTATTCGGAACCAATGTTGCCTAGCCCAACAAGTAAATAGGATTTCATAGCCGTTTCATTTTTTTTGGCTGATGAAAAAAAAGGGATACGAAGTTTCATCTGCGTAAAAATAAAAAAAGCATCTCAGTGTTTCATGAGATGCTTTTAAAAATTTGATTAAAAGTGCACTATTCTTGAGCAGCAGCACCTTCTCCAGCGCCTTCTTCTGCACCTTCTTCTGCACCTTCTACGCCTTCGACCTCATCTTCGAGTTTCATAGATGTTCTAGAAGTACGTACTTGACAAACTACGGTATTGTCTGGGTGTAAAAACTTGAATTTTTCGTCAGCTACTTCTGTAACATACAATTTGTCCCCAAGTTCAAGATTTGAAATATCTGCTTCAATAATGTCAGGTAAGTTGGATGGCAATGCACGCACTTTAAGCTTGCGTTTATTGCGGCTTAACACCCCACCTGAGTTAAGCACACCAGGAGCAGCACCTTTAATGACAACAGGGATATTCATAGATACTTCTTTGTCGTCAAATAACTGATAAAAGTCTACATGTAGAATTTTATCTGATACAGGGTGAAACTGGATGTCCTGCAAAATGGCATTAAACGTTACGTTATCGCCTAGGTCGATAACCACCGTATGCGCATTGGGAGTATATACTAGCTTGGCAAACGCTCTTTCGTCTGCAGCAAAGTGCACTGGCGTTTCCCCTCCGTATAATACGCAAGGAACCTCTCCAGCATTACGTAGGGCTTTGGTCGCAACCTTGCCCACGCTTTCTCTTTTAGATCCGTTGATGGTAATTGATTTCATATTTAGTGTTTATTTACATGATAAATTTGCCTGAGATCGACTCATTGTGATGTACGTTATACATCACTTCAGCAAACAATTGAGCACAGCTCAATACTTTAATTTTTTTACTTTCTCTTTTTAGCGGAATAGAATCTGTTACAATAAGTTCAGTTAATTGTGATGCTTCTACACGTTCATATGCCTCACCCGACAGTAGGGGATGTGTACATACTGCTCGTACGCTCTTAGCACCGCGTTCAATCATGAGATCGGCTGCTCGGGTTAAGGTGCCAGCTGTGTCGACCATATCGTCAACCAACACTACATTTTTACCTTTTACCTCGCCAATAAGCTCCATGCTTGATATGATGTTAGCCTTTTTTCGCTCTTTATAGCAGATAACCACATCGCTTTCCAAAAACTTGGAATACGCATAGGCACGCTTAGAGCCTCCCATGTCTGGAGATGCTATGGTAAGGTTGTCAATGTTTAGTGATTTTAAGTAAGGCAAAAATAATGATGATGCAAACAAGTGGTCAACAGGCTTTTCAAAGAATCCTTGAATTTGATCGGCATGTAAATCCATGGTAATAATCCGTGTAGCCCCAGCTGCTTCTAAAAGTTTAGCAACAAGTTTTGCTCCAATGGGAACCCTGGGCTTATCTTTTCGGTCTTGTCTTGCCCAACCAAAATAAGGCAATACTGCTGTGATGTGACGCGCAGATGCACGTTTTGCAGCATCTAACATCAACAACATTTCCATCAAATTATCGGAAGAAGGGTTGGTAGAACCTATGATAAAGATTCGTGAACCACGCACCGATTCCTCGAAGGAAGGTTGGTATTCACCGTCGCTGTATCTTGAGAAAAGTACGTTGCCTAGCGGAACGCCATATTGTTTGGCAATTTGCTTGGCTAGCACTGTACTTTGCGTACAGGCAAAAATCTTCGATTCAACAGTTGTTTTTCCCATAGTTTTTATGCGGTTTGCAAATGTAGGAATTTATTTGAGGTTGCGAAGTTGTAAGGCATAATTTTCTTATGACACAATAAAATTATTGGCTACATTTGCCATCCGTTTGCCTTGGTGGCGGAATTGGTAGAC
>CALKOU010000011.1 GCA_938092005.1 uncultured Flavobacteriaceae bacterium | reverse complement strand
AATCCTGGATAGAAACTTTTAGCTTTTTGTTAGATGGGGATACGACTATATACAAGAATCTGACTGTGTAAAAATAAAAAGCCCATAAACATTAGCTTACAGGCTTAAAAAAATATATGTAAATTCAGGATTGGTTAACGTCCATTCTGATGCTCAATCAGAATTTGAGCCAAGACGAGGCACGCGCCATAAGCGAATAACTTAGAACTTTATAAAGACCACGCTTTTCCTCCAGTAGCCTCCATCAAATCTACACAACCTCTTTGCTCTCCTGGAACCGGAGCATAGGCCAGTACGTTTTCTCCAATAAATTCGTTGGTTTTAAATGCATTAACTGTAAGGCTTCTTAATTGAACTGCAAAAGAAGCTGCATCCTTTTCTGCATCTGAAATTTCACTACCCGGTTTGAGGAATTTAGAAAGTATAGCATCCCAATCCGAAGTTTTGAATGATATCTTGAACATTGGTAGAAAATGAACTTAAATAATCATAGAAGTTTTCTGATAATTTATTGGGTTCAATCTTCTCAAATCATATTCAGAGTAATTTGAAAACTTGAGGTTAAGTTTTGAGTGAATAATTTTTGAGGTATCATCGAATTTATCTCGATACTCTCTGTGAACTTTGATGATTTCATCTTTCTTTCCTTCAAGAACACAATCTAATCTTCTTAAAACAACAAAAGGGAGGATTACATCCCATATTCGTGTTGTTTGAACAACCCTCTAAGTACATCGTCACAGACGTTCCAAATAAAGGATGATATTTCGTTATGATTACTCATTCTCTAAAGCTAAAAAAAAAATTACTCAAGCAGCAAATGAAGAGAAAATATTAAGACTATAAAGGTGTTACAGTTTAGACATTATTTTTATTTTTGTACTGCTAACTGCAATTTTAAAGAGTGTTTTTTTTACTCATATTGTGATTTTGGTTATGATTTTTATAATGGCCTTGATAATAAATAAAGTAAAAAACCCTCGCAAGTACTTTAAAAATTACGACAGGTCCTATAGCTCAGATGGTTAGAGAAGCTGATATTGAAGAAGAAAAGGATAGAATTAAAAAATCTCTCCTTGCATTTACTCCATCAGTAGAATTAATACTGGAAGGAAGTTTACAGAAGGTGATAGCTACAGCAGTATTATCCAATTGGATTACGATAAGCTAGATGATGTTCCTGGAGCTTTAAAGTGGTTTTTTGAAGGTATTCATTTAAATAAGTTTAATTTTTTATTTGCGCAAAGCAGATATTATTTGAAGTGCGTTTTTAGTCTGCTGTTTAATTTTAGCATAATCAAACGATTCATCTCTCTGTTTAGCCATCAACTTAGAGCCCATACCCACACAAGTAACCCCTGCATCAAACCATCCTTTGAGGTTTTCTTCAGTTGGTGATACACCTCCTGTGGGCATGATACTTGTCCATGGTTGAGGAGCCAAAACGCCTTTTACAAAGCCTGGTCCATAGGTACTTCCCGGAAAAAGTTTGACAATTTCTGCACCCAACTCTTCCGCCTTTGCAATTTCAGTTAGTGAGCCACAACCCGGTGACCAAAGCACTTTTCTGCGATTACAAACAATCGCAATATCTTCTCTAAGTACAGGCGTTACCACAAAGTTTGCCCCGTTTAACATATAAGCCGATGCAGCCCCTGCGTCTGTTACAGAACCAACACCCATAATCATCCCAGGGAGTTCTTTGATGGCATATTTGGTAATTTCTGTAAACACCTCAAGGGCAAAGTCACCACGGTTGGTAAACTCCATAAGGCGTGCACCGCCATCATAGCAGGCTTTGAGTACCTTTTTAGCGACTGCCACATCGCTGTGGAAGAAAAGCGGAACCATCCCGCTTTCTTTCATTGTTTGTGCTACTTCTATTCTCGTAAACTGTGCCATATCTATTGGTTTAACGGGCTACACGACCTGATGCGTCGCCACCCATGAGTTTTTCTACTTCTGCAACTGTCACAAGGTTGGCATCGCCTTTTATGGTGTGCTTCAAGCAAGAGGCTGCTACAGCAAAGTCCAATGCGTGCTGATCGTTATCTGGATATTTTAGTAATCCATAGATAAGACCACCCATAAACGAGTCGCCACCACCTACACGATCTACAATGTCTGTGATTTGATACTGGTTAGTGTCATACATGGTCTTTCCATCATAGAGAACCCCAGCCCAAGTATTGTGCGATGCTGATATCGAACCTCTAAGGGTTGTAATGACTTTTTTGGCCTTTGGGAACTTCTCCATCATTTGCTTGCACACAGACAAAAAAGCTTCTGCTTTTACATCATGGCCTTGGGTTTGTACACTTATTCCTTCGGGCTTTATGCCAAAGTGCATCTCCGCATCTTCTTCGTTTCCAAGAACAATGTCGCAATAGGAGGTAAGCTCTGTCATGATTTTCTCACGATGCGCATCATCACAGTACTTCCAAAGCTTGGCACGGTAGTTCAAATCTGTAGAGATGGTAATTCCTTTTTCACTTGCAATTTTCACTGCCTCTAGGCACGCATCTGCTGCAGACTGTGAAATGGCTGGCGTAATTCCCGTCCAGTGGAACCATTCCACTCCATCAAAGGCTTTGTCCCAATCCACCATACCAGGCTCAATCTCAGACATGGCAGAGTGGGCTCTGTCATATACCACTTTACTGCCTCGACTGACAGCCCCAGTTTCAAGGAAATAAATCCCCAAACGGTCACCTCCACGAAGCATAAAATCCGTCTCCACACCTCGCTTACGCATTTCCATAAGCGCACATTCTCCAATGTCGTTGTTGGGAACACGGGTTACAAAACGTACTGGAACGCCATAGTTAGCAAGTGATACTGCTACATTGGACTCGCCGCCTCCGTAAACGACATCGAATGAATTGGTTTGTGAAAATCTTAAAAATCCTGGAGGAGCTAATCTTAACATGATTTCACCAAAAGTTAATACTTTGCTCATTATTTTATTTATTTTTGGTTTAAAAAATTACTTCTAAGGTTAAAAAATCCAAAGCTGGTACAATCACTTGTCCTTCCAACTTTTCTACTTGACTACCATCTTTCATATTGTAATAGAATATGGCTGATGGTTTAATACTTTTCCAGTTTAGACTAACAACCTCTTCGTTTTCTGATAAAGAACGTAATCGGATTAAAGTAGATTTTCCATC
>CALKOU010000010.1 GCA_938092005.1 uncultured Flavobacteriaceae bacterium | reverse complement strand
CACAACAAAAAGTTACTAATGCGAACTTCACCACTTGTGCGGATGAGTAAATCTACATCAGGTAAATTTTGCGTGTAAAGATGCTCATTAATTATGGTTTCATCAATACTTTCAACAGGAATTATATTATTTTTAACTTTTTTGCTAATCTGTACTATTGCTTGCTTTATTTCTTCGCGTGCACCATAACTGAGTGCCAGTGTTAGATGAGTGCCCGTATGCTCTTTTGTTTTTTCAATTACTTCGTTTAGTTCGTGCTGTACTTTTACAGGCAGTTGTTCTAAGGATCCTATAGCACTTAAACGAATGTTATTTTTTGTCATGCGCCGTAGTTCATGACGAAGACTTCGCACCAGCAGCCCCATAAGGGTTGAAACTTCGGTCTTTGGGCGGTTCCAATTTTCGGTAGAAAAAGCATAAAGCGTTAGGTGTTTGATGCCCAATTTGGCAGCTGCCTCTACGGTTTTCCGTACTGCTTCGGCACCAGCTTCGTGTCCTCTAAGACGGCTTTTACCTTGTTGTTGCGCCCATCTTCCGTTACCATCCATAATAATGGCAATGTGTTGCGGCATTTCATCTGTTTGCAATTGGTTGAAACTCATCTTGTTTTATTCACGGCAGCAGGGTAACCTACCAAAGCCGTAAGTTATTGAAATCCCTGTAAATACAAGCCAATCATTACTTAAACTTGTTGAAAATTGTTGTGCACTTGGTTGTTTATCTAAATTAGGATAACTGCCATCCAAATTATCAGAAAAAGTAAATTGTGGCTGAACTTCTAGTGCTACGACCCAATATTGCCCAAAATTAAACTTAACGCCAACACCAAAAGGAACGCTAAGCGTTAGCTTTTTTCCATTGGCGCGCGCCATTTGTTCAAAGAAGTTGTAGTAAATATCTTTGATGACCATACGCTTGATACCTGCGTGAAGATAGGGAGTCCATGAGAAACCAAATTCGCCAACAGGAAGGTTAACATAATTTACTTCAATGCCAAGCCCAAGAGCTGTATAAGTGTTCGAAAAAGACAACCCTCGCATGAATCGCTCTATTTCTGTGGCGTTAGCATCGTTACCACTTAGTTTCCCACGGTTGATGGAAGCACGCAAACCCACACGTTGATTAAAATTACGTTTGTAAATAATACCAAAATCAAAGTGCTTAGGTTGGATGTATTGCGTGCTGCCAATTTCACCTATATAATTGACACCTCCCGAAATAAAACCAATTTCATGCCGCTGCGCCGTACCCCAAAACCCTGTAAGGCAAGCTGTAGCAACCCATAAATAAATGCGATTCATACTCATGTTGTATGATAAAAACTAAAAAGCGTTCATTTTATTGTCAGTTCCGTTTGTCTTGTCCCCAAAGTAACTTATCACGCAATGTATCAAAAAAGCTGTGTTGTTTGGGTCTAATGAATACAATTGGGTTTGCTGCTTTTTGGATGCTTATGCTTGTGTTCATAGGAACAGAAAACAGTCGGGTGTCTAATGAAATAAGGTGGGTTTCGCCTCTTCCTTCAACATGAATGTTGATGTTCACATCATCGGCAACAACAAGCGGTCTAACATTAAGATTGTGAGGAGCAATAGGTGTTAGCACCAAACTCTTTGTTTCGGGTGCTATGATAGGGCCACCACTACTAAGTGAATATCCAGTTGACCCTGTTGGTGTTGCCACCACTAAACCGTCTGCCCAATACACATTAACATAAGCCTCGTTTACTTTTGTATTGATGGTAACCATGGAGGTTGTGTTTTCTCGACTAACAGAAATTTCATTTAGTGCTAACGAAAATTCGGTTAGCTCAGGCAATGTAGGTTCTGTTTTGACTTCAAGAATGCTTCGTTCCTGCGTGGTATAATTTCCAGCTGTTATATCATCAAGCATAGCATCCATTTCATCAGGCTGAACAATTGCCAAAAATCCTAAGCGTCCTGTATTTACGCCGATTAGAGGGATTTTAGATTCGCGAATGTAATGCAGCGCACGCAACACCGTACCGTCTCCACCAACAGCAAAAAATATTTCTGTTTCAGGATCAAGGTCAGCATGTGATTCAAATGGACTAGCAGTGTTGTTTGCAAGGTGATGTAACAGCCCTTTTTCAACTTGTATTGTAGCATGTTGATTTGTAAAAAAAGCAACAATTTTTGCTACGATATCAAGCGTCGCTTCATCGTGGACCAGGCTGTATAGGGCTACTTTCATACCGCAAAGTTAGACCAAAATGGTTAAAGGTGCATTATTGTCTTATTTTTGCAAAAAAAAGCGCCATGACAAAGCTCAGTGTCAACATCAATAAAATTGCCACCTTGCGAAATGCAAGAGGGGGCAACCACCCCAATGTTTTACAAGTTGCCAAAGACGCACAGGCGTTTGGTGCACATGGAATTACGGTACACCCTCGACCTGATGAGCGTCATATTACCTACCAAGATGCTCGGGAGTTGCCACAGGGAATTACCACAGAATATAATATTGAAGGCAACCCTATCCCAAAGTTTATTGATTTGGTATGCGCAGTAAGGCCCGATCAAGTTACTTTAGTACCCGATGCTCCCGATGCTGTTACTTCTAATGCCGGTTGGGACACAATAAAAAACCGCTCTTTTTTACAGGAAGTCATTCAAGAATTTAAGCAGCATGGCATTCGCACATCCATTTTTTTGGACCCTGACGTTGCTCAAGTCGAAGCAGCTGTTAAAACAGGCACAGACCGAATTGAATTGTACACAGAAAGCTACGCACAGCTATATCCACAAAGTCCACAAAAGGCTGTTGCTCCATTTGTGGCTGCTGCTGTCAAGGCAAAAGAAGTAGGACTTGGATTAAATGCCGGTCATGATTTAAGCTTGGAAAACATTGCATATTTTGCGCAAGAAGTTCCTGAGCTACTCGAAGTTTCCATCGGTCACGCCTTGGTTTGTGAATCTCTCTACTTAGGGCTTGAAAATGTCATTAATCAATACATCGCAAAGCTATCGACTCACTAGTTCACAGTAGCGTTACAGGAAAGGGTACTCCGCTTATCATTTTGCATGGATTTTTGGGGATGTCCGACAACTGGCGCACACATGCCCGATATTGGTCTGGGCACTATGAGGTGCACGCCATAGACCAGCGCAATCACGGAAAAAGTTTTCACAGTGAGTACTTTAATTACAATCTATTGGCAGCAGATGTTATTGCGTACATGGATCATCACAATATGGAGCAAGCGGTAGTTTTAGGACACTCCATGGGTGGAAAAACAGCCATGACATTGGCCTTACAATATCCTGCTCGGGTGTCAAAGCTTATTGTTGCAGACATTGCTCCAAAAGTATATGATGTCAACAGTAAATTTTCAAACATTATAACCGGCCTTCTACAGCTTGCATCATCAACACTTTTTTCAAGGGCTGAGGCAGATGCACAATTAGCAACATATGTCCCTGAAATGGGAGTGCGTCAATTTTTACTCAAAAACTTGGCGTGGACGGAAGATCGCACCCTTAAATTACGCTGTAATATTGAAGTATTGCAACACAGGCTTCAGCAAATTGGCGCACAGCCAAGCGGAACGGCTTATGAAGGGGAAACCCTGTTTTTAGCAGGCGAAAACTCCGATTACATTTTGCCATCTGACATGGATGGTATGCTTTCTTTTTTTCCAAAAGCTACGGTGACTTGGATTGAAAATGCTGGACATTGGCTTCATGCCGAAAACCCCAAAGCATTCACGGCTGCCCTACATACTTTTCTAGACTAATTTTGCCCTTAAGCTTTACTTTGACCTTGCTTAAAAATAGCCTACTTTTGCCAGCTATTAAATGAGAAAGATGAACGTAACTCGAAAAGATGTAGATGCGCTTAATGCAGTGCTAACTGTAGACATTAAGCAAGAAGATGTAGCTCCGCAAGTAGAAAAGGTCTTAAACGACTACCGCAAGCGTGCTGATATTCCTGGTTTTAGAAAAGGACATGTTCCTGTGGGAGTAATCAAAAAACAATACGGTCAAGCGGTGTTGGTTGATGAGGTAAACAAGATTTTACAAGCGTCGTTAAATGACTACTTAAACAAAGAAAAATTGGATATTTTGGGTAATCCTCTTCCTGTTCCTGTTGATGATTTAGATTGGAATGCCGAGGCTTTTTCATTTGATTTTGAGTTGGGTCTTGCACCCGAAGTAGAAGTAAAACTGCCTAACCGAAAAGCAGTTACTCGTTACGAAATTGAAGCAGATGATGCGTTTGTTAGCGAACAGCTAGAGCGTTTGCAAAAACAATACGGTGCTATTACTCCTGCTGATGAGGTTACAGGCGAAACTGAATTAACGGTTGGTGTTTCATTTGAAGGCGGTGCTGAAAACAAAAGCGCCACCTTTACGGCTAACGAATTGAAAAGTAAAAAAGCACTTACTGCTTTTAAAAAGGCAGCTATTGGAGATGAGGTTACTAGTTCCACCAAAGGCTTGTTTAAAGAAGAACATGTGTTACGCCGAGTAATGGAGACCGTTCCTGAAAAAGCCGTTGAATTATCGCTTACCCTTCAAGAGAAAAACAACCGATCGCTAGCGGAATTAGATCAAGAATTTTTTGATAAGGTGTTTGGTAAAGACGCTGTGAAAACGGCAACCGAATGCAAAGACAAACTAAAAGCGGACGCGATGGGGCACTTTGAAACCCAAGCCAATCAAAAGTTTGTTAATGACATGACGGAACACTTGATTGACAACACCAAGTTTTCGTTGCCCGACACATTCTTAAAGAAATGGATGCAATCAGCTGGTGAGAATCCCATTTCAGCAGAGGAAGCAGAAGCGGAATACTCCAAGTCTGAACGTGGGTTGCGTTACCAGTTAATTGAGGCTAAGCTTATTCAAGAAAATGCGCTTCAAATTACGCGTGAAGAAGTGGAAGACTTTGCTAAAGACTTGCTTAAAAAGCAAATGGCTCAGTATGGTCGTACAGATGTTAAAGACGAAGAGCTTAACGAAATTGCTACGCGAATCATGGGCAACCAAGAAGAAGTAAAGCGCATTTCGGATCAGGTGATGAGTGAGAAAATGCGCCAGTTGTTCTTGGAAAAAGGAAACATAAAAGTCAAAAAAGTGACCTATGATGCCTTTATCAAAGAAGCGTACAAAAAATAATCGCTATATTTAACTTAGAACTTTAGCATATGGACTACGGAAAAGAATTTAAAAAGTACGCAACCAAGCATCATGGTGTAAACTCCATGTACTACGACGAACTCGTTAGTAGCCTAACGCCTTACATTATTGAAGAGCGTCAAATGAATGTTGCACAAATGGATGTGTTTTCACGTTTGATGATGGATCGTATTATTTTTTTAGGTACGGGCATTAACGATAGCGTAGCAAATATCATTCAGGCGCAATTGTTGTTTTTGGAAAGTACAGATAAGACCAAAGACATTCAAATTTACATCAACTCTCCTGGCGGGAGTGTTTATGCTGGGTTGGGTATCTATGACACCATGCAGTTTATAAACCCTGATGTGGCCACGATTTGTACGGGTATTGCGGCTTCAATGGCAGCAGTATTGCTGTGTGCGGGTCAAGACGGAAAACGCTCTGGATTACCCCATTCTCGTGTGATGATTCACCAACCTCTTGGTGGCGCACAAGGACAAGCGTCAGATATTGAAATTACGGCTCGTGAGATAATGAAACTCAAAAAGGAATTGTACGAAATCATTGCCAAACACAGCAACCAGCCATACGATAAAGTTTATGAAGATTCGGATCGTGATTATTGGATGAAAGCGCTTGAGGCCAAAGAGTACGGTATGATTGACGAGGTATTGACTAAAAGCTAGATTTTGGAAGAATTGAATTGTTCGTTTTGTGGACGTAAAAAAGCCGAAACCAAACTGTTGGTAGCAGGGTTAGATGCGCATATTTGCGAACGCTGTGTGGACCAAGCGGTTGGCATTATTCAAGAAGAAACTGTTCATGTTGAAGGCACACCTTCATCGGAAGCGTTGTTGCTTAAAAAACCAAAGCAAATCAAAGCCTTTTTGGACGACTATGTTATTGGTCAAGATCATGCCAAAAAAGTACTTTCAGTAGCGGTTTACAACCACTATAAACGGCTAAATCAAGATACAGACAACGACGTTGAAATTGAAAAAAGTAACATCATCATTGCAGGTCGCACTGGTACGGGGAAAACGCTTTTGGCCAAGACCATTGCTAAAATGCTTCAAGTTCCTATTGCCATCGTGGACGCTACGGTACTCACCGAAGCGGGTTATGTGGGTGAAGATGTGGAAAGCATCTTGACGCGTCTGTTACAAGCCGCGGATTACGATCAACAGAAAGCGGAGCGTGGCATTGTTTTTATTGATGAAATTGATAAAATTGCGCGTAAAAGCGACAACCCGTCCATTACTCGTGATGTTTCGGGAGAGGGCGTGCAACAAGCACTTTTAAAACTCCTTGAAGGAACCGTTGTAAATGTGCCACCCAAAGGGGGGCGCAAACACCCTGATCAAAAATTTGTTGAGATCAACACGGAGCACATCCTCTTTATTGCAGGAGGTGCATTTGACGGAATTGAACGCCACATTGCCAAGCGTATGAATATGCAAGCGGTGGGCTATAGTACTGCTGCCAAGCGCGAGGCTGTTAATGAGAACGATTTATTGGGGCATATTACGCCAACAGACCTTAAAGATTTTGGGTTGATCCCTGAGATTATTGGGCGTCTGCCGGTACTCACACACATGAACCCATTGGACGAAAAGGCATTACGACAAATTTTGACCGAGCCTAAAAACGCATTGGTAAAACAATACCAACATTTGTTTGAGTTGGACGAAGTTACCTTAACCTTTACGCCAACGGCTTTAGACTATATTGTGGAGCAAGCAGTGCACTATGCCTTAGGGGCTAGAGGGTTGCGCTCGTTGTGTGAGGCCATCCTTACCGATGCCATGTATGAGCTTCCCAGTACCAATACCACAGAGTTGAAGATTACCAAGCGCTATGCCGAAAATAAACTAAGCAGCGTAGAGTTAAATCAACTTAAAGCGGCTTCTTAAGCAAGGAGTACTGAGCTCTTTGAAGTGCCTTTTCTTAGTTTTTTTTGTTACATTAGCGTTGAACAAGACCCTAAATCTGTTCTTCACATATAAACAGTGTTTTTATTTCAAGACTTTTTTTGGGTATAAGATTAAGGTATTAAGGATACCATTGTACAAGCAATTGGGTTATGCTGTAACTCTTGCGCAATGACATATAACATTTAAACAGACGTATGAAAAAGCTTCTTTATACGCTGCTAGTATCTTCTTTGATAGTAGTGGCATGCGCTGAAGACAACGACAACAATACTAATACAAACCCAGTAATTCAAGATGCTGATAACGATACAGTAGCGGACGCGATGGATAACTGTCCTAATCATGCAAATACCAACCAATCAGATGTTGACGGTGATGGAATGGGAGATGTATGCGATGCTGATATAGACGCAGACAATATTGCTAATAATGCTGATAATTGCCCCAGTAATCATAACCCTAAACAATTGAATTTTGACAACGATGATTTGGGAGATGCTTGTGATAATCACGCTTTTTCAAGATTGCATCACCCAGAGTCGATTGTAAGGCATAATGATTATTATTTGGTTTCAAACCTAGGAGTTAGCCTTTTGCCCGATAAGGCAGATGGTGATGGCTTTATTTCTGTAATGAATATAGATGGTACCGGTTTAATTCAACATCATATAACAGGCCTAGACTCTCCAAAAGGATTAGAAATCATTAATGGGATGTTGTATGTCTGTGACTTATCTGAGCTTAAAGTATTCAATATTATAACAGGACAACTAATTAAAACATATTCGTTTCAAGCAGAAGGTGTCACATTGTTAAATGATATTACAGGACTGTACTCCGATAATGAAACGATTTTTTTAACTGCTACGAGAGCCCGTAAAATATTTAAATTAAATATTAAGACTGGAACAAAGGAGGTGTTAACTGTTAATGGTCAAACACTACTGCAAACGAATGGTTTAGCACTAGACAATACAAACAACGTGCTTTATATGGCAGAATTTGGAGAAGGAAATGGGCAAAATGCTAGGATTATTAAAATCGATCTTACGAATAATAATGGTACGGTGCTAGGCGGTAGTACAACTGGCTTGCTCTACGACGGGATTGTACTCACGGCAAACAAATTATACCTCTCAGATTGGAGTCATAAGCTCTTTAGTTTGGATTTAAACAACCCCAATACCCCACCTGTTCAGCTATTAGCTGGCTTAAGCGGTCCTGCCGATATTTTTCACGACACCAATACCAATAAAATTATTATCCCTAGTATGACAGCTCATGAACTTCGTTTTTATGACTTGTAGTATTTTTTTGGGTTGAATCGTATACTATGCATTTGAAAATGAACATGATAAATGAGATTGTTCTTTATCAACCAAATGAGGTGTCCACCAAGCTTGAAGTAAGGGTGGAAGATGAAACGGTTTGGTTGTCGCAACAGCAAATGACCACACTATTTAATCAAACGAAGCAAAATATAAGCCTTCACATTAACAATTGTTTCAAAGAAAAGGAGCTAGAAGAATCAACAACAGTCAAGGAATACTTGACAGTTCAGAAAGAAGGAAACTTGACACTGAGGGAGATTTCCCAAAACAGGAATTACTTTTTTCTGGTACGTCTTATGATAAAGACACTAATAATAGCTGCTGCCGATACAGGAAGGTAGATTGTAGCCGTTACGTTTTCTTCTGTTATTGCGTAATAGATTAAATATAAAATTCCTAACAATGTTACAAAAGCAAAAAGCTGTCCCGAAAAAACCAATATAGCTGTAGATATATTTTCAAAAAACTTACTGCGATTACTAGCACGCTGTTGCTTTTCTGCCATCACAAAAATACGGTTGGGAAACGAGGGGTCAACTTTACCATAGTCTGCAAGCTCACTTGGCAATGGTAATGGCGCAGATCTTAGTTGGTAGCTTTGTTGTGACATATTTTTGCTAGAAACATCAATGTCGTTTACGTCTTGCTTAACTATCTGTGGATTCTTTGCTGCTCGTGGTTTTCGAGGCTTTTTTCTGCCGCGCGAGTTCGGTGCCATATGAAGATCTTAGGTGTTTTAAAGCCGCTAAAAAATGCGGTTGAATGTAAGGAGTAATGGGGTTGGGAAAACGAAATGGGCTTAGACTAGGCAATAACACACTATCGATTCCTTTCAAAAAGTGTTTTGTGTAACTCATGTCTTAGATTTGTCTTACAAATATATATGTTTTTTCAATATCACATCTCCACCTACAACTCGCTACGCTGTTTTCCCTGCCGTCAGGTTGGCGTGTACTTATAAAGCCTTCCTAAACTTTCCCCAACAACTCATCCAAATACTCGCGGCTGTTAGACAGGCGCGGTACTTTATGCTGTCCGCCAATTTTACCTTTTTGCTTTAGCCATTTGTAAAAGGTTTTGGGTTTGGCCACATGTAGTTTTAGTGGCATCAGCGTCATGTTCTTATAGCGTTTGGCTTCGTAGTCTGAGTTTAGCGTTTGCAGCTGTTTGTCCAAATCTTCGGCAAAGGCAGCAGTGTTTTTGGGTGGGGTGTTAAATTCAATTAACCACTCGTGGCCGCCCTTTTCGGAGCCTTCCATAAAAATAGGCGCTGCCGTATAATCTACCAATTGTACATGATGCCGTTGGCATACGAGTTCTAATGCTCTATTGGCATTTTCAATCACCAATTCTTCTCCAAACACATTAATAAAATGCTTGGTTCTGCCCGTTATCTTAAAGCGGTAAGGCGCAACGGAAGTAAAGCGTATGGTATCACCAATCTTATAGCGCCAAAGCCCTGCGTTGGTGGAGATAATAACAGCGTATTGGGTGCCTGTTTTTACTTCAGAAAGCGGTATTACGGTTTCGTTATGAGTGCCATACGTTTTCATGTCAATAAACTCATAAAAAATTCCGTAGTCTAGCATCAGCAGTAACTCGTCGGAATTAAGTTGGTCTTGTACCCCAAAAAAGCCCTCCGAGGCATTATACAGCTCTACATAGTTTACCGCGTCACTTGGCATTAAGGTTTTGTATTGCTCTTTGTAGGGCATAAAGTTTACCCCGCCGTGGAAGTACACTTCCATATTAGGCCACACATCCAAGATGCTTTCACGACCCGTTTCTGCCAATACCTTTTGCAACAATACCAACATCCACGAAGGGACGCCTGCCATGCTACGAATATCTTCGCGAAGGGTTTCTTTGACAATGGCCTCCATTTTGGTTTCCCATTCGGCCATAAGCGATACCTTATGACTTGGCGCACTCACCAGTTCTGCCCACAGCGGTAGGTTGTCAATCATAATGGCAGATAAGTCGCCAAAATGGGAATTGTTCTCTTCGTAAATTTCTTTACTTCCTCCTAAGCGCAAGGCCTTTCCTTGAAACAAGCTCGACTGTTCGTTATTATTAAAATAGAGGCTTAACATGTCTTTACCTCCCTTAAAATGACAATCTTCCAATGATTCGTTTGAGATTGGAATAAATTTGCTTTTGGCATTGGTAGTGCCACTTGATTTGGCATACCACCTTATGGGTGTTGGCCAAAAAATATTTTGTTCACCTTTTCGAGAGCGTTCAATCATGGGTGCTATTTCTTCGTAGGTACGCACCGGAACACGATTGGCAAAATCTTCATACTGCTGGATGTCGGCAAAACCATGTTGCTTGCCTACTTCTGTTTTTTTGGCGGTTTGCAGCAAGTTGGTTAGTTGTTCCTGTTGTACTTCGTTGGGGTATTTGATAAAAAGTTCAATGTCATGCACCCGTTTTTTAAGCAGCCAAGAAACAACGGTATGTAGCAGCGGTATTGCCATTTTGGGTATATTGCTGAACGAAAATACGAATTATGTTTCAAGGTGTACTGACCAAAATGCAAACAGCGTTTAACAGCCCCATAGACTACTACTTGGTCTTTCAAGATTCTTACATCCACGTGAACCATTTTCTAGAAAAAAAAGTGCAGATTTCTAGAACAGGCGCTCAGTGTCTTAACTGTGCACAACCCAACGATATTTTCCGTCAGGGGTTTTGCAAATCCTGTTTTTTTGAAACGCCAAGTGCTGGCGAATGGATCATGAAGCCCGAGCTTAGTAAAGCGCACTTAGGTATTGAAGATCGAGATTTGGCCTTTGAGCAAAAGGTTCAGTTGCAACCGCATGTGGTGTATTTTGCCGTTTCAAGCGGTCTCAAAGTAGGGGTAACTCGAAAAACACAGGTTCCCACTCGTTGGATTGACCAAGGTGCTCACCAA
The DNA here is from genome assembly GCA_938092005.1 of uncultured Flavobacteriaceae bacterium. Taxonomy (GTDB): domain Bacteria; phylum Bacteroidota; class Bacteroidia; order Flavobacteriales; family Flavobacteriaceae; genus UBA7446. The sequence continues at coordinate 8,731 of CALKOU010000010.1, read as the reverse complement.
GCATTGCCCATCGTGGAGGTACCCAATCGGTATTTGGCAGGAATCACTGAGGTAGCACTAAAAGCATATTTTAACGATAAAACCAACTGGCGTGTGATGTTACAAAATAAGGGCGAAGCCCTTGATTTAGTTGCCGAGCGAGCAGCATGTGTTGCCAAACTTCCTGTTGAGGTTCAGCCTTATGTGGTACAAGATCAAGCACTTTCAATTAGCTTTCCTGTGGTTAGATTTCCAGAAAAGGTTAAGAGTTTAAACTTGGTCAAAACACCCCAATACACAGGAGTGCTCAAAGGAATTAAAGGGCAGTATTGGATTTTTGAAGACGATACGGTTTGGAATGTACGGGGGCACGAAGGTCAGGTGGTAAACGTGGCGGTAGGTTAACCCTCGTATGTTTTTTTAGAGTGTGCTACTAATCGATTAATTTCCGCTAATTCTTTTTTGGTCAGGTCACGCCATTTTCCTTTGCCAACGTCCAGTTCGACGTTCATGATGCGCACCCGCTTTAAACGCACTACACGATAATCTAAATACTCACACATCCTTCTGATTTGTCGGTTGAGCCCTTGCGTTAGAATAATGCGAAATTCACGTTGATGGGTTTGCTTTACGACGCATGGACGTGTGACTGTATCAAGAATGGGAATCCCCTTACTCATCTTGTCAACAAAAGCTTTTGTGATAGGTTTGTTAACAGTGACTACATATTCTTTTTCGTGGTTGTTACGTGCACGTAAAATTTTATTGACAATATCACCATCATTGGTCAAAAATATCAAACCTTCTGAAGGCTTATCTAAGCGTCCAATGGGAAAAATGCGCGTGGGGTAATTGATGTAGTCAATGATGTTGTCTTTTTCCACTTGAGTGTCAGTGGTGCATACAATCCCAACGGGCTTGTTAAAGGCAATATAGACGGGTTTTTCGGTCTTTTTTCCAACCAACTCGCCGTCTACAGCTACTTGATCTTGCGAACTTACTTTCATGCCCATTTCCACGGGCTTACCGTTAACCGTTATACGCCCCTGCTCAATCAGTTTATCGGCAGCGCGTCGCGAGCAGTAGCCAATTTCACTAAGGTATTTGTTGATACGAACGTTGTTTTGTTCCATGCTAATCCAAATGAATTTCTTCGCCAACGGCTAAGTTAAAGCGTCGTCGGATGACCCATACAAACAAATACAAAAAGGGCGTATCGATAGCCGCAACAAGTATTTTAAAGATAATGCTTGAAATTACAAGACCCCAAAACAATTCCCAAGGCAGCACTTGAAACGAACACAACAGTAAAATAACGGTTGTAGAGTCAATAATTTGGGAAGCAAATGTGGAAAAGTTATTACGAAGCCACAAGTGTTTTCCTTGTGTTAGGTTTTTCCAAAAATGGTAGATGCGAATGTCTACAAACTGTGCCGACAAGTAAGCAATCATAGATGCCAATACCGCTAGCGGCGATAAGGCAAACACCTTTTGAAAGGTGGCGTTGTCAATGGGGGAGCTTTCTATAGCTGGTACAGCCCCTGCTAGCAGCAAAATACCAATGGAAAAGAAGGATGCAAAAATACCTGCGACCACTACCTGATTGGCACTTTTTTTACCAAAAATCTCCGAGATAATATCCGTAATTAAAAAGGTAATGGGATAGGGAAGTATCCCAACAGACAACTCAAAAAGAGGCATGCCAAAAAGTTCCCAATCAAACGGATGCCAATAAAAAAACTTTTGGAAAATGAGGTTGGACACCACCAAAGAAGTGATGAACAATGCACCCAAATACAAATAGAGTTTTCGTGCTGCCTTAATGCGCATCTAGTTTACATTTAGGGTATATGGAAGACGTGCTTGTATGCGATTAGCAGGGTTGTTAAGCAGATCTTTGTCACGTAGCCACAACGAAATTTCGGGCGGTAACTGCTTTTTAACGCTTCCAAATGGACCTGCAAATAATTCGCCAAGAATGCTTTCTAAATCGTCGTCAAACTTTGGGTAGGTTGTGAGTCTGTAGTCTTCAATTTCGGCAAGTGCAGCGGCACGTTCAAGTGCTACATCAAGACCACCAAGGTGATCTACTAAGCCAATTTCTTTTGCTTCAACACCTGACCATACCCTGCCCTGTGCAATTTCATGAACATCTTCTTTTTTCATGTTTCTACCATTGGCAACACGTTTCAAAAAGGTTTGATAGACTTGATTTATTCCTGCTTTTATTTCGTTGCGAGTGGCATTGCTTAACGGCTCAAAAACAGAGTACTGCAATGCCTGCGTATTGGTGGTAACTTGTTCGGCATTGATGCCCCAGCGTTTTGATAAGCGGTTTACGTTTGGCAATACCCCCCAAACCCCAATAGACCCTGTAATGGTCGTAGGCTCGGCTACAATTTCATGGGCATTCGCAGCAATATAGTATCCGCCCGAAGCGGCTACATTCCCCATCGAAACCACTACTTTTTTGGTTTGTTTGAGGTGCTCTATTTCTTCCCAAATGAGCTCTGATGCAAGCGCACTTCCGCCAGGGGAATTAACACGTAATACTACAGCTTTAATATTTTTCTTTTTGCCAATTTTCTTGAGTGCACGAATCATTTTTTCTTGGCCAATGATATCGGTCCCACCTTCGCCATACAGAATTTCACCTTGGGCGTACAGCACCGCAATGCGGTTAGCGCCTTTTCCTTTTTTGCGTCCTGCAACGCTGATATAGTCAACCATATTTGTCAACTCAATATCGCTTTCCCAAACACGTTCTTTAAGCTTTTCTTTATATGAGCGTCTGGTGGCGGTACCATCAATTAAAGCTGCTGCTATTGCTTTTTCTGCGTTTGCACCAGCGAGTTTGTCGGCATGTGCATTTAGTATGGCTGTTGAAAGCCCTCGACTTGTGGATATTTCTTCCAATAGCGTATCCCAAATATGATCCATATAAGATTGGATTTGCGTACGGTTTTCCTTACTCATCGTATCACTCAGGTAAGGCTCAACCGCACTTTTATACTTTCCATTTCGAATCACTTCCATGGAAATACCAGACTTTTCTTGCGCTGATTTTAGGTAAAGCACCTCGGCACTTAGTCCACGAAAATCAACGGCACCTTCTGGGTGTACAAAAATAGAATCTGCAACAGAAGCCACATAATATCCCGATTGGCTGTAGTAATCTCCGTAAGCGTAAATAAACTTCCCGGAGTCTTTAAATTTTTGTAGCGCACCACGAAGTGCTCGCATGTTTGAAATACCTCCCCTAGCCGTCATGTTTTGAATACTAATTCCTGAAACACGGTCGTCTTCTGCTGCATTTTCAATAGCTGGAATAATGGTGTTTAGCCCATAGGCATCGGGCTCGATTTCTAAGGCACTTGCAAAAGATAGACTTTGAGGTTCACGGTCTTGAATAGGAACACTCATGTCAAACACCAATACCGTATTTTCCTCTATTTCAACAGCTGCGGATTCTTCGTCCAAAAGCGCAACGGATCCCGCTAAAAAGACAAGCATAAACACAAATAACAACCCAAGTGCGATAAAGGTTCCGAGGGTAGAACTGATAAGGTTTTTAAAGAAACTCATATTAAAATTGTATATTTCAAAGATACAGGTTTCCCAATTCTTTTTGTCATTTTTGCAGTATGGCAATAGTTTACATATCTATCGGCAGTAATATGGGTGACCGGCAAGCCTATTTGCAACAGGGTATTGATGCAGTAGCGAGGTCTATTGGGGATATTGTTGGAATTTCTGCTGTGGTGGAAACACCCGCTATTGGCTTTGAAGGCAATCCTTTTTTGAATGCTTGTTTTGCTCTTGAGACATCACGATCTCCTGATGTGGCAATGCAAGAACTGTTAGCTATCGAGAAAGCACATGGTAGAGTTCGATCAACAAGTGAAGGCTATATAAACCGGACGTTGGATTTAGACATGCTTTTTTATGATGATTTGATTTTAGACACGCCTCAACTGAAGCTACCGCATCCTGCATTGGAGAAAAGACGTTTTGTTCTGCAGCCGCTCTCCGAAATCGCTGCCAATAAAGCACATCCCAGACTTAAAAAAACAGTTCAAGAACTGTTAACAGTCTGTCCAGACAATACGGCTATTTCAGCCCATGAGGGGCATTTGCGTCATCCGCTGTATGCACCCTTACAACAGCACACCTTTATTTGTGTTGAAGGGATTATTGGTAGTGGAAAAACCACATTGGCCACTCTATTGGCGCAACAGTTGGGCTATAAAACCATTGAAGAGCGTTTTGCAGAAAATCCTTTTTTACCAAAATTTTATCGCAAGCCAAAACGCTATGCTTTTCCGTTAGAACTATCGTTTTTAGCTGATAGGTTTAATCAAATTAATAACGAAGGCGAACAGTTGGATTTGTTTCAATCGGGAGTGGTGGCAGACTACCACATGAGCAAGTCGTTGGTGTTTGCTCAAAACACACTTAACGAAGATGAATACCCGCTTTTTCATCAACTCTATCAACTGATGTCAAAGAGCGCTAATCAGCCAAGCCTGTGTATTTATCTTAGACAAACACCCGAACACGCCAAGGCAAATATTAAGAAAAGGGGTCGCAGCTATGAGCAAAATATAGAAACAGATTATTTGAACAAACTAGCAAAAGGGTATGACCAGCACCTTCCTTTTTTGGCACAACAAATGAAGGTAGTTACCGTAGATGTATCAGCGTTAGATTTTGTGTTATACCCCGCTCACTTGGAAAAGCTTGTTCGTGAAATTAATGCGCAGTTGGACGCATTTGAGTGAAAAAATGCCACAATACCACACCAGCCGAGGTGGCAACATTTAGTGAATGTTTTGTTCCCAATTGTGGAATTTCAATGGCAGCACCACAAGCGTCAATTGCTTCTTGCGAAACCCCTTGCACTTCGTTCCCCAATACCAGCACCACGTGTTGAGCGGAAGTAGCCGTTACGGTATCTAAAAAAGCCGCACCTTTAACTTGTTCTACGGCATAACATTTTGCACCCTTCTCACGCAGTGTAGTAAGGGTCTCTGCAGTAGATGTTGCGTGGCGCCAAGCGACACTCTCGGTGGCTCCTAAAGCGGTTTTATGGATGTCTTTGTGCGGAGGGGTTGGCGTGATGCCACAAAGCACGATTTCTTTAATCCGAAAGGCATCTGCGGTGCGAAAAATTGCGCCGACGTTGTTGCGACTTCGAATATTGTCGAGCACCAGTGTTACCTTTGTTTTGGGTGCTGTTTTAAAAGCTTCTGGGCTCAACCTATTGAGCTCTTCCATGGTCCATTTTCGCATGTGCCAAAGATAGCAATTGCGTTTGGCTAAAAATGGTAAATTAGCCAGAACAAAATTCTCGCTTTGTCTGCCAAGAAAAAAACAAAAGAAACGCCCTTGATGAAGCAGTACAATCAAATCAAGGCGAAATACCCCGATGCGCTGCTTCTTTTTCGTGTGGGTGACTTCTATGAAACCTTTGGACAAGATGCTGTAAAAGCTGCCAAAATTTTAGGAATTTTATTGACCAAACGAGGAGCAGGTAGTACAAGCGAAACCGAATTAGCAGGGTTTCCACACCACTCGTTACACACTTATTTGCCTAAATTGGTGCGTGCTGGGCAACGAGTTGCTATTTGTGATCAGTTAGAAGACCCAAAACTCACCAAAAAAATTGTAAAGCGAGGTGTTACCGAATTGGTCACCCCCGGCGTTACACTAACCGATGGCGTTTTAGAAGAAAAAAGCAATAACTTTTTAGGAGCGTTACACCTTCAAAACAACACTCTTGGCTTTGCATATTTAGACATTTCAACGGGAGAGTTTCAATGGGCACAAGGGGCTACGGCCGAAATCAGCACTTTACTGCAACAGCTAGAAGTAAAAGAATTATTGATAGCTAAACCACAGCGCAAAGCCATTGCAGCATTGTTGGGCGAAAGCCTTCCGTTTTTTGTGTTAGAGGATTGGGTATTTCAAACCGAATACACTTCCGAAAAACTAATGCAGCACTTTGGAGTAAAAACGCTCAAAGGCTTTGGTTTTGACGGTGCCGATTTGGGCATGATTGCTGCAGGTGTTGTGCTTCATTATGTATTGGAAACCGAACACGCTAAGCTGGGGCATTTGGTACAACTCAAGCATCATAACCCACAACAGCAAGTATGGATGGATCGCTTTACGGTACGTAACCTAGAACTTATTTCACCCAACGCACCCGAAGCTATAACACTTTTAGAAGTGGTGGATCATACGGCTACGGCTATGGGAGGTCGCTTGTTGCGTCGGTGGATTACTGCGCCCATAACAGATGTTTCGGCTATTGAAAAACGATTGAATGTTGTGGCTTACTTTAAAGGCCAACCCGGATTACATCAACAAGTATTAGCATGTTTAAAAAGCATCACAGACCTTGAGCGACTAACAGCCAAAGTAGCCACGGGACGCATAAATCCAAGAGAGGTCAATGCGCTTCGTCAGGCATTGGAACAAACAAAAACGATTACCACACTATTAGCGAAAGCTTTACCAATTGCGCCATTACTGGCTACTATTGATGACAGCCATACTATTACCGAGCATATATCCAGTTGGATTGAAATGGAAGCACCCACACAGTTGGGTAAAGGCAATACCATAGCCGCTACGGTTTCAGTAGAATTAGACGAGTTGCGTACGTTGGCACAGGGGGGTCGAGACACCCTAGATGCCATGCTTGAACGGGAAACTGAACGCACGGGAATTCCATCACTTAAAATTGCCTTTAATAACGTTTTTGGATACTATATTGAGGTGCGTAACCTGCATAAAGACAAAGTTCCAGAAGAATGGGTACGCAAACAAACGCTTGTTAACGCCGAGCGGTATATTACAGACGAATTAAAAACATACGAAACCAAAATTCTAGGTGCTGAGGAGCGTATTTCGGTACTTGAGCAACAACTTTTTCAAGAACTGGTTGGCTATTTGGTTCCCCATATTCAATCGTTTCAAAACACGGCACGGAGTATTGCCCAATTGGATGTCTTGAGCGGATTTGCTTTGCTGGCCACCAAACAAAATTATTGCCGGCCTGAATTTGTTTCCAATGCTTCGTTAGAAATTGTTGCAGGCAGGCACCCCGTTATTGAGCAACAGTTGCCCCACGAAAGCCCATACATTCCTAACGATGTGTATTTGGATAATGATGCACAACAAATTATCATGATTACGGGGCCCAATATGTCGGGGAAGTCTGCTATTCTAAGGCAAACCGCCCTTATGGTACTATTGGCACAAATGGGTAGTTACGTGCCTGCCGAAGAAGTGCGATTGGGGATTGTCGACAAGCTCTTTACGCGGGTGGGTGCTAGTGATAATATTTCAAAGGGCGAGTCTACCTTTATGGTGGAGATGCATGAAACGGCAGCTATTATGAATAATATTTCGGAGCGCAGTCTGATTTTGTTGGACGAAATTGGTCGTGGTACGAGTACTTATGACGGCATTTCGATTGCATGGGCATTGGCGGAGTTTGTTCACGAACACCCTACTCATCCCAAAACGCTTTTTGCTACGCATTATCACGAGTTGAATGAGATGTCGTCGCAATTTGACCGCATAAAAAATTATAATGTTTCGGTACAAGAAACCGCTGATGATGTGTTGTTTTTGCGCAAGTTAGTTCCAGGTGGAAGCGCGCATAGTTTTGGTATTCACGTTGCTAAAATGGCGGGCATGCCCAAGTGGATTTTAGAGCGTTCTAAACAGATGCTACAAAAGTTAGAAGCGTCTCGGCAGGCTGCTGAAACAGGGGAAGAGCCGCTACAGTTAAGTATGTTTCAGCTGGACGATCCGTTGCTTGAAGAAGTACGTGAGCAGCTATTGGCATTAAACATTGATGAGTTGACACCAGTAGAGGCCTTAATGCAGCTAAACGAACTTAAACGAAAACTAGGCAAATAGTATTGCGCAGAAAACATAGATTTTCTTACATTTGCGTTCCAATTGCGAAAGTAGCTCAGGGGTAGAGCATCACCTTGCCAAGGTGAGGGTCGCGGGTTCAAATCCCGTTTTTCGCTCTATTCTTTAAATAATACCAATGCAGAAGTGGTGGAATTGGTAGACACGTTGGACTTAAAATCCAATGGGCAGTAATGCCCGTGCGGGTTCAAGTCCCGCCTTCTGTACACAACGGGATAAATCTTCTTTTTTAGGTTTATCCCTTTTTTTATTTTTTTTATTTACTCTGTTAAAATGGGCTATTTTGTGCAAAATGGGGTTAATATCAGCGGTTCGAACTTTTTTATTTTAAAATTAAAAATTTATATATTACTTTATTGTTTATCTCTGCATTATTTTATTTTCAAAAATCACATTTATTTTTTCGAATAATTTGATATTTTGGTTCGAGATTAGGTTAATGTAGTGTACAATTTATCCTCAAGAATAATTTAATGTTTTTGGGGATAATTTTTTATCTTTGTTTAACATACTTTTTAGACAACAATCGACAATAATGTTTCAAATTTCTAATAAGATAAAAATTGAAAAAAGTGCCGATATGGTATGGGCCCTAATTTCTTCTCCGGGCCACTTGAATCAATTTCATCCTTTTTGTGAACAAAATAAAGTATTAGAATCTAAAAATGATGTTATTTTAAAAGATCAATTAAATTATTTAAATGGTCTAACTTATTATAGAATCTTTACCGACTGGAAACCAATGATTGGATATAGTATTAAAATTGGTAGTAAAAATGGAAAAGAATCAGATGTTAAA
>CALKOU010000009.1 GCA_938092005.1 uncultured Flavobacteriaceae bacterium | reverse complement strand
AATCTGGTAAACAGAAGTTTTAAATTCTCCAAAAAATTCTGAATTCCTAAGCTCTTGCTTATTTACGCTGAAGCTAGTGGAGTTCATCCTTCTAAAAATTTGAATTATTTCTCTATCATCTATTCTGCCTGGAAGTATGTGGGTGTCAAATTCATAGTCTAAAATTTTGCGTTTAGTTTCTTCATCCAATTCTGAAAAAGTTTTTCCCGCTATGGATTCGTTATGAGCCCTAGATACTTTGAAATCATCCCTTTCAGGATTATAATCATCTAAATATTGTGGACAAACGAAACTCAATACAGTCCTTAGACGTTGTTGTCCGTCTACAACTTCTCTTATAGGTTCAAATTGGTCTACATCTGTACGTTTATCCCTTAAGAAAATTATCGGAATTGGCATTCCACGGACAATTGTGTCAATTAGATAAGATTTAGCACCAGGTTTCCAAACAGATCGTCTTTGAAATTCAGGAGAAAGGCTTAACTGTTTGTTCTTCTGCCATGTGACGAAATCGGCAACTTTATAAAATGTCTTTTGTATGTTTTGAGCCATATTTTGTTTTCTTTTTAATTACCGCCAACTTGTATATATCCACATATGTGGTTTATTTCTTTTATATATTATTTGATTTTATTTTGTTTATTATTCTGATTTACAGTATTTTAAGTTTCTGTAATTTCGTCTAATAGACGTTTAATTTTTGCAAGAGATTTAGGCATGCCATAACGCATTTTGTTTGTATAAACGTTTATATAATCCCCAAAAAAAATCTAAAATTCGAAATATCGTAGGTCTGCATATGGCAGTTAAACGTTCGGTTGTAGAACAGATTCGGGGTCTTGTTCCCTTCAAATATATAAAATGTTTAGTAAATGCTAAACGCTTTTGTAAATGGTTTTTGCATCATTGTGCGTACCGTTGTGGTCCGCCCCTAAGAATTTCTTCACTACAATCGGGTTCAAATGTTTTAAAATTTTCTCGAAATGCATTTGAAAGTTTAAAAGCCATGTTATAGTACGCATCATCATCATTCCACGTTGCTCTGGGGCTTAGCACATCATCTGGAATGCCTGGGCAGGTTCTAGGTTGCGCAACCCCAAAAACGGAATGAATATGGTATTTTTCATACGAATAGCTTCCTAAATCGCCTCGTAGTGCAGCGTTAATCATGGCTCTTGTATACAGTAGTTTTATTCGTTTTCCTACGCCATATGGCCCGCCAGTCCACCCCGTATTGATCAACCACACGTTTACCTGTTCCGTTTTTATTTTTTCGCTAAGCATGTTGGCATATACCGATGGATGTAAGGGCATAAACGGTGCTCCAAAACAGGCTGAAAACGACGGCATGGGTTTTAAAATTCCGTCTTCGGTTCCAGCTACTTTTGCTGTATATCCCGATATAAAATGATACCCTGCTTGATTGGGAGTAAGTCTTGAAATAGGGGGCAAAACCCCAAAGGCATCTGCAGTTAAAAAAAAGATGTTTTTTGGTTTTGCACACGTAGAAGGAACCTTAATGTTTTGGATGTAATCTATGGGGTAACTGACACGCGTGTTTTGGGTTATGGATTCATTTTCAAAATCAACAGTTCCATTTTTAGTAATGATTACATTTTCAAGCAAGGCATTTTCACGAATTGCGTTGTAAATTTCAGGTTCTTTTTCTTTTGATAAATGGATAACTTTTGCATAACAGCCGCCCTCAAAATTAAAAATGGTATTCTGTGCGTCCCATCCATGCTCATCATCGCCCACGAGCTTTCTGTTTGCATCTGTTGATAGGGTTGTTTTTCCTGTCCCAGAAAGTCCAAAGAAAATTGCCGAATCCCCTTTGTCTCCTACATTAACCGAACAGTGCATGGGCAATGTGTTCTTTTGTGTGGGTAGCGTAAAGTTTAAGGCCGAAAAAATGCCTTTTTTAATTTCTCCTGTATAGCCAGTACCCCCAATAAGCACTATTTTTTTTGATAGGTTTAATATTGCAAAATTGGCACTTCTTGTACCATCTGTTTTTGGATTAGCAAAAAAACCAGGTGCGTTAAGCACAGTCCATTCCGCATTAAAATTTTCAAGCTCTTTTTCTGTTGGTCTGATAAACATATTATGTACAAAAAGATTAGACCACGGTAGCTCATTGATTACACGAATGCCCGTGCGATAGTCTGCATGTGCGCAAGCAAAGCAGTCTCGTACATAAACCTTTTTATCGCTCAAATAGCTTTTTATTTTTTCATGAAGCAATTCAAATTTTTCAGAATCAAAAGGGATGTTAATAGCTCCCCACCAAACATTTTTTTCAGTAAGGCTATCTTTTACAATAAATCGATCTCGTGGCGACCTTCCCGTAAACTTACCAGTATTGATAGTCAATGCTCCCAATGACGTTTTTTTCCCCAGTTCTTCACGGAGTATTATTTCTTTTAATTCAGCTGCAGACAATTGGTAATGCACTTTGGAATACGTCATTCCTTGGTGCTCAAAAGGTTGTGCTGTACAATTGTTTTTTGTTGCCATAATTCTAATTTTAGGGCATGATTGGATTATAGGGGTATTTTTGATTTAAACAAGCAGTGACTAGCTATTTAAACTTAAGGCTTAGTCCTCCAAACCATTTGGCGAAAAGATTATAGAGTAATGCTTGTATGATTCCCAGGACAAAACCTGCAGCCATAAAAACAAGCGGCATGCCCACAACGCCACCAAAGGCAAGCAATGTTCCGAGGCTTAACCCGGGTGTTTCGGTAGGGGGTACCCAATCTAATGTTACAAGTATGTCTAAAATAAGCCCCCCAAAAGCATAAACAACCCCCAAAACAAGTCCAAGGCCTGCCACAATTGTAGCTTGAAATGTTGCATATGAGATGATGTTTAAACGATTGATTTTACTCATGGTATACTGCACTTAGAACATATGATAAATGGGTTTTACTCTGTTTCTGGTGACATTTTTTTATATACAATACCAGCTAAGAGTGCACCAATAATAGGTGCTAAAATGAACAACCATAACTGGTCAATGGCCCAATCTTGAACAAATACAGCTTGGCTAATGCTTCTAGCAGGATTTACCGATGTGTTGGTTACAGGAATGCTAATCAAATGAATTAGTGTTAGCCCTAATCCGATGGATAGCCCTGCAAACCCTTTGGCAGCTTTGGTGTGTGTGGCTCCCATGATAATAATCAAAAACATAAAGGTCATAACAACTTCGGTTACCAAAGCGGCCTGCATGGAATAGCCACCTGGTGAGTGTGCGCCATATCCATTGGCAGCAAATCCGCCCAATTCAAAACCTGGTTTTCCTGTTGCGATAACATAAAGCACACCAGCACCGATAATACCTCCAATTATTTGTGCCACGATATAGGGTAAAAGGTCTTTTTTGCTAAAACGCCCACCAGCCCATAGTCCAATGGAAACGGCAGGGTTCAGATGACAACCCGATATATGGCCAATGGCATATGCCATAGTCACTACAGTTAGACCAAAAGCCAATGCGACCCCTGCAAATCCAATTCCAAGTTCCGGGTATGCTGCTGCTAGAATAGCGCTTCCACAGCCACCAATCACAAGCCAAGATGTTCCGATACATTCTGCGATTAATTTTTTCATGATATATAGATTTAGTTTGTTTTATAAATGATGAATACATGCAAATACATGTGATAAAACCCTCTAAATATGTACGTTGAAAAAACAGGTCTTTGACAGACGGTTGATTAAAAGAACAGATTCGGGGTCTTGTTCCCTTCAAATATATAAAATGTTTAGCAGTATCTAATCGTTATTTTTTTACTAACCAACGCAAACCATACCCCAAACAAGCAAAAAGAAACGTATACGCTAAGATGGAAATTGCATTGCTACGGCTACACAACAGTGTGTGCCAAGAGGTGGTTTCGTAATCCAGCCAGCCTAGCCCCAACGCTAAACCCAAACTAAGAAACCAAATTACAACGTGATGTTTCATCGTTTATTGGGTAAGGTGCTCCCAAGTGTGTTTTGCAACACTTGTTCAGCAGTATAGCGCAAATGCTTGGGTAACGTATTGTATTTGGGTAATACCGCAATATAACGGTCAATGTTACTCGCAAAAACATGCTTGTAAACCGGCTTTTTAACGGATGGCAAACCGGCTGCCAATTGAGCTATAAATTCATCGTGATGGATAAGATCTGTGCTTCCTAAATGGAAAATCCCCCATAAGTCTCTATTGATGATGTAATGCAGTTGCTGCGTAACAAAATAATCTGCGGTTACATTAATAACCGAGTTTGGGAAAATCTCATAAGGCGTTTGTTGGGCAATAGCTGTTTTTAACTCCAGTAATCGCGGCGTTCCTGTACCAAACACCATGGGCAAACGAGCAACTGTCCAACTAAATGGCGGCATGCGCATCACCTTATTCTCGAGGTTGATTTTAAACTTACCGTAGGCACTTTCAGAAAAAGTTTTGTCGTGCTCATAACTAGGGTAGTGGCGAAAGCTGTCAAATACATTTGCCGCTGACAAAAAGATGAGTCTTGCATTTTTTTTAACCACATAATCTATCATCATATCATGTGCTATAAACTGTGCATCTGCATCACCCCGAAGCGCTGAAATAATCACATCTGGTTGAATAAAACCCAGCAATTCCGTTGGGCTATCTTCTCGAATGTCGTACTCAAAATAGCGTTTGTTGGTCGCATAGCTTTCTTGTGTGCAATAGGTTCCGTATACATCAAAATAGGGGTGGAGTTCTTTGTATAGTGCTCGTCCCAAGAATCCGCTTCCACCAACAATGAGAATTCGCTTCATGCTATGAAATAAACGGAAGTTTTGTAACCGCTGCTTTGATGTTTTTACCCCTTATTTGAACAAAGATTTCCGTACCTGTTTTCGCATAAGCTCTTTTTACATACCCCATGCCAATACCCACACCTAAAGAAGGGGATGAAGTTCCCGATGTAACTTCGCCAATGGGTGATCCGTTAACATCTACCAACACATAACCTTGGCGTGGGATGCCACGATCGATCATCGTAAAACCAATACGAAGAAGCTCCGTTCCGTTTTCCTTATCTTTTTTGATAGGGCTATCTCCCACAAACGTTTTAGAAAAATCGGTACACCATGCCAAGCGAGCAGCTATGGGTGAAGTGGCGTCACTAAGTTCGTGGCCATAAAGGCAATACCCCATTTCGAGGCGTAAGGTATCACGAGCCGCCAATCCAATAGGTTGAATATTATGTATTTTTCCCTTTTCGAGTAATGCGTTCCATACCATATGGGCATATTGCGTTGGGATATAGAGTTCTACACCACCCGCACCCGTATACCCCGTTTTAGCTACCCAAACATCTGATACTCCAGCAACGGTTGTTTGAGCAATAGTAAAGCTCTTTTGTTGTGCAGTATCAAGTGTGCATAGGGTTTGCATCAGGGCATCGGCTTTTGGCCCTTGCACCGCCAGTAGTGCGTAGTTGTTGGATTTGTTTTGAAGCCTTGCACCAAAGGCGTTATTTTGATCTTGTAACCAGTTCCAATCTTTTTTGATGTTACTAGCATTTACGACTAGCATGTATGTTTGTTCGTCAATGCGATAAATAAGTAAATCATCAACAACGCCGCCAGTTTTATTTGGCATGTAGGCATATTGTGCATCGCCTATTTTAAGTGCAGCAACGTTGTTACTGGTGCTGTGTTGCAGAAAGGCTAACGCCTGATCACCAGACACTATAAATTCACCCATATGTGACACGTCAAAAACCCCTACGTGCTCGCGTACGCATAGGTGTTCAGCTTTTACACCTTGATAGGTGAGCGGCATTTCAAAGTCTGCAAAAGGCCCCATCTTGGCGCCTGAGGCTATATGCTGATGATGTAACGACAATTGTTTCATGTTTTCAAAAGTAGCATAGTTTTAGCTACTTTAGCGAAAAAGAAGATGATGTTACGCTCCATTTTATTCACAACTTGTATGGTTCTTGGCCTCGGTGCGCAAGAACTTCCAAACGACTATTTAACACCTGAATTTCACGCCGAACGTCGCGCAGATGTGCGAAGTAAAATGCCAGAAAATAGTGTGGCGGTGTTCTTTGCTAACCCAGTGCGCAACCGTGCTAACGACGTTGATTACCATTACCATCAAGACCCCAATTTTTATTACCTAACAGGATTAAAAGAACCGCATGCAATCTTGATGCTCTTTAAGGAGCCACAAACCATTGACGGTCAGCAAATACAAGAAGTATTGTTTGTACAAGAGCGAGATCCCCTTCGTGAACAATGGGATGGGTATCGTTTGGGAGTTGTCGGTGCAACCGAAAAATTAGGATTTCCACATGTTTATTTTAACACAGATTTCACTTCGTTTAAAGCCAATTTTGAAACTTTTGAACGCATTTTGTTTTTTGATTTTAAAAACGATGTTCGTGATAACGAAGCACATGATGCCGATTTATTTTCGCTTATTGAAACCTTTAAGCAAAAGGTGAATTACCCTGCTGATTTTTCATCACAGCGTGCGTCACTATACCGCTACATCACCACTTCCGATGCACAAAGCTCTGCGAACGTAGCACAAATCCTTGACCGCTCATTGCGCCGTGATGAACGTCTAGCCGAAGATCCGTTGTTGTCTAGCTATAAAACAGCTATAAATGAGCGTCAACGATTAGAACTTAAACAGCAAATGCGTGCGCAACTTTCCAATTTAGACACCGAAACCTTAGGCAGCATCCTTGATGAACTACGTGAAGTAAAATACCCTGAAGAAGTAGCCTTGTTAAAAAAAGCGATTTATATTTCGGCAGTTGGTCAAGTAGAAGTCATGAAGGCCATGCACCCTGGAATGTCGGAGCGTGAGATTCAAGGAGTTCACGAGTTTGTTTTTAAAAAATACGGAGCCGAATACGAAGGTTACCCCTCCATTGTTGGCGGTGGCCATAACGGCTGTGTGTTGCACTATATTACCAACGACAAGCCACAAGTAGGCGAGGACTTAGTGCTTATGGATTTGGGAGCAGAGTATCATAATTATACCGCCGATGTTACGCGTACCATTCCCGCCGACGGAACCTTCACAGCTGAACAACGCGCTATTTATGATGTTGTATACGAAGCTCAAGAGGCAGGAATTGCAGCATCTGTTGTTGGTGCGGGTATGCGTGCGCCACATTTTGCAGCAGTCAAAGTTATTGAGAAAGGATTAATGGCATTGGGTATTATTCAAGATGCTTCTGAAGTGCGTCGTTATTTTCCACACGGAACATCTCACTACCTTGGGTTAGATGTTCACGATGCAGGTACTTACAGCCCTTTTAAACACAACACACTGATTACAGTAGAACCAGGCATTTACATTCCAGAAAACAGTCCATGTGACCCTAAGTGGTGGGGTATTGCTGTTCGTATTGAAGATGATATTTTGATAACGCACGATGGCCCTTTAAACTTATCTGCATACGCTCCACGTACGGCAGAAGCCATTGAAGCCATGATGCAACAACCTAGTGTGTTGGATCAATTTGTACTTCCAGAATTAAGTAGCTTGGGCGAGTAAGTATTCCTTAAAGGCTGCGTAGTCTTTGAGTGCTGTTTTCTCTTGCTTTTTGCCCAATACATGCTGGATTTGCTCTGGGATATCTAAGGTAACACCTAATGTTTCTTCTACAACATTACGGAATTTTATAGGGTGTGCCGTTTCAAGAAATACACCCTGTGCTTCTGGGTGTTTTTTCATGTATTTCTGTAACCCTAAATAGCCAACAGCGCCGTGGGGATCTGCAACATAATCATACGTTTTGTGCAATGCTGTTAACGCTTCGCGCGTTGCGCTATCATCAAATGCATATGAAGAAAAGTGTTTTTTTAGTGTATCAAAATCATTGTTGAAGAGCGATTGAATACGAATAAAATTGGATGGATTACCAACGTCCATAGCGTTGGAAATGGTTTGTTTTGATGGGTTTGGATTGTATTGTTGTGTTTGCAAATAACGAGGAACCGTATCGTTCACGTTTGTACTCGCAATAAAGTGATCCACAGGCAATCCTAAGCGGTTTGCCACAATTCCCGCACAAATGTTTCCAAAGTTTCCACTTGGTACTGAAAAGGCTAATTTTCCTTCAAAACCTTGGCGTAGCAATTGCTGATATGCAAAGAAAAAATAAAACGATTGCGGTAACCATCGTGCTACGTTTATCGAATTAGCAGAAGTTAGATTATATGCGCTGTTAAGTTCTGTGTCTAAAAAGGCACTCTTAACCATCTCTTGACAATCATCAAAAACCCCGTCTACTTCAATAGCCTTAATGTTATTGCCGTTTGTTGTAAGCTGTAATTCTTGAATGGTACTTACTTTCCCTTTCGGGTACAAAATGATTACTTCAGTGCCTTCAATCCCTAAGAATCCTGAGGCAACTGCGCCGCCTGTATCACCAGAGGTGGCAACCAAAACAGTTACTTTTTTAGGGCTTTGCTCATTAAAGTAACCAATACACCTAGCCATAAACCTTCCACCTACGTCCTTAAAGGCCATAGTAGGACCATGAAATAATTCAAGTGTACTGATGTTGTCGTCAAGCTTGACTAGTGGAAAATCAAAACACAAGGTGTCTGCTACAATTTGTTGTAATCTATCATCAGGAATGCTGCCCCCAACGAATGGTTTCATGACTTCAAAGCCAATTTCAGTTGCAGATTTAGTGGCAAGATTCGCCAAAAAATCATCTGATAATCGTGCTGTTTTTTCAGGAAAATACAAACCTCTGTCGGGTGCAAGTCCTTGAATAACCGCTTCTGAAAAGGTAGCGGTGTTTTGGTTGTTGGTTAGGCTGTAATACTTCATGTGATGTCTTCTAAAAAGCTTACTCCAGATTGTTTTACTGGACTAACGTGAATGTCAAATGGAATTTCGGTTTTTTCCAAGACGGCTTGCATGGCTTGCGCAACGTGATTTGCAGTAGTCATTCCTCTTGATAGTGCAAATACCGAAGGGCCAGATCCTGAAATACCAGATCCTAAAGCACCTGCTTTTTTGCAAGCGTCTTTTAATTCGTTAAAGTAAGGGATGAGTATGGATCGGGCGGGTTCTACAATGCCGTCAACAAGAGACTTACTCAACAGCTCATAGTCTTCTTCATATAAACTTGAAACCAAAGCCCCTACATTGGCCCACTGACTAATCGCTTTTTCGAGCGAAACACGTGTTTTTAGTACCGCACGTGCATCTGCTGTTTTTACTTCAATTTTAGGATGAATTACCGTTGCTACGAGTTCTAACGGAGTTGGAAGCGCACAAATATCTAAAGGGTTGGTGTCACGTACCAATGTAAACCCACCTAAAAGTGCTGGTGCTACGTTGTCTGCATGAGCGCTACCACAGGCTAATCGCTCTCCTTCCATAGCAAAAGGAATCAATTCTTTTGTTGAAAACGGACTACCAAGCAAATAGTTAATACCCGCTACAGCTCCGGCTGCGCTTGCGGCAGAACTGCCAATACCACTTCCAGGTTTGATGTTTTTTTCGATATAAATTTCAAAACCCAATTGTGGGTTGTATTCGGCTAATAAAGCCAATCCTGCAACTCCAGCCACGTTTTTCTCGGCTTCAAGCGGTAAGTCTTGCCCCTTGATGGATGTTATTTGAATACCAGCCGTGTTGCTACGACGTATCTCCATAATATCCCCAATATTTTCAAGACAAAGCCCTAAAACATCAAAGCCACATGAGATATTGGCTATACTGGCTGGCGCAAATAGTCTAACGCCTGTTACATCAACTTTTTCCAATTCGTATAATATCTGCAAATATTCCAGAAGCGGTTACAGCGGCTCCTGCACCAGCTCCTTTAACAATTAAAGGTTGTTGAGCGTATCTATCGGTGTAGAACAACACTATATTATCGCTTCCCTCTAAGTTATAAAAATCATGCCCTTCTGGGATGTGTTTTAGACCTACTGATGCTTTTCCATTTTCAAAAGTGGCAACATATTTTAGACGTGCTTTTTCTTGAGCAGCTGCTGTAAAAAGCGAATCAAAATGATCTTTGTGATCGTCCAAACTCGCTAAAAAGGCTTCGTTTGTATCTGTGTCTAAGCAGGCTTCTGGTAAGAAAGCATTATTTTCAATATCAGCTAGTTCTAAGGCAAAACCACTTTCTCTTGCTAAAATCAAAATCTTACGCGCAACGTCAATTCCGCTTAAATCAATTTTTGGATCTGGCTCCGTGTAGCCTTCTTGCATGGCTTGTTCTACTACCTCGCGGAAAGAAGTCTTTTCATTAAAGGAATTAAAAACAAAATTTAAACTTCCAGATAATACTGCATGAATACTGTGGACCTGGTCACCAGATGCAATAAGATGGTTTAAGGTGTCAATAATGGGAAGCCCTGCGCCAACATTCGTTTCAAATAAAAATGGAGCATTGTATTTTCTAGAAAGCTTTTTAAGGTTTTGATAGTTAACCAAATCATCGGCACATGCAATCTTATTACAAGTAACAACCCCGATGTTGTTTTCGAGATACTTTGAATAAGTTCCTGCAATGAGTGGGTTTGCAGTATTGTCAACAAAAATGGCATTGCGCATATTCATGTCTTTTGTCGTTTCAAAAAACACATCCTTATCTGCTGCATTGCCCGCTTCTAGCGCATCTTTCCAGTTATCTAAATTGATTCCTGAAGGATCAAAAACCATTTTACGGGAATTAGAAATACCAACAACACTTAGGTTGAGCTTAAAGTGTTCTTTAAGAAAATCTCGCTGTTGGTTTACTTGTTCTAAAAACTTACTCCCAACATTTCCTATACCCGTGACAAATAAGTGTAGTTTCTTTATTTGAGCTTCAAAAAATGCCTCATGCAGCGTGTTTAACGCTTTTTTGATGTCTTTGCTATCAATGACAGCTGTAATGTTTTTTTCAGAAGCTCCCTGTGCAATGGCTTTAACATTTACGTTATTATTACCAAGTGCTCTAAACATACCACCGCTAATGCCTTGATGGTTTTTCATGTTTTCTCCAACAAGCGCAATAATGGAAAGGTCTTTCTCAACGCGAATTGGGTTTATTTTTTTGGTTTCGATGTCTAGTGCAAATGCCTCATCTATGGTTTGTTGTGCAAAATCAGCTTCCGAAGCATCAATACCTAAACAAATAGAATGCTCAGATGATGCTTGCGTGATCATCACTACATTAATGTGATGTTGAGCTAAAACCGTCAATAGTTTCTGAGAATACCCTGGAACGCCTATCATGCCACTTCCTTCAAGGGTTAGCAATGCAATGTCATTGATGTGGCTGATGCCTCTAACGACTGTTTCGGCTTCGGTAGCGTTTGTAATCAGTGTTCCTGCATCGTTAGGTTGGAATGTGTTTTTAATATAAACAGGAATATTTTTATCAATAATGGGCTGAAGGGTAGGTGGGTAAATCACCTTTGCTCCAAAATGAGAGAGCTCCATGGCTTCTTGGTATGATATCTCAGGTATGGATTTAGCTTGTTTTACCAAAGCGGGATGTGCAGTAAACATACCGCTAACGTCTGTCCAGATTTCTAAAAATTCTGCATCAAGAGCACATGCTACAATTGAAGCAGTAAGGTCAGAGCCACCACGCCCCAAAGTGGTAACAATACCCTGTGCGTTTTTGGAAACAAAACCTGGAAGGATAACAACTTTGTGTTTGTTTTTTTTGAAAAAATCACGAAGGTTTACATTGGTTTGTTCATAATCAACAAGAGTTCTGCCTAAAGACTGCGTTGTAACAATTAGGTCTTGTGCATTTTTGGCAATGGCATCAATGCCTTTAGCCTTGGCAGCTTGTGCAACAATTTTGTGTGAAAGCAGCTCACCAAAACTCAATAAGTTATCAAGCGTTTTTGGCGATAACTCACGAATCATGAACGTACCATCCAAGATTGTTTCTAAGTTGTTGATGATTTGCTTGGTTGTACTAAGAATACTACTTTGTTCAGAAACAGGAATCAAGCTGTGTATCATGTCAACATGGCGTCCTTCAACATCTTTAATGCGTTCTGTATAAGTTGCGTCACCACTTGCTGCAAGCTTGCCAAGCGTATGTAATTCGTCTGTAATTCCACCCAATGCTGATACCACAACAGCCATTGGCTTTTGTTGTTGAGATAAAACATTAAGTACTTGATCTACTTCTTTTGCACCAGCTACCGAAGAGCCTCCAAACTTTAAAACAATCATCTTTTGATCTTAAAAAAACGATACAAAAGTAACCGTTTTAAATCCAAAATTAGGCGTGTTTTATTATTTTTGTTTGTGTTCGTTAGTAAAAAAGTATAAGCATTAAAAATTTCACTCCAAAACAGAACACTTTTGCTTGTAAATTCATTAATTTTATCTATTAAAATCGAAGCTATTAAATCTACTCTAAATTCCACATTGTCATTAACAAAGGGGTATGTTGATTCCCCAATTCCTGAAGGGATTTCTCTTGTGGATGAAATCAAACGTCTAAAAAAAGCTAAAAATGCTGTACTCTTGGCGCATTATTATCAAGAAGATGCCATACAGGATTTAGCAGATTATCTGGGAGATAGCTTGTATTTGGCAAAAGCTGCTGCAGCGGTTTCTGCTGAAATTATTGTTTTTGCTGGTGTGCATTTTATGGCTGAAACAGCTAAAATTATCAATCCCACTAAAAAGGTTTTACTCCCTGATTTGAATGCAGGGTGTTCTCTAGCTGACTCATGTCCACCTGATGCATTTGCCGCCTTTAAAAAACAACATCCGGATGCCATTGTTGTGACATACATCAACTGTTCTGCAGAAATAAAAGCACTAAGCGATATCGTTTGCACTTCAAGCAATGCTGTTCGTGTTATTGAAAGTATACCCAAAGATCAACCCATCATATTTGCTCCAGATAAAAACTTGGGGCGCTACCTAATCAAAGAAACAGGTCGTGACATGATTCTTTGGGATGGAAGCTGCATTGTTCACGAGGCCTTTTCGTTTGATAAAATTGTACAATTAGCACAGCAACATCCTAAGGCTAAGTTTATTGCGCATCCTGAAAGCGAGTCACAAGTATTGGATATTGCGCACTATGTTGGCAGTACTTCTGGACTGTTGCAGTTTGTTCAAAACGACAATGCCGACACATTCATTGTGGCTACTGAGGCTGGTATTTTGCATGAAATGAAGAAACGTGCACCTGGAAAAACATTTATACCTGCTCCAGTTGCCGATGACACCTGTGCTTGTAGCG
Organism: uncultured Flavobacteriaceae bacterium; assembly: GCA_938092005.1. Classification (GTDB taxonomy): domain Bacteria; phylum Bacteroidota; class Bacteroidia; order Flavobacteriales; family Flavobacteriaceae; genus UBA7446. Next base: position 53,543 of record CALKOU010000009.1, on the reverse strand, counting down.
AATGCGCTTTTATGAAGCTTAACACACTAGAAAAACTTTATTTGTGTTTAAAGCATGAGCTGCCCGAAATTAACCTTGATCCTTCGTTAATGGCTGCAGCTAAAGCACCCATTGACCGAATGTTAGCACTCTCGTAATGATGCATGCCGATGTGTTGGTTGTTGGAACGGGAATAGCTGGTTTAAGCTTTGCCGTGCGCTTGGCTGAACGTTGCCCTGAAAAGCAAATTATCATGATTTCTAAGCGTGATTTGCTTGAAAGTAATACAAAATATGCCCAAGGTGGCATCGCTGTTGTTTCCAACTTTACTAATGACTCTTACGCTGATCATGTTGATGATACGCTAAAAGCGAGTGATTACACTTCTGATCCAGATGTTGTTGATTTTGTTGTTCGTGAAGGACCAAAGCGAGTTCAAGAATTAATGGACTGGGGTGCTCAGTTTGATAAAAAAGGGACATCTCTTCATTTGGGAAAAGAAGGAGGACATTCTGCCGAGCGTATTGTTCATCATAAAGATCAATCTGGTTTGCATATACAGCATGCACTTATTGCAAAAGCCAGGTCGCTACCTAATATTACCTTTTTCGAAAATTTTTCGCTTGTAGACTTAATAACTGACCACCATTTGTCTACCACTGCTCACGGAAAATGCTATGGTGCCTATGTGATTTCTATAGAAGATGAGCGCATTGTCAAAATAACATCACAACTTACCGTACTGTCAACTGGAGGAGCTGGTCAAGTGTATGCACATACAACAAATCCAAATGCAGCCACAGGCGATGGTTTAGGTGCGGCATACAGAGCTAAAGTTCGTGTTGAAAATCTACATTTTGTTCAATTTCATCCAACAGCCTTATTTCCCAAAGTTGATGGCAATACTTTTTTAATCACAGAGGCTATGAGAGGAGTGGGGGGTGTTCTTCGCAATATTGATGGTGAAGCTTTTATGAAGGATTACGATGAGCGTCTGGATTTGGCTCCACGAGATGTTGTTTCTAGAGCCATTCATTCCGAAATGAAAAAGCATCAAACATCGCATGTTTTTCTTGACGCAACCAATATTGATAAATCCAAACTACAACAAGAATTCCCTAACATTATGGCAACCTGTTTAGATATAGGAATTGATATCACAAAGGCATACATTCCTGTATTACCAGCGGCACATTACATATGTGGTGGAATTGATGTTAATGAACATGGGCAAAGCAGTTTGCCCGGATTATACGCCATAGGCGAGTGCAGTCACACGGGGTTGCATGGGGCAAATCGCTTAGCTTCAAATTCTCTGTTAGAGGCACTGGTATATGCAGCTCGTGCTGCTGAGCATGCAGCCAATACCTTATCAGAACCCTTACTACCCAAATCATTTTTTGATGCAATTCCAGCATGGCTGGGAACTGAAGATGTTTCAAATGAACGTGTTAAGCGAATAAGCTTGCTTCGTCAAGAGTTACAGGGTATTATGAGTCAGCACGTTGGGATTGTTAAATCTGGAGAAAGCCTTAGGCAAGCAGAAAAAGCACTACACGATGTGTATATGTCAACAAAAGCACTTTATCAAGAAGATAAACTGACACCTCAACTGACTACCTTGCGTAATTTGGTGAGTGTAGCCTATCTAATGATTAAGCAATCTCAAAAATATACCAAAAATAAAGGCGTTTATTTCAATCAAGATTATGTCTGAGCATTTTATTACAACCTATCACGATGAACTCATTAGTTGTATTGACCATGCAATTAAGGAGGATTTAGGTCTACAAGGCGATCATTCGTCAAAAGCCATTTTCCCTAAAAATCATATTTCAAAAGCACAACTTGTTGCAAAAGCATCAGGTGTGTTAGCTGGCAGTTCCTTTTGCGAGTTTTTGCTTCAACGGCATGCACCAGATGTAACATTAAAACCAATGCAACGTGATGGCGATTTTTTTTCAGAAGGAGAGGTGTTGTTTTATATAGAAGGACCTACATTGTCCATACTTGGATTGGAGCGTGTGATGCTTAATGCTTTGCAGCGGATGAGCGGTATAGCAACGGTTACAAATCAGGTTCAACATGCGATTGGCCATACACATTGCAAAGTGTTGGATACCAGAAAGACGACGCCTAATTTTAGAATTGCCGAAAAATGGGCTGTAGCTATTGGAGGAGGTGTCAATCACAGAATGGGGCTTTATGACGCCATTATGCTTAAGGATAATCATGCTGATTTTTGCGGAGGCTTAGATCAGGCACTTCGCAAAACAAAATCATATGTTAACGCTTTGTCTGCACCGATCCCTGTTATTGTTGAAACGCGAAACCTTCAAGAAGTTGAGACTTGTTTACAGCACCCTTGGATAAGCCGTATACTTCTAGACAACATGACACCAAAAGATTTAACAAATGCAATCGTGCGTATTAATGGTGCAATAGCTACCGAAGCATCTGGGAATATTACAATGGATAACGTTGTGGCGTATGCAGAAACTGGGGTTGATTATGTATCAATGGGCGCCATTACGCATTCAGCACCTATAATCGATTTGAGTTTGCGTGCAGATTAATCCACATTAGATTTGTAGTTGCATCGCTTTTCAATCGATTTTATTAACATTTGCGCGATGTCTTTTTGTGTTGCTGCCTCAATACCTTCTAGTCCTGGAGAGGAGTTCACTTCTAATACCAAAGGTCCAGTTGCAGAACGAATAATATCTACACCAGCAACACACAATCCCATTGCTTTTGTGGCTTTTATGGCAAGTTTGCGTTCTTCAGAAGTTGCACGAATGATTGAAGTAGTACCGCCTAAATGTACATTTGCTCGAAACTCTCCGGGGGGAGCAGTGCGTTGCATTGCAGCAACTACTTTTCCATCAATAACAAAACAACGGAGGTCTTTTCCGTCAGCTTCTTTTATAAATTCTTGAACTAAAATATTGGCATTTAAGCTCTTAAAAGCATTAATTACACTTTCAGCTGCTTTTTTGGTTTCTGCAAGTACGACTCCCTTTCCTTGTGTACCCTCTAATAGTTTTACGATCAGCGGAGAACCGCCTACCATTTCGATTAAGTCGTTTGTGTCAAGAGGTGAGCTTGCAAAACCAGTAGTTGGAATTTGCACCCCTTGTCTCAAAAGTAGTTGCAAGGAAAAAAGTTTATCTCTTGATTGGATAATAGAATCTGAATTATTTAAACAAAATACACCCAAACTTTCGAAGAGACGAAGCAGAGCACAAGCATAAAATGTTTGCGTTGGGCGAATGCGTGGAATGACGGCATCTAAACGCTCAATTGCCTTTCCACCTCTGTAATGAATTTGTGGCGTGGTGGCATCAAGCTTCATAAAACATTGGCGAATGTTGTAGAACTCAATTTCATGACCGCGTTGTTCGGCAGCCTCTATAATGCGTCTGTTGCTATATAAATTTTGATTCGATGCCAATAGCCCGATTCGCAATCCCTCGTTGGGTTTTTTAAATTGTCGATACGATTTAAAAATAGTTTCGTTTTCAACATTACCCGCTAAGAAGCTCTCTGAAGGATCTACTAGAATACGTCCCATCATGGCTTGACGCCCTAAAAGCATACGATAGCCCATAGAATCGCGATTTGTGAGGGTTAGCTCAATATCCCAACTTTCATCATTTAAACTTATTACTGTTCTTACCACATAACGTTGTTCTCTATCGCCGCTTGAGCTTTTCACCACACGCTTATCAATTACCAATGCTTTGCAATTAATTTTACGTTTTCCATCGTTTTGAATGGGGAACACCTCAAAGTTTACCCAAGTTTCATTGTCTTTTTGGAAAGGTTGAATATTAATCGCGTGAAGGCTGGAGGTTTTTGCGCCACTATCTACACGTGCTTTTACGTATGGGATATTAAGTTCGCTTAACGAAACCCATTCTTCAGAGCCAACAACTGTTTTCATTTTTTGAAATTAGTGCACAAATGAAAACAAAAAAATTTGAAATATACGCTGCTGTAACAAAAATAAATCGTTAAGATTTTGAAGGTTTTTTACCTTCTTTGATACTAAGCGATAACTCATCATCTTTCTTGTTCCAATCAAATGTAACTTTAGCTCCGTTTGATAGCGTGTTACTTATGATTTCCCCAGCAAGTTTATCCTCAACATAGCGTTGAATAGCACGTGCTAGTGGTCGCGCACCATACTGTTTGTCGTACCCTTTTTCAATTAGAAAGCTTATGGCATTATCCGTTAATTTCAACGTGTAACCTAATTCCTCAACTCGACTTTGCAAGGCTGCTAACTCAAGCGCAATAATCTTCGCTAAATCGTCTTTTCCCAATGTGTTAAAAATGACAACATCGTCAATTCGGTTTAGGAATTCAGGAGAGAACGTTTTTTTGAGCGCGTTTTTGATGACACTTTCAATATTTTTATCCTCTTGTGATTTTTGAGCTGCTGTTCCAAATCCCACACCCAAACCAAAGTCTTTTACTTGACGCGCTCCAACATTTGATGTCATGATAATGATGGTATTTTTAAAATCAACGCGCCGTCCTAGCGAGTCTGTTAAATAACCATCGTCTAAAACTTGTAGAAGCATGTTAAATACATCTGGATGTGCCTTTTCGATTTCGTCAAGTAGCACAACAGCATACGGTTTTCTTCGTACTTTTTCACTTAACTGTCCGCCTTCTTCATACCCTACATATCCTGGAGGTGCTCCAATCAATCTGGAAATCGAAAACTTCTCCATGTACTCGCTCATGTCAATTCGAATAAGCGATGCTTCGCTTTCAAATAGTTCAGACGCTAATACTTTGGCAAGCTGTGTTTTTCCAACACCCGTTTGTCCAAGAAAAATAAAGGAACCGATAGGCTTGTTGGGATTCTTTAACCCAGCTCTGTTGCGTTGAATGGCTTTAGCAACCTTTGCCACTGCATTTTCTTGACCAATAACCTTCCCTTGAATGAGTTCTTCAAGCTTTGCTAAACGGTCGCTTTCTCCATCAGAAACACGCTGTACAGGGATTCCTGTCATCATGGCAACAACATCTGCAATATGATTTTCGGTTACCGTTTCTCTGTTTTGTCGTTGCTCTTCATGCCAGTCTTCTTGCGCTAGCAGCAACTCTTTTTCTAGCTTTTTTTCGTCGTCACGAAGCTTTGCAGCCTCTTCATATTTTTGTCGTTTTACAACGCTGTTTTTTTGTTCTCGAACATGCTCAAGTTCTTTTTCGACACTTACAATTTTTTCAGGCACTTCCATATTGGTGATATGTACTCTTGAACCTGCTTCGTCAAGTGCATCAATTGCTTTGTCTGGTAAAAAACGATCTGTAATATATCGATCTGAAAGCTTAACACAAGCCTCTATTGCTTCATCTGTGTAATTCACATTGTGATGTGCTTCGTACTTGTCTTTTATGTTTTGTAGGATTTCAATGGTTTCGCTAACCGTTGTGGGTTCAACCACCACTTTTTGGAAGCGACGTTCCAGCGCCCCATCTTTTTCAATGTTTTGTCGGTATTCGTCAAGTGTTGTGGCACCAATACATTGGATTTCACCTCTTGCTAGGGCAGGCTTAAACATATTAGATGCATCAAGGCTTCCTGTTGCTCCACCCGCACCTACAATGGTGTGAATTTCGTCAATAAACAATATGATATTGGCGTTTTTTTCCAATTCATTCATTACTGCTTTTAAGCGTTCTTCAAACTGACCACGATATTTTGTGCCAGCAACTAAAGATGCTAAATCAAGGGTAACTACACGTTTGTTATACAAAACCCGCGAAACCTTCTTTTGAATGATGCGTAATGCTAATCCCTCAGCAATGGCAGATTTACCAACACCTGGTTCACCAATAAGCAAAGGGTTGTTTTTCTTGCGTCTGCTTAAAATTTGAGAAACACGTTCAATTTCCTTTTCTCTACCGATAACGGGATCCATGTTTCCTTCTGTAGCAATTTTAGTTAAGTCGCGTCCAAAATTGTCTAGAACAGGCGTGCTTGATTTTTTTGATTTCTTATCTCCGGAAGAAGTTGAAAAGGAGGCGCCTTGGCCTCGGTTTTCGTCTTCAGGTACATCTTCTGGGAATGCATCAGCAGCAGGCATATCAATAAAGTCATCGTCAGAATCGACAGACATGTATTTAAACTGATCTTTTACCGTTTCATAGTCTACTTGTAGTTTGTGCAAAACTTTTGTAGTTGGATCGTTCTCATTTCGTAAAATACACAGCAGTAGATGCGCGGTATTAATAGCGGTGCTTTGGAAAAGCTTTGCTTCTAAGAAGGTTGTTTTTAATGCACGTTCCGCTTGACGGGTTAAATGTAAATTTGTTTTGTGTTGTGGCTCCGGTGAATTGGTAGGGTTAGCTGGACTGAGGATTTCAATTTTGCGGCGCAAGTAATCTAAATCAATCTCAAGAGCCGATAAGATTGAAATTGCTTTTCCGTTACCATCACGTAGTAAGCCAAGCATTAAATGTTCTGTGCCAATAAAATCATGACCAAGTCGCAGGGCTTCTTCCTTGCTGTACGTGATAACGTCTTTAACGCGAGATGAAAAATTATCGTCCATAGCTTTTTGTGTTTATGATTCAAAAATTGAACCAGATACAGAACGAATAGACAAAAAAATTAAATGAATTACAAATAAATTGCATAAAAATTTTCTCCCCACTTTCACAATTCAACTGTTAATAAATTGTAAGAAATAAGGCGATATTTTACTGTATTTTCATTCGATGAATGTGTATTTTAGCAATTATGTCACAACATTAAATAAAAATATTAGATGGCAACAGAAGATAAGTTGATTCCAATCAACATTGAAGATGAAATGAAGTCGGCATACATCGACTACTCCATGTCGGTCATTGTGTCACGTGCACTGCCAGATGTCAGGGATGGCTTAAAACCTGTGCACCGCCGCGTTTTGTTTGGTATGCACGAACTTGGTGTAAGAGCAAATTCATCTTACAAGAAGTCAGCACGTATTGTTGGTGAGGTTTTGGGTAAATATCACCCACACGGCGATACATCGGTTTATGACACTATGGTACGTATGGCGCAATCTTGGAGTTTGCGCTACATGATGGTTGACGGTCAAGGGAATTTTGGTTCTGTTGACGGCGATAGTCCAGCAGCCATGCGATATACCGAGGCTCGCTTGCAAAAAATTTCGGAAGACATGATGGCGGATATTGAAAAGGATACCGTTGATCATCAACTCAATTTTGACGATACACTCAAAGAGCCAACTGTACTTCCAACACGTGTTCCAAACTTATTGATTAATGGCGCATCTGGTATTGCGGTGGGAATGGCTACTAATATGCCACCACACAACTTGTCGGAAGTTGTTGACGGTACTGTTGCTTATATTGAAGATACCAGTATTGATATTGATGGTTTGATGGAGCATGTCAAAGCACCAGACTTTCCAACCGGTGGGGTAATTTACGGTTATGAAGGGGTAAAAGAAGCTTTCCATACAGGACGAGGGCGTGTTGTGGTTCGAGCTAAGGCCGAAATTGAAGAAGTCAATGGACGAGAATGTATTATTGTAACTGAGATTCCATATCAAGTTAACAAAGCCGAAATGATTAAGAAGACGGCTGAGATGGTTAACGATAAAAAAATTGAAGGTATTTCCAATATTCGCGATGAATCTGATCGTAATGGAATGCGAATTGTTTACATCCTCAAACGAGATGCAATTCCAAATATTGTACTCAACATGTTGTACAAATACACAGCCTTGCAATCATCTTTTAGTGTTAATAATATCGCATTAGTAAACGGTCGTCCTCAAATGTTGAATCTAAAAGATATGATTCATCATTTTGTTGAGCACCGCCACGAAGTGGTGGTACGTCGTACTCAATATGAATTGCGTAAAGCTGAAGAACGTGCTCATATATTGCAGGGACTTATAATTGCCTCTGATAATATTGACGAAGTAATTGCGCTAATCAAAGCGTCTGCAAATGCTGATGAGGCTCGAAAAAAGTTAATCACTACATTCGAACTTTCCGAAATTCAAGCTAAAGCCATTGTAGAAATGCGTTTACGCCAACTTACAGGACTTGAGCAAGATAAGTTACGTACAGAATATGATGACTTGATGAAAACCATCGAAGACCTTAAAGATATATTAGATAAAAAGGATCGTCGTATGCGTATTATCAAAGACGAACTTTTAGAGGTTAAAAATAAGTACGGCGATGAGCGTCGCTCAACGATTGAATATGCAGGTGGTAACTTCCGTGTTGAAGATATGATTCCCGATGACAAAGTGGTGATTACTATTTCTCATGCCGGTTATATTAAACGTACGCCATTGGTGGAATATCGAACGCAAAATAGGGGAGGCGTTGGTCAAAAGGCTTCTACAACTCGTAGTGAGGATTTTCTTGAACACTTATTTGTTGGTACCAACCACCAATACATGCTCTTTTTCACGCAAAAAGGAAAGTGTTTTTGGTTACGTGTGTTTGAAATTCCAGAAGGAAGCAAAACCGCAAAAGGACGTGCCATTCAGAATCTCATCAATATTGAACAAGACGATAAGGTAAAAGCCTTTATCTGTACGCAAGATCTTAAGGATGATGCATACATCAACAGCATGTTTGTTGTGATGGCCACTAAAAAAGGGCAAGTCAAAAAGACATCTTTGGAACAATATTCGAGACCACGAACAAATGGAATCAACGCAATTACTGTCCGAGATGGAGATGAGTTGCTTGAAGCAAAACTAACTACAGGTGTATCGCAGGTAGTGTTAGCCGTAAAGTCAGGAAAAGCCATTCGTTTTGAAGAAAGTAAAACGCGACCAATGGGTCGAAATGCTTCAGGTGTTCGTGGTATTTCATTAAAAGACGCTCATGATGAAGTAATTGGCATGGTTGCTGTTAATGATTTAGACTCAGACATTTTGGTTGTTTCCGAAAACGGTTATGGAAAACGTTCCAATTTGGATGATTATCGCATCACAAACCGTGGCGGAAAGGGTGTTAAAACCCTTGCGCTAACAGAAAAAACGGGTGATTTAGTTGCGATTAAAAATGTAAATGACGGTGACGACTTGATGATTATCAACCGTTCGGGAATTGCCATTAGACTGGGTGTAGACTCATTACGTGTAATGGGACGTGCAACACAGGGCGTTCGTTTGATTAATATCAAAGGAGATGATTCCATTGCTGCAGTTGCTAAGGTGATGAACGACGAAGATGATATTCAAGACGTTGAAGATATTGATGTCACCCTTGACGAAAACGATAATTCTTAAATTAATTAATGACCATGAAATTTTATATTACCCTGCTTATGGCTGCCGCTATGTCTGTTTCAGCCTTAGCACAAAAAAAAGAGCTTAAAGCAGCTCAAAAACTTGTTGATGCAAGTGCATACAGTGACGTGTTGAATGCATTATCTCAATTAGAACCCTTAATTGAAAATACAGAGGCTAAATATGCATCACATTATTACTATCTATTAGGTGTCTCTAAACAAAAAACCAAAGCTTTTACTGAATCCATTGCTGCTTATGACAAAGCGAAAGCCATTGAAGAAAGTGCAGGTTTGAAAAAGTACACAGAGCTTATTGATGGTAGCCTACTTGATTTAACTACAGATCTAATTAATGAAGCCGTGGAACTCAACAGCAACGAAAATTTTGTAGATGCTTCTGCATTACTTCATACTGCATACACGCTTGATAAAGAAAATAATTTAGATTATTTGTATTATGCTGCTTCCAGTGCTGTTAATGGTCAAGATTACGACAATTCTTTAACGTATTACCTGGCACTGAAAGAAGCAAACTACACGGGAAGTAAACCTGTTTATTATGCAACAGAAGTTTCTACAGGAAAAGAAATCGAAGTACCAGATGAAGCAACCTTTAAGATTTACGGAAAATCAAAAGAGTTTACAGATTTGCGTGAAGGGTCAACTCCCTCTAGATTGCCGGAAATTGTAAAAAATATTGCATTAATATATGTTCAAAAAGGGGATAACGAAGCTGCAATGGCAGCAGTTAAAGATGCACGTTCTATATCACCCAAGGATATTGGTTTGATTTTGGAAGAAGCAAATCTTTATATCCAAATTGGGGATCAAGCACGTTTTGGAGCGCTAATGGAAGAAGCAATTGCTGAGGACCCAAATAATGCAGTTTTGTATTATAACTTAGGAGTTGTTAATGGCAATGAAGGAAATCGTGAAGTTGCTATTTCTTACTATAAAAAAGCCATTGAATTGGACGCTGAGTACGAGCCTTCATACCTAAATATATCATCTGTAATTTTGGAAGGTGAGTCTAAGATTGTTGAGCAAATGAATGCACTAGGTACTTCTGCGGCTGAAAATCGAAAATACGATATGCTTAAGCAAAAACGTGAAGGTCTTTTTCTAGAAGCAGCACCTTATTTAGAAACTTTAGTGAAGATTAATCCAAACAATAAAGAAGCCATAACTACATTGAAGAACATTTTTGGGACGATTGGAGACACTGCTAATTTTAAAAAGTATCGCGATATGTTGGACGCTTTATAGGCTTGAAAAACAATTTATTTAAAACCTCGCTTTTGCGAGGTTTTTTTATGCAATGGATTTTATGAGCCGAAGTTTATGGGTGTGCGTATTTTTAGCAGTATTAAAAATACCTGTTTGATCTAACCTGTCTACACGAACATGTCCAGCAGCATGAATAATGTGGTTGTTTTCAAGGATGATACCAACGTGATTGATATTACCTTCTTGATCGTCAAAAAAGGCCAAATCACCTGCTTCTGATTCTTCAATAAAGCTTAACACCTCACCAAGTGTTGATTGTGTGGCAGCTGTTCTGGGTAATAAAACACCACACAGCTTATATACAATTTGTGTAAACCCTGAAGCATCTATTCCAAATGGTGATTTACCACCTTGTTTAAAAGGTGTGTTTAGAAAAATAAACGCAGTCTGTGGAATTTTCTCTTTTTGAATAATTAAGCTTGTGGTAGCTCCTTCAAATGTATGTCCCAAGAACGCACAGTTTTGAATGCTGCTTCCCACTGCAATTGGGAATAAAATGGTATTGTTTTCAAGAACAAATTCTACTAAATCTGTAGCGGTTTTGGTATCTTTTTTAGTTAAATCAGCATACTCTTGTGTGCTTATGCCAATAAACTGGCTGTTGTCAAGCCACCCTTCTGAATAGTCTGCTAAGCGAACTTTACTCCAATTTTTTTGAGCTGTTACAACTTGAAATAATTCACCATAAAGCACCTCACTTACTAAGGGTGCGTCGTGTTTACCTGCTTCACGAAGTGGAATTAAATTCAACCCACAAATGCCATGCGTCATAAGCCAAAAATAAAGAAAAATACCGACCATGTGTGTGTCTGTTGAAAAGTGGTATTTTTGTTTAAATCTTTTTTATGTCGCTCTTCTACCGGTTTCAAGCTATTCTTTACAAGATCCTATTGTGTTTGTTTGTCGCTGGCGTAGTAGTGTATTTATTACCAAGAGCAGGAAGTTTTCAATATGAAATTCAAGCAGGCAAACCATGGCAATACGAAACGCTATTAGCACCCTATGATTTTCCGATTCAAAAAACACAAGACGAGCTTGACGAAGAACGTAAGCTCCTTGAATCCAATGTTCCACGTTACTTCTCCGTTCAATCAGAAGTTAAAGCAAGAATTCTAGATGCTTTTGATCAATATGTGGGAGCACTTGCTGCAAATGAAACCTCTAATGCTCTTTTTATTACTTGGAGAACTACCCTAGATGAAATGTATAATGTAGGTGTTGTTCCCTTTTCAGAAACATTATTTGAAGAAGAAATTGCTTTAGTGAACAGTACTCGAAAAACTACCCTTAAAATTGGCGACTTATATTCTGATGAAGCTGTCAAAAATGAACTGCAAAATCAACGAAAAGCTTTTGATTCAAGCGTCGTTTCCGATGCCAGCGTACAATATGTTTTATCGCTTATTGCACCAAATGTTTCGTATGATCAAGCACTAACGACACAATTTCGTTCAGAAGCAGTGGCTGGAATTGTACCTATTCGTGGATTGGTAACAAAAGGGACGCGCGTTATTGCAAAGGGGGAAGTCGTGGAAGGAGAGAAATTAAAAATTTTACAATCCTTGCAGTTAGAGTACGAGTCACAAACATGGACACAATCAAACACGACTTGGATTATTTTAGGATACGCTTTGCTTGTCATTATTCCCGTATTACTTCTTTTTGTGTTTTTGTGGCGAACGAGACCTCTAGTTTTTGAAAATAATAAACGTACTACTTTCCTATGTGTTAACATACTACTCATGGTATTGCTCACCAAAGTGATGGTAGATGTAAACCCACAATATGTTTATGCAGTACCTATATGTATGCTGCCTCTTTTATTGCGTACCTTTTTTGATACTCGTATTGCGTTATTCTCGTTAATGATTGCACTTTTTTTAATTGCTTTTTTGGTACCCAACAGCTTTGAATTCATGTTTTTACAGATGATGGCTGGTATTTTGGCATCTCTTACCGTAAATGACCTATACCGGCGCGCAAAACTATTTATTTCTGTAGGACTCATTGTTGGGCTCTATGTCGTTTCATACCTAGCATTCACGCTTATTCACGACGGCAATTTAAACCAATTGTCTTACGATATACTGCTGTTGTTTGTCATAAATGGATTGGCAATATTGTTTGTGCAACCCCTCATTTATATTTTTGAAAAAGTATTTGGTTTAGTATCCGATGCTTCTTTGCTAGAACTTTCAGACACGAATAGCAAGTTATTGCGTGAGTTGGCAGATAAAGCTCCTGGTACTTTTCAACATTCCTTACAGGTAGCAAATATTGCTGAGGCTGCAGCTAATGCCATTGGTGCTAATACACTGCTTACTCGGGTTGGGGCTTTGTATCACGACATCGGGAAAATGAAAAACCCTGTTTTCTTTAGTGAGAATCAGGCATCTTATAGCCCTCATGATGACCTATCCTCAGATGTAAGTGCTAAAATCATCATTGAGCATGCGTTGCATGGGATTACCCTGGCTAGAAAATCTAAGTTACCAGATAGGGTTATTGATTTTATACGTACCCATCACGGTACAACAACTGTCCTTTATTTTTATCAGCAAGCTAAGCAACATAATCCTGAGATAGATATAGAAGCGTTTCAATACCCAGGTCCAAAGCCTTTTTCAAAAGAAACGGCCATTGTCATGATTTCTGACGGAGTAGAGGCCGCTTCAAAAAGTCTAAAAGAACCCACGGCAGAAAAGATTATTGCTTTTGTAGATAAGATTGTTCAGCGGTTAATGGATGAAAAACAATTTCTGGAGGCAAATATTACGCTTCGCGAAATTGAAACCATCAAAAAGGTGCTGGCAGAAAAACTTATTAGCAGTTATCACTTACGCGTAGCGTATCCAGAGTAGATTTCAAGAATTCCGTAAATTATCTAAATGCACTATCTAGCAATTAACATTTCGATATATGATCTCGACTTTTTTGCTTTAATATCCAGTTCTCTTTTGTAAGCAATAGATTTAGTATTAAACATTTCTGTATAAACGATTACCCAGGGCGCACCTGTTTTGGTAGCCTTGCTTCTTCCGTTATTGTGTCTTAAAAGTCTGTCTTGAATATTGGCAGTATGTCCAGTGTAATAACGGTCTAATGATTTTGAATATAGTATATAGACGATGAACATGATGGGGTGTAGTGATCGCGCTAGGATTCGAACCTAGGACCGTTCCGATTTGAAATCGGAATGCGCTATCCAGCAATTAACGTTTCAATATATATTCTTGACTTTTTTGCTTTAATATCCAGTTCTCTTTTGTAAGCAATAGATTTAGTATTAAACATTTTTGTATAAACGATTACCCAGGGCGCACCTGTTTTGGTAGCCTTGCTTCTTCCGTTATTGTGTCTTAAAAGTCTGTCTTGAATATTGGCAGTATGTCCAGTGTAATAACGGTTTAATGATTTTGAATATAGAATATAGACGATGAACATGATGGGGTGTAGTGATCGCGCTAGGATTCGAACCTAGGACCGTCTGCTTAGAAGGCAGATGCTCTATCCAGCTGAGCTACGCGACCGTTAATTTTTGTTGCTCTTTTGAACCTTGACCGTTCCGATTGGAAATCGGAATGCGCTAATCCAGCTGAGCAATCGGGTCTGTTATCCAAATAAATACCCCTGCAAACACTATAAAAGCATTGAATTACAGGGGGTTATTTGAATTCTTGCGGAGAGACTGGGATTCGAACCCAGGCAACACTTACGCGTTGACAGATTAGCAATCTGCTCCATTACCACTCTGGCACCTCTCCGTTTTTAGCTTATAAAGCGGCTGCAAAAATACGTTAACAAAATCAATCCGCCAACTAATTATCACGTTGGTCAAAATCTTCATTTCCTTTTTGACGGATTCTGTTAATAATAGCGATGATTAACCCTACAAAAACGGCAATCCAAATAATACGATTCATCTAATTGAGTTTTACAGCTGTACCAAAAGCTAAAATTTCTGAAGCTCCTTGTGCAACTACCGAAGTAGTAAAACGGACATTCACAACTGCATCTGCTCCCATACGTTTTGCGTCGTCAAGCATGCGGTGTAAGGCTTGCTCACGTGCATCTGCTTGCAATTTGGTATATTCTTCAATCTCACCACCAACAATGTTTTTTATGGAAGCAAAAATATCACGACCTATATTTCTAGAGCGTACTGTGCTTCCTCTAGCTATCCCTAAGGATTCAGTAATCGTTTTATTAGCAATAGTTTCGGTATTTACATAAAGCATTTTACATATTTTTGGTTAATTCGCGAACGATTCTGTTGTCACTAAAAAACTCGCTTAAGACAACTTTTAAAACAGTGTAAAAGGGCACCGCTAATAGCATACCTAACGGTCCAGCTAACAATCCTGCTAAGATGATAACAAGAAAAATTTCAAGAGGATGTGACTTTACACTTTTTGAAAAGATATAGGGTTGTGAAAAAAAGTTATCGATCAGTTGTCCAATGACAAAACCAATAAACACATATATGGTTTTGGGGACAATTACACTTGCAATATCTGCATCAAGATTACTTACCATTGTCAAAATAATCATAAAAGCTGCGCCAAAGAGTGGTCCGATGTAAGGTATGATGTTAAACAAAGCACATATTAAGGCTATAATTAAGGCGTTGGGGATACCGAAAACAAGAAGTACGCCTGAATAAAATAAAAACAAAATTGTAATCTGTAGAAGTATTCCAGAAAAGTAACGAGACAACAACGAGACAACCCTCGTAAAAGAGCGTTCAATACGATCTTTTTGGTCATCAGCAAAAACAAGCAGCAAACTTCTCAGAAGTAGTGAACTGTCTTTCAATAGAAAAAAACTGATAAATAAAACCGAAAACAATGCGATGGTAAAGCCACCAAGAAAACCTAAAAACCCATTTAATATATTAGGAAGAAAAGCGAAATCAACTTTAGACAATAAGTTATTTATATTCTCGGTAAGATTAATATCATATTTTTCAAAATAGACATCTAAATCCGATACAAGTTTCAATAAATCTGCTTCCCATTGATCAATTTGTAGTAGCGAAAGGTTTTGTGCTTGTGTTGATATAACAGGTACAATTAACGAACCTAGCCCGAGAATCAATAATAGCAGGATTAACAGCGTTAAAACGGTTGCAAAGGTGCTTTTGAATTTTAGACGTTCTATGAAAAACCGTTTTACAGGTTGCCCTACAAGCGAAACAACAATTGCTAAAAACACATATCCTAACAGCGATTTCGCCATTACAATAAGATTGTATAAAGCTACGATACCAACAATGATTAAAAAGGCTTGGACAATGCCACGGGTAAGTGTATTTGCATTCATAGTTCTAAGGTACAGAAATTTATTAATCGTTCATCAGTAATGCCGTGTGAAGTGCAACAATTGCAGCCGTTTCTGTACGCAAACGTTTATCACCAAGGTGAACGGCTTGTGCTCCATGTTCGATTGCCCAAGCGATCTCATTTTCAGAAAAATCTCCTTCAGGCCCAATTAGAATAGTACTTGATGGTTTTCCTAGAATCACTTCTTTTAATGCATGTTTTGGCGTGTTCAAGCAATGCGCAATGTATGCTTGTTTATCGAGTTGTATAGAAGTCAAAGGAGTTAAAGGTTCAAGTATTGGTGCGTGAACACCCAACGATTGTTTTAAGGCAGCATGAACAATTTTTTCACAACGTTCGTGCTTAAAGTGTTTTCGTTCACTACGTTCACATAGCAAGGGGGTAATGCGCTGTACACCTAGCTCTGTTGCTTTTTCTAAGAACCACTCAAATCGACTGATGTTCTTGGTGGGGGCAACCATCATATGTATGGTGTTTTTAGGGGGCGAAATAGTTGTTATTTCACTTACTCGAATATTACATATTTTTGGTGTAACAAGCTCGAGTTGCCCCATTATTAATGCTCCTTTTCCATTTGTCAAACGCAGTATGTCACCTGATTTCTTGCGAAGGACTTTTGCAATATGTTTGCTTTCAATTTCGTTGAAGCTATAGCTTTTGCCGTTTAAATCTATGTCGGGGGTAAAGAATTGATGCATTAGATAGACATTCTTGCTTTGGGTTCACTCGACAAGTTATCGATTTCACCTGCTTTAAATTTTAAAAAACCTGCAATCGCTATCATGGCAGCGTTATCAGTTGTGTATGGCAACGGCGGTAGGTATAGTTCCACGTCACAAGCCTCAAGCGCTTTTCGCAATCCGCTGTTGGCAGAAACGCCACCTCCCAACACAAGTTGTTTTAAGCCAGTTTGATTAATAGCAGTTTTGACTTTTTTAACCAATATGGATACGATAGCAGCTTGAATAGAAGCGCACAAATCATGAAGGTTATTTTTAATAAATTCAGGATCCTTGTCTTGCTCTTCTCTTAGAAAATACAAAACACTTGTTTTTAATCCACTAAAACTAAAATCTAAATTAGGAACCGATGGCTTTCCAAAGGTGAATATTGGTGATCCTAATGCAGCGTATTTATCCATTATAGGACCAGCGGGATAGGGTAGTCCTAACATTTTTCCTGTTTTATCAAAGGCCTCACCAGCGGCATCATCTTTAGTTTCACCCAAAATTGTAAACGAAGCTGCGTTATCAACACGAACAAGTTGCGTGTGCCCTCCCGAAACGGTTAATCCAAGAAATGGAAAATTTGGAGTGGGAAATGCGTCATCGATAAAATGCACAAGAAGGTGGGCTTGCATGTGATGAACAGAAACAAGTGGGATGTTCAATGCTAAGGACAGCGACTTTGCAAAAGCATTTCCGACAAGAAGCGAACCAAGAAGTCCAGGTCCTTGCGTGTAGGCCACCGCCGTTAGGTCTTTTTTATCGATATTTGCTTTAGACAAAGAAGTTTCTACAACAGCAGTAATGCGTTCTACGTGTGCTCTAGATGCCAGTTCGGGGATTACACCTCCGTAATTTTCGTGTTCTAGTTGTTGCGCTACTACGTTGGCACGCAATTTGCCATCGACAAGAACCGCTGCCGCAGTGTCGTCACAAGAAGTTTCAATGCCTAATATGATGGTTGCCAAAATATAATTATACGTACAAAATTAACACTTTGAAAAAGAAGCTTCTAATAAAATTTAAAATAAGACGCATTATCGTTTTTGTTTTAGTTTTTATGTTATTGCTTATTGGTACGCTGCTGTTACCTACTACACAAACCTATATGGGCCAGCGTTTTACATCTGGTTTAAACGAGCGCTTTGGTGCTGAAATTTCTGTAGAGCGTGTTCAGGTATCTCCTTTTGGATATGTTAAAGTACATAACCTTTTGGCTTTTGACCATAAGCAAGACACTCTTATATATGTTGGTTTTATTAGATTAAATACCCTTCGCTTACGTGCCGTATTACAAGATGATGATAATCTTGGTGATGTTTTTCTGAAAGATGTGACTTGTAATATAACCACCTATAAAGGAGAAGAAGATTCTAATATCAAGCAGTTTTTTAGTCGTTTTAAAAATGAATCAAAAACCAAAAACACCTCCATTAGCGCGTCATCGATAAGCCTTATTAACGCAAATTTGATCATCGCTAATCAAAACAAAAATACTACTCCGCAACAGTTCGCTAGTCTCAATGCCGAGATTAAAGATTTTAATACTGCCGATGATGTTATTTATGGAGATATCCTTCAACTTAACACAACTACTAATTGGATGGACACCGAGTTAACATCGCTGTCAGGGAAATACTCCTTCTCTCAACATGATATGCGTCTAATGCAAGCATCCATTCAAACCAAGGAAAGTGTATTGGCTGCCGACATCCAACTTTCCTATCCCGAGGACGGCTTAAAAGACTTTGTAAATGCTGTTTCTTTTGATGTTGATCTTGGAACTTCTGAGATTGGTCCTTCTGATTTGCAAAAGATCATTCCAAACTGGTCTGGCGGCAACCTTAGTGTACAAGGCGTGATTGACGGTAGTTTAGGTGATTTTTCGCTGCAAGGAGTAAAAATAGATGATGACAATATGGCTTTGTCGTTAACAGCCAAAGTTTTAAATTTTTTAAATAAAAAAAAGCGTTACATAAAAACGAATTTTACATTAACTATTCCAAAAACAGATATTTCTCTTCCAGTAACATTAGCACCACAAACACAACGCTTAGTTATTAGTCTAGGTAGTCTTGCAGCAGAAAATGAAATCACATATGAGAAAGGGGTGTGGAAGGTTACTTCAAACTTAAATACTGCCTTAGGAAATATGGTAAGTGTAGCGGCTTTTGAATACGATGAACAGAAAACCTTATATTCGTTAGAACTTCATTCAAATAAGTTTGATGTTGGTACATTTATAGATGTTCCCACCATTGGACGTACGGGATTACATATAACACTTTCGGGTAACGGTATTGATTTACCCAATTTAAATGCACAAACCAAAGGTGTGCTTACAAATTTAGATTACCGAGACTATACCTATGAACAGGTTTCAATAGAAGGAGTCGTAAACCCTGAGCGATATGTTGGCAGCATGAATATTCGTGATACAGCTTTAAATCTTGACTTGGAGGGTCAAGTTGATTACACTTCGCTAACACGGAACTTTTCTTTCAGTGCTGATATTAAACAAGCTGATTTTAATGCTTTAGGCTGGATTCCAAATTCAATTCAGGGGGTTTTTTCTGGGTCGGTAGATTTGGCACTGCAAGGAAATACAATAGATGAAATGATAGGAGATCTATACATTGAAAGCGGGAGCTTAAAAACGCCTAAGAAATCCTATTCATTTGCCTCATTAGCTGCACAATCTAGGCTTACCAATGGTCTTCGAGTTGTTAATATAAATTCTGAAGATGTAGCCACTGGTTTGTTGATAGGTGATTTCAAGCCAACAGAGCTGGGGAAAATAATTCAAAATGCGCTTGGTAGTCAATTTGAGCATTACAATCCAATTCCTGTGTCTCCAAATCAACAGGTGGATTTTAATTTTAACCTACGGGGTAAAATTGCTGCAGCTCTCTTTAGCGATGCCATAATGTTAGATGACAATACCTTTTTAAAGGGTAGTGTAAACGCGAATGAACAACTTTTTACGCTTGAGTTACGAGCTCCAAAAATAAGATTGAACAGTACCGAAATTAGCGGTCTTACCCTAAATATAGATACGCAACAGTCTATTTATCATTCTTTTATATCCTTAGACGAGATGGTTAGCCCACAAATTCATATTTATGATGCGCAATGGATCAATGCTCAAGTTGGCAATAAGCTATATGGGCGTATGGAGTTTTTATCTGAAAAACCATCTGAAGATTTAAATATTATAAATACATCATTTACCATTAACGATACGGCTCAGGCAGTTTTTGAAATTCAGGATGCCGAATTGTTTTTTAACAAGAAAAAATGGAACATTGAAAAAAAATCAGCTAACCCTATCCTTATTGCTTCTGATCTAACTCACTTTACGTTTTCAAACCTTAATTTGAAAACAGGGCAATCTGCTATTATTGCCAATGGAGCTCAAAATGGAAATGATTCTTTTTTAATTGATGTAAGCTTTTCAGATGTGTTTATGCAAGATTTATTGTCTTTTCAAGATGAGCAATGGGAGGGAATTGTCAATGGCTTTTTAAACATTCGACAATCATCATTGGGTTTTGGGGGGAATTCGAGTTTGCATTTCTCTGATTTGGTCTTAAATAATATTCCTTTGGGAGAAGCTGATGTAAAGCTTGAATCTAGAGATGATAGCCAAGATTATCAACTGGCACTTAGCTTTGCAGAAGAAGGCGATGAGGTATTTACAGCAAACGGGAGTATTGGGCTTGAGGGGGATAAACCCATTTGGGACATAAATACTGTTTTCAACAACTACAACCTTTCACTTATTGCTGGACTTACGCATGAAACATTTGCTCCTTTTAGCGGACGTGCCAACGGAACTATACGTCTTACATCATCAAAAGGTTTGCTTAGCCCTAAAGGAGAACTTTTTGTAGATGATATGGTAATGGGCGTGCCCTATCTTAACACGTTGTATTCATTTCCCGAAACCGTGCCATTTCGATTTGATGATGAAACAATAAACATACCCCTAACTACATTTACATCTAGTCCATCTCAAACGGGTACGCTTCAAGGTATTTTAAGTCATCAGTCTTTTTCAAATTGGGGATTGGACTTGAAACTTGAAGCAGATCAATTAGAGGTGTTAAATACCCCATTTTCAGAAAATGCGTTGTATTATGGTAATGCTTTTTTTAACGGTAATGCGCACCTACACGGTACGTTTTCAAACATGGAAATTGATGTTGAGGGTGAAACTGCCAAGGGAACAAGTATATTTATCCCCATACAATATGACACGACCATTGGTGATGTTTCGTTTATCAATTTTGTTGAAAAACAACAACAAGAACAACAAGTTACGCAGCTAGATCAAGTCAAAGGATTGCAATTAAATTTTGATTTAGATGTTACTCCAGATGCAGAAGTTGAAATTGTTGTTGACCCAGAAACAAAAAGTTTTATGCGAGGTAGGGGTGCAGGAAATTTGTTGTTGGAAATTGATACGGCGGGATCTTTTGCGATGTGGGGCGACTTTATTGCTTTTGATGGTATTTACAACTTTAAAAACTTAGGTCTTATCGATAAAACCTTTCGCCTTATGCCTGGAGGTGTGATTTTTTGGGAAGGTGATCCTTACGGTGCTCAAATAAATATGCAGGCTGTTTATGATGTTCCAGGTGGGGCTAATCCTGCGGTTCTTTTAGAGGGCGATAATGTCAGTCAAAAAATTCCAACTGAAGTTTCCATTTCCTTATTTGGGAATTTACTTAATCCTGAAACGCCCACTTTTGAAATCAATTTTCCAAATGCTTCTGGTATAGTACGCAATGAACTCAATTACCGTTTAAACGATCAGGAACGCAGACAATTACAGGCCATTTCATTACTTTCCCAAGGCTCCTTTATCAACGAAGTTTCATTGGCGGCAATTTCTAGCCAAACCCTCACAACCAATTTGTTTCAGAAAGCCTCTGGCGTATTTGATAATATTTTCACAAATGAGAATGATAAACTTAATTTAGGCATTGATTATTTACAAGGCGATCGAAATGCAGCGGTTTCAATTAAAAACCGCGATAGGTTAGGGGTTAGTTTATCTACAAATATTAATGAACGTATTTTAATTGATGGCAAAGTAGGTGTCCCTGTTGGAAACGAAGAAGAAACTACGATTATTGGTAATGTAAAACTCGAATTTTTACTCAACAAAAAAGGTGATTTGAGAGCACGTGCATTTAATAAGGAAAATGAATTTCAATATTTTGGAGACGAATTAGGCTACACCCAAGGCATTGGAATTGGGTACCAAGTACGTTTTGATTCTTTCAAAGAACTCATCACCAAAATATTTAATAAAAAAGTACCTTAAAGCGCATCATCATTACCTTACAATTGTAGATTATTTGCTAAATTGCGAATCCGTTTTAACCAAACTAATTAAACCAATGTCAGCTACTATTTCAAATATAGCCGTCCTAACTTCTGGAGGTGACGCCCCTGGGATGAATGCTGCCATTCGTTCAGTAGCTCGGTCAGCTTCTTTTTACAACCTAAAATGTTTTGGTATCTTAAGAGGATATCAGGGATTAATTGAAGGTAAAATCAAAGTATTAGGCCCACGTAACGTTAATAATATCATCAATAAAGGCGGAACAATTCTTAAATCAGCTCGATCTGATGAATTTCGCACTAAAGAAGGCAGAGCAAAAGCTTACGAAAACCTACAAAAACACAACATTGATGCCTTGGTGGTTATTGGTGGCGATGGTAGCTTTACAGGAGGGTTGATTTTTCAGCAAGAGTTTGGGATTCCTGTGATTGGTATTCCCGGAACTATTGATAACGATATTTTTGGAACTTCTCATACGATAGGTTACGATACTGCGCTTAATACTGTGGTGGATGCTGTGGATAAGATTAGAGACACGGCTATCTCTCACAACCGTTTATTTTTTGTTGAGGTTATGGGAAGAGATGCAGGTCATATTGCATTAAACACAGGCATTGGTGCTGGTGCGGAAGAAGTCTTGATCCCTGAAGAAAATATGGGGTTAGATCGTCTTTTAGAATCGCTTAAACGTTCTAAAAAATCCGGTAAGCTTTCCAGTATCGTAATGGTAGCCGAAGGTGATAAAATTGGGAAAAATGTTTTTGAATTAGCAGAATATATTGAAGATAATCTCCCATCTTATGAAGTACGTGTTTCTGTGCTTGGGCATATGCAACGCGGTGGCGCTCCAACATGTTTTGATCGTGTTTTGGCGAGCCGTATGGGGCTTCGTGCGGTAGAGGAATTACAAAATGGCGTTTCTGGTCACATGATTGGAATTGCAGACGGAAAAATGATTTTAACTCCTTTAGAAAAAGCAATAAAAGGCGAATCAAAAATTGATAGCGAACTTGTTCGTGTTTCTGAAATAATGAGACTTTAAGTAACAATCAAAACGACATTCAAATATAAAATATAACTATAATCAAATATAACTATAATCAAATATAACTATGGCAAACCTAAAAATTGGAATTAATGGATTTGGAAGAATTGGAAGAATGGTCTTTCGTGCTTCACTTAATAGAGATGATATCGACATCGTTGCGATCAACGATCTTCTTGATGTTGACCATCTTGCATATCTTTTAAAATATGATTCTGTTCATGGAACAGTAAGCGCATCTGTAGAAATAGTTGATGGACACTTAGTGGTTGATGGAAAAACAGTTCGCATTACTGCTGAGCGTGATCCTAAAAACTTACAATGGGATGCTGTTGGTGCTGATGTTGTCGCCGAATGTACAGGTATTTTTACCTCACTAGATATGGCGCAATCACACATTGAAGGAGGAGCCAAGAAAGTTGTTGTTTCAGCACCATCAAAAGATGCTCCTATGTTTGTAATGGGGGTTAACCATCAAGATGCTAAATCGTCTGACACAATCGTGTCAAATGCTTCATGTACTACAAACTGTTTAGCACCTCTTGCCAAAGTATTGAACGATGCATATGGGATTGAAGAGGCGCTTATGACAACCGTACACGCTGTTACCGCAACACAAATGACTGTTGATGGACCATCTAGGAAGGATTACCGTGGAGGTCGTTCTTCGTTACTTAATATTATTCCTGCTTCAACAGGAGCAGCAAAAGCTGTTACTAAGGTGATTCCTTCATTAGAAGGTAAGATTACTGGAATGGCATTCCGTGTACCAACAGCTGACGTTTCTGTAGTTGACCTTACCGTTAAGCTTGGAACAGACACTTCTTATGCTGATGTTATGGAAACCATTAAAGCTGCAGCAGAAGGACCGCTTTCTGGAATTTTAGGATATACGGAAGAACTTCAAGTTTCACAAGATTTTATCGGAGATGCACGTACATCTATTGTAGATGCTAACGCTGGGATTGAACTTAATGGCTCATTCTTCAAGATTGTTTCTTGGTATGATAACGAGGCGGGGTACTCTAACAAATTGTTAGACTTAGCTAAGCACGTTAGCGCTTTATAATCATGTTATGAAACTTATTGTTGATAGTGGTTCTACAAAAACGGATTGGATTGCGTTGAATCCTCAAAATGAGGTTATTTATGAAACGCAAACACTTGGGTTAAATCCTCAAGTGCTCTCCGACCAAATACTGGAAGAACGCATCATCAACAATTATGAATTGTACCGAAAACGCAAGTCTGTAAATTATATTCATTTTTACGGGGCTGGCTGTGGAACACGCCCGCCCCGTGAATTATTGCAAAAGGTTTTACAAGGTATTTTTCCAAACGCTACTATTGAAGTAAAAGAGGATACGTACGCAGCTGTTTATGCCGCAACCGAAAGGGGAAATGAAAGTATTGTTTGTATTCTTGGAACTGGATCAAATTGTAGCTATTTCGATGGTCAAAATGTTGAACAACGTATCGACTCTTTAGGTTATATCTTGATGGATGATGGTAGTGGAAACTACTTTGGGCGTCAGTTGTTACGTGACTATTATTTCAATAAGATTCCCGAAAAAATGGCTGCTGTTTTTGAGGAATCATTTGATTTATCATCGGAATCTATTAAAACAAATCTTTACAAAAAACCCAACCCCAACACCTATTTGGCAACATTTGCTCGTTTTCTAATTGAAAATAAAGAAAACGAATACAGCCAAAACCTCATTAAAAAAGGCTTTGCCTTGTTTGCTCAAAATCAAATCATGCAATTTGAAAATGCCGCAAACATCCCTGTTCATTTTATAGGTAGCATTGCCTATTTTCTGAAAGATGAGCTCGCAGAAGTGTTAAATGAACTTGGCTTGACTATTGGTAATGTTCACAAAAAACCTATTGACGGCCTGGTTGAATACCATCTAAAATTAGCCTAGTGCATCGCTATTAGTGATATTTCTACGTTCACACGCTTTGGTAAAACAGCTACTTGAACCGTTTCCCTTGCTGGTGCCGTTTCATCATCAAAATAACGACCGTAAACTTCGTTGATAGCACCAAAATCGTTCATATCTGATATGAAAATACTACACTTAACAACATTTGAAAAATTCATTCCAGCTGCATCTAAAACGGCAGCTAGATTTTCCATTACTTGCCTTGTTTCATCTTTGATATCCCCGTCAATAAGCGCATTTGTGACTGGGTCAATAGCAATTTGTCCACTTGCATATAGGGTGTTAGCTGCTAAGATTGCTTGATTGTATGGACCAATAGGCATGGGTGCCTTATCTGTTTTGATAATTGTTTTCATAGTATTGTTTATTTAAAGTCTTTTATCTGGCTCTCGTCGTTTTTCATATTTTAAATCACGTAACATTCCTGACTTTACGCCAATAAAGAAAAACCATGATTCTCGATACCCAAATGGTGTCCATGAAATATTCATATTCCAACTGTCCAAATCGCGGTCTATTCCCAAATTAGTAAACGTTATACCTTTGTTTTTAAAATCATAACCTGAAGATACATTAACTTTCCACTTAGGCGTTAACGATACGTTTGCCGACGCCATCAATGAATTATTACCAATTTCACGTTGTTGTGCGTTGTTGGAATAGGTAAAGCTATGCCTTAGATTTAAACTCCATGGGATATTGGTGGTATAAAAACCACTGCTGTTATCCTCCTCTTCATTGGAGTCGTCCTCTTCACCATCGGCAAAATCTCCATATCCACGTTGTTCATCAAGGCCTCTGTTGTTGTTTAAGCCTGGAATACTGTTACTTCCGCTATTATTGCTTTCTCCATTTTTACTACTAAAGCTATATCCCCAATTAATATTGGCACTTGTCATTCTAAAAACGGGACCACCTTTAGCAGCACTAAACGTGTTGATGCGCCTGTTGTTTTCATCCAATGCGTAGGGGTCAAAGGTTGCTCCTACATTAACATTAATCTTATTGTTAAGTAGCGGGATTACGGTAGACATGCGTACAGGACTCCAACGAAGCGAATCGGCCGTAATATTATAATTTGTACTAAAGTTTAGATTGTTGAGTAATTTAATTTTCTTCAATTCTGTTTTTGTAGAATCTTTATCTTTTACTTTTGCTTCCAACGTATTTCGAATCGTGATCCCAACGGAACTTGATTTGTTATTTCCAGGTCTTCCGTAAAGGCCACCATCAAAACGAGTATAATCACGCGTATTTCCATCAGCATCGATAATGTACTCGTCGTAATATTGCTCAAAGCTTGGGCTATTACTATACGAAACATTAGCATTCAAAACATGGCGAATGCTTTGCATTTTTTTGTCCTCTTTAAAATTAAAAACACCATATAGGGTAGTGCTAGCCGCCGCATTGAAATTGTATTGCGCAAATCGGTCAAAGCTGCTAATGGTATCTTGACCGGGTAATGCTTCTAAAAGCACATCATAATCATTTTTTTTGATGGTTTGGTTCGTCCATACTTCACTATAATTACCCCCTACATTAACATTAAAATGCTTTGCGATTTTAAAATTAGTGTTAATAGGGATGGTATGTTTCATCCCTGATTTTGCTCCATGTAATAATCCTTTTGACGATATCAGTTCATCTGTCGTATTAACCCGATTGTCACCACGCATGGTATATTGAAAGTTAATGTTTTGTAAGATGCCTTTTTTGATTCCATTTCGCTTTGCAAATGGATAGATACGTTCCATGTTTGCTGTTAACGAAGGTAACGTCATGTTAACTGTTCCTGCCCGTGTGTTTTGGCTATGGGTAGCAGAAAGCGATACATTCACCGATGGGTACTTAGGAAAAATCCTAGCGTATGAAATAGATGAGTTTAAGGTGTTGTTTAAAAAATTAGTGGTATTGATTTGATTTAAGGATTCTCTAAAGTAACTGCTTGTACCCAAGTTTACGGATGCTGAAAACCTGCTATTTGGGTTTGATTTACTGTCTTTGCTATGCGACCATCGCAAATTAAAAATAGTAGATTTACCATAATTTGGTAACCCACGCTCTCCATTGATTAAGTTTTCATAACGAAAGCTAAAACTGCCATTGTAACGATACCGTTTTCTGTAATTACTTTCCACTCGAAAACCATAGCTTCCGTTTGTGTAGTAATCTCCTAATGTGGCTACATCAAGGTTGTCACTTAGTACAAAATAGTATCCTCCATTTTGAAGAAAATACCCACGATTAAAATTTTCACCAATGGTAGGAAACAAAAACCCAGTAGCTCTATTTTGAGTCATGGGGAAGTAGGCAAAAGGAAAGAAAACGGGAGTTGGCACATCTGCAATATACATGTTGCTAAGTCCAGCTATCATTTTGCGTTTAGGAACAAACTTGGCGGTACGTACTCGAATATAATACTCTGGATCATCAATGTTTTCGGAAGTGGTTATTTTGGCATTTCGCAAATAATAAACCGAATCGTTCTGTTTTTTAGTAGTTGTCGCTTTGACATTCATACCTTGCTGTTCGCTTCTAGAATTCCAGATAATGGCTTTTTTGCTGTCAAAATTAAAACGTATCGAGTCTGGATAAACTTCATCCCCTCCTTGTTTAAAAACAGGCGGTTGGACAAGCACACCCAACGAGTCTTTAATACGACCTGCTGACACTTCATTTGTCTTATAGTCCAATACAATAACACCAGATTTAAGCTCTATGTCTTGGTAAAAAAGCTCTGCACCGTCGTACATGTAAAGTTTGTTGTCTTTCCGATCAATAACCATGTAGCCGTCAGCGTGTCGTTTTATTCTGTCTAGCAATACAGGCTCTTTAGTAACAACACTGTCTTGTGCAACACTGTCAGTAAGCAACTCATTATTTGGCATATTTTGTGCAAAAGACACCATATGCAAACAAAACAAGACGCTGTATATATACCATATACGTTGGGTGCCAGAATAATGTATTACTTTTGACAAAGACATCAGCTTATATGGTTCAAAAATACACATATTTTATCCAGAATGCACTTCATTAAAATTGCTTTATTTTTTGGTTTCACTATTTTGGGTTTTAACAGTAGTATATATGCCCAAAATGACAAGCCGTTTACAGTTGTCATTGATGCAGGTCATGGCGGAAAGGATCCCGGTAACAGAGGAAACAACTATTACGAAAAGAAAATTGTGCTAAGTGTTGCGCTTAAAACAGGTGCGTTATTAGAAAAAGAAAAGGGAGTTAAGGTAGTTTATACACGAAAATCAGATCGCTACATAACGCTAAACGGCAGGGCTACCATTGCAAACAAAGCAAAAGCCGATTTGTTTGTGTCCATTCACTGCGATGCCCATAATTCGAACGCCTATGGTGCTGGTACTTTTGTTTTAGGGCTACACCGTAATAAAGACAATTTTCGAATTGCACAAAAGGAAAATGCGGTGATTTTCTTGGAAGAAAATTATGAGCAAGAATATGATGGATTTGATCCCAACAATCCCGAATCTGTAATCAGTTTGGTACTGATGCAAGAAGATTATTTAAACCAAAGTATTGAAGTTGCAAACTATATTCAACAGAGTTTTGTAAAAAATTTAAAGCGTAAAAACAGAACGGTCAAGCAAGCTGGTTTCTTGGTATTGCGAAACACCTATATGCCAAGTGTCTTGGTTGAAACAGGCTTTTTGACCAATGCTAAAGAAGGCTCATATTTAAATTCAAAAAGGGGACAGGCTGAAATGAGTCGCGCCATTGCTAAAGCCATCATGCAATACAAATCGTCGTTAGATGGTACACTCTTCACAGGACTTGTGCTAGATGCTCCACAACACAACACATCAGAGGATCTCGAAGTTTCTAGTGATGCTTCAGCAACGGTCTATCGTATTCAAATTGCCGCAAGTACCAAAAAAATAGCATCCAAATCCTATAATTTTAAGGGATTAAAAAACATCACACGTCTCAATAAAGGTAACCTTTATCGCTACTATTTTGGCGAATTCACATCGTATAAAAATGCTGAAAAGGCCATTTCAAAAGCCAAATCAAAAGGATATAAAGGTGCCTATATAAAGGCTTTTCGAAAAGGAAAAGAGGTGTCAATAACTCCTGAAATGAAATCCAAATAACCTTATATACCTGCACAAATATTGTGTATTTTTGAAAAAACAGATGATTTGAAATTTTCCAACGAAATTAAAACAGCACTGTTATTCATTTTTGGAATAAGTCTATTCTTTATTGGGTTTAGCTACCTAAAATCCAATGATGTATTTGTCTCAGACCGTGTTTTTTACGGAATCTATGACAATACGGAAGGATTGCTTAATGGCACTCCTGTAACAATAAACGGATATGAAGTTGGCGCTGTAGAATCAAGTGATTTGCTTTATCCAGACGGTAAAATTCTAGTTACTTTCCGCGTAGAAAATGATTTCCCGTTTTCCAGTAATAGTATTGCACAGATTTATGAATCGGGACTTATTGGCGGTAAGGCACTAGCTATACTCCCTGATTTTGATGATCCCGTTGCTGCCAAACATGGAGACACTCTCCAAACAGCTGTTGCACCTGGCTTAACCGATTTGGTCAACGAAAAATTATCTCCACTGCAAGAAAAAATTGAAAGCATGATCGTTCATGCCGATTCAGTTTTGATTTCCATTACCAACATCTTGGATGTACAACGTCAAGAAGCATTACGTATTGCTATTGATCAATTTAGTGAAACTACTACAGCACTGACTGCCTTAACGACCTCGCTTAATGCTTCACTAAGCGATCAAGATGGTGCGTTGAATAATACCTTTAATGCACTGGAACGTGCATCTGTCAATGCTGCTGCCATTACGGACTCACTACAGCAAGCACCGCTGTCGACTACCCTTCGTTCACTTGAACAAACAGCAACAAACTTAACTGCTATTACATCTAAAATTAACGCTGGTGAAGGCACTGTTGGAAAACTGGTGCAAAGTGATTCACTTGCCAATGCGCTTAACGAAACCAATCTACAAGTACAGTTGTTACTTGAAGATATGCGCTTGAACCCAAAACGATATGTCCATTTTTCTCTTTTCGGAAAGAAAGACAAGGAATACCAAAAACCTGAAAAATCAGAGTAAAGGATGACTGCGTACCTATCTAATATTCTTTTTGGCATATTGTTCTTTGTTTTGGTAGGATTGTTTGTGCGCAACATTCGCCGTATAATACGCAACATCAAGCTTGGAGGGCCTGCAAACCGCTCAGATCAACCTAAAAAGCGATGGTTGCATATGGCACGTATTGCTTTGGGTCAATCCAAAATGGTGCGCAAACCACTTTCGGGCTTGCTTCACGTGATTGTATATGTTGGTTTTATTGTGATCAACATTGAATTAATTGAAATTGTTATCGATGGTTTTTTGGGCACACATCGCATTTTTGCACCTTATTTAGGTTATGTCTACAATGTTCTAATTGCAACCTTTGAAATCTTTGCAGTATTGGTGTTGGTAAGCGTTTTCTTTTTCTGGACACGGAGAAACGTAATCCGCATCAAACGATTTTGGAAACCAGAAATGAAAGGCTGGCCGAAATTAGATGCTGATATTATTCTATACGCAGAGGTTGTGCTTATGACCTTGTTTCTCACCATGAATGCCGCTGACTATTGGTTGCAAACTTCAGCACAAGACGTACATTATGCTCAAGCGGGAAGCTTCCCTGTTAGCCAGTTTATTGCACCACTTTTTGATGGCTTGTCTGTAAGTCAAGTTATTACCGTTGAACGAACGGCTTGGTGGCTTCATATCGCTGGGATTTTAGTATTCTTAAACTACTTGTATTACTCCAAACACTTACATA
Organism: uncultured Flavobacteriaceae bacterium; assembly: GCA_938092005.1. Classification (GTDB taxonomy): domain Bacteria; phylum Bacteroidota; class Bacteroidia; order Flavobacteriales; family Flavobacteriaceae; genus UBA7446. Next base: position 22,724 of record CALKOU010000009.1, on the reverse strand, counting down.
TTATTTTGGCGTTTCCCAATACCTATTTTGCAAAACTCACTCCTCAAGGGCAGCTTTCCAACATGCAGTCTGTTACTGACGAAGTAAAATTAATGCTTGATCCTAATGCAGATCCGTATGCCACACCTGCCGCTGACGTACCTCCTAATACTTTTGGAGCCGCTGATGTAACAGATTTAAACTGGGTGCAATTAATGAACGCATACTCGTGCACAGAATGTGGACGCTGTACCGATGAATGTCCTGCAAACCAAACGGGTAAAAAGCTTTCCCCGCGAAAAATCATGATGGATACCCGCGATCGCCTCACTGAAGTTGGTTTGACTTTAAACAAAGGTAAGGAGCCTAATACCAATATCTTGTTAGATAATTATATATCTAGAGAAGAATTATGGGCATGTACCTCTTGCAATGCTTGCGTTGAAGCATGTCCTATTGCTATTGATCCACTATCCATAATCATGGACATGCGCCGCTACCTTGTTATGGAGCAATCGGCAGCGCCAACAGAATTAAACGGAATGATGACCAATGTAGAAAACAACGGAGCTCCTTGGCCATTTAATCAACAAGACCGTGTCGCATGGCGTGAAGAAATAAATACATAAACATGAATAAAGAAGACGTAGATAAGTTGCTAAAAGAAAAGCTGGAAAACGGAGAACACATAAGTCCAGTGCTTCCAGAAGGTGTCAAAAATTATTTGATTGATATTGATGGTACCATTTGTGACGATATTCCGAATGAGGAGCCAGAACGTATGGCAACTGCTGAATTATATCCCGATGCACTAGAAACATTAAACAAATGGTACGACGAAGGGCATATGATTTGTTTTTTTACTTCTAGAACAGAAAACCACCGAAAGGTAACCGAAGATTGGTTAAACAAACATGGTTTCCATTATCACTCCTTGCTGATGGGCAAACCACGTGGTGGAAACTATCACTGGGTAGACAACCACTTAGTGCGAGCAACGCGCTACAACGGTAAGTTCACAGACTTAGTAGAAAAAGAAGTTACCATTGAGGTTTTTGACGATGGCGCTCACGACTAACAACATACCAACCATGGCCGAATTAGCAGCTCAGGGCAAACAACCTGAGGTGCTTTTTTGGGTGGGTTGTGCTGGTAGCTTTGATGATCGTGCTAAAAAAATAACAAAGGCGTTTGTCAAGTTATTGGTAAAAGCAGATGTGTCATTTGCCGTGTTAGGCCCTGAAGAAAGCTGTACAGGCGACCCTGCTAAGCGTGCTGGAAACGAATTCTTGTTTCAAATGCAAGCCATGACCAATATTGAAGTACTCAATGGTTATGAAGTAAAAAAAATCGTTACGGCCTGCCCACATTGTTTTAATACCCTAAAAAATGAGTATCCAGGATTGGGAGGGACGTATGAAGTAGTTCATCACACACAATTCCTAAAACAACTACTCGAAGAAGGAAAATTAAAAGTTGAGGGCGGTCAATTTAAAGGAAAACGGATTACGTTTCACGACCCCTGTTATTTGGGACGTGCCAATAACGAATACGAAGCACCGAGAGCTGTTTTAGAGAAGCTTGAAAGCGAGTTGATCGAAATGAAAAGTTGTAAAGCTAAAGGGCTTTGTTGTGGTGCGGGTGGTGCACAAATGTTTAAAGATGCAGAAGCTGGAGATAAGGAAATTAATATCGAACGTACCGAACAAGCGTTAGAAACCAAACCCGATATAATCGCTGCTGGCTGTCCATTTTGTAACACCATGATGACCGACGGGGTAAAAAACAAAGAAAAAGAAGGAAGCATTGCCGTTATGGACATTGCAGAATTACTACAACAAGCCGAAGACTTATAGTTATGCACGTACCATTTGAAGAATTGTCCGACGAAGCTCGCGTTTGGATTTATCCTGCCAATAGACCTTTTAAAGAAGAAGAAATAGCAGAAATATGCACGAAGCTAAGCACTTTTTTGACACAATGGACGGCTCACGGTGCTGCATTGAATGCAGGCTTTACGATGCCGTATAATCGATTTATTGTCATCGCGTTAGATGAAAGTCAACAAGAAGCTACAGGATGTTCTATTGATGCTTCGGTGCGTATTATTCAAGAAATTGAAGCTGCTTATGACGTTATCCTTATGGATAAAATGAACGTGAGTTTTAAGCAAGGGCAGTACATTACCTATAAATCTCTATTAGATTTTAAAACCATGGTAAAAAACAAATCTGTCACTGAAAACAGTGTTGTTTTCAATCATTTAGTCGTGAACAAAGGCGAGTTTCTCACACAGTGGGAAGTGCCTGCACACCAAAGTTGGCACGCACGATACTTTTAACGTACCTTTAGGGTATGTATCGCCTAGCCTACACAACAGCTTTACTGTTGTCCATTTATTTTACGCATGCGCAACACCAGTGGGCAGATAGCCTTTATGCGCAAATGTCCTTAGATCAAAAAATAGGGCAACTTTTTATGATCATGGCACATCCAGATGGAAATACAGCCAAACAAACACAAACCATTGCTCATATTGAAGAACAACACGTAGGTGGTGTATTGTTTTCAAAAGGAACAAGCGCACAACAACTTCGAGATACACGTACTTATCAGGACAAGACTGCCGTTCCACTACTCATCGCTGCTGATGCCGAATGGGGGATGGCCATGCGGCTCAAAGACCTAACACCTTATCCATATGCGATGACATTGGGAGCATTGTCTCACCCTGACTTGGTTTTTGCCCTTGGCAAACGCCTTGGTGAGCGAAAACGTGCCATGGGTGTACACCTGTCTTTTGCCCCTGTATTAGATGTTAATAGCGAATCCAAAAATCCAATTATTGGGGTACGTTCGTTTGGAGACAGCCCGAAAACAGTAGCACAACACGGAGCAGCTTTTATGGAAGGCCTACAAGCAGCAGGTATTTGGGCAGTAGCCAAACATTTCCCAGGACACGGTGCTGCATTGCAAGATTCACACCTACATTTGCCCCTTATCAATCGAAGTAAAAAAGCCTTAGACACCCTTGATCTTTTTCCCTTTAAACACTTGATTCGGCATGACTTAAAGGGTATTATGGTAGGACATTTAAGTATTCCAGCGTTGACAAAAAACACAAAACAACCCGTTTCAGTAGCTCATGAAGTTGTTACACATTTACTTCAAAAGCAATTGGGTTTTAAAGGACTTGTTTTCACCGATGCTTTAAATATGAAAGGGGTTACTGATCAAGTCAAGCACCCTTCACTTGCCACATTTTTAGCAGGTGCTGATGTGTTACTGCTTCCCGAAAACCTAACAAAGGCAATAGCAGCTTTGAAGTCAAACTACTTAAACGGTACTATTACAGAGAAGCGCTTGGCACACTCGGTTAAAAAAATACTACGTGCAAAGTACGAGCTAGGCTTGAGCCAGTCAAAGCAAAACAGCAAAGTTGAGACCTTGCCCTTTGGTTTGGTTGATCGTTATTTGTTGCGTGAAATTACAAATCAAAGTGTGGTATTATGTCACAAAAGCACAAACACATTTCCTGTAACAACGGCAAAAACAGTGGCATATGTTGCGCTTGGTGATCAACAGAATAACCGTTTTCTAACGGCCTTACGGGAACACGCAACCGTTCGTCAGCTTCCATCCCAATCCGCAACTACTTCATTTGATGCGTATGCTACTTTGGTGGTGGGGATTCATGCCAACACCTCGACCCCTTGGAAAAATCAGTATTTGACAAAAGCTGATCGTGCTGTTTTGGAAAAGCTGTCTCGTCATCACAATGTTCATGTGGTGGTGTTTGCAAAACCCTATGTGTTGCGACAACTTCCAGCACGACAACAATTTTCAAGTGTGTTATTAGCTCATCAACAAGACGATGCTTTTGCCAAAGCTGCCGCACATGTTCTTTTTGGAACATTAAAAGCGATTGGAAAGCTTCCTGTTTTTATTGAAGGTTTTTGAGGATTGTTTTGCACTTCAACCGATTAACAATACTTTTGTTTAATGCTAGTTAATAAAATCGCTCTCCAAAAATACCCATCAGCATGAAAATAGCCATTGTTTGTTACCCTACCTATGGTGGTAGTGGGGTAGTGGCCACCGAACTTGGCATTTCTCTTGCCGACCGTGGACATGAAGTTCACTTTGTAAGTTACAAGCAGCCTGTTCGTTTACAATCCCTTGCGGGTAATATCCATTTTCATGAAGTGCATGTACCTCGTTATCCGCTTTTTCACTTCCAACCCTATGAGCTAGCCCTTTCAAGTTTACTTGTTGAAATGGTAAAACTGCACCAAATTGAATTACTGCATGTGCATTATGCTATTCCGCATGCCTATGCTGCTTATATGGCAAAGCAAATGCTTGCCGAAAATGGTATAGACATTCCTTTGGTAACAACCTTACATGGTTCTGATATTACATTGGTTGGAAATCACCCATTTTACAAACCTGCGGTAACCTTTAGCATCAATAATTCAGATGTGGTAACAGCGGTTTCAAAAGATTTACGCAGCGATACATTTAACTTTTTTGACGTACACAAGGAGATTCACGTTGTTCCTAACTTTATCAATGTTGCACGTTTCGATAACATTCGGGTAAACTGTGAACGTGCAGCAGTAGCAACTTCAGATGAAGTCATCGTTACACATGTTAGTAATTTTAGACCTGTAAAGCGTGTTCTTGATGCTGTTGAGACCTTTGCTCGCATTCGCGCTAAAATGCCTGCTAAGTTGCTTATGGTAGGCGATGGGCCAGATCGGATGGCGGCTGAATCTCGTTGTCATGAATTAGCAATATGGGACGACGTTATTTTTTATGGAAAAACAAATGAAGTAAGCAAGATTTTATGTTTCTCTGACTTGATGTTGTTGCCTTCACAAACCGAAAGCTTTGGTTTGGCTGCGCTTGAAGCCATGGTAGCTGCAACTCCTGTTATTTCTAGCAATACTGGGGGGCTTTCAGAAGTGAATATGCATGGCGAAACGGGATATTTAACCGATGTTGGCGATGTTGACGCCATGGCATCATACGCAATTTCGTTACTTTCAGACAAGGAAAAACTTACGCAGTTTAAGCAACAAGCCTATGCATATGCATGCCGTTTTGACGAACATCAAATTGTTCCGCTGTACGAGGAAATGTATAAAAAGGCTTTAGGATAAGTTACATACGGAACACACCAAAGGCATCACTTCCTTCAATGCGGTCGTTGTAGACGGTAGCCAAACTCATACTTAGGTATTTGCGTGTATCACGAGGATCAATGACCCCATCATCCCAAAGTTCAGAGGTTGCGTGCCACACACTCGCTTTTTGTTTGGCATCTTGATACATGGCATCCTTTACTTTTTTTAACTCCTTTTCATTCACTTTTTTGTTGAGTGAAGCAGCTGATTGTCGCTTAACAATTTCCATAACGCCCGATAGCTGTTCAGCGCCCATGACTCCAGATTGTACATTAGGAAATGAGAACAAAAAACGGGGTTGAAAAGAGCGTCCACACATGGCGTAATTTCCAGCACCATAAGAGTTTCCAATAAGCAAACTAATGTGCGGAACCGTACTGCCCGAAACGGCGTGTATAAGCTGTGCGCCGCTGTTGATCATCCCATTTTGTTCATACCGTTTGCCTACCATAAATCCGGTTGTGTTATGGACAAACAACAAGGGAGTATTGGATTTGTTTGCTAGCTGGATAAACTGCGTTGCTTTTTGGGCAGCTTCGGCAAAAATGACACCATTATTGGCAATAACAGCCACAGGGTACCCATTGATTTTTGTCCAACAGCACACCATGGTAATCCCGTAGTTGGTTTTAAATTCAGTAAACTCCGAATTGTCTACAATTCGAATAAGAATCTCCCTAACATCAACAGCCCTTTTCAGATTAGCTGGAACAATTCCCAGCAATTCATCTGCGCTGTATCGTGGTGAAACAACTGGCGTTGTAGGGGTTGCATGTGGTGTAGCTGGCTTTAGCGTTTTAACAACATCACGAGCAATACTAATAGCATCCTGTTCATCTTCTGCTAAAAAGTCGGCGACACCCGAAATACGACTGTGCATGTTTGCACCGCCAAGTTCCTCATCGTTAGCAATTTCATTGGTTGCCATCTTTACAAGTGGTGGTCCGGCTAAAAACACTTTGGCTGCATCTTTTTGCATGATGGTATAATCGGACATGCCTGGCACGTATGCGCCTCCTGCTGTAGCATTACCAAAAACAACCGATATGGTTGGGATACCCAACTTTGAGCGTCGGGACATTTCTCTAAACGAAGCGCCGTAGTTGTTAAATACTCGGTCTTGATCTGGAAGGTTTGCGCCCCCACTTTCCACCAAATTGATGGTGGGTAATTTGTTTTCCAACGCCATTTCACCCAAGCGTAAGATCTTTAAGCTAGTGGCATAATCAACCGCACCGCCTTTGCGTGTTCCTAGGTTTGCGTTAACAAGACATAAGCGGTTATTGACATAACCAATACCAGCAACGGTAGTGCCTCCGGGTCCAAAGCCACTTTGGTGGGTCATTCCGGCTAATGGCATCAATTCCAAAAAGGAGCTGTCTTTATCTAATAGCAGCGCAATGCGCTCACGTGCCAAAAATTTACCGCGCTTTCGAGCACGCGCAATAGAAGCTTCTGTTCCTTGTGATTTGCTTTTTTCAAGATGTTGTTGCAACTCTTGCACCAGTTTTTCCATTTCAGCGTAGTTGTCTTTGTAACTCGCTTTGGTGGTTTTTATGGTAGATTTATGTGGTCTCATAGCTGTCAAAATCGCAGTAAAAGTACGATTTAGCTTTCACATCTCCCTTTGTAGATATTATTTTAAATTTGCACAATTATATAAGCAAGCCTATTTATGAATGAAAATCAAACCATTTCAGCACTTATCAAAACACTTGAATACCGTATTGAAAACGGACAGTATAACGATTCGGTACACAAGATTACATTGATGACAACACTTGAGACTGTTCAGCGAATGTTGAACGGTAAATAGCTCAAAATCAATATATTTGGAGCATGGAGACTATTATTCAATATTTTGAAACCATACCTTCATTGCACCGTAGTATTATTTTGGTGGGCGGTATTACTTTTTTTTGGGTACTTGAGGGTTTGTTACCCCTGCGAGGATTGCCGTACCAAAAATGGCGTCACGCGTTGCCTAATTTCTTTTTTACCATAACTTCAATAGTGGTAAACTTTGTGTTGGCGTTTTTGCTGTTAGCGACTGCCGATTGGGTACAAACGCATCAATTTGGATTGTTACACCTTATTGATTTACCATTTTGGCTCTATGTGGTGTTGGGTGCAATGTTACTCGATTTTGTGGGGGCCTATTTAGCACATTATATTGAGCATCGTGTAAAGCCACTTTGGATGGTGCATTTGGTTCATCACTCTGATCATCATGTGGATACAACGACCGCCAACCGTCATCACCCGCTGGAGAGTTTGGTGCGTTTTTCGTTTACGCTATTTGGGGTGTTTGTCTTAGGCACACCTATTGGCATTGTGATGCTCTATCAGTCGCTTTCTGTAGTGTTGAGTCAGTTTAACCATGCCAATATCCAATTACCCAAAAAACTAGACGCTGTGCTAAGCTATGTAATTGTAACCCCGCATATGCATAAGGTACACCATCATTATGTGTTGCCGTATACGGATAGCAATTTTGGTAATATTTTTGCGCTTTGGGATAGGTTACTTGGAACGTATAAAAACTTAGACGCTGAGCAAATCGTGTATGGCGTAGACGTTTTTCCAAATGAAGAAGAAAACAGTAGGGTAGGTTCGTTGCTAAAGCAACCCTTTCAACCCTATCAGCGCCCTACGATGGTGCCCGATAAGTAAGGTTTTTTCTACTACTAGTCACTCTTTACAAATTTTTCCTTCAAATGTTTCGTTCATTCCGTCATAGGTAATGGTAGAGGTGTATATGTAGCAATTACCTTCTACACGGATGATTTTGTTTAATGACCCACCGCAGTCATTTACAAATTTTTGATAGATACTTAACCCATAGGTTGGATCGTATGTTAGTACATACGTACAATTGTCCACCCACTTAATTATTTCATGTAATGAGTTGTTGTTCGTTGTACTATCGTTTTCAGAAGTTGTTATTGTTGTTTCTTTTTGATGATTCCCCGATCTGGTAATAACCCATTTTAAGGCATCCACATCTTGTGAGTAGCCATAGAAAACACCATTATGAAAATCGGCACAGGATGCTTCCTGTGAAAAAGCAGGGTACTGAATAAAATTAAAAATAACAGTTAGTAGGGGTAAGGCTATCGAAGCTAATACGCTGGTAAATGAGTTCATAAATAGGTTCTTGGGCAACTCAAAGATACAAATTTTACTCATTTCAATGGCAAAATTCAATCGAACTGACAACCATGTCGATGATTCGTGTGCCTGCCTGCCGGCGCACTAGGGATTTTCGTTATTTAGTTTCTATTACTCTGTTAGCATATGACTTATTTTAAAATGCCTACATTGAAACGTAATTATTACGTTTTATGAAATTTTTAAACACCTATTATCCAATTATTTTGGCTTTCTTAAGCTTTGTTTATTCGATATTCTTATGGTTTACCGGAAACGAGTTAGAGGGCATTTATGTTGGGCTCTGGCCCATTACTATTTTGGGATTTGCCATTGCTATTAGACAAAGACGCAAAGATGACAAATAGCCTTATGTTTTTTATCGGATTGGGAATCGTGTTGGTGTATACCTTTTTCTTACTACGGATTATTTTAAAACAACATAAATCGGAAAAGAAAGTACCTCACAGTTCTGTTGATGTAATGGATTTGGACGGTATGGGTAATCAAGGTAGAATACCTACTAAAAAAGCCAAGAACAGGGCTTAATACCCAATAGTTATTGAGGCTACCAACAACTTTGGAACAATACCTCTGGCGCGCGTTTGTAACGCGTGACGAACCTTATTATTTCCACTTACCATAATGGTGTTACATTAACATTGGTTTGCTCGAGGTTTCCCTCGCTGGCCTGCCCGTTCCGTTCAGGCGGGCGCAGGGCTGCGTCCTGTACCTCATAATCTTGGCAATTCCCGTAAAAAAAGTTGTGATTTTGTGTGTCATAAGTAGATGTTTAAGAATTTAAATTTACTCAAATATTTTCAAAGCCCCGAGAGAGGACCCTCACGCCAGCGGGGGGCGACACATATGGATGCCCCCCACTAAATAAACCTTGATAATTAGCTACTCCAAAACCAGGATATTTTCTTGCTTTTTGATTTATATTAAAATAATCGTTAGCGGCATTTTGCGCCACCCCCCAAGTACTTACCAAAACAAAAGAAAGGGTATATAGTAATGTTTTCATAATATAAGATTTGTTGCTACTAACGTAGTAAAAATCCTAACAAAAAACAAACCTAACTATTTGATAATAAGCAAGTTAAAATTTAAATAAATTTTTAGGTTGTTCGCTGTAGCACAGTATAAAAACCCCTAAAACCGCAGCAATACACTAACCCATTTTAGTGGGTTTCGGGTGTGTTTTCGTTTACTAAATACTGTTTGAAAACGATCAAAAAAAGCATCGTAAGCACGTATAATCGCATGTGCATGATCAAACTTCAATTGTATCATAAAATACAAAACAAGCGTTACGTCAAATGCAGCTCGTGCCACATATACCCAACCTAAGTGGAGTAGCGGGAGTGTTTTGGTATAGGTAAGTAATGAGTTACGTATGTTGTAATACAGTTTTTTGGGATTATGAGTAGCTAAAGAAGCACCCCCTACGTGAAAAACTTCTGTGGTGCCCAACGCCCACACCTGATGTTCCAACGCCTGTGCGCGCAAGCATAAATCAATCTCTTCAAAATGCATAAAAAAAGACGCATCAAAACCGCCTAAGGCATCAAAAACCGATTTACGTACCGTTAAACAAGCACCGCTCGCCCAAGTCACTTGTGCATTGGTGTTGTATTGTCCAAGGTCTTTTTCACAACGAGTGCCCACCCTGCCACGACAGTAGGGCAGTCCCATAACGTCCAGATAACCACCAGCCGCTCCAGCATATTCAAAATATTCGGGTCGGTTGATATCTTTGATTTTGGGTTGCACCATGGCTACTTCAGGATGCGCTCCCAAAAAAGTAGTGATAGGCGCAAGCCAGTGCGGCGTAACCTTAACATCCGAATTAAGCAAGCAAATGATATCTTCATTTACCTGTTTTAACCCTTTGTTATAGCCGCCTGCATAACCTAAATTTTCCTGCAATACTATGGGGGTAACCGTTTGAAAATGTTTTTGCAATACCACAAGGGAATCATCAGTAGAAGCATTGTCAATCACATATACTTTGGCATTGCCAGAGTGTTCCAACACAGCAGGTAAGAACTGTTGCAAAAGCGCTGCACCGTTGTAATTCAATATGGCTATGGCAACTGTCATAACATCAATTTGCGTATTGGGAGTTCTGGTATAAAGGTATAGGATTTTTGGGTGTAGTCAATTTGACAATACACATGTTGTAAGCCATTGGTAAGCATCAAATAAGAAGCATTAAGCGCAAGTTGATAACGGGCAATTTGATCAAAGGTGTCTTGCGTAATGGGTACTTCAGGTGCTTTGCATTCCACCAACAACGCAATGGAGGCATTTGCGCCTGCAACCACTACATCAAAACGTTTTTGTTGATCCATCACCATAATTTGTTTTTCAACACTTAAGCGTGTTTTGCTTATGCCTTTACCCATCAAATCTTGTATGACATGTTGGCGCACCCATTCCTCAGGTGTAAGCACCACAAACTTTTTTCGAATCGGATCTAAAATATAGCGTTTGTTTTCGCTACTTTTGGTAGTGAAGCTATAGGTCGGGAATGCCAAAGGTTGCATGACCACAAAAGTGCTAAATTATTTTTCAATTGGACGCATACGCAAACGCAAAGCGTGATATTTTACAACGGAAGTTTACTCCTATCTATTTTTTAATGGGGGATGAACCCTTTTTTATTGACCAATTAAGTCAGTTGCTTATTGAAACCGTACTTCCCGAAGATCAACGTGATTTTAATCAAACCATACTCTATGGTAAAGACACTACGATTGAAGAAATCACATCGGTGTGCAAACGCTTTCCTATGATGGCAGACCATCAATTGGTGGTGGTGCGTGAAGCGCATGAATTAAGCCGAACCATAGAAAAACTGGAAGCCTATGCAGCGCAACCACAGCCTTCAACCATACTGGTAATTTGTTATAAAAACAAAAAATTAGACAAGCGTAAAAAGCTATATAAAAGCATGGCTAAGCACGCTACGATCGTAGAAACTAAAAAACTTTACGACGACAAACTACCCGGGTGGATTGATCAACGTGTGCGGGAGCAGCAACGTAACATTGATTTTAAAGCAGCAGCTGTATTGGCGGAAAGCGTAGGTGCCGATTTGGGTACGCTACACAATCAAATTGAAAAGCTTTGTCTTGTGGTTGCGTCAGGGGAAACCATAGCAGCAGACCATGTTGAACAACACGTTGGTATTAGTAAAGAGTATAATAATTTTGAGCTACGCAAAGCATTGGGAAGTGGTAACGTCGCACAGGCGCATAAAATAGCCCATTTCTTTGGACGCCACCCCAGACAACATCCATTACTTGTTACCATTCGCAGCCTGCATAATTATTTTATGCAGCTGTTGACCTATCACGGTATGCCTTCCAAAAATCCTGATGCTGTAGCAAAAGCCTTGGGAATTCATCCGTTTTTTGTGCGGGAAATTGAACAAGCGGCAAGGCGCTATCCACTAAAATCAATTGTTCCGATTTTAAGTATTATTAAAAAAGCGGATTTGGCTGTAAAAGGTGTTGATGCCGTTCCTACCTCAGAGGGGGAAATACTTCAGGAATTACTTAATAATATTGCTTGAACTGACAAAGGTTTGATGTAAAATGAGTATCACGACGCCACGTCGGGATGTATCGAGAATTGAACACGCTCAATGACAATCTTAAGACAGATTACAAAAGTCTTTCAGAATTTCACTAATGGCTATTTACTAATAACTATTGCCTCTTCTACAGCGCAGGAAACTGATTCGGTTTTGCCTCATGCATAATGGCATAAGCTGCTTCCACAATATCTTCTTTCGAAGGCTTAGAGAAATAGTCTCCATCAGTCCCATAAGCGGGTCGGTGATCTTTAGCGGTTAACAGCACAGGTTGGCTGTCTAAATACGAATAAATATTTTGTTTCTCGAGTAATTGACTTAGTATATAAGCTGTTCCACCACCCGGTACATCTTCATCTATAACCAACAAACGATTTGTTTTTTGCACACTTGCACCAATGATATTGGTACTGTCAAAGGGAAGTAACGATTGCACATCAATAATATCAACGTCAATACCCAGTTGTGCTAAGGTCTCAGCTGCTTGTTGTACCAACCGCAATGTTGAGCCATAAGAAACCAAGGTCATGTCGTTACCCGTTCGCAATTGCTCTGCAATACCAATGGGAACCGTAAAACCTCCCAAATTTTCAGGGCGTTTCTCTTTGAGTCGGTAGCCATTAAGCGGTTCAATAACCAATGCTGGATCTTGACCTTTGAGCAAGGTGTTGTACATACCGCTTGCTTGGGTGAGATTTCGCGGCACCAACACAAACATACCACGTAGTAAACTTACCAACCCACCCATAGGAGAGCCAGAGTGCCAGATACCTTCTAAACGGTGCCCACGGGTTCTTATAATAAGCGGCGCGCGTTGCTTGCCTCGTGTACGGTAATGCAATGAAGCCAAATCATCACTCATAATTTGTAGTGCATACAGCACGTAATCTAAATACTGTATTTCTGCAATAGGACGCAATCCCCTAAATGCCATTCCGATTCCTTCTCCAATAATGGTAGCTTCTCGTATTCCACGATCTGAGACACGTGCATCACCAAAAACATCTTGCAGTCCCTCTAAACCCTGGTTAACATCGCCAATCTTACCACTATCCTCACCAAAAATTAGAAGTTTGGGGTGCTGCTCAAATAATGCATTGAAATTATCTCGTAACACAACACGACCATCGACTGGTGAGCTTTCTGTAGTGTATTTGGCTGGTATGGTGGGTATGTTAAGCGAGGAGTTATCGTATTCGTTATACAACTTATCGCTGTAAAGCGTTTGGGTATTTTGTTGTTTGTTTTGCCACCAATATGATAAGGCAGTCCTACTTGCTGAGGGATGGTTACGGGTTAACAACAATAATTCTCGCACTACCGCATAAATAGACTTTCGGTAAGCAATATTTTTCTTGGATAGGGGAGCGGCAGCTTTTGCAAGTAAATCAGGATTTGAAGCAGCATGTACAAGCGCTTGTGCCAAAGCATCTGCTTCTTGACGTTCCTGTTCAATAGGCGCTAGATAGGCTTTCCAAGCCGTTGTTTTTGCTGTCTTTGCTTCTTCGGCGGCTTTTTGTTCTATAGCTGTAAGCTCAGCTTCAGTAGCAATCTTTTTTTCGAGTATCCAATTTCTGAAAGTCAGGTTGCAATCAAATTCTTTTTCCCATTGTAAGCGTTCATCCGATTTGTAGCGTTCATGTGAACCCGAAGTAGAATGTCCTAGGGGTTGTGTAAGTTCTTGAACATGAATCAACACGGGAACATGCGCAGATCGTGCTAGTTCGCTTGCGCGTGTGTAAGCGTCAATAAGCGCGGGATAATTCCAACCTTGAACTTCAATAATTTCAATACCAGCATCCGAATCGTCACGTTGCATACCCCGCATAGCTTTGGAAATACTTTCCTTTACGGTTTGATGTGAGTTGTCAACCGATATGCCGTAACCATCGTCCCAAACGCTAATTACCATAGGTACTTGTAGCACACCTGCAGCATTAAGCGTTTCAAAGAATAGTCCCTCACTTGTGCTTGCGTTTCCAATAGTTCCCCAGGCTACTTCATTACCATCATTAGAAAGATTTTCATCTTTCATAGATGCTACATTACGGAAGAGTTTTGAGGCATGTGCCAAACCTAAAAGTCGTGGCATTTGAGCAGCTGTACAGGATACATCTGAAAATGCATTTTTTGATTTTGCTAACGGCAGTAAATTTCCGTTTTCATCAAGTGTGTCTGTATTAAAATGGCCTACCATTTGCCGTCCCGATGACATGGGTTCTGCAATGTGATCGGCATGTCCGTAAACACTAGCAAAAATATGTTGTGGTTTTAGTCCGCCAATGGCCATCATAAACGTTTGGTCACGGTAATAACCAGAGCGGTGATCTCCATTTTTAAAGACTTTGGCCATTGCTATTTGCGCCAACTCTTTACCGTCACCAAAAATGCCAAACTTTCCTTTTCCAGAAAGCACTTCTTTTCTACCTAAAATACTTACTTGACGGCTAAGCGCTGCAATCTGATAATCGTTGAGAATATCCGATTTAAATTCGTTGAAGGTACCCTTCGAAGATGCAAGATTTACGGTTTTCATAAAGTTTTGCAAATTTACGAAAAATACGGATAGTATGTTCCTATTAAAACCAACTACGAGAAAGTAAACTGACTAAAGCGGCTGGGCGTAACGATAATTGAAATCGAATATACTTGGGGTAGGCGTTGTTTGAAACCACAGTACCAGTAGCATTGTAGATAGGAAAATGCACTTCAAAAAAGTCTGGTATAAGGTTAAATGTGATTCCTGTTCCCCAATGGGTTTCTGGGTTTTGTAACTTGCTTTTAATCCACCCAATTTCTGCGTATGCTTCAATCCACCGCCATAGGGTTGTACTGCTCTGTGCTGTTATTATCCACTGGTTGGCACTTGTTAGCCTCCCTGTTGTGCGTAAACCACCTTCTGCCTTGATATACTGCTGACTAAAAAAGCCCTCACGCTCTGATCGTCCGTATAAATCATATTGGAATAAATAATCGTTTACGCGTGAAGCGTTAAAATCAAAGTAGTTGTCTCCTGAGTTATTAGACAAAAAACTACCTGCAAATGCTCTAAAAGTCCATCTTCTGTTATGTCCATAATATGAAATGTATTCTGATGATGCGCTTATCTTTTTAAAATTATGTGCCAGTTGGGATTCAACCTTATAGGAAATGTTTCGTAACGCATCTCCGCTTCGTGACTGAAATGAAGCCAAACTAACGCCATAACTCCTCCGATTATCATCTTCTGGTAGGTCATCTAATCGAATGGACACATGTCTAAAAAGTAATGAGGAACGTTCTTTGTTTTGAATTCCTTTTGGGCGGTAAAAAAATTCTATTGAAGGCGTAAACGCCGTATACCGCAGATTTGACGCATAGTGATATGAAGAGCCAAATAAGGTAATTTGCGTCAAATAATTTGCCCTTGTTTCATTATACAGGTTTGTAATAATGTATCCCAAACCACTTAATTGCTGGCTTTTTAGTCCAAATTGTGGGCTAAATTGAAAGCGAAACGTATTCCCCAAAATACTACTGTTTCCTAACGATAAACCTGTCAATAAACCATCATAAAAGTTATAAGCAAACTCAGGTCTGTATAGCAACAGGGCGGTACCGCTTTTGGGAATATCTTGCAATAATCGAAGTTTAAGGTTATTGCGGAAAATCCCATTTCCAAGATGGTAACTGTTATTGTTCAACAATTCTTCTGGAACAAGATGATTTTCATTAACTGTTAACGAAGCTATATTCGAATTTTTGTAATCTTTTCTATATGGCAAATCGCTGGGGAGCAACCATTCTGTATGCTGTTCACCATTTGAAAATATTTTTTTTAAAGGAATGGCACTATTTGCCTTACTGCTTGTGATGTTAATTTTCGTGAATTCGGTATCAATTTTTTTTCCTGCTACTTTAAAATCAGTATTATTATCCTCCTTAACATAGTAATCAAAAAACCAATCTAAGGGTTTGTTTGTATGTTTTTGCAAGGCTTTCTTTAGGCTACTATGCGAGATTTGCCCACCTGAGAGGGATTTTAATACTGTTGCTACACGTACTCCCCCTATATAATCATCCAAATACATAAGCGCAAGGGTAGCGCGATTAGGGTTTGCAATTTTGCGATTATAACGTGTTAACTTTTCTTTTGGAGTGGTCAAAGCCTGCCCTCTGTTTTTATTTGTAGATACGTTTACAGCCAATTCCCAACTCCTGTGATAAGGTGCCTGTGCAAAATGGTAATTTTTCATAAAAGGCAATTCACGTAAATTACCCGTCATCAGAAGGTTTGGGAAGTGCTCTTGCACGTATTGATACCATAAGTAATCAGGTAAACCTTCTAATACCCAATGTGCTTCGTTAGATGTGGCACTGTACTTTCTTTGAATATACCAGTGTAGCAACGCTTTGAGTAGCTTAAGCTCCAAAACATGTTTTTTATCAAAGGCTTTCAGTATTTCGGGTAAGGACTCTAATGCCAACAGTGTATTTTGTTTATAATCTTTTTGAAATGCCCAAATGGTATTGGGATTTAGGTCTGGAAAATGTTGTTGTAAAAAAGTTTGTATTGCCACTAAGCGGTCACTAGACAGTTGTGTGTCATTTTGCTGTAACATATCTGTTAACAAGGTTGTTTCTCCAAATGAAACCTGCTGAATCTGCTTATTTTTTGTTGCTATTAATGGTGATAACACTCGTGTTTCCGAGTGAGGGAGTATCAGCTCATAATCAGATGGCAATTTTATGTCATATGTTGTTTCTGCAAGCGGACTTGTGGGGTTATCAAAACCTAGATTGCTGTCCAAAGTCCAGCTACCGTCATTAGCTATGGCTGCCAGTACCAAATGCCAGTGGTGAGAAAAAACACCTTCTTTGTTCTTACCGTAAGTAAAAATACGAGCATTTGGTAATTGAACCGTATAATCAATAGTAAAAACAACTGAATCAGCAGGCGCAACCTTACGATCCAATGCTACCTTTATAACATCTCTTTTTTCTGGGTTTCTGCTCCAATTCAGCACATTTTGATTTGCTGAAATGGTGTTTACAGAAGTGTAACCACGTTTGTTTTTGTTTGCACGAATAAGCTTATAATCATATTCGTTTGCCAAAAAACGCCCCAAAGGGCTCCATTCTGAAGCATAAGCATGATTCCAGTCTAACAGGTATATAACATCAACAGCAACGTTACTGGTGTTTGTCCATTGAATCGTTTGAGTAATGGCTAACGCAGATTCGGGAGTATTCCATTTGACTTGAACATCATATTTGTGTTGTGCCTGACAAAGGGAAGCAAATACCAATAAAAATGAGATTTGTAGGCGCAACATTTAGAAATTTGGTGTGAATTTACGCTTTGTATGAAACTGCGATACGTGTTCGACAGCTTCATCAACATTGTCTACGATTTTAATCAAATCTAAATCTTCTGGGCTGATGTTGTGGTATTCTTCAAGTAGTGTGTTTTTAATCCAGTCGATGAGTCCTGACCAAAAATCAGAACCGAATAAAACGATTGGAAATTTCCTTATTTTTTCTGTTTGTATTAGCGTTAACGCTTCAAAGAGTTCATCAAGAGTACCAAAACCACCTGGCATGACTACAAATGCTTGGGCATATTTTATAAACATGACCTTACGAACAAAAAAGTAGTCAAAATTAATAAGTTTATCTTTATCAACATATGCGTTTATTTGTTGTTCAAAGGGAAGTTCGATTGCTAAACCAACAGATGTTCCATTGCCTTGTGAGGCACCTTTGTTAGCAGCTTCCATAAGTCCGGGGCCTCCTCCTGTAATGACACCAAAGCCTTTTTTTACAATCTTTTCTGCAATCTCCGTAGTTTCTTTGTAGTACTTATCACTTGGTTTGGTACGTGCCGATCCGAAAATGGAAACACAAGGCTCAATCATGCCCATTTGCTCAAATCCACTAACAAACTCTCCCATGATTTTGAACGTTAACCATGAGTTGCTCGATTTCATTTCTGTCCATGTATTTGCCATATTATTCTCCATTTAATTCCTGCTTTAAAAAGCGAGCGGTGTGATTTGTCTTGTTATTTACTATTTCTTCAGGAGTTCCTGTACAACAAACAGTTCCTCCCTTAACGCCCCCTTCAGGGCCTATGTCAATAAGGTGATCCATTTGTTTAATTACATCCATGTTGTGCTCAATAACAATCATGGTGTTGCCTTTGTTCACCAAACGGTTTAAGACATTCATCAATACTCGAATATCTTCAAAATGCAGGCCTGTCGTAGGTTCATCAAGTATATAGAGTGTTTGACCTGTATCTTTTTTCGAAAGCTCTGTTGCTAGTTTAATGCGTTGTGCCTCACCACCCGAAAGTGTCGTGGACTGTTGCCCAAGGGTAATGTAACCTAATCCAACGTCTTGTATGGTTTTTAACTTGCGGTAAATTTTTGGGTACGGTTCAAAGAAGCTACAAGCATCGTTAATGGTCATTTCTAACACATCACTGATGTTTTTGTTGCGATATTTTATTTCTAGGGTTTCTCTATTGAAGCGTTTACCATAACAGGCATCGCAATGCACATACACATCAGGTAAAAAATTCATTTCAATTGTTTTTACACCTGCACCTTGACAGGTTTCGCAACGGCCGCCTTTTACATTAAAACTAAACCGTCCTGGTTTATAGCCACGAATCATCGCCTCTGGTGTTTTGGTAAACAACTGACGTATTTCGCTAAAAACCCCAGTGTATGTAACGGGATTACTACGTGGTGTACGACCAATAGGCGCTTGATTAATATCAATGACTTTGTCAATATGCTCAAGACCAGAAATACTTTTGAAGGGTAAGGGCTTTTTAACGGCTTTAAAGAAATGTTGATTTAAAATAGGGTAGAGGGTTTCGTTTATAAGCGTTGATTTACCACTTCCTGAAACACCAGTAACGCCTATCATACAGCCAAGAGGAAGGGATATGGATACATTTTTTAAGTTATTTCCAGTACATCCTTTTAGCATCAATTTTTTACCATTGCCAATTCGTCGCTGTTTCGGTACTTCAATCTGCTTTTTCCCAGTCAAATATGCAGCGGTATCGGTATTCATGTTGCGCATATTTTTGGGATGATCAGCAGCTACAATCGTACCACCATGGCGTCCTGCGCCTGGCCCCATATCAATTAAGTAATCTGATTTAAGCATGATGTCTTTATCGTGTTCCACGACAATAACAGAATTCCCAATGTCACGCAATTGAATCAAAGATTCAATGAGTTTTTCATTATCACGCTGGTGCAGTCCAATACTTGGTTCATCCAAAATGTAAAGCACCCCGACAAGTTGTGCGCCAATTTGCGTAGCCAATCGTATGCGTTGAGCTTCGCCACCCGAAAGGGTTTTTGCACTGCGGTTTAGCGACAAATATTCCAGTCCAACATCTAATAAAAATTGCAAGCGTTTTTCTATTTCTAACAGTACTTCATGCGCAATTGCAGTTTGTTTTGCGCTTAAATGCTCCCTTATACTCGATACCCACGTCTGCAGTTGAGCAATATCCATTTGTGTGAGGTCTGCAATATTTTTTTCATTAAGCTTAAAAAACAGTGCTTCTTTTCGCAACCGAGAACCAGCACAGCTTGTGCATTTGATTTCATCCATGAATCCCTTTGCCCAACGCTTTAAGGCACTGGTGTGTCCATCGTTGTATTGATGCTCAAGAAATGGAATAACACCATCGTAATCAATGCTGTAATCACGTGTAATCCCTAAGGTTTTGGATGCAACAGAAAAGCGCTCATTTCCTCCGTGTAAAATAACGTCTAGCGCGTCTTTTGGAATATCTTGAATAGGATCGGCTAACGAAAACGAATACCGCTGCGCAATGCTATTCATTTGCTTAAAAGTCCAATTGCTTTTTTCTTCACCAACGGGTGCAATTCCACCTGCTTTAATGGAAACCGATGGGTCTGGAATGATTTTCTGCTGATTTACCTTATGCACCATGCCAAGTCCACTGCAAGCTGGACACATGCCTTTTGGTGAATTAAATGAGAACATATTGGGTTCAGGTTCCGCATAAGAAATACCAGTAGTGGGACACATAAGCTTACGACTATAAAAACGCGTACTTTCCGATTCATAATCATAAACCATAAGCATATCGTTTCCATGATACATAGCTGTTGCAATGCTGTCTGCAAGCCGTTTGCTTTCATGCTCAGATGCTTTTACTTGTAGCCTATCAATGACAATCTCAATATCGTGTGTTTTATAACGATCTAATTTGAAATTGGGGGTTAATTCCATAAACGTTCCGTCTGTACGAACACGGGTAAATCCTTGTTTAAAGATAGAGGCAAAAAGCTCTCGATAATGTCCTTTACGTGCTTGAACAACGGGAGCGAGTATGGCAATTTTCTTTTTGTCATAGGACGACATGATGGCATCTTGAATTTCAGCATCGGTGTATTGCACCATTTTTTCATGCGTTTGATAGCTATACGCATCTGCTGCACGGGCAAATAAAAGACGGAGGAAATCGTAGATTTCTGTAATGGTACCAACTGTAGATCGTGGACTTTTTCCTGTTGTTTTTTGTTCAATCGCAATAACGGGAGATAACCCATCTATTTTATCCACGTCGGGGCGTTCCAATGCGCCCAGAAACTGACGTGCGTAGGCCGAAAACGTTTCGATATAACGGCGTTGTCCTTCGGCATAAACGGTATCAAAAGCAAGCGATGATTTTCCACTCCCAGATAAACCTGTTATAACAACAAGCTCATTGCGTGGAATTTCCACATCAATATCCTTTAAGTTGTGAACACGCGTTCCGTGTACAATGATTGCATCTTCCATAGGCTAGACAAGCTTCGAATATAGGCGATATTTCAATAAAAACAATTGCTGCATCCTTCTTTTTAAATGAATTTTAAACGTACGTTTTTGAAAAATCTCTTTTTTGATTTGTAAGTAATATCCCACACTATTTTTTTAAACTCATTTTCCACTTTAAATCAGTTTGAATGTAGTTCAAATTGTGTTTAATGTGATTTCGTGATTTTTTCTGTATCCATTCAAAATCTAAAATACATTTCGAGATTATGAAAAGTTACTACCCCCTTTTGTTGGTCATTTTAGTAATGTTGTTTGTTGCAGTGAGTTGCAAATTTGATGATGAACACTATACAACACAACAAAGCCAGCGTAAGACTTCACTACACCATTTACCTGAAAAAATAGTATTTGCCTTTGATAGATTTCACGAGCATATTTCCAGAATTAAAGATAAAATAGACCCAAACACATTGGGAGCTATGGATTATGGAAACGCTATTGTTAAGCAGAACGAAGATGGTTCGACAAGTTACACCATACCATTATTTAGGGTGTCAGAGGAGCTGGAGGATAGTCGTTTTCCAGAAGACAGCATGGCTATAACTTCATACCAAACCAGTACTTCATACCAGTTTGACAATTTGGTTATTAAACAAATGAAAAACGGACGTTTATGGGGACACCTTATACGTTATAACCCCACCCCTTCATGGTACACCTCACAACCTACCAACACTAAAGATTTTACTACTTTTAGTGGTGTTATGACCATTTTTAACGTTCATGCAAAGCAAATTGCTTCAATTACCATGGAAAATGGGAATGAAATTAACACGATTGAAACACCACCTGAGAATAATGATGAAGAACAACTGAACGCTACGCCTTCATTTACGATTAGCTCGCCTTTTTTCCGGCGTGAAAATTGTGAAATTGAGTGCACTCATAGGACACGAACAGTCTCGTATAAATGGACTAAATCAAAACGCGGAAAAAAAGAATTTATAAGATTAGGCGAAGTAGTTGTTACGATAAGTTGTCGTAAAGTATACACACGGGAATATTATTTTGTCGACGAGGAGGATAACGATTATCTTGATTATGATGATGATTGCGATGATTTTGAAGATATTTTTGACGATTATTACGATGATTTTGAAGATGATAAAGATGACTGGTACGATTACTACAATAAAAATCGAATAAACACTACTCCTAGAGTACCTACATGTAAAACCAATGAGGAAAAAAATGCTTACGGAAAATGTGTGCCTAAATGTTCGGCCGGCTATATCAGAAATGCTTTCGGGAACTGTGTGTTTAAATGTCCAGAAGGACAAATTAAAGACAAAAATGGAAAATGCATACAAAGATGCCCCAAAGGAAAAGAAAGAAATAAATACGGAGAATGCGTAACCCCTTGTAACCCTGAAGAGGATGGTTTGGAGGAGGTTTTTCCAAATACCGATTTTGATATTTTAGAGGATATAACAAAATACGTTAAGAGACATGGCAAGGATTTTGGTATAGATAGTAAAGAAAAGCTACAACATTTTTTAGCGCAGGCAGGACATGAAAGCACCAACTATGCTGGAGAAGCATTTGGTGCATTTGAAGAAAACCTAAACTACAGATGGAGAAAATTAGGGGAGACTACCTCTATTTGGAAAAAATATTTTAATCCTATCAGTGACCCAACTGCTGACCCGAACAAAGCCAATCCTAACGACTATAAGCGTTCAGAATCTTCTGATTATGTGGATGTAGAAAAATTTGCGAATTTGGTTTATGGCAACAGAAATGGTAACAATTCCAACGGAGATGGATATAAATATCGAGGTCGTGGAATATTTCAATTGACAGGTAAGTACAATTATCAAGAATTTACTACCTTTTATCAAAAGAATTATGATAACACTAAAGATTTTGTTCTTAATCCTGAACTAATTGCATCCAATAAAGAACTATCTGTATTAAGTGCCTTATGGTTTTACAAAAAGAAG
>CALKOU010000008.1 GCA_938092005.1 uncultured Flavobacteriaceae bacterium | reverse complement strand
GTTATTGATGAATTCAGAAATACGTATTTTAAAAAGTTGATCATTGAATAGAAATATAAAGCTTCTGTAAGTTATTAGAAGTTAAAATCAACTTTTTATTAAAATTATTTAGCTCAAACTAAATTCAGATGAATAAAAAATTAATCTTTAATATTTATACTGTAATATTAATAAACTTAGTTTATTTGAGTTTAACATCTTGTGAGCAAAATAAAAACCTAGAAAAAGCAAATGATTTAACCATATCAGAAGGTTTTAAAAACCCAATAGGTTTTTACAACCCAAAACCAAATTTTTCTTGGAAATTACCAGTTTCAAAGGATATAGAATCGCAATTTGCTTATCAAATTGTAGTGGCTTCTTCTAAAGATTTATTGCCAAATAATGCTAATTTATGGGATTCAAAAAAACAAGAAACTGCACAATCTACTTTTATAAATTATAAAGGCGAAGCCTTACAATCGCGTCAAAAAGTATTTTGGCAAGTCCGTTTTTGGAATCAAGATAAAAAAGCATCAGAATGGAGTGATGTCAATCATTTTGAACTTGGCTTATTAAAAAATTCAGATTGGAAGGCAAAGTGGACAGGATTAGATACTGCAAAAGATAGTATCAAAGGAGTTCGTAAATTTTTAATGCACAGACCTCAATATTTACGAAAAGGTTTTGAATTAAATTCTGAGGTAGAATCTGCCAGATTATACATTACCTCAAAAGGTGTTTTTGATGTGCATTTAAATGGAAATGATGTTAGTAATGATGTGTTAACTCCAGGTTGGACACCTTACAATAAGCGTATAGAAACCTTAACGTATGATGTAACAGACGTATTGGCTTCTGGTAAAAATGCAATTGCAGTAGAATTAGCTTCTGGATGGCATTCAGGTAGAATAAGTAGAGGAAAAGCTGTTTACGAAAATTTTGCTTCACCAAAAGTTTTATGTCAATTAGAAATTACCCTAAAAGATGGTTCTAAAAAAACAATTATTTCTGATGATACTTGGAAAGGAACCACAAATGGACCAATAAGATTAGCAAGTTTGTATGATGGTGAAGTGTATGATGCCAATCTAGAAATTCCAAATTGGAATACAGCAACTTTTAAAGATACATCTTGGAAAAATACCGAAATAGAAGCAATAGTAGATAGCGTAAAACTAGAGCCAAAACGTCATACAACAGTAAAAAAAATGGGTGTTTTAGAGGATGTAACAATTGTATCAACCACAAAATTTTCTGCAATATTCGATTTAAAACAAAATATGGTAGGTGTTCCAAAAGTAACTGTTCCTATGAAAAAAGGAGATACCTTAACCATTCGTTTTTCAGAAATGTTATTGTCAGACAATAGGTTTTATACCAAAAACTATCGTTCAGCAAAATCAACGGATTATTATATTGCAGCAAAAGATGGTTTTATTGATTTTACTCCAAAATTTACATTCCACGGTTTTCAATATGTAGAATTATCAGGTTTTGATGCTTCAGCAACACCAAATGCAAGTTGGGTAAAAGGTTTGGTTCAGCATTCAAATTTTGAGAAAAACGGAACATTTACATCTTCGCACGATAAATTAAATCAACTACAAAGCAACATTAGTTGGGGTTTACGAGATAATTTATTAGACATTCCAACAGATTGCCCACAACGTGATGAACGTTTAGGTTGGACAGGAGATGCTCAAGTAATTGCACCAACAGCACTTTATAATTTTAAAATGCACGCCTTTTGGACAGCTTGGTTACAAAGTATGCGCGAAACACAATCGGAACATGATAATGGTTTAGTGCCGTTCATTATTCCAGATGTGCTTCAGAATAACAATGCCAGTTCGGGTTGGGGGGATGCTTGTATAATTATTCCTTGGGATATATATAACATTACGGGGGATAAAACGGTATTAGAAGAGAATTTTGAAATGGGAAAAAAGTGGATTGGTTATTACCAGTCTAATGCAAAAGGGTATATTCCAAATACACATTCTTTTGCAGATTGGCTACAACCTTATCCAGAGAAAGATGGAAAAATTGGTAATAGAGGGGATACACCAAGGTTGTTTGTAAACACAGCGTATTTTGCGCACTCAGCACATTTGGTTTCTAAAATTGCAGGTGTTTTGGGTAAAACTGAAGAGGAAAAAAAGTTTAAAGCCTTATATAAAGACATTGCTACTGCTTTTGAAAACAAATTCTTTGATAAAAACGGAAAGTTTAAAAATAAAAAGCAAACTCAAACGAGTTATTTGCTAGCTATATATTTTGATTTGCTAAAGCCTGGCACAAAACTAAAAGCGCAAAAACATCTACTAGAAGAAATTAAAAACGCCGATTACCACTTAGGAACAGGTTTTTTAGGCACCCCAATATTACCAAAGGTATTGGATGATATGGGCCAAACTGATTTAATGTATAAAATTCTGTTTAAAGAAACCTATCCGTCGTGGTTTTATTCCATTAACCAAGGTGCTACAACCATGTGGGAACGTTGGAATAGTTACAGCAAAGCCACTGGTTACAATCCACAAAGCATGAATAGCTTAAACCATTACGCTTATGGGGCTATTGGCCAATGGATGTACGAACGTATAGCAGGGCTTTCATCCTTAGCGCCTGGGTACAAAAAAATTAAAATTGCACCTGTGCCTAATAAACCGTTAACATCTGCAGAAGCTAGTGTTAATACTCCTTACGGAAAAGCATCATCTACATGGAAACTTGAAAATGAAACGTTTAAGCTCGACGTTGTTATTCCACCAAATACAACTGCTGAAATTCATATTCCCAAGACATCAAAACAAGTTGTTTTTATGAATGGTGTAATTTTAGATGAATCTTTATCATACGAATTAATAGAAAAAAACAATAAACTCATTGTGCTTGGTGTTAATTCTGGCACTTACCAATTCCTAACTAAATCAAATTCTCATGAATAAAAAATTAATTTTTAATTCCTATAATCTAATTTTTTTAAGCTTATTCAGTTTTGTTTTAACATCTTGTTTAAATCAGGCTTCATTAGAAAAAGCCACGGATTTAACCATTTCTGAAGGGTTTAAAAATCCAATTGGGTTTTATGATACTACGCCAACATTTTCTTGGAAATTGCCTGTTTCTAACAATAATAAAAGTCAATCAGCATTTCAAGTTGTAGTGGCTAGTAGCCCTGATTTGCTCCCCGACAATCCAGATTTGTGGGATTCTAATAAGCAAGATTCAGATCAGTCTACATGGGTCAAATATGATGGTCAACAATTAACATCACAACAAAAGGTGTACTGGCAAGTTAAGTTTTGGAATCAGGATGGTATGGCATCTCCTTGGAGTGTAATAAATCATTTTGAACTTGGTTTGTTAGAAAATTCCGATTGGAAAGCTAAGTGGGTTGGTTTAGATACGGCTAAGGATAATATTAGGGGTAGAGGAAATGTTTTGATACACAAACCACAATATCTAAGAAAGGGATTTGAGTTGTCGAACGACGTAGCGTCTGCTAGGTTGTATATAACGGCAAAGGGAGTTTTTGACGTTTCCATAAATGGAGAAAACGTAAGTGACGACGCTATGTCGCCTGGATTTACAACCTATGATAAACGTATTGAAACGCTCACCTATGATGTGACTAGTTTAATAGAGTCAGGGCACAACACCATTGGCGTTGAATTGGCCTCAGGCTGGTATTCAGGGCGTTTACTTTGGGGCAAAACGCCTTGGGACAATACAGAGTCTCCTAAAGTTTTATGTCAACTTGCAATAACAATGAAAGACGGTACAACTGAAACCATTATTTCTGATGCAAGTTGGAAAGGGATGACGGAAGGACCCATTCAGTTTTCAGAAATCTACGATGGCGAAATTTATGATGCCCATTTAGAGATGCCCAATTGGACAACGAATAATTTTGACGATAAGAATTGGAGAAATGTTGAAGTAGCATCTCTTGAGAACCATGTTAAACTTGAGCCTAAAAGGCACACTACAGTTAAAACCAAGATAAAACTAACTACAAAAGAAATTACGGAAAAGGACGGAGGTGTTATTTTTGATTTAGACCAAAACATGGTAGGCGTCCCTTTGGTAAAAGTACCTATGAAAAAGGGGGACACCCTAAAAATTCGTTTTTCAGAAATGTTGTCACCAGATGGTACGTTTTATACCGAGAATTATAGGAGTGCTCATTCTACAGACTATTATATTGCGGCTAAAGATGGTGCGATTACATACATACCCAAATTTACGTTTCACGGCTTTCGATTCGTAGAACTAAGTGGCTTTGATACATCAAAAGAGCCTTCAAAGGATTGGGTGACAGGGATGGTTCAGTATTCTGATTTTGACGATAATGGAACCTTTACTTCATCGCACGAAAAATTAAACCAATTGCAAAGTAATATTGTTTGGGGTTTGCGCGGTAATTTTCTGGATATCCCAACCGATTGTCCACAACGTAATGAACGCTTAGGTTGGACAGGAGATGCCCAAGTTTTTGGGCCAACATCTATGTTTAATGCAGACGTGTACAAGTTTTGGGCTAGCTGGTTGCAAAGTGTTCGTGAGGCACAACTTGAAGATGGCGCTATTCCATGGACCGTACCAGATGCGTCTGGTAAAAAAATCGCAAGTTCCGGGTGGGGTGATGTAGGCACGATTATCCCTTGGAAAATTTATATGCAAACAGGTGATATTGGTTTTTTAGAAGACAACTTTGAGATGATGAAACAATGGGTTGGCTATCATCAGAAAAAATCCAAAAACTACATTTCCGACATGATGTCCTTTTCAGATTGGTTACAACCATATCCCGAAAGTGGAAATAATAAAGGAGATACATCTCGAAATTTAATTGGAACTGCATTTTTTGCACACTCCGCTAAACTAACCGCAAAAGCAGCGGAAGTGCTAGGCAAAGAAGAGGATCAAGTGATCTACGATGCATTGTACAAAACGGTAGCCAACGCTTTTGATAAAAAATACTTTGATAAAACAGGAAAAGTAAAAGGGATAACAGAAACGCAAACCTCTTACTTATTGGCTTTAGCTTTTGATTTATTACCCGAAAACAAAATAGAAAATGCCCAACGCAATTTACTTCGTAAACTAAAAGATGCTGACAATCACCTAAGGACTGGGTTTTTAGGAACTCCATTATTGTCACAAGTTTTAGATGATATGGGAGAGATTGATCTTATGTATCAACTGTTGTTTAATGAAACCTACCCATCATGGTTTTATTCCATAAATCAAGGAGCATCTACCATCTGGGAGCGGTGGAATAGTTACAGTAAATCAGAGGGTTTCAATCCTCAAAAAATGAATAGTTTAAATCATTATGCTTACGGTGCAATAGGGCAGTGGATGTACGAACGTGTGGCTGGTATTGCCCCGCTAACACCAGGTTATAAAACCATTAGAATTGCTCCACAAGCTCGGCAACCCTTAACATCAGCTTCAGCATCTTTACACACACCTTTTGGAAAGGTGTCCTCATCATGGAAACAAAGAGATGGTACGTTTTTCTTGGAAACTACGATACCACCAAATACCATAGCCACGATTATTGTTCCTGCTGATACGACAAATGGATTAATGCTTGACGATGTTTTATTTAAAGAGAATTCAAGCATTAAACTTTTAAAGAAAAATGAGGATGCTTTTGTTTTATTGGCGCAGCCAGGCAATTATCTCTTTAGTACCAAACTTTAATTAGATGAAAACCGAAATAGTATTTGCTTTACTGATGCTGATTTCAATAAGCTGTAAACATCAAAATAAAGATTTAGCAAAAGAAGCAGCACAACAAAAGGAAGCACTAGAACAGTCAGGAAATAATCCCATCATTCGTAACATCCGTACTGCGGATCCCTCCACACATGTTTGGAAAGACGGTAAAGTTTGGATGTACACCTCTCACGACATGGAAGATGCTGTGAATTATAGTACAATGGATGGGTACCACGCCTTTTCTTCAACAGATATGGTAAATTGGACCGATCATGGTGAGGTATTGCATTCGAGAAATATTCCGTGGGGTTCAAAAGGATGGATGTGGGCACCAACTGCTATTCACAAAAACAACAAGTACTACTTAATGTATCCGCATGCAGCAAACGGTACTAAAAACATGAAGTGTGGTATAGCTGTTAGTGATACCCCACAGGGACCGTTTAAGGATTTGGGTTGGATAGAAGGTGTAGAAGGCCAATGGTTAGACCCTTGTGTTTTTACAGATGATAAAGATGGAAAAACATACTTGTACTGGGGCGTAAGAGAGCCTAAAGTAGCTTTGTTAGAAGACAATTTATTAGCATTGGCAGAACCTCCAAGAACTATTGAATATGGTAGTGATAACTTTTTTGAAGCTATTTACATGCACAAACGAAAAGGGAAGTATTATTTGTCATACAACGCGGGTTTAGGAGGCTTTTATGCTATGGCGGATAACCCATATGGACCCTTTGATTACAAGGGAGCCATAAACCCTAAACAACGACAAGATCATCACTCCATAATTGAATACAAGGGGCAAAATTATTTTTTCTATCATGTGCAAGATTGGAATGGTGGCACAAAATTTAGACGAAACACATGTATTGAGTATTTGTACTATAACGAAGATGGTACCATTCAAAAAATTTATGCAACCAAGAAAGGTGTAAAAAAAGTAACCGATTAAATGAAACGTAAAATGATAAATAGACCGTTATTTTTTATAGTAGCCCTGTTAACAGCATCCTGTTTTACTTCAAACGCACAGCCACAAAAATTTAATAATCCAATCGTTGATGATGAAATCATCTTCTTAGAACAGAACGGAGTGGTTGCAGTTGAGGCGGAGTATTTTAATAAACAAAGCCAATCCGAAATCAGAAAATGGTATATCACTTCAAAAGACGGTACTACTGTTGTAGGCCGTGACGACGATGCGCAACATCACGCACAAGCAAGCAACAATACCTATGTTGAAATATTACCAGATACTAGAGTTACGCATTCCGATAAACTTGTTAAAGGCGAAAACTTTTCAAATGACCCAGGAAAAATAGGGGTGTTACATTACAAAGTTCGCATAAATAACCCAGGCCGGTATTATGTTTGGGTAAGAGCCTACAGCACTGGAAGTGAAGATAATGGAATGCATGTCGGACTTAATGGTGAGTGGCCTGAACACGGGCAACGCATGCAGTGGTGTGCTGGTAAAAACAAATGGACTTGGGAGAGTAAACAAAGAACAAACGAAACGCATTGCGGAGTGCCTCATGCTATTTATTTAGATATTGAAAAGGCAGGCGTTCATGATATTCAATTTAGTATGCGTGAAGATGGTTTTGAGTTTGATAAGTTTGTTTTAACAAAAGACCTGTCATACGCGCCAAAGGGTAAAGGTCCAAAAGTAACAACTCTATGGCCATTACGATCCTATTACAAACAAATTTCAGCTTCGGATATTGAAAATAAAACATTGCCAATTGATGATTTCCCAATAAAAAATACGGGGTTTTATAAGCATGCCGGAGGAAAATGGTTTGGTGTAAATCCAAACAAACAAAGGGAAGCCAAGTCATCGACCCCCTTTACCTTTAAAAACGGAACATATGATTTGGTGTTTGTTGCGGTAGCAGAAAACGATGGTCAATCTGAGTTTCAGATATTGATAAACGGGCAATTATTGGGAACCTTAGTTCCACCACTTTCAAAAGAAATATTTGAGGAAGGGGATAATAGTAATGGTCTTTGGGAAAACGTGTTCCTTAAAAAAGGGGATGTTATTACGGTTATTGCTAAAATTGGAAGCGCCGACGGAAAAGAATGGGCAAGAGGTCGTTGGTCGGGAATTGTGTTTGCGCCCGCTGGCAAAGGCAAAGCAGTTAAGGCTACGCCATTCGTTTCATCATTGTCCCCCGCCACAAGCACTTCGCTTGACGTTAAACCGCCTTTGGGTCGTATTGCAATTGTTGCTGATGGTAATTCACCTGATCCAGATGACCTTGGCGGCACTGCCGTTTCGCTTGCGTTGTTACGAGCAACTGGACTTGAAAAGAGACTGGTACATTATTCACATAGTTGTGATTTGATACGAAACCAAAGAATCTCTGAAGCCGCGGAACGAGAGCGGCACGCATTAATGCAAAGCAGTTGTGATGTTACCGCCAGACGTTGGGGCGGTTTTGAGAGGCTATCGTTTTTAGATGCTAAATGGGATAAAAAAAGAACAATTAAAGATTTAGCACATGCTATACGTCAATCCACTGCCGAGGATCCCCTTTGGATTATTGAAGCTGGCGAACCAGATATAATAGGACTTGCTTTGGAAGCATCACCAAAAAAGAAACACCCTTTTGTTAAGGTAGTCACCCATCATGCTGCTAATGATGATGCAGGAGATTTTTATGAATGGCAAGATATTTTGGATTTTGGCGTGGAGGAAGTTAGGATTCCAGATCAAAACAGCAAACTCAAAGTACCTCTTGCTGAATGGAATTGGGCAAAAAATCATCCCGACCCTAGAATCCAAGGGATATGGATACAAGGAAAAATTGCGGAGTTGGACAATGTTGTAAGATTCCAAAAGGGAAAATGGGATTGCTCAGATGCTGGCATGGTGCTATACTGGATAACGGGAGCCACTAACGGTGGGCTAAAACATGGAAATGTGGAAGATGTGAAATCATTACTACTCGACTATATAAACAACAATGATTAAAACAATCACATGAATCAGATGAAACAAATATTTAGGGGGACAATGAATACAATGGCTTTATTTGTAATCCTTGTGTTATTAATGAGTTGCTCAACAAATAAAAAGACAGGCGAAAATGAGGATACTAAAAAGCCAAACATCGTCTACATTCTAACTGACCAATGGCGTGGCTCCGCTTTAGGCTACGCAGGAAACCCCGATGTTAAAACACCAAATTTAGACGCTTTTGCCAGAGAAGCGGTAAACTTCACGAATGCGGTTTCTGTAACGCCTGTATGCACACCCCACAGAGCAGCCTTGTTAACAGGTAGATTTCCAACCACAACAGGAATGTTTTTAAACGATCTCTATATGCCGGCCGAAGAAGTAACCATGGCAGAACTATTTAGAGACGCTGGTTACAACACCGCTTATTGGGGAAAATGGCATTTAGATGGTCATGGAAGATCGGCCTATATTCCAAAGGAGAGACGGCAAGGTTTTGAGTATTGGAAGTCTTTAGAGTGTTCTCATAACTATACCAAAATGCCCTACTATGATAACGATAATCCAGAACTAAAACATTGGACTGAATATTCGCCATTTGCTATCATTAAAGACGCAAATAAATACCTAATGGATCATGCAAATGATGAAAAACCTTTTTTAGCTGTTATTTCTATTGCTACGCCTCATTACCCCCACGGTTCTGCTCCAAAAAAATATAAAGACATGTATCCTCCCGGAACATTAACCTTAAATCCCAATATTTCAAAAAAATTTAAGGAGAGAAGTCGTAAGGAATTACAAGGCTATTATGCGCACGCTACGGCAACCGATGTGGCCATAGGAAGTTTGTTGGCAAAAATCAAAGAACTGAAATTATCTGATAATACGATTATTGTTTTCTCAGCAGACCATGGCGAAATGATGGGAGCGCATGGTGTGAAACCTTTTGTGAAACAACTTGCGTGGGATGAATCAATAAGAGTCCCTTTTTTGATTCATTACCCCTCGATTGGAAAAAACAAAGGACAGGTTGTCAATGCACCGCTAACCACGCCTGACATTTTACCTTCGTTACTTGGTTTAACCAACATCAAAATACCTGATGCGATTGAGGGTGAAAATTTAGAAGCACTAATCAAAAACCCAGATCCTAATGCAGATAGAGCTGCATTAGTTATGAATGTTGCTCCCTTTGGGGCAAACTTTAAAGACGCACCTTATCGTGGTATTCGCACAAAACAATACACGTATGCCATAACCCCTGAAGGCCCAAGTATGTTTTACGATAATATTGCTGATCCCTATCAACAAAATAACTTATTAGGCAAGCCTGAATTGTCAGCAATTCAAGAAGATTTAGATAATAAGTTACAGAAACAATTGGTTAAAATTGGAGATGAAGTAAGACCAAGAGACTATTATATGGATAAATGGAATTATACCTTTAGTATGGATAGAAGAGCCATTGATTGGTGGAGTTGGAGAGCCGGTAAAGGAGTTGTGCAATCACCAAAAAAAGTTGAGAACTAATGCATGCACGAAAATCCCTAGTAACACTATTATTGTGTGCGTTTGCGCTGTTTGGTTATGCGCAGCGTACGGAGACTAACTTTAATAACAATTGGCAGTTTATTTTAGAAGATAATCCATCATTTTCAAAAGAAAACGTGGCGGATACGCACTGGCAGAAGTTAAATGTTCCACACGATTGGTCTTTTGAAAAAGGCGTAAGAAAAGGAGGCGATCAAGGTCAAGGTGGAGGTTATCATGATGGTGGCATTGGTTGGTACCGAAAAACTTTTGAGGTTAAAAAAACCAGTCTTTCTAACATCACCTACATCAATTTTGATGGGGTTTACATGAATAGCGACGTTTGGGTTAACGGCAATCATTTAGGTAAACGACCTTATGGCTACATCAGCTTCAGATATGATATTTCGAAATATCTAAAAGAAGGTCAAAACACCATGGCTGTTCGAGTAGATAACAGCTTAGAGCCTTCTGCGCGTTGGTATCACCCTTGTGGAATATATGCTCCAGTATCATTAACCGAAGTTAACCCAACGCATTTTAAGCCAAACAGCATTTTTATAAAAACGCCGTCTATTCAAACAAATAAAGCAACAGTTACTATTGACGCAGAAATTAATGGCTCCTTAAAGAAATTAAAATATGAAGTGAAGTTATTTTCACCAGAAGGTAAAGCGTTGGCGAATAAATGTGAAAAACTGAAAGTGCCAAACCCAACCTATGAATTTGAAATAGCGAATCCTAAATTATGGAGTCCAGAAAGTCCAAGTTTGTATAGAGCGGTTACCCAAATTTTAGATGGTAAAAAGGTTGTTGATCAGATTGAAACCACTTTTGGTTTTAAAACTATAGAATGGAAAACCAAAACAGGGTTTTGGTTAAATGGTGAAAATGTAAAGCTAAAAGGGGTTTGCGAGCATTGGGAAGGAGGACCTGTTGGAGGAGCTTGGACAAAACCTATGTTGCGTTGGAAACTACAATCTCTAAAGGATATGGGCATTAATGCTATTCGTCCATCACATAATCCAACACCACCTATGTTTTATGATATCTGTGATGAAATTGGCTTGTTGGTAATGGATGAGATATTTGATGGTTGGCATAAAAAGGCACCACAAGATTATGGTAAACAGGCTTTTGATTCGTGGTGGCAACATGATGTAAAAGAATGGATTACTAGAGATCGTAATCACCCAAGTATATTTGTTTGGAGTTTAGGTAACGAAACGCATAGCGATGTGGCTCCAGAATTGGTTGCATTTGGAAAACGCTTAGATCCAACACGACTGTTTACTTCAGGTGCTGGTAATCCAGAAGACATGGATATTCAGGGGGTAAATGGTGGCTCAGAAACCAAATCGTTTATTGAGGGACGGACATTCGACAAACCTTTTATTTCTACTGAAGCGCCACACACATGGCAAACCCGTGGATACTACAGAACCCAAACTTGGTGGCGTGACAATGAGTTGCCTGGAACGTATGAACTGCCCAACTTAACTGAAAAAGAAATCTTTTTTTATGAAGGGTTAAATCCAAAGAATTGGAGAAATAGAAAACAACGTTTTAACTCATCTTATGACAATGCTACTGTAAGAGTTTCTGCTAGAAAATATTGGGAGGTGATGCGTGATACGCCTTGGCATAGTGGGCATTTCCGTTGGACAGGTTTTGATTATTACGGCGAAGCTGGATTGGTTCACGGGGGACTTCCTTTTAATCTATTTATGGGGGGCGCTCTTGATGTTGCTGGTTTTAAAAAGGATTTATTTCATTTTTATCGCAGTCAGTGGACATCAAAACCCATGATTCATATGTTACCACATTGGACACATCCTCGTATGGAAATAGGAACAGTAATTCCTGTTTGGGTTTACTCAAACGCTGATGAAGTAGAATTGTTTTTAAACGGTAAATCTCTAGGGGTAGATAATCCAGGAACCGTTTGGAACGAAATGCAATGCGAATGGATGGTGCCTTACCAAGAGGGGACAATAGAAGCCGTAGCTTATGTGGACGGAAAAGAAGTTAAACGTACTTCATTTAGCACCAGTAAGCAACCATCAAAATTGAAAACAAGTATTCTGAAATTAGAGGCAGAAGAACGTTTTGAAGCCAGTTATATTATTACTTCAGAAAGTTTGGATGAAAGCAATAATTTGTATCCGTATGGCGAAAACAGAGTTTATTATAATATCCAAGGTGATGTAAAGAAAGTATCTATGGAGAATGGAAATCCAATAGATCCAACAAGTAGAACAAAATCAGATTATAGAGCCTTGTTTTTTGGGAAATCAAGATTGTTTTTACAGGAGCAACCCCACGCAAAAAATGCATCCATAATTACTGGGGCTATTTTGGGTGATAAGGCTTTATACATCTCAAACACCATCACCATTGACGTTTCACAGATTTCCATTTTAGGAAATACAACACATCCAGATTTAAAAATTTGGTACACAACTAACGGAGACAACCCAGAAACAAAAGGGAAGCTTTACGATGGACCATTTAACGTTTTGGACGGAACGATTGTAAAAGCCGTTGTTATGAACAACATAGACACAGTGCTTTCGATGGAAGAGAAATTTGGACAAAATGAAGGCTTGTTTTGGGGCGATGAACATGCTGCTGACATGTGGATAGGTCGCGGTGTAAACATTGCTGCTGAAGCAGGTATTCTTGAGGGTGGCGCAAAAGCCGATGATAAAGCCCGTCGTTACAAAGGAAGTGGCTTTGTGAGATTTGATGGCGCGGAAGGCGCCATTACTTGGTATCAAGAAAACGATGGTGAGGCTGGAGATTATAGTATACGCTTTAGGTACATGCATAACAATGAAGCTGCTCTTCATCCTATGAAATTATATGTAAACGATGAATATGTAAGGACACTAGAGTTTAAACCTACCGGCGGTTGGGAAAAGGAATGGAAATTTGTTCCCACTATTATAAACCTTAGGGCAGGTGCAAATAACATCAAATTGGAAACAACAGGTGAAAGTGGCCCTTACGTGGATGAATTGTTTGTGGATTAGTACAAGTGTAATTTAGTTTTTTATGATTAATAGTATGGAATTTTATAAATGAAAAATGTAGTAATAACTCTTTCGTGTCTGTTTTCAATTTTAATTTCAGCACAACAACTCCCTAGCACAACTTTAGAATCTGGATTCAGCAATCCACCGAATGAAGCTAAAGCACGTACTTGGTGGCATTGGATAAGTGGAAATGTATCCAAATCTGGAATTACAAAAGACTTGGAAGCCATGAAATCTGTAGGTATTCAAGAAGCACAATTGTTTAATGTGCATTTAGGATTCCCAAAAGGTTCTGTAAAATATCTAAGTGAGGAGTGTCTTGAATTATTCAAATACTCTGCGGAAGAAGCCAAGCGTTTGGGCTTAGAATTGGCGTTTCATAATAGTGCTGGGTGGTCTTCCAGTGGTGGGCCTTGGGTAACTCCAAAACATGCCATGCAAACAATAGTGTATAGCGAAACTACGATTAAAGGAAACAAATTTTTTAGCAATCAAATTCCAAAACCCAGCACCAAATTTGACTACTATCAAGACATTGCATTTTTGGCATTCCCAAAGCCCAAAGCTGATTTGAAAATCGATGATTTAGATTATAAAATCCTATCGGAACGTATCCGTAATCATTTAGTACCCGATGATAAAGAAATTTCTGAAGCAGCTGTAATTCAAAAAGAATCAATTATCGACTTAACTTCTAAAGTGTCTACGAGTGGATTTTTAGAGTGGGACGTTCCAGAAGGGGATTGGATTATATTAAGAATTGGTCACACGCCTATCGGCACACAAAATCGTCCTGCTCCACAAGAAGGAAGAGGATTAGAAGTTGATAAAATGAGCAAAACGGCAGTTGATGCTTATTGGGAGGGTGGTATTCAACCTATAATTGATACGTTAGGAGATTTAATAGGAACAACCGTAAACAATTGTTTAATTGATAGTTACGAAGTTGAAACCACCAATTGGACAACAGGTTTTGATACGCAGTTTGAGATTTTAAGAGGTTATGATTTAACAACTTACTTACCAACTTTAGCAGGCTATTATGTAGAAAGTGGCGAAATTTCAGAACGTTTTCTGTGGGACTTTAGGAGAACAATAGGCGATTTAATCGCTGAGAATTACTATGCACATTTTAGAGATTTATGTCATAAAAACGGAATGAAATTCTCTGTAGAACCGTATTGGGGTCCTTTTGATAATATGCAAGTAGGTGCTACTGGTGATATTGTCATGTGCGAATTTTGGAGTGGTGGTTATCCGTTTTTCGATTCGCCTAAATTTGTATCTTCTATTGCACATTTAAACGGAAGTTCCATTGTTGGCGCTGAATCATTTACGGGTATTGGAGGTTGGAACGATCATCCTGCGCAGCTAAAATCTATTGGTGATAGCGCTTGGGCGGAAGGTATTACACGATTTATTTTCCACACTTATGTCCATCAACCTTGGGATGTTGCACCTGGACTAGCATTAAGTTATCACGGTACAGATTTTAATCGCCTCAATACGTGGTGGGATCAAAGCAAAGCTTACATGGAATATATTGCTCGTTCTCAGTTTATGTTGCAACAAGGCAAAAGCGTGGCTGATGTTTTAGTTTTTACTGGTGAATCTTCTCCAAACACTGCTTTTTTACTTCCCGAGATTAAAAAGTTGGGATACGATTATGATTTGATAGGTTCTAATAAACTATCTGAGTTAGTTGTTGAAAATGGAAAAATAACCAACGCTGTTGGCGGGCAGTATGAGGTGATGCTGTTACCTGATTCAGATTGGATTAAAGCTGAAACGCTTCATAAAATACAAGAGTTGGTAGATGCTGGCGCACATGTTATTGGAAAAAAACCAACTAAATCTCCAAGCCTAACCAATTACCCCACTAATGACGGTGAGATAGAAAAATTGACTCAATATCTATGGGATAAAGGCCTAGTACACGACAGCTCAATTGACGACTTTTTTTCTAAAAATGATATACCTGCAGACTTTAAATTAGAAGGCGATGATGTTTCAGACATTAGTTTTATTCATCGAAAAACCAATAATGCCGATATATATTTTATTGCAAATGCTACAAAAGAAAGGCGCAACCTAAATGTGCGTTTTCGAGTTTCAGGGAAGCAACCTGAATTGTGGAATGCCGAAACAGGTAATATAAAAGATGTAGCTGTGTATCGCGAAAATGAAGATGGCACTACAAGTGTTCCTTTGAACTTGGATATGGAAGAAGCAGTGTTTGTTGTTTTTAATAAGGCAATTACTAATACTCCTCATTTGATATCAGCAGCTATGCAGCTTGATCAACCGCCTGTAATTCCACTTTCAAACATACAGATTGTTAAAGCTGAGTATGGTACATTTTTGCAAGAAGGCTTGGTGGACATAACAGATAAAGTCGCTGCGCAGGTAAAAGACAATCAATTGCATTTTAGGGCTACACGACATTTCTGTGATTGTGATCCTGCAATGGGTTATAAGAAGGAGCTCAGAATGGAATATCAAATTGGTACAACCAAGCACATACTGTACGCAGAAGAACGTGAGCATATTAGTATCGACGCAGCTAATCAAGAATTAAAGGTTATTAAAGCAGTTTTTGGGAAATTTAAACCCGAGACTAAAGGAGTGCCTCAAATTTATCAAGTACTGGATGTAACAGATAAGATTCATCAAAAAATCAATTCAGGTGAATTTAACATTCTCGTTGACGATCAGTTAATTGACGGTAAATCAATTGGAGGGAGTAACACGTCATTAAAAATCAGTTTTACCACAAATGGTGAAATGCAAACAAGGCTAATTCCTATTGGAAAATATGTAAACCTTTCCAGGAGTTTAACCAAACCGGAGCTTTTTTTTAATAAAGGTGCAGTACAGTGGATAACTCCTTTTTCTGGCAAACTCACTTATACCAACTCCAATGGGGAAACCAAAACAAAAACCGTAGCTGAAATACCAAAACCAATTGAACTATCAACTAATTGGGATGTTTTATTTACATCAAATTCAGGAAAACTAAAAAAGGTACCTTTTGATAAATTAATCTCATGGTCTGATGTACAGGACGAAGATGTTGCATATTTTTCAGGAACAGCCGCTTATCATAAATCGTTTATGCTTTCAAAAGAACAAATCAAGCCTGATTATAAATTTGAATTAGACTTAGGAAGTGTAGCTGTCATTGCGGAAGTTCATGTAAACGAGAAATATGTGGGAACACTTTGGAAAGCACCCTTCAGAATTGATGTTAGTGATGTTTTGCAACCAGGTAAAAACACACTCAACATACGCGTGACTAACTTATGGCCAAACAAATTAATTGGTGATGAAAAACTTCCATTAGATTTTGAGCGTAAAGGCGATAAGATTAAGCGTTTGCCCGATTGGCTGGTTACCAATACAGCACGCCCCACTGAACGAACTACATTTTCATCTTGGAAACATTGGAGCAAGGATGATACGTTACTACCTTCAGGTTTATTAGGGCCTATTGAGCTTGTTGTGCATAAAATTCTAACGATAGATAATGAATAAAAATAAATTGATTTTAAGTATTGGTCTATTGCTAATGGGCTGTCAAACGAACAGTCAAGTCTCATTAGAGGATAACAATAGAAATCTGATGGTAGATTACTTTTCTGATAATGGTTTCGGAAATGCAGTGGCAATAGTTCAACATCCAGCTGGAGTTTATCACAACGGTGTCACATATGTTTGTTACCAAGGTCCTCTTGAAGATCCTTATGTTGCATCATATGATCACAAAACTGAGTTATGGGAAGGTCCGTTCAAGGCTGGCATAAGTGAAATGGGAAAAGATCCCAATCGGAAGAAAAAAATAGATAATCACGGGAAACCTTCAATAATTATTGATGATGATGGTTATATCCATATTGCGTTTGGCGGTCACGGTGGAATGCGCAAACACGGAGAAAACACATTTGGTAATCATCATTATGGGAAAAATTTACACGCCGTTTCAAAAAAGCCATTAGATATTTCAAGTTGGGAAACACTTAACAACATACCACCCTTTGGAACATATAATCAGTTTGTTAAAATGGACAACGGAGATATTTATCTTTTTTATCGGCATGGGGCACACAGAAGCAATTGGGTATATCAAAAATCAATAGATCATGGTCGTACGTTTGAAGCTCCTGTTTCGTTTTTAAAACACAAGCGAAGATCAGATCAAGCGGCAGAAGATTCCTGGTATCCATGGATTACAAAAGGTGAAGGGGACGATCTACTAGTGGTATTTGATTATCACCTTTGTAGTGATAAAACAGCAACTGTTAATCAGCTCGGCCATGTTCCTAAAAGGTATAATATATATTACATGATATTTAATACCAAGACAGGTGTGTGGCGAAATGTTAAAGGAACATCGCTTACCATGCCTTTGATTAGGGAGGAGGCAGACGAAAAAGCATTGGTTGCTACAACTGATGGTAAATGGACTTTTCAGGGCACTGTAGCTCTTGATCCAGATGGAAATCCGCATATTGGGATGACTATTGGCAATGAAAGGGAAGGAAAAAGTAGAAGTGCTCCAAAACATCTGGAACATTTTAGATGGGATGGCACAGAATGGATACACAACAAAAATTCAGGCTTACCCATTGGTAATGGTGATTTGGAGGTGGAATCGCAAAACAACATAAATGTTTATGTGGAGGATGAATTAGGGAGCGTAAGTGTGTATAAAAGTTTTGATTCTGGGAAAGGCTTTAAAAAAAGCAAGGTCCTGTTACGTCGTAAAAATGCTCGATTTGCCATTTCTTCTCTTATTGATAATGCACATCCTCATGCAAGAATTGTAGTGGCAGAAAAAGAAGCTGAAACAGATTTCAGGAAAATGTATCTTTTGGGAGACAAAGGACCAATCAAACGTTCTAAAAAAGGGGCAGCAGTATTAGCGCATTAAATTCAAATAACTAAAAAATGAAAACATTTATAAACCTCAGTTTTGGCTTTTTAACACTTTGTTTCCTTTTTTCTTGTGTAAATAACGCAAAAAAAGAGGAAGCCAAAAACCATTCGACCGTTGAGTCAAATGCGCAACCACCAAATATTGTATTCATAATTTCAGATGATCAATCTTGGACAGATTATGGTTTTATGGGGGATGAAAACATAGAAACACCTCGTTTGGATAAGTTTGCTTCAGAAAGTTTAACTTTTGCAAGAGGTTACGTGCCAACTTCGCTATGTTCACCTTCTTTAGCATCTATTATTACTGGTCAATACCCAAAAGATCATGGTATTTTGGGAAATGATAAAGTTTATAATCGCGTCAAAGGTGATCGCAATACAAGTCAAAAGAATCGATCAGAAGCCTACAAGCCCGTTATTGCAGCTTTTGAAAAGCAATTGACATTTCCAGATATGTTAAAAGAAAAAGATTATATATCATTTCAAACGGGAAAATGGTGGCAAGGTAGCTATAAAAATGGTGGGTTTGATTATGGAATGACGCATGGAGATCCTAAAAAAGGCGGACGTCACGGAGATTATGGTTTAGAAATTGGCAGAAAAGGCCTTGATACCATTAACAGCTATGTAGATCTGGCGTTGAAAGAAAAAAAACCTTTCTTCTTATGGTATGCACCATTTTTACCACATACACCGCATAATCCGCCAAAGCGATTATTCGAAAAATACAACAAGAAAACAGACTCAGAACACCTTGCTAAATATTGGGCCATGTGTGAATGGTTTGATGAAACTTGCGGTCAGTTATTTGATTTAATTGATGATAAAGGATTAACGGATAACACGCTTTTTGTTTACGTTTGCGATAATGGTTGGGTACAAGACCCAAACAAAAGTGGGTATATGAAAGAGTCTAAACGCGCTCCTTATGATTTAGGAATGCGCACCCCTATAATGTATAAATGGGCAGGTAAAATCAAACCTAAAATGGATACAG
Source organism: uncultured Flavobacteriaceae bacterium (assembly GCA_938092005.1). Classification (GTDB taxonomy): domain Bacteria; phylum Bacteroidota; class Bacteroidia; order Flavobacteriales; family Flavobacteriaceae; genus UBA7446. The sequence goes on along the minus strand of CALKOU010000008.1, from coordinate 29,975 downwards.
AATCCGTGGTGAGTAGCATTGATATGGTACCTACAGTTTTAGACGTTTTAGACATTGAAATTCCTGAAAACTTACCAGGAATAAATGTTTTGGATACTACACAGCTACATAATCGTGATATTATTTTTGGAGAAATATATGCACATGATTTTGAAACCATTGAAAGTAGTATGTTTTACAATGTAGCCATTGCAAAACCTTACAAGATTATTATACCAAACCCTGTAATAAAGAAAGGGGAAGACATTCAATTGTTTAATATTGACAAGGATCCTTTTGAGAAAAATAATATAGCTGAAAGTACCCCTGAAATAGTTAAGCAACTACATGAAAAAGTAAAGGAATTTAGAGCAAAATAATATAGAGAACTATGAGAAAAATACATGTAGTATTAGTGGTAGTGTTAACGCTTATTTTTTCATGTAACAATGAAAAAAAGAAAGCTTTAAAAGAAATGTCTAAACCAAATGTTTTATTTATTTCTGTAGATGATTTAAACAACTGGATAAGTCCGATTATGGGCTTTTCAAATGCCATAACACCAAATTTTGATAGATTGGCCGCACTGGGTGTTACATTTACTAACGCACATGTACAGGCCCCCTTATGTGGTCCGTCAAGAGCTTCTGTAATGACAGGTTTACGCCCGTCAACAACAGGGATATATGGTATGACGCCTGATAATAAAATTCGCAGACCTGGGAATCCTACGACCAAAGACATCACCTTTCTGCCAGAATATTTTGAAAACAACGGGTATCATACAATGGGAATTGGAAAGCTATTTCATATTCATGCACCTGATAGTCTGTTTAATGAATCTGGAGGGCGTGAAAAAGGGTTTGGTCCATATCCCGAAAAGCGTCTTGTTTGGGATGGATTTGGAAAGGGTATAAGAGGAACTCACGGAAGAACAAGTACCGATTGGGGTGCTTTTCCTGAACAAGACTCCTTAATGCCAGATCATAAATCTGTTGATTGGGTTGTGAAGCGTTTGAACAGAACCTACGATAAGCCTTTCTTTATGGGGCTAGGTTTTTTACGTGTGCATGTACCGCTATATGTGCCTCAAAAATGGTTTGATTTATATCCCTTGGATAAAATTCAAACGCCACCTTATCTACCAGATGATTTAAACGACATTCCACCAGTAGGAAGAATGATAAATGATTTGCCCATGATGCCTTCGACAGCATGGGCAAAAGAAAGTGGAGAATGGAAAAAAATTGTGCAGGCTTATTTGGCTTGCATAAGTTATGTGGATTACGAGTTAGGCCGGGTTTTAGACGCATTGGAAAATAGTACACATGCAGACAATACGGTTGTTGTACTATGGTCTGATCATGGATATAGATTAGGCGAAAAAGGAACATTTGCAAAACATGCACTTTGGGAAACGGCAACAAAAGCACCGTTGATATTTGCTGGACCAAACGTACCGAAAGGCAAAAAAATGGATACTCCTGTTGAAATGCTATCGATTTATCCTACTCTTTTGGAATTAAGCGGACTACCTGCTTACTCAAGAAATGAAGGAAACAGTTTGGTTAACATGATGCAGCACGATGTGGATACAAGCGATGCATATGCACTTACTACTTTTGGAATGAATAACCATGCTGTAAAAACGAATAATTACAGGTACATACAATATGAAGACGGTACAGAGGAGTTTTATGATCACAATACAGACCCCAATGAATGGACAAACGAGGCTAGTAATCCAAAGTACAAAGAACAAATAGCTGTAATGAAAAAGTATTTACCTCGTGTAAATTCTAAATGGGATGAAGCATCAAGCTATACCTTTCAACCTTATTTTGTTGAACAAAAAAGAAGAGTTAACAACGAAAAAGAAGCACCTGTTAAGGTGATTGGTGCAGATAGATAAAGTTAATTACCTTCAACTAAGCATATAACAATATGAAATCCTTCAATAATATAGGTTTAAAAATAATTGCATCACTATTTGTTTTACTTGTAGGTGTTAAATCATATGGTCAACAACTCACCCGTCCTTTTATTTTAGTAAAAGCTAGCGAGCGCGACCAAATTTTGCAAAAAATAAATACACAACCTTGGGCTAACGATATTTATATCCATTTAAAATCGATAGCAGATGTTCAGGTTAAAAAGTTTTATAAAAACCCAAAAACCTATATTGAAAGGCTACCCTTTAATTGGTCTAATAAGACGGCAGCTAATTTTCCGCCGTTTTTAAAAACAGATCATGTAGAAAATGGAAAACACAGAAATCTAGACAATGCGACAGATGCAGAATGGCGACCAGCAGAACTTTTAATTGAACACCTACAAACGGCTTTAGATTGCAGTATCTTATACTATCTTACTCAAGACAAAAAATATGCCTATGTTGCAAGTACGATTTTATATTCATTTATTAAATCGGTTCAACAATCTCAACTTTCAGATTGGCATGGCAGGGGTGGATGGTTATTCCCTTATGATGGATTTCGGGAAGTACGCGTTATAGGTTATAGATTACCATTGATTTACGATTTTATTCATCCTTATATTAAAAGTGGAGGACAATCCTTTGATATGCTTAAAAAGCAAAACGTAAATTTTCCTTTTAGTGAAGCCCAAAATGTATTTAAAACCTACGCAAATATTACGGTGAATTATGGGCAAACGGGTTCTAATCATTGTGTATTAGAAGCACCAAGTTTGGTCTACAACGCTTTAGGTATGGATAATGAAACAGAACGCGAAAAATGGCTGTCCTATTTTTTAACCGAAAGCACTAAAAATCAAGATGCTTTAAACGTAATGGCTGAAAATTATAAAAATCAGGGGGATATTTGGCCAGAGACATCGCAATATCTCAATCATTCAACAGCGATCCTTGCCAAATTATTGCTAGTAGTTAATAGATATAAACCATCATTAAAACTAGGAAAGCAATACCCTAATATTTTATACGCTTTACCAAGATTAGACTATTTTGTGTACCCTAATAATGAGATTGTGCGTTGGGGAGATGGTCACAGACGGGCTCATGCACCCTACGAAGCTTATGAAAATGCTTATGCTGTTGCTAAAATGGATGGCTTAGAGGAATTGAAAGAAAAGTTTGCGCCACTTTTAAAAAATGCCATGGCTAAAGGTAAATACCGAAGAAAAAGTCTTGAGGCTTTGTTTTGGTATACTGATACTAACAATGATGATAATATTAGTATTGTCTTACCACGAACCGATAGAGTATATCATGCAGGTATTGTAATGCAACGTAATTTGAGTAGTACCAACAACCCAAAAGATGATTTAATGTGTTTTGTAGGCGGTGCCCACATGGTGCATGGTCATGCAGAAGGTATGAATATTGAGCTCTACGGAGAGGGTCAGGTACTTGGTGTAGATCACGGAAGAAAAAAATACGGAAAAGATCTTCATGAAAATTATTCGAGAATTTTCGCAGCACATAATACCGTTATTGTAAATGGTAGCTCTCAAGGCGAAGGCGGATGGGTTAATTTAGGTATAAATTCAGTGGCGTTAATTTCAATGGAGCCTAAAGTAGGAGCTAAAGCAGTGTCGCCACAACATTCTTTCAGTCAAACCAGTTTTAGAGATGACAAGGGTGATCAAGCAGAAGCGACTCAAGAGCGGACGTTAGCTTTAATCCGAACATCACCAACAACGGGTTATTATGTAGATGTGTTTCGTTCAAAATCGAAACTGCCAAATGAATATCATGATTATTTATACCACAATATAGGTGACAAACTCATTTTTGAAAACAAGGACATGGATTTCAAAAAAACTCCTCAAAGATATATGGGTAATGCTAATAAGGAATGGATTCACAACAAAAAATATCGTAATCCTGGATGGCATTTTTTCAAAAAAATAAAAACATCAAAAGTTTATGACAAGGATGTTAAAGCGACATTTAACACAAAAAAACTAAGCTCAGATGCTATTTTTATGCAGCTCCATATTCCAGCTTTTGAAAACAGGCAGTATACCAAAGTAAAAGCTCCTATAACTTTTGAAGCACCAAAACCTTACGATCATTTGGAAACACCAACGTTAGTTATTAGAAATAAAGGAGCGGCTTGGGAAAATCCTTTTGTTGTGGTTTTTGAACCTTTTAATGAAAATGAAAGCGCTACAATAAAATCAGTTCAAAAATTGGAAAAAAACGGTGTTTATAAAGGGTTAAAAATCATTAGTTGTACTCCTAATGAAAAATGGATACAATATGTTATTACGCAATCTAAAAATGAAATATTTCAAGACGAAACTCTTGGTATTTACTTTAAAGGTACTTTTGCTGTAATTTCCCTGAACGAAAATGATACGCTAAAAAGTATTTATGTTGGAGAAGGGGATAGGCTAATTTATAAAGATGAAACAATAGAGACTAATGATGATAAAACATATTTTAAGTCCTATTGAAGGATATATGAAAACAACTAATTTATTTAGATTTTTATTGCTATTCTTGGCGGTGTTATCTCTTTTTAGTTGTGAGTCTAAAAAAGAGACGACCTTTCTTTTTGTGGGAAGTTTTACTGATAATAAGCCAGGGGAAGGTATTCATGTTTATGAGTTTAACAACAAGACAGGAGATACTACATTAAAATTCACTTTAGACAGTATCACAAATACATCGTTCCTAAAGCTGTCTTCAAACGGTAAATATCTTTACACGGTTATGGATAGTCAAATGCCACATAATGGCAAAATAGGAGCTTTTGCTGTAGATGCTATACATGGCAAAATAAACTTGATAAACATACAAGATTGTGGAGGGGTAAACCCAGCACATTTAGAACTTGATAAAACGGGGAAGTTTTTAGCAAATGCTAACTATTCTGATGGTAGTCTGAGTCTTTTTAAAATTAATAATGATGGAAGTCTTAATCCATTAAGTCAAGTTTTAAAGTTTAAGGACAGTAGCATTATTAAAAGTCGCCAGGAGGCTTCACACATTCATGCTTCAGTTTTTTCACCTGATAATAGCTTTTTATTTGCACAAGACCTTGGTGCGGACAAAATAAGAGGGTTTCGTTTGGATTTCAACTCTCAAGATTCGTTACTTCAAAATGAAAACCAAATTAAAATGATACCAGGAAGTGGGCCAAGACATTTTGTCTTCCATCCTAATGGCAAATTTGGATATAGTATTGCTGAATTAAGCGGGAAAATTACAGCTTTTAACTACCAAAATGGCGATTTGAAACTCATTAATGATTATTTTTCCTATCAAAAACAACAAGATATTTACAGAGCGGCCGATATACACATTTCGCCCGATGGAAAATTTTTATATGCTTCAAATCGTGGTCCTGATGAAGACAGTATTTCTATATTTTCAATTAATAAGCGCAACGGCAAGCTCAGTTTAATTGACCATCAATCAACGTATGGTAAACATCCAAGAAACTTTGTCATTGATCCCTCTGGCCAATTTATATTGGTTGCTAATCAATTTACTAATAACATTGTTGTTTTTCGTCTGGACTCTAAGACAGGAAAACTTGGTAAACTGCCTAACGAAATAGTTGTCGAAAATCCTTCAAGCCTTCAGATGAGAACCTACAGCTCTGGCTTGTAATAATGATAAGGTAAAATATTACTTAAAGCGGAGCCCTTTACAACACTATCAATGCGATTCTCTTTCAATTAAATTAAAGGGAACTCTTACACGTCCTTTTTTATTGTTTAGGATCATGTCAGCTGTAGTTCGCCCCATGACATCAAAATCAGTAGAGATGACCGTAATTCCTAATAAATCTTTCAGTGGCGTGTCGTTGTAAGAAATAATACCAATGTCTTTTCCTAATTCAAGTTCATCTTCTTTAGCTTGTTTGACTAGATTAACCAAGTCAGATTCCTCAATGGTGATGAATAGATCATTCTTTTTTATGATGATGTTGTCAAACACCTCATCAAGAATTTCAAAATCAAGCTTAAATTCGACACAGAATTTTCTAAACCCATGTAAAATCCTACGCGGATATGGATAAATAGCCTTTTCTGGGTAGACAAGCATGATTTTTTTATACTGCTTGATTTTTGAAACTCCCTCTTTTAGAGCATTGTAAATGTCATTTTCAAAATCTTGAAAAATTTCAATATGATTGCTGTCCATTACAGGCTTGTAGTTGTCTAAGATGACCAATTTCTCTTGAGGTAATTTTTTTATCGCTTTTATCACATTATCGGTGAAGCTAGTATGGCTTAAATCCTCTTTTTTAAAATGCGGCATGATGACATAATAATCATAAGCTGCTTTGTTTTTGTCTAGCAAGTTTAAAAATAGGGATTCATCGCAGTGGTAAATTACAAGATCAGTATGTGTGTTTGGTCCAATACTGTTGATGAAGGCGTTGTACGTTCTCATCTTATAAGAACTTAATTTATTAACCAAAAACAAGATATTCGTTTTTGAAATTAATTTTGTTCTGTTAATGTAATACCCTTTTCCACGTATTGCATTAATAATATTGCGATCTTTTAAAATGCTGTAGGCTTTTTCAACAGTGTCTCTAGATAAATAAAACTCCTCACTAAACATGTTTATTGAAGGAATTTTTTGACCCATTGTTAAATTCTCTTCTGAAATATTATGGATGATTGAATCTATAATCTGTTGGTATTTTGGAACCCTAGATTCATCATCAATTTTTATGTACTTCATCATGTTCGACATGAAACAGTAGTTTTATGGTTAAAAGTTGGTTAAATCGCATTACAAATATATGAAGTAAATATTTCATAAAATGTATGTGGTTTGATGTGGCTTAGATATTATATTTATATCATCTTACACCCAGTAGATGTCTCATGTTGTCTCTGTTAGGTGTCTGAAACGAGATGCCTCATGTTAATCTTCATGTGTTATATATTTTTTAATTTTAAATATTTTAAACAATGTAAACGCTATAAAACAACAATACGGTACAGTACAGGACACAAGATTTCTCTGTTGAGGTTAAATTTGAATAAAATTTATTTTAATACAGTTTATGGAAACAATTGGTAAAAATTTCAAATACGTTGATTATTTATGGGATGAAGAAAAAGCAGCATCCTATGGTGATAACCAAGTAGAATTATTTTTGTATCGCTCAAATATTTTAGGCGCTGATTTAAGAATAACAAACTACGGTGGAGGTAACACCAGCTGTAAAACGATTGAAAAAGATCCATTAACTGACGAATCTGTTGAGGTAATGTGGGTTAAGGGATCTGGTGGTGATATTGGAACTTTGACGCGTTCGGGTATTGCTGGTTTGTACACCGAAAGACTTCGCGACCTAAAAAATGTATACCAAGGATTGCATGACGAGGATAGAATGGTGGGCTTGTTTAATCATTGTATTTATGATTTAGATAGTAAAGCACCATCTATTGATACGCCTTTGCACGGATTATTACCATTTGCACACATAGACCACTTACACCCAGATGCATTGATTGCTGTTGCCGCTGCAAAAGACAGCGAAATGGTAACCAAAGAAATTTGGGGCGATACTATGGGGTGGGTGCCTTGGCAAAAACCAGGTTTCGATTTGGGACTACAATTAGAAAAATGTTTAGCTGAAAACCCTGGTATTAGGGGCATTGTTTTAGGAAGTCATGGCTTATTTACTTGGGGGGATACTTCTTATGAGTGTTACATGAACAGTTTAGAAGTTATTGAAATGGCTTCTGATTACATTGAAAACAAATTAAAAGAGCAAGGCGAAGTTTTTGGAGGTCAAAAAGTTGAAAGCTTGCCCCAAGAAGAGCGTGTAGAAAAAGCTGCTCAGCTCATGCCTTTATTAAGAGGATTATGTTCTTCTGAAAATAGAATGATTGGTCATTTTTCTGATACAGATGTTGTAATGGAATACATTAACAGCAATGACTTGGAGCGATTGGCACCAATGGGAACTTCTTGTCCTGATCACTTCTTAAGAACTAAAATTCAACCGCTAGTTTTAAGTTTAGACAAGCACGAAGACTTATCTGACACAAACGCTGTTTTAGCAAAATTAGAACCTGCTTTTGAGGCCTATCGTCAAGAGTACGTAGATTATTACAATACATGCAAAAAAGATAACAGTCCTGCCATTCGTGATGCAAACCCTGTTATTATCATTTACCCAGGTGTGGGGATGTTTAGTTTTGCAAAAAATAAGCAAACAACACGTGTGGCAAGTGAATTCTATATCAACGCCATCAACGTGATGCGTGGTGCAGAAGCCATTACGGAATACACTTCTTTGCCAAGACAAGAAGCTTTTGATATTGAGTACTGGTTACTAGAAGAAGCTAAATTGCAACGTATGCCAAAAGAAAAACCATTATCACGCAAAGTAGCTTTGGTTACTGGTGCAGGTGGTGGTATTGGTAAAGCTATTGCTGACAAATTAGCTGCTGAAGGAGCAAATGTTGTTTTGACAGATATTAATGAAGAAGCATTAATTGAAGCAAACGGAACGTATAAAAGAGATGTTTCTTCCTACGCCGTTTGTGATGTTACGAATACAACATCAATTGAAAGTGCTTATAAGAAAGCGATACTAGAATTTGGTGGTGTTGATATCATTGTTCATAGTGCTGGCTTAGCAATTTCTAAACCATTAACAGATACAACTGATAAAGATTGGAACATCTTACAAAGCATATTGGTAAAAGGTCAATTTGATTTAGCGAAACAATTTGCTGTTATTTCTCGCAAGCAAGGTTTAGGTGGGGATTATATTGCCATTGCAAGTAAAAACGGATTGGTTGCCGGACCTAACAATGTGGCTTATGGTACTGCAAAAGCAGCACAGCAACACATGGTGCGTTTGTTGGCAGCAGAATTGGCTAAAGACAAAGTAAGAGTAAATACGGTTAACCCAGATGGTGTGATTGTTGGAAGCAAGATTTGGGAAGGTGCCTGGGCAGAAGGTAGAGCCAAAGCCAACGGCATTACAGTAGAAGAATTACCAGCATTTTACGCAAAAAGAAATCTTTTAAATGAAATCATCACACCCGACGATATTGCCAACGGAGTATTTTCATTAGTAGGCGTTCTTGATAAATCAACAGGAAATATCATTAATGTTGATGGTGGGATGGCAAATGCATTTGTAAGATAAAACTTTGATTAGTTAGTTTGGTGAAAGAGAAGCCCGTAAATTTTGGTTAAGTTTATGGGTGACTCTTTCTAATTCAAAAAAAGATTACATGACAATAAACAATGAGCATATTCATGATACGAACAAAAAGATTCATGAAGAGCATGCAGAAAATTTCAATGCACTAGCAAATAGGCTAACCAAACAAGGACACGATGTTTCCAATATTGTTTCAAAGTTATCTGAATTTCAAGTTGCAATTCCAAGTTGGGCATTAGGAGCAGGCGGCACCCGTTTTGGGCGTTTTTCATTTTATGGAGAGCCTTCCAACCTTGAACAAAAAATTGAGGACATCGGTGTCCTTCATTCTTTAACACAAACCGCAGGTGCAGTATCCCTACATATTCCTTGGGATATCCCTTCTGACTATGCTGCAATTAAAGAAAAAGCAGCAGCTTTAGACATCAAATTTGATGCGGTAAACTCCAATACGTTTCAGGATCAAAAAGATGCCGCAGAAACCTATAAGTACGGATCGTTGAGTAACACTAGCAAAGCCGTTAGAGCGCAAGCTATTCAACATAATTTGGATGTTATTAACATAGGAAATAAATTGGGATCTAAGGCATTAACCGTTTGGTTGGCGGATGGTTCTTGTTTTCCAGGACAGAACAATTTCCAAACTGCATTTCAAAACACTCAAGATAGCTTAATTGATATCTATAAAGGACTACCGGACGATTGGAGTATGCTTGTGGAGTATAAGCCTTACGAACCAAATTTTTACAGTACCGTAATTCAAGATTGGGGTGCTTCATTAATGCTCGCAAACGGCTGTGGTGACAAAGCCTATACCTTAGTGGACTTAGGACATCACCTGCCAAATTCTAACATAGAACAAATTGTGTCTATCTTACAATTAAAGGGTAAATTGGGTGGCTTCCACTTTAATGACAGCAAATACGGAGACGATGATTTGACCGTTGGTAGCATTAAACCTTATGCATTATTCTTGATTTTTAATGAATTGGTATATGGCATGCAAAACAATCCTCAAAATCCAGATTTAGCTTGGATGATTGATGCCAGTCACAATGTTAAAGACCCATTAGAAGACTTAATTCAATCGCTTGAAGCGATTCAAGAAGCCTATGCGAAAGCTTTGCTAATTGATCAAAATGCGCTCAAAGCAGCTCAACTAGATAACGATGTTGTTAAGTGCCAAGAAATTTTGCAAGGTGCTTACAGAACAGATGTTAGACCATTGCTTGAAAAAGCCCGCTTAAATAGAGGTGGTGCCATAAGCCCAATTGATGCGTACAGAAGCTTGGACGTAAGAGGTCAGCTTATCAAAGAAAGAGGTAAAAACACCATTGCCACTGGGCTATAATATCGTGTATGAAAAAAAAGGTTACAGCTGTTTTTGATATTGGGAAGACCAACAAAAAGTTTTTCTTATTTGATAAAGATTTTCAAGAAGTTCACAAAGAGTATATTTCTTTTGATGAAATTGTCGATGAAGATGGACATCCAACTGAAAACCTTCCAGCATTACAAAAATGGCTTAAAGATGTTTTTAATAGAATCTTAAATGCAGATGAATTCAACATCAAAGCCATCAATTTCTCAACCTATGGTGCTAGCTTTGTTCACGTTGATGAAGATGGTAATCCACTAACACCACTCTATAACTATACAAAACCGTTACCCGAAGAAATAGTTGCTTCTTTCTTCGAAAAATACGGCCCTAAAGAAACATTTCTTAAAGATTCAGGCTGTGCTGACTTAAGTATGTTAAACTCTGGATTGCAGTTGTATTGGATTAAGAAAACCAAACCAGAGATTTTTAAAAAAATCAAGTATTCTTTGCACTTACCGCAATACCTCAGTTATGTTTTTACTGGTATTCCGATAAGTGAATATACCAGTATAGGTTGCCATACGGCACTTTGGGATTATGGAAAACGAGATTACCACAGTTGGGTTTACAACGAAGGTATTGATAAAATACTACCCCCAATTGTTTCTACCGAAACAAGCATTAATATGAATTACAATGGTAAACGTATTAAAATTGGTGTGGGTATTCATGACAGCTCTGCTGCATTATTGCCATACGTTAGGAGCTTAAAGAAAAAGTTTATTCTCATTTCTACTGGCACTTGGAGCATTGCATTTAACCCGTTTACTAAAAAACCTATTTCAGAAGACGCCAACGATAAGGATGCTATTAATTATATGCGTATTAATGGTAAACCGGTTAAGGCATCAAGATTGTTTTTGGGAAATGAATACAAATTACAGATTAAAAAATTAAATAATATTTTTGGGGTAGATGATGATTACCACCGACATGTTAGTTTTGATTATGACATTTATTCTGAAATCATGAAAGATTTCACTCCATCATACAAGTGGGAAAGCATCGAAGATGAAGATATGCCTGCACAAACCCATATTGCTTCCGACACCTATGAAAAGGCATATCATCAATTGATGACTGAGCTGGTGTTGTTGCAACTTAAATGCATTAATAAGGCTATTGGAAGTGATAATATCTCAAGGCTTTATGTTGATGGTGGATTTAGTGACAATGATTTATACATCAAACTCTTATCACACTATTGTAGAGATAAGAAATTAAGAACAACAGACGCCTCATTGGGCTCTGCTCTTGGAGCGGCGATATCCATTTCGGATACTAAGCTAAATTCAAAATTCTTAAAGAAAAATTACGCATTGCAAAAGCACGTCCCATTTATAGTAAGCTAAAAGAAAAAGAATAATAATTGAAAAAGAAAATGTATGGAGTTTAACAGATTAAAATCAGTTGGAATATGGCACTAAAATTAGACACAAGGTATCCTTCCATAGACGATTTAAGAGCCAAAGCACAGAAAAAAATCCCAAGATTTGCTTTTGAATATCTAGACGGTGGTTGTAATGAAGATGTTAATTTGATTAGAAACACGGCCGAAATTCGAGATGTTCAGCTAAAACCAAATTATCTGCGAAAGCACCACGGCTCTTCATTAAAGACAGAAATATTTGGTATTGAATATGATGCGCCATTTGGTATAGCACCTGTTGGGCTTCAGGGTTTAATGTGGCCTAACTCTCCGGAAATATTAGCAAAAGCGGCTTTTGAGCACAACATCCCTTTTATATTAAGTACCGTTACAACTACAAGTATTGAGCGCGCAAGCGAGCTAACAGAAGGTAAGGCTTGGTTTCAACTTTATCATCCAACCGAAAATAGGTTAAGAGATGATATTATCAAACGTGCCGAAAGTGCGGAATGCCCAGTTTTGGTTATTCTTTGTGATGTGCCAACCTTTGGGTTTAGACCAAGAGACATTAGAAATGGCTTAGCAATGCCTCCTAAAATGAATGTGTCAAATATTTTACAAGCATTTGGACGCCCCCATTGGAGCTTACAAACACTAAAGCACGGTATCCCAAGCTTTGAAGTGTTAAAACCATACATGCCTAAAGGCTTAGATTTAAAACAGTTGGGTAAGTTTATGGATCAAACCTTTAGCGGGCGCTTAAATGAAGAAAAAATCAAACCCATTCGCGATATGTGGAAGGGGAAATTAGTTCTTAAGGGAGTTGCTTCTGAATATGATGCCGAAGAAGCCATTCGATTAGGAATTGATGGTATTATTGTTTCCAATCATGGCGGTCGCCAATTAGATGCGGGGCAAGCTTCTATAAAGCCACTAACAACAATCGCCGAAAAGTATGGCGATCAAATTGAGGTGATGATGGACAGTGGTGTTCGCTCAGGCCCCGACGTTGCTAGGGCTATGGCTAGTGGCGCTAAGTTTACGTTTATGGGACGTTCTTTTATGTATGGCGTATCTGCCTTAGGTAAAAGAGGAGGCGATCACACCATTTCATTGTTAAAAACAGAATTACAACAAGTAATGGAACAACTGTGCTGCGAGAAAACATCAGATTTCCCGGACCACTTAATAAAATAAAGTATAACGAATAACGAAATCTATTATGAGTCAACATAACATTGAAGACGACATTGAAGAACTAGCAGGTGGAGAATTTGAAAGAACACCAGTGCCTAAATCCAGACTAAAAGGTTGGAAGAGCTTTATTGGTATGTATGCAGGAGAGCACGCAGCGGGTACCGAGTTTATGATTGGTCCTTTATTCTTAACAGCAGGTGTTAGTGCTTTTGATCTCATTATAGGATTGTTAATTGGAAACCTATTAGCTGTTTTGAGTTGGAGGTTTCTAACAGCTGAAATAGCTGTTAAAAATAGATTGACATTATATTTCCAGTTAGAAAAAGTATGCGGTAAAAAATTAGTTACAGGTTACAACCTTGCTAATGGTATCTTATTTTGCTTTTTAGCAGGATCTATGATTACAGTTTCTGCAACTGCTGTGGGCATCCCTTTTGATATGCCCATGCCTAAGTTAACAGATACGATGCCCAATGGTTCAACTTGGGTGGTTATTGTAATTCTCATCGGGGCTGTTATTTCCATAATTGCAGCAAAAGGGTATGATGTAGTAACCAAAGCAGCTAACTGGATGTCGCCAGTTATTGTCGTTGCCTTTATTGCATGTGGAGTGGTTGCGCTTAGCCAATTAGGGGTTTCCAGCTTTTCTGATTTTTGGAATATCTGGGGCGAAGGTTCTGATCCTTTCCCAGGGCAAATTAAATTCACCTTTTGGCACGTTGTTATTTGGTCTTGGTTTGCTAATGGCGCTATGCACATTGGTATGTCTGATTTGTCGGTCTTTCGATTTGCAAAAAAAGCAAAAGCGGGTTGGACAACAGCCGCAGGAATGTATGTGGGGCATTACATGGCATGGATTGCCGCTGCTTTGTTGTATGCGGTTTATTTAAAATCTCCTGAAGCACAAGCCTTTTTAAGTAACGGAGAAGCACCCCCAGTAGCTCCAGGTCCCTTGGCAAATAATGCCATTGGTATTTTTGGAATTATAGCAGTGGTGCTGGCTGGCTGGACTACAGCAAACCCAACCATATACAGAGCAGGATTAGCGTTCCAAGCTATTTTACCAAAACTATCTACGGCAAAAGTTACCATTTTGGCAGGAACTGTAGCTACTATTGCTGGTTTGTTCCCAGCATTTGCCATGAAACTGCTTGGTTTTGTTGCGCTTTATGGCTTTATATTGGCTCCATTTGGTGCGATATTAGTATTTGAACACTTCTTTCACAAAAAGGCAGGCATTGTTAAAAACTATGCTGAAGTTGCTAAGTTGTCATTTAACAAATCAGTTTTTTGGGCATGGGCTATCAGCTTTGGGTTGTTCTACTTTATCTCAGTTCAATTTGATGTTTTTCTTTCTTTTGTAACGCTCCCAGCATGGTTGCTTTGTGGTGTTTTGTTTTTGGTACTTAGTAAATACTTCCAAAAACGCTAACACAATAAATTTTTTATATATAGGCGTCCATTTGGACGCTTTTTTTTTGCATTTATTTTTGTTAAGTTTGTATTGAACAAAAACCCAAATCTGTTCTTCTTCATAAGCCTACGTTAGCTGTTTTTTAGAACTGTTTTTAGGTGCTAAATCTTTTAACATGAAAAAAACACGCCTCCTTCTCACTACTTTTCTAACAACGACTATTGCTATTGCACAAACCACGTTTGTTGACAATAACATACAATACAAGGTATTAAACGCAACCGATGTAGAAGTGACCTCCAAAACAGGAGGTTATACTGGAAGCGTAACCATTACAACAACGGCAACCGACAGCAACACCAACACCACCTATGATGTTACGGCTATTGGTGAACGTGCATTCTTATCAAATACTGCAGTAACGGCTGTTAGCATTCCCAACTCTGTAACAACGATAGGAGCAAATGCGTTTAACTCTGCTGGTTTAACCACCATAACCATCCCCAATTCTGTAACCACCATTGGATTTGGTGCATTTTCTCATTCCAGTTTAACTAGCGTAAGCATACCCAATTCTGTTACTACAATTGAAGGCCGCACATTTCTTTCTTGTAACAATTTAACTGCTGTAAGCATACCCGATTCCGTCACTAGCATTGGAGCTTATGCATTTGTTCTAACTGGTTTAACCTCTATAGATATTCCCAGTTCCGTAACCACCATTGAGGTAAGTGCTTTTGAAAGATGTGATAAGTTAACCACCGTAAGCATACCCGATTCCGTCACTAGCATTGGCGACGGTTCATTTAGAAATTGCACATCCTTAGCAACGGTTTATGTAGCACATACAATGCCGTTAACAATTATGGCGAATGTTTTTTTAAGCGTTACCTTAGGTAATGTTGCTCTCAACGTACCCACAGGTTCTAAAGCGGCTTATGAAGCGGCAGCCGTATGGCAAGATTTTGGTACCATTAACGCCACCCTTAGCCTGTCTCCAACAGCGTTGGCAGCGGCATTGTCGGTTCGTTATTTGCCCAATCAACAACTACTGCATATTGAAACCAATGGTATTGCTATGCAAGAAGTACAGTTCTATGATGTGACGGGTCGTGGGCTATTTTCCAAAGCCTTAAGCACCAAAAAAACCATTGATGTGTCTAGCCTTCAAACAGGGGTGTATGTTGTTAAAATTGGAGGAATCGCCAAAAAATTTGTGAAGTATTAGGGTTTATTACGCCTATCTGCAACAGCTGCGTTTTTAAAACACGAAATACATATATCATCATAGATCAATTAAGAGCAATTGATAACAAAAGATTAGTAAAGCGATTAGGGGCATTACCAAAACAATTGATTGAACAAGTGAAGGCGAATATAAAAATTGTACTTGAACTTGACTAGAAATATCTTACAAGCTAGTTGCAAAGCAGATACAAAAAAAGGCGTCCATTTGGACGCCTTTTTACTTTTAGTACACCAAAGTGTTTATGCATTCATGGAAATCAAAAACTCTTCGTTGTTGAGGGATTTCTTGATACGGTCGCTGATAAACTCCATGGCTTCCACAGGGTTCATGTCGGCGAGGTACTTGCGCATAATCCACATACGTTGAATGGTTTTTTCATCCAATAAGATATCATCACGGCGTGTGCTTGAAGATACCAAATCAATGGCTGGGAAAATACGGCGGTTGGAAATACGACGGTCAAGCTGCAGTTCCATGTTCCCCGTTCCTTTAAATTCTTCAAAAATAACCTCGTCCATTTTAGAACCGGTTTCCGTAAGTGCCGTAGCAATAATAGAAAGCGATCCGCCATTTTCAATATTACGTGCCGCACCAAAGAAACGCTTAGGCTTGTGTAGTGCGTTGGCATCTACACCACCACTCAAAATCTTACCAGAGGCTGGCTGAACGGTGTTGTAAGCACGTGCCAATCGCGTAATCGAGTCTAACAGGATCACCACATCATGGCCACATTCTACAAGACGCTTTGCTTTTTCCAAAACGATATTGGCCACCTTTACGTGACGGTCAGCTGGTTCATCAAAAGTAGAAGCAACAACTTCTCCTTTAACGTTACGCTGCATATCGGTAACTTCCTCTGGGCGTTCGTCAATCAATAAGATGATTTGATACACCTCAGGGTGGTTGGCTGCAATGGCATTGGCCACATCCTTAAGGAGCATGGTCTTTCCTGTTTTTGGCTGTGATACAATCATACCACGTTGCCCTTTTCCAATTGGGCAAAACAAATCCATAACACGAGTAGAAATGGTGCTTTGTTTGTCTCCAATATTGAATTTTTCTTGCGGAAATAAAGGGGTTAGGTGTTCAAACGAAACACGGTCACGCACCACATCGGGCGAAAGGCCGTTTATCAACGAAACCTTAATAAGGGGGAAATATTTTTCTCCCTCTTTTGGTGGACGTATGTGTCCAAGTACCGTATCTCCTGTTTTAAGACCAAACAAACGCACTTGCGATTGTGAAACATAAATATCATCAGGAGAAGAAAGGTAGTTGTAGTCCGATGAGCGTAGGAAGCCGTAGCCTTCTTGCATCATCTCCAATACGCCTTCACTCTCAATAATGCCATCAAACTCATAATCAGGCTGACGGTAACGGTTTCGGTTGTCCTTGTTATGGTTAGGGTCTTTACCGTTGTTTCTGTTATTGTTGTTGTTGTTGTTGTTGTTGTTGTTGCCGTTTCCTTTGTTGTTTTTATGATGCTGGTGTTGCGGCTTTTTATGCTCCGAATTTTTGTTCGGTTTGTTTTCGGTTACATCATTTTTATCTTCCGAATTCTTGTTGGTTTTGCTTTCTTTTGAATCTCTTTTATGCTCCACTTTTTTTCGTGGCATACGTTTTGGCTTGTCTTCAGCTCTTTTTTCTTCGCTGGTTTCTTTTGCCTCAGTAGTGTCGTTTGGATCTGGAAGGGTTGACTGGTGGTCAATGATTTTATATGTGAGTTCAATTTTTTTGAGCCCTGCAATTTTTTTAATACCTAACTCTTTTGCAATTTCTTGCAATTCAGCAAGCTTTTTAGCTTTTAACTCTGATAATTCTAACATGTGATTTAAAGTAAATGTAAGTTGTAATGTCGGCTGAAGTAGTTGCCGTTAGGACAAACATACAACTTTTTTTATTTTTGGAATTCATTTTCTTAAAATCTGAGTGGATATTTCCATTGTTATTCCCGTTTTTAATGAAGCAATTTTTCTTGAAAAATCGCTAACTTCTTTATTGTCACAAACATACCTTCCAAAAGAAGTCGTTGTTGTGGATGATGGTTCAACAGATACTTCTGTAAGCATTGCTCAAAAAATGGCGCAACAGCACAGCTGTTTACGTGTGATTACTTCCGAAACGTCTTCTAGTCATGCGCCTGGGCAAAAGGTAGTGCGTGCTTTTGAACGTGGTTTTGCTGCACTTACTACCGACTGGGACATTATTTGCAAGTTCGATGCGGACATTGATTTTCCATTACATTACCTAGAAACCCTTAAAAACGCCTTTTCTAACAACTCATCTCTTGGAATGTTTAGCGGTTTGCTTACCATCAAAAAAGACAACGCTTGGGTTCTGGAGTCCATTTCTAACAGCTATCACGTTCGTGGTCCCATAAAAGCCTATTCCAAAACTTGCTTTAAAGCCATTGGTGGTTTACGTCCTGTTTTGGGTTGGGATACCTTAGACGAGTTATTGACGCTGCATAACGGTTTTAAAGTGCAAACAGATAGTACCCTTTTAGCAAAACACCTTCGCCCAACGGGATCCGAATACAGCATCAAAGCCGAAAAAGCAAAAGGTGCCTTGTTTTATCAACTTGGTTACGGACTGGTTTTAGGTTTTTTGGCTTCTCTTAAATGGTCCTTACAACAAAAAGGAAGTTTTCTAGGTGTGTTGGGCGGTTTTTTATCCGCATGGATTTCAAAGAAACCCAAAATGGTATCCCGTGATGAAGCGCGTTTTATTCGAAAATACCGTTGGTCAACAATTTTACGAAGACTCGTCCCCTAATTCAATAACCACAAGATTTTGTGCTTTTCCGTTTGCCAATTCAAAACGTAACATGGTTTGTTTTTTATGAAAGCCATGCTTGCCCACAGCACCTGGATTCATAAACAAAAGATTGTGTTTTTTGTCAAAAGTAACTTTTAGGATATGCGAATGACCACAAACAAAAATATCAGGTTTTAATCGCATTAACTTTTCTGAAATACCTTTCGCATATCGGGGTGGCTTACCGCCTATATGCGTCATGAAAACCGAAACGCCCGCAACAGTAAAAAATAAATATTCTTTAAATTGACTTCTAATGGCCGCGTTATCAATGTTCCCGTAAACCACACGCAGCGGCCTTATTTGTTCAAGCGCATCGGTAACCTCAAAGCTTCCAATATCACCAGCATGCCAAATTTCATCCACGTCTTTGGCATAGTTTGCAACACGTGAATCTAAAAAGCTATGGGTATCGGAAAGCAACAATATCTTTTTCATCATCTTTGTACAAAATTACACCTTTGCGTTATTTTATTGAATTTTCTTACAAAGGAACTGCCTATCATGGTTGGCAACGCCAACCCAACGCCATGTCTGTGCAGCAACAGCTCGAGGATGCGTTTAGTATGTTGTTGGGTCATCAAACCATTATTGTTGGTGCAGGTAGAACAGATACGGGTGTTCACGCCAAACAAATGTTTGCTCATGTAAACCTTGACTTGCCTTTAGATCAAGTAAAGCAATTGGTATACAGGCTTAATAAATTTTTACCACACGATATTGCCATTATTGATATGCACTCCGTTCGCGAAGACGCCCACGCACGTTTTGATGCGACTTCACGTAGCTACTCCTATCACATGGTTCAACACAAAAACCCTTTTGCACACGAATGGGCATATACGTTTACGTCTACATTGGATTTTGAAGCGATGAATGCGGCAGCTGCATTGTTGTTAACGCATACCAATTTTAAGTGTTTTTCTAGATCCAAAACAGATGTAAAAACCTACGATTGTAATGTGACAGAAGCCATTTGGAAACAAGTGGATTCATCGTGGGTGTTTTATATTTCAGCAAACCGTTTTTTACGCAACATGGTGCGTGCCATAGTGGGCACTTTACTTGATGTGGGGGCTGGAAAAACCAACCTAGAAGACTTTCAAAACATACTTAACAGCAGCGATAGAACAAAAGCAGGAAGTTCGGCACCAGCTCATGGTCTATTTTTAACGAAAGTTCACTACCCAAACACTATCTTTGAACCCAATGGATAAAAAATCAGCAAATACTGTTTTAGACGTGAGCTTGTTTAAGCGCCTTATGTCGTTTGTGAGGCCATACAAGAAAACGTTTGTTTTTGTATTAATTTCGGCTGTTTTGCTCTCAGGTTTTTCAACATTGAGCCCATACTTACTCAAAGTAACTATTGATGATTACATCACCTTAAAGGATTACGACGGAATGTTGGTGCTTATTGCGCTAATGGGCATCACATTGTTGCTTGAAGTTGTTTTTCAGTTTATGTTCATTTATTATGCAAACTGGCTTGGACAACATGTTATTTATGATTTGCGTAACACGCTTTATCGCCACATGCTCCAATTCAAAATGGCGTATTACGATACTTCTGCTGTTGGCCGATTGGTAACACGTGTAGTAGGGGATGTAGAAACCATATCGGGTATTTTTAGCCAGGGATTGTTTATGATTATTGCCGATTTGCTTAAAATGCTAATCGTTATGATCGTTATGTGGTCTGTGAGTTGGAAACTTTCTTTGATTGTGTTTGCCATACTACCACTTGTATTGTTTGCAACACGACAGTTTCAAAAGGCTATGAAAACGGCATTTGACGATGTGCGTACGCAAGTAGCAAACTTAAATAGCTTTGTTCAGGAGCGTATCTCAGGGATGAGCATTGTTCAACTTTTTGGTCGTGAAAAACTGGAGTCTGCAGCTTTTAGAGAGATTAACGACAAACACCGAAAGGCGTGGTTGAAAACAGTTTGGTATAACTCTATTTTCTTTCCTATTGCCGAACTTTCAACGTCCATAACCATTGGGTTATTGGTATGGTTTGGAGGACTTAACGTAATTGCAGAAGCTTCGGGTATTACTTTGGGCGTCATCTTTTTGTTTATTCAGTTGTCTCAAATGTTGTTTCGTCCACTACGTCAAATTGCTGATAAATTTAACACCTTGCAAATGGGTATGGTAGCGGTGCGTCGAGTTATGGGCATCCTAGATACCGACGAAACCATTCCAAACAGTGGTCATGTTTCCCAAAAAGAAATTCAAGGAACCTTGGCTTTTGAAGAGGTGCATTTCTCTTACAAAAAAGACGAACCCGTTTTACATGGTATATCGTTCACAATTGAGCCAGGTGAAACCGTAGCTGTAGTGGGAGCAACGGGCGCTGGAAAATCAACGCTTATAAATATTTTGAGTCGTTTCTATGAGATAGATAGCGGTAAGGTTTTACTCGATAATCGTTCCATAGATCAATATGAGCGTTCGTGGTTACGAAAGCAAATAGGTGTAGTCCTTCAAGATGTGTTTTTATTTGCGGATTCTATTTATAATAACATTACCCTTTGGGATGCTTCTATTTCTGAGGAGGACGTAATCGCCGCAGCTAAAAAAATAGGCGTTCATGACTTTATTTCAAGCCTTCCCGATGGCTATCATTTTAATGTGAAAGAGCGCGGTGGTATGCTGTCAACAGGACAGCGTCAACTGATTGCGTTTTTACGCGCGTATGTCATGCAACCTAAAATTTTGGTTTTGGACGAAGCTACATCATCTATTGATACACATGCCGAAAAACTAATTCAAAAAGCAACAAACGAAATCACAAAAGGCAAGACTTCTTTAGTAATTGCCCACAGGCTCGCTACCGTTCAGCGCGCCGATAGAATCGTTGTGTTAGATAAAGGTGAGATTGTAGAGTCGGGTACCCACAGCGAGTTACTGAAATTAGAAGATGGATACTATAAAAATCTCTACGAAGTCCAATTTGTTACTGCAAGTCAGGCGGTTTAGTCCATGTCCTTTGTGATGATTTCTTGCAGTTCTTTGTAAGAAGTAAAGGGAATGCGCTCTCCGTTTTTAAAGTAATTGATAGCCCCTGTTTCTTCTGAAACAACCAACACAACTGCGTCTGTTTTTTCTGTAATACCTACTGCAGCTCGATGTCGAAGCCCGTACTTTTTGGGTATGTTTGTTTTTTCTGATACAGGCAACACCACACGTGTTGCGGTTATGTTGTTGTTTTCAATAATAGCAGCACCATCGTGAAGGGGCGCATTTTTGTAAAAAATGCTTTCAATTACTGGAACAGAAATTTCCATATTTACCTTTACCCCAGAAGGCTTTAGATGGTCCAGACTGCTATTGCGCTCCAATACTAAAAGCGCTCCTGCTTTTTGTTTTTTGAGCGATACACAACTTTTAATCAACGCATCAATATTAAGTTCTGTTTCAATAACCCCGCTATCGGAGTTAAAGATTTTCAAATAACGATTAAAGGCTTTTTTGTTTGCAAGATTTGAAGAGCCTAACATTAACAATAGCTTGCGTATTTCTTGCTGAAAAACCACAATAAGCGCAAAGACACCAACACTCATAAAACCTCCTAAGATATTGTTTAACAATTCCATGTTTAGAGCATCGGTAATTTTCCATATCAAATAAAGAATAACAATACCTACAAAAATGTTAATAGCTGCCGTACCCTTAACAAGACGGTAGGCATAGTACAACAAGGAGGCTACCAAAACAATATCGATGAGGTCAAGGATATTAAAATCTAAAAAATCAAACATCTTATAAAATTACGGAATTATTGGTTATGCCATTTTAAGTTTCTCCAATAATTGCACGGCTTGTTGTGCTTCCTTTACATCATGCACACGCAAAATCTGCGCTCCATGTTGCAGCGCAACAGTATTCAATACAGTTGTTCCGTTTAGTGCATCCGCAACATCAATATGGAGTAATTTGTAAATCATGGATTTTCGTGATACACCTATCAAGATGGGAGTGCCTTCTATTTGAAGGCTCTTCAAATGATTTAAGATTGCATAATTATGTTCTAAGGTTTTACCAAACCCAAACCCAGGATCAAGAATGATGTCGTGAATACCTGCTTTGTGGGCTGCTGCTATTTTGGTGCTAAAAAAGTGTCTCAACGTTACTAGAACATCTTCATAGGTTGGATTTTTTTGCATGTTTTGAGGGGTTCCTTGCATGTGCATGGCAACATAGGGAACGCCGAGTGCGCCAACAGTTTTTAACATTTTTGAATCAAGGGTTCCGCCTGAAATATCGTTGACCATTGTTGCGCCTGCTTGTACAGCTTGCTTGGCAACTTCACTTCTGTAAGTGTCTATGGATACGATTGCTTCTGGAAATGTGAGGTGTATTTTTTCAATTACGGGTAAAACACGTGATAATTCTTCATCAAGAGTTATTTCCGAGACACCCGGCTTTGAACTTGCACCACCCACATCAATAAAAGTTGCTCCCTCATGGAGCATCCGCTCTGTCTGTGTTAAAGCTGCATCCAGATTATTGTGAAAACCGCCATCGTAGAATGAGTCTGGTGTAAGGTTCAGAATCCCCATTATTTTAGGGGTCGTAAGATCAATAAGCTTCCCTTTGCACGATATGTTCATAAATAGCCTTTAAAAATATTGGTTTAAAATGAAATCATTTTCATTTTTGACCGAAATTTACAACAAATCAAATCAGGTGGCACAAACCGAAACACAATATCTAACGGCCGCATCAACATGCAAGTCATTGTTTGAGCAAAAAATGATAGACTACGGTTGTGCGTGGCGCATACTTAGACCCACTTCGTTAACCGATCAGATTTTTATCAAAGCACAGCGGATACGCACCCTACAAGAAATAGAGACAAAAAAAGTAGACGAAGGCGAAGTGCCTGAATTTATCGGTATTGTCAATTATTCTATTATGGCGCTTATTCAATTGGAGCTGGGTCCAGCCGACCAACCCGATCTGTCCAACGAAGAAGTCATGACCCATTATACCAAACATACAGCAGCAACAAAAGCCCTGATGGAACGCAAAAATCACGACTATGGCGAAGCCTGGCGTGACATGCGTGTGAGTTCCTTGACTGATTTGATTTTGCAAAAGCTTTTGCGTGTCAAACAAATCGAAAACAACAGTGGCAAAACGCTTGTTAGCGAAGGCTTGGAAGCTAATTTCCAAGACATGATTAATTATGCGTTATTTGCACTTATTCATCTAAACAATCAATCAAAACCATGAGAAAACAAATTGTAGCCGGTAACTGGAAAATGAACCTTGATGCCGCACAAAGTCAAGCATTAATTGATAACTTGCAGTCAAAAACATTTAACGATGACGTTCATGTAGCCATTGCTACGCCTTATGTTCATTTAGCTGCTGCGGTTTCCCAAACGGCACATTCGGCTATTGACGTTGCAGCTCAAAACATGCATCAAGCAGTTTCGGGAGCCTATACAGGAGAAGTCTCTGCTTCCATGCTGAAAAGCATTGGGGTTACTACCGTTATTTTAGGACATTCTGAGCGTAGAGCTTATTTTCACGAAACAGACGCCTTGTTAGCTGAAAAAGTAAATGCTGCATTGGAAAATGATATGCAGATCATCTTCTGTTTTGGTGAAGAATTAGAAGATCGTAAGGCGGGGAATCACTTTGACCTTGTTACAAGTCAACTAACCAACGCGCTTTTTCATCTTGATGTAACAAGTTGGAATAATATTGTTCTTGCTTACGAACCTGTATGGGCTATTGGAACTGGAGAAACAGCTAGCCCAGAACAAGCACAAGAGATGCACGCACATATTAGAACCGTATTAGCGGGGCAATATGACGATGCTTTGGCGCAGCGCATATCCATTCTTTATGGTGGAAGTGTAAAGCCTTCAAATGCCAATGAGATTTTTGCGCAACAAGACGTTGACGGGGGATTGATTGGAGGTGCTTCACTTAATGCGGATGATTTCACAGCCATTGTCAATGCTTTTTAATTGAAAGCGTATTGCGCCTATCATTTTACGATAGAACCCGTAGAAAAAACAGACATTTTTGCTGCTTGGTTAAGTGTTTTTCCTTTTGAGAGTTTTGTTACCTCCGAAAGGGGAGTAACGGCTTACGTTTCTCATGACCAAGTGGATCGTATTGATATTACGGCGTGCTTAGCGGTCCCTTTTGACGGGGTAACGGCTACGGTTACAACAGAAACTTTTGAAGGGCAAAACTGGAACGCTGATTGGGAAAAGCAGTTTCATCCTATAGTCGTAGGTAACTGGACCATTCGTGCATCCTTTCATGCAGCTGCACAGACCAAGCACGAAATTATCATTGACCCGCAAATGTCATTTGGCACAGGTCATCATGCTACAACTCAGCTCATGCTACAGCAACTTTTTGAATTGCCTTTAAGCGGCACGACTGTGTTGGATATGGGAACGGGAACAGGTGTTTTGGCAATTGCTGCCAAATTGAAAGGGGCAACAACCGTGACGGGTGTTGATATTGAATCTTGGTGTGTTGAAAACGCCAACGAGAATGCTGTAAAAAACGGCATTACGGACATTGATTTTAGTACCCAAACACTCGAGGAACTGTCAGTATTACAAGCAGCTGTCATTTTTGCAAATATCAATCGGAATGTGCTTATGGAGCATTTATCTGCCTATGCTAAAATCTTAACTTCTGATGGTATATTGTTGCTATCAGGTTTTCATGAGGAAGATGCTGTAATTCTCAAGGACTTGGCATTCCAACATGGGTTGAAATTTGATAGCCGAACTGAAAAAGACGGTTGGATTTGTCTAAAATTTATAAATTCGTAGGGATATGATATTTTTTGAGCAATCAGATGGGCAAGAACAAGAGCAACACGACCTCGCCGTTGATGCTTCTCGTTTGCATGAGATCATTCTCTATAACGATGATGTAAATACATTTGACCATGTTATCAATACCTTAATTGAAGTGTGTGAACACACACCAGAACAAGCCGAACAGTGTTCGCTAATTGTTCACTATAAAGGAAAATGCTCTGTTAAACACGGCTCCTATGACGAACTGGAACCCAAATGTATTCGTCTACTGGCGGCAGGTTTAAGTGCCGAAATTGTTTAATTCATCATTTTTTCCAATTCCTTACCTTAGCTGAAAAATTACACCATGCGCGTTATCTTCATTTTGCTGCTAGCAACATCTGTTAGCTGCGCTCAATCTACTACTATGAAAAAATCAATCCACACATTTACCGTTGAGGATATTAACGGTAATCCGTTTTCACTCGAATCACTTAAAGGGAAAAAAGTGATGATCGTAAATACGGCTTCAAAATGTGGTTTAACGCCCCAATATGAAAAGCTTGAGGCACTATACCAACAATATAAAGATCAAAATTTTGTTATTGTTGGATTCCCAGCGAATAACTTTATGTGGCAAGAACCGGGTAGCAACGACGATATCAAAGCGTTTTGCGAAAAGAATTACGGCGTGTCATTCCCTATGATGTCTAAAATTAGTGTCAAAGGGAAAAACCAACACCCCTTATATGCGTTTTTGACAAAACAGCAACAAAATGGCGTTCAAGACAGTTCTGTTAAATGGAATTTTCAGAAGTATCTTATTGATGAAAATGGATTTTTAGTTGATGTTGTTTCTCCTCGCACCCAACCTAATGATCCAGCCATATTACGTTGGTTAACAAGTTCCTAATGAAAGTAGATATCCTTGCTATTGGTGCACACCCAGACGACGTAGAACTTTCTTGCGCAGGTACGCTTGCTAAAGAAATTTCACGCGGCAAAAAAGTTGCTATTTTAGATCTTACCCAAGGCGAACTGGGAACAAGAGGCACTTCCGAAATTCGCGCTGCAGAAGCTAAACAAGCCGCTGCAATTTTAGGTGTGCATGCTCGATATAATTTAAATTTTGCAGATGGTTTTTTTCGCAACGATAAGGAGCATCAATTAAAACTTATAGCATACATCCGTTTGCTAAAACCCGAAATAATTTTGTGTAATGCCGTAGAAGATCGCCACCCAGATCACGGAAGGGCAGCAAAATTGGTAACCGAGAGTTGTTTTTTGAGTGGTTTGCAAAAAGTTCAAACGGTGCACGAAGAGCAACATCAAGATGCATGGCGCCCAAAACAGTTGTATCATTACATTCAATGGAACGATGCTAAACCTGATTTTGTAGTTAATATTAGCGATCAGATGGAGACCAAGATTCAAGTTGTAAAAGCTTACGAATCACAGTTTTACAAGTCAGGAACAACCCCTAACACCCCTATTAGTACGGAAAACTTTTTGAATAGCATTACCTACCGTGCTGCTGACCTAGGTCGCCTCATTGGTGTGGATTATGCAGAGGGATTTACCACCTCTCGCTTGCTAGCAGTTAACTACATTAGTGATTTGATTTAATTCCTGTTTTAGATTCTATAAAAACGTATTACATTTGCATTCTAGAAAATGGTGGTTGTAGCTCAGTTGGTTAGAGCGCTAGATTGTGGTTCTAGAGGTCGCCGGTTCGAAACCGGTCTTCCACCCAAGAAAAGCCCTTCGAGAAATCGAGGGGTTTTCTTCTTTAAACCAGTTATACGTTTGGTTAGGCTACTTACATGTAATTGATGCTTAAAATTACAAAAAAGTGTATGCTCTCGGCACTTTCTCGGCACTTTTTTACAACGTTAACATAGGAATTTAAGGCACTAAACTGTAAATGGGACTCGACTAACAAGGATTTGATTCTTAAAGTCAATAGAACTTCTACTAAACAAGAACGGCACTAGGAGGTATTGCTGTGGGAGATTATAAACTCATTGACAATCCAAAGGCAGTAACGAACTATGTTACGAAGTGGATTGACCGTGATTGTGAATATGATTTATTTTTTTAGTTTACAATATTAAATTCTATACCAGTGAATGAGACAATGACTTTACCTCCATCAGGGTTAAAAACTAAGAATTCTTTCTCTCCAGAATTAAACCAAAGTGGAAATATTTTATTGTTTGTGGTATAACTAGTATTTCTATGAGTATAAGCTGTGACCCCTCCAATAGAAACAGCACATTCACCACATTCTCCTATTTGTTTAATATTGCCAGCTTCATAATAGCTAGACACTGATAGGCTGGTTATCTTTAAAACTTTCCCGTCAGCAATAGAGACCGGAGTTAATATTGCATACCTATTTGGTTGAGAGCCGAGACTATTTGAACTATTAAATACAGTAATTATTTCAGAAAAATTTACCACCCTATTAAACTGTAAGTTCCCAGGAGTGTCTTGGGAGTAAATGATTATACTGCTAAATAGTGTTATTATTAAAAAAGCTTTATTCATTATGGGATAATATTAAATTCTAGTGCATAGATGGTGAATTCAGAAAGAACCAGATTATTTGTATTTCCATCCCAGCTATGTGGTATGTATTCACCAGACGGAAGCCATATAGGATATTTAACCATTGATTCAGAATAATTTCCAATGTATTGATAAATAAAAACAGGAATGTCATTTAACTGTAATGTATGTTCTAAAGTAGCCCCCCAAGGACTTATTGGCCCGTAAATATTAGGAGCAAAATCGTTTATAACCGACACTGGATTTGAAGAAGTATCTCGTCTCTCATACATAACCACAGATTCTATTTTCCAAACCTTTCCTTGGGGTATAGTAATTGAATTAAACTCTCCATAATTTCTAAATGATGATGTTGAATTTGGAGTCCCTTGATTAAATTCCGAATTATAAACAACCACCCTGTTAAACTGTAAATTTCCAGGCGTATCTTGAGCAATTATATGTAAACTTAAGCTAAGTATTAGTACTGAAATGACGTTTTTAAAATCCATTTGTTGTATAAATTAAAGTGTTAGAATCACTTGAACCCCCTGAACTTACAGGAGCTGTTTGAATAAGACCTTTCCATGAGGTTCCATCAAAATAATAAAACCCAGGCGTATTATCCGTTTGAAAAATCAATAGCCCGCTAGTTGGGTTTGATATGGCGTCTCTTTGGGATAGTGTCATTTTAGGAAGTAACACTCCTTGGCTTGTTGATGCGACTGTGAAAGCAGATGAAGGCTCAGCAGTTGTTGTTCCAATCATAACGTTACTACCGTCGCTGTAAAGATTGTTACTAGTTGTTATCCATTCTGAACCGTCCCAATATGTTGTATTTCCAATAGCATCTCCAGAGGGGAGTAGCCCTTCGTTTCCATCAGCACCTTTTAATGAATCCAAAAACTCTTGCTCTGTTCCAGTGTTTCCTGCATCAAGCCAAACTTGATAGGCTGAATCTCCATCTGCTCCTGGAGTACCATCAGTTCCTTTTAATGAGTCTAAGAACTCTTGTTCAGTACCTGTGTTCCCTTCGTCTAGCCATACTTGATAAGCTGAATCTCCATCAGCTCCTGGGTCACCAGGGTCTCCTTTAGGTCCTGGAACGTTAGAAGCTGGGCTATAGAGTGCAAATGGCACTGAGGTTAGCTGTTGATTACTAAGCTCTGTAAAGCTCGTACAAGCGCCTGTGATGTCTAGGTCTACCTTAAGGGATTTGGCCTCAGCAGACCAAGCCACAGCGTCCCAAGTGATGGCTCCTATGGGTGTTCCTGTTCCTATCACAAGGTTTACCATACCATAGGCATCTGTGGTTACTGATTGTGACTCGGAGTATTCGTAATTACCAGAGCTATTGATAATATGAAACTGCAAACAAATATCTGTGTTTGTAAGGGGAGAATGGTCGTTGTCCTGTCCTGGAAGCTGCTCAATGTTAGGATTAATGATAAGCGCTTGGTAGGATATTCCGTTTCTGTCTTGACCAAAAGAAAGCGCTGATAGCAGGAATGTAAAAAGTAATAATCTCATCTTACTGTATGTTTAGTTTTATTCCCAATTGGTGGGTGTTAAACGAAAGTTTTTCTGTAGCCCCGCCCGTGATATTAAGACCAATCTGGAAGTTATAGCCAAGTGCTAAAAGAACACTATTGGTTGATACAACCTGATAGTTCACCCCAAATCTTGGATTTGCCCAAAGGCCTTTAAATTCATCGTATTCTGATAGCTTATAGCTATTCTCACCAAGCACTTGTTTTCCGCTTACCATAGTAGAGAACTCAAAGGCTGCACTAAAGCCAAAGGTTTCATCATCATTGAAATACCTGTTCCACTGCGCAAAGGCTCCTAGGTGTGTGACTTTCCAGTCATAAAGGTCAAATCCATTTCCGCCTGTTGCATTTAATTGATTTAAGCTCACACCATATGAAAAGCTACTTCTAAACCCAATAGAGCCTAATCCTGCTCGTACATACACACCACTTCCTGGTTCTATGTTATCGTTTGAATTACCGTTATTGTCAGCGTAAGCGTAGCTTGTAAAGTTCATTCCTGTTTCAAAGAACACGTCTTGCGCTGATAGACTAGTGG
>CALKOU010000007.1 GCA_938092005.1 uncultured Flavobacteriaceae bacterium | reverse complement strand
TGGAATATTAAAACCACCTATTTTGATGTGGAAGATTTAGACCGTTTTGAGGAACTTATTACACCTAATACCAAAGTAATTTACGCCGAATCGCCAACCAACCCAGGGTTACAAGTATTGGATTTGGAGCGTCTAGGTAAATTGGCAAAAAAGCATAATCTGGTTCTAATTATTGATAACTGTTTTGCAACGCCTTACCTTCAAAAGCCCATCGAATTTGGAGCTGATTTGGTTATTCATTCGGCTACCAAACTCATCGATGGTCAGGGCAGAGTTCTTGGCGGCGTAACAGTAGGGAGTTCTGATTTAATCCGTGAAATTTATTTGTTTGCTCGCAATACAGGTCCTTCCATGTCACCATTTAACGCATGGACACTCTCGAAAAGTTTGGAAACCTTAGCTGTGCGCGTAGACAAGCATTGCGATAATGCCGAAAAAGTAACTGATTTTTTACTTGAGCACGAGGCAGTAGAGGAGGTGCGCTATCCTTTTCTTCCCAGTCATCCGCAATATGAGATTGCTAAAAAGCAGATGACAAGAGGTGGGAACGTAATCGCATTTCAGGTTAAAAATGGATTTTCTGGCGGAAAACAATTTATTGATGCAGTGCAATTATGCTCGCGCTCTTCAAACTTGGGCGATACACGCACTATAGTGACGCAACCTGCGCTTTCTACGCATAGCAAATTGAGCGAAGAAGACCGTTTGGCAGTAGATATCACAGACGGGTTGATTCGTATTTCAGTTGGATTAGAACACCCTGAAGATATCATTCAGGATGTAAAACAAGCCCTTGATTCACTATTGTGAAAACACTAAAAGACCTTTTGTCGGAACGTATTTTGGTGCTCGATGGTGCCATGGGTACGATGCTTCAAGCGTATAAATTTGAGGAAGTAGATTTTCGTGGAAAGCGGTTTGCAAATCACACGATTCCACTTGCTGGAAACAACGATTTGTTATCGATTACGCAGCCTGAAGCTATTTATGAAATACATTCAAAATACTTGGAAGCAGGCGCAGATATCATCGAAACAAACACCTTTTCTGGAACAAGTATTGCCATGGCAGATTACGCTTTGGAAGATTTTGTTACCGAACTCAATGTAGCTTCTGCTAAAATTGCACGTCAAGCCGCCGATGACTTCACCGCTAAAAATCCAAACAAGCCACGTTTCGTGGCAGGCTCTATTGGACCAACAAATAAAACAGCAAGTATGTCTCCAGATGTTAACGATCCGGGGTATCGCGCTGTTTTGTTTGATGAGTTAAAGGATGCGTATAGCGAACAAGCTTTGGCACTTATTGAAGGTGGAGTAGATATTTTGATGGTAGAAACCGTTTTTGATACGCTTAATGCCAAAGCGGCTCTTTTTGCTATCGACGAAATCAAGGAAAACCAACAACTCGATATTCCCGTTATGGTAAGCGGTACCATAACCGACGCATCTGGACGCACGCTTTCAGGACAAACCGTAGAGGCATTTTTGATTTCAATTTCACATATCGATTTGCTAAGTGTTGGTTTTAATTGCGCCTTGGGCGCGGATCAATTAAAACCCTATGTGCAACGCCTCGGGCAGGACACAAATCAGTTTATTTCGGCGCACCCCAACGCAGGCTTACCAAACGCTTTTGGTGCATACGACCAAACACCTTCAGAAATGTGCGAATTGATCGAGTCTTATATGTCCGATAAATTGGTAAATATTATTGGTGGATGCTGTGGCTCAACACCCGAACATATTAAGTTATTGGCGCAGGCTGCAGCCAAATATAAACCCAGACCCATTTCCCAATATGCCTAACGTCCAGAAATATTTAACACTCTCGGGGTTAGAACCCTTAATTGTACGCCCTGAAACCAACTTTGTGAACGTTGGCGAACGTACCAATGTTACAGGTTCAAGACGGTTTTTACGCCTTATTGAAAATGATGATTACGATACAGCCTTGGATATTGCTCGCGACCAAGTAGATGGCGGCGCGCAAATTTTGGATGTGAATATGGATGAGGGCATGATTGACGGCGTTGCTGCCATGACACGCTTCCTCAACCTTATTCAATCTGAACCCGATATTGCGCGAATCCCCATTATGATTGATAGCTCAAAATGGGAAATCATTGAAGCTGGGCTTCAAGTAGTGCAAGGCAAATGCGTGGTGAATTCCATTAGCCTCAAGGAAGGCGAAGACGTATTTATTGCACAAGCAAAAAAAATTCGTCGCTACGGTGCTGCGGTGATTGTCATGGCATTTGACGAAAACGGACAAGCAGACTCCTTAGAGCGAAGAATTGAAATTTGTAAACGGTCGTATGATATTTTGGTAAATGACGTTCATTTTCCTCCGCAAGACATCATTTTTGATCCTAATATATTTCCTGTTGCAACAGGGATGGATGAGCATAAAACCAATGCCCTTGACTTTTTTCAAGCCACCAAATGGATTCGAGAAAATTTACCACATGCGCATGTTAGCGGAGGTGTGAGTAATGTTTCTTTTTCGTTTAGAGGAAACAATACGGTGCGCGAAGCCATGCACGCGTCTTTTCTGTATCACGGTATCAAGCACGGCTTGACTATGGGGATTGTGAATCCAACCATGTTGGAAGTATATGACGAAATTCCGAAACCGTTGTTGGAACGCGTAGAAGATGTGCTTTTAAATCGCAGAGACGATGCTACAGAACGGTTGTTAGATTTTGCAGAACAGGTGAAAGGCAATACCAAGGCAAAATCTAAAAACGATTTGGCTTGGCGCGAGCAAGAGCTTCAAACACGTATTACGCATGCACTAGTCAAAGGAATTGACCAATTTGTGGTAGAAGATGTGGAGGAAGCACGCTTGGGCGTAAAGGCTCCTATTGAGGTAATTGAAAACTTTTTGATGAACGGCATGAATGTGGTTGGCGATTTGTTTGGAAGTGGAAAAATGTTCCTGCCGCAAGTGGTAAAATCTGCCCGAGTCATGAAAAAAGCGGTGGCTTATTTGCTCCCCTATATTGAAGCTGAAAAATCAGGAAAGCCAGAGGCAGCAGGGAAAATTTTGATGGCAACCGTTAAGGGCGATGTACACGATATTGGAAAAAATATTGTGAGTGTTGTGTTGGGTTGTAACAATTATGAAATTATCGATTTGGGGGTTATGGTACCCCCCGAACGCATTATCGAAACAGCGCTAAAAGAGCAAGTAGACGCCATTGGTTTATCAGGGCTTATAACACCTTCGTTAGATGAAATGGTGTATTTGGTAAAAGAACTCAATAAAACCAATCATGACATTCCTGTGATGATTGGTGGTGCAACCACATCAAGAGCACACACCGCTGTTAAAATTGCACCGCAATACGATCACACAGTCGTACATGTAAACGATGCTTCTAGGGCAGTAACCGTAGTTGGGAATTTACTCCAACCGCAAACCAAAGCGAAGTATAAGGCTGATATTAGAGAAGAATACGATGATTTCCGTGTCCGTTTTCAGCAACGAAGCGACCACAAAACCTATGTTGCTCTAGCAGAAGCACGTGCGCAAAAGCTTCAAATAGACTTTGCTGCACAGCCACCAATTACTCCAAACCAATTGGGCATTCAGCATTTTGATCAAGACTTAAATGCGTTGGTAGATTATATTGACTGGACGCCATTTTTTCGTTCATGGGACTTGCACGGGCGTTATCCTGATATATTAACAGATGATGTTGTGGGCACAGAAGCCACGCAACTTTTTGAAGATGCCAAAGCGATGCTTCAACAAATTATTGATGGTAAACTGCTGCAAGCAAAGGCCGTTTTTGGATTGTTTGAGGCAAATAGCAACGACCAAGACGACATTGAAGTAACGCACAACAATCAAGCATATCAATTTAGAACATTACGCCAACAACTGCTAAAAAGCAAGGGGAAACCCTACAGAGCACTTTCCGATTATATTGCACCAAAACATCAAAATATTCAAGATTATATGGGTTGTTTTTGTGTTACGGCAGGCTTTGGAACTGCCGAACTTGCCAAAGATTTTGAAGCGCGTAACGACGATTATAACAGCATTATGGTAAAGGCTCTCGCGGACCGATTGGCGGAAGCTTTTGCGGAATATTTACATAAGCAAGTACGCACCACGCATTGGGGCTACCAGCCAAATGAGTCGTTGACCAACGAAGAACTTATCAAAGAATCGTACAGCGGTATTCGTCCTGCGCCAGGTTATCCAGCATGCCCAGACCACTTAGAAAAAGAAACCATTTGGGAGCTTTTGGACGTAAAAAACCGTATTGGCGTTGAACTTACAGAGAGTATTGCCATGTGGCCTGCGGCATCGGTTTCAGGCTACTATTTTGCGCATCCTGAGGCTGCCTATTTTGGTTTAGGTAAGATTACAAAAGAACAAGTTCAAGATTACGCTACACGAAAAAATATAACGATTGAAAAAGCCACACAGTGGCTGCAACCTAACCTAAAGGAATAAGATGAAAGTTACTGAACATATCAAAAAAGCGGAAGGAAAAACTTTGTTTTCGTTTGAGATTTTACCCCCATTAAAAGGACAGAATATCGAAACTATTTTTGATAATATAGATCAGCTAATGGAGTTTAATCCGCCGTTTATTGATGTTACCTATCACCGTGAGGAATACGAATTTAAAGAGCTTTCTAACGGCTTACTAGAAAAGCGCATCGTACGTAAACGCCCTGGAACTGTGGGTATATGTGCCGCCATTCAAAACAAGTATAAAGTCGATGCTATTCCACACGTCTTATGTGGGGGATTTGACAAAGAAGACACCGAAAATTTCCTGATTGATATGGGTTTTTTGGGAATTGACAACGTTGTTGCCCTTCGTGGTGATGCGGTAAAATCGGAAACGTATTTTAAACCTGAACCCAAAGGAAATGCCTACGCATTGGATTTGGTGCATCAAATAGCGGATATGAACAAGGGTGTTTATTTGGATGAAGACATTCAAAATACCGCTCAAACCGATTTTTGTATTGGCGTAGCTGGCTATCCCGAAAAGCATATGGAAGCTCCCAATATGGAAAGCGACTTGCATTTTTTAAAGAAAAAGATGGAAGGTGGCGCAGACTATATTGTAACGCAAATGTTCTTTGATAACGAGAAGTTTTTTGCCTTTGTGAAAAATTGCCGCGAAGCTGGTATTACAGCACCCATTATTCCAGGCTTAAAGCCTTTGGCAACGCAAAAACAGTTGAATATGATTCCGCATCGTTTTCATGTAGACTTGCCTGAGGCGCTTATCAAAGAAGTTCTAAAAGCAAAGACTAAAGAAGCCGTTAGAGAAGTGGGGATTGAATGGTGCATTGCACAAAGCC
This sequence comes from uncultured Flavobacteriaceae bacterium, assembly GCA_938092005.1. GTDB lineage: Bacteria > Bacteroidota > Bacteroidia > Flavobacteriales > Flavobacteriaceae > UBA7446. The sequence continues at coordinate 165,592 of CALKOU010000007.1, read as the reverse complement.
AAGAGCTAATTAAAAATGGCGTTCCGTTTTTACACTACTATTCTATGGGTAAATCAGATAATATCCATAAAGTAGCGCGTGCTGTTTTTTAACAACAACCCGAGTTTGGTTCACAGCTTACGCCACTGGCCGTAACACGTACCCTTGGTTTTTCTTGCGGAATGCCGCATTGGTCAGGAGCTAAGCAAGCCGTTTGCGTATTGATAAGTTGAAAGGCACTTCCGTCAAATGCTAAGCGATAACGCCCAATGGTGCTTTCTTGGTATTCCACTTCTACTTCCATATCGCTGTAAGCCAACTGTTTTTCGGCCATTTTCAATATTTCCAAAACGCTATCGGGTTTTAGGCGATGGTCTGTATCCGACGCCACCCAAAGCTGTAAGTTGAGTTTGTTTTCTTGTCGTAGTGTACCGCCACAATCGATGTAATTTCGCGTTACATGCCCCACTTCCGTAAGGTGAAAATGCGCAGGAACAAACTGCCCGTTGGGGAGTTGAAACTGTAGGGTGTCTAATTGACCAAGTGTTTGTTTAAAAGCGGAAAGCTGCATCTTTTTTTTACAAAGATATAAGGATTTGCTTTATTTTCCTCGGTAATATGCCCAGATGGCTGCCATGGCAATAAAACCAACGCCCATACCAATAACAGCACCAATATGCACGGCGTGTTTGATAAAGCCAATGCCAACGCCAAGCATTAAGCAGCCAACAAAGACCAGACCGCCGATGCGGTTTTCAAGTTTGTTTTTTTCGTTTTCTGTGTTCATGATTTAAGGGTTTTAGTTTTTTTTGTCACAAGACACAGACGCACGCAAGCGGAGGTTATAACTGACCTTTAATTTATTCATTTTCTATCGATTAAACGATTAAATCGCTATTTTTTATATATGTTGTTGGCACCATTTTTTTATTCGTTTTTAATATTCATATAGAATTTGGTCATCTGAATTTGTTATGTTTAAATAGACCCTACTGTCATCTTGGATTTGTAATTCAGAAATATCAAAAGTGAAAGATTTACCCAGATAAGCAGTACAAGCTTCATCATTTTTCAATATAACCCTTAAATTTCGCTGTGGAGGATTTGATTCCATAATTTGCTCTGAATCTATCAATTTAACTTCCCATGAATTCCCATCGCAACCACTCGCGCCAATATTAATTTTCAAACAGTTACCGCTTATTTCTAAACTACTTATACTTAATAGATCAGAAGGTGCATTTTTGTATTGATCAGCACTCACGATAGCTTTAGAATCACAATTATTGGAATTTCCATTGTCATCATCATTTGTACAACTTATTAGTGCTGTTCCGATTATCGTTAAGATTAATATTTTTTTCATGGTATCATTTCGTTTTCTGTATTCATGATTAGGGTTTTAGAATTGTTTTTTTAGGCACGAGACAAAGCCTCGCGCCAGCGATGGCTGCTTTAATTTATTTTTATTCCCAAGGTTTTGCATTTTCCTACTAGATAGTTAATGAAAGCACTTGAAGCTACTATCATATATTTAGCTTCATTGAAATCTGGATTTTTATGTTTTTCAATAATAGCATGTCGGATTCCGTTTTCCTTATTGTTTGTGTAAGCATATATCTTGTCGAATCCTGCTTTTAATTGGGTATCAATATTTAATCCAATTGTTTCAAGCTTATTAAGTGCTTTTCCTAATGTGTTCTCTCCTGTAATTATCCTACATGTTGTTTCCACTGCTGATATGGATTCTTTTATCGAGTTTCTATAATCAGGATTCTTTTTATCTGATAATTTACTCAAGGCATTAGTAAGATGAACATTAGCGCCATTAAGAGAAGTGAAGTAGTTTACTTGTCCAATTGCTTCTTCAATTTCATTAATTTCCATACTATTTGAAATGGGAGCAATTAGACCGTCTACAAAACGATAACCTGAAAATTCTCTCTCTAGGAGATTGTTTGTGGCTTCAATGAAATCATGGGTATCGACATTAGTTATTTTAAGTTTTGAAAGGAATTCCAATATATCATAAACTTCAAACCATTCATCATTAAAGAACTTATTTCGAATGAATTTTTCTGTTTGAAAGTCATACTCGGGAATGGTGTCGATTGGTAATTTCAAAAATCGATGCCACATCAATTTACTAAAATGATCAAAGTCAGACATGCCATTATATTGAGAGTCTCTTGAGATTCTGTCAAGAATAAATATTTTCACCATGTTCCACAGACCATTTATTAAATCTTCATCTATGAATTCAATTTGTAGATTCTTTACCGATTCCGTTTTACCAATTCGTTCAGAAAATTTCGTCATTTATTGTTCTTTTTTAGTTGCACCTAACCACCATATACCCAAACCACGTTCCGATATACCCAGCTATCCCCAAAAAATCCTAAAACAAAAACACCCTGTAGGCAGCGTAGGCTTTATGTGTGAAGAACAGATTTGGGTCTAATTCAAGTCTAAAATTACAAAAAATTTGTTTATTTCAATTTTGGGTGTACATTTGCCCCCATAATGAAAACAAACACTTATTATACATCTTTCTACTACTTCTATAACGGGAGATAGCAGGGTGTATGTTAGTTTTTGTAAACGAATTTAAAACCCTGAGCTAACGTTCGGGGTTTTTTTATGTGCCATGGGGCACAACGGATTAAAACAATGGAAACAAAAATCGCCATACAAGGAATCAAAGGCTCCTACCACCACGAGGTAGCAACACAGCTCTTTGGTGCAAACATCGCACTGGAGGCGTGCATGTCGTTTGACGCCCTCGTAACTTCGGTTACTTCGGGTGCTGCCCACGTTGGCGTGATGGCACTTGAAAATTCCATTGCGGGTTCTATTATTCCCAACTACGCCCTTATGGACACCCACAACCTCCATATTGTCAATGAGGCGTATATCCGTATTGAACATCAGCTTATGGCACTGCCAGGCACAAAAATTGAAGACATCACAGAAGTGGCTTCGCACCCTATGGCGTTGTTGCAATGCAAAGATTTTTTTGCCACCCAACCGCACATCAAACTCATAGAAGACGCCGATACCGCAGAAGTAGCGCAACGCATTGCCGAAAAGCACATCAGCGGTTTGGGAGCCATTGCCTCCAAAACGGCAGCCTCCATCTACGGTCTTGATATTGTGGCACCTAACATTCACAGCATTGCCAACAACGCTACGCGCTTTGTGGTGGTCAAAACGGAAGCAAATACTTCTGAAAATGTGGACAAGGCATCCTTAAAATTTGTGTTGGATCACAAGCGAGGAAGTCTCGCAGCAGTGCTTAATGTATTAAGCGATTGCAAAATCAACCTGACCAAAATACAGTCCATGCCGGTAGTGGAAACGCCATGGAAATACTCCTTTTTTGTAGACATCACGTTCGATGAACTGGAATACTACAACAAAGCCATCCAATTGTTGGAAATCATGACGGAATCGTTAAAAGTATTGGGAACCTATAAAAATCAATTAGAAGCATGAAAGCTGCCGACAGATTAAATAGCGTTCAAGAATACTACTTCTCTCGCAAGTTACGCGAAGTGCGTGGCCTTGTGGCACGTGGGAAGGATATCATCAATATGGGTATTGGAAGTCCCGATTTGGCACCCCCGCCAAAAGTAGTGGAGGCACTTACCCAAAGTGTGACGCATCCAACCGCACACAAATACCAAAGCTACCAAGGTACGCCCGAACTGCGGCAAGCCATAGCAGATTACTACCAAACGTTTTTTGGTGTTTCGCTAAACCCAGACAACGAGGTGTTGCCTCTTATGGGTTCTAAAGAAGGGATTATGCATGTGTCTATGGCGTTCCTTAACGAAGGCGATGGTGTGTTGATTCCCAACCCGGGATATCCAACGTATGCATCTGTAACCGAATTGGTAGGCGCACGTGCCGTGCCTTACACGCTTAGTGCCACAACCGACTGGCTTCCCGATTTGGAAGCCTTGGAGCAACAAGATTTATCGAATGTAAAGTTGATGTGGCTCAACTACCCGCACATGCCAACAGGTGCAAAAGGCACCAAAGCATTGTTTGAGGCGTTGATTCAATTTGCCAAAAAACACGACCTATTGTTGATTAACGATAACCCTTATGCGCACATTCTAAACGATCAGCCGTTGAGCATCCTTGATGTGGAAGGTGCTGCGGAGGTTGCGTTGGAGTTTCAATCGCTTAGTAAGGCATACAACATGGCCGGATGGCGCGTGGGTATGGTATGTGGAAACGCTACCTATATCAATCAGATTTTAAAGGTCAAAAGCAATATGGATTCGGGAATGTTCTACGGCATTCAACAGGGAGCTATTGCTGCACTGAACGAATCCACAGCATGGTTTGCACAGATCAACGCAGTATATCAAAAGCGTCGGGAATTGGTATGGAAACTCGCCGATGCGCTAAACACCACCTACCAAAAAGACACAGGTGGTATGTTTGTTTGGGCAAAGTTGCCCGAAGGCGCTTTGGATAGCGAAACCACCATTGATAAACTGCTACACGAACAGCACATTTTTGTGGCACCTGGAACCATTTTTGGAAGTGCAGGGGAGGGCTATATCCGCTTTTCACTCTGCGTTAGCGAAGACCGCATTCAAGAAGCACTAAATCGAATTGTGTCATGAAGGTAAGTTTTGTAGGTATCGGATTGATGAACGGGTCACTTTCGTTGGACTTGCAACGACTCCATCCAGACGTGGTGCTTTCGGGCATTAGCCGAAAAACCACTACGCTCAACCGAGCCGTAGAACTTGGCTTGATACAAGAAATCGGCAGCATAAATCAGCTACAAGATGCGGATTATGTTTTTGTTTCGGTACCTGTGGCAGCCATTGCAACCTTGCTTCCACAAGTATTGGATGCTGTAGGCGAAAACACCTTGGTTATGGACTTTGGCTCAACCAAAACAGCCATTTGCGGAGCGGTAAAAAACCACCCAAAACGAGAGCAGTTTTTAGCAGCACACCCCATTGCGGGAACCGAATTTTCAGGTCCAGATGCAGCAATTCCCAATTTGTATGACGGCAAAACGATAATGCTTTGTGAAGTGGCAAAAACCCGCTCCGATTTGTTGGCGCGCGCAACAACATTGCTACAAAAATTAAACATGACCGTACGTCATATGGATCCCGTTGCACACGATAGGCACATTGCCTATGTGTCCCATTTGTCGCACATAACGTCTTTTATGCTTGGAAAAACCGTGTTGGAAAAAGAAACCGACGAGCAAAACATCTTTGATATGGCAGGCAGTGGATTTGCGTCTACAGTGCGCCTGGCTAAAAGTTCACCCGAAATGTGGATGCCCATTTTTATGCAAAACAAGCATAACGTTCTGGAAACACTAAATGAGTACATTTCGAACTTAAACGCATTCAAAGAAAAACTGGAAGCAGAAGCTGTTGATGAGCTGCTTGCAGACATGAAAGAAATCAATAAAATAAGAACAATTTTAAAACATAAATAATCACAACCATGGAAAATAATCCAAAAATGCGTCAATGGCTCAACAACTTTGAGCTTGATCACCCCCTTGTAATTGCAGGACCTTGTAGTGCAGAGACGGAAGAACAAGTGCTTAAAATTGCACACGAATTAAAAGACACCGATGTTACTGCATTTCGTGCGGGAATTTGGAAGCCGAGAACCCGCCCAGGCAACTTTGAAGGTGTTGGTGCTATTGGACTAAAATGGCTACAACGTGTTAAGGAAGAAACGGGCATGCTTACCTGTACGGAAGTTGCCAACCGCGCGCACGTTCAGCTGGCATTGGAGCACGATATTGACATCCTATGGATTGGAGCGCGCTCAACGGTTAGTCCGTTTATTGTTCAGGAAATTGCTGATGCTCTAGAGGGAACCGATAAAATTGTATTGGTTAAAAATCCAGTAAATCCAGACTTGTCGTTATGGCTTGGTGGTATTGAGCGTTTGTACACCGCCAACATCAAAAACCTTGGGGTTATCCACAGAGGGTTTTCTGCCTATGAAAAAACAAAATATCGCAACAATCCAGAGTGGCAAATCGTGGTGGAACTTCAAAACCGTTTCCCAGATTTACCGCTTATTTGTGACCCGTCGCATATTGCCGGACGTCGTGATATCTTACAAGACATTTGCCAAACAGCGTTGGACTTGAACTTTGACGGATTGATGGTTGAAACACACTGGGATCCCGACAATGCTTGGAGTGATGCTGCGCAGCAAATTACTCCTACCAGACTTGTGCAAATGATGGAGGATTTGAAAATCCGTAAGGAAACCGATGACGATGCGGAGTACAAAAACAAGCTTAACACCATGCGTACGCAAATTGATGTTATTGATGCTGGGCTGCTAGAAAGCTTGAGCAAACGCATGAAAATTGCCAATGAAATTGGAGAGCTCAAAAAGGGTCATAACGTAGCGGTATTGCAATCGAAGCGTTGGAATGAAATTTTGGGTAAAATGATTCTAGACGGTGATGAAAAAGGGCTTAGCGAAGAATTTATCCTCCGAATATTTAAGGCGATTCACCAAGAGTCCATCAATCACCAAGAGCAGATTATCAACAGCTAGTGCGTATGAACCAAAAATCCGTTAATTTGGCTTTATGACAGGAGTCGTATACAAATCAACGGGTAGCTGGTATCATGTAAAGGATGCCGACGGGAAACTTATACCCTGTCGTATCAAAGGAAAATTCCGCATTGAGGGGCTTACGAGTACAAGCCCCGTTGCCGTTGGAGACCTTGTTGATGTTACGCTCAAAGAAACCCAAGAGGGAACGCAAGGCGTGATTACGCTTATCCATGAGCGCAAGAATTATATTGTACGCAAATCGGTGAATTTGTCTAAACAAATCCACATTATTGCCGCTAATATTGATTGCGCTTTTTTATTGGTTACGCTCAACAACCCCACCACACACCCCGCTTTTATTGATCGGTTTTTGACAACTGCAGAGGCCTATGACATTGAAACGGTATTGCTGTTTAATAAGGAGGATAGCTACAGTGCCGCAGATACCGAGCAAATACGCAGCATGAAACAGTGCTATGAAAACATCGGCTACAGCTGTTTGGAAATTTCCGCTCTAAAGGGTACGAACCTGGCAGCCGTTAAAACGATGATGAAAGGCAAAACGACGATGCTTTCGGGACACAGCGGTGTTGGGAAGTCTACGCTTGTTAATAGCCTTGCACCCGAACTAAATATCAAAACAGCTAAAATTTCCGATCACCACAACCAAGGGCAGCATACCACCACTTTTGCCGAAATGCACGATTTGGATTTTGATGCCCGTATTGTAGATACACCAGGGATTCGTGGTTTTGGTGTGGTGCACATGGAAAAGGAAGAAGTCGGCGATTATTTCCGAGAGTTTTTTGCTCGAAAAGAGGCTTGTAAGTTTAACAACTGCTTACATGTTGATGAGCCTAAATGCGCCATTAAGATCGCCGTTGAAGCTGGAGAAATCGCAGCTTCAAGATACAAGAGCTATCTTCAAATTATTGAAGGCGAAGACGTGCATTACAGAACTGATTTTTGGGACGTATGAGAGCAGTGCTACAACGAGTAACGAAAGCAACGGTGACGGCAAACAAAACGCATGTACAACGTATGGGTCAAGGGCTTGTGGTATTGTTGGGCATTACACATGACGACAGTTCTGATGATATAGATTGGTTGTTAAAAAAAATCACAAACATGCGTATTTTCAACGATGAAAATGGCGTTATGAATAAAAGTATTTTGGACATAGATGGACAGCTTTTGGTAGTCAGCCAGTTTACGTTGTTTGCCCAAACCAAAAAAGGAAATAGACCCTCCTATACAAACGCTGCAGGTCACGAAATTGCGGTTCCGCTCTACGAGCAATTTTTAGAAAAAGCCACTCAGACGATGAAAAAACCCATTCAGAGCGGTATTTTTGGAGCAGATATGCAAGTGGATTTGATTAATGATGGTCCGGTAACCATTGTTGTGGATTCAAAAAATAAAGAATTATGAATGTTCAAGATGCCCAAAAAGCGGTTGACGCATGGATCAAAACCCATGGCGTGCGTTACTTTAACGAATTGACAAATATGGCGCAACTAACCGAAGAGGTTGGAGAAGTAGCTCGTATCATTGCCCGTCGCTATGGCGAGCAGTCTGAAAAGGAAAGTGACAAGACAAAAGACTTAGGCGAAGAACTTGCCGATGTGCTTTTTGTGCTGTTGTGTTTGGCCAATCAAACCAATACTGACCTGCAAGAAGCTTTTGATAGAAAATTGGCACTTAAAACAAAGCGCGACCACAATCGCCATCACAACAACCCAAAACTTCGTTCATGAGTACATTAGGCATTTCGCACCCATCAAAAATTGTTGAAGGTGCATGTACCATTACGGGATCCAAAAGCGAATCCAATCGCTTGTTAATTTTGGGTGCTTTGTTTCCAAATTTAAAATTGGAAAACCTTTCCAATTCCGACGATACACAGGCCATGCAGCGCGGACTTTCTTCCACAGATGATACGATTGACATTGGTCATGCAGGGACAACCATGCGTTTTTTGACTTCATATTTTGCAACAACACCGGGTGTGTCTAAAGTGCTTACCGGCTCTAAACGAATGCAAGAACGTCCTATAAAAATATTGGTAAACGCATTGCGTTCCATAGGAGCAGATATTGAATATGTGAAGCATGAAGGCTATCCTCCTTTGCGTATTAAGGGAAAAGAAATTACAGCCAACCGTGTGGCGTTAGCGGCAAATATCAGCAGTCAATACATTACTTCATTGATGCTTATTGCGCCTAAGTTGCTCGACGGACTGACCATTGATTTGGTAGGTGAAATAACCTCTGTTCCTTATATTAACATGACCTGTTCATTATTAGGTCGCGCAGGAATTAAAGCAACATTTGAAGGACAATCCATTCGTGTTTTTCCTCAAGAAAACGTAGAAGTTAAAACACTTGTTGTGGAATCGGATTGGAGTTCGGCTTCTTATCACTTTAGCATGGCGGCATTGGCAGCGAAGACTACCATATCCATTAACAATTATGTTGCGGATAGCTTGCAAGGCGATAGCGTGTTGATTTCGATATACAATCAAATGGGCGTTGCATCAACCTTTGATGGAAATACGCTTCACTTGACAAAAACAAACGATGTAAAATCGCATATTGAGCTTAATTTGATAAAGGCGCCTGATATAGCACAAACCATTGCCGTTAGCTGTTTTGGATTGGGAATTTCATGTGATTTGTATGGGTTACATACGCTAAAAATTAAAGAGACGGATCGCTTGGTTGCCTTGGAGAACGAGCTTGGTAAATTGGGCGCAAGCATTCGCGTTACCGACGATGCACTCCATTTGGAAGCACGTCAAACACCCATCCATCAGAATGTTGCCATAGACACCTATCACGATCACCGTATGGCCATGGCATTTGCACCACTTGGACTGTTAGTCCCTATTCGAATTAACGAGGCTGAAGTTGTCACAAAATCATATCCTTCCTATTGGGAAGACCTCGCTTTACTTGGGTTTGAAGTTCGTAGTGACAAATAAATCACAAATCACTTGACAACCCCCCTCGCCGAATAGTATATTTGCAACTTTCTAATTTATATATGAAACTATCACATTTTAATTTTGACCTCCCCGAAGACCTATTAGCAGAACATCCAACAGAACATCGTGATGAGTCAAAGCTGATGGTTTTACATCGAGAAACACAAACCATTGAGCACAAACTATTCAAGGATATTACCGACTATTTTGACGAGGGTGATGTGATGGTACTTAACAATACCAAAGTTTTTCCTGCTCGCTTGATGGGTAACAAAGAAAAAACAGGAGCCAAAATAGAAGTTTTTTTACTTCGGGAACTCAATAAAGAACAACGCCTTTGGGACGTTTTGGTTGATCCAGCACGTAAAATCAGAATTGGAAATAAGCTTTACTTTGGTCAAGATGAGTCATTGGTAGCTGAGGTTATTGATAATACTACATCGCGCGGTAGAACGCTGCGTTTTTTGTTTGATGGGAGTTATGATGAGTTTCGCAACAAACTAAAAGAACTTGGACAAACACCATTGCCAAAATACATCAAGCGACCCGAAGAAGATTTTGATCGCGAACGCTATCAAACCATATACGCAAAGCACGAGGGTGCTGTTGCTGCGCCAACGGCTGGCCTTCACTTCTCGAAGCACGTCTTAAAGCGTCTTGAAATCAAAGGGGTTGACTTGGCAGAAATTACTCTCCATGTAGGTTTAGGGACTTTTAATCCTGTTGAGGTTGAAGATTTGTCTAAACACAAAATGGATTCTGAAGAATTGACTATTGACGAACACTCAGCAGCATTGGTGAACAAGGCAAAAGCCGCTGGAAAACGTGTTTGCGCCATTGGAACTACTTCCATGCGTGCGCTAGAATCTTCGGTTTCATCAAGCGATAGTTTAAATGCCTACCAAGGTTGGACACATAAATTTATTTTCCCTCCTTATGACTTTAAGATTGGGGACGCCATGGTTACTAATTTCCACTTACCAAAATCAACGCTATTGATGATGGTATCCGCATTTGCTGGACACGACTTTATCAAAAGAGCTTATGATGAAGCCATAAGCCGCGACTATCGCTTTTACTCTTACGGAGACGCGATGCTTATCTTATAACACCTCATGAGCGAGGTCAAGAAGGATATTCGCCGGTGTTCAAAAGAAGAACTCTGTTCTTTTTTTGTTACACACCACGCAGCTGCTTTTCATGGCAATCAAGTGTATGAGTGGTTGTGGCAAAAAGCCGTAGTTGACTTTGATCAAATGACCAACCTCTCCAAAGCACATCGAGCGCTATTGGGGCAGCACTTTACGATCAATCACACCGATATTGCGGATGTTCAACACAGTGATGATGGTACCATAAAAAATGCGGTACGCCTGTTTGATGGTAAAATTGTAGAGTCTGTTTTGATTCCAACCAAATCACGAACAACAGCTTGTGTTTCAAGTCAAGTGGGTTGTAGTTTGGATTGTAATTTTTGTGCAACAGCACAGCTCAAACGGATGCGAAATTTGAATCCAGACGAAATTTTTGATCAAGTAGCTACAATCAACAAACAAAGTGTCGAACACTTTCAACGTCCCTTGTCCAACATTGTATTTATGGGTATGGGCGAACCCATGATGAACTATGCGAATGTGATGAAAGCCATTGCTAAAATTACAAGCCCAGAGGGTATGGGCATGTCGCCTCGACGCATCACCGTATCAACTTCGGGCATTCCCAAAATGATCATTAAAATGGCAGATGAACATCCTCGTTTTAAATTGGCAGTATCGTTGCACAGTGCTGTGGAAGAGACACGAAATAAAATCATGCCGTTTAGCGAAACTTTTCCGCTAACAGCACTTCGTGACGCCATTCAGTATTGGTATTCAAAAACCAAAGAGCGCGTTACGTATGAGTATGTGGTTTGGAAGGATATTAATGATAATGCCGCTGAGGTAAAAGCCTTAGTTGCTTTTTGCAAGCACACGCCGTCTAAGGTCAATTTAATTGAATATAATCCTGTGGGTAATGATGCGTTTGCGCAAGCCGATGAGACCGCTATTGATCAGTATGTGGCTGCACTTAGTAAGCATCAAATTCCAGTGACCATTAGGCGTTCTCGTGGCAAAGATATTGATGCCGCTTGTGGTCAATTAGCAAATAAAACCAAGCTCTAATGTTCAAAATCAGTTATTTAGCCTATTGCTAAAGCGCTAAATCGTATCTTTATGCCCCAATGAAAATAGTAGATCAGCTTAAACAACCCATTGCCAAAGAGATGGAGCTTTTTGAGGACAAGTTTTCCTCGTCCATGCGCTCTAATGTTGCGCTGCTAAATCGGATTACATATTATATTGTTAACCGAAAAGGGAAGCAAATGCGCCCCATGTTTGTTTTTATGGTTGCCAAAATGCTAGGTAAAAACGAAGTAAACGAACGCAGCTATCGTGCCGCTTCGGTAATTGAACTTATTCACACCGCTACATTGGTTCACGATGATGTTGTAGATGAAAGCTACCAACGACGTGGTTTCTTCTCTATAAACGCATTGTGGAAAAATAAAATTGCTGTATTGGTAGGGGATTATTTGTTGTCTAAGGGGTTGTTGCTTTGTATTGATAACAAAGACTTCGACTTATTGGAAATCATTTCCGTTGCCGTTCGCGAAATGAGTGAAGGCGAGTTGTTGCAAATTGAAAAAACACGCCACTTAGATATTGACGAAGCTGTTTACATGGAGATCATTCGGCAAAAAACGGCTACGTTAATCGCATCTTGTTGTGCGCTTGGCGCCGCTTCGGTACATGCAGGTTCCGAGGTGGTGGAGCAATTACGTGCTTTTGGTGAAAATATTGGGATTGCCTTTCAAATCAAAGATGACTTATTTGATTATGGCGAGACTAAAATTGGAAAACCTACGGGAATTGATATTCGAGAAAAAAAGATGACGCTGCCGCTTATTCACGTCCTTAATAAAGTGGATAAACAACAAAAAAAGTGGTTGATACAATCGGTACGTCATCACAATAAAGACAAAAAACGCGTCAAGCGTATCATTGCTTTTGTGAAAGAACAGGGTGGATTGGTATATGCCACAGCGCAAATGCATGCCTATAAAGACAAAGCTTTACAGCAACTCCATAGGTTTCCTAAAAATGAATTTCGCGATGCACTCGAAGAAATGGTGCGTTATGTTATTGAACGTAAGAAATAACATTGCTGAAATCCGTATTTTAGAACTCATTTTAGCTTGTGATACAAAAATCAACCATAGACGCTGTTTTTGAAACCGCCCGATTAGAGGAGGTAATAGGTGATTTTGTACAGCTTAAAAAGTCGGGAGCCAACTTCAAAGGGTTAAGTCCTTTTAGCGATGAACGCACGCCGAGCTTTATGGTGTCACCCGTAAAGCAAATATGGAAAGATTTCTCGAGTGGAAAAGGCGGAAATGTTGTTGCTTTTTTGATGGAGCACGAACACTTTTCCTATCCAGAAGCCATTCGCTATTTGGCTAAAAAGTATAACATTGCCATAGAAGAAACAGAGCAGAATGACGAGCAAAAGGCAGCAGCTAGCGCACGTGAAAGCATGTATTTGGTTAGTTCGTATGCGTTGCGCTTTTTTGAAGATTCCATGTGGGAATCAACACAAGGGAAAGCCATTGGATTAAGCTATTTTAAGGAACGTGGTTTTACCGAGGAAACCATTCGTTATTTTCAATTGGGCTACTCGCCCGACGTTTGGAGCGCACTCACCGATGCTGCTTTAAAAGCAGGTTATCAACTTGAATATTTGGACAAAACTGGCCTTACCATAGTTAAGGAGGATAAGAAATTTGATCGATTCAAAGGCCGTGTCATGTTTCCTATCCACAGCATGTCGGGACGTGTATTGGGATTTGGTGGACGTATTCTAACACAAGATAAAAAAGCAGCTAAGTATATGAACTCGCCCGAAAGCGAGATATATAATAAAAGTAAAGTCTTGTATGGCTTGTATCAAGGAAAACAAGCCATTGCCAAAGAAGATACTTGCTACTTAGTTGAAGGATACACCGATGTCATTCAAATGCATCAACGCGGTATTAAGAATGTGGTTTCATCGTCTGGCACGGCATTAACACCCGAACAAATTCGACTTATTGGGAGGTTAACAAAAAATATCACCGTTCTTTTTGATGGTGACCCTGCGGGGTTACGTGCTTCGTTGCGGGGAATTGATATGATTTTGGAAGCTGGCATGAACGTCCGTGTTTGTATGTTCCCTGAAGGCGAGGACCCGGATAGCTTTGCTCGTAATCATGGTTTAGAAGAGGTGCGTGATTTTTTCACAACTAACGCTAAGGACTTTATTCAGTTTAAGGCTGCCCTACTTGTTGATGAAGCCGCTCAAGATCCGTTGAAAAAGGCGGAGACCATTCGTGAAATGGTGCAAAGCATTGCTAAAATTCCTGATAGAATAAAGCAAGAAGTTTACGTTAAGTCTTGTGCTGGACTTATGGACATAAGCGAAGAAGTTTTGTTTGCAACCTTAGCGCAGGTTTCCCAAAAAACGGCAACCAAAGCACCGCCACCAAAATCGAGTAGGCCCTTATCCGTAGTGCCACAAGAACAGCAAGTGGCTCAAGTAAGTACCCGTTTTGAGCTTGAAAAAGATATCATAAAAATTTTATTGCTTCACGGCCATGAAGAAGTGGTTTTTGAAGAGCCCATGCTGCAAACAGATGCCAAAACAGGAGCGCTTTCATTGGTTACAAAAAACATAACATCGCGTGTGTTTGAGAAAGTATATTTGGATCTGCAACAAGACGAAATTGCATTTACAACAGAAGTGTTCAAGAGTTTGTACCCTAAAGTGTTAACCACGTTAAACGAACATGCTGCTATTCAAATGGATACTTTCGTTGCTGGCTTGCCGCCAGAATTAGCAACTGAAGTTTCTGATTTGTTGCTTCAAGACGAACAACATACCTTACACGACTGGGAACGTAAAAACATTTTTATAAAAGATAAAAAAGCGAATTTGCCTAGATGGGTTCATGAGGTAATTTTGCGTTTTCGTTGTCAGCTAATTGATGAAAAAGTAGCAGCATTACAAACCCAAACAGAAGAGAATCAGGACAACCACCATCACGATCTTTTAGAAGAAATTGTGCAGTATCATAAGTTAAAAACGGTACTAAGCGGACGTTTGAATCGTGTTGTCTAGTACATGTCTAGATTTAAGTGTTGCAATTTTGAAATCATTTCGACAAGATTGTTTACGTCTAATTTTTTCATCAATCTAGTGCGATAGGTACTTACGGTTTTTTCACTAAGATGTAGTGTCGCTGCAATTTCAATATTTTTTTTGCCATGAATTAACAAACGGAGTACTTGTGCTTCGCGATCTGATAGCTCTTCAAATAAGATTTCAGGGTTTATTTCTGAACCTGTGAACATCATGCTTTCAGTTGCATAATTGATAACGGTACCCTCAGAACCAAGCTGGATAACAGCATCTTTTAAACGTTTGAAGGGGCTTGTTTTGCTTAAAAATCCTGATGCACCAAACTTTAGTGAGTTTATTGCATAGTGTTCTGCCTTCAATGTACTGAAGATTAAAAACCGCACTTTTGGGTGCTTGTCTTTTAGCTTTCTTAATGCGTGAATATTTCTTAGACCTGGTAATTCGAGCTCAAAAATGACCAAGTCAACTTTCTTAGTGTTGAGAAAATCATACATATCACGGAAGTGATACCCCTTTCCAACTATAGTGACTTCACTGGAATTGCGAAATATAGCCTTGATACCCTTATGAATTATCGGATGTGGATCTGCTACATAAACGCGTATCATATGCTTTTAGTTATCGTAAAAATAACAAAAAACAGCTTTACAGAGCGGACATTGGTTAAAACTAAAAACACAATTATACAGTTAGCTTAGTTGCTTAGGAATCATGCACACCGGAATGGGTTCCATTTTGTGTTTGTTTGCGAGATGATGCTTTAAAAACACTTCAAAAACGCGTGCGTCTTCTCCTTTAAAATCTTTGGGTAGCTTTCCGTCTTCATGCTGTGTCATAGCCCACTCCAATTGGGCGTAGGTGGCACCTAGTTGTTGTTCGTCATTTCTATCATCGTCCCAAAGGCCATCTGTTGGCGGTGCTTTTAAAATGGATTCATGAACGCCTAAAGTGGTGGCTAAAGCACGCACTTGCGTTTTGGTTAGATCTGCAATTGGGCTTATATCAACACCTCCATCTCCATATTTGGTATAAAAACCAACACCAAAATCTTCAATTTTATTTCCTGTTCCAGCAACGAGATAACGATGATATGCTGCATAGTAATAGAGGGTAACCATTCTAAGTCTAGAGCGACTGTTGGCCAACGATAACAGTGTTTGATGTTGTGTTTCGTCAGCTTGCACAGAAGAGGAAAAAGCATCAAAGACAGTGTCTAGGGCTATTGTTTTACCCGCTACGTTATCATGTCTTTTACGTAACCATTCAATATGTTGCTGTGCACGATCTACTTGGTTTTGTTGTTGTTTTATGGGGATTTCCAAACACAGTGTTGGTAATCCTGTTTTGGCACATAGCGTTGATGTTAGCGCAGAGTCAATACCCCCCGATACACCTACAACAAATCCGCGCATATTGTTTTTTTGCGCATAGTTTTTTAGCCAACCTACAATGTAATCAATTACTTCTTTGTTCTTCATAGCATTTGTATCTTTATACCCAATATGTATTTAGACAATCACTGTAAAATTAAACCATTTTATTGGTACCTGAAAGGGGTGCTGTTTGCAGTTGCTTTTTTAGCTACATCATGTACTTCTACAAAGCGTCCAAAGCAAGCAGATCTCCCTAAAATTATGTTGGACTATGTTTCGTTTGAAACCCTTTTTTTTGGTGACCTAGACACCCCCTTAGCTGAAATTAAGAAAGAGTACCCTTATTTTTTTCCTGCTCAAACCCCTGATTCAATTTGGACTGCAAAACGTACGGATTCGTTACAACAAGTGCTGTTTAATGCATCAAAATCTATTTCAAAAGAAGCATTAGCATTTCGTGTTGAAGGGGTTTTGCGACACGCTAAGTTTTATTTTCCATCAGAAAAACTGCCAAAAAAAGTAATTTCGTTACTCACAGACGTCGATTATTCCTTAAGAGCTGTTGATGCGGACAGCTTACTTTTGTTGTCCATAGACACCTATTTGGGTGCAGATCACCCGCTTTATGAAGGCATACCAAAGTACATAAAAAACAAGCTAACGCTCCATCATTTGGAATCAGAAATTATAGATGCTTTAGCACACAGATTTGTTCCAGCACCTAGGGGAAGAACATTTTTAGCACAAATGGTAAACCACGGTAAGCGTCTTTTATTGCACCAATATTTGGCACCTGAATTGTCTGATCAGCAACACATACAATACACTGCGTTACAACACGAATGGGCACTTGAGAACGAGTCAGTTGTTTGGCGTTATTTTGTTGACAACGAGCTTTTATTTTCTACGGATGAGGATTTGACATTCCGTTTTCTGCTACCCAGTCCTTACGCTAAATTTTATTCGTATTTGGATGAAGGTTCTCCTGGAAGAATCGGACAATGGATAGGATATCAAATAGTAAAAAAATATCAAGAAAGAACAGGAACGTCATTATCGCATGTGCTGTTGGTTGATCCGCAAGAAATTTTAAAGAAATCGAAATACAACCCTTAATATGAAACGAAAAACACAAATTACTTTAACGGTTACCTTGGATGAAAATCATACTCCAGAAGCTATGGAATGGTCTGCTCCAGATGGAGGTATCAAGCAACAGGCTATGGAGGCGTTTTTTCTTAGCACTTGGGATAAGGAGACGCAAGAGAGTGCTCGTATCGATTTGTGGTCAAAGGAAATGCCCGTTGATCAAATGCAGGTATTTGTGCATCAAACGTTGGTTGGTATTCGTGCATCTTACCTAAGAGCTACCGATGACGGACAAATGGCCGAGGCCATGCAACAGTTCTGTGATTTTTTTGCTAGTGAGCGGAACCTCAAAGAAGTGAAAAAGGGAAACTAAAGTAACGTTTCGATGTAAGCTAAAACAGTATCTTTTCCCAAACTAGAAGCAGCGGAAGTTATAAAATGTGGAGGTGTTGCTTCCCACACACCTTCAAGAAGTGTATTTAAGTAAGCGTCAACAGTTGATTCAATTTTATTTTTAGGCAACTTGTCTGCTTTGGTAAATATGATAGAAAAAGGAATCTGTTGTGTCCCCATCCATTCCATAAATTCAAGGTCTATCTCTTGTGGCTTATGTCTAATGTCAATGAGTACAAATGCGTTAACGAGTTGTTTTCGTTCTAGGAAATAAGCGGTGATGTATCCTTGAAATTCTTTTTTAGTCTTTTTCGAAACGCGCGCATAACCATATCCTGGCAAATCAACAAGATGCCATTTTTTATTGATTAAAAAATGATTAATAAGTTGTGTTTTTCCTGGTTTTCCAGATGTTTTGGCAAGTTGCTTTCTCTCTGTAAGCATGTTGATCAATGAGGATTTTCCAACATTTGACCTGCCAATAAATGCAAATTCAGGCAATGACGACTTAGGGCATTGTGAAACCTTAGCGTTACTTATTACAAATGATGCGCTTTTAACACGCATGACTACATATTGTTTTCGCTGAGCCAGCCAGATAATAGATCGTTAAAAGTGTCGGGGTGCTCCATCATTGGTGCGTGACCACATTTATCAATCCAATATAATGTAGAGTTGGGAAGGAGTTTGTGAAATTCCGAACCTACGTTTGGTGGTGTTACGGCATCTTGTTTTCCCCAAATAATTCCTGTTGGTACAGTAATGTTTGGCAAGTCTTTTGCCATATTATGTCGAATAGCACTTTTGGCTATTGTTAGTATTTTGATGAGTTTCTTACGGTCATTAACCGTTTCGAAAACATCGTCAACAACTTCTTTGGAAGCTACTTTTGGATCGTAGAAAACGTCTTCAGTTTTCTTTTTGATGTATCCGTAATTTTCTCTTTTTGGGTAACTTTCGCCCATGGCGTTTTCATAAAGACCAGAACTTCCCGTAATAACAAGCCCTTTTACTTTTTCTGGAAAGAGCTTTGTGTGTAAGAGTCCAATGTGCCCACCAAGTGAATTTCCAATCAGAATTACTTTTTCTTCACCAAGATGTGTGATAAAGTCACGTAAATAAATGGCAAACTGCTTCACGTTGGTTTTTAAAAGAGGTAAGTCGTAAAGCGGCAGTTCTGGTATAATAACTTTATAACCAGCACTAGAAAAATGCTTAGCAACACCGTCAAAATTGCTCAACCCTCCCATGAGTCCATGTAGAATCACAAGGGGTGTTCCTGTTCCTTTTTCGTAGTACGAATAACTACCAGATGATTTTAGCGAGTTGTGCATGTGATTAAATCAGCGACAAATATAGGGATTTAAACCCCATACAAGTTGTATTTTTTATGAGCAGTCAAAAAATGAACCTTTAAAAAATGAAGTTTGTTTTAAAACAGCTGCTAGAACATATCTTATTGATTCATAGAAGGATAAATAGTAGGTTTTTGAAAGTGGAATTAGTTATTAACAATGTGGTAAAAAGTGGTAAAAAGTGGTAAATAATATGTAATTTTGACTCATACCAGAGTTTATAAAACGCATATTTTGTCGCATATAATCGGAACATATCCCTGTAAGGCAGACCCAAAAGGAAGGGTCAAAATTCCTGCTGCCTTAGCCAAGCAATTGGCAGGGGCGCGTCAACAGGCGTTTGTGATCAAACGAGCTGTTTTTCAGCCGTGCCTTGAGCTCTATTCTTTAGAGGAGTGGAATGGTTTAATGGATAAGCTTAATAAGCTCAACAGGTTTAAAAAGAAAAACAACGACTTTATTAGACGCTTTACCGCAGGGGTAAAGGTCGTTGAATTAGATGCCACGGATAGACTTCTTATCCCGCGTGATTTGGCGCTTATTGCAGGAATTCAAAAGACGGTGGTCCTTTCGGCGGCTGTTAATATTATAGAAATTTGGGATAAGGATCGCTATGAAAAAGCGATTGATGAGGCGGCAGTTGATTTTGCTGCTTTAGCAGAAGAGGTAATGGGGGGTGACGAAGATGATGTATCATAGTCCAGTTTTGCTTACAGCATCTGTTTTGGGGCTAAACATACGTCCCGCTTCAGTTTATGTTGATGCAACTTTTGGCGGCGGTGGACATTCCAGAGCGATACTTAATACTATGGATGGCCAAAGTAAGTTGTTTGCTTTTGATCAAGATGAAGACGCCCAACGCAATTCCATTGATGACCCTCGCTTTACGCTACTCCCACATAACTTTAGTCACCTTAAGCGATTCTTAAAGTTTCATCAGATTGATAAAGTAGACGGCATTTTAGCTGATTTAGGGGTTTCTTCACATCAGTTTGATACGCCTGAACGTGGTTTTTCACTACGCTTCGATGGACCTTTGGATATGCGGATGAATCAACAGCAAGCGTTTACGGCTGAAGCGATTGTAAATACCTACGACGAAGCTGCGTTAGCGGAGTTGTTTTATGCTTATGGAGAATTACGTAATGCAAAGAAAATAGCAAGTCTAATCGTTCAAAACAGAACAACGGAAATCACGACCACCACCCAGCTCAACCAAGTGCTAGCAAACGTATTGCCGAAAGGGAACGAGCATAAGGTTTTGGCAAAAGTGTATCAGGCTTTGAGAGTGGAAGTGAATAAAGAAATGGAGGTTTTAAAGTCTTTTTTAGTGCAATCTAAAGAAGTGTTAAAAGCGGGGGGTAGATTAAGTGTAATAAGCTACCATTCTTTAGAGGATAGGTTGGTAAAGCGATTTATCCAAAATGGAAACTTTGACAGTGAGCCAGAAAAAGACGCTTTTGGAAACCCTACCCTTTACTTCAAAAAATGTGGTGCGTTGGTGGTTCCAGAAGCACAAGAAATTAATGAAAATAACAGAGCTAGAAGTGCAAAATTGCGCATAGCAGAACGTCTATGAAAACAGGAATTTTAAATCTGCTGAAAGGAACGTTTTTGGTGCAAGAAGGTGCATCGAAAAACTGGCGGTTTATCCTGTTTATCTTTCTTCTTGCAGGACTTATGATTACGGCTTCACACCAAGTAGATCAAAAGGTAGTTCAGATTGCTCAAGCTAGTAAAGAATTGCAATCGGTGCGTAGTGAATTTGTTTCGGTTCGAGAACAGGTGATGCATAAAAGAATGGAAACGCAATTGGCAGCTGCCTTGCGTAATCAAGGTGTTTTTCCACCAGATAAAGCACCTGTAAAAATAATAGTCCAAGCCAATGAATAAGCAGCACAACATAATGTCTCGCAGCTATTTGGTTGTTTTTATACTTTTTGCACTTGGTGTAAGTGTGGGGTATAGATTGGTGTCGTTGCAACTTAATGACGGTGCGAAGTATCGTAAGATGGCTGAAAAAGGCAGTATCAAAAATTTCGAAATTGTGCCTGTTAGAGGGAATATTTACGCAGAAGATGGAAGTTTGTTGGCAACATCTGTTTCAAAATACTCTATCCACTTTGATGCGGTGACGGTAAGTCAGCGCGTTTTTGATAACAATATAAATGCTTTGAGTGACTCCCTTTCAATGCTGTTGGGAAAGCCACATGAATATTACCGTGGCCTGTTGCGTAAGGCTCGAAAAAATAAGAATCGCTATCAGCTTATTGCACGCCGATTGCCCTTTAACGATTATCAGCGTATTAAAAATTTCCCCATGTTTCGCTTAGGTGGTGTTCGTGGTGGTTTTATTATGGACAGGAAATTTGTTCGAGACTTACCTTTTGGGAAAATTGCAGAGCGAACGCTAGGCTATGAAAAGCAAAAACCGGATGGTACTTATATCAAGGTAGGGCTTGAGGGAGCGTATGGTGTAACATTGCGTGGGCAACCTGGTCGTCAATTGCGTCAGCGTATTGCTAAAAAGCAATGGAAACCATTGACAAACGAATACCAACAAGAGCCTATTGACGGTCTTGATGTTTGGACAACACTTGATACGAACCTGCAAGATGTAGCGCATCATGCATTGCTTGAATCGCTTGAGAAATATGAGGCAGAACACGGCACAGTGGTGGTTATGGAAACCAAAACAGGAGCTGTAAAAGCAGTTGCTAACCTTGGAAGAACAGACGGCGATAAGTACTATGAAAAGTTAAATTATGCTGTTGGTGAGGCGCATGAACCCGGGTCTACCTTTAAGCTATTTTCGATGATGGCGGCTTTTGAAGATAAGGTAATTGACACGACCACAATGGTGGATACTGAAAAGGGGAAGCTTACATTTTACGGAAAATATCATGTGCGTGATTCAAAGCGTGGTGGTTACGGTGTTATACCAGCGAGTAGGGTTTTTGAAAGCTCTTCTAATACCGGGGTTGTTAAGCTGATTTATGAGCACTACAAAGAAAACCCATCACAATTTACAGACCGACTTTTAGCAATAGGTCTAGACAAACCTTTGGGAATTTCGATTTCGGGAGAAGGACAACCCAAAATACCACACCCTAAGGACGCCGACTGGGATGGACTAGACTTGCCTTGGATGGCATTTGGCTATGGTGTTATGCTTACCCCTTTACAAACATTGAGTTACTACAATGCAGTTGCCAATAACGGAGAGTTGGTCATGCCACGTTTTGCAGCTGCTGTAAAAACACTAGATGGGGCGGTCGTTGAGGCCTTTCCAAAGCAAGTAATCAACCCTGCCATTTGTTCAAAAGAAACACTAGGAAAACTGCAAAACCTTATGGAGGGCGTGGTCAAAAACAAATGGGGAACGGCACATAATATTTATGATGAAACATTAGCCATAGCAGGAAAAACGGGAACTTGTCAGGTTGACTATACCACTGACAACGTTCAATATGTTTCGAGTTTTGTGGGTTATTTCCCTGCTCACAATCCAACATATTCTTGCATTGTAGTTGTGCACAAGCCCAACAAAAGAATCGGTTATTACGGTAATGTTGTTGCTGCCCCCGTTGTGAAAAAAATTGCGCAAGCCGTCATTCACGACATTCCTAAACAAAGCACACTTGATGTTGCGAAAATCGCTTCGTTACATGAAAACAAGCTGCATGTAGATGATGAGTATGCGTTAGAAAAAATGCCAGATTTTAGAGGGTGGCCCGCCATGGATGCTGTCACAATCCTCGAAAATTTGGGTATTGAAGTCAGTCTCAAAGGAAAAGGAAAGGTGTATCGGCAATCACATAAGCCTGGTACAGTACTTAAGAAAACCAAAAAAGTAACCCTAACCCTGTCATGAAACAGCTAAAAGACATATTGTTTGGTGTCCCGTTACAAACGGTTTCGGGGAGTACTGCTGTCCAAGTTAGTGGGGTAACCTTTGATTCGAGAACGGTTACGTCACAATCCCTTTTTGTTGCGATTAAAGGTACAGCACATGACGGTCATGCGCACATTAGCAATGCCATCAAGCAAGGTGCAGTTGCAATTTTGTGCGAACAATTACCCGACAAATTGGTTGATGGTGTTGTTTATGCTTCTTGTGAAAATACCCGTCGCTCGTTGGCTTCAGTGGCAAATCAATGGTATGACAACCCGAGCAAAGCATTAAAACTAATTGGGATTACCGGCACGAATGGAAAGACTTCGGTTGCTACCATGGCCTATCAACTATTTGATGGAATGGGTTATACAACTGGGCTGTTGTCAACTGTTGACATACGTATTGGTAAAAATGTAGTTTCAAGCACCCACACTACCCCTGATGTATTGACACTTAATAAGCATTTAAGCCAAATGGTAGCTTCAGGTGTTACACACTGTTTTATGGAAGTTTCCTCACACGGGATTGATCAAGACAGAATTGCGGAACTCAGTTTTTCAGGTGGTGTTTTCACGAATCTTTCTCACGATCACTTAGATTATCACAAAGACTTTAAATCCTATCGGGATACCAAGAAAAAATTCTTTGACAACCTGCCCGCTTCTGCGTTTGCACTTTCCAATGCCGATGATAAAAACGGAAGTTATATGCTTCAAAACACCAAGGCATCAGCCTATTATTTTGGTTTAAAAAGCGTAGCGGACTTTCATGTGAAAGTATTGGAGAAAGATTTTTCAGGCATGCTACTCAAGCTACAGCATGACGAGGTTTGGACGCCGCTAGTAGGTGCTTTTAATGCATCTAATTTTGTTTGTGTTTATGCGCTTGCCATACTTTTAGATGTTGAAAGAACAGATTTCTTGCCTGAGTTAAGCACTTTGAAAGGAGCTCCAGGAAGGTTTCAAACCGTTCAAAACAATAGTCATGTTACGGCTATTGTAGATTATGCCCATACTCCTGATGCCCTATCACAAGTTTTAGATACGATTACAGCACTGCGTACTCGAAATGAAAAGCTAATTACGGTTATCGGTTGTGGCGGAAATAGAGATAAAGCAAAAAGACCACTCATGGCCAAAGCGGCTGTTGCTAAAAGTGATTTAACCATTTTCACGTCTGATAACCCACGAGACGAAGATCCAGCGGTCATTGTTGAGGATATGTTAAAAGGGGTGCCAATGGAAGCCAATCAGAAACACCTAACGGTGCTGAATCGAGCGCAAGCCATAAAAACGGCTTGCACGATGGCACAAAAACAAGATATCATTTTGGTTGCAGGCAAAGGACATGAAACCTATCAAGATCAAAATGGAGAACGTCTTCCTTTTGACGATACACAAGAACTTACACAAAACCTTCAATCCAAAAGATAATGTTGTACTATTTGTTTGAATATTTAGAGCGTGCTTATCAATTTCCGGGAGCGTCATTGTTTGGTTACTTGTCGTTTAGAGCAGCGGTTGCCATTATTTTTTCGCTATTGGTGACGGCCGTATTAGGCAGGCGTATTATAGCAATGTTAAGACATTATCAAATGGGAGAGACCATTCGTGACTTAGGGCTTGATGGTCAGCAAGAAAAAGCGGGAACCCCTACCATGGGAGGGCTGATGATCATATTTGGAACGCTTATCCCCGTAATGTTACTTACCAAACTTGATAACATCTATATTATTTTACTCATTGTCACTACGATATGGATGGGTATTATTGGTTTTACAGATGACTATTTAAAGATTAAAAGAAAAGATAAAGAAGGATTAAAAGGACGTTTTAAAATAGTTGGTCAAATAACACTTGGGCTCATCGTTGGGGCAACATTGTATTTTCATCCCGATGTAACCATTAAGCAACAAGCAGCCGTTGAAGGGGTATTTTTACAGGCAGAAAAATCAACCAAAACGACCATTCCACTTCTAAAAAATAACGAGTTTGATTATGGAGATATTATCGCTTGGGCAGGCGACGCAGCCAAAGATTATGCGTGGTTGATTTTCATACCTGCTGTAATTTTCATTATTACTGCAGTATCTAATGGGGCAAACCTCACTGATGGCATTGATGGTCTTGCCGCAGGAACGGCTTCCATTGCTGTACTTACGCTAGGATTATTTGCATGGGTGTCTGGGAACATCATTTTTGCGGATTATCTCAATGTAATGTACATCCCAGAAGTGAGTGAAATTGTGATTTTTGTTGCTGCTTTTGTGGGTGCGCTTGTCGGGTTTCTATGGTACAACACCTATCCGGCACAGGTCTTTATGGGCGATACGGGTAGCCTCACTATTGGAGGCATCATAGCAGTGTTGGCTCTCGCTGTTCGCAAAGAGTTGCTCATTCCTATTTTATGTGGTGTATTTCTAATTGAAAATCTTTCGGTAGTACTTCAAGTAACATATTTCAAGTACACCAAAAAGAAATTTGGACAGGGCAAACGTATTTTCAAAATGGCTCCTTTACATCACCACTATCAAAAATTAGGATATCACGAAAGTAAAATTGTAAGTCGCTTTTGGATTGTAGCCATTATGCTGGCCATTATTAGCCTTGTAACACTTAAAATCAGATAATGAAAATGTTAGTCGTACTTGGCGGTGGCGAAAGCGGTATTGGTGCAGCAGCATTGGCAAAGCATAACAATTGGGATGTTTTTGTGTCGGATGCTGGTTCCTTGTCTGATGCTGCAAAAAAAGAATTTGATACAATGGGTGTTGCTTACGAACAAGGAGGGCATACAATGTCCAAAATTCTAACGGCAGCGTTGGTAGTGAAAAGTCCTGGTATTCCCAACACCGTGGCCGTAATTCAAGAAATAGAGCATGCCGCAATTCCGATAGTCTCAGAAATAGAGTTTGCAAGTAACTATACAGATGCTACTTTGATTGGCATAACAGGCAGTAATGGAAAAACAACCACAGCAATGCTTACGCACCACTTGCTTTCAAGTGGTGGGATAGATGCAGGCTTGGCAGGCAATATCGGCAACAGTTTTGCTAAGGCGCTAATGCAAGACCAACACGATGTATATGTGTTGGAAATAAGCAGCTTTCAACTTGAACATATCAAAAAATTCCATCCGCATATTGCGGTAATTACAAACCTCAGTCCAGATCATTTGGATCGGTATAACAATTCATTTAAAGACTATTGTGCCACAAAATTTAACATCGCTAAAAATCAAACCGAAGAAGATCACTTTTTGTTTGAAGCTGATGATGAAAACATTATTTCAGGGATTACAGAATCTAATATCAAAGCTCAAAAACATCCCTACACTAACGCTAATTCAAACACTATGTTTACAGTAAATAACCCATCGTTGCTTGGTCGTCATAATGCCAAAAATGCCATGGCGGCTGCTACCATTGCACAGCTTTTTCAGCTTAGGGATCAAGATATTCAGGCAAGTTTACAAACCTTCCAAGGAGCCGAACATCGTTTGGAGCATGTGGTAAATATTCTCAAAGTGGCCTATATCAATGACTCTAAGGCAACAAATGTAAATGCAACGTTTTATGCGCTTGAAAGCATGACCAAACCTACAATTTGGATTGTGGGCGGTGTGGATAAAGGAAATGATTATTCGAGTTTACTTCCATTGGTGCACGAAAAAGTAAAAGCCATTGTTTGTCTGGGGGTTGATAATCAAAAAATTATAGATGTTTTCTCGCCAGTGGTTGATGTTTTGGTTGAGGCAAAAAACATGGATGTTGCGGTAAAGGCTTCTTATGACTTATCTCAAAAAGGTGATGCGGTATTGTTATCGCCAGCATGTGCTAGCTTTGATCTGTTTGCCAATTATGAAGATAGAGGAAATCAATTTAAAGCAGCTGTAAGAAAATTATAATCGTGAAAATAAGTCAGTACTTGTCGGGAGATAAATCCATTTGGGGGATAGTTGTTTTGCTGTCTATTTTCTCCTTTTTGCCCGTATATAGTGCAAGCTCAAACTTAGTTTACGTGGTGGGTTCTGGTTCTGTTTTTGGACACCTTGTCAAGCACGTGGCAATTGTTTGTGTGGGGTGGGTAATTATGTATGCAGTGCATCTTGTTCCATTCCGATATTTTTCAGGCCTTGCCAAACTTGGAATTCCAGTAGTTGTGGTATTGTTGTTGATTACCGCTTTTCAAGGCACCACTATTGACGGCGCTAATGCCAGCCGATGGCTAAATATTCCCGTTATAGGCATGTCGTTCCAAACTTCCACATTGGCCACGGTGGTATTGTTGGCATATGCTGCAGATTATTTTGCTTCCAAGAAAGAAACTAAAATCGGATTTGTAGAAAGTCTATTGCCCTTTTGGACACCTGTTTTATTGGTTGTTGGCTTGATATTGCCAGCTAATTTATCCACTGCTTTATTGCTTTTGTTTTTGGTTACCGTTATTGCCTTTTTGGGTGGATATCCATTGAAGTACTTAGCTGGTTTGGTTGGTGTGGCCGTCCTTTTTCTAACTCTTTTCATTTTGCTTGCTAAGGCGTATCCTGATGCCTTTCCAAATCGTGTTGATACTTGGATGAGTCGGGTGGAAAGTTTTTCTGGGCAAGGGAATGAAAATACGGACTATCAAATTGAACGTGCTAAAGCAGCTGTTGCTGTTGGGGGCTATGTGGGGATTGGCGCAGGAAAAAGTATGATGAAAAACCTACTTCCACAAAGCACTTCTGATTTTATTTACGCCATTATTGCTGAAGAGTATGGTATGTTGGGGGCTATTTCACTGCTGTTTTTATTTATGTTGTTGTTGTTTCGGATTTTAATCAATGCAAATAAATCAGAAAGTTTTTTTGGCAAATTACTTATTCTGGCAATGGGACTCCCTATAGTAACACAAGCCTTTATTAATATGGGGGTCGCAGTTGCGTTACTTCCAGTAACGGGTCAGCCGTTGCCGCTTATCAGTAGTGGTGGTACGTCTCTTTGGATGACCTTTTTAGCATTGGGTGTGGTGCTAAGTGTAAGTGCAAATCGTGCTTCAGTAGCAAACGATCAAATGTCTAATCCTTTAGAAGAACTAAGCCATGAAGCCTAAATTGATTATTTCGGGTGGTGGAACAGGAGGGCATATTTTCCCTGCTTTGGCTATTGCTGATGCGTTTAAAGAAAAGTATCCGCAGGCCTCTGTTTTGTTTGTTGGGGCAAGTAACCGAATGGAAATGCAACGTGTTCCCAATGCAGGCTATCCCATCAAAGGACTCTGGATATCAGGTTTTGACAGGAAGAATATGGTGCGAAATGTCTTGTTTCCCATGAAGCTAGTTTGGAGTATACTGCAATCTCTTGGAATACTTATTCGTTTTCGCCCAACTGTTGTTGTGGGTACTGGAGGTTTTGCTAGTGGTCCATTGCTTTTTGTGGCGTCTTGGTTCAAAATTCCCTCGTTGATTCAAGAACAAAACGCATACCCTGGCATAACAAACAAACAACTTGCTTCTCGGGTGAGTGCAATATGTCTGGGCAGTGCGTCTGCGCTTTCATTTTTCCCAAAAAACAAAAGTGTAGTTACAGGGAACCCCATTCGAGCTGCATTGAAAAAACCGATTTCAAAAAAGACAGCAGCGCAACAACTAGGTGTTTCGGCTACACGGCCAACACTACTGGTTTTGGGCGGTAGTCTTGGTGCACATAAAATAAATAAACTCATCCACCATCATTTGGATGCTATCCAAAAACACAACATTCAACTGTTATGGCAATGTGGAAATTTATACGCTGACGAGTATCGGCCTTTGGCTTCAAAGCATGTTCATATAATGCCTTTTATTGATCACATGCCAGCAGCTTATGCTGTCGCAGACATTGTAGTTTCACGAGCAGGGGCACTGGCCATTTCGGAACTTTGCTTATTGGGTAAACCAACGTTATTTATCCCTTCGCCTAACGTTGCCGAAAATCATCAAGAAAAAAACGCACAAGCCCTTGCAGATAAGGCTGCTGCAATTTTGGTTTCTGAACGCAATGCAGATAAAGCGTTTTGGCCAGCACTAGAGTCGCTCATCCAAGACAAAAAATTAAGAACTGCACTTGGTGACAACATCAAATCATTTGCACATCCACACGCAACAAAAGAGATCATGCATGCACTAACAAAACTCATAAACAATGCATAAGGAAGCGATTTATTTTGTGGGTATAGGCGGCATAGGAATGTCGGGCGTGGCGCAATATTATCTTGCACAAGGACATGCCGTTGCGGGCTATGATCGTGTGTTGACACCTCTTACGCAAAAGCTTGAAACCCTTGGGGCAGAAGTCACAGATCAAGAAGCGGTTAGTGCAATCCCTGAAGTGTTTAAAGATCCGAGTAATACCAAAGTGGTTTATACGCCTGCCATACCCGCTAGCTCTCCATTGCTTGCGTATTTTAAGACAAACGGCTTTGAGATGAAAAAACGCGCCGAAGTCATTGGTGAGATTAGCCATGCCATACCTTGCCTAGCTGTTGCGGGTACCCATGGCAAGACAACAACATCGGCCATACTTACGCACTTACTTCGTTCTTGTGGTAAAAAAATCACTGCTTTTTTGGGAGGTATAGCTACCAATATTGAGAGTAATTTTTTACTTGAAGGCGATGAGGTTATGGTTGTGGAGGCTGATGAATTTGATAGATCGTTTATGCATCTTGCGCCTCAGGCCATAGCATTAACATCCATGGATGCGGATCATTTGGATATTTATGGAACAGCAAATGAATTGACGAAAACCTTTCATGATTTTGCTTCTAAGGTGCCACCGGCAAAAAGATTTGTAGCATCTGATTTGACCGTTGAAGGAAATACGTTTGGCGTTGAAACGGGCACACATTGTGTTCGTAATTTGCGAACCGTCAGCGGCAGTTATATTTTTGATTTTGAGACACCAAGTGTTCGCATTGATGATATTCGGTTGCCCTATCCAGGGCGGCATAATCTAATGAATGCAGCCGCGGCTTTGGCCCTGGCATTAGAAGTAGGCTGTAGCCCTGAGACGTTGAAGAAAGGTTTGGCACTATTTAGGGGAGTTGAGCGCCGTTTTAGTATTCGATTAACTAAACCTAAGATTGTGATTGATGATTATGCGCATCACCCCACCGAAATTAATGCAGTAGCAGACGCTTTGGATGTCTTTTATCCAACGCAAAAAAAATTGGGTGTATTTCAGCCGCATTTGTTTTCGCGCACCCGCGACTTTGTTGCTGGGTTCAAAAAAGCACTAGCTCGCTTTGATGAGGTGTTGTTATTAGACATTTATCCTGCCCGTGAACTGCCAATGGAGGGCATTACAAGCGCATTATTAGTGGATTCGAATCATCCATCAACTGCGTTGATTACAAAGAAAGATTTGTCAAAAAGCATCGCCAATTCTACAGCAGAAGTAGTTGCTATTATGGGAGCAGGAGATATTGCTTTCGAAGTACCACATATTATACAAACCCTTAAAAACCAGCAGGATGTATAAGACACTAATGGCTTTATTGTTAGGTGTAGGATTGATTGTGCTGGGACTGGTTTTGCATCAAAAAAATCAAGGAAGAACGGTGGTGTTACAACAAGTAACATGGGATGAAAACCGTCCAAGATGGATACCAAAAGATTCCGTTAATAAATTGTTGACACTTGTTTTTGAGGATAGCCTTTCTGCTTTCAAAAGTGGCATAAATTTGAGAAACATTGAACAAACACTTAATCAAAACGCTTGGGTGGAAGATGCGCAAAGCTTTGTTTCCATTGATGGCGGTGTTGGCGTTCACGTTTCAACCAAAATACCAATAGTGCGTATCCAGAGCGACAGTAATTATTATATTGATAAGTATGGAAATCCGTTTCCATTATCTCCTTTTAAGTCGGTTCAAGTTCCTCTTGTTTATGGTAATCTCACCGCAAAACAACGCCAGGAGCTTGTTGCTGTTGTGCAGCATATTGCAAAAGATTCGTTTATGTATGACCACATTGTAGCTTATGAGTGGTTAGATGAAGGTTTAACCGTCGAACCCCGTCACCAAGCGTATAAGATTGTTCTTGGCTCGGTGAGTAAGCTCGACAGTAAAATACAGCATTACAAGGCGTTTTATGCAAAAATGCAAGACAGCGCCATTTTGAAAACGTACAAACAAGTAAATCTTTCGTTTCACGGACAAGTCGTTTGTTCAAAATAATATAGATATGGAACATGAACAATTAGCGGTAGGATTAGATATTGGCACCACCAAAATAGTGGCCATGCTAGGCGCAAAAAACGAGTATGACAAGCTCGAAATTGTGGGTATTGGAAAGTCAAAAAGTCAAGGAGTACATCGCGGTGTTGTGAACAATATTACACAGACCATTCAGTCGATCCAAGCAGCGGCACAAGAGGCCGAAGCTATTTCTGGTAAGAAAATTACAAGTGTAGTGGTAGGCATAGCAGGACAGCACATTCGCAGTCTGCAACACAGCGATTATATCACACGAACAAATGCTGATGAGGTCATTGATGAAGAAGATATTGAACGTTTAAAAAACCAAGTTTTTAAATTGGTGATGCTTCCCGGTGAGGAAATCATCCATGTGCTTCCACAAGAATATAAAGTTGACGGACAAGCCGAAATCAAAGAGCCTATTGGAATGTATGGAGGCAGGCTTGAAGCTAATTTTCATGTTGTAGTAGGACAAGTTTCCTCTATTCGCAACATTGCACGTTGTGTCAAATCTGCTGGTTTAGACTTTGGCGGCATTACCTTGGAACCGTTAGCTTCTGCTGATGCTGTGTTGAGTCAAGAAGAAAAAGAAGCAGGTGTTGCGCTTATTGATATTGGAGGTGGAACTACAGATTTAGCCATTTTTAAAGATGGTATTATTCGACATACAGCCGTTATTCCATTTGGTGGAAATGTGATTTCTGAAGATATAAAGGAGGGGTGTTCCATTATTGAAAAACAAGCTGAATTACTAAAGATTAAGTTTGGATCGGCGTGGCCAGGAGAAAACAAAGACAATGAAATTGTTTCCATCCCAGGGCTTCGTGGAAGAGATCCGAAAGAAATTACCCTCAAAAACCTATCTAAAATCATTCACGCTCGGGTAACTGAAATCATTGAGCAGGTGTATGCCGAAATCAAGAATTACGGTCATGAGGAACAAAAGAAAAAACTTATTGCTGGCATTGTACTAACAGGTGGAGGAAGTCAACTAAAACACTTAAAACAATTGGTGGAATACATTACGGGTATGGACACGCGAATTGGTTATCCCAATGAACATTTGGCAGGGGACACGGACAAGGCTACCGCAAGTCCACTTTTTGCAACTGCTGTAGGACTGGTGATGAACGCCGCTGAAACACAGCTTGCACCGCTAGATGCTGAAGCTATTTCTGAAGAAAGCGAAGCTCAGGGCAATGAAGAAACGATTACGGAAAAGCCTGTAAAAAGAACGTCCGTTATTGAACGATTTACAGAACGATTAAAAACATTTTTAGAAAGCGCAGAATAAATTTATTCCTATGGATTCATTTGACAACATTACATTCGATTTACCCAAAAACAGAAGCAATATCATCAAGGTGATTGGCGTAGGCGGCGGGGGAAGCAATGCACTAAACTACATGTATCAACAAGGTATCAACGGAGTTGATTTTGTTGTGTGTAACACCGATGCTCAAGCACTCGAAAACAGCCCAATTCCAAACAAGGTTCAGTTGGGCGTATCATTGACGGAAGGTCTTGGTGCGGGCGCAGACCCTGAAGTAGGTGCACAATCAGCTATTGAGAGTTTGGATCAAATTTCAGACATGTTTAGCGTAAATACCAAAATGGTTTTTATTACAGCAGGAATGGGCGGAGGTACCGGTACCGGAGCAGCCCCTGTAATTGCCAAGCTTGCACAAGAACTGGGCATCCTTACGGTTGGCATTGTGACCATGCCATTTCAGTTTGAGGGAAAACTTCGAAATGAGCAAGCACAGCAAGGGCTTAATAACCTGCGTAAGCATGTAGATTCAATCATTGTCATCAACAACAATAAATTACGAGAGGTGTACGGTGACCTAGGCTTTAAGCAAGGCTTTGCTAAAGCGGATGAAGTTCTTGCTAATGCATCTAGAGGAATTGCAGAAGTAATTACCAATCACTACACCCAAAATATTGACTTAAGAGACGCCAAGACGGTACTTGCTAACAGTGGTACAGCTATCATGGGGTCTGGAGTTGCTTCGGGCAGTCAACGTGCACATGAGGCCATTGTTCAGGCATTGGATTCTCCACTGTTGAACGACAATAAAATATTGGGAGCTAAAAATGTGTTACTCTTAATTGTTTCAGGTAGTGATGAGGTAACCATAGACGAGATTAGTGCGATCAACGAGTACATTCAAAAAGAAGCGGGTAATAGCACGAATATTATTATGGGTATTGGTGAAGATGACGCACTAGATAATGCTATCTCAGTTACGATTATTGCTACTG
The DNA here is from genome assembly GCA_938092005.1 of uncultured Flavobacteriaceae bacterium. GTDB lineage: Bacteria > Bacteroidota > Bacteroidia > Flavobacteriales > Flavobacteriaceae > UBA7446. The sequence continues at coordinate 132,245 of CALKOU010000007.1, read as the reverse complement.
GTTTTGCGCCAGACATGCAACAAGAGATTGTCCATGCCGATCCGCAAAAAATCATCCACTCGCTAGACGATGAACAAAGAGTCACACATGATTTATCAGTTGGTCAAATACCACTTTTTGAAACGGAAGTTATCGCACCAGAACACGTAACAGGACATCAGCCAACCGAAACCACTGCATCGAAACCAGTGCTTGTTCCAACCACAGATTTGTTACGAAATTTAGCAGTGTCTTTTGAAGAAGTTCGTGCGCCTATTGCAGTTGAAACGCCACAGCCAAGTGCCTTTAAAATTCACGATGTAACACCAGCTGTCCATGATATAGAGGTAGTTGATGCAGAAGTGGTAACCCCACAGCCAGAAACATCATCTCCGATAGATCAGCCGATTGAAGAAACCGCTAATGTTTCACATGAGCCAACCGTTTTGTTTCATTTGGAGGAAGAACAGCAACCACAACAAACAACGAAAGTTGTTGAAGAGGAAGTAACGCGTTTTGTTCTAGAAATGGATGAAGAACCATCGCCAACGCCTGTTGTTAAAAAGCCAGCTCCAGCTCCAAAAGCACCCCCAGTAACAGAAGAAAAACCCTTTTCACCTGTTGATGGTACCATTGCAGAAGGCCTGGCAAACAGGACAGAAGAGCGTAAACAAAAACTAAAACAATTTAATTACCGCTTTAATCAAAGCGCTAGGGTTGAGGACTTGGAGCGTGAGCCTGCCTATAAGCGTCAAGATGTAGCATTGAGCGAGCCTGATAGTGGCGCTAACGCTTCAAGAACGTCGCTGAGCGTGGATAGCAAGAATGAAACACAATTGCGAACCAACAATTCATTTTTACACGATAACGTAGATTAATATGTCTTTACAAGAGAAAATTACACAACAATTAAAGGAGGCCATGAAAGCCAAAGATACTGTGGCGTTAGAATCGTTGCGTGCGATAAAATCTGCTATTTTATTGACTCAAACACAAGCTGGTGCAAAAGCGCTTACCACTGATGACGAGATCAAACTTGTGCAAAAGCTTGTTAAACAGCGTAAAGACAGCGCTGAAATTTTCCGTCAACAAGACCGTGTGGACTTAGCCGAACCTGAGGAAGCACAGATAAAAATCATGGAGCAGTTTTTACCGGAACAGTTAGACGAAGCGACAATTGCTGAAATTGTAGTTACAATTATTACCAAAGTAGGTGCTTCTGGCATGCAAGACATGGGTAAGGTCATGGGCATGGCTTCCAAAGAAATGGCAGGTAGGGCAGATGGGAAAACCATCTCATCAATTGTACGCCAAAAACTGTCGTAACAATAACCAAAAGTGTATTTTTGCCTTCCCATGGCCCAGTAGTTCAACTGGATAGAATATCAGATTTCGGCTCTGAGGGTTGGGGGTTCGAATCCTCCCTGGGTCACTTAAGAATAGAAAGTCTGCATAATATGCAGACTTTTTTGTTTCTGATGTAGAATCAAATTTATTTGAATTTTCAAGCAGAAATAAAACTAAAAATCTATGATTTTTGACTTTCTATTTAGACTACGGAGCTTTGTGAGGATCACGGAGTAATCCTCGGTAATAGGACGCCAAGCTTGCTTGAGCGTTTTTTTTGTTTGTGCTATTTTCAAAGCGGGGCTTTTAGAAAATATAACACTACTTACAACTCTCTAACTTTCTGCTCCCATTTCCAAGCAGAAGAAATAGCTTCATCTAAGCTGCGTTTGGTTTTCCAGCCCAAAACAGTATTCGCTTTGGTGGTGTCGGCGTAGGCGGCAATTACATCTCCCTCTCGGCGCGCGCCTATTTCGTAAGATATTTTTTTTCCAGACACACGTTCAAAACTTTGAATTACTTCCAGTACACTACTTCCTTTTCCTGTGCCTAAGTTAAACACCTCGTAGGCATCGGTACTTTTGCTTTCCAAAATACGCTCTAAGGCTACCACGTGCGCTTCCGCCAAATCAACCACATGGATATAATCCCTAACATTGGTGCCATCTGAGGTAGGGTAATCGTTGCCAAAAACAGTTAGCTTTGGATACAGTCCTGCTGCGGTTTGCGTAATAAATGGAACCAAATTTTGTGGTTTGCCTAGCGGTAATTCACCAATAGCAATAGACGGATGCGCACCAATTGGATTAAAATAGCGTAGTGAAATTACCCGAAACTCTTCAATGGCATTTACGGTATCTACCAAAATTTCTTCACCAATTTGTTTGGTGTTACCATAGGGCGACATGGCAGGCTTGATAGGTGCATTTTCGGTTATGGGCAATTCCTCTGCCTCACCATAAACGGTACAAGACGAACTAAAGATAAACGGAATAGGTGTTGCTGCTTTTTCAACTTCCGCCAATAAATTCAGCATCGACCCCAAATTATTTTGATAGTACGCTACAGGTTTTTGCACGCTTTCTCCAACAGCCTTATATGCGGCAAAATGGATAATTCCAGTAATGCGATGTTGTTGAAATATTTCGGCAACAGTAGTAGCGTTTTGTAGGTTGATTTCCACAAACGTTGGACGAATGCCACTAGCCGTTTCTATACCGTCTAATACTTCTACTGAAGAGTTAGATAAATTATCAACAATAAGCACTTGATGTCCTTTTTCTTGTAGGGCAACTACCGTATGCGAACCAATAAATCCCAAACCTCCAGTAACTAAAATCATGATTGCTTTTTGCTGTTAACCCAATCATTTACTTTATCTTCTAACAACGCCAACGGAATACATCCAGATTCCAGCACAATGCGATGAAACACACGGATATCAAAAGCATCGCCAAGGGTTTGCTCTGCCATAGCGCGAAGTTCCCTAATCTTTAGTTGCCCAATTTTGTAGGATAACGCCTGCCCTGGATTTGCCATATAGCGTTCAATCTCAGAAATAATAGCATATTCAGGCTCAGCTTCGTTGGCTAAGGAATACGCAATAGCCTGCTCGCGAGTCCAGCCTTTGGTGTGAATGCCTGTATCCACTACCAAGCGAATGGCGCGGTGCATTTCGGCACTTAACATCCCAAAATATTGATACGGGTCGTCATACAAACCAAGTTCTTTTCCCAACGATTCGCAGTACAACGCCCAGCCTTCGCCATAGGCGCTATACCAAAGCGTTTTTCTAAAATCGGGTAGGGAGGTGTCTTCTTGTTGCAATGAAATTTGAAAGTGATGCCCAGGGATGGCTTCATGTAAAAACAAATCTTCGTCAGAAAAAATATTGTATTCTTTCACATTCGGAATTGGCACATAAAAAACGCCGGGCCGAGTGCCGTCAAGGGAGCCGGGATTGTAATGCGCTGCCGCCGATTTTTCCCTAAACGCCTCAACCCTGCGTACCTCAAATGGGGTTTTGGGTTGTAGCTCAAAAAGCGCATCTACTTTTGCTTTCATCTTGTCGTGAATGGCATTAAAGTTGTCAATAACCTGTTGAGGGTCGTCAAAGGGCATAAGCGATTTACGAGTACGCACATGCTCAAAAAAAGCATTTAAATCCCCTTTAAATCCAACTTGTTTTTTGATGCGTTCCATTTCACTTCGCAAACGTGCTACCTCCGACAATCCAAGCTGATGAATTTCATCGGCTGTCATGTCCGTCGTTGTGTATAGCCGTATCGAATAATTGTAATAGTCTTCTCCAAAAGAATAGGCATCAAACCCACTGCTGTTACGTCCCGCCTCTAGATAAGTGCTATCCATAAAATCTGCCACATCTTGATAAACAGGAATGATTTTATTTGTTACCATATCGGCATATGCTGCTGTAAGGGTATCTTTTTGCTCCTGGGTAAAGTCTTCTGGAAATTTTTGAACAGGAGTGTAAAAAATGTTTTCCTCTAGTTCGGTATTGGCTATTGATTTGAGCTGCGGCACTACCTTTCGTATAAGTGACTTAGGTAATACAATATCTTGCGCTATGCCTTCTTCCATGCGTGTCTTGGCACTTGTCAACCACGTTACATAATCATCAATTCTTGAGAGCCAATTTTCATAATCCGTAACAGTTTTAAAGGGCTGCGCACCCGTTCCAGTAGCCAATTGACCTATGGTGAGCTGTAAGGTCCACATTTGGTTTATGGGTAACAACTCTGTTGGAAACGCCATCCCCATCAAGCTGGTTTCACATTCCCATAGCAATACTTTCTTACTCAACATATCATCTGAAGAGAGCCTATTATCGTTAATCGTGTTTAGCTTTTGCAACATGTCTTTGTAAAAAGCCTTGTGTATGGCCATGACATCGTTTGACAGGTAATTTGGCAAGTAATCATTATAACGTGTAACTCCTTGATATGTAGCACCAATAGGGTTCATCTTAAGCGTTTCTTCATGGTAGTGTTGCATGAGATCATGCAACTGGGTTGTAGGTGACACAGTCGAGCAACTTGCCACGGATAGTGCGGTAATAAGTAATAATATGTAAGCTTTCATGTTCAATGTAGTTTAGTTTTTCCGGGTGATCATGTTAATTTCTCCTGCTAATGCTTTTGCTTGAGGGATCCACTGATTTAGGTTCGCAATTCGACGTTCTTCACTTGGGTGTGTACTTAAAAATTCAGGTTGCCCTCCTTTAGATTGCGCTTTCATACGTTCCCATAATTTGGGTGCTTCTTCGGGGTTATATCCTGCAATAGTCATCAGTTCCAGTCCAATTTTATCTGCTTCGGTTTCATGTTTTCTACTAAAAGGTAGCATGCCACCAAGGGTAGTGCCAACACCATAGGCCATCATGATTTGTTGTCGTTTTCTAGCATCTTTATTTTTTGTTGCTTCTGCAGCAACAATTCCTCCAGCTTGCTGTACAATCCCTAAACTCATGCGCTGCGCTCCATGATCGGCTAGTGCATGCGCTACTTCATGTCCCATAATGGCCGCTACGCCATCTGGATTATCAGCAATTCCCATTATGCCTGTGTAAAATACGATTTTTCCACCTGGCATACACCAAGCATTTACCTGATCGCTGTTAACTAGGTTATATTCCCAATTGTATTCATCTAACAAATGGGGTTTTCCTTTATAGTTAAAATAGGCTTGCGCTGCTTTCGCAATATCTGATCCAATATCAGAAATAAGTTTGGCCTCTTTAGTGTTGGTTACAACTTCGTGTTCGCTTAAAAAAGATTGATACTGCTTTAGTGACATGGCAAAAAGGGGTTTGTTGTCACCAAAAAAATTAAGGTTTTTTTTGCCTGTAAGCGTATTTGTTTTACAGCTTAAAAAGAGTGCAAAAACAAAAAGAATAAAAATGTTTAAGGGTTTCATATAAAAGATTTGAATCCCTAAAAATAAGAAATTAAATCTTTAACAGGCATTAAGCATTAGCAACCTCTCGTAAATTTTTGATGGTATCTGTTGGATTCTCCGCTGAAAAAACAAAACTTCCAGCAACCAATACATCTGCACCGGCTTCAACTAGCTTGGAAGCATTTGCTGCATTCACGCCACCATCAATTTCGATTAATGTTGTAGCGTTTTTGTCGTTGATTAAGGTGCGCAGTTTTCGCACTTTATCATACGTATTTTGTATAAATTTTTGTCCACCAAATCCTGGGTTTACACTCATGATACACACCAAATCAATATCACCTATGATGTCCTCCAACATATGAATAGGGGTGTGTGGGTTTAGTGCAACACCAGCTTTCATTCCTGCATCTTTAATGCCTTGAACCGTTCTGTGAAGGTGTGTGCACGCTTCTGCATGTACAGTTAACACACTTGCGCCAAGCGAAGCAAAGGTGTCAATGTATCGGTCAGGGTCAACAATCATCAAGTGTACATCCAGTGGCTTTTTTGTGTGTTGCGCCATGGCTTTTAGTACAGGCATCCCAAACGAAATATTTGGAACAAAAACACCATCCATAATATCCATGTGAAACCAATCTGCTTCGCTTTGGTTTACCATTTGAATATCGTGTTCCAAATTGGCAAAATCTGCTGCCAACATAGAGGGTGCAATTTTGATTGTACGCATTACCCTAGGTATGTTTTTAAGATTTTACTTCTTGAAGTGTGCTTTAACCTTCTGATCGCTTTTTCCTTGATTTGGCGTACACGTTCGCGTGTTAAGTCAAAGGTTTCACCAATTTCTTCCAATGTCATGGGATGTTGGTTTCCAAGCCCAAAGTATAAGCGCACTACATCAGCTTCTCTAGGGGTTAGGGTTTCTAGTGCACGCTCAATCTCTGTTCGTAACGATTCGTGCATGAGCTCTCTGTCAGGGTTTGGAGACTCACCACTTCGCAATACATCGTATAAGTTTGAGTCTTCCCCCTCAACAAGCGGCGCATCCATAGATACGTGACGCCCTGAGTTTTTCATGGATTCTTTAACGTCCGAAACGGTCATGTCCAATTCCTTAGCAATTTCTTCAGCCGAGGGCACACGTTCGTGAGCTTGCTCCAAGAAAGCGTAGGTCTTGTTGATTTTGTTAATCGATCCAATTTTATTTAGGGGTAAACGTACAATTCGTGATTGTTCTGCTAAGGCCTGTAAAATAGATTGGCGAATCCACCATACCGCATAAGAAATAAACTTAAACCCACGTGTTTCATCAAAACGTTTTGCAGCTTTGATAAGGCCTAAGTTTCCTTCGTTGATAAGATCGGGTAGGGTAAGCCCTTGATTTTGATATTGTTTTGCAACCGAGACCACAAACCTAAGGTTAGCTTTGGTCAGTTTTTCCAAGGCAATTTGGTCACCAGCTTTAATACGTTGTGCCAATTCAACCTCGATTTCGGCAGTAATCAGATCAACTTTACCTATTTCTTGAAGATATTTATCTAGGGAAGCCGTTTCACGGTTGGTAACCTGCTTGGTGATTTTTAACTGTCTCATTTGCTTTGAATTGTAAGGATGATATGTGTTATACGTTTATTGTGTGCCATAGGTTACATAAAAACAAAAAAAAATCCGCTAAAAATATTTTTAGCGGATTTCTATAATTCTACGAGATGTGTTTAGTCTCGTTTTGGTCTACGGTTGTTGCCGCCATTTCTTCTGCGGTCATTACCACCTGGTCTTGGCTTACGCTCAACATAACCTTCGGGTTTTTCTAAAAGCGCTTTTTTAGACACTTTTTCTTTTCTTGTACGAGGATCTAGACCAAAGTATTTTACATCAAATACATCACCCATGTTTACCACATCGGTAACGTTTTCGGTGCGTTCCCATGCCAATTCACTAACGTGAAGCAATACTTCGTTTCCAGGAGCGTCGGTATATTCTACTACAGCACCAAACTCTAAAATTTTGATGACCTGTACTTCATATACTTCACCTACTTCAGGTTTGAACATAAGCGCATCAATTCGTGCTTGAACTTGATCGATTCCTTCTGCGCCTGTGCCTAAAATTTCCACGATACCTTCTCCAGTATCAGGATCTTCGTTGATAACAATTGTGGTGTTGGTTTCTTTCTGTAGTTCTTGAATTACTTTACCACCACTACCGATAATTGCACCAATATATTCGTTAGGAACGGTACGCATCACCATTTTTGGCGCGTGTTCTTTTACATCCACAGCCGGAGCGTCAATAGTATCTGTAAGTTTCCCTAAAATATGTAAACGACCATCACGCGCTTGTTTTAACGCCTGAATCAAAATATCATAAGGGAGTCCTTTGATTTTGATGTCCATTTGGCAAGCCGTAATCCCGTTTTCAGTTCCGGTTACTTTAAAGTCCATATCGCCAAGGTGATCTTCATCTCCTAAAATGTCAGATAATACGGCAAAACGCTCGCCGTCTGAAATAAGTCCCATTGCAATTCCAGAAACAGGGTTTGAAATTTGAACCCCAGCATCCATTAGTGCCATAGTACCTGCACAAACCGTTGCCATCGAAGAAGAACCGTTAGATTCCAATACTTCTGAAACCACACGTACTGTGTATGGACAATCATCTGGCATTACCTTTTTAAGGGCGCGTTGTGCCAAGTTTCCGTGACCAACTTCTCTTCTTGACGTACCTCTTAATGGACGTGCCTCTCCCGTACAAAAAGGAGGGAAGTTATAGTGCAAGTAGAAATTTTCTTCTCCTTGCGCTGTTGGTAAGTCAATAACATTTGCTTCTCTTGAAGTTCCAAGGGTTACGGTAGCAAGTGCTTGCGTTTCCCCTCTTGTAAATACAGACGAACCATGTGTTGAGGGTAAATAATCTACCTCACACCATATAGGTCTGATGTCAGTTGTTTGACGCCCGTCAAGACGAACACCTTCACTAAGAACCAACTCACGAACCGCTTCTTTTTGGGCCTTGCCAAAATATTTACTGATGAGTTTCCCTTTTTCTTCAAGTTCTTCTTCAGAAAAAGTGGCTAGCAGTGCATCCTTTACTTCTCCAAACGCTACGCCTCGTTCTTGTTTTGAGCTGCCTTCTTTGGCAATGTCATAACATTTTTGATAAGAGAAATCATGAATTTTTTGTTGCAATGCTTCATCGCTATCTTCTGCTTCGTATTCACGTGTTTCTTTTTTACCAACCGCTTCTGCAAGTTCTATTTGAGCAGCAATTTGCTTTTTGATTGCTTCGTGACCAAAGCGGATAGCATCTGCCATGACTTCTTCAGAAACTTCGTCAAACTCACCTTCAACCATGGTTACCGAGTCTGCACTCGCACCAATCATGATGTCCACATTGGATTCTTTGAGTTGTTCTTTGCTCGGGTTGACGATAAATTTTCCGTCTATCTGCGCTACACGAACTTCAGAAATAGGACATTCAAACGGAATGTCAGATAGCTGAATTACGGTAGATGCAGCTAAACCTGCTAGTGCGTCAGGCATCACGTTTTCGTCATGTGACATCAATTGAATCATCAATTGCGTTTCTGCGTGATAGTCTTTTGGGAAAAGTGGACGCAATACGCGGTCAACCAAACGCATTGTTAAGATTTCTTCGTTGCTAGGTCTTGCTTCACGCTTAAAGAAGCCACCTGGGAATCGTCCTGCGGCAGCAAATTTTTCACGATAATCAACCGTTAAAGGAAGAAAATCAACGGGTGAAGCTTGGCGTGCCGAAACTACGGTTGCCAATAGCATACAGTTGCCGCTTCGAACGACAACAGAGCCGTCTGCTTGCTTAGCAAGCTTGCCTGTTTCTAGGGTAATAGTGCGACCATCGCCTAAGTCAATGGTCGAGGTATGTACATTGGGTATCATACGTTTTCAATTTTAAATTAGTATCTGTGTTGTTGTGTTGTGGTCGTAGATACCCTATGAAAAGCCGGTATGATGCGGATGCTTTTATGTGCTTACTTACGAATGCCCAATTCCTTAATCAAGGAACGGTAGCGCTCGATATCTTTATCTTTTAAATAGTCTAAAAGACTTCTTCGTTTACCTACCAACATGACTAACGAACGCTCTGTATTGTAATCTTTATGATTTTTTTTCAAGTGCCCTGTTAGGTCGTTGATACGTTTTGTGAACAATGCAATTTGTCCTTCTGTACTTCCAGTATCTTTTTCAGAGGTTCCGTACTTTTTGAAAATTGCTGCTTTATCTTCTTTATTTAATGACATGCCAATATTATTGTAAATGATTTTTATGCGAACTCGAGACGTTCTCGAAGGCTGCAAATATAAGACAATAATTGGTTGAAACTACGCCAGCTTAGAAATCGGCCGATTTAAAATCAAATCGAGATAAAGATTAATATTCTTTTTCAAGTCTTTACGGTGTGTGATAAAGTCCAAAAAACCGTGTTCTTGTAAAAACTCAGCTGTTTGAAAACCATCTGGTAGATCTTGTCCAGTGGTATCTTTTACAACCCTAGGGCCCGCAAAACCAATCAATGCACCAGGTTCAGAGATATTAATGTCACCAAGCATGGCAAATGAAGCTGTAGTACCTCCCGTTGTTGGGTCTGTACATAGCGAAATATATGGGATTTTAGCATCTGCAAGCTGTGCGAGTTTAGCCGAAGTTTTTGCCATCTGCATAAGCGAAAAAGCGGCTTCCATCATACGTGCCCCTCCCGATTTTGAAATCATCAAAAAAGGAAGTTTCTTTTTCAACGCATAATCCGCCGCGCGATAAATTTTTTCTCCAACAACCGACCCCATAGATCCTCCAATGAACGAAAAATCCATACACGCCACAACCAACTCATTTCCATTTGAACGTCCAACAGCAGCTCTAACCGCATCGTTGAGTTTGGTTTTTTTCTGTGCAACTTTAATGCGGTCTTTATAGGTCTTGGTGTCCTCAAATTTTAGTGGATCCTTAGATTTAAGTTTTGCATCTAACTCTTTAAATTCATTGTCGTCAAATAGCATTTCGAAATACTCTTTGCTTCCAACACGAACGTGGTAACCGTCTTCTGGAGAAACGTAGAAATTTTCTGCTAGTTGTTCTGTATCTACAATCTTTCCAGTAGGAGATTTGTACCATAACCCTTGAGGCGTATCTTTTTTCTCGTGGGTTTGTGTTTGTATTCCTTTTTCGGTTCGTTTAAACCACGCCATATGTTGAGAATTTTATCAAATATATAAAACCCTAGAAACTAGAGTGTGTTGATGTTGTTTAAGTCTTGGAAAGCTTGTTCAAGACGCGCAATAAATGCTTTTTCCCCTTCGCGCAACCAAACGCGTGGATCATAGTATTTTTTGTTGGGAACATCATTCCCTTCAGGATTTCCTATTTGTTGCTGTAGGTATTCCGATTTCTCTTGTACATAGTCTCGGATTCCTGACATAAATGCATATTGCATATCGGTGTCGATATTCATTTTAACAACACCATAGCTAATACCTTCTCTTATTTCTTCAACTGTTGATCCAGATCCGCCATGAAATACAAAGTCAATGGTATTAGGCGCCACCCCATATTTTTCGCTTACAAATGCTTGTGAGTTTTTTAAGATTTTTGGTGTTAAGACAACATTTCCAGGCTTGTAAACACCATGAACGTTTCCAAAAGCAGCTGCGATTGTAAAGCGAGGGCTTATTTTAGATAGCTCTTCAAAAGCAAAAGCAACCTCTTCAGGTTGGGTGTAAAGTTTTGAGCTGTCAATATCAGTATTGTCAACTCCGTCTTCTTCGCCTCCAGTAACACCTAATTCAATTTCTAGGGTCATATCCATTTTAGCCATGCGCTTTAAATACGTCTTACAGATTTCAATATTTTCCTCAATCGGTTCTTCCGAAAGGTCAATCATGTGAGAGCTAAATAGTGGTTTCCCTGTTTCAGCGAAGTTTTTTTCACTTGCGTCAAGAAGGCCGTCAATCCAAGGAAGTAGTTTTTTGGCTGCGTGATCGGTGTGCAGAATTACACGTACGCCATATAGCTCGGCCATTTGATGAACGTGTTTAGCACCAGCTACAGCTCCTGCAATGGCTGCTTGTTGGTTTTCATTTGAAAGTCCTTTACCTGCATTAAATTGCGCTCCTCCGTTTGAGAATTGAATGATAACGGGAGCATTTAATTTTGCTGCAGTCTCTAGAACAGCGTTCGTTGAATTAGATCCAATAACGTTTACAGCTGGGAGCGCAAATTGTTTGGATTTTGCCAAGGCAAAAATTTCTTGAACTTCATTTCCGGTTGCTACACCGGCTTTAATGGAATGTGACATTTTGTTAGTTTTAGTTGGTGCAACAAAAGTAGCAAACAATATGGTGCCTAAAAAGGATAATTTATACCAAGTGTTGGATTGGCATTTTTTAGTTGGTAATTCCAGTCCCAGCGATTTCCTTTTGGCAAGACAGGATTGTGCGTTTTAAAGCCCATATCTAACCGAAGTAAAAACAAACCAAAATCATATCTAAATCCGAAGCCAGTTCCTACCGCTAGCTCATCTAAGTCGCGAAAACCATCAAATCGTCGAGCAGGTTCTTCAACGTTATCCGCTACATTCCAAATATTTCCTGCATCGATAAACAAGGCTCCCTTAAAAGCCCCGATTACATCAAACCGATATTCAACATTTAATGACAACTTCATGTTGGCTTCATTAAATTCATTACCCGTGTTACTGGAACCTGGGCCCAAACGATACACTTCCCATGCTCTATTGTCATATGCACCACCAGCAAAAAAAGAACGATTAAAAGGAATGTTATCTGCATTGCCATAAGGAATAGCTGCTCCTGCGAAAGCACGAAAGGCCACTACTTGGTTGTCGCTAACCTCCCAATGCTTGACAAAGTCACTTTCTAATTTTATAAATTGACTAAACGGTACGTCAAACAATAGATACTGCCCATCTTCTTGCTTCCAATCAAGTGATTTTGCTAAGCGCTGTAAAAGGTTACCTGACCAAGATAGGTTGGCTCGGAATTGCGAAAATGTTCGATCAAAAATTCCACTTTTTGATGAATTAAAATATTGAATTCCTGAGCTGAAAATTAAATTGTTCTGCGTTAGCCTTCTTTTGCGCTCCTCTATTCGCTGTACCCGTTGATAAGCGGGATCAGTCAATGCTATTGCAGTATTCCCACCCAATACGTCGTTAATAAAGGACTGTGCTCCCTGGGGGATAATAAGCCTATCATTTGATAAATAGCTAGGGTTTGTATTGGTGTCTAATGCAATGTCGTTAAGCTCGCCATAGGCATTGGTGTAAACCCCAAAATAATTCGCTTTGTTTTCGTTGTTGACAAACTCGACATCAACAAGAGAAAAGGTCCATCTTCGGTTTTCTTTGGTCGTCCATTGGTACTGAATGCCCCCTGTAAGACTTTGTTTGTCCAACCCAATATTCTCTTGTGATCCCAGTCCAGCTCTAAGTATTGTTAAGGGCGCAATTTCTTGTTTATTTATTTTTCTACTCAAGGGTAATAAAAACTGCGGAGCACGAAGTTGGACATCAAAACTATATTCAGAAATAGCAACATCAGCCGACCTGCCAAACGATCCTCTTGCGCCCAGTTCTAAGGTTTCTGCACCTCGAAAAACATTTAACACACTTAAGCCAGAACTGAACGCAATTCCTCTTTTGAGAATATTTGATTGCGTGACATCCAAAGCAAAATCAAGCGAATATTGTTTTTTTGGCATCAAATAAATAGAAGCATCCAAAAGCGTTTCTTCCTCATTGGCGTATTGATACCTAATGGTAGGATAGTCAAAACTTTGTAATCGGTTAAGTTGTTTTAGGGTTTTGCTGCGCGATATATCGCTGTAGGGCTCGTTGGTTTCGAACGCAATGGACTCTCGAAGAAGTTTTCGATTATACTTTAACTTACCCTGACTCAAAATGACCATATCATCATAAATACCAATGGAATCATAAGCCTCATTTCCTGTGTTTCCAGCTTTCCCTAATAGTACCTGTACCTTGTTCATACGTGCTATTTTGTATTCTTTTTGTACAGGAATACCTCCTTGATTTTCGATATAATTTCGAATATTGAGTTGAACAGGTAAGCGGTAATCTGTTCCAGTTGAATCAACACCAACATTAAAATCTACGGAATTTAGCTGAAAAGGATAAACGCCTGCATTTCTAAACAATGAAAACAACCTGTTTCTTTCTTGCTCAAAAGACGATGTACGAAAACGATCACCATCTTTAAGTTTGCTCTGTGTCTTGTTGGCTACATAAATGGAATCCAGCACAGGGCTTTGAATGTTGGTGCGTATACTGTCTAAGATATAAGGCGTGTTTGTAGCTACACTATAGGTTACTTTGGCTTTACGACGATGGGTTACGGTGTCTGTGCTTACAGCTGCATTAAAATAGCCCTCGTTAGAAAAAAAAGCATTTAAGTTTTGGGCGTTTATGGCAGTGCTCGTTGAATCTGTAAGGACAGGTGGTTCCCCCGTTCTTTTTTTCCATTCTTGAAATCGTTTTTTGTAGTCTTTCATTTTCAAAACCTGCTTCTCAGACCAAATAGCATTCATTCTTTTCTTGCGATTTGGTTTTTTTGTAAGCCAATTTTCGAAAGATACATCCGTACTGTCTTTGGCAGATTGGTGTAATAATAATCCAAACGGAATGCCTAAAAAACGATTATTTGGACTGGGATGAACGATGTTGAAAACCGAATCAACAGCAGCTTTATCATCAACAATTACTTTGTTTTTTTGTAACAATACAGCCCCCTCAGGCAAGTTCCGATTGACAGAACATCCTACTGTGATGCCTAAAAGCACACTAAAACCTATTATTTTTGAAAATCGTGTGGTCAACAAAAAAGTTGTAAACCTCAAAAATACACCAAATACATGGTTAGCAAAAACGTACTAAAGCAGTTAGCACAATTAGGGCAAAAAAAATTTCGTCAACAGCGTGGTTTTTTTGCAGTTGAAGGAAGAAAAGCCATTGAAACATTTTATGCCCACGGGTTTGAAATGGCGTATTGTTTTAGCCTTGAGCCTCAACTAATACACAATGTCTCAGCAGCAATCATTAGTGCTTCGGACATGAAAAAGTTGAGTAACTTGACAACACCTCCGCAGCTTTGGGCCGCTTTTACACTTCCAAAACCTCAAGCGTTTGCAGTCCAAAACATCAATATAGCACTTGACGGCATACGTGACCCTGGAAATTTAGGAACAATTATTCGACTGTGTGATTGGTTTGGTGTTCAACATATACTTTGCTCTTTGGATACGGTAGATTGTTACAATCCAAAGGTGGTACAAGCCAGTATGGGATCTTTGGCAAACGTTCACGTGCATTATGGCAATTTACCTGAGATGTTCTTGAAGCATAATCTTATAGCGGTTGGAACGAGTGCTAAAGGAGAAAACATGTATAAAGCCGCACTGCCAAGCCTCGCTGTTTTTGTTCTGGGAAATGAAGGACAAGGAATTTCAGAAGCTGTAGCTTCCCATGTTGATCATAATATTAGGATACCTTCACTTGGGAATCCAGCAGCTGAAAGCTTGAATGTAGCAATGGTAACAGCTATCGTTTTAAGTGAGTATACTCGAAAAGGAGGGCTATTCGAAAGTAAACCTTAGAAAAACACCACGAGTTTTCATGCTGCTTATGTACTGTGTGTATACGCTCGTTGGATTTTTATCTGGAACAAACTCGTTACTCAAGGCAAACAACCCGTGTATCGATGTTGTAAACTTAAAATAGGGTAAGTAAAAATCGGTGCCAAAAGCAAATTCCCAAGCATACATGTTGCTTTTCATACGAAACGTACCCGACTCGTTGTCTTCGCTATTTTTTTCTTCACTTGTGATGTTGATGTTGTATGACATGCTCCCCATAAAAAACGGTCGTATGTTACGCATGCGCCTGGTGTTGAGTTTGATTCCTAAGGGTAAGCGGACGTAGTTGGATTTTACATTTCGCTCAATTAAAGCTTTGGTAAAAAGTGGATTTTCTTCTGAAAACGGAAAGGTTATATCACGCTCTATAAACGCAACCCCAGGATGAAAGCGGAGGTTTAAAAACTCATTTATTCTTAAATCAGCCAATAACCCCACATCAAAACTTGGTTTAGGTGTTATCCCAATACGGAAAGGAGTACCCGAGGGTGTGGGTGAATATTCCATTTTTGCTCCAACAGCATTTAAACTCAGGTAATACCCAAACCGAAGCGTTTTTAAATCATCTTCTTTTAGATTTTCAACATCTTTAAATTGCCCATGTAATGGCAATGATGCGGCTATAAAAAAAAGAAAAGAAAAGAATAAATAGTTTAGATTCATTTTTGAGCACTATACAAGGTAACCACGCCTCCAGTTAAGGGGTTGTGCATTACTTTAGAAAACCCAATTTTGCGTAATTTATTGCACATTGTGTCACCGTCAGGAAAGTGAGCAGCCGATTCCCCCAGATATGCATATGCACCTTTGTCTTCGGCAAAAAGTTTTCCTAGTGTTGGTATCAGCACCCGAGACATTAGAAAATGCGCTTGCTTCATGGGAAATTTTTTGGGTCTTGAAGTTTCGAGTATATATAAACAGCCGTTTGATCGTAGAACGCGATACATTTCTGAAAGACCTTTGTCAAGATTGGCGAAATTTCGAATTCCAAACGCAACAGTTACAGCATCAAATTGCGTTTCAAAAGGCAATTGCTCAGCATCTGCAACCCCTAGCGTAATGCGGTCATTAAGCTTGAGTTTATCTAGTTGCTTTGCTTGAACGGCAAGCATTTGTGTGGATAAATCAACGGCGTTAATCTTTACATTTGGAATCTTGCTTAGCGCAATGGCTACATCGCCAGTTCCGGTTGCAACATCTAAAAGGTCTTGCGCTTGTTGATCACGTACATGTCGAACAAGTTTTTTTCGCCATCCCCTGTCAAGCCCTAAGGATAGTACGCGATTAAGGTTGTCGTATTTTTTGGCAATTCGATCAAACATCATGGTTACCTGCTCCTTTTTAGAGAGGTCAGAATCGCTGTATGGCGTCACATTTTTACTCATAGTTTGCAAAGGTAGCTATAATCTGTCGAAGCAGTTTTAGATAAACAGAACAGAATCTTTCTATATTTGCAGCATATAATTTCTTTAACAGATGAATATTATCATCGCTGGCGCTAGCGATATAGGGTTTCACTTGGCCAAATTACTTTCGTTTGAGGCACAAGACATTACACTTATTGACGCAGACAAAGAGCTTTTAAATTATGCTGACAACAATCTTGATATCCGCGCGGTGAAGGGAGATCCTTCTGCTTTGGCTACACTTAAATTAGCTGGAGTTGATCAAGCAGATATGATGATTGCCGTCACCCCCTCAGAAACGACTAATCTGATGTGTTGCCTGTTGGCAAAACAGTTGGGGTGCAAACAAACCATAGCACGTGTTACCGATATTGATTTTGAGAAATACAAGGATGATGTTGATTTTAAATCACTCGGTATTGATGAGTTGGTATCTCCTGAAGAATTAGCTGCAGAAGAAATCCAACTGCTTATTCACCAATCTGCTTTCGAAAACAGCCACGAGTTTGAAAATGGTGCCTTAACCATGATGGGCACTACGCTTGAAGACGAAGCACCTTTTATTGGTAAATCTGTTCGTGAAGCTGCTGCTGTTTTCCCTGGTGTTCACTTTATGCCCATTGCCATAAAACGCGTGGAATCACAAAGTACCATTATTCCTAGAGGGGACACTTGCTTTGAAAAAGCTGATCAAGTGTACTTTACCACACTCCCCCAAGGCGTATCTGAATTGTATAGCCTTACGGGAGAAGTAAAAAACAAGATTAAAAATGTCATGATTTTAGGTGGAGGTCGTGTAGGTTTGAAAACCGCTGAAGACCTCTGTAATCGAGGAATCAACGTAAAACTTATTGAACTTGATAAAGAACGTGCCATTGATATGGCAGAACGCCTTCCCGATACGCTTATTATTCATGGTGATGGACGTAATGTAGAGCTTTTGTTAGAAGAGAACTTAGATGAGATGGATGCGTTTTTAGGGGTTACCAATGATGCGGAAACCAACATCATGTCTTGTCTTATGGCAAAGTCGAAGCAAGTGCCAAAAATTATAGCACTTATTGAAAATATGGATTATTTTGACCTCACCAAATCCATTGGTGTAGACACTTTGGTCAACAAAAAGATGCTTACAGCAAATACTATTTTCCGATATATTAGAAGGGGTGAGGTAGTAGATTTGGCCAAACTCAATAATATGGATGCCGAAATTTTGGAATTCAAAGTTAAGGCATCTGCCAAAGTAATAGGACAGGCAATTAAGGATTTAGATTTCCCCAAAACGGCAACTATTGGTGGTGTAATCCGCAATGGTATTGGCGTAATTGCTCTTGGTGATTTTGTGGTAGAAAAAGGTGACCTTGTTTTGGTTTGTTGCTTGCCGCAATCTATCAGTAGGGTAGAACAACTTTTCTTGTAAGCCATGAAAGGATTTAACCTTAAACTTATTGTACACTTTTTGGGATTGCTGTTGCTGTTCAATTCCATTTTTATGGGAATTACGACACTCTTTAGTTATTTCCAAAACGATGGTATAACGGGTGGGATGCTCAAAGCCTTATTGCTTAACATTGTTGTTGGTGGCTTGGCTATGGGACTTACCACAGGGCACCGAAAAGAAATCAAAAAGCGCGAGGGCTATGTGATTGTAACCTTCGGCTGGCTTACGATGGTGCTTTTTGGGATGTTCCCCTATCTTTTTACTGGAACTATTTTGTCCACTACAGATGCATTGTTTGAGACCATGTCAGGCTATACGGCCACAGGGGCTACCATACTAGATGATATTGAAGCGTTGCCAAAGAGTATTTTGCTTTGGCGTTCACTCACCCATTGGATGGGAGGTATGGGAATAATTGTCTTGGCCATTGCCATATTACCCTTGCTTGGCATTGGTGGTATGCAGTTGTTTAGTGCGGAAGCACCCGTTTTGGGTGGCGATAAACTACATCCACGTATTAGCGATACCGCCAAACGCTTGTGGCTCATCTATGTTGGGTTAACCTTTGCCAATGCCCTATTGCTTTTCTTATCTGGAATGCCACTCTTTGATGCCATTAACCATGCCATGAGTACCATGGCTTCGGGAGGATTTTCTACCAAGAACGCAAGTATAGGACACTGGAACAGCATGCCACAAATCCAATACATTACAGTCTTTTTTATGATTTTGGCTGGAAGTAATTTTGTATTGCTTTATTACGCCATAAAAGGGAAGTTTAGACGTATTTGGAGCGACACCGAATTTCGTTGGTATACAGTATTTATTGCTGCGTTTGTCTTTATAGTCATGATAGCTATTTTAGAGCAAGGTGCATACAGCTCAGCGGACACAACTATGTTTGCTGCTTGGGAACAATCTTTTCGACATGCTTTGTTTCAGGTCGTGGCTGTTATCACCACCACAGGACTAGTAACTGCCGATTTTACAGCGTGGACGCCTTTAATTACCATGCTGTTTTTTGGATTGATGTTTTTGGGTGGGTCCACGGGCTCTACGTCAGGAGGTGTAAAGGTTATGCGCCATTTAATCCTTATCAAAAATGGTTTATTAGAATTCAAACGCGCCTTACACCCTAACGCCATATTAATGGTGCGCATGAACAAACTCACCATAGAGCAATCCATAGTTTATCATGTTTTAGCTTTTTTCATCTTGTACATGATTCTTTTTATTATTGGGGCTGGCGTACTTAGCGCCTTAGGCTTAGACTTCGTTTCTGCCATTGGAGCCGCAGCAAGCTCGCTTGGTAATGTTGGGCCAGGCTTAGGCGATGTAGGTCCTGCAACTACTTTTTCTTCATTGCCAAACTTAGGTAAGTATTGGTGCTCGTTGCTTATGCTCTTAGGAAGACTTGAACTTTTTACAGTTCTAATTCTATTTACTCCTTATTTTTGGCGTAACCACTAACTAACAGCAACGCGTATTCGTCTGATAGCTTCTTCGATTTCTTCAAGTGAAGCCGCATACGAAATACGGATGTTGTTAGGGCATCCAAAAGCATCACCTGTAACCGTAGCTACGTTTGCTTCTTCTAGAAGGTACATCGCAAAATCAGAAGCGTTTTCAATCTGTTTTCCATTTAATTTTTTCCCGAAAAAAGAAGAAATATCAGGGAAAACATAAAACGCACCTTTGGGAACATTTACCTCAAAGCCTTCAATATCTTCAAGCAATTCAATAATACGCTTGCGACGGAAATCAAATTCATCTACCATGTATTTGATTTTGCCAACAGGTGCTTGAACCGCCGTAATGGCTGCACGTTGGGCAATACAGTTTGTGCCACTGGTAACCTGCCCTTGAATTTTGGTACATGCTTTTGCTATCCATGCTGGACCACCTAAGTACCCTATTCTCCAACCCGTCATGGCAAAGGCTTTTGCCAAACCATTTACAGTGATGGTCCTGTCATACATGCTTGGAATCGCCGCAAAACTAAACGGGGTTGCATTGTCGTAATGGATGTGTTCATAAATTTCATCTGAAAGTACATAAATGTCTGGATGTTGCTCCAATACAGCTGCCAAGGCTTCGTATTCTTCTTTGGTGTACATAGATCCGCTTGGATTGTTGGGCGAATTGAGCATCACCAGTTTGGTCTTTGGTGTAATGGCTGCAGCTAGTTGTTCTGCAGTGATTTTAAAATCAGTCTCAATTCCAGAGCGAATTTCAATAGGATTTCCTTCAGCAAGGATGACCATAGCCGAATAGCTTACCCAATACGGTGCCACCAAAAGTACGTCATCACCTGGGTTGATAAGTACTTGAACTACATTTGCAATAGATTGCTTAGCACCGGTAGAAACAACAATTTGATTTGACGCATATTCCAATCCGTTATCACGCTTAAATTTCGTACAAATAGCCTCCTTTAATTCGGCATACCCATCAACGGGAGTGTAGCTATTATAGTCAGCGTTAATGGCCTCAACAGCAGCTTCTTTGATAAAGTCAGGGGTGTTGAAATCAGGCTCTCCTAAACTTAGGCCAATGATATCTTTTCCTTCGTTTTTTAACTCTCGTGCTTTGGCAGCCATGGCCAATGTTGCTGATGCAGGTAAACTTTTGATGCGTTCCGATAATGGATGACTCATGATTAAAATTTTGGCAAATATAATCGTTGGTTTACAACAACCATAACATTTTAATGAACAGCTTCCGTATTTTTGTCAGAACTTATGGATAAATCTATCACAGAATACTTCCCAGCATTAAGTATTCAACAACAAAAACAGTTTGAGCAACTCAAACCGCTTTATGACGCATGGAATCAGCGGATCAATGTAATTTCTCGAACGGATATGGAATATTTTTACACCCGTCATGTATTGCATTCGCTTGGTATTGCTACCCTTCAGACATTTAAATCACAGGCTCAAGTATTGGATGTAGGAACTGGGGGTGGTTTCCCTGGTATTCCACTTGCGATTATGTTTCCCGACACCCAGTTTACTTTGGTGGATTCCATTGGTAAAAAAGTTAAAGTTGTTCAAGCGGTAGCAGCAGCCCTTGCGCTGACAAATGTAAAAGCCTACCACAAACGCGCCGAGGACGTTGCAGGCACCTTTGATTTTGTTGTCAGTAGGGCGGTAACGCGTATGGAGCGTTTTGTTCCGTGGGTACAGGATAAAATAAATCCCGATAGCAACCACACACTCGCTAACGGTATACTCTATTTAAAAGGGGGTGATTTGACTGAGGAACTTGCCCCTTTCCCAAAAGCAGCAAGCTATGCTTTGGGTGATCATTTTGAGGACGCTTTTTTTGAAACAAAGAAAGTGGTGCATGTACCGCTTTAATCCATATATGGGTAACGATAGTCTGTAGCCGGAACCAATGTTTCTTTAATGAGCCTTGGCGAAACCCAGCGCAGCAAATTTAATGCTGACCCTGCCTTGTCGTTTGTTCCAGAAGCACGACTGCCGCCAAATGGTTGTTGCCCTACAACCGCGCCACTTGGTTTGTCATTGATGTAAAAATTTCCTGCTGCATGGCGTAACCTATTAGCTGCCGCTTCAATAAACATCCTATCTTGCGCAATAACAGCTCCTGTTAAACCATATACTGAAGTCGTGTTGACTAGTCCTAAGGTACTTTCCCAATCCTTGTCGTCATACACGTATACGGTAACTACAGGACCAAATAATTCCGTTTCCATGGTCGTGTAGTGTGGATTGTTTGTTTTAAGTAGCGTAGGATGCACAAAATACCCCTTGCTTTTGTCGTAGGTTCCACCAACCAACACCTCAACATCTTCATCAAGTTTAGCCTGCTCAATAAAATGCACCAGCTTGTCAAATGACTTTTCATGAATAACTGCGGTAATAAAATTGTTCATGTCTTCGGGGGTGCCAATCGAAAAGCTTTTGATATTTTTTATAACGCCGGCAATTACTTCATCAGCAATAGAGGCAGGTAGGTAAATGCGAGAAGCCGCAGAACACTTTTGGCCTTGGTATTCAAATCCACCGCGCGTTATGGCCGTTATTAGTGTTGGGATAGCCGCGCTTTGGTGCGCAAAAATAAAGTCTTTACCACCTGTTTCTCCAACAATTCTTGGGTAGTTTTGATAGGTGGATAGATTGTTGCCAATCTGTTGCCATAAGTGTTTGAATATTTCGGTTGACCCCGTAAAATGCAAACCTGCAAAGTTGGGATGCGCCAGTGCGATGTCTGAAATCATTTTTGGATCTCCCGAAACAAGGTTGATTACACCAGTGGGAACTCCCGCTTCTTCAAAAATATCCATGATAATTTTAGCAGAAAACATTTGATAATCGCTAGGCTTCCATACAACCACATTACCCATAAGCGCTGGGGCAGCACATAAGTTCCCTGCAATAGCGGTAAAATTAAAAGGAGTAACAGCATATACAAACCCTTCTAGTGGGCGATATTCAAGTCGGTTAACAACACCTGACCCCTGAATGGGCTGTTGGGTGTAAATATCTGAAGCAAATGTTACATTAAATCTTAAAAAATCAGCAAACTCACAGGCAGCATCAATCTCGGCTTGAAAAATATTTTTGGATTGCGCTAGCATGGTGGCTGCATTTATTCTGGCACGATAAGGTCCTGCTATAAGATCAGCAGCTTTTAAAAAAACGGCCGCACGGTGTTCAAAAGAGGTGTTTTCCCATGCCTTTCTAGTGCTAAGTGCCGCAGCAATAGCATCACGTACGTGCGACTCCGATGCTAGGCTGTACGATCCCAAAGTGTGCTGATGGTCGTGCGGAGGTGCTATGTTTGCCTGCTTTTTGGTGATTATTTTTTCACTGCCAATATAAAGGGGAATGGTAACCTTACTGTGATAAAGTTCTTTGTATGTTTCGAGTACCTCTTTGCGTTCAGGGCTGTTTTTTAGATAGGTAAGAACGGGCTCATTAACCGCTTTAGGAACTGAGAAAAAACCATTTTCCATAACAAAACATTTAGGAATTAATTTAGTGCGAAGGGTGGGCTGAGTTCAAATTTTGGAATGTAAGCACGGAATTTTTTTGTTGTTGCCAAGTTGATCATGTTGTAATGTCCTTGCATTGCACCAATGGGCGAGCTAAGCAAGCAACCCGATTGATAGCTATACACTTGTCCAGGCTTGATAACCGGTTTTTTGCCAACTACTCCCTCTCCATTCACAATAGATGTAGCCCTTAAAGAATCAAAAATTTTCCAATTTCTTGACTGAAGCTGAACGGTATCTTTCCCTTGATTTGAAATAGATATCCGATAGCCAAAAGAATAATGCAAGCGGTAGTCTTTGAAGTAGGTGCCTTCAAAAAAAGCATTCACTGAAATCCGTATGCCTTGCGTTACTTGCTGAATCATAGGCATAAAGGTAATGATTTTATCTATAATCCAATGTCTTTGGAATTAGCGTTTCCAACAGCAATAAGCTCATCGCAGCGTGCGCCTAGCGGCCTGTAAAAAACCAATACCCAATAATTGTTTTCTGTAGGCCAATAATTTCCCGAAATAAGGTTGTCATAAGGTGTGCCTTCATTGTCTTGGCTTGCAAATTTGTAATTGTAGATGCCTTGCTTGAGCACCAACTCCACCTCAAAACGACCCGTATCGGGGTTGTATGTCAATTTATTTTCTTCTGCTTTATTGTGTTGGTTAAAATCTCCAACAACATAATGCTGACCGTCAAACAAAAAATCTTCTGCAAAAAGCGAGAACACGACCTTGCTGTAATCGGATTCGGTATGTGGGTTAGCTCCCTGAAACGTATTGATGCGAAAGTCACCATTTATGTCTGGAGCATAGGTGTATGGTCTACCTGATCGGACCCATTGGGGTGTTAATACAGAAACAAATAGATCGTCGCGGCGAACATAGGCAACATTACCGCCACCGCTTCTTATGTCTTGGGTGTCAAAAAAGAAATATTCATTACCTGCAGCAAAAAGCGTTTCGGGTTTGTAATTAAATTCCAGTTTGTTGTTTAGATTATAGGTCGCTGTTCCAGCCGACCGCCAGCTTTGCCAACGTTGATTTTGAACAAGAAAAATCTTTATTTGTTTTTCGGGCAATCGCACATTTAACCCTTCTAAACTTACGCTGAACTGTGCGCTTTGATGCGTTTGAATGTCTTCAAGTCGTTGGGAGCGTTGCACCCGTACGCCAACGGCAGCCGTGTTTTGAACAACCACAAACCTTCTTTGAAGCACCAGCGTTCTGTTGGCGTCCCAAATATTAAGCATATAATTTCCGCTTTTTTTTATGCGCGTTTGAGCGTTTGGTAGGGTTAGTGAATAGTGAATATAGGATTGTAGTGTTCCTACTGCATAAGATATGTTTTGAATGCGAAGATCATCATACCCTTCCATGTATTCTGCCTTGAATAAGGCGGACTTGTTCCAATCCGCATCATAGCGCTCAATGGTGTAGTAATAGGTGCTATCATCGGCATTTAAGTCGTCAAACGTTAACGTAATTTGTTCGTTTAGCTGAACTATTGGCAACGAAGCGGTTTGTTCATGAGCATAAAAAAGCACCGATTTGATGTGTGCTGGAGGAGATAAAACAGTTAGCCCCTGACCTATAACGAGCTGAAAACCAAATAAAAATATGAGGTTTTGTTTAATAAAATGATTCCAATTTTTTATTCTCATAGGAGTGTTTATAGATAGGATATCAATGTGTTGATTATCCTCTCATTCTGCCAAAGTTAAACAAACTATTTTACGGTTGATAAATTTATAGAATTAAGCGTCATAAGGCTTCATTATTTATGCTTTGTATAGTACATTTGCACTGCAAAAACAACCACTATATGTCCGCTGACATAACCCTGCGTAAAGGCCTAACGATCCCATTAGAGGGGGAAGCCCAAAGAAAAGTTTCAACCGCCGAAGCGTCTAACGCTTTTGTCATCTACCCTGATGATTTCCACGGCGTCGTTCCGAAAATGCTCATTAAAGAAGGCGAAAAAGTAGCTCTTGGGCAGCCTGTCTTTTATTCAAAAGCGAATCCAGAAATTAAGTTTGTGTCACCCGTAAGCGGTACCCTTACTCAGATTGAAAGAGGTGCTAAGCGTCGCATTCTCGCAATTGCAATTGATGCCGACGGTAAAGATACTACTACAAAGCACAAAATTTCCGCTCTTGATGCGTTAAGCGCTGATGATGTTAAAAAACTGTTGTTGGAATCGGGTTGTTGGCCATTCATCAAACAACGTCCTTACGATATCATCGCAAATCCTGATAATGCGCCAAAGGCTATTTTTATCTCTGGATTTAATACAGCTCCTTTGGCTGCAGATGTTTCTTTTTTGTTAAGTTCACAAGAAGAAGATTTTCAAAACGGAATCCTTGCACTTGGCAAATTAGCTCCTAAAATACATGTGTCCGTTGATGCACACGAAGATTCTTTTTTAACACGTGTATCAGGTGTTGAATTGCATCGATTCAAAGGACAGCATCCAGCTGGAAATGTTGGTGTTCAAGTTCATCACGTTGATGCTGTAAATGCAGGCGAAACGGTTTGGGTCATAAACCCTGTAGATGTTGCCCGTATTGGAATGTTTTTTTCAACAGGTATTTTTGATCCATCACAAACGGTTGCTGTTGCAGGGCCTGTTGTTTCAGAACCAAGTTATTTCAAAACACGCATAGGAGCTGCTGTTGCACCACTGCTAAAACAAGCTGGTGTTCAAGCAGGAGGTCAAATTCGTGTGATTAATGGAGATGCGCTTTCGGGCGCAACAACGCATGCAGATGGTAACTTAGGTTTTTACAACAATACCCTAACGGTTCTTGCCGAAGGAAACCACTACCGTATGTTTGGTTGGTTGCCATTTGCAGGGAGTAAGATTTTTAGTATGTCCCGTACCTCGCTTTCTTGGTTATTGCCTAAGCGAAAGTATGCGCTAGACACCAATTTAAACGGTGAAGAGCGCGCACTGGTGGTTACAGGAGAAATGGAGCAAGTATTGCCCATGGATATTTTTCCCATGCAACTTCTAAAAGAGTGTATGGCTCAGAATATCGAAAAAATGGAAGGTCTTGGAATTTACGAAGTAGCGCCTGAAGATTTTGCGCTAGTAGATTATGCCAGTACCTCTAAAATAGAAGCCCAAGCAATTATTCGCGAGGCATTAGATTTGATGATTAAAGAAGTAGGTTAAGTTATTAAATATGAAATTACGCAGTAGCATTGATGCAATAAAAAAACCCTTTGGTAAGGGACAAAAGTGGGAGCGTTTTGCCCCTGCTGTAAATGCATTTGACACCTTTTTATTTGTGCCCAACCACACCACAAAAAAAGGAGCGCACATTCGCGACGGTGTGGATTTAAAACGGACCATGGTAACGGTGATTATTGCCTTACTTCCCGCTTTTATTTATGGGGTTTACAACACGGGATATCAGTATTTTGTTCAATCTGGAATCGCCTTTACTTTTTGGGATGCTCTCCTACATGGCGCATTAAAGATTATGCCTATGGTAGCGGTGTCCTACGGAGTTGGTCTTGCTATTGAATTTGCATTCGCTGTTTATCGTGGACACGAGGTTAACGAAGGGTATTTGGTTACGGGGCTTTTGGTTCCGATGATCATGCCTGTTGATATTCCACTTTGGATGGTTGGTCTTTCTGTTGCTTTTGCGGTGCTTATTGCCAAAGAAGCTTTTGGAGGCACAGGAATGAATATTCTCAATCCAGCGCTAACAGCACGTGCTTTTGCCTTTTTTGCATATCCGACCTATATGTCGGGAAACAAAGTGTGGGTTTCAGAAGCTAGTAATGTTGATGGTATTTCGGGCGAGACAATATTGGGAAGCCTTGCCGCTGGTAACGATGTTAGCTATTCCATGTTTGATATGTTTGTAGGTGCTATTCCTGGTTCCATAGCCGAAACGTCTACCCTTTGGGTGTTGGTCGGTGCCGCTATCCTAATCCTTACCGGAGTAGGGAGTTGGCGTATTATGGTTGGTGGTGTGCTTGGTGCAGCTGCTACAGCCTTTCTCTTTAATCTTTGGGGTGCTAACGCTCTTATGTCCTTTGACTGGATGAATCACCTTATTGTAGGTGGATTTGCTTTTGGTGTTGTGTTTATGGCTACAGATCCAGTATCGGCAGCACAAACAACAAAAGGAAAATGGGTTTACGGACTCCTTGTAGGTGTTTTCTGTATCCTAATACGTGTATTTAACCCAGCTTATCCAGAAGGGGTAATGTTGGCTATATTACTTATGAATGTATTTGCTCCAACCATTGATCACTATGTGGTTGAAGGAAATATCAAACGACGCAAAAAACGTCTTAATGCTTCACTAACTCCAGCATCATGAACAGAGATTCGAACGGTTATACTTTTGGTTTTGCTGCTGCCATGGTTTTGGTAGTAGCTTCTGTACTTGCTTTTACTGCTAGCTCACTCAAAGATCTTCAGTCAGAAAATGTACGCAAAGAAAAAATGCAAAACATCCTTTCAACTATTGGTGTTGAAACTGATAGAGAAGGAGCAGAGGAATTATTTAACAACTATATCGTTGAGCAGTTAGCCCTCCGCAACGATGGGACTGTTGATGAAAACGTTGATGCGTTTTCTGATGTCAAACTAGCATTAGAACTCAAAAAAGACGTTGAAACGCAACGTTTTCCTTTGTATGTAGCTTCTGTTGAAGAATCCAAATATTATATTGTACCACTTCGTGGCTCAGGACTTTGGGATGCTATTTGGGGCTACATTGCCCTTGACGAAGATCGCAACACCATCAAAGGAGCAGTGTTTGATCATAAAGGCGAAACGGCAGGGTTAGGTGCTGAAATCACCCAACAATGGTTTATGGATCGCTTTGTAGGAGAAAAAATATTTGATGTGTCAGGCAAATTGGTTGGAATCAGTGTTTCCAAAACAAACAATGACCCCAACGACACAGATAAAGACGACCACGAGGTTGATGCCATTTCGGGCGCAACCATTACTGGCGATGGTGTTTCGGATATGATTATTGAACGTCTGCAACATTATTTGCCTTATCTAAAAGCAACACCCGCAGACCTTGCGTATAACAACTAACTATGTCACAACCAAAATCAAATAAAAAACCCGCTATTTTCTTTGTAGCCAAAGAGCGTGAACCGCTTTTTTCAAAGAAAAACCGTGCGTTATTGAAAGATCCACTTGACGACAACAATCCCATTACCGTGCAGGTATTGGGTATTTGCTCTGCCTTGGCTATCACGGTGCAGCTTAAACCCGCTGTTGTCATGACCCTATCTGTAATTGCTGTAATGGCTGCTAGTAACGTTATCGTTTCGCTATTACGGAATGCTATTCCAAACCGAATCCGAATTATTGTTCAGCTTGTGGTGGTTGCATCTATGGTAATTTTGGTCGATCAAGTGCTGCGTGCTTATGCGTATGACGTGAGTAAACAGCTTTCTATATTTATTGGACTTATCATAACCAACTGTATTGTAATGGGACGCCTTGAGGCTTTTGCTTTGGGTAATGGCGTTTGGAAATCCTTTTTAGATGGCGTTGGAAATGCTGCTGGATATGGCTTTATGCTGATTCTTGTTGCTTTTTTCAGAGAGCTTTTCGGCTCTGGAAAACTCTATGGGATTCAAGTAATTCCCGATGCCCTGTACGAAATGGGCTATGAGAACAATGGGTTGATGTTGTTGTCACCGATGGCGTTAATTACGCTCGGAATCATTATTTGGGTACAGCGTGCTCGTAACCGTAAACTCATCGAAAAAAACTAGGCCATGGATTACGTTAACCTTTTTGTAAAAAGTATTTTTATTGAGAACATGATTTTTGCCTATTTCTTAGGTATGTGTTCTTATTTGGCCGTTTCCAAGACCGTAAAAACGGCTGTTGGACTTGGCTTCGCCGTTATTTTTGTTTTGTCCATCACGGTTCCTATTAACTATTTGTTAGATAATTATTTGCTCAAACCCGGCGCCATGTCATGGTTGGGTGAAGAATATGCTGCCATTGATCTTAGCTTTTTGAGCTTTATCATGTTTATTGCCGTAATTGCATCCATGGTGCAATTGGTAGAAATGATTGTTGAGAAATTCGCTCCAGCACTTTACGGCGCATTGGGAATTTTCTTACCTCTTATTGCCGTTAACTGCGCCATTCTTGGAGGGTCATTATTTATGCAGCAAAAAAGTTTTGCTTCTATTGGCGAGTCTGCTGTTTATGGGTTTGGCTCTGGTATAGGCTGGCTATTGGCTATTTTGGCCATTGCTGCCATTCGTGAAAAAATTGCATATTCAAATATTCCTGCTCCGCTTCGTGGACTAGGCATTACGTTTATTATTACAGGCCTTATGGCCATTGGTTTTATGAGTTTTATGGGAATTAAATTATAACCCTATGGATGTTACTGTCATTATTGCGAGTATTGTTGTTTTCTTGGCCATCACTTTTTTGTTGGTGGGTATGCTGCTAGGCGTTAAGGCGCGTTTGATGCCTTCTGGACCTGTGAAACTTTTTATAAATGGTGAAAAGGACGTTGAGGTTTCATCCGGGAGTACCTTGCTTTCCACCCTTGGTGATAACAAAATATTTTTACCATCGGCCTGTGGTGGAGGTGGTACCTGTATCCAGTGTAAGTGTATTGTGAAAGAAGGAGGAGGAGAAATTCTTCCTACCGAAGCACCGCACTTTTCACGAAAAGAAATTGCGGAAGGTTGGCGTTTAGGGTGTCAAGTTAAAGTAAAAGAAGACATGACCATTGAAGTGCCTGAAGAAGTATTTGGCATTAAAAAATTCCAAGCTAAAGTGGTGCGTAATTGGAACGTAGCCTCTTTTATTAAAGAATTTGTAGTTGAGATTCCTGAAGATATGCACTATGAGGCAGGTGGATACATTCAAATTGAAGTACCAGCCTGTGAGGTAAATTATAGCGACATTGATATCACAGCACACCCAGAAGAACATCCTGATGATGTAAACAAATTTAAGTTGGAGTGGGATAAGTTCAAATTGTGGGATTTGAAAATGAAGAACCCAGAATTGGTAGAACGTGCCTATTCTATGGCTTCCTTCCCAGCCGAGGGTAGAGAAATTATGCTCAATGTGCGAATCGCAACACCCCCTTTTGATCGTGCTAAAAACGGTTGGGCTGATATAAATCCTGGGGTAGCATCATCATACATTTTCTCACTAAAAGCAGGTGACCCTGTAACCATTTCTGGTCCTTATGGTGAGTTCTTTATCAACCACTCAGAAGCTGAAATGCTTTATGTGGGTGGTGGTGCAGGTATGGCGCCTATGCGTTCGCATCTATACCATTTGTTCCGCACACTTAAAACAGGGCGTAAAGTTACGTTCTGGTACGGTGGTCGTTCTAAGCGTGAATTGTTCTACACGGAGCATTTCCGTGCATTAGAACGTGATTTCCCGAACTTCAAATTCTACATTGCCCTTTCAGAGCCGCTTGAAGAAGATAATTGGAAAGTTAAAGACGGATTAGATGGCGAAGGTGATGGTTTTGTTGGATTTGTACACCAAGTGCTAATTGACAACTATTTGAATCACCATGAAGCTCCTGAAGATATTGAAGTTTATTTCTGTGGACCTCCATTGATGAATCAAGCCGTTGAGAAAATGGCAGAAGACTTTGGTGTACCAGACGAAAATGTTCGTTTCGACGATTTCGGTGGATAACATATAAAGAGGCTTCGGCCTCTTTTCTTTTCGAATATATATGGCATTATAAACGCTGATTTTATACAGCCTTGACCTTTTGGTTTGTTTTGCGTCAAGGCAAAATGAACAGTTGTTTTTATTATACTATATTTTAAATCATCACTACTTAATTTTATATAAATTTATGCCATGAATCCGTTAACAGACAACGAACTACACCAATTGGCAATGACCACTGTTGGTAAGTCATTGGAAGCCGATGGCTATGAATTTTTGGCGGTGAACAGCGCACCTAAAAAAGACCCGCAGTTTGTGTGCACCAAAGACAAAGTCTTGCATTTTGTTGTGGTGCGACACGTGCGTTATCCGCATAACCCAAATGACGTAGATGCGGAGCTCATGGATCAAGTTAAATCGCATGCCTTAAAATTTAAAGCCAAAACCTATTATGCAGGTGTTGGTTTTGCGCATGCCGCTGATTATGACAAACCCCTAACTAAAAACGAACCTTATGCGATTAATTTTAATGGGATTAAAGAGATATAGCTTGCTGTTATTGCTGGTGGTTGCTTCTTGTCAAACAACCCCTAAAATGCAACGCATACAAGGTGCGGCTTTAGGCACATCATACACGGTGCTTTATGTTGACATTGCAGCAAATGAGGTTGTTTCGGATTCTATTGATGCTATTTTCTTGCGTATGAATCAGTCCATGTCAACCTATTGGCCAAACGCCATTATTTCAAAAGCAAATCGTGATGAAGCCGTTCAAGTTGATCTAGATTTTAAGAATGTATTTGAAACTTCCAAGATCGTTTGGAACCAAACGGAAGGTTATTTTGACCCAACTGTTGGAGCGCTTGTCAATGCTTATGGATTTGGACCAACAGCTCCCTTAAAACACATAGATCAATTTGTTGTTGATAGCTTACTTGCAATAACGGGTTTTGATAAGGTATCGCTCTTACCAAATGGTTTTCTTAAAAAGGACAAGCCAAATAGTTACCTCGATTTTAATGCTATTGCCAAAGGCTATGCCGTTGATGCGCTTGCTACCATGTTACATTCGCTTGGGTATCACCATTTTTTGGTTGAAGTAGGGGGTGAATTGTATGCTTCTGGGGTTAAGCCAGAAACACAACAACCGTGGCGTGTGGCTATCGACCATCCAAAACAAGATCGAGAACGCCCATTTATAGCAACGCTTCCGCTGCAAAACCAAGGGTTGGCTTCCTCTGGTAATTATAGAAAATTTCGCACTGACGATAACGGTAATAAGTATGTTCATACAATAAACCCCAAAACAGGAAAAACAGTTCAAAGCAATGTACTCAGTGCTTCTGTGTTGGCGCCTTCAACCATGCTTGCCGATGCTTATGCAACGGCATTAATGGCCATGCCTTTTAATAAAGGTAACATGTTGATTGAAACACTTGACAATGTTGAGGCTATGTGGGTATTAGCTAAAAATGACACTGTGCAAGTGGTCGCTACTCCTGGTTTTACTTTTGACCTTCCATAGGTCGAATACACACAGGGATATATTCGTTTTCCACAACGCCATAACGCAACCGTTCTTCTGCGTTTAATGATGTTGTAAATTGTAGTTCATCCACTTCAAATCCGATGCTGCGTAGCTTATTAAAGTAATCTATACCATACACACGGACGTGGTCGTATTGTCCAAAAATTTTGGTGCGCGCTGCCTTATCAGTGATGCTGTCATCTTCAAAAGTTACGGTTCTATTTATATCAATGGGCACTTGTAACAACGCCTTTCCACCGGGCTTTAACACCCTATAAAGTTCTTGCATGGCCTTGGTGTCGTTGGGGATGTGTTCTAAAACATGGTTGCACAGTATCCAATCAAAAGAAGCGTCTGCAAAAGGTAAATCGCAAATATCTGCCTTGACATCGGCCAATGGAGATTCTAAATCACAACTTACATAATCCAAATGGCGCATTTTTTTTAACTGGGTCAAAAAGGCCTTTTCAGGAGCCATGTGTAAGACTTTTTTAGGAGATTTAAAAAAGTTGGTTTTACGCTGTAGGTATAACCAAATAAGTCGGTGCCGCTCTAGTGAAAGCGTTCCTGGACTTAGTACGTTTGGACGAATGTTTACATATCCATAAGGCAAAAAACGCCGATACGATTTGCCATTGATGGGATCGGTAAATCGATTTCCGCGATACCATACATCTAAAAATGGGAGGAGCATGTTGGCAATATGCTGTAACCACGTGCGCGGGAACATGCTAAGCATCCAGCGGGCTATCCTTTTCATACCGCTAAAGGGACTGCTCTAAATGGCACTTCTTCATCTGTTGTGATGCCCAAAACTTCGTTTACATACTTGAATGTAGATAGCAATTCGGGCTTTCCATTAACAATGGCCACATTATGCTCATAGTGTGCGCTAGGTGCACCGTCTGCTGTTAGGATAGTCCAACCGTCTTTAAGTTGTTTGATACGATGCGTACCCTGATTGATCATCGGCTCTATGGCCACAACCATACCTTCTAAGAAAACTTTTCCACGACCACGTTTTCCGTAATTGGGCATTTCTGGCTTTTCATGCATGACTTTTCCGAGTCCGTGGCCTACCAATTCACGCACTACGCCATAACCATATTGCTCCACATAGTGCTGGACAGCATAGCCTACATCTCCAACGCGATTGCCTGCTTTAAAAGCTTCAATGCCTTTGTACAAAGATGCTTTTGTTCTGTCGAGAAGTTTTTGGGTTTCGGGATCAATTTCTCCAACAGCAAAAGTGTAGGCATGATCACCGTAATACCCGTTTTGTAAAACACCACAATCAATAGAAAGGATATCGCCTTCTTGAAGGGGTGTGTTGTTCGGAATGCCGTGTACCACCTGATGGTTTGGACTTACACACAGCGTGTTGGGAAAATCATACAATCCTAAAAATCCAGGTATTGCATTGTGATCACGAATAAAGATTTCCGCTTTTTTGTCAAGCGCCAAGGTGGTTACACCCGGCTTAATTTCCGCCGCTAGCATTCCAAGGGTCTTGGATACTAATAACGCACTGGTGCGTATCAGTTCAATTTCTTCAGCTGTTTTTTGAAGTGACATTAGTTTTCGTAGGTGTGTTTATATTCGACTTCGCTTAGAATAGCCAACATATCGTCTTCTAAAAACTCGATTGGAGATTCAACGATTCTATTGATTTCCTTACCATTTTTATAAAAGATAAATGTCGGAACGTGTGTAATATTGTTAGCGGTAGCACTTCCCGATGGTGTTTGTTTATCCTCGTCTACCGCAATAATGCTTGTTTTTCCCATAAGATCAAGCATGTCTAAAATCCTAAAAAAGGCAGGCACTTGCATACGACTGTCCGAGCACCACGTGCCCATAAAAACAACAACTTCTACCCCTTTTTGTTTTTTGGACAATTGATCAATTGTTTTTGAGAAAGGAGTGTAGTTTTCGTATTCAGGGATAAACCATGTGTCAAAAGGTGCTTTTTTTAGCTGGTCAACAGTAACGGGGCCTAACAAATCTTGGCCAAGCACAGAGGTTATGCACATCATAAAACCTAAAAGGAACAAGCGTTTCATGATACTAAAGTAATGATTTTGCGGTCATGGCAGAAGGTTGATCGACACCCATAAGTTCTAGTACTGTTGGTGCAATATCGCAAAGCGCACCTTCGTTGATGCTTTTTGCGTCTGCATCAATAAGATAGACAGGTACTAAGTTGGTGGTGTGTGCGGTATTTGGACTTCCGTCAGGGTTTATCATCGTGTCGCAGTTGCCGTGATCGGCAATGATAATAACCGAGTACCCGCCTTCTTTGGCAGCGGCTACTACATCGGCTGTGCAACCATCTACCACTTCGCAAGCTTTTATGGCAGCCGCCATATCGCCTGTGTGTCCCACCATATCTGGATTGGCAAAGTTTAGGCAAACAAAATCGGTTGCCTGTGCTTTGAGTTTGGGCACAATCGCATCTCGAATATCGTATGCGCTCATTTCGGGTTGCAGGTCATAGGTAGCCACTTTAGGGGATGGGCATAAGATGCGCTCTTCGCCATCAAAAGGTTCTTCACGACCCCCGTTAAAGAAAAAGGTAACGTGTGGATATTTTTCGGTTTCGGCAATGCGGATTTGCTTTTTACCTGCTTTGGACAACACGTCGCCCAGTGTTTGTGCAATATTTTCTTTGTCATACACCACTTTAACATCCTTAAAGGATTCATCGTAGTTGGTAAGCGTGACATAGTGTAGCGAAAGCGGTTCCATTCCGTATTCTGGAAAGGCCACTTGATTTAATGCTTGTGTAAGTTCGCGTCCACGATCGGTGCGGAAATTAAAGAAGATGACCACATCTCCTTCTTTCACACGGCCAGCGGCTATGTCTCCGTCTTCAGGTAACACTATTGGTTCAATAAACTCGTCAGTTGTACCTGCGGCATAGTTTGTCTGAATGACCTTGTCAAGGTTTTCGGTAGTAGTTCCTGTGCCGTGTACCAACACGTCGTATGCTTTTTTAACCCGTTCCCAACGCTGATCGCGATCCATTGCAAAATAGCGTCCTACCACACTGGCTAGGTGTGCGTTGGTAGTAGCACAAATGGCTTGCACCTTAGCTAAAAAACCAGCACCCGATTTGGGATCCACATCACGACCATCAGTAAAGGCGTGTACATAGCTTTTGGGTACGGCTGCTGCGTGCGCCGCTTTTAACAATCCTTCGAGGTGGTTGATGTGCGCATGCACACCTCCGTCAGAAACCAATCCCAAAAAGTGAACGGCTTTGTTGTTTGCTTTGGCGTATGCAAAGGCATCTTGAAGTACGGCTTCGTCTTTAAGCGTGTCTTGCTTTACGGCCATGTTTATTTTGGCAAGGTCTTGATACACCACTCGCCCAGCACCTAAGTTTACGTGTCCCACTTCGCTGTTTCCCATTTGTCCTTCGGGAAGTCCCACATGCATACCATCGGTGTGGAGTACATTGTGCACTGCGGCTGTACTAAGGCTATCCACAAAGGGAGTGTTGGCTTGGGCTACTGCCGAAACCGCTGGGTCAGGAGAGATGCCCCAACCGTCTAAAATCATTAAAACAACACGTTTATTCATAGGTCTAAATTGTGGTGCAAAGATAGGGCAATCCGTAACGCTTGTAAAGTACTTTTTAGACTCAATTTTTTTGTTTAACTTAGCATCAACACGCCCCTAATCGTGTATTTAAGACCAAGTTTGACCTACGTCCTTTGTTTTCTTTTGAATGGTTTGGGGTTTAAAATCCTGAATTATGAAAAAGTTTATTACACCTATTTTAGTAACGGTATTGTTTTTTGGATGTGTTGAGGAGTTGGAAACTGAAGATTTTTCAAACCAAGAACCGCAAAATGACAACCATATTGAGTTTTTTTATAAACATGAAATAAGTGATATTGATTTGAAGTTTAACGTAACAAAAAACCTCTCTACGTTAAAATTTTTGTTTCCTGCAGAATCTAATGATTCAACAATAAAATCTGAATCGTATTATAGTAGAAACTTAGATGAAACCGCACTTCATAAAATAGAAATCAACACAGATGTGTTTGCTGAAGTTAGAAATGAAAAAGGAATACCGTCTTATACTTTTGAAGTTAAATTACCAGACACAACAACCAGTTCAAAAGGAAAAATCAACCTCCACACGTATTATGATGAGAATAATCAGTTAAAAAGTAACTTAATTAGGTATGACCTTACACCAGATGAGTTTGTAATGGCAATCAAAAATAAAAGTTATGATGGGTTTTGGGATAAAATATTTTTTATGGAGCTTACAGATGTAGATGAAACTGAAGATATAGAAGAAAAAAAAACGAATAACGATAGTATTCAAAAAATTAAAAAGCTATCAACAAAAAGTTTAGCGTATGCAAAAAAATGTAGTTGTCGAAGTGGAGGTAGTTCCACACCTGCACCAAAGTGGACACCATTCCCACCTGATAGGGGATATGTGGGTTCTTCTGCTTCTGGTATTGGTTACGTGTTACCACCATTAAACACACTTCCTTACCACGTAATTGCTTCGCTCAAAGCGGCTGGAGTATTTACGGGGTCATACACGATTGGCATTGGTACTGGACATAGCTCTCCAGTAAATCATACACAGCCAGTTTTAACTTTTTCTGTACAGGATGTTAGAATTCCTCGAAATACCACAGGAAGCTCATATGTGCCCTTTCAGTACTTTTACCCCTACAAAATGGCAGGATTAAAAAATACGATAAGCGAATACTATAAAAAGGTTTATGTAAGTCAAATTAATTCATACATAACATCAGAAAAAACCTCAATAGTAGACCATGCAAAAAAACAAAGTTATATAACACAGTTTTTTTACTTTATGCATGAACTTAAGGCTCAGAAACCAGCTAGTTTTGAGTACCTTGAAGAAAACCCAAGTATATTGAAATCAATGTTTTATTTCTTAGAAGAAGATAACGAAATTCAAAATAATTTTTCTATAAGAAAAGATTTTGCAGAAGCGGCACTTGTGGCATTGGGAAATGGTGGTGAAGTGGATTTTGAAGAATTTTATATTTCCACAGAAACGCCTGATGATAATTATGTTTACCAAGGACCAAAACAAAAAATACCTAGTGTTCTTGTTTTGTCAAACGGAACTAAGGTGGATGTAACTTTTATTACACATACTAAAGATGGTATTAGCTCAAACCAACCCGTTGCAACTGAACTTGTTAATGGGTTAAAATTTGCATTAGAAAAAGCGAACTCTAACTTGTCTTTAGGAGATAAAATAACTAACATCAACATTTATGCAACAACAAATGGAAAGCATGGGAATGAAAGTAATCATTATAATAGTACTGCACTAGATATCAATAGTATTAATGGAAAGCGAATGATTGAAACAGGGCTAACAAATCAAATTAAAGAGTTTCAAAAAGCCTTTGATGCTTTCCCGTACATTAGAGAAAATTATGGTCCATATTTTAATCACAGATATGAAGTTGAAAATAATCAGTGGGATTTAAACAGAGAAAGCGTGAAAACTGCACACAAAAACCATATACATTTTGCAATAAGAAAACCTTAAAATTTAATAAATCATGAAAAAAGTAATTGCATTTTTATTTGTGTTTTTTGCTTTAATATGCAATGCACAGAACGATATAAAAGTGACAGCACTAACGCCTAATACTGAGCTAAATTATATTATATCAAATTTACTGGTGTGTGAAAAAAAAGCCTCCTTATATAATGGGGCATTTTATGTAAACTTATTTTTAATGAGCGATTCTAAAGCTACACCTTCAGAATTTTCTCCTGAGTCTTGTGAAATACTCTACAGTTTTTTAGTGTCAATAAAGCCTGATGGGGATTATTATTCTTGGAGTAAACTTTATAAGATAGAGGGAATGTATGACCCAAAAATTGTTGAAATAATAGAAATAAAATACCCAAGCTTTTATGTTAAAATAGAGCATGGGGCTTTTGATGACAGGAATGTTGAGTTATTTGAATTTTCAGGAAGTAATATGCGAAAAGAGTAATGAGATTTCCTACTCTGGCGCACCTGTTTTAGTAGGGCTAGATACTCAAGCAAACTAACGAGGTATTGCCTCTTTTGTTGAATGGATTAAATTAAAAAAATGAAATGAAAATAATAGTACTGATAGTTTTAGTTTATAGTTTAAATGCTTTTTCTCAGAAAAGTGAAAAGTTTGAACCAGGCGTAAGAATAATTGAAAATGAAAAAATAGATGAGTATAATAAACCAAAATCAATTCTATTTATTTTTAAGGGGCATACTCATTATATATATTATTTTTTGGACCTTAAAAAAAGATTACAGAAGACTTTTAAGAAAAATCTGAAAAAAGATTTCAAAAACTTTAAGTTAAATTTCAACTATGATTTAAATGCTAAAAACCCTTTAGAAGTTGATTTAAGGAATATTCCTTCAAACAAGTATAATGAGAGGGAATATGAATTAATTTGTCAAATTTCTATATCTGATATTAAGGGTTGGGATGATCATTTAATAAAAAAAAGGAAACAGTATTATAACATAAATGTTGAAATAAAGGATGTTGATTCAAGACTATTAACTGTTGTAAAACTGAACGTTAACTCTTATTACACAATAATTACACAAAATAAAGAATCAGGTAAATTGATTTATAGTGTCGTAATGGAAAATTAAAAAATGACTACCCCCTCTGGTGCGCGCCTGTCTAGCCGCCAGGCAGGTCTGCGACGCGTACCATTTTAAGAAAGATACGTCACGTATCACAGATGCGTACAAGGAAGCAACGAAATCACTCTTCCAACAACGCTTTATTCACCCCCAAAATAAATTGCGCATAATAGCGCTCCCAAAATGCATAGTCTATATAGGCACTACCCTTAATGCCAACCGATTTAAAAAAAGCAAAAGCGGTTCGGGGTTCGTAGTCGTTTAGAAAGGCTTTTGCTTCGGGCAAATAGCTATAATGCCAAGGTTCATACGAAAATCCAGTACGGTTGCTGTTGTTGGTATAAACCAAATAAAACCCAAAGCGGTGTGCGTTGGCTTGCATCCATTGGTGCAATGGAGCAAAAGGGCCGTTGTTGTGAAATTTTTCAGCAACAAGTAGTTGCTTTTGGTTGGTGGCGTTACCATCTGTAATGTCAATATCGGTACCCCAATGATGCCTCGAAGTTCCGGGAATGGTGGAATACGCTAAAATTCGGTTTATGGCTTCATTAGGGGTTAGGCCATCGCTTGTGTAGCGGTCAAACTTGTTTTCCCAAATGTATTGTTGCCGCGCAAAAGATCGAAAGGCCGACACCAATTGGATGTCAATACCGTCTGCTAGTGCTGCTTCTTGCATGGCACAAAATGCAGTTGCTGTTTTTTCGGTTAACTGCTGTTGCTCAACGGATATCAGATGGCTTTCATCGATTCCCAACAGTTGCACGATTGTTATTTGAGCCATTGCCCATTGACTTAGCATCAATAAAATAAAGACTATCCGCATTGTTTTTTGGTCATTTTGTAGTGTGTTTCACCATAGGGTAATACAAACGCACTTCCTTCTTTGTGATAGCCACAGGCTTCATAAAAAGGAATGGCAATCAGGCGTGCATTCATCCAAATGATAGCTCTGTTTTGAGTCTTTATTAGCTCCTCTGCTTTGGTGATCAGTTGTTTTCCAACACCCTGCCCTTGATAGGGTTCCAATACTGCCATGCCTCTTAGTTGCATAGCTGTTGCATGACGCATTAGCGTAAGCACTCCGATAAGTTTATTGTCAAGCAGTGCTCCTAAGTGTATGGTGCTATTGTCTTCATCACGGTCAAAGGCGCAACTGCTTATGGGTAATCCCTTACGTAAAACAGGGTGGCGCACTGCGTAAGTGTCTGTAGCTTTAATGTGTTTAAATTGTATGTTTGTAACGAGTTGCAAGTGTTGCTATGGAAATTGAATTTAGATATTTAAATGTAGGGAATATCCCTGATATTTTGCCTTTGATGCAAGATTTTACGCATCATAAATATACTGATACGGTGCATGCAAAACGTTTCACAGCCATGTTTCAGCATGAATATGATTGCATTGGGTTTTATCAAAACAATAAGCTCATAGGCCTCTGTGGTCTTTGGTATCAAACCCGACATTATTCAGGAAAAAGTTGTGAGTTGGATCACCTTTACATCAAGCCTGAATTTCAAGGGAAGGGCTTGGGAACGCAATTTATAAGTTGGATTGGCGATACACTAAAAGCCGAAGGTTATGAAGCTCTTGAGTTAAATGCTTACAAAGAAAACACAGCTTCACACCGGTTGTATGCTCGAGAAGGGTTTGCGCATTTGGGTTTTCACTTCGTTAAGCGTTTAGGCGAATAGCGTATATTTGTTGTTAACAGCTCACGATTTAAATCAACCCAAAGCAATATTTGTATGCGTCATTTGTTTGTTTTTTTACTTTTTGCTCCTTTAGCAATGGCTCAGTCCGATTATCGCACGTGGCTTAGAGGTAAGATTTTATATAAAAACGAAAACGTAATGGCTGCCAATGTGGTCAACACCACTTCCAAAAAGGCTACCATTTCGGACGATAATGGTGAATTTGCCATTGAAGTTATGATGGATGATGAGCTTGTGTTTACCTCACTACAATACCAAATTCGCATAGTCAACATCAATAAAGAAATATTACAACGTGGGCGTTTGGTTATTGACGTAAACGAAAAAGTAACCGAGCTTGAAGAGGTAGTCGTTACGCCTGAGCAACGCCAAAAATTCTTGGACTTACGCGCCGAAGAATTTAAGACATTTGATTATAAACGTGACCGCTCAACAAGAGTTGAGAACACCTTAATGCGACAAAATCAGTTATACAATGGCGTGAACTTCGTTAATATATTTAAGGCATTGTATCGCTCGGTTGAAGGAAAAGGAAAGAAGAAAGAAAAAGCCTCTCAATTGCAACCCAGCACAGTTATTCGCCAACTGTATGACGATCCGTTTTTTATCGAGCAATTGCATATTGACCAAGATAATATTGAGTTGTTTTTGTTGTATTGCGATGGTGAGATTAAAACCAAAGCATTACTAGAAGATAAATCCGATTTCGAAATCATGGATTTTTTGATCAAAACCAGTCAAAAATTTAATAAAAACCAGTGATGCGTTTTTTGTTTTTCTTGCTCATTGTTCCGCTGCTTACATCTGCATCGCACAAATACTACGTGAGTACAACAGACATGTATTACAAGCCAGAAAGCAATCAAATTCAATTGGTCGTTCGTGTTTTTACGGATGATTTTACCAAAGCCTTAAGCGCATTTGCTTCTGAGGACATCAAGCTTGATCCTGATAATCGCACACACACTATTTTGGAACAACATATTGCTTCTTATTTTCAAACGCATTTTAACCTCAAGAACCTGTCAGAAGGCAGTACGTTTTCTTTTGTGGGGTGGGAGTACAAACAAGATCAAACGGTGTTGTATGCCTCTTTTGATGCACTTCCGAAGCTCATGCAATTAGAGTGGTCAAATACGTTTCTAATGGAAGTCTTTCCAGAGCAAAAAAACATCGTAACCCTTTCAATTTCAACGAAGAAGAAAAGTTTTTTACACACGAAAGACCGCATTTTTGCCCAATACAGTTTTTAAAGTTCCAACAATCCAATATATTTAACAAAATCTTAAAAAATGAAAACTACTCAATTGTTATCGATAGCCCTCACACTATCTTTTGTTTTTTCTTTTGCTCAAGTGGCAACCCCTCAGGGGCACACCAACCAGAATAAGTTTCGCCAGCTTTACAATGAGCTTGCAACGCCCAACGTATACCGCACGGCTTCTGGTGCTCCAGGCCCTGCGTATTATCAGCAACAGGCCGATTATGACATGGAGCTTATTTTAAACGATAAAACCCAACAGCTTTTTGGCGATCAAACGGTTACCTATACCAATAATTCGCCCGAAACCCTTTCGTATTTGTGGGTACAACTTGATCAGAACGTTCGTGCCCGCGATGCACAGTCTTTTGATCGTTTAAACAATGGAAGCGAGTATTATGGTACGCAACGTTCGGTTGCTCCTGGTTTTATAAACGAATTTCTATTAGGAGAAAAATTTGATGGCGGCTTTAAAATAGACGCCTTACAAGACACTGACGGGACAGACCTACCCTATACGATTCACCAAACCATGATGCGTATTGACTTGCCAACACCATTGGCTTCAGGTACTTCTATGTCGTTTCGTTTGAAATGGCATTACAACATTCCAAACCGTCAATTTTGGGATGCACGTTCGGGTTACGAGTACTTTAAAAAGGACGACAACTACGCTTATTTTATTGCGCAGTTCTTCCCTCGAATGGCGGTTTATAACGACGTTGAGGGCTGGCAAAACCAACAGTTTTGGGGCAACGGTGAGTTTGCACTACCCTTTGGTGATTATGATGTGAAAATTACCGTTCCTAACGATCATATTGTTGAGGCAACGGGCGTGTTGGAAAACCGTAAAGAAGTGTATTCATCCACCATGATGAAACGCTTTAAACAAGCAAAAAAATCGTATGATAATCCTGTGTTTATTGTAACGCAAGATGAAGCAGAAGCAAACGAAAAAAGCACACCTACAGGAACAAAAACCTGGCACTTTACTGCCAAGAATGTTCGTGATTTTGCATTTGCGTCTTCTCGTAAATTTATTGTTGACATGATGAATGTAGATGTCAATGGAACTGATGTTATGGCTGTTTCGGTATATCCAAAAGAAGGAAATCCGTTATGGGAGCAATGGTCTACCAAAACAGTAGCTAGCGCGCTGAAATCGTATTCACGTATGACGTTTGATTATCCGTATCACAAGGCCGTATCGGTACACGCCGATGATGTGGGCATGGAATACCCCATGATTTGTTTCAATTTTGGACGCCCTGATGAAAATGGTAATTACAGTGATCGTACCAAGTTTGGGATGATTGGCGTTATCATTCACGAAGTAGGACATAACTTCTTTCCAATGATTGTTAATTCAGACGAGCGCCAGTGGGGTTGGATGGACGAAGGACTTAACAGTTTTGTGCAGATTATTGCAGAGCAAGATTTTGGCAAAACACATCCCGATGCTATTCCAGGCTTAGACCACTATCCATCAGACGATATGGATCCACAGAACATTGTGCGCTACATGGCGGGTGATCAAGATTTTATAGCCCCTATCATGTCCAATCCTGAGAATGTATATCAATTAGGACCAAATGCCTATAGCAAACCCGCTACTGCTTTGAATATCTTACGCGAAACCGTAATGGGTCGTGAGCTGTTTGATCATGCCTTTAAGACGTTTTCAAGGCGTTGGATGTTTAAACACCCTACTCCCGAAGACTTTTTCCGTACCATGGAAGACGCTTCGGCCTTTGATTTGGATTGGTTTTGGCGGGGCTGGTTTTTCACTACAGATGTTGTTGACATAGGGGTAACCGAAGTGAATGACATTCAAAAATTTACAGATAAGCAATATTACTTTGAACGCTATTTCCAACGCAGCTTGGAAAACCTAACGCCCAAGACATTTAAAAAACGAAAAGAACCTAAGAAGTTCTATGAGGTTGTGTTTGAAAAGCCAGGTGGTATTCCCATGCCGCTTATTGTTGAATATGCTTTTGCGGACGGTACAACCGAGCGCAAAACCTACCCTGCACAAGTGTGGCGTAAAAGCGATGCTACGGTAAGTAAGTATCTTGCTACCGACAAAGAGTTAATAGGCGTAGTGGTAGACCCCGACCATGCTACTGCTGATATTAACAAAGACAACAATGCTTGGCCAAAGGTGTTGGAAGAAAACGACTTTGAAAAGTTTAAAAAGAAACAAAACTAATATAAAAGTCAGCCTTAGGGCTGGTCTACTTCGGTACTCTCAGCAGCAGTCGATGGTGATTGAGCCTGCTGTAAGTAGGTCTTCCGTAAAGCAGACAAAAAGTAAACAATAGATGCTTTCACTAGCTTTTTAGTTTGCCTTATATTTGACCCATGATTTACTTTATCAGTGGTCCAGAGATAGTGTTTGTGTTTATGGTAGTGCTTTTGGTTTTTGGTGCCAATAAGATGCCAGATATTGCTCGCACCGTAGCCAAAGGAATTCAGCAAGTTAAGAACGCAAGTCGTGATTTTAGAGAAGAAATTGAAAAATCTGCCGAGGCTCAAGGGTTAGACACCAAAGAGCTTCAAAAAGAGGTGAATGACCTCAAAAAAGAACTCAACGATATTACGGGAACCGTCAAGCGGAAACGCTAGATTTTACGCATCAGTGTAAGTCCGTCTCGTATGGGTAGGATTACGG
Organism: uncultured Flavobacteriaceae bacterium; assembly: GCA_938092005.1. Taxonomy (GTDB): domain Bacteria; phylum Bacteroidota; class Bacteroidia; order Flavobacteriales; family Flavobacteriaceae; genus UBA7446. The sequence goes on along the minus strand of CALKOU010000007.1, from coordinate 87,929 downwards.
TTTCAACCCGAGTGTCATCCACTACTTTTTTGTTAAAGAGTTGTAGCGATTGTGTGGCCTCGTCTGTGGCCTTTTCAATAACTTTTCCAGACCAAAGTACATTATCGGCAATAATCAAACCACCCGTACGCACCCGATCCAGGATCAAATCAAAATAAAGCGGATATTGCTCTTTATCAGCATCAATAAAAACAAAATCAAAAGTACCTGATAGGGTAGGGATGATATTCGCGGCATTGCCAAGGTGCTGTTTGATTTGTGCTCCATATCCCGAGGCGTTAAAATAGCGCCGTTGAATGTTTGCAAGTTCTTCGTTTACGTCAATGGTGTCTATGCGACCACCTTCTTGTAATCCTTCAGCCAAACACAAGGCTGAGTAACCTGTATATGTGCCAATTTCTAGAATGTGTTTTGGTGCCATAAGCTTTGATAATAAAGCTAACAAACGCCCTTGATAGGCGCCGCTGAGCATACGCGGTTGCAATACTTTTAGATGTGTTTCACGAACCAATTGCTCCAGTAATTCGGGTTCTTTTTCCGAATGGTTTTGGACGTAATCTTCAAGGTTTTTTGCTAAAAAATTCATGCTTTTTTAGGTCTGGCGTAAGGGAAACGTTCAATGAGTTCGGTTTTGGCGTAGCCATCCAAACCGTTAATGGTAACGGTATTGGCATTTTGTAATTTGAGCCATCCGTCTTCTTGTTGGATATTTTGATCTGCTACGTATACGTGCTCAATTTCACTAACAAGTAGTAGGGTTCCGTTTTCTTTGATTTCATATTCATTGAGAAAGCGACACCCTAATCGGATAGCAGCTCCTTTTACAAAAGGCGCATGAAAATCGTTACGATATTCTTGCTCAAGACTGGTTTGGTCAAATTCCGAAATGTTTTCTGGATACTTAGCTGAGGTGTGATGCGCATCGGCTACCATGTTAGCATGAATGTGATTTACCGTAAACACGCCTGTTTCTTTGATGTTTCGATAAGTGTCACGCGGAACGGTGGTGGGACGTAGTACAAAACCAATAAGCGGTGGATTGCTGCCCAGGTGTGTAATGCTACTAAATACCGCAACATTAGGTTGTCCAGTGGTTGATTTGGTTCCTAATAAATTTGCCGATTTAAAGCCGGTACAACTGTTGATAAGGTTTAATCGAAAAATCTTATCCATTTGGTTAATGTCCGTACGCGTGTAGTGAATCATAGTAGCTTTTTTTTGCAAACTTACACAATACGTTGAATTTGGTTACTTTTGCGCCACCGGGTCATTAACTCAGTTGGTTCAGAGTGTCGCCTTGACAGGGCGGAAGTCATTGGTTCGAATCCAATATGACCCACACAAATACTACAATACGGTTGTTAGTACTTCTAACCCAGCGCTTCGAGAACCCTTCACTAAGATGTGTTCAGCCGTTATCTTGTTTACTTCCAAGTGTGCTTTCATTTTTGCAGTTGTCGCAAACCAATTGGTTGTTACAAAAGGTTTGTATCCCTTTCCTACCCAATAGCATTCATCAAACCCTAAGTCATTCGCTAAGCGTACGATTTTTTCGTGTTCATCTGCTTCATGCGCACCAAGTTCGGCCATATGGCCCAATAGCAAGGCCTTTGTTCCCTGCTGCTGACTAAATGCAGTTAAGGCCGCGTACATACTTGAAGGGTTAGCATTGTATGCATCCAACACGATTGTTTTGTTGTTTTGCTTTAATAATTGAGAACGGTTGTTTTTGGGGGTGTATGTTTCGATAGCATTAGCCGATTGTTTTTGTGAAACATCAAAGTGCTTTCCAATGCAAAGAGCAGCAGCAATATTTGACGTGTTGTACTTCCCAACAAGTTGTGTGTTTATTTTGATGCTTTTATGCATGAGCGTAAGCATAGGCTGTTCTTCAATAACATCAAATTCTCTTGGGTGGTAATAGATAGCCTTTGCAGTGCCCAACGCATTTGTAAGTTTTTCATCTTCCTTATTTACAAAAAGAACCCCGTCATTTTTTTCAATATGTCTGTATAGTTCTGTTTTGCCCTGCAACACTCCTGCTTCTGATCCAAATCCCTCTAAATGTGCTTTGCCCACATTGGTGATGAGTCCATGTGTGGGTTGGGTAATGTTGCACAAAAAAGCAATTTCTTTAAGATGATTTGCTCCCATTTCAATCAAGGCGTAACTGTGTTTGCTTGTAAGTCCTAGTAAGGTTAGCGGCACACCAATATGATTATTAAGATTTCCTTTTGTGGCTAGTACCTGATGCTTTGAGCCTAACACCGTATGGATCAACTCTTTTGTAGTCGTTTTGCCGTTGCTGCCTGTTAACGCAATAATCGGGATGTCAAATTGCTTTCGATGGTGTTTGGCAAGTGCTTGCAGGGTCTCAAGAACATCATCAACCAACATGCAATTTTTGTGCGCTTTGGCGATGTCTTTGCGGTCAACAATGGCAGCCAATGCTCCTTTGTTGAGTGCATCCTGTGCATAGGCATTCCCATCAAAGTTAGGCCCTGTTAATGCAAAGAATAATTGGTTTTGAACAACTTTTCTACTGTCGGTTTGAACTCCCGAAGATTTTAAGAACAAGTGATATACTTCCTGCAACGAAGCCATATGGGTTTAGTCGCGCGGACGTTTCTTTAACTTACTTTCTCCCAAATACGACATGGCACATCGGAAACCGATGAAGTCTGCTGCCATAAACTCTGGCAAATAACGTCGTTGTGCAGGGTCAAGGTAATAGGCACGATCTTTCCACGAACCTCCTTTAACAACACGTGTTTGATCCGAGATCAAAGACTTTACATTGTCCTGATCCGTAATTTGATTTCCGTTATCGTCAACGGCAAACTTGTACATTGCTTCGTTTTCACCAGCTGGATTTGACTGTTCATCTCCGTCAAGGTAATCTGTGTTGTACGACTTGTTGAAGTTAGTTCTAAGCTGTGTATCCTGCTCATTTAGTTCGGTAAATTTCACTTCTCCAGGAAGTGATTTTACATACAATTTGTTGTTTGCCATCGTATCAAGCAAAATATCATCAATAAGAACGGTTTTGCCATCCTCGCCAATTGCCGGTTTTGTGTAAAGGTTACCTCTGTAGTAACTCATATCAGAAACATTATTGTCAACAATAGGTCTGTATACATCTGCGACCCACTCGGCTACATTTCCTGCCATTCCGTATAAACCAAAACTGTTTGGAGGATAGGCACGAACAGGAGCGGTAATATCCGCATTGTCAGATGACCATCCAGCTACGCCGCTATAATCTCCTTTTCCTTGTTTGAAGTTTGCCAACTGATCCCCTTCGTTTTTTCGTTTGTCAGAACGTGTTGACGCTCCTGACCAAGGGTATTTTTTCTTACCACGGTAGCTGTTATACTCTCTTAATTCGGATAATCCTAAAGCTGCATATTCCCATTCAGACTCTGTGGGTAGGCGGTATTCGGGTAATAAAAGTCCCTTTTCACGTTTTACAAAATTCAATGCGGTAGAATCCGCATCTCTGCTTCTAGGTTGAGCATTTCTGCCTGCTACATCAGCAACGTTTCCACCATAGGATTGATCTGGTGCTCGTAAGTATGTTTGTGTGTTAAATTCGGATCCAGGAGCAATACTGTCAATTTGTAAGCTTACCCCTTTATTGATATAACCTTCTCTTTCTAGTAGTCGTTCGTTAACACGCTCTGTACGCCATTTGGCATAGTTGCTCGCCTGTTGCCATGTAACACCTACTACTGGATAGTCTTGAAAGGATGGATGGCGTAGGTAGTTATTTACCATGTCTTCGTTAAATCCGAGTGGACTGCGCCACACCATGGTGTCTGGTAATGCAGCCGTATAAACACTTCTGTAAACCCCTCCTTCTTCTTTGTAAACTCGATCAAGCCAATCCAAATATTCGTTGTACATTAGGTTGGTTACTTCGGTTTCGTCTATATAAAAAGAACGTACTTGAACACGAACAGGAGCATTATTCCAATCACGCATCACATCATCTTGTACACGCCCTTTGACAAAAGTGCCGCCAGGTACAAATACGAGTCCAGGACCTGCTTCTTGACCTTTAAAATTAGTTTCATATTGAAAACCACCTCGAGCTGAGTTGATTTCAAGACCAGTACCTTGCGATACATTTGAACGGCGTTTATTAGAACTACAACCAGAAAAGATTGCGATTATTAAAACGGAAATGAATAGATTTGTGTACGTGTTCATGTTTAAATTACGATTCAAAAACATTGTTGCAATATACGAATAAAAAGTGCGTTTAGATACTTACAAAACGAAGACAACACTAAAATAGTATATATCATGTACTATACGAATCTATATTCATTGCCGTTATACCTATAAGATGCGAAACTTTTTTTCGACAATATTATTTTTTGTGCTGTGTGGTTACCCTGTTGCTGCTCAGGTAGCAAATACACATCCCTTTTTAGATGAGGGTTTAAAAGTTTGGCGTCAATTTTCTGTAGAAGAAACAGGCGTCCAAAAAATAACAAAAGACTTTTTACGACAATTAGATGTGCCAGTAGACGACATTGACCCAAGAACCATTCGTGTTTTTGGTCGTGGTGGGCAAATGCTTCCCCTAAAGTTGGGTGAGGAGGTAGAAACCCTCTATGAGAACGCCTTAATTATTAGCGGAGAACAAGACGGAAGTTTTGACGATGAAGATTATATTTTGTTTATGGGGTATGCTAACGATACCTGGAATGCAGAAAGTCAAACCTATCGAAATCTATATCACGATACTACACAATATTACATTACGTATGGGGCTTCTTTTGGTAAACGAGTGCTTGTGCAAGAAGGAAGTGATACGCCTTCAGCCAATGCAGTGTCTAGTGGAGCGTACACTACATTTTTAGAAGAAAACGAGTATAATTTAGGGGCTTTGGGTAGACGTTGGTTTGGTCAGCGCTTTTCAGACAAGCAAGAAGAAGCATATACGTTAGAAACGCCCAATGCAGCTGATGGTGCTGAGGTTGTTGTTTTGGCTCGTGTGGCAACCGTTAGTACCAGCCAGACTGAATTTAGCATGAAAATTGGCACCGAAGAGGTTGTCAAAGCAGTAGCGGGATATAATAAAACTTCAATCGCTAATGAGCCAAGCAGTAGCTATAATCAAATTAGAGGAGTACTTTATTTAAAACAAAAAGCGACTGACAAGATTAATGCGACCCTTGCATTTTCTTCAAATGGAGATTTTTCTTCAAACGGATATTTAGACTACATAACGGCGCAATACGAACGCAGTTTTACAGGGTCTGGAGGAAGTTTTTTGTTTTCATTAGATTCGGAAAATCCCGTGCAACAACTTGCCATTGACGCCGTGTCACCTGAAACCGCTATCTGGGAGTTGGGCGCAGATGTTGTTCACATTCCACCTGCTAACGCACCTGCTTTTGCAACCGACGTAATGGTAGATGCCAACAGTAAATTTTACCTTTCTACGGACTATAAAACGCCTACATACACTAGACGCTCACGTGTTTTTAGTCCTACTTCATTTTTAAATAAAATTACCTCGTTTTCTCCAACAACATACTTGTTAATTACTTCCGAGGCATTTCGTGAAGAAGCTGAAATGCTCATCAATCATCGAAAACATGTTGCAGGATTAGCTGCACAACTCGTTACATTAGAAGAAATTTACGAAGCCTTTTCAATAGGCCAACAAGACATTGCTGCCATTCGAAATTTTGTGCAATATCTCTACTTTACACAAGGAAAGCAGTTAAAGTATTTGTGTTTGTTTGGCGATACGAGCTACGACTATAAAAAGAGAACTGCCGCCAATGACATGGTAGTTCCAACTTTTCATGCACTCAATAGTTTTTCATTGACATATTCTTTTATGTCTGATGATTTTTTCACAATGATGGACGCAGAAGAAGGATTGCTCACAGCTTCAGACAAAATGGATATTGCTGTGGGACGCATGATTTTCTCTAATGCTTCGCAGGCGCGGGTATTAGTCAATAAAGTCATTGATTACGAAAATCCAGAGAATAGCGGCAGCTGGAACAATAGCTTTACGATACTCTCTGATGATGCAGATAAATCTAGAAATAAGGATGATTATTTTCTTCAAGAAACATTAGATGCATTAGGGGATGAGATTGTTGCTCAAAAACCACTGATGAACATTACCAAGATTCATGCTGATGCGTATAAGCAGGTTGCCTCAGCTGGCGGTGATCGTTATCCAGGAGTTGAAACAGCTTTAGAGAACATCATGTCCCAAGGGACCTTGGCACTTAATTATTTTGGTCATGGTGGAGAAGATGGTTTGGCTCAAGAATTTATCGTAGACAAGGACATGGTTTCAACGCTCTTCCATCCCGGAAAATACCCCCTTTTTATTACCGTTACTTGTGAGTTTACACGCTTTGATAACCACACCAGACCAACCGCTGGTGAAATGCTTTATCAAAACCCAGTTGGTGGAGCTATTGCGATGGTGTCCACAACAAGACAAATTTACGTAGACAGGGGAATAGCGTACAACAAGATTTTTTCAAAACACTTGTTCGCCTATGACAGCGAGAATTATACCAGTGTCGCAGAAGCACTAAGGCGTGCTAAAAATGAATTTACAGGTGCCGATCAAAAACGTGTTCTTTTTTATATTGGAGATCCTGCACTAAAACTAAATATCCCCAAACGCGAAATTGTGATATCACACATGAATGGTATCCCTATTGAAGATGTTTCTGATGAAGCACGTCAATTCAAAGCACTTGACAAGGTCACCCTAGAGGGTAAAATGTTAGATGCGGCAGGAGGTATAAGAAACGATTTCAATGGAGCGGTAACCCTGCAAATTTTTGACAAGGAAGTAACGCGTACCACGCTTGGTAATGATCAGCCTAAAATCATGACCTTTAAAACGCTTGGCGAAGAAGTGTTTAAGGGGTTGGCAACGGTAAGCGACGGAACTTTTACATCCACATTTGTTATTCCTAAGGATATTAATTTGGACGTTGGTGCATCTAAGATAAGTTTTATTGCATTTAATGAAGACAAAACAGAGTCTGTAGGTGGTTTCTCAGAAGCTTTTGCTATTGGGGGGATAAACAATACGGTTGATCAAGATACTCAGGGGCCTACAATTGATGTCTTTCTTGAACAAAGAACATTTAAAAGCGGCGACAAGGTTTTTGATAGTCCTGTGCTTATCATAGATTTAGAAGATGAAAATGGCATAAACTCTTCAGGTGGTCTAGGTCATGACATCATCGCTGTATTGGATGATGATCAAACAAGTCCGTATGTTCTCAATGCGTTTTACGCCACCGTTTTGGATGATTTTACAAAAGGAAGCATCGCTTATCCACTTAATGATCTTGCGCTTGGAGGGCACACCTTGACCGTTCGCGGGTGGGATACCTATAACAACCCAAGCACCAAAACCATAAGCTTTACCGTTGTTGATAACAACACAATTCAAATTGAAAAGGTGTTCAATTCTCCGAACCCTGTTACAAATCAAACAATATTTTATGTGCAGCATAACCGACCAAGAGAACTTCTTGATGTTAAAATTTCTATATTTGCCGTCGATGGAAAACGTATATGGCACAGTAGCCAAAACGTGTTTTCAACAAGCTATTTAATCGATAGTTTGTCGTGGGATGCAACATCTTACAATGGTCAAAAAGTAAATAAAGGAACCTATTTGTACACGATTGAACTTATTTCAACGTTGTCCAATTCGAGTGACATCCACTCTGGAAAAATTATAGTAAACTAATATGAAAAAATTAATTCTAGTTATAGTACTTGCAGTAGCAACGCAATTCACATTTGCACAACAAGACATTCGCGTGGTTACCACTGCGGTGCCCTTTTTGTCCATTGCACCAGACGCACGTTCTGCTGCACTAGGTGATCAAGGGGTGGCTACATCATCCGATGCGTTTGCCAACCATTGGAACCCTTCAAAATATGCTTTTATAGCTAATGATACCGGTGCTGCTGTTAGTTATACACCTTACTTAAGTAAACTAGTAAACGATATTTTTTTAGCAGATGTAACGTATTATAGAGCCATAGATGACCGTTCGGCTTGGGCAGCAGGCTTGCGTTATTTTAGTTTGGGTGAAATTGAAATTGGAGAAACACCTAATGATTTTCTTAATCCCCTCATCGAGAGACCCAATGAATTTGTTTTTGATGCCTCATATGCACTTAAATTAAGTGATAAATTTTCGATGGCCATTCAAGCCTCATTTTTAAACTCTGACTTAAAATTAAACTCAGGTAATGGCGATAGCTCTTCGGCAAGTTCGGTTGCTGTTGGTGTTTCTGGTTTTTACCAGTCTTATGAGGTGCCTTACTCCAGTTTTTCTGGAATGTGGCGAGCAGGTTTTAACCTCTCTAATATTGGTCCTAAGATCAAATATGAAGATGAGGGTCAAGAAGACTTTTTGCCTACTAATTTAAAACTGGGAGGTGGTTTTGATTTTATTTTTGACTCATACAACAAACTTGCAGTCAGTTTAGAAATAAACAAATTATTGGTGCCTTCACCTAGCGAGCCCATTACCGACAGCGACGGAAATATTACCGGCTATCGACAACCCGATAATGTAGGTGTGTTATCAGGTATTTTTAAGTCCTTTGGCGATGCTCCCGATGGTTTCTCAGAGGAGTTAAAAGAGTTTACGTGGGCGCTTGGCGCAGAGTTTATGTATGACGAATCCTTTGCGTTACGTGCAGGATACTTTAACGAAAATGAACTTAAGGGAGCACGGAAATTCTTTACCCTTGGCGCTGGTTTTAAATACAACGTTATAGATGTTGATTTGTCTTATTTGATTTCTGCGGGAAGGGTTATTAACCCACTAGAAAACACCTTGCGTTTTTCTTTAACATTTAATTTTGGGGCAGAACGTTATTAACCCTTAGTTTTCGTTTTTTTCCAACAGGAAGTTGCCTTATCTTTGCGGCACTCATAACAGAAGAGCCTTATGAAAAAAGTCACACGTGACACCTACCTTGATTGGTACAAAAACATGATGTTTTGGCGCAAGTTTGAAGACAAGCTTGCCTCGGTTTATATTCAACAAAAAGTACGCGGATTTTTACACCTCTACAATGGTCAAGAGGCCATTTTAGCAGGTTCATTACATGCTATGGATCTTTCCAAAGACCGCATGATTACCGCTTACCGAAATCACGTACAGCCAATAGGAATGGGTGTAGATCCTAAACGCGTAATGGCAGAGCTTTTTGGAAAAGCTACTGGAACATCTAACGGTCTCGGAGGATCCATGCACATTTTTTCAAAAGAACATCGTTTCCACGGGGGGCACGGAATTGTTGGTGGACAAATACCACTTGGTGCTGGTATGGCTTTTGGCGATAAATATCATGGAAGCGACGCCGTAACGCTTTGTTTTATGGGTGATGGTGCTGTGCGCCAAGGTTCCCTTCACGAAACATTAAACTTAGCAATGTTGTGGAAATTACCCGTAGTGTTCATCGTTGAAAACAACGGATACGCAATGGGAACTTCTGTAGAGCGAACTGCTAATCACACCGATATTTGGAAACTAGGATTAGGTTATGAAATGCCTTGTGGTCCATTAGACGGGATGAATCCCGTTGCTGTAGCCGAGGGTATTGATGAGGCTATCCAACGCGCACGCAGAGGGGATGGCCCAACCTTTTTGGAAGCCAAAACGTATCGTTATCGTGGACATTCTATGTCCGATGCGCAACACTATCGAACAAAAGACGAAGTAGAAGAATATCGAAAAATTGACCCAATCACACAGGTTAAAGATATCATACTCGCCGAAAAGTATGCTTCTGCTGAAGAACTTGCTGAAATTGACGCCGATGTAAAATCACGTGTCAAGGAGTGTGAAGCATTTGCTGAGTCATCGCCATTCCCTGAAAAGAATGTGATGTACGATGCCGTTTACGAACAAGAAGATTATCCATTTATTTCTCACAAACTATAGTATGGCAACAATCATCAACATGCCGCGTCTTAGCGACACCATGGAAGAAGGAACAGTAGCTACTTGGCTCAAAAATGTAGGCGATAAAATAGTTGAAGGGGATATTTTGGCTGAAATCGAAACCGATAAAGCCACTATGGAATTTGAATCGTTTCACGACGGTACACTTTTGCACATTGGTGTGCAAGCTGGTGAAACAGCTCCCGTTGATGTGCTTCTAGCCATTATTGGCGAAGAAGGTGAAGATATTTCGGCCTTGTTAAGCGGTGATACGTCAACTGAGGAAGCTCCTAAAGAAGCTGCCTCTGAAACAGAAACAGCTGCAGCAGCAGCTCCAGCGGCGATACCAGAGGGTGTTGAAATCATCAACATGCCCCGCCTAAGTGATACCATGGAAGAAGGAACAGTCGCTTCTTGGTTAAAACAAGTTGGCGACACGGTCGAAGAAGGAGATATTCTAGCCGAAATTGAAACCGACAAAGCTACCATGGAATTCGAATCGTTTTTCAATGGTGTGCTGTTACATATTGGAACTGCAGTAGGCGAAACAGCCCCAGTAGATACGCTATTGGCTATTATCGGTCCAGCGGGTACTGATGTTGCTCCTATTTTAGCTGCACCTCCGACTGCTCCACAACCAACAACTCCTGAAACACCAGCCGCTGCTCCTGCCGTTGAGGCAACCCCTACAGCATCAACATCTGTAGCAACCCCAGCAGTTCAAGCACCTGCTACTGCTAGCACAGGTAGAATAATGGCATCCCCTTTGGCAAAACGAATTGCTAAGGAAAAAGGAATTGATTTAGGTCTTGTGTCAGGCACAGGCGAGTCTGGAAGAATTGTAAAACGTGATGTTGAGCAGTTTACTCCTGCCGCTGCCGCTGCTCAAGTAGGCGTTTTTGTTCCTGCAGGTCAAGAAAAGCAAGAAGAGATTCCAAACTCGCAAATGCGTAAAACCATTGCAAAGCGACTTGGAGCATCTAAATTTAGTGCTCCGCATTACTATTTGTCAGTGGAGTTTGATATGGACGCAGCCATTGCCTTTAGAAAACAATACAACTCAATCCCCGATACCAAAATATCATTTAATGATATCGTGGTAAAAGCAGTTGCACTTTCATTAAAGGAGCACCCACAGGTTAATTCACAATGGTTCGACGATAAAATGGTGCTAAATCACCACGTACATGTTGGTGTTGCCGTTGCTGTTGAAGATGGGCTTGTTGTTCCTGTACTGAAATTTGCTAACGAAATGAACCTTCCACAAATTGGTTCACAAGTAAGAGATTTTGCTGGAAGAGCAAGAAGTAAAAAACTTACACCGCAAGAGATGGACGGCAGTACTTTTACGGTATCCAACCTGGGTATGTTTGGTATTGATGAATTTACATCCATTATCAACCAGCCGAATTCAGCTATTCTTTCTGTTGGTGCTATCGTGCAAAAGCCAGTTGTAAAAGAGGGTGAAATAGTTGTTGGAAATACCATGAAACTGACTTTAGCTTGTGATCACCGAACCGTAGATGGTGCAACAGGCGCACAGTTTTTACAAACGCTTAAAGGATATATCGAAAACCCCATTCGATTGGTAGTATAATCGTTTTGGATAAAGCAAAAAACATTGTGATAACAGGTGCCAGTCGCGGAATCGGCTTGGCATTGGTTCAATGGTTTGCACATAACCAACACAACGTTTGGGCACTTTCGCGAAACACAGCACCTATTGAGGCGCTCCAATTACCTAATGTTACCGCAATTGCCCTTGATTTATCCAACGAAAATGCTGTTTTGGAATGGAGTGATACGTTTTCGCCAAACCGTATAGATGCGTTAATTAACAACGCTGGTAAACTCATCAACAAACCTTTTGCCGAAACTACCCAGGCCGACTTTGAGGAAGTTTACAAAGTAAATGTGTTTGGTCTTGCCACGTTAACACGTGTGCTTCTTGGAAAATTGCAGCCAAGTGGTCATGTGCTCAACATAAGTAGCATGGGTGGTATTGGTGGCACGTCTAAGTTTCCTGGTTTAGCTGCATATAGTAGCAGTAAGGGTGCGGTGTCTATTCTTACCGAATTGCTTGCTGAAGAGTTTAAGGAAACGGGTCCTGCAGTAAATGCCTTGGCACTTGGGGCAGTACAAACCGAAATGCTTTCGGAGGCGTTTCCAGGGTTGCAGGTGCCTATGAGCGCCGCTAATATGGCAGCATATATTGCTAATTTTGCACTAAGCGGTCATGATTTTTACAATGGCAAAGTGCTTCCAGTTTCGAACACGACCCCCTAAAATGCAATCGGAATTTTATTCTTACTTACCTGAATTGGCTAAGGCAAAATGTGCTACGCTAATCAAAGGTCAGCGTGTGGTTATTAAAGTTGTTCGCGAGCGTAAAACCAAACATGGCGATTTTAGAGTTCAAACCAAGAAGCCTGTTGCAATTTCCATTAACGCTATGGAAAATTCGTATCGTTTTTTACTTACGTTTTTGCACGAATGGGCACATTATGCTGTTTTTAGCTCATTTGCTTTTAGAAAAAAACCACATGGTAAGGAATGGAAGGCAGCTTTTCAGCGTATTACCGAGCCATTTCTAAACCCGCTAATCTTCCCAGAAGACCTTCTAATGCCTCTTAAAAAGCATATGCAAAATCCAAAGGCTACCTTTGCTGCAGATGCTATGCTTATGCAAGCGCTTCGTCAATATGACCCACCCAACAATAAAAAATGTATTTTTGAATTGGAACACAATGCGCTTTTTCGCACCGCAGATGGTCGGGATTTTCGTAAAAGTACCAAGCGTAGAACACGATTCGTGTGTACGTGTGTTAAAACAAAAAAGCAATATTTGTTTCCGCCGTTTGTAGAAGTTAATCCACTTTAATGGAAACTAAATTTGACTTTTCGGATAACACGCAAGAGCCACCAAAAAAGCAAGGTTGGGCTGGTCAACTGAGTTATATGCGTCATCTTTTTGATATCACTAGGAGTACTGATTATGCAGCTACACTTGAAGCTGTTCGCCAAGATATCCCTTTCAAAGGTGCCACAGCTTGGGTGTTGATGTGTTCTATTTTTATTGCATGCATTGGTTTGAATACTGATTCCACGGCTGTTGTTATTGGTGCGATGCTTATTGCACCGCTTATGGGTCCTGTTTTGGGAATTGGCATTGGATTAGCTATTAACGATCTGGATATGCTCAAATCGGCCACTCAAAATTTTATTGTCATGGTGTTGTTGAGTGCCGTTACAGCTACGGTTTTCTTCTTATTGTTTCCACTTCAACAAGAATCTTCAGAACTATTGGCACGAACACAACCCGATATTCGAGATGTGTTTATTGCTTTTTTCGGTGGTGCAGCACTAGCGATTGCCCGAACAAAAAAGGGAACTATCGCTTCCGTTATTTTTGGTGTTGCCATCGCAACTGCGCTAATGCCTCCTTTGTGTACTATTGGCTTTGGTTTGGCAGTAGGAAATCTTAGCTATGCGCTTGGTGCTTTGTATCTTTTTTTTATTAATGCTACCTTCATTGCTTTTGCTTCATTTATTGTTGTGAAGTTGTTGCGTTTCCCCATGATTCACTATGCCGATTCAAAAAGGCGTAGGTATGTGGTTCGCGCTGTCAGTTTTATTGCTTTGCTCGTGATGATTCCTGCTGGCGTAACATTCAAAAACGCCTTAGTAGAAAATGCGTTTAGAAAGGAAGTAAATTTATTTTTGGCACAGCATGTTTCTCCATTGCGTTATGGTAACTATCTAGTAGAATCTGCAGCAATACATTATAACCAAAAAACAGACCATCAACTTGTTATCAACCCTTTAGGATTAGTAGCGGTAGATACGGCAACCATCCAGTTTTTAGAGCAAGAATTAGTGAAGTACGATAGGTTGAAAGAAGCAGAGTTACTTGTTTTATCGCGAGATCAAGATTGAGTTACTTGTAAAGCTGCTTGACTTTTTTCATTAAATCCGATGAATATACAAAGTCATTTACGGCAGTATTATCGGTTTTAAAAATCAATTCCTTGCTTCCTTCCCACGCTTTAATGCCGTCTTTTAAAAATAAGATGCTATCTCCAATTTCCATCACCGAGTTCATGTCGTGTGAATTTATGACAGTCGTAATGTTGTTTTCTTGCGTTATTTCTCGAATCAAGTTATCGATGACAATGGCTGTTTTGGGATCAAGTCCAGAGTTAGGCTCGTCACAAAATAGGTATTTGGGTTTCATGACCACCGCACGTGCAATTGCTACCCGCTTTTGCATACCTCCAGAAAGTTCTGCTGGGAGTTTTTTGTTGGCGTCTTTTAAATTAACGCGCTCAATAACTTGCTCGGCGGCACTTTTTATTTCTTTTTGAGGGGTATTGGTTAGCATTTGCATGGGGAACATTACATTTTCCAAAACAGTCATGGAGTCAAACAATGCGCTTCCTTGAAATACCATTCCCATTTCACGTCTTAAGGTTCGTTTGATGCTGTCGTCCATTTCACCAAATACCTCTCCATTAAAAAGCATCTCGCCTGAATCGGGTTGATGCAATCCCAATAAACATTTGAGTAAAACGGTTTTTCCCGAACCGCTTTGACCAATGATAAGGTTGGTCTTCCCAGGCTCAAAAACCATACTAATGCCCTTAAGAACTTCTCGTCCATCAAAAGACTTCGTAATGTTTCGTAACGCTATCATTAGGCTAATAGTAATTGCGTAATAAAATAATTGAGTACAATGATCACGACAGAAGTCCACACAAAAGCAACTGTTGCAGCCTTACCTACTTCTAAAGCACCACCTTTCATGTAATAGCCGTGATAGGATGGAATGGTTGCTAATATTATCGCAAAGATGAATGTTTTGACAAAAGCATACACCACATGAAAAGGTCTAAAATCGAGTTGTATTCCTTCAATAAAATCAGCACTACTAGAGAAGCCGCCATAAAGCGTTGCTGCATATCCACCCATAATCCCCAAGAACATGGAGATGTTAATCACAAGCGGTAATAACAGCATGGCGATAATTTTGGGGAACACCAAGTAGTTTACCGAGTTGATGCCCATTACTTCCAGCGCATCAATTTGCTCTGTCACACGCATGGTGCCTATGCTTGAAGTGATAAACGAACCTACTTTTCCCGCCAAAATGATGCTCATAAACGTGGGTGCAAATTCTAAAATAACAGATTGTCGTGTGGCAAAGCCGACCAAATTTTTTGGAATTAGTGGGCTGTCAATATTAAGTGCTGTTTGTATGGCAACCACACCACCCACAAAAAAAGATAGAAAACCAACAATACCTAATGACCCAATAATAAGATCTTGAATATCTTTGAAAATGAGCTTCCGCATTACTTTACCTTTAGTAGGTTTGACAAAAACCAACCGAAGCATCAATAAATATCCCCCAATATGATGTAGCATTTTCACGTAAACGAATGTAAAAAATTAATGTTACTATAACCTTATTATCTAAATAAAAATGAACCTTTGTTAAAATCTTAAATCATGAACAAAATACCGACATATTTAATAACGTTGCTTTTGCTATTGGGTTGCGTTAATAATCACGATACGACCAAGACGAAACTTGTGGTGGGTATCGTTGTAGATCAGATGCGTATGGATTACGTATATCGCTTTCAGGATCACTTTACAGCACATGGTTTTATGCGCTTTTATAACGAAGGATTCGTGGCCAATAACCATCACTTTGACTATGCTCAAACCAAAACAGGACCAGGCCATGCTAGCATTGCAACCGGAACCCCACCAGCTGTTCATGGCATTATAGGAAACAGTTGGTTTGATCGGCAAACAGGGGAAAAAAGATACTGCGTTGACGATACAAGCTTTTTGGGAGTAGGTACTCAAGGCAAGGAAGGAAAAAAAGCACCCACATCCCTTTTGGTTTCCACATTTGCAGACGAAAACAGACTTGCTACCCAGATGAGGGGCAAATCCATAAGCGTCTCTATTAAAGATAGAAGTGCCATACTTTCTATTGGACATACCGCGAATGGTGCATATTGGTTTTCAGGGAAAGATGAGGGAAATTTTGTGACTAGCAATTTTTATGTGGATTCACTACCCGATTGGGCAAAAACCTTTAATAGCTCTAGAAAAATAGATGATTATCTTACGATCTGGGATACCTTTTACCCGATAGATGCTTATGCTGAAACAGGCCCTGATAACAGCCCTTATGAACGATTGATAAATGGGAAAGATACGCCAACATTTCCCTATGATTTGAAAGCACTAGCCCTGAATAGTGGTGGGTATGATGTGTTGGAAAGTACACCCTACGGGAATAGTTTGGTTACCGATTTTGCAATGAGGCTCTAAAAGGAGAAGCTTTAGGAGCAGACACTTACGCTGATGTTATGATGGTGTGCTACTCATCAACAGATTATATAGGCCACGCTTTTGGCACAAACGCCAAAGAATTGCAAGATACCTATGTTCGGCTGGACCTTGAGTTAGCTCGTTTGTTTGAAACACTTGATCGTGAGGTTGGAAAAGGACAATACACCGTTTTTCTTACTGCAGATCATGGTGTTGCACCAGTACCTAATTATTTGACTGACAACAAAATTCCTGCTGGATATATTCATGAGAAGGAACTGGTGGAAGCCCTTAAGAAGGGTGTTCAGGATCAGTATGGTGTCGCTAATTTGATTCGAAATGTTTCAAATAATGAAGTGTATTTAGATCATAAAAAAATAGCAGCTGCTAAACTCGATAGTGGCAGGGTAAGCCATTTTATAGCCTCTTTTATTCAAAGTCAAGAAGGAATTGCTGCTGCGTATCCAACAGCAACGCTAATGAAAATGAATGAAGACAATCCGCTTATTCAACGTCTGCAACGCGGTTATCACCCAAAACGTTCTGGAGATATTAACTATGTCTTGTTGCCTGGCTATATGAACTACCGTAAATATGGAACTACACACGGTTCTGCATTTGTGTATGACACGCATGTTCCATTGTTGTTGTTTGGAAAAGGAGTCAAAAAGGGGGAGACGTTTAAAAGAACAAACATTACAGATATTGCACCAACCATAAGCGCATTACTTGAAATAAGTAATCCAACAGGAACCATTGGTAATCCTATTGGCGAAGTACTAGAACGGCGTTAAAACTTGTATGTAAATGCATTGATATTCATGCCCGCACCAACACTTGCAAAAATGGCTACATCCCCTTTTTTTATTTGGTGCCCGTTTAGGTCATTTCGTTTGACCAAGTCCAGTAGGGTAGGCACAGTTGCTACGGAGCTGTTTCCTAGCTTATGAATACTAATAGGCAATATGTCGTCTGGAGCTGGTTGACGAAAAAGACGATAGAATCGTTTGACGATAGCTTCGTCCATTTTTTCATTGGCTTGATGTAAAAAAATCTTTTTTAACGAATGGATGTCTTCACCGCTTTTGTCAAAACAATCTTTCATGGCTTGCGGCACATGACTAATCGCAAATTCATACACCTTTCTTCCGAACATTTTGATGTATTTGTCCTCTGGTTTTGCAGTTGGATCATTTGATTTTCCTGCATATAAGAAGAAGGCTTCTTCTGTACTATAGGTTTGAGAACCATGGCTTAGAATGCCACCATCTTCTTCCGTTTCTTCAATAATGGTGGCACCTGCACCATCAGCAAAAATCATGGCATCTCTGTCGTTCTGATCGACTATGCGTGACAGTGCATCTGCTCCAATAACCAAACAGCGTTTTGCCATTCCTGCTTTGATAAATGCTTTTGCCTGGATAACGCCTTCTATCCAACCCGGGCATCCAAAAATGAGGTCATAAGCCACACAGTTTGGATTTTTGATTTGCAAATGATGCTTTACTCTTGTGGCTAAAGAGGGTAACATGTCAGTCTGTATACAACCGTGTTGAATATCACCAAAATTGTGTGCTACGATGATATAATCGAGGGTTTCTGGATCAAGCGACGCGTCTTGAATGGCGTTTTCTGCAGCTAAAAAAGCAAGATCAGATGTTGTTTGATGCGGTTTGGCATAACGCCGTTCTTCGATACCCGTTATGACTTTAAATTTTTCAATGATATCTCCATTTCCATTCCCAAACGGATTTCCGCTTTCGTCTAAAAAAAGGTGGTCTAAAAAATCTTGATTTCGTTCTATGTGTGAAGGAATATAGCTTCCAACGCCTGTAATATGAATCCCCATGGTTGCTTAAAGTAGTGGTCGTATTCTGATATTCAAATATAGAAATCTAAACGCTATGAAGAAACAAGATGTTGATTTAAATGGTGTCACCAATAATATCAAGGTGTGTTAGGTACTGGTTTTTCCATATACATTTCTATGGGAGCACAAGTACACACTAAGTTTCGGTCACCAAAAGCTTCGTCTACACGTTGCACGCTTGGCCAAAATTTATTGTCACGCACAAATTGCTTTGGATAGGCTGCTTCTTCTCTAGTGTAAGGCAGTTCCCAATCATGAGCCGTAAGTTGTGCTAACGTGTGGGGTGCATTGCGAAGCAAGTTGTTAGGTTGTTTTGTGAAACTTGCTTCAATTTCGTAACGAATGGAAATGAATGCTTCACAAAAGCGATCCAATTCAGCTTTATTTTCGCTCTCGGTTGGTTCAATCATCATGGTGCCTGGCACTGGAAATGAAACTGTTGGCGCATGAAAACCGTAATCGATTAGACGCTTCGCAATGTCCATGACTTCAATACCCTTTTCTTTAAACGAACGGCAGTCAATAATAAATTCATGTGCTGCACGGTTGTTATCACCGCTATACAGTACTGGATAATGCTTGGCAATTCGTTCTTTTATATAGTTTGCATTTAGGATAGCTACTTCCGTTGCTTTGGTAAGCCCCGATGCACCTAATAAACGTATATATGCATAAGAGATAAGACAAGCAAGCGCTGACCCATAAGGAGCTGCAGCAAGTGCGTTGATACCTTGTTTGCCGCTTGTTGAGACAAGAGCATGGTTAGGTAAGAACGGCACGAGGTGTTTGGCAACGCAAATGGGGCCAACTCCTGGACCACCACCCCCGTGCGGAATGGCAAATGTTTTGTGTAAGTTAAGGTGACAAACGTCTGCTCCAATAGCACCAGGACTTGTTAAGCCAACTTGTGCATTCATGTTGGCGCCGTCCATATAAACTTGCCCTCCTTTGCTGTGGATGTAACTCGTTATTTCTTTTATGCCAGATTCAAAAACACCATGCGTTGATGGGTAGGTAATCATGAGTGCCGCAAGCTTATCGGCATATTCATCAGCTTTTGCTTTTAAATCATCAATATCAATATTTCCACGTTCATCTGTGCCAACAACGACCACATTCATCCCTGCCATAACCGCAGATGCAGGGTTTGTTCCGTGAGCAGATGCTGGAATAAGACAAATATTACGATGAACATCGTTATTAGCTCGATGAAAAGCTCGGATTACCATTAGTCCTGCAAATTCTCCTTGGGCTCCTGAATTGGGTTGTAAAGAAGTGCCTCCAAAACCAGTGATTTCGGTTAGGTAATCTTCTAGGTCGTGTAGTACCCGTGTATACCCTGCTGCTTGGTGAATGGGTGCAAAAGGGTGTATGTTGTTCCATTGTGGATCGCTCAAGGCAAACATTTCTGTAGCAGCATTGAGTTTCATGGTACATGATCCCAACGCAATCATAGAATGGTTGAGTGCCAAATCTTTTCGTTCCAACGACTTGATATAGCGCATCATGCTGGTTTCGGCATGATAGCTTTGGAATACGTCGTGTGTTAAAAATGTCGTTGTTCTCTTATGTGTGTGTGGGATGCAGTCTATATTGCTAACATTTACATCCACTTCATTTTTAGTTGTTGCTTTAGCAAATACCTCAATGAGTGTTTCTACATGATGGTTTTCAGTAGCCTCATGGAACGAAACGGTTAACTCGTTTTCGTTGATATACCTTAAATTGATTCCTTCAGCTTCAGCTAAAAGTTTCACTTTTTCGGTGGGAGCTTCAATGTGTAGGGTGTCAAAAAACGCTTTGTTTTTTTGAGGAATACCCATCGCGTCTAGTGCTTGATTTAGTTGGCATGCATTTTTGTGTATGCGGCTAGCGATAGCTGATAGGCCCTTAGGCCCGTGATAAACGGCATACATCCCTGCCATGATGGCCAGCAGTACTTGCGCTGTGCAAATATTTGATGTTGCTCTGTCGCGTTTGATGTGTTGTTCGCGTGTTTGTAACGCCATTCGTAACGCTCGTTTTCCAGATTTATCTTGTGTGACGCCAATGATTCTTCCTGGGACACTTCGCTTATAGGCAGTTTTGGTTGCAAAAAATGCTGCGTGTGGGCCACCGTAACCAAGTGGAATACCAAAGCGCTGACTGCTCCCCACAACAACGTCGGCACCCAACGTTCCGGGTGCTTCCAAAAGTATCAGACTCATTAAATCGGCAGCTACTGCTGTTTTGATGTCTGCTGCTGATGCAGTGTCAATAAAAGATTTTAAGTCGGGAATGGCTCCATTACACCCTGGGTATTGCACTAAAGCACCAAAGAATTCGGATGATGGAACAAAATCATCACAGTTGCCATAAACAAGCGTAATCCCAACAGGGGTTGCTCTTGTTTCTAATACCGACTTGGTTTGAGGCAAGGTGTTTTCATCAACAAAAAAGCAATTGGTTTGTTGTTTTTTTTGCACTCGTGTACGTTGTCCAAAAAGCAAGCTCATGGCTTCTGCAGCAGCGGTTGATTCATCTAGTAGCGATGCGTTGGCAAGTTCCATTCCTGTAAGTTCTACAATCATGGTTTGGAAGTTCAACAACGCTTCCATGCGCCCTTGAGCAATTTCAGCTTGGTAAGGCGTATAGGCTGTATACCAACCTGGATTTTCTAAAATATTCCGTTGAATAACACCTGGTAAAATGGCTTCATGATAGCCTAGACCAATGAATGAGGTAAATACGCTGTTTTGTTTCCCAAGTGCTGCAATGTGTTTAGAAAAACCATGTTCGCTCATGGCCTCTGGCAGCGACAAGGGTTTTTGGATTCGAATGGCATCTGGAACCGTTTGAGCGACTAATTCATCAAGCGATTCCGCTTGAATCATATGAAGCATTTGATCCAACTCCTTTTCGTTTGGACCTAAATGGCGAAGAGCAAAGTTCTGCGTATCCATAAGCGTAAGTTTATTACCCTTCCAAAGTTATATTTTTGACAAAAACCTAAAAAGAAAACCTAATCATTTCAGCCTAAAGTTGTTAACCGTAAAACGCTACCTTATTAACACATTTGGTAGTTTTGTAGCTTCTTATGATACATCGTTTAATCCATAGCTACATTCAATCGAGCCTTCACGTGGCCGTGTCGCTTTGGGCTTTTTGTAGCGTTCTTGCTTTACAGCATGATATTCGTTTATCAAGTTCTTTGCAATGTTCCATTTTTGGTTTTGGTTGGCTTGCCTATCAATATTTCCATGTTGTTGTGCCTGTATTGTTGCAGCAACAGCGTATGCGTTGGCAGGCTGTATTTATGATTTTGTTAGGATTGAGTATTGGTGTTTTTGGAATCGTTCAGCAACCACTACGTGTTTGGCTTATTTTTGGTTTTGTAGGTGTGTTAACGCTTTTGTATGCGTCTCCACTTCAAAAAAGTAGAGGACTGCGCTATGTGCCCACGCTCAAAATTTTTATTGTGGCTTTATGTTGGTCCATACTTGCACTTTTTTCAATAGTTCAAACCAGCTCAGTTGATTTTTTGCTTCTTGCATTCAAATCCATGCTTTGGGTTTTGGTCATGATGATCCCGTTAGAGGTACACGACATAACAAAAGACGCACCAGAGTTAAAAACACTTCCTCAGCTTTTGGGTGTTGGTAATGCAAAAAAAATAGCCTATTTGATTTTAATCATCTTAGCGCTTTTGGCGTTCATTACCACGAACAATGAGGCATTGCTGTGGATAGAAATCACCATGTTGTTAACCTTGGGATGGGTGGTTTTTGTTGTGAAGAAGAAGTCTGCAAAATATATAACTTCTTTTTGGGTAGAAGCTATTCCTGTTCTTTGGCTTGGAATAAGTTGTTTAGCGCTTAGTTTTTGTTGAGGTCTTTAGCACTTTGATGCACTTTTTCCGCCAAAGATTCTTTGTAAGCAATCATTGCCTCTCGCAAGGCTGGATTTTTAACCCCTAGAATTTGACAAGCAAGTAATGCTGCATTTTTGGAACCATTAAGGGCTACAGTTGCTACGGGCACACCCCCGGGCATTTGGAGTATTGATAAAACAGAGTCCCAACCATCAATTGAATTAGATGATTTAACGGGTACTCCAATGACAGGTAATGGAGATATAGCGGCTACCATTCCAGGAAGGTGTGCGGCACCACCTGCACCGGCAATAATAACATCAATACCATTTTCGTGAGCTGTTTTTCCAAATGTCATCATTTTATCGGCAGTACGATGCGCCGAAACAATATCAACGTGTGTGTCAATTTCAAACAATGCCAAGGTGTCAATGGCATCTTGCATAACGGGGAGGTCGCTTTTGCTTCCCATAATAACGGCTACTTTCATGTCAATTTGCTTTTAGTTGAAGGATTGCTTTTAGATCTTTAATTTTTTTAAAAATACCATTTAAATCATCACCGGTTAAGGTTATGTGTCCCATTTTTCGTTGCGGCTTAGTGGTTTTCTTGCCATAAATGTGCAAGCCCGCTTTTGGCGTATTAAGAATGGTTTCCACGCCGTCGTAAACAAATGTACCGTTTACATCTTGAGGCCCTACTACATTGGCCATAATGGTTGGTTGATGAAAAGCAGTACTGCCAAGCGGAGCGTCAAGAACGGCACGAATGTGCTGTTCAAATTGCGATGTAATACAGCCTTCAATGGTTAGGTGTCCGCTGTTGTGAGGACGGGGTGCTACTTCATTAATGAGCAGATTATTATTGTGATCAACAAAAAATTCAACAGCCAACAAACCAACATGCTCCCAAGCACTTACCAGTTTTTTGGCAATAGCTTCCGCTTTGCTTGCTATTGCTTTATCAACATCAGCTGGGTAATACACATATTCTACCTGATTAGCTTCGGGATGAAAAGCCATCCCCACAGCAGGGTAAAGGGCTACATCACCCGATGCGTTTCGAGCAACAATGACTGCAATTTCTTGAGCAATAGGAACAAGATGTTCCACAATACAAGGGCTGTCGGGTAGTGTAACAATAGCATCTTTGTTGTCTAATTTCTTTACACCAAAGCCGTCATATCCAAAACGAGCTGCTTTCCAAATGCAAGGAAAATCAACATTTCCAGCCACAACTTGAGCTAAAAGTTCCTCTTTGTTTTGACATGTAATAAAGGGAGCAGTGGGGAGTTTTTGTGCTTCAAAAAAAGCTTTTTGCGTTTGTTTGTTTTGAATGATATCTAAGGTTGCGGGTTTAGGATACACCAAAACACCTCTTTCCTCCAACGCATACAATGCTTCGATGTTAACGTGTTCAATTTCAATCGTTAAAACATCTACTTCTTTACCAAACTCGAATACGGTTTCGTAATCCATTAAGTCGCCTTGTACAAAGCGATAGCAGCTGTTTTTTGCAGGAGCCGCTGCGTTTGAATCGAGAATATATGTGCGAATGTCCCATCTTCGGGTGACGTCCATTAGCATTTTGCCTAATTGACCACCACCTAATACACCGAGCTTAAAATTTGTAGAAATATACTGCTGCATAATCGCTGCAAAGGTAAGGATATTCCACAATGAACTCATCTTGCCTTTTTGTTTTTAAATGAAAAGAAGATGTAATTTGACTAGATGAGGCACTTTTTAAATGTCATAGCTGGGCTACGACTAAAAAAAGTAACAAAACATGGGCGAATTTCAGTCATATTTAGGGAATAGAATAATGCTAGATAAATTCAATGTTCAACATCGGTAGTCTTCCTTATTAAAATAGAATATCTTTGCAAAGAAATTAACACCAATGAAAAACATTATTTTGTTTGGAAAACCTGGAGCAGGCAAAGGAACGCAAGCGGTTTTCTTAAAAGAAAGCTTTAATTTGATACACATATCAACGGGAGATGTGTTTCGCTATAACATCAAAAACCAGACACCGCTAGGCGTTATGGCAAAGGCATTTATGGATAATGGCGACTTAGTTCCTGATGAGGTTACCATACAAATGTTGGAGGGCGAAGTGGCAAAACACCCAAATGCTGCCGGCTTTATTTTTGATGGATTTCCACGTACGATATCACAAGCAGAGGCGTTAGATGCCTTTTTGTCCAAAAACAATTTGGCTATATCGGCCACGTTGGCGTTAGAGGTAGACGAGGATATTTTGGTGGCACGTTTGTTATCTCGTGGAAAAGACAGTGGACGTGCTGATGATCAGGACGAAGAAAAGATTCGAAATCGCTTTGCGGAATACAATGCTAAAACAGCACCCCTTATTGATTTTTACTCAGCACAAGGAAAATTCCATGCGGTAGATGGTTCGCGTTCGATTGAAGCTATTGCCGAACAACTCACCACTATTGTTGATCAACTGTAATGACAGAAGGGAACTTTGTAGACTACGTTAAAGTACATGTTACATCTGGAAACGGGGGCAAGGGTTCTACACATTTTCATCGCGAAAAATACATTACCAAAGGTGGACCAGATGGCGGCGATGGCGGTCGTGGTGGACACGTGATTCTTCGTGGAGATAAAAACCTTTGGACCTTAATTTCATTCAAGTATAAGCGTCACTTTAAAGCCGAGCATGGTGCACACGGCAGCAAGAGTAGGAGCACAGGTGCCGATGGCGAAGACCTTATTATTCCAGTTCCCTTAGGTACCGTTATTTTGGATAATAATACAGGTGAACGCATTGCTGAAGTTACAACCGAAGAAGATATTATCGTGGCGCCTGGTGGCATGGGCGGACGCGGAAACTGGCACTTTAAAAGTCCTACAAACCAAGCACCACGCTATGCCCAACCTGGAAAAGAAGGCATTGAGCGCGATATCACCTTGGAGCTTAAATTATTGGCTGATGTGGGATTGGTAGGTTTCCCAAATGCTGGTAAGTCAACGCTGCTTGCAACCATAACCTCGGCAAAACCAAAGATTGCCGATTATCCCTTCACCACACTAAAACCCAATTTAGGAATTGTAGAACATCGAAGTTTTACTTCTTTTGTGATGGCTGATATTCCTGGTATTATTGAAGGCGCAGCAGAAGGGAAAGGTTTAGGCCATTATTTTTTACGACATATAGAGCGCAACAGCGTATTGCTTTACGTTATTCCTGCGGATGCAGACGACATTAAAAAACAATTCACTATTTTGAAGGGTGAATTAACACGTTTTAACCCTGAACTGTTAGACAAAAAGTTTATGATTGGTATTTCTAAAGCAGATCTGTTAGATCAAGAATTGTACGATGCCATTAACGACGAATGTAAAGCTGCATTTGAACATATACCTTTTGTTATGTTCTCGTCTGTTTCACAACTAGGTGTAACGGCATTGAAAGACGCATTATGGCACTTGCTCAACGATTAGTACTTTTTGTTTTCTGTGTAGGTCTTGCTTATGGACAGCGTATTCCAAAAGCACTTTTTGAGCCTGTTGTTGTAACGTCACAACAGCAAGAACGTATTTATGTTTTAGATACGATAACCGACAAAACAGAACAACAACAGCTTGAACTTGCTACGTTATATGCACGCACCCAAGCCTATAAACCGTCTTTCACTTTGTTCGAAGTACTTGCGGAAGCACATCCAAACACCTACGACTATCAGTTTTTATTGGGCGGTATAGCAGGCACGCTTGCTAGTGAATTACCACAAATGAAGTCGTTGCCTTATATCAGAACCATGAAGTCCGCATTTGAGCGCGCTGCTATCCTGGCACCGGACACTCTTGCTGTTCATTTGGTTCTTTTAGAACTTTATACTGCACTGCCTTGGGTACTGGGTGGTAGTAACAAAAAAGCAACCAAAACGCTTGAGACCATTCAATCGCTTTCTGTTGTTGAAGGGTTTTTAGCAGCTGGGTATTTTTATCGTTCCACGAACAAAAATAAGGCTGCGTTGGTAGCTTACCTGAAAGCGGTAAATGAAGTGGATAGTTGTAGTACACCTAATATTTCAAATGATGCATACTATCATCTAGGGGTTTTGAGTTATTACTTACAAAAAGATATTACCAAAGCGCTCTGTTTCTTTGAAGAGTATGTTGCTCGTTATAGCGATGGAGATCGTTATCCAAAGGCTTTTGCTCGTCACTATATCGATAAATTGTCATCGGTTGTTTACGTTGATCAAACGCTGGAAGCGCAGTTGAAAACATATGATCCACTGACAAGTTGGATCCAAAATAACTTTAAGTAATCGAATCATGATTTTGATTCATACATCAGTTGTTAAGCCACGTATTCGTTACATTTTCCGACACTTTTTTTACCATCGTTTAGGTCAAGATGTTTCGTTTACATCTGACGTTAGTGCTTTTGTGGCTCACAAGGGTCCTAAAATGTCTTATGGCGATGTGCCGTTAGGAAATGAATTTTTTATTGCTGCTCATGGATTGCTTTTTGAACAAGGCGTAGACCCTGTTGATATTGCTGTTTTTGATTGGGATGGTTTGCCTGCATTTTTTGCAACATCTGAAAAAAGCATGTTGCCGTTTGATTTTTTTGCAGCCTCATTTTATCTTATTTCACGCTATGAGGAATACATGCCGTATGCTGCAGATACCTTAGGTAGGTATAAGCCTGAACAGTCGTTGGCATTCACACACAATTTCTTGGACCAGCCCTTGGTCGATATGTGGTTTACAAGGTTTTTAGAGAAGTGGAATGCTTTCTTTGGATTGACAGCTACAAAAAAGCATCCACCAGCCATTGCGCTAGTTGTTGAGATTCCTCAATTGTATGCCTACAAACACAAAACGTTTTTCAGAACATTTTTTGAGGGAGTTTACGATTTCGGACGACTCAAATTTGCTGCAGTTTTTGATAGGGTTATGGTGCTGTTAGGACTACGCGAAGATCCTCTTGACGGTCTGTTGGAGCATTTGGAGGATTTTCAATCGGCCGCTGTTTCGTTCCGTTTTTTTGCACTTTATGCTGCGTTGGGTGTTCATGATAAAAGCCTTAGTATCTTTAACAAAAAGCATCAACAGGAAATCAAAAGTTTATCTGACTATGCGCCAACGGCTCCTTTAGCTTCTTATGAGTCAACTCAAAAAAAGCAACTTTTACAACTAGATATGAAGCGTTTTTCTGGATTGATTCATCGCCCGATAAAAGCGATTCGTCAACACAAATTAGTGTTGCGTTTTCCAGACACATACCGTGCTTTTTCAGCCGCAGGCATTGCCCGTGATTATTCTTTACAATACGCTGACAGTCCAGGCTTTCGCGCCAGCACTGCTTTTCCGTTTCGTTTTTATGACCTTGGAGATGAATTGCAAACTTCACTTACCATTCATCCAATTTGTCTTAGTGAAGCACAAATTCGAGCACAACAATATTCTAGAAAAATGCGCCAACTTGTTATAGCATATCAGTCACGGTTAGAACAATTAGAGGCTCCTTTTGTTATTTCGTTGACCAATGAAAGTTTTAATTCTCGCTCCAGAAACATGACGTTCTTAGCTACACTCAAAAAGCTACTGATACATGAATAAACACGTCATAAAAGCGTTGTATTTTGATTTAGATCACACCCTTTGGGATTTTGAGGCAAACTCGGCCTTAGCGTTTAAAGCCCTTTTTGAGCGGTATGAAATTGATTTAGATTTTCATGATTTTATCAGCGTTTATATACCAAATAATATTGTTTTTTGGAAACGTTTTAGAGAAGGTACTATTGATAAAGAAACCCTTCGTTACCAACGGCTTAAAACGGTGTTTGATCAACTTGATTATCAAGCCAGTAAAGCATTTATCTATGAATTGGCCGATGCCTATATTCAAACATTACCTGAAAACAATATTCTTTTCCCAGGCGCTATTACCATGCTTGATGCTTTAAAACCACATTATGCACTTCATGTTATTACCAACGGCTTTAAGGACGTACAACATTTTAAGATGAAAAATTCGGGCTTACTTCCTTATTTTGAAACGGTTACAGATTCATCTTCGGTAGGGAAGAAAAAGCCTGATCCTCAAATATTCGAGCACGCACTAAAAGTGGGGGAGGTGCATCCACACGAAGCAGTTATGATTGGCGATAGTTTGGAAGCTGACATTGAGGGTGCCTTAAAAGTTGGTATGCATGCGGTTCACTTTATGCCGTCAGCTAAAAGTAATGCAGCGCATTACAAAGAAATAGAATCACTTGACGCCTTATCTTTTTTACTCTAGTTATTTTGTCTGAAGCATTCATATAACACTAAAGAGGCTGCCACAGATACGTTGTAAGAGTCCAATGCTTCGTTGATGGGTATTTTGATTTGTTCATCGCAAAGGTTTAGGATTCCTTTACTGATGCCTTTGTGTTCGTTGCCTAAAACAACCCCCAATGATCGTTTTAGATTAATATCTCCCACAAATGAAGTGGCTTTTTCTGTACATCCCACCAATGCGATTTCGTGTGACTGAAGTACATACATGGCGTCTTTTAAATGACTAACACGAACAATTGGAATATGAAATGCACCACCAGCAGATGCCTGAATGGCGATGTCATTAAGCGGTGCAGCTCCTGTTTGTCCAATGATAATACCACTGGCACTCAAGCCTGCAGCAGATCTAATAATGGCTCCGAAATTTCGCACATCGGTAACGCCGTCGAGAAGTAAAAACAACTGTTGTTTGTTTTCGTCAATGATGTCTTCTAGGTTTGCAAATTCGATACTTCCCAATAGCGCAACAAACCCTTGATGATTTTCCTTGGTGTGCTTGTAGAGCTTTTGTTCTGGCACAAAAGAAAACGACACACCTGATCGCATCACCTCTTCTTTTAGTTTTTGAGCCGCAGGATTTTTAATCCCATTTTCGATAAGTACTTTTTGAATCTTAGACGGATTTTGAATGGCTTCACGTACGGCATTTATGCCAAATGTTATTGCGCTCATGATAACTTAGTTGAAATGCAAACCTAATGCAATTGATTAAATAATAATCGGTTTATTTTACTAAGATGAACTTAACCGTTTTGTCGGTTTTTCCTTTTACTGTTAAAAAGTACATTCCGCTATTCAAATGACTTATATCAATGGCCGTAGACAAGATACCATCCCAAACAATTTGACCTCTAATATTTTTAATTGCTGCTTGTGAAACTTCGTTAACACCTTGAACGCTAAGCACACCATCTTTTATAGGGTTCGGATATATCTTGAAAACATCATAGTTGCTATTATTTGTGCTTAATGAGTTGTTAATTCCACTTACAATGAGTGAGAACTCTTGATACTTAGGTAATTGTAGCGGAGATTGGTTAGGGTTTGTTAAGTTGTTTTTATGACTTACCGAAATCGTATATGTTCCTGGTGTAGGTGTTTCAATATCTATTTTCTCAAAATTGTCAACAGTATTGTCTCCTTTTTCGTTTGTAATGCTGTTTTCATTTAATTTTAGTTTCCAAGGGTAATACGTTTCTCCATCTTTAGTAACGCGTAAATCCAAATCATTCATGAGTACTGGTGCAGGATTATTAAGGGATGGATTGAACACAGGGCCAGGTGGATCAGCCCAACATAGCGATACGGAAAGTCTAGTGCTGCTTTCAATTACTACAGGCATCGAAAACTCATCTCCTTGATTGATCGACGATTCTTTTATATGGGCACCGCCAGTTGCTGTTGCACTAATCAGCTCAGCAGCAGCTTTGGCATTCAATAATCCCCATCCGTAAAT
Organism: uncultured Flavobacteriaceae bacterium; assembly: GCA_938092005.1. GTDB lineage: Bacteria > Bacteroidota > Bacteroidia > Flavobacteriales > Flavobacteriaceae > UBA7446. The sequence goes on along the minus strand of CALKOU010000007.1, from coordinate 58,099 downwards.
AGGATCTGGGCCAATGGTTTCGCTATCATCTTGGGCTGTATGGCAAGCAATGGCTTTTATGGTTTCAGCGTTTGGCAGTTCGTTTGTGATATTGACATAATGCTCATGTACCAAAACAAGTGAGCCGCATACGTTAGGCGCGGCCATTGATGTGCCAGAGTAATTGTCGTAGTCGTTATTTGTGATGCTAGAGAAAACATTTGTGCCATCTCCAGAAATGTCAGGTTTTATTCTAAGATCGTCTGTTGGGCCTTTGCTGCTACCGCTGTTAATTGGGAAACCTGTTAGTTCTTGTGTTAGTGGATTAAAGCTTGGATTAGCATTTGCAACTACTAAGTTGTTTTTAGCTGTTTTTGTGCCTGTTAGTTTATCGTAATTTGGAAGCATCCCCCCTTCGTAGGTAGTCGTTCCGTCATTTCCAGCAGAGCCAACGATTAGTAATTTTCTGTTTTGGAATGCAATATTATCCCAGTCTCTTGCCGAGCTTGTGTATGCGCCAATATTTTCTGAGCTAACGTTTTGCTCATCATTATCATCTGAAAAAATTGGAAAACCATACGAGTGATTGGAGAAATAGATTGGATTTTCTGAATCATTTGCGGCAGTAACCATTTCGCTGCCATCATTTGTCCAGTCGTACGATTTTATGTTGGCATCATATGCCATTCCTTTTGCAGCACTATTGGTGCCTTGAGCTGCAATAGTACCACTTACATGGGTGGCATGATTTGTGACTTCCAAAGTGTTTTCAACGACAAGTTTTGCTTCATTGTCTGTTAAAAATTCTTGATGTGATACTTCTACAATTCCTGAATCCCAAACGCCTACTGTGTAGCCATTTCCAGCTAGCGAAAGTCCTAAACTCCCTCCGTTGTAAAGGTGTGTTGTTTTTGTTCCTTTAGCCGAATTTATATTGTCGGTAGCAATATAGAGGGGCTTTCCATTCTTTATATCAAAAATTTCAAATGTTTTTCCGTCTTTGGAAAAGCGTTTTTTTTCTGTACTATTTATCTTTAGATATGCTTTTACTCTTTCATTCTTTTTTTCTTCTCTTAGATTAAACGCTTCTAAAAGTTTTTTGTTTCCGTCCGACATTTCTTGCGCATATCCAAATGTAGTTAGGATGCATAAAAAGAATAAAAATATTTTTTTCATAAGGCAAAAAAAACCACTCATCCCAAAGGTTGAGTGGTTTTAATATTAAGGTTTTGTTAATTACTCAACATCAAAGAAAGCAACTGCACTAGCTCCCGTTACAGGAGTTAGGGCTACCGCTGAGGTTCCGTTTACTGTTACACTAAAACCACCGCCAGTGATTCCGTCTTCATATAAATCATAAACGACAATAGCATAGCTTCCTGCATTAAGACAAAATGCTTTTGATACGGTTGTGTTTGCATTGCCATTATACGTATCACTTTGGAAAAGTAAATCTCCAGATGGATTTGTGCTTATATCAAAAAGTCTAAAGAGCGTTTCTTCAGGATATTGATCCGTTGTAATCGATACAATTACATCATTTAGGGTACATTTTTTTACAAATGTAATAGATGTTGAAGCTCGTTCTTCGTTAAGAATGACACCACCACTTCTGCTAGATTCAGCTATGTCAACCTCTAGTGTTTTTTCGTCACCAAACTCTAACAAGCTGTGACTAAAACTCAATGTTGATTTACCGCTAAGCTCCCCAGCAGGAATCGTTATTGATGGTGACATATTATACAAACTTTCATCTGGGCCCGATGTTACTTCTAGATTAACGGTAACATCAGAACTAGGTGCTTTTAAAGTAGATACGACAACATCGTAAGTTGTTGTTTCTTCTACTTCAATTCTCTTTGTGTCCACATCAAACGATATGGCAACAGGGGCATCTACATCAAGTAGTGCTTCTTCTGTGTCACAACCTGCTACAATAAGCAAGGGTAAAGCCAGTATGTAAGCGGCCTTAAAACTAAATTTATTTAAAAACATATTCTTAATATTATATTGGATTTTGGTCAACTTCGTTGATTTCAGTGTTGTTGTCTAATTCCTTTTCAGGGATTTGGAACAACATTTCGTTAGCATCACTTGCAAAGTTTTTCTTTCCATATGCTGTATGGTTTGAACCTGTGTAGTCACGCTCTAGAGCTTTTCCGTTACGTTTCATATCTAACCATGCAAAACCTTCACCCCAAAGTTCAATTCTTCTATGCAATTGAATTTCAGCAACCAAAGCAGTACCTGTTTTGGTTGAAAGGGTATATGCAGAATCTCTGTTGCTTACAAGATCATGTAACACTTCTGCTGCTTGCACATTGTTTCCACTTCTTGCAAGAGCTTCTGCTTCAATCAAATACATTTCGGAAGCACGCATGTAAACATAATCTCCCTCAAAAAACGTAGCATCATAGAATTTGTAGTTTGCATATGGAGCATTAGTGTCATCTGCATCCCCAAAGGCTTGTTTTCTAGCGTCGGTGTCTGAAATTGCATTATACAACCTCACATCAATTGATTTGTAGGCACCAATAAGCCCTGCATAACCTGCATTTGATGTAGCCATGTGCGAGAAGAAAGAAGCATAAACGGTTGAAGATTCTGAATTTATGTCAGCACCCCACATCCACTCTGAGTTACCGATGTTGTCAAATCCACCATTTACCCACTCAGTAGCACTCATTAAGCTATAGCCAGACTTTGCCACATTTGCCATTTGAGCACAAAGCGCATCATCGGTTCCTGTTTCTAAAAGAACACGTGCATAAATTCCTGCAACAACTTGCTTGTTCAATTTTTCTTTAGAAGGTCTTGAATAGCCATCAACATTTGTAAAAGCATAGTCCAAGTCAGACAAGATCAAGTCATATACTTGCTGAACGGTACCTCGGCCTTTGCTGTCAATCCCTTGCTCTGGTGCATATAATGGCACACCTGCTGCTTGTGGATTTTTTTGGTATGTATGCTGATAGAAACGAACTAAATTGAAGTAGCTGTATGCTCTGATTGCCATAGCACGTGCACGCAAATGTTTCAAATCTTCATCTGCCACGTCTGGAGCAATTTTACCAATAATTGAATTTACATTCATGATTATCGAATAGTAAAAGTTCCATACAATACGTGTTGTTGAGAAATCTTGCGTTCTGCCACGATATGAATAATAATTACCCATCCAATGATCTATGGCCATAGAAACATCATTTGAAAGTAAATCTACCCCTAGGTCAATTGATTTTTGTCCATAATCATCGGCTCGCTCTCCAGTATCTCCAAAGTTCGTTGCATATTCTCTCATAAAAGAGTATTGCCCGTCTTCAACACCAAGGTTGATGGTTAGTGCAGCTTCGGGTGATGAATCTGCTAAATCCAATAACTGTTTTTCGGTTACTAAACTTTTTGCTTCGTGATTTAAGTCATCCTCGCTTGAACAAGCTGCTATGACTAAACCGAGCGTTAGTATGTATATTATATTTTTTTTCATGATTTTTTATGTTAGAATGATAGTTTTAAACCTAAACTAATGTTTCTAAGTAACGAGTAGTCGCTCTCAGCTGCATAAGCAGTAAGACCAGCTGTTCTCGGGTCATATCCTTGACGCTTAGACCACAAGTAGACGTTGTCTGCAGAAGCGTAAAGCGAAGCATTTTCGATGAAAATGTTTTCGGGTATGCTTGAACTTAGGTCATAAGAAACAGAGATGTCCTGAATACTTAGATAAGAATTGTCTATAAAATAAAGTGATGAAGTTCCATAATAGGTATTGTCATCATTTTTAACAACGATTGGTAATTGGGCACTTGTGTTTTCTGGTGTCCATGTTTTTGTAAATAAATCGTTGTGGAAATTTTCTCCTGGCTCCGAACGTAGCATAGAGAAATACGTGGCGTCTCTACCATAGCCACCGATAGAATAAGCAAAGTTAATACCAAAGCTTATTTTTTTGTATTGTACAGCAGCACCAAATCCGCCATAGAAATCAGCAATTGGTGATTTGTCTAAATAATATTCACTTGCCTCAGCAAACGTTTCTGTAACATTACGTTCTCCAGTAGGATTGCCATCGTCATCAAGAATATCTTTGTAGAATGTTGCTGCACCATTCGCAGGGTTTACACCAGCAAATTCACGCATGTAGTATTCATACACTGAACGACCTTCTTCATATCGAAACGATCCTGCATCAATAAAATCTCTTGGGAGTTTTGTGATTTCGTTTTCAAAGGTTGAAATATTAAAGTTAAAATCAATATTTAGATCTGTACTGCTGTATGCTGTACCGTTAAGGGTTAGTTCCCATCCACGATTTTCCATGTCTCCAATGTTTTCAGGGAAGCTAGGCAATCCTGAAGATGGCGGTTGTGGTGTGTTAAACAACAGGTCTTCAACTTTTCTTGTAAAGTACTCAAAGTCAATAGTTACTTTAGAGTCAAACAGGCTGGCTTCAAAACCAAAGTTTGTATTGGTTGACGTTTCCCATGTTAAAGCTGGATTCCCTTGGTAAGCTAATGCAAGTCCAAAGTCGCCGTTGTTGTTTGTAACACTAAATTGATCTTGGTATGCTAAATAGTTTCTTCCTCCGTCAGGGTAAAGAATACGATCATTACCAACTTGTCCAACACTTGCTTTTATCTTTAATTCATTGATAAAGCTCACATCAAAAAAGTCTTCTTGAGAAATACGCCATGCAGCACCACCGCCATAGAAGTTACCCCATCTAACAGAAGGATCAAACACAGAAGAAGCATCTTTTCTTAAGTTAGTACTGAAAAAGTACTTGTCATCAAAATTATAATACAGTCTTGCAATCCATCCTCTAACAGTATAGTCATACTCACTGTTATTCATATACTGCATGGTAATACCTTGATTCAATACGTTTACTTGCGGTAGCAAGAACTTCGTTTTTTGTGCTGAAAGGTTTACGTTTTTCCATGCATTAGATTCATATCCTGCAAGGAAATCAATATTGTGATCACCAATAGAGCTTTTATACTCTAAAAATGTTTGATTTGAAAAAGTAAACGAACTAGATGCAGAAGGTGTTGAACGCCCCCCTACAGAATAGGCATCACCTCCTACAGAAGTATCGTAACTAACGCCATTAGTTGTTCTACTAAGTACGTTAGAAATGTGACGAATTGAAATATCATCTGTTAAATCAATGCTTGCGTTTACAGTTGCATTGATGTTGTTGGTTGTAAATACTTTTTCATCTAATATAGATGTTGCATATGGGTTAGCAAATCCAGCATATGGTCTTGCAGTTGGTGTTCCTGTAGATTTATCTCCAAAGTCATAAACTTGTTTTCCAGAAGCATCTAAAATAGGGGTACCGTCAAGATCGTAACCAAATATTGGATAAATTGGTGCAATAGAACGTGTCCAGCTAAATGCACCTGCATAACCTCCTTGGTCAGGCGTGTTTTGCACGGTGTGCGCATAATTAATGCTTGAGTCTAAGTTGATTTTGTCTTTAAACTTAAAACTGTGCTTAAATGTAGCGGTAGTACGTTCAAAATTTGAGTTTATAGCGTACGATTCATTTACCTCATGACCTAAAGAGAAATACGTTTTTGAATTCTCACCACCACCCGAAACATTCAAGAATATTTTCTTTGATAGGTTTTCATCAAACATATAGTCGTCCCAACGCTCATTCCAAAGCAAGTTGTCGTTGCTTGCTAATAATCTACCCGTTGCTGGATCGATTAATGCATTATTTGCAACACCATAGGCGTTGTAACCAAGTGAATATCCTAATCCAGCGCCATCCGTAATAAGGTTAGCTGCCGCTGTAGTTCTTGCTAGAGCATCACTGTATCCTAAGTCGTGCATTAAGGTGTTTCTGGATACCATAAAGAATCCTTCATAATAGCTACCAGCATTCATGATACGATCGTAGTCCTCAGTGGCACGCGTGGCAATAGATGTACTGATATCAATAGATGCTTTGATTTCCCCTTTTTTGCTGGTTTTGGTGGTGATAATCACAACACCATTAGAACCTCTACTTCCATAAATGGATACGGCAGATGCGTCTTTTAGGAATGTAATCGATGCAATGTCTTGTGGGTTAATCGTGTTGATAGAACCATTAAAAGGCACCCCGTCTACTACGTAAAGTGGGGCACTGGATGCATAAAGCGAACCAATACCTCTAATACGTACGGTAGGTCCAGAACCTGGTTGTCCCGTATTGTTGAATACTTGAACCCCAGCAACTTTACCCACTACAGATTGAATCACGTTTGGATTTCTTGCTTTATCAAGTGCTTCAGCTTCAAGTTGACCAACAGAACCCGTAAGTGCGAGTTTTCGTTGTGTACCATAACCTAGTACAACAACTTCTTCCAATTCGTTGGCACTTGTAAGTGAAACATTAACGGTTGCACTATTAACAGAGGCTTCAACAGCGGAGTATCCAACGTAGCTCACTACCAAAATATCTCCGGTAGCCGCTGCAATTGAATAATTACCATCAAAGTCAGCTGACGTAGCTGTAGCTGTTCCTTTAACCATAACAGATGCACCAGGAAGCGGCAGACCATCTTGATCTGTTACGGTTCCTGAAACCGATTGTTGTGCTAAAGCAACTTGAAACACTGCTAAAAATGCAAGTGTTAAAATTTGAATAAATTTATTTTTCTTCATTGTTTTTTAATTGTTAGCGATTTCAAATATGTTAATAAAATGTTAAATTTCCAAACCTTGTTTAAAATTAACAATCCTTTACTTAGACAAAATATCGGTTATGCTACGCGCCACAGTTTGGTAACAACACCTGTTAATTCCATTACAAAATGATCGTTTTGCTAATGATAGAAAGCTCTATGATATTGTGCGTTACAAATAAAAAACCCCCACCAAAAGGGTGGGGGTGGTTGATGTAAAACATATTTAAATGAACTACTTTGGGAATGCCCAAAGGTCATTATCAAGTAAGTGACCACCTTGACTACTTACAGCACTATCATAGCTATCATTGGATTTCTTTTCAGTGCCTCCAACTTTTCCAGAATAAAAACTTGATATTTTTATTAATTTTTTAGATTCTTTTAGGACTTGTCATCAATACACCAATAATTTATTGGCATTTCATGTTTTATTGAATCAAATTTTATTACTCTTCCATCTTTTCTTTTAATATAAAATTTCCCTAACAACGTTAGCTCTCCTCCCTTGTGCCAAACTATATATTTTTTATTATTACTTAGGTTAAAATAAAGTTCTTTAGCGATATAGTTATTTGGAACATCATTAGTGAATTTTCTTTTATTATCTTCATAGTATATGATTTTTGAAGCTGAAAGTATGTTTTCATTTGTGTAAGGCTTTGCAGAATGTTTTATTAATATTGAATCTATTTTATATTCTGTTCCATCCTTTATTTTATTCTTGAATTGAATGGAATACGTATGGTTATCATAATTATTAAAACATGCAGCTAACAAAACAAAAGATAGGATGACGATTGCTGACACCCTATCTTTTTTTATATAATTGAATACAACTCTCAATTGTAATTACACTACCTCCATGATTTATCCCCCGTAGCTGTTCCTTCTGATGAATCTCCACCAAAAGTGTAAAAATCTACACTAATTAATTCTAATTCTGTAGCTGGCACAGGGTAGTGAAGCGGTGTGCCTTTTTGCAACAAGTCATGCCTTCTCATAAAAAACCAGTGAGTTCCAATCGTTGATGCTAAATCTAACTCAATAGAATATTCGTAGAATAACGCATCTCTAATTTCACTAGCCTCTGCATTAACCAACGGTAATTTTCCAATGGTAACTCTTGGGCTATTATCCAAAAGTTCTTTTGCTTTGTCTAACTGATTTGTCATAAGGTAAGCCTCTGCAAGAATATAATCTAACTCAGATTTATGAAAAATATCAACGGGTATACCTGTTTCATTACGATCATTGTCTGAATAGAATCTATTGTTCTTGTAATTGGTAAATAACCATCTTCCTCTTGATTCTCTTAAGAAACCAAAGGCTTTAGTATACCCAAAATATGAGATTCTCTCATCGTCTGTTTCAACTTCACCAAGAATTGTTTTTGAGTCTGTTGGATAACGATCAGGATAATCACCAGTTTTGTCCATTAAATGAGGGATTTTAATATCTGTAGGCAAATATGCAGCTCCATCAGCTAGCGTATATGTAGACCAATCTTGTAAAAAACTGTAGAAAACATTTTCCAATGCTACAGGCTTAAAATCAGTGGTTATACCTTTAGTTGCGTAAGCTATAATTTTTGAATAGTCAATTGATGATGCTTCTTGAGAAGACCTAGCTTCACTTAATATAAATTTTGCAGCAAAAGAATTTAACACCTTTACTAATAATTCTGAGCTTAAATCCACATTTGCATGTAAAGTAAACATGGTAGCACTATCCAATGAATTAATAACTTTAATTGCTTCATCTATATCTAAGATCGCTTGATCAACAAGGTCGCCATATGGTTTCAACTCTAATGTAGTTAAATCACTATCTTCTGTCACCACGTATCCTTTGTCGTAGAGTAAACCTAATATTCCCATTGAAAGCCCTCTAGTTGCTAAACAAATCGCCTTAAACTTATTGGTCATGTCAGTATTTGATATTTCATACTTCTTTCCATCGGCTATTGATTTCAAAATTGAATTTACCGTTTGGATATTAGCATTATGATCTGAAAAAGGACCTGTATAGGCAAACGGATTTTGGTTTGTTGGGTGGTTGTTAATTGCAATTTTATTATTCTCTTTGGAATAATCCCAAAAACCACTAGAAGCATTTGTGGTTGATGTTTGGTCAGCTATTAAATTTGGGAAAATAGCTTCAAAACCAACAGCATCTCCAAAAAAGCTTCTAAATGCTCCAGTAATTAAGTTTTCAACGTCCTCAGCTTGTGCCAATGCTCTTGCTGCATCTGGTTCATTAGTGTTTTCAATATCAAAAATATCATCATTGCAGCTAAGGAATAACGATGCTATGATTAAAGTTGAAAGCAGATACTTAATAAAATAATTTGTTTTTTTCATGATATCCTATTTTAAAAATCTATGTTTATTGAAACGGTGTATGATCTAAAGTTCGGGTAAGAAAATTCATCCAACCTAAAATTTGTTGGATTTGTTCCTATCGCTACTTCAGGATCCCAACCTGTATAATTTGTAAATGTGAAAAGATTTCTTCCCGATGCACTAATCCTAACTCGATCAATATGTTTGCCAAATGTTTTTTTCAATGCATGATCTCTTAACGTGTAGGACAACGAAATTTCTCTAACCTTAACATAAGTTCCATCCTCAACAAAATAATCTATAGGGTTAGATTGATTATATATAGTTGATGCTCCGTTGGAATAATTAATGTGCTTTTCCTGCTTTGCAAAATTATCTTGGTCAGCATGCCGCTCATTAAAATAAATTAACTGTTTTGAAAAGTTATAGATATCACCTCCTTGTTGCCAATCCACAAGTGTGTAAAGCGAAAAGTTTTTGAAGTAAAAACGGTTAGAAAAGCCAACATTAAAGTCTGGATTTGTGTTACCAATATCCTTGACAAGTGGTGTGTTTGTGTTGGGGTCTAAGATTACTAGAGCTTGTTCATTTTCAGTTCCAATAGCACTTGTAAGTACAACATGGCCATTATTATTTATAGAATAAGCACTCAAGTTATTAGATCCTCCACCATTCAATACGACACCGTCATCATTGACAGTAAGATCACTTAAATTTTTTGCAAGAACATTTCCATATAATGTACCGTAAGGCTTGTTCTCTTCAACTCTAAAAATATTTACTGCAGTATTATTAATTTGCCGTGTAAAAGGCGGCACTTCACCTAAATCAGTTATTTCTTGAGTAACTTTGTCCCATAGTAAATTTGCATTCCACCTGAATTCGTCCTTATTAATAATGTCAGAAGAAAGTCCAACTTCAAAAGATGTAGCCTTTAAATTACCAATGTTTTTCCATTGAGATGAAAAACCTGCAGGTGCACTAAGCGGAACCAATAGATGATCATCTTCAACATTTTGTAAACTGTAGGTGATTTCTAGCTTTGACGAATTATTAAAAAATTCAAAATCAGCACCAAACTCATATTCGCTAACTGTTGACGGCTTAAGTTCGTTGTTTCCGAGAATTCCAGGAGATATAGACGCTGATGTTACTTGATAGGTTTCATATTGTGCATTCCAGACAGGAGGTCTATTTCCTGAAGTTCCATATGAGAGACGCAGTTTTAAAAAATCAACATTATCTATTTCTAAATCTTCTGTTAGTATATACGCTAGCGAAACTCTTCCGTAGTATTTTTCCCTATTTTCAGATCCAAATAAAGATGATTTGTCTCTTCTTCCAAGCGCATTTAATATGATCTTATCTTGATAATCTAAATCAAGATTTAAGAAGATATTTTCAGCTACTTCTTTTTGAGAAATACTTGTGATAGTTCTTGTATCTTGTTGGGTGTTTTGAAGAGACTCAACACCTAAAGCAAAAAACTCTCTACCGCTAGCACTTTCATTATTTCTTTTTCTGTTTTCAAATTGATATTTTAGAGTAGCACCAAAAAGAAAATCTCCAAAATCTTTTTTATAGTTTAAAGAGGCTTCAGATAATACGAGTTCATTTACTCCATTAGTTTTTAAAATAAACCCTTCATTTAATGTTCCTGGTGTTGGAGTTTCAAATCCTTTGGGATAATAATTATAAAATCTAGTATCCCTTCGATCAATTGATTGTGCTGCACTAAAAGTTAAATTTTTATTTAGATGATAATTAAAAGCAAATCTACCCAATAGCCTTTCACCTGTTAAGTCAAACTTAGCAACACGTCCTACATATAGTGGGTTTTGGATGTTTGAACCACCACCCCAGTTAAATCCTGTTGGTTCCGAAACATAATTACCATTTCCATCTTTTTCCGATAAATTCACAAATGGCTCTGCAATTAGAACACTATAGAAAATGTTTGCTCCTTGCCCTTGTTCCTGAATAGAAATACCTTTTGATTTTGCATAGCTAATACTTGAACTAAAATCAAATTTATCTTCTCTGTAGTCAGCGTTTAGCCTAAAGTTTTTTCTTACGTATGGAGGCAGGGACGAGATAAGTCCGCCAACTTCTGTGTTTTGTGCAGATGCATGAAAGTTAAAATTTTCTGTGCCTTTGCTAATTGAAACATAGTTCGTCAATGTTGGTTGGGATGTTAATATTTCTGAAAGATTGTCGTGGCTTGTTGGATATAAGTTGTCCTTTAATCCATCATCATCACTTTGAAGTTGGTTTGCACTGTTGAAAGCAAATGTTCCGTCAGAGTTTAACTCATAGTTGTGTCTTTTTGAAATAGGGTATTTACTTGGTAATTCTGACCATCCAGCTTCACTTCTCAATGTTACTTTAAAATCACTGACCCCTTTACCTCGATATGTGAAATATTGAATTACACCATTTCCTGCTAGTGAGCCATATAAGGATGAGCCTGCTGCTCCCTTGACTACTTCCACAGATCTAATGTCTTCAACATTTATATCTCTAATAGTATTTTCAAGGATAACACCATCGACTATATATAAGGGCGATTGATTTCCGGAAATTGATGTTGATCCTCTAAGTCTAATTTCAGGAGCTGAAGATGGATTTCCCGAAGCCTGTACTACTCTGATTCCAGCTACTTTTGCACGCAAAGCATTTCCAGGATCTGATGCAGGCACGTCTTGAAGTCCTTCCTCTGAAATTTTTGATACAGTAAATCCGAGTTTTCTAGTAGAAGTTCCAGTAGCTACTCCAGTTAGAACCACCTCATCTAGTGCGTTATCCGTTTGCATACTCACATTATGAGTAGCGGCACTTACCACTACGTTTTGGGTGGCGTAGCCCACATAGCTAAACACTAGGGTTTGGCCTTGTGTGGCACTAATTTGATAGTTTCCATCAAAATCAGAAGTGGTACCTGTGTTTGTACCTTGTACCACAACGGTTGCTCCAGGGAGCGGTTGGTTGTTTTCGTCGGTTACGGTTCCAGACACGGTTTGTGCCCATGCTACCGTACTCATAAGTGCTAGTACTAGCACTCCTACATATAGTTTAAAGTTCATATGATTTCGGTTTTTTCGGTTTTATAGTGCCAAGTTGGTAGGTTGCTGGTAAAACTCAAAGCCAAAATCACATAATAAAAGTGTTAAATACACCAAATAGCAGCTTTTTTGTGTGTTTAACACAAAAATTTATTTACTATTCTTACTTAGCACTTTTTCTGTTAATGAAACGTTAACGAAAAGGGTGGGTTGGCACACTTTATAAAAGCTGCTGGCACTTCGGCACTGTGGCACTTCGGCACTTCGGACACTGAGCCTGCCGAAGTGCCGCAGTGCCGAAGTATTACATCTCTTTGGTTGCGTCATAGAAATCGAACTGACAGGCTTGTCGAAGTAAGCCTGCCTACCGGCAGGCAGGCCCGCCTGAATGGAACGGGCAGGCTTAGTGTTTGAAAATATTGACAGTCTTAAGTGTGGCTTGTCGGTCTAGTTTTCCTGAGGGTGTAAGAACAAATGCGTCCAAACAAATGACTTGCTTTGGAACATGGTGTTTGTCTGCGCCCAAATGCTGTTGCGCCATACGCAAAATGGTTGTTGCTTTATCTGCAGGTGCTTCCGCAACCAAAACAAGTTTCTGGCCCAAATTCGCATCAGCAATCCCCGTAAAAAAGAAAGCGTGGTTGAGGTGTGCGCCTAGTCTTTCTTCCAATTGCTCTGGGAAAACCTTTTTGCCTCCCGAATTAATCACATAGTCACGTCTTCCCAAAAGCCAAAAAGAATCTTTGCCGTGAAGTCTTACCGCGTCTTGTGTTACAATAGGTGCGTTTGAAACATACGGCACTTCTAACACCAAACAGTCGTTATCGTCTGTGGTGATGCCAATCCCTGGTAAGGCTTGAAAGGGCACCATCGGATCCGTAACCGGACGGGTAGCCACGTGCGTAAGCGTTTCGGTCATGCCATAGGTTTCGGTGCACTGCACATGGCTTTGGGCAATGCTTTTTCGTAGCTCCGCCGAAATAGGCGCTCCACCAATCAATACCTTATTTAACCGCCCAAGCTGTTCAAAAGAAGCCATTACCTGCAAGGGAATCAAGGCAGCAAAATCATATGTTTTTGTAATGGTGAGTTGGGTTGTTGGAGGAAGTATGTCCAGTGCTAACCCTAAAACCAAAGCACGAACCACCATCATTTTTCCTGCAATGTATTGAACGGGCAAACACAGCAAAGCCGTATCGCCAGCAGATAATTCAAAAAAAGAACCTGTTTGCATGGCCGAGGCACGCAAGGCCGTTTTGGGCATTTGAATTGCTTTTGGTTTTCCTGTAGAACCAGACGTTTGTAGGGTTATCTGTTCGGCATCTCCTAACCAATCCATCAGAAATATTCCCAAGCCTTTTTGTTCCAAATCAGTAGCCGTTGCCCATTGCTGTGCCGCAACCAATAGCGTGTTTTGGTCATAGACCGTTCCGTTAAGCCGAAATGAAGGATGTACTCGCATTTATTGTAAATATTTGGTATCCCAAAAAAGGCTATTGTCAATTTGAAGTACGCCGTGCGCTACTACCAAGGGGCTGTCTATATTATTGGTAAACAAACCGCCGGTGCCTAACCCTTGTGGGGTAGTGGTATGTTGTGTGGCCGTCCATTGTGCAATGGCATTTAAGCCAATGTTGCTTTCAAGAGCACTGGTAGCCCACCACCCTATGTTACGAGCTGCGGCCAGTCGAATCCATTCTTCACTAGCGGCAAAGCCGCCCACAAGACTTGGTTTTAAGATGATGTATTGCGGTTGGATGTATGCAAGAAGCGCATCTTTATCCGCTACATCTAATACCCCAATCAATTCTTCGTCTAAGGCGATAGGGAGTGGTGTTTGTGCACACAAATTTTTCATGGCTTGATGCTGTCCAGCAGCAATAGGCTGCTCAATGCTATGCAAGTCGTATTGCGCTAACAGCTGTAATTTTTCTAAAGCTTCATCAACACCAAAAGCTCCGTTGGCGTCCACCCGAAGGGTCACATTATCTGCAGCATAACGGGCTCTAATTTCTCCCAAAAGCAGACACTCTTGCTCAAAATCCAAAGCGCCAATTTTAAGTTTGATACAATCAAAGCCTTGTTCAATTTTATCAAATACCTGTTGCCGCATAAAATCAAGACTTCCCATCCATACCAAACCGTTTATGGGAATGGATTCTTTACCGCTACTAAAAGGAGTATCGTAGATATGGAAGGGTGTTTCTGCAGCTAATGATCTTGTAGCCATTTCTACACCCATTTGAATGGAAGGAAACGCAGCGCAAAGCGCTGAAATATCATTTCCTTTTTCCAATGCTACACAAACCTTTTGGAGTTGTGTTTCATAATGCGGAACATCATCGTAGCTAAGCCCTCGAAACAGCCCACATTCGCCAATACCATAGCGCTCTCCATCCCTTATTTCTATAAAATAGGTTTCTTTTTGTCGCAGTACCCCTCTTGAGGTGCCACTGGGTTGTTTGAAATCCAAGACGTATTTACGAAAGCGAACGTTCATGATGCGGTATATTGGGTGATAAACAAGATAACGCTCAGTCCAAATGTGGTAAGTGCAAGCGGTTTAAGACGCTTATCAAAGTCGTTGTAATGGTTGGTTTTACGTACCGAGATCAGTTGTAACAACAACGGTATGGTAAGGATCAACGGGAGGTAGTCCCACATATTGTTGGCGATGGGTACTAGTCCAAACACCATGGATGCTATTCCAACAAGAATCAAAACCGTATGGTAATTTTTTGCGCCTTGTAGTCCTAAAGCAGCCGCTACGGTTTTTTTACCCATAGCCGTATCGTTTTGGATATCGCGCATGTTGTTGAGGTTTAAAACGCCTACGCTGAGTGCACCAATGGCAACGGCAAACCACCACACGGTGGCATCAAATTGTTTTGTTTGTAAATAATAGGACCCGCAAACAGCTAAGAGTCCGAAAAAAAGAAATACGAACAGGTCTCCTAGGGCATGATAGCCATAGGCTCCTTTGCCCGCGGTGTATTTGTAGGCGGCAACAATAGCAGCCAACGCCAATCCTAAAAACACCAAACCACTTGTTAATTCTTTCTCGTTAAATGCAAAATTTATGGTTGTTATAGCAAGCAGAAGTCCCAAAATCCCCACCACGACAATCCCTTGAAAAAGGGTTTTTGGGGTAAGCAAGTTTTGTTGTAAAACACGCTTTGGACCTATGCGATTATCGTTATCGGTTCCCTTTATGCCATCGCCGTAGTCATTGGCAAAATTGGAAAGAATTTGAAATGCAACTGCCGTTAATAAGGTGCCTACAAATATGCTCCATGAAAAATCCGTCGTGTTGATGGCTACGGCATTGCCCAACACGATACCTGCTATCGACAGGGGTAACGTCCGAAGTCGTGCTGCAGCTACCCAAACCAATAACAAGGATGGTTTTGACACTACGGAAATTTAGGATATTGCTTAAAGTTAGGTGCGCGTTTTTCTAAAAATGCGTTTTTCCCTTCTTGTGCCTCGTCCATGAGGTAATACATAAGGGTTGCGTCACCGGCAAGCTGCATCAATCCATGTTGGCCATCCAACTCGGCATTCATACAACGTTTGATCATCCGCAATGCCAACGGACTGCGTTGTTGCATGACCTTACACCATTCCACAACGGTATCTTCCAAATTTGCTAAAGGCACTACTTTATTGACCAACCCCATGTCTAGGGCCTCCTGTGCCGAGTATTGCTGACACAAAAACCAAATTTCTCGAGCTTTCTTTTGTCCTACGTGGCGCGCCAAATACGATGAGCCAAATCCGCCGTCAAAGCTCCCCACCTTTGGACCCGTTTGACCAAAAATGGCATTTTCGCTGGCAACACTCAAGTCGCAAACCACATGAAGTACATGGCCGCCGCCAATGGCGTATCCGTTTACCATAGCAACAACAGGCTTGGGAATTTCACGGATTTTTTTGTGGAGGTCAAGCACATTTAGGCGTGGAACGCCGTCTTCACCAACATAGCCGCCAACACCCTTTACATTTTGATCGCCTCCGCTGCAAAAGGCTTTTTCACCCGCCCCAGTAAACACAATCACATCTATGTCTTCGCGCTCACGACAAACGTCCATCGCTTCCAACATCTGATTATTCGTTTCAGGTCTAAAGGCATTGTAAACAGCTTCTCTGTCAATGGTGATTTTTGCAATTCCTTCAAAAAACTCAAATCGGATATCGCTGTACTCTTTTATGGTTTCCCACTTTCTCATAATTGTTGTTTTAATTCGTTTTTACCATGGCTTTGAAATAATCCAATAGCACCACATCGTTAATTTGCCTTGGAGTACAAATTTCTAAAATTTTTGCATTTTTTGAAGGGTCAAAAAAAGAACGTAACGCTCGTTTTAAGCCCCATTTGGTTTGTACGCGTTTGTAGCCCAGTCCAAAACTTTTAGCTACATGACGTGCGCTTCGCTTGTGGATGGTTTCAAAATAAGCATCGTATTTAGGTGTGTCTTTCTCGCCAGGAAGAATTCTAAAAATCCCCCCTCCATTATTGTTGACAATAATGATGCGCGCGTTGTTTGGGATATAGTTGTTCCACAACCCGTTTACATCATAGAAAAAACTTAAATCTCCTGTGATAAGCACGGTTTGTTTTGGATTGATTTGTGCTGCGCCTACAGCCGTTGCCGTACTGCCGTCAATTCCTGCGGTACCCCGGTTGCAAAAGACTTCTACCCCGCTGGGCAAATCGAACAATTGTAGGTACCGAACAGGAGAACTATTGGCAACTTGCACATGCGTGTTTGTTGGCAATGCCGATGTAATCATGTCAAAAACCTTCATGTCTGTAAAGGGAATGTTTTGCAAATAACGAGCGCCTTTTTCCAGATATCCTTTGTATTGCGCCAATACTGTTGGTTGATAATCGCTTTTGTTTTTTGGGTCAATTGCTAATTGGCTTAGGACTTCTTTGGCAGGAATGTTTAGATGATCTGTCAAATAGAAAAAGGTATCATTCGCTTTGGAGGTGCCTATGTGGTAGTGCGCCGCTGCTTTGTATTCACGAAGGAAAAACTTAATTTTTTTAGAAACCACCATGCCGCCAATGGTAATGAGGATATCGGGTTGTAAAGCGTCCTTGTTTTGGTTTTCTAACGCCAAAGGTGCCATCAGGCAGTCAATAGAAGCAATAGCCTTTGGGTGCGTAAAATTGGATGTTTTTTCTGTTAGGATCAAAACGCTTGGGTCTTCCAGCAAGGCTGAAAGCATGCGGTTTAGTTCCGCATTGGGTTTTGTAACTCCCACGATAATCATTTTACGCTTTGCGTTGTTCCACATCGATTGAATCCCCGTAAGATCCATTGCTTGCTGGGATACGTCAATGGGTTTGGGAGTTGGCCAATCAATGGATTTTTGTGTCATGCCATAGAGGGGTTCCTCCATGGGAATGTTCAAATGCACAGGGCCATTTCCTTCACACGCAAGTGTAAATACGCGTTGTAGCTCCTCGATGTTGTGGTGTTGATGCTTTTCTTGCAGCTGGGCAATTGCTTTGGTTGTGGGTTCTTTTTTAAAATACGGTTGCTTGTTACTTTTTAGCAAAGCTTCTGTGGCGTGGGACACATCTGGTAGTAATGCAGCTGACGTTAGTAAGTGTGGTCCAAAAACACCTTCTTGCTCAATGGTTTGTCCATCGCCGATACCAATGCGATGCGGCATGCGATCGGCTGATAGCACTACAAGTGGTAATGCACTGTAATAGGCTTCAGCAACAGCGGGGTAGTAGTTTAACAGTGCAGAGCCTGAAGTACACACAACCGCAACCGGTTGCCCCAATTGCTGTGCAATACCCAAAGCAAAAAATGCAGCCGCACGCTCGTCAACTATACTATAGGTCTTAAAAAAAGAATTTTCAGTAAAGCCGTTGGTTAGCGGAGCATTTCGCGAACCTGCTGAAATTACGATGTGTTGAATACCGTATTGCTCACAGTAAAATACCACCGCTTGTGGTAGCGGTATTTCGGTGTAACGGGTGCGCTTTGATTTGGAATGGGTTTTCATAGCCATGCAAAAGTACAAAACAGCATCTGAGTGTACTAACGCACAGCACGTTATATCACGTTGAGTAAGGTTTCGGCCTTACGTTGGCTTTCTTCCCACTCTGCAATAATGTCACTTTCTGCTGTTATGCCGCCGCCAACATAAAGCGTTAGGTGATGTGGTGTCACTTCAGCACAACGCAAATTCACACAAATATGAGCCCTGTCTTTTTCAATGGGGCCTAAAAACCCAGCGTAATATTTTCGCTCGTGGGTTTCTGTTATTTCTAAAAATACCATGCTTTTGGCCACAGGAACACCCGAAACAGCTGGAGTAGGGTGTAATGCGCGAATCAGATTCAACAAGCTCACGTTTCCGATGGTAAAGTTAAAATCAGCACACAAGTGAACTAGGTTTCCTGCTCTTTTGGAGTAGGCAGTTGTGGGCGCGATATTTTGGTGGGGGTATAGTTTGCTTAGCTGCTGTTGAATAAAATCAGTCACCATTTGCTGTTCGTCTTGCTCTTTAATAGACCATTTTGGTGCATGTGCCTCTTGATAAGCTAATGTACCAGCTAAGGCCATTGTCTTGCAATTTTGATTTTTGACAGTCACTAATGTTTCGGGAGTTGCACCCATCCACGAGCCCGTGTGTGGGTGTGACCAAAAATAGACCATCGCATTTGGGTAGGCGTGTAGTAGTCGTACAAACGAGGCTGCCAAGTTTTCTTCATACGGATGTTTGTGGATGCGTGAAACCACCACCTTTTGCATGTCACCTTGCGCAATAGCAGCTTTGGCCTTGGTCACCAAATCGGTGTAATATGTTTTTTGTTGAGTGGATTCTGATTGAGATTGGTTGCTGTTTTTAAGTGTTTGCTCTGGGATCTTAAGTTCCCGACGCTTGTGATTGGGGATGTAGGTGTACTTATTTACGTGCTTGAAAGGCGCAAATACAAACCCTTCTTCTTGTAATGTTGCTGTTTGGTAATGTTTGGTATTGCGCTGCTCTTGTAGGATGAGCACATTGGAATTGGGCAATCGATACAAGACAAAAGGAGTGCCCGAATGCTGTAGTATATTAAAAAACGTGTTAAAATTGTTTTTGTTTGTCATGGTTGCGTTTTGCAAAATTACATACCATAAATTGAATCTAAGCAACTCATTTAAATATTGTGCTATTTTCGTGTAATGGCAACTTCTTTTGACCTGTTATATATCGAAGTAAAAAAAACAGCTAAAAATTTATTTGAAAGCGAGAAAAATTATACTACATTTGCAGCCCTTTAAATAAAGGATTAAAGTAAGTATAACGTATGCCAACGATATCACAACTAGTTCGAAAAGGTCGTAAAGACCAAGCAAAGAAGAGCAAATCTGCAGCTTTGGACTCATGTCCACAGCGCCGAGGCGTTTGTACCCGTGTGTACACAACTACACCTAAAAAACCAAATTCTGCAATGCGGAAAGTGGCAAGGGTACGCCTAACAAACGGAAACGAGGTGAATGCCTATATTCCGGGAGAAGGACACAACCTGCAAGAGCACTCCATAGTACTCGTGCGTGGTGGTCGTGTTAAGGATTTGCCTGGTGTTCGCTACCACATTGTTCGTGGTGCACTTGACACCGCTGGCGTAGAAGGCCGTTTGCAGCGCCGTTCAAAGTATGGTGCCAAACGACCTAAGAAATAGTATATATAATGTAGCATGACGTTCAAGCTTGCTTGAACCACTCAAACCCAGAATATGAGAAAAAGAAAGGCGAAAAAACGCCCCTTACTTCCCGACCCGCGATTCAATGACCAACTGGTCACTCGCTTTGTCAACAACTTGATGTGGAACGGAAAGAAATCAGTAGCATTCACTATTTTTTACGATGCAATCGATATCGTAGATTCAAAAAAACAAGATGACGAGAAAGACGCACTCCAAATTTGGAAAGATGCGCTTTCAAACGTGATGCCTCACGTTGAGGTTCGTAGCCGTCGTGTTGGTGGTGCAACCTTCCAAATTCCAATGCAAATTCGTCCAGATAGAAAAATATCAATGGCGATGAAGTGGTTAATTAGTTATGCACGCAAGCGTAATGAAAAATCAATGGCTCAAAAATTGGCATCTGAGATTTTAGCTGCTGAGAAAGAAGAAGGAGCTGCTGTCAAAAAACGTCAAGATACGCACAAGATGGCCGAAGCAAACAAAGCATTCTCACACTTTAGATTTTAATATAACGTAGCATATTCTATCATGGCAAGAGATTTAAAATATACACGTAACATTGGAATTGCAGCGCACATTGATGCTGGTAAAACCACCACCACTGAGCGTATCCTATATTACACGGGTGTAAGCCACAAAATTGGTGAAGTACACGACGGTGCTGCAACCATGGACTGGATGGAGCAAGAACAAGAACGTGGCATTACCATTACTTCTGCTGCAACCACTTGTGAGTGGACGTTCCCAACAGACCAAGGAAAGCCTGTTCAAGGAGCAAAACCATATCACTTTAATATTATTGACACCCCCGGCCACGTTGACTTTACCGTTGAGGTAAACCGTTCGTTACGCGTACTTGATGGTTTGGTATTTTTGTTTTCTGCAGTAGATGGTGTTGAGCCTCAGTCAGAAACCAATTGGCGTTTAGCCGACAACTACAAAGTGCCACGTATGGGCTTTGTAAACAAAATGGATCGTCAAGGTTCTAACTTCCTTAATGTTTGTAAGCAAGTTCGTGAGATGTTAAAATCCAATGCAGTACCTATTGTATTGCCAATTGGAGATGAAGACAATTTCAGAGGTTGTGTTGACTTGGTTAAAAACCGCGCTATTATTTGGCATGAGGAAAACATGGGTGCAACATTTGATGTTGTTGATATTCCGGAAGACATGAAAGAAGAAGTTGAAAAATTCCGTGGCGAGCTTATTGAAGCCGTTGCAGAATATGACGATACACTTCTTGAAAAATATTTTGAAGATCCAGATAGTATTTCTGAAGATGAAGTACACAATGCGCTTCGTGCTGCTACGCAAGACATGAGTATCATTCCTATGATTTGTGGTTCTGCATTTAAGAACAAAGGGGTTCAGTTCCTTTTGGATGCTGTTTGCCGTTACTTGCCTTCACCTGAAGACAAGGATGCTATTTTAGGTACTGACCCTGACACGGGAGATCAAATTTCACGTAAGCCAAGCGTTAACGATCCTTTTTCAGCATTGGCATTTAAAATTGCTACTGACCCTTTTGTAGGTCGCTTAGCTTTTTTCCGTGCTTATTCTGGTCGTTTAGACGCAGGTTCTTATGTGCTTAACAACCGCTCTGGGAACAAAGAACGTATTTCACGTATTTACCAAATGCACGCCAACAAACAAAACTCAATCGATTATATCGAAGCGGGTGACATTGGTGCTGCTGTTGGATTTAAAGACATAAAAACAGGGGATACTTTATCTGCTGAAAAATCTCCTATTATCCTGGAGAGTATGGACTTTCCTGATCCCGTTATCGGTATCGCGGTTGAGCCTAAAACCAAAGCTGATGTTGATAAGCTCGGTATGGCGTTGGCAAAACTTGCAGAAGAAGATCCAACATTCCAAGTTAAAACGGATGAGGCTTCTGGTCAAACCATTATTTCAGGTATGGGTGAGCTACACCTTGATATTATCGTTGACCGTCTTAGACGTGAGTTTAAGGTTGACGTAAACCAAGGACAGCCACAAGTAGAATACAAAGAAGCCATCACAACTTCTACCAATCACCGTGAAGTGTACAAAAAGCAATCGGGTGGACGTGGAAAGTTTGCAGATATCGTATTTACACTTGAACCCGCTGAGGAAGGTAAGTCTGGTCTTGAGTTTGTTAACTCAATAAAAGGGGGTAACGTTCCAAAAGAATACATTCCTTCTGTTGAAAAAGGATTCAAACAAGCTATGGCCAATGGTCCATTAGCTGGTTTTGAAGTAGATGCCATTAAAGTTACGTTGAAAGACGGATCGTTCCACCCTGTGGATTCAGATTCACTTTCTTTTGAATTGGCTGCAAAATTAGGGTACAAAGCCGCTGCAAAAGCTGCTGGTGCCGTGATCATGGAACCCATTATGAAGTTAGAGGTACTAACTCCAGAAGAAAACATGGGCGATATTGTAGGTGACTTAAATCGTCGTCGTGGACAAGTAAACAGTATGGATGACCGTGCTGGTTCTAAAGTTGTTAAAGCAAACGTGCCGCTTTCTGAAATGTTCGGTTATGTTACTTCACTTAGAACACTTTCTTCGGGACGTGCAACTTCAACAATGGAGTTTTCACACTACGAACAAACACCACAAAATATTTCATCTGAAGTAATTGCGGCAGCAACAGGTCAGAGCTAAATAGATAAACGATGAGTCAAAAAATTAGAATAAAACTTAAATCGTACGACCACAACTTGGTAGATCGCTCTGCCGAGAAGATCGTAAAAACAGTAAAGTCTACTGGTGCGGTAGTTACAGGTCCCATTCCTTTACCTACGCACAAGAAACTCTTTACCGTATTGCGTTCCCCTCACGTAAATAAGAAGTCTCGTGAGCAGTTCCAATTAAGTTCGTACAAGCGCTTATTGGACATTTACAGCTCTTCATCCAAGACCATCGACGCCTTGATGAAGCTCGAATTGCCAAGTGGCGTTGAAGTAGAAATTAAAGTATAACACCCTTTTAGGGAGTAAACATTCAGATTATGTCTGGTTTGATAGGAAGAAAAATTGGTATGACAAGCATCTTTGACGAGAATGGAAAGAATCTTCCATGTACCGTTATAGAGGCTGGTCCTTGTGTTGTTACACAAGTACGATCAAAAGAAGTTGATGGCTACAATGCACTACAACTTGGTTTTGATGATAAGCCCGATCGTAAGGCTACAAAAGCTGCTAGCGGTCATTTTAAGAAAGCAAGTACTGCACCTAAACGTAAACTTGTTGAGTTTCAAGGATTTGATGAGGAATACAATCTTGGTGATACCATTACGGTAGATCACTTTGCTGCAGGAGAATTTGTAGATGTTACAGGTACTTCAAAAGGTAAAGGTTTCCAAGGCGTTGTAAAGCGTCACGGATTTGGTGGTGTAGGTCAAGCAACACACGGACAGCACAACCGTTTGCGTGCTCCAGGTTCCATTGGTGCCGCTTCATATCCTGCTCGTGTATTCAAAGGAATGCGCATGGCAGGTCAAATGGGGAATGAAAAGGTTACTGTTCAAAACTTAAAGGTTTTGCAAGTTGTTCCTGAGAAAAATTTATTAGTGGTTAAAGGTTGTGTACCTGGTCACAAAAATTCCTTCATCTTAATTCGTAAGTAATGAAAGTAGCAGTAGTTGATATTAACGGAAAAGAAACGGGTCGCACTGTTGCGCTTGACAAGGCTGTTTTTGGTATTGAACCAAATGAACATGCACTTTATTTAGACGTAAAGCAATACCTAGCGCACCAACGTCAAGGAACGCACAAAGCAAAAGAACGTGCGGAGATTGTAGGAAGTACCCGCAAGATTAAGAAACAAAAAGGTACAGGTACTGCCCGAGCTGGTAGCATCAAAAACCCTTTGTTCCGCGGTGGTGGTCGTGTTTTTGGACCTAGAGTTCGCTCATACAACCAAAAAGTAAACAAAAACGTGAAGCGTTTAGCACGTAAATCTGCATTTAGCCTAAAGGTACAGCAGAAAAACATTACGGTAGTTGAAGACTTTCAGTTTGATACACCTAAAACAAAATCGTTCCAAGCAGCGCTTGGCGCATTGGGTATTGCCGGCAAGAAATCTTTGTGGGTTTTAGGTGAAACCAACAAAAATGTATTTTTATCTGGTCGTAATCTTCCTGCTACGGAAGTGCTTACCAATGATGAGTTAAATACATATAAAATAATGAATGCTCAGCATTTGGTACTTGCCGAAAGTGCCGTTGCTGCCATTGAAGCTAATCTGAGTAAATAACAAATTATGAGTATTTTACTAAAACCTGTTATTACCGAAAAGGCAACTCGTGAGAGCGAGTTGAGAAATCGTTATACTTTCTTGGTGAATCCAAAAGCCAATAAGGTACAAATAAAGAAAGCCGTTGAGACCGCTTATGGTGTTACTGTTGAAAAAGTACGTACCCTAAACTACGGTCCTGAAAGACGCTCACGCTATACCAAAAATGGTATTCAGCATTCAAAAACCAACGCTACCAAACGCGCAGTCGTGGAAGTAGCAGCGGGGGAAAATATTGATTTTTACAGTAATTTATAAATAGGATATGTCAGTTAGAAAACTAAAACCTATAACTCCTGGACAGCGCGGTAGAGTGGTAAATGGAAACGACGCCATTACCACTGATAAGCCGGAAAAAAGCTTGCTTGCTCCGAAAAAACGTTCAGGTGGTCGTAACAATAGTGGACGCATGACGTCACGCTATATCGGTGGTGGACACAAAAAACGCTACCGTATTGTTGATTTTAAACGCGATCGTTTTGATGCACCTGCAGAGGTTAAAACCATTGAATACGATCCAAACCGATCTGCATTTATTGCTTTGATTCAGTTTGAAGATGGCGAAAAGCGATACATTATTGCACAAAGCGGTCTGAAAGTTGGACAACAAGTTGTTTCTGCTGCTAAAGCACAGCCTGAGATTGGAAATGCCATGCCTTTAGAAAACATTCCTTTAGGTACGATTATTTCCTGTATCGAGCTTCGTCCTGGACAAGGAGCAACCATTGCTCGTAGTGCAGGTGCTTTTGCCCAGCTAATGGCTCGTGATGGTAAGTTTGCTACTATCAAATTGCCGTCTGGTGAAACGCGATTGATCCTTACCACGTGTATGGCTACAATTGGTACCGTTTCAAACTCAGACCACCAATTGGTTGTTTCTGGTAAAGCGGGTCGTAGCCGTTGGTTAGGACGTCGTCCAAGAACGCGCCCAGTTGTCATGAACCCTGTCGATCACCCCATGGGTGGTGGTGAAGGTCGTGCGTCTGGTGGACACCCTCGTTCACGTAATGGTATTCCTGCTAAAGGATACAGAACACGTAACAAAAACAAAGCGTCTAACAAGTATATAATTGAACGTAGAAAAAAATAAGCTATGGCTCGATCACTAAAAAAAGGACCTTACGTACACTACAGCTTGCTGAAGAAAGTTCAGACAAATGTAGAATCTGGTAAAAAATCTGTTATTAAAACTTGGTCTCGTGCCTCGATGATTATTCCAGATTTTGTTGGACAAACCATTGCCGTTCACAACGGGCGCCAGTTTGTTCCTGTTTACATTACTGAAAACATGGTAGGTCACAAACTCGGTGAGTTTTCACCTACTCGTTCATTTCGCGGTCACGCAGGAGCTAAAAACAAAGGAAAAAAATAAGCTATGGGAGTTCGTAAAAAAGAAATGGCAGCACAAATCAAAGAGAGTCGCAAGCATATTGCTTTCGCTAAGCTCAATGACTGCCCTACATCACCAAGAAAAATGCGTCTTATGGCCGACTTGGTTCGTGGAGAAGAAGTAGAGAAGGCGTTGTCTATTTTGCGTTTCAGTGCTAAAGAATCATCAAAACGTCTAGAGAAACTCTTGTTATCAGCTATTGCCAACTGGCAAGCTAAAAACGAAGACGCAGATATTGAAAAGGCCGGTCTTTACATTAAAGAAATCCGCGTTGATGGTGGTGCAATGCTTAAGCGTTTGCGTCCAGCACCACAAGGAAGAGGTCATCGAATTAGAAAACGTTCTAACCACGTCACTCTCGTGCTAGGAGCAAAAGATAACGCACAAAGCTAATACCGAATATGGGACAAAAGACAAATCCAATTGGCAATAGATTAGGTATCATCCGAGGATGGGAATCTAACTGGTATGGTGGAAACGACTACGGCGATAAATTAGCCGAAGACGATAAAATCCGTCGATACATTCATGCACGTCTTGCTAAAGCAAGCGTTTCACGTATCATTATCGAACGTACGTTGAAGCTGGTTACCATTACCATTACAACTGCCCGCCCAGGAATCATCATTGGGAAAGGTGGTCAGGAAGTTGATAAACTTAAAGAAGAGCTTAAAAAAATTACCAATAAAGAAGTTCAGTTGAACATCTTTGAAATCAAACGTCCAGAGTTAGAGGCACAATTGGTAGGTGCGAGTATCGCCCGCCAAATCGAGAGTCGTATTTCGTATCGTCGCGCGATTAAGATGGCCATTGCTGCTGCCATGCGTATGAACGCTGAAGGTATTAAAATACAAATATCAGGTCGTCTGAACGGTGCTGAAATGGCACGCTCTGAAAGTTATAAAGATGGGCGTATTCCATTGTCTACTTTCCGTGCAGATATTGATTATGCTTTAGTAGAGGCACATACCACCTATGGTAGATTGGGTATTAAAGTATGGATCATGAAAGGTGAAGTATACGGTAAGCGTGAGTTGTCGCCACTTGTTGGGATGAGCTTGAATGCTGCCAAAGGAAAAAATGAAAAACGCGGTGGACGTGGTCCCCGTCGTAGAAAATAAAGTTTAGGTCATGTTACAACCAAAAAGAACAAAACACCGTAAAATGCAGAAAGGCCGTATGAAAGGCCTATCGCAACGCGGACACGTATTATCAAATGGTATGTTTGGCATCAAAGCCCTTGATTCCAAGTTTATCACATCACGCCAAATTGAGGCGGCACGTATTGCTGCTACACGTTACATGAAACGTGAAGGTCAATTGTGGATTAAAATTTTCCCAGACAAACCCATCACAAAAAAGCCACTTGAGGTTCGTATGGGTAAAGGTAAAGGAGCACTAGATCATTATGTAGCTGTTGTAAAACCGGGTCGTATTTTATTTGAGGTGTCGGGCGTGCCTATTGAAGTTGCTAAAGAAGCATTACGTTTAGCAGCTCAAAAATTACCCGTTAAAACAAAGTTTATTATCGCTCGTGATTACGAAGCATAAGAAGTAGGTATGAAACAAACAGAAATTATTGAGGCATCAGTTGAGGAACTTAACGAAAAGCTAGCTGCTTTTCAAAAGAGTTACGAAAGCGCACGCGCTACGCATGCACTATCTCCGTTAGAGAATCCGCTTTCTTTGCGTAAACAGCGTAGAACTATTGCACGTATTAAAACAGAACTCACAAAAAGAACTTTAGAGCAAGCATAGTATGGAAACTAGAAACTTACGTAAAGAACGTATTGGCGTTGTAACGAGCAATAAGATGCAGAAATCTATTGTTGTGTCTGAAGTAAAACGTGTGAAGCACCCTATGTATGGGAAATTTGTTTTGAAAACAAAGAAATACGTTGCACACGATGAAACCAATGATTGTAACATCGGAGATACAGTTAAAATTATGGAAACACGCCCAATGAGCGCATCAAAATGCTGGCGTTTGGTTGAAATTATTGAAAGAGCAAAATAATGGTACAACAAGAATCAAGACTTAAAGTTGCTGACAACACAGGTGCTAAAGAGGTGCTAACCATCCGCGTATTGGGTGGGACAAAGCGTCGCTATGCTTCCATAGGTGACAAAATCGTTGTTACGGTAAAGGAAGCTACGCCTAACGGCTCTGTTAAAAAAGGACAAGTGTCTACTGCAGTTGTAGTACGCACTAAAAAAGAAGTTCGTCGTCCAGATGGGTCATACATCCGTTTCGATGAAAATGCATGTGTCTTACTAGATGCACAAGGCGAAATGCGCGGTACGCGTGTATTTGGTCCTGTAGCTCGTGAGCTACGTGATCGTCAATTTATGAAAATCATTTCCCTAGCTCCTGAAGTATTATAGATATGAGTAAAATAAAATTTAAATCTGGAGATAAAGTACGTGTCATTGCGGGCGACCACAAGGGCTCAGAAGGCGAAATTGTTTCGCTACTCCGTGAAAAGAACAAAGCGATTGTTTCGGGTGTGAATCTTGTTAAGCGTCACACAAAACCAAATGCACAAAACCCTCAAGGAGGTATTATTGAGAAAGAAGCGGCTATTGCTATTTCTAATCTTTCTTTGTTGACTGCAGATGGACAAACAACCCGAGTTGGATATCGCATGGAAGACGGTAAAAAAGTACGTGTGTCACGTAAAACTAATGAAGCTATTTAAGATGAGTTATCAACCTAGACTTAAGACAGAATACAAAGACCGCGTAACGCAAAAGCTATCCGAAGAGTTTGGATACAAGAGCATCATGCAAGTGCCAAAACTTGAAAAAATTGTTTTGAGCCGTGGTGTTGGGCAAGCTGTTGCCGACAAAAAACTTGTAGATCATGCTGTTGAAGAACTAACCATGATTACGGGTCAGAAAGCATTGGCGACACTTTCCAAGAAAGATGTTGCAACATTTAAACTCCGTAAAGGAATGCCTATTGGTGCGAAAGTTACCTTAAGAGGCGATAAAATGTACGAATTTTTTGATCGTTTGGTTACTGCAGCCTTACCGCGAGTACGTGATTTTCAAGGGGTTAAAGCTGATGGCTTTGACGGACGTGGAAATTATAACTTAGGTATCCAAGAACAAATTATTTTTCCTGAAATTGATATCGATAAGGTGCATAAAATTGCAGGGATGGATATTACCTTTGTCACGTCTGCAAATACGGACAAGGAAGCTAAATCATTGTTAAACGAATTGGGCATGCCCTTTAAGAAAAACTAGTATGGCAAAAGAATCTATGAAGGCCCGTGAGGTCAAAAGAGCAAAATTAGCTGCAAAATATGCTGAAAAGCGAGCTGCCCTAAAAGCAGCTGGTGATTATGATGCATTACAAAAATTACCAAAAAACGCATCTCCTGTTCGTGGACACAACCGTTGTAAACTTACAGGGCGTCCAAAAGGTTACATGCGTCAATTTGGTGTTTCACGTGTTATGTTTCGTGAAATGGCTAATAAAGGGTTAATTCCGGGAGTTAAAAAAGCGAGCTGGTAAACAAATAAGAATTATGAATACAGATCCAATTGCAGATTATTTAACACGCATTCGCAACGCTAACAGCGCTGGACACCGTGTGGTTTCAATCCCTTCTTCTAAATTGAAACTTGAGATTACAAAAATTTTATTTGATCAAGGCTACATCCTTAGTTACAAAGAGGAAAGTGATACCGTGCAAAAAAGCATTAAGATTGCATTAAAGTACGATCGTCTTACCAAAGATCCCGTAATAAAAAAATTACAACGTGTTAGTACACCTGGTTTACGTCAATATGCGTCTTCTGGTGATATACCACGTGTGCTAAACGGTTTGGGAACTGCCATCGTCTCTACATCTCATGGGGTGATGACAGGTAAACAAGCAAAAAAAGAAAATGTAGGTGGTGAAGTAATTTGTTACGTTCACTAATAAAGAAAAATTGAATTATGTCACGAATTGGTAATAATCCTATAGTAGTTCCAGAAGGCGTCACGGTTGACATTCAACCCGATGTAATTACTGTAAAAGGTAAATTAGGCGAACTAACGCAACCGTATGATTCGGTAAGTATCTCACAACAAGATGGTCAGTTATTTGTTACACGACCTTCTGATAGCAAACCACACAAAGCAAAGCACGGTTTGTATCGTGCGCTTGTTTCTAATATGGTTGCTGGAGTATCGACTGGATTTACAAAAGAATTAGAATTGGTAGGAGTTGGATACCGCGCTAGCAATCAAGGTCAAAAACTCGATCTTGCGCTTGGGTTTTCTCACAACATAGTGTTTGAAATACCAACCGAAGTTAAGTTGGAGACCATTTCTGAAAAAGGTAAAAATCCAATTATAAAATTAAGCTCACATGACAACCAACTTGTTGGTGCCATTGCAGCTAAAATACGTTCATTCCGTAAGCCAGAACCTTACAAAGGAAAAGGAGTGAAGTTTGTAGGTGAAGAAATTAGAAGAAAAGCAGGTAAATCTGCATAAGCATTAGGGATATGAAAATGACAAAAACCCAACGTAGACAACGCATTCAAAAGCGCTTCCGAGACACTGTTCTTGGTTCAGCTGAGACGCCACGTATGTCTATATTTCGTAGTAATAAAGAGATTTATGCTCAAATTGTTAATGACGAAACAGGTGTAACCCTAGCGGCTGCCTCTTCTCGTGATAAAGAATTTGAAGGGCATAGCGGAACAAAAACTGAGCTTGCTCAAAAAGTAGGTAAAGTAATTGGTGAAAAAGCACTTGCTGCTGGTGTAGCTAGCATTCGCTTTGACCGTGGAGGATATTTGTATCATGGACGTGTTAAGTCACTTGCTGACGGCGCGCGTGAAGCAGGACTAAAATTTTAAGTATGTATCAAGATTATAAAAACGTAGAATTTGTGAAACCAGGAGGTCTAGATCTTAAAGACCGTTTGGTTGGTGTACAACGTGTTACTAAAGTAACTAAAGGTGGTCGTGCATTTGGTTTCTCTGCAATTGTTGTTGTAGGAGACGAAAATGGAGTAGTTGGTCAAGGACTTGGAAAATCTAAAGAAGTTTCTGAAGCAATTTCTAAGGCTGTTGAAGACGCCAAGAAGAATTTGATCCGCATTCCAATAAACAAAGGAACATTGCCACATCAACAAAAAGGAAAATACGGCGGTGCTCGTGTATATCTGCAACCTGCATCTGATGGTACGGGAGTTATTGCTGGTGGTGCCGTACGTGCCGTACTTGAAGCAGTTGGCGTTCACAATGTATTGTCTAAATCACAAGGCTCATCTAACCCACACAACGTGGTAAAGGCTACTTTTGATGCATTATTACAACTAAGAGATGCCAATACAGTTGCTAAGCAACGTGGTGTTTCATTAGATAAAGTTTTTAACGGATAAACACATGGCAAAGATTAAAGTTACACAAGTAAAGAGTAATATCAAACGTCCTGAAGATCAGAAGCGTACCCTTGCTGCACTAGGTTTGCACAAAATTGGTCAAACGGTAGAACATGAGGAGTCAGCTACGATCTTAGGGATGGTAAACAAAGTAAAACATTTGGTAACTGTCCAAAACGGTTAATATGGAATTAGGAAATTTAAAGCCTGCTAAAGGCGCAGTAAAAGGCGGAAGTAAACGCCTAGGTAGAGGACAAGGTTCTGGTACAGGTGGTACGGCTTCCCGTGGTCACAAAGGTGCTAAATCGCGTTCAGGTTATTCGAAAAAAATTGGTTTTGAAGGTGGTCAAATGCCACTTCAACGTCGTGTGCCTAAGTTTGGTTTTACAAACATCAACCGCAAAGAGTACGCAGGGATTAACCTCGACACCCTTCAAGGACTTGCCGATGCCAAAAAAATTAAAACAAATATTGATCAAGATGCAATGATCCAGTTGCGATTGGTAGGTAAAAACGATTTGATTAAAATTTTAGGACGCGGTGAACTATCTGCTAAGTTAAAAGTGAGTGCCCACAAATTTACAGCAACTGCAAAAGCAGCTATCGAAGCTGCCGGAGGTGAAGCTATTACAATTGAATAAATGAAACGTTTTTTAGAGGTCTTATCGAGTATATGGAAAATTGAGGAGCTCAAGAACCGCATTATGGTTACCCTTGGGTTACTTGTGGTGTACCGCATTGGTGCGCAAGTTGTCCTACCTGGAATTGATCCTGTTCAACTTTCTGAACTTACAAGTCGTACTTCTGGTGGTGGACTCCTTGGTGTATTAAATATGTTTACAGGTGGTGCTTTTGCAAATGCATCTGTATTTGCGTTAGGTATCATGCCTTATATTTCAGCCTCTATTGTTGTTCAGCTTATGGGTATTGCAATACCTTATTTACAAAAGCTCCAAAAGGAAGGTGAAAGTGGTCGTCGCAGAATAAACCAAATTACACGTTGGCTAACAATTGCTATTTGTATTTTCCAAGCACCTGCCTATTTGTATTCTCTTAGTGCACTTGGTGTTCCTGAATCTGCTTTTGTTTTAGGTAAAGGTCTTGGATTTATGATTCCTTCTGTTATTATCCTTGTTACTGGTACCGTGTTTGCTATGTGGCTGGGTGAAAAGATAACTGATAAAGGAATTGGTAACGGTATATCTTTACTTATTACGGTTGGTATCGTAGCAACATTGCCGATGTCTTTTGCACAAGAATTTATTTCTAGAGTTACTGAAAACAACGGTGGACCTATTGTTATCGTTATTGAAACGATGGTTTGGATTGCCATCAATGCAATCTGTATTTTGTTGGTAATGGCTGTACGTCAAATACCAGTTCAGTACGCACGTAGAACTGCTTCTGGTGGTATTGATAAAAACCAAATTGGAGCACGTCAATACATTCCACTAAAACTGAATGCTTCTGGTGTGATGCCTATCATTTTTGCACAAGCTTTGATGTTTATTCCATCTTCACTTGGAAGTCTTCTTGGAACAGAAAGCGAACTTGGTCAGTGGTTGCAAGCTTCATTTTCAGATATTTTTGGTTTGTGGTATAACATTTTATTTGCTGTTCTAATCATCGTATTTACGTATTTCTATACAGCTATTACGGTTCCCACAAATAAAATGGCTGATGATTTAAAGCGGAGTGGTGGTTTTGTTCCTGGTGTTCGTCCCGGTACGGAAACAGCAGACTTTTTAGATCGTGTTATGTCACAAATTACCTTCCCGGGATCGTTGTTTTTAGCAGCGGTAGCCGTATTGCCTGCGGTGGTTTACCACTTGTTTGGCATGCAACAAGGTTGGGCGTTGTTCTATGGTGGAACATCGCTTCTTATTATGGTAGGTGTGGCAATTGACACAATTCAACAAATCAATGCTTATTTATTGAACCGTCATTATGATGGATTGATGAAAACGGGCAGTAAACGTAAAACGGCAGGAAGTTAATGGCAAAGCAAGCAGCAATAGAACAAGATGGCCAAATCATTGAGGCACTCTCCAATGCGATGTTTCGTGTTGAATTAGAGAATGGCCACGTGGTAACGGCTCATATTTCTGGGAAAATGCGCATGCATTACATCAAGTTACTTCCTGGTGATAAAGTAAAGTTAGAGATGTCACCTTATGACTTGACAAAGGCACGCATCACATTTAGATATTAAGATATGAAAGTTAGAGCATCACTTAAAAAAAGAAGCGCCGACTGCAAAATTGTACGTCGCAAGGGACGCTTATACGTAATCAACAAAAAGAACCCTAGGTTCAAACAAAGACAAGGATAATTATGGCTAGAATTTCTGGAGTAGATATTCCCAAACAAAAAAGAGGCGTTATTTCGCTAACCTATATCTATGGGGTTGGACGCAGCCGTGCTAAAGACATTTTAGCAACTGCTGGTGTTGACGAAAACAAAAAAGTAAACGAATGGAATGACGACGAAATTGGTCGTATTCGTGATGCGGTTTCTTCATTTACCATTGAAGGTGAGCTTCGTTCGGAAACCCAATTGAATATCAAGCGATTGATGGATATTGGTTCTTTTAGAGGTATTCGTCACCGTGTTGGTTTACCACTACGTGGTCAACGCACAAAGAATAACTCAAGAA
This sequence comes from uncultured Flavobacteriaceae bacterium, assembly GCA_938092005.1. Lineage (GTDB taxonomy): Bacteria > Bacteroidota > Bacteroidia > Flavobacteriales > Flavobacteriaceae > UBA7446. The sequence goes on along the minus strand of CALKOU010000007.1, from coordinate 24,596 downwards.
CGCGTAAAGGAAAACGTAAGACAGTTGCTAACAAAAAGAAAGTAACGAAATAAAGTAGTTGACACATGGCAAAATCAAGTTCAAAAAAGCGTAAAGTGGTTGTGGAAGCCTTCGGCGAAGCCCACATTAACGCATCGTTTAATAATATCATTGTTTCACTAACCAACAACAAGGGGGAAGTGATTTCATGGTCATCTGCAGGAAAGATGGGCTTTAGAGGCTCAAAGAAAAACACACCTTATGCAGCACAGCTTGCCGCAGAAGATGCTGCTAAAGTAGCACAGGAAGCTGGCCTAAGAAAGGTAAAAGTATTTGTGAAAGGCCCAGGAAACGGACGTGAGTCTGCTATCCGTACCCTTCACAATGGTGGCATTGAAGTTACCGAAATCGTAGATGTGACGCCTATGCCGCACAACGGCTGTCGTCCTCCTAAAAGACGTAGAGTTTAATATTAATCCCGTCGGCGAAGGATAGACCTTAATTCCCGACACCTAATTTTTTTATATGGCACGATACACTGGTCCTAAAACTAAAATCGCCCGTAAGTTTGGCGAAGCTATTTTTGGCGATGACAAATCGTTTGAGAAACGAAATTATCCTCCTGGGCAACACGGAAACAACCGTCGTAGACCCAAAAAATCGGAATACGCAATCCAGTTAATGGAAAAGCAAAAAGCTAAATTTACCTATGGTATTTTAGAGCGTCAATTCCGTAATTTATTCCTTAAAGCGAATGCTAGTAAGGGTGTTACAGGTGAAGTATTACTTCAATTTTGTGAAACGCGTTTAGACAACTTGGTATACCGCCTTGGTGTAGCGCCTACAAGAAGCGCAGCGCGTCAGCTTGTTGGACACCGACACATTACACTAAACGGTGAAATCATGAATATTCCTTCGTGCCAAGTTAAAGTGGGCGATGTGATTGGTGTTCGTGAAAAATCAAAATCACTTGAAGTTGTTGAGCGTTCACTTGCTGTTGCTAATCATGATTTAGAGTGGTTAACATGGAACGACGCAACACTTGAAGGCACACTGGTTTCTGTTCCTACCCGTGAGCAAATCACAGAAAACATAAAGGAACAACTAATCGTCGAATTGTATTCAAAATAATCCTATGGCACTATTTAATTTTCAGAAACCAGATAAGGTAATCATGATTGATTCAGACGAATTCGAAGGTAAATTCGAGTTTCGTCCATTAGAGCCTGGATACGGGCTAACGGTTGGGAACGCACTACGACGTGTGATGCTTGCATCACTTGAAGGTTTTGCTATTACTTCTGTTCGTATTGATAAAGTTGATCACGAGTTTTCTACGCTTCCTGGAGTTGTAGAGGATGTTACAGAAATGATCTTAAACTTTAAGCAAGTTCGTTTCAAACAACAGATTGATTCTGTTGATAGCGAAACTGTTAGTGTAGCTATTTCAGGTCAAAAGCAACTTACTGCTGGAGATTTACAAAAGTTCATCTCTGGATTTCAAGTATTAAACCCAGAAATGGTTATTTGTAACATGGACGACAGTGTTCAACTTAACTTTGAGTTTACTATTGAAAAAGGACGTGGATATGTTCCTGCAGAGGAAAATAAAAAGGCTACGGCACCTATTGGCACCATTGCAATCGACTCTATCTACACGCCTATAAAAAACGTGAAGTATACTATTGAAAACTTCCGTGTTGAGCAAAAGACAGATTACGAAAAGTTGATTTTTGAAATCATTACAGATGGTTCTATCCATCCTAAGGATGCTCTTACTGAGGCTGCCAAGACATTGATTCACCACTTCATGTTGTTCTCTGATGAGCGCATCACTTTAGAAGCAGATGAAATTGCTGAAACGGAAACCTATGACGAGGAGTCGTTACATATGCGTCAGTTGCTCAAGACCAAGCTTATCGATATGGACTTGTCTGTACGTGCGCTTAACTGTCTTAAGGCTGCTGAAGTTGACACACTTGGTGATTTGGTTTCGTTTAACAAAAGCGATTTGATGAAGTTTAGAAACTTTGGTAAAAAATCACTTACTGAGTTAGAGGAGTTGGTAATTGCCAAAGGCCTTAACTTTGGAATGGACTTGGCTAAATATAAACTGGATAAAGACTAACGCCGCAATAGCTATTCATCATGAGACACGGAAAAAAAGTTGCCCATTTGGGTCGTACCAACACGCACAGAAAAGCGATGCTTGCAAACATGGCATCCTCGCTTATTGAACACAAACGTATCAATACTACCCTTGCGAAGGCTAAGGCTTTGAAACAGTTTGTAGAACCACTTGTTACACGTTCTAAACAAGATACAACACACAACCGTCGTATTGTTTTTAGAGCTTTGCGTGACAAGTATGCCGTTACCGAACTGTTTCGTACTGTTTCGGAAAAGGTTGGTGATCGTCAAGGAGGATACACACGTATCATTAAACTTGGAAACAGACTAGGAGATAACGCTGACATGGCTTTGATCGAGTTCGTGGACTTCAATGACGTTTACGAAACCGAGAAGCCAAAGAAGAAGAAGTCTAGACGTAGAGGTGCTAAAAAAGCGACTACTGAAGCTGCTGCTACTGAAGTTGTTGAAGAACAACCAGCAGAAGAAACTGCTGCTGCTGATGCTCAAGAAAGCGCACCAGAGGCTGAAACACCAGCTGCAGACGCTGCTTCAACAGAAGAAAATAAGGCGGAATAGTTTTTTAACAGCCTTTTAATAAATGAAAGGATAAACCTCTGGGTTTATCCTTTTTTTTGTGTTAATTTTGCAGAAATACTTTTAACCGAAATGAGCCAATACCACTCTCGTAACAAAGCACTTATCTTGCTCGAAGACGGTACGGTTTTTCACGGTAAATCCATTGGCATTGAAGGCCAAGCATTTGGAGAGTTATGTTTTAATACGGGCATGACGGGTTATCAAGAAATATTTACAGATCCATCTTATTACGGTCAGCTTATGGTTACTACCAATGCTCATATCGGAAATTATGGTGTGCTAAATACAGAATCTGAATCTGATACCATTCAAATAGCAGGTCTTATTTGTAAGAATTTCAATACTGGATTTTCACGTGTAGCCGCCGACAGTTCTTTATTTGATTTTTTTGAAGCACAGAATCTTGTAGCGATCTCTGATGTTGATACACGTGCACTTGTTAGTTACATTAGAGATAACGGTGCCATGAATGCCGTGATTTCAACTCAAACAGATGATTTAGATGCGCTAAAAAAACAACTTAAGGCTGTGCCATCCATGAAAGGACTGGCGCTGGCTCCAAAGGTGTCAACAACAGAGCCTTATTTTATTGGAGATGCTGATGCACCTATTAAAGTTGCTGCACTAGACTTGGGTATTAAAAAAAATATTCTTCGAAATCTCGCAAGCAGAGGCGTATACGTCAAAGTTTTTCCATTAGATACTACATTTGAAACAATGCGTGCATGGAATCCCGATGGCTACTTTTTGTCCAACGGTCCTGGCGATCCCGAACCCTTACACGCTGCACAAGCACTTGCTGCTGAAATTATAGCTCAGGGTCTTCCTTTGTTTGGGATATGTTTGGGACACCAAATTATTGCATTATCGCAAGGGATATCTACCTATAAAATGCTAAACGGACACCGCGGTATCAACCACCCTGTGCTTAATATGGAAACCGGAAAAGGAGAAATTACTTCCCAAAACCACGGTTTTGCAATTAACAGAGAAGAAACAGAAACAAACAAAGATGTTATTATTACACACAAGCATCTTAATGACGATACGGTAGCAGGAATACGTATTGAAGGAAAACCTTGTTTCTCTGTACAATACCACCCCGAGGCTAGCCCGGGACCACACGATTCATCGTATTTATTTGACCAATTTATTTCACAAATTAACAACCACATAAAACAAGCATCATGAGTATTATTTTAAGTGTTCACGCACGTCAAATTTTTGATTCCCGAGGTAACCCAACTGTAGAAGTTGATGTTGTCACCGATAACGGAACCATGGGTCGTGCTGCTGTTCCATCTGGTGCTTCTACAGGAGAGCATGAAGCCGTTGAGCTTAGAGACGGTGGAGATGCCTATATGGGTAAAGGTGTGCTACAAGCTGTTAAGAATGTAAATGAACACATTGCGCCTGAATTGTTGGGGGTTTCTGTCTTTGAACAAGAAGATATCGACCAAATAATGATTGACTTGGATGGTACACCAAATAAGTCTAAACTTGGTGCTAACGCTATTCTCGGCGTTTCACTTGCCGTTGCGAAAGCTGCTGCAAACGAATTAGGATTGCCACTTTACCGTTACATTGGTGGTACACGCGCCATTACCCTACCGGTACCGATGATGAATATCATCAATGGTGGTTCTCATTCAGATGCTCCAATTGCGTTTCAAGAATTTATGATCATGCCTGTCAAGGCTGTATCATTGACGCATGCACTTCAAATGGGAACTGAAATTTTCCATAACCTTAAAAAAGTACTCAAAGAAAGAAACTTGAGTACAGCAGTAGGTGATGAAGGTGGATTTGCGCCAACCTTAGCCGGAACTGAGGATGCACTAGATACCATTTTATTGGCTATTGAAAAAGCAGGTTACAAGCCAGCTGACGAAGTCATGATTGCATTGGATTGTGCTGCTGCTGAGTTTTACGTTGATGGTAAGTACGACTACACGAAATTTGAAGGCGAAAGCGGAAAAATCCGTACTTCGCAGGAACAAGCCGATTACTTGGCTTCTCTGGCAGCGAAATATCCAATTGTTTCTATTGAGGATGGTATGGACGAGAACGACTGGGAAGGCTGGAAATACCTCACTGAAAAAATTGGCGATAAAGCACAATTGGTAGGAGACGATTTGTTTGTGACGAACGTAACACGACTAAGTCGCGGTATTGAAGAAGATATTGCAAACTCTATTTTGATCAAAGTAAACCAGATTGGTTCACTTTCTGAAACCATTGCAGCAGTCCAAATGGCACAAAACGCAGGCTATACTTGCGTCATGTCACACCGATCAGGCGAAACTGAAGACAACACGATTGCTGACTTAGCTGTTGCATTAAATACGGGTCAAATAAAGACAGGTTCGCTTTCTCGTAGCGATCGTATGGCAAAATACAACCAATTGCTTCGTATTGAAGAAGAGTTAGGGAGAGTAGCGTTTTATCCCCAAGATAAAGCATTTAAAATAAAGCTTTAATTTACCACATTACACATTATCAAAATTAAAAATGGCAAAACTAGCAACATTAACTTTCGACGGTAATTCAGTTGAATTACCTGTAATAGAAGGTTCTGAAAAGGAGATAGGGATTAATATAAAATCGCTTCGTGCTGCAACCAATCTAATAACGCTTGATCCAGGATTTAAGAATACAGGCTCTTGTCAAAGTGCCATCACTTTTTTGGATGGTGAACAGGGGATCCTGCGTTACCGAGGCTATGATATTGACGAGCTGGCTAATAACGCGGACTTTTTGGAAGTTGCCTATTTGCTCATTTTTGGAGAATTGCCAAACGCCGAGCAGCTTGATAAATTTTTGGTTGACATTAAAGAGGAATCGTATATCGATGAAGATTTAAAAAAGATTTTGGAAAGTTTTCCAAGTGCTGCCCACCCCATGGGTGTATTATCTTCGCTTACAAGTGCTCTAACGGCTTTTAACCCAAACATTGTTGATGTAGACAATGAAGATGAAATGTACAAAGCTATCACGCGTATTATGGGTAAGTTGCCCGTTTTAGTAGCTTGGGTGTTTAGAAAAAAAGAAGGTCTTCCGCTCAAGTATGGAGATTATGCTTTGGGCTATGTTGAGAATATCGCACGTATGATGTTCCGTAAACCAAACAAAGAATATGTAGCCAACCCAGTTGTTGATGCTGCATTAAATAAACTATTGATTTTACACGCTGAACACGAACAAAACTGTTCTACTTCTACAGTACGTATTGTTGGTTCTTCACACGCAGGTTTATTTGCTTCTGTTTCAGCGGGTATCTCAGCACTTTGGGGACCCTTGCACGGTGGTGCTAATCAGGCAGTGGTTGAAATGTTAGCGTCTATTCGTCAAGATGGTGGTGACATTGAAAAATACATGAACAAAGCTAAAGATAAAAGTGATCCATTCCGATTGATGGGCTTTGGTCACCGCGTGTATAAAAACTTTGATCCACGTGCTCGTATCATCAAAAAGGCAGCAGACGAGGTCTTAAACGACCTTGGTATTGTTGACCCTGTACTCGATATTGCTAAAGAGCTAGAGGCAGCTGCCTTACGTGATCCTTATTTTGTTGATCGTAAACTTTATCCTAATGTAGATTTTTACTCAGGTATTATTTATCGTGCTATGGGAATTTCTACGGAAACCTTTACGGTAATGTTTGCCCTTGGTCGTTTGCCAGGGTGGATTGCTCAATGGCGTGAAATGCGTTTGAATAAAGAACCGATTGGTCGCCCAAGACAGATTTATGTTGGTGAAAATCAACGTGCATTTGTTCCTTTGAACAAAAGATAAGCTAGCGTTTTCGTTTTTATAACTAGGTTTTGAGAAGACACCCCTCCAAACCTTTAAATGTAATCCTTTGAGATTTCTGCTTTTAAGCGCTGTATCTTTTTAAAGAAATTACGGACTGTCTCCGATTTTGATTCAATATTTACGTTATGGTGCTCCATGTGAACACTATAACCATCTGCCGTACCTTTAAAAACAGTGAGTTTGTAGTACGGAATTATCAATGCATAGGTTTCGAGCAACGATCGAAAACGTAAAATAATGCCATTGGGACGCAACTCAATATTGCAGCTATTGGCATTGTGATCCAAAACAAATAGCGAATCAATTTCTTTGCTACATGATTTGACATGTAGTTTCGGAGAGCCTACACCTCCTAATTTAATACGTTGAAGAAGCGTAAAGGGTTTGCCTACTAAATCGTCGATGGATTCACGTTGCGCTTTGTTGTTATATGATACATTTGCTAGCATGGTACAAAGATAGGATAAATGCAGTCCAGGCTTTAGGGAAACTGTTATCTTTGTGTGTCATTAACAGATATGGAAAAAAACCTTCGTCAACAACTTATCGAATACTTTGCAACGCACTACAACAAAGCCGTAGAGAACATTGAAATTCAACCTACCAAACCACAGTTTGAAGGAGATTTGACGGTGGTTGTGTTTCCTTTACTAAAGGTGGTTTCAAAAAAACCTGCGGATTTGGCAGCAGAACTGGGGGATTACCTTACGGCACAAATGTCAGAGATCGTATCTTATAATGTGGTACAGGGGTTTTTAAACATTGAGATTGCACCTTCATTCTACATCAAAGCACTAGAGCAAATTCAATCTGACAGTTCGTTTGGTTTTGTAAAAGCTACTCCTTCGTCATCTAAAATATTAGTTGAATATTCATCGCCAAATACCAATAAGCCATTGCACCTTGGTCATATTCGGAACAACCTTTTAGGTGCTGCTGTTTCCAATATTTTGGCTGCGAACGGCAACAATGTGCATACCACACAAATCATCAATGATAGGGGGATTCACATATGTAAGTCAATGGTGGCTTGGCAAAAATTTGGCAATGGTGAAACACCAGAAACTTCTGGTCTAAAAGGAGATGCTTTGGTCGGTAAATACTATGTCTTATTTGACCAGCAATACAAAAAAGAAATGGCAACATTGGTTGCTTCAGGAGAAGATGAGGAGACAGCAAAAAATAATGCGCCCATACTGTTGGAAGCCAAAGATATGTTGGTGCGTTGGGAGCAAAAAGACAAAGCGGTACGCTCCCTGTGGGAGCAAATGAATGCCTGGGTATATGACGGTTTTGATGCGACCTATAAGCGTTTAGGCGTTGATTTTGATTCTTATTATTATGAAAGCGACACCTATTTGTTAGGAAAAGAAACCGTTGAAGAAGGGATTGAAAAGGGTGTGTTTTTTAAAAAGGATGATGGCTCGGTATGGATTGACCTTTCTGAAGATGGTTTAGACGAAAAACTACTCCTTCGTTCCGACGGTACTTCTGTTTATATGACACAAGACTTGGGTACAGCACGCTTGCGTTTTACGGATCATCCTGACTTGAAGGGAATGGTTTATACCGTTGGAAACGAGCAAGATTATCACTTTAAAGTCTTGTTTTTAATCCTACAAAAATTGGGTTACGACTGGGCTGACCAGTTGCACCACCTAAGTTATGGTATGGTAGATTTGCCAAGCGGTAAAATGAAAAGTCGTGAAGGAACCGTTGTGGACGCAGATGCGCTGATGACTGAAATGCACAATACGGCTAAAGACATTTCACAAGAGCTAGGTAAACTTGACGGCATGTCAACGAATGCCAAAGATGCACTATACCACACCATTGGAATGGGAGCCCTAAAGTACTATATTTTAAAGGTTGACCCCAAAAAACGTATTCTATTTGATCCAAAAGCTTCAGTTGATTTTGCTGGAAACACAGGCCCGTTCATTCAGTATACGCACGCTCGTATCCAATCTATACTGCGAAAAGCATCAAGCAAGAATTTTGATGCCGAATTGGTGGATTCGGTTCATAAGAAAGAGAAAGCAGTGTTAAAAACAATACTACAATTTCCTGCAACTATTGAATCAGCTGCAAAACAATACAGTCCTGCTCTAGTGGCAAACTATACTTATGAGTTAGTAAAACAGTTTAATTCGTATTACCAAGAAGTTCCGATATTGGTTGAGGATTCAAATATGCAATCTTTTAGGGTTGCGTTATGCAGAGAGGTTGCCCATGTTATTAAAAAGGCTTTGGGCTTACTGGGTATTGATGCTCCTGAAAGAATGTAACAATAAAAAAAGCCTCGATTTCTCGAGGCTTTTTTAAATACTTAATTTGATTTTTCTTATTTCTTGGAAGAAACAGCAGCAGCATATACTACTAAACCAAATCCGATTTTGTTGATTGCATCACCAATGTTGTATACAACATCCATGTCTACGTTAATAGCAGTAATGAATGAGTACCACTGGCCATCAGCTGTACCTAACATATATCCTAATGGGTAAATAGCCCATCCAATAAGTACAAACAATGTAAGTGTTTTGTGTGCTTTTTCAACAGCCCCACCTGCAGAAGCAGCTAGTTTTGCTAAGTCACCAAACTTGATAAGGTATACTATATAGAAGTACGCCAAACCAGAAGCAAGACCCCATAGAGCAGGAGCAGCAGAACTTCCATCAGCAACTTCACCAAAGTAACCAGTTACAAGCATTACAAGTGATGCCCAAATTAAAGTTGTTAAGTGCTTTGTTGTTGCACCAGCAGCTTTTAAGATTAGGAAAAACTCAACACACATTAACGGTACTGTTAAAATCCAGTCGATGTAACGAATTTCAGTAGTAACCCCTCCAGTTGTTGCAGCCTCTCTCATATAATAATAGTGAACTGCAGCAATAAAGGTAATCAAACCTGAAACTAAAATGGATGTTCTCCATTTGCTGTCAAATTGGTTTAATGACAAGAAAAAGAAAGCTGAAGCAGCTGTCATTGCCATTGTTCCCAAAAAGAACGTAAAATTAACTGGATCGCTTAGATCCGCATTTCCAATAAATGAAATAAAACTAGTAAGTGTCATAATTTTTTAATTATATTTTGTTGAGCGCAAGTTAAAAAAAATTAAACAAACCGTATATATTTGAACAAATATTTTGGCAAAACCTTAAAAAACATGTTTATGCAAAACCAATTCGACATGCTTAAAATCGCATTAACCCTTGTTTTTACGGTGTTGGGAGTCCTCTTGCCAAGCTCCATTTTGTGGGTTTTTGCAGCTGTTAATGTGTTAACAATAGGCATTATTCATGGTGCAAATGATTTATATATCCTATCAAAAATTAGAAAAACCTCAAAAAAAACGCCTTTTGGGTATCTATTTATCACTTACGTTTTTTTTGTTTTTAGCATGGTTTTGGCATTGTATAGATTTCCACAATGGGCACTTTTGTTATTTGTTTTAGCTAGCGCGTTTCATTTTGGTGAACAACAATGGCATCAAAATGCCATTATCAAATCCGCAATGATTTATTTGTTCTACGCAGCTTTTGGTTTACTCCTTTTTTCATCACTTTTTTACTTCCATGATGTTCAAACGGCATCCATAATTGTTGATATTGCACAAATAAAAATTCCTGAAACGTTTTTTGTTTGGTTGTTGGGCGGCTCAATTATAGTAACTCTTTTTTCATTATTCTTTAATTTGAAACAACTACGACCCCAGTTATTTTTTCAAACAGTTGCCTTTTTGTCCATACTATTACTGTTCTCCCAAACATCTTTATTGTGGTCCTTTGCTGTTTACTTTGTTCTGTGGCACAGCATCCCATCCCTTAAAGAACAGGCAATTGTTCTATATCCTGACCAACACAAACCCATACACTCCTATATTAAAGCCGCAATGCCCTATTGGATACTCTCTATTATTGGACTGACTGCTGCTGTTTTGTTTTTAGCAGATCAGTCTATGTCATTGCTTGCGTTATTCTTTGCTTTTCTAGCCGCTATTACCATTCCGCATGTTCTTGTTATATTTTTCATGCATAAGAAGTATATTCCTTAATTTTGACCTTTTAGCTTAATTCATGTTTGAACAGTTTAGTAAACGCTTAGACGCCGCTCTTAAAACCCTTAAAGGGCATGGGCGCATTACCGAAATTAATGTTGCCGAGACAATGAAAGAAATACGTCGTGCATTATTAGATGCCGATGTGAATTTCAAAATTGCAAAGTCTTTCACGCAACGTGTCAAAGAAAAGGCCATTGGTCAAAAAGTGCTTTCCGACTTGCATCCTGGGCAACTTTTGGTCAAAATAGTTCAAGATGAGCTTACCGATTTATTAGGTGCAGAAAAACAAGATGTTTCCATAACAGGTAAACCTGCTGTGGTATTGATGAGTGGTTTGCAAGGATCGGGTAAAACGACCTGTTCAGCCAAACTTGCAAAGCACCTCAAAAACAAACAATCTAAACGTGTACTTTTAGTGGCTTGTGATATTTACAGACCTGCCGCTATTGACCAGTTACAGGTTCTCGGAGAACAAATTGAAGTGGCTGTTTTTGCCGAACCGGAAAACAAAAATCCAGTTGATATTGCAAAAAAGGCATTACAACACGCTAAGACGCATCAGTACAACGTTGTTATTATTGACACAGCTGGTCGTTTGGCTGTTGATGAGGCGTTGATGCAAGAAATTGATGACATTCACAAAGCTGTTCGACCAACCGAAACACTGTTTGTAGTGGATGCCATGACAGGGCAAGATGCTGTGAACACGGCTAAAGCCTTTCATGACCGCCTTCAATTTGATGGCGTTGTCCTGACTAAAATGGATGGTGATACTCGAGGTGGAGCTGCCCTGTCTATTAAGTCTGTTGTTGATAAGCCAATTAAATTTATTGGTACGGGTGAGAAAGTAGATGCCCTTGATGTCTTTTATCCCAACCGAATGGCAGAGCGGATTTTGGGAATGGGTGATGTGGTTTCACTTGTTGAGCGCGCTCAAGAACAAGTAGATGAAGAAGAAGCCAAACGCATATCGAAAAAAATCGCCAAAAATCAATTTGGCTATGACGACTTTTTAAGCCAGCTTAAGCAAGTGCAGCGCATGGGCTCTATGAAAGATTTGGTAGGAATGATCCCTGGAGCAAATAAAGCACTTGACGGCCAAGAAATTGACGAAGATGTTTTTAAAGGGGTAGAAGCCCTTATTCAGTCCATGACGCCTAAAGAGCGTCAGCAACCTAAACTGTTAGATTACAGCCGAAAAAAACGTATTGCCAAGGGAGCAGGAATGCAAATGGAGGATATGAATAAGTTGATAAAACAGTTTGAGCAAATGAATAAAATGATGAAAATGATGCGCGGAGGTAAAGCCTCTAAGCTGATGCAAATGTTTGGAAAATGAGTATAGTTTTAGACGGAAAAGCCACCTCGAATCAAATTAAAGAAGAGCTTGCTGTGCAAGTTACTGAAATCAAAAATGCAGGGAAGCGACCGCCACACTTAGCGGCTGTGCTTGTGGGTAACGACGGCGCTAGCCTAACTTATGTGGGCAGCAAAGTGCGTTCATGTGAGCGTATAGGCTATGACTCCACACTTATCAAATTGGAGGATACCATTACGCAAGAAGCATTGATCAATACCATTGATAAGCTAAACAACGATCCCCTTTTGGATGGCTTTATTGTTCAGTTACCATTACCAAAACACATTGATGAGGAGGCTGTTTTGCATGCCATTGAACCTAGTAAAGACGTGGATGGATTCCATCCTACCAATTTTGGTAAAATGGCATTGGGGATGGAGACCTTTATTCCTGCTACACCCTTTGGTATCATGGAGCTACTCAAACGCTATGCGTTAAACATAAGCGGTAAGCACGCAGTGGTTATTGGGCGAAGCCATATTGTGGGAAGACCAATGAGTATTTTACTTTCTGAAAAAGGAAATCCAGGAAACGCTACGGTAACCCTGACGCATAGCCGTACCCAAAACTTAGCTGCGATTACCAAAGAGGCAGATATAATTGTTTCCGCTTTGGGGGTGCCAAACTTTGTGACTGCTGATATGGTTAAGCAAGATGCAATTATCATTGACGTAGGTATCACACGTGTGCCAGACGCAAATCATCCAAAGGGATATGTTATTGTAGGCGATGTTGCTTATGATGAAGTTAAGGATAAAGCCAGTTATATCACGCCTGTACCAGGTGGGGTAGGGCCCATGACCATTGCCATGTTGCTTCAAAACACCATGTTGGCGTACCAACGCAACCAAAACTGATGGATCCCGAACTCCAAAAAGCTGTTGATGCAGGTTTAGCACTACCACTAATGGAAGCCTTCTATACCATACAAGGGGAAGGCTATTATAAGGGAAGCGCAGCTTATTTTATTCGCATTGGTGGCTGTGACGTAGGCTGTCACTGGTGCGATGTGAAAGAGAGCTGGGACGCTAGCCTTCATCCTCCTACCTATATAGCTGATATTGTTGATCAAGCAAAACAATATGCCAATACAGTAGTTGTTACGGGTGGCGAACCCCTCATGTGGAACATGCAACCCCTTACGGACGCGTTGCATGCCAAAGGTATTAAGACACATATTGAAACGTCGGGTGCTTATCCACTTTCAGGTACTTGGGATTGGATTTGCCTTTCGCCAAAAAAACGCATGTTGCCCAAACCAGAAATTTATGCGCAGGCTGATGAGTTAAAAGTTATTGTGTATAACAAAGATGATTTACAATTTGCTGTACAACAATCGCTTGGGGTTACGGATCGTTGTAAGCTTTATTTACAACCCGAATGGAGTAGGAGTGAAACGGCTATCCCGCTTATTGTTACCCATGTGCTTGAAAACCCACAATGGATGGCGTCTTTACAAACACATAAGTACCTTAAAATTCCGTAGTGATTGATTTAGAAAAATTACCAGAACAAGCGGCAAAGGTTTCGCAGGAAAATGCCAAATACTTTAAAAAATTAAAGGCGCGTAAACCCAAGAAGTTAGACGCTGTGATGGAGCGTTTGCATCATGAAGCTTTTAACGAAATAGATTGCCTGTCGTGTGCAAATTGCTGCAAGACAACGGGCCCCATGTTTATTCCCTCTGATATCAAGCGGATTAGTAAACGTTTACGTATGAAGCCTTCTGTTTTTGAAACCACATATTTACGAGTAGATGAAGACGGCGATAAGGTGCTGCAACAACTGCCCTGTCCGTTTTTAGGAGCTGATAATTACTGTGGTATTTACGAAGATCGACCAAAAGCCTGTCGGGAATTTCCACACACCGATAGACCTAAGTTTCATCAAATTACACAACTTACAGCTAAGAATGTAGCGGTTTGCCCCGCAGTATACGCTATTGTTGAGCGATTAAAAACAGCCTTACCACAATAAGTTTTATCCTTAAAATAAGTATTACATTTAAAAAAACTTAAGCACCTTGGACTTTACTTGGTTTATCGCTAAGCGAATAATTGGCAATCGGTCACACAGAAGCAGTGTGTCTAGTCCTATTATAACCATAGGAATTATTGCCATTGCATTGGGTGTTGTTACCATGCTTATTGCACTAGGAACGGGTGTTGGGCTTCAAAACAAAATTGGAGATAAAGTGGCTGCCTTTACGGGGCATATTAGACTAACTACCTTAGAAAATAGCCAGAAACAAGAAACCCTAAAACCACTTGATGATGCGAAAAATATACGAAATCAGCTTGTAGCATATCCAAACACAGCAGCTGCGCAGGCGGTTGCTTATGTTCCGGGCGTAATGCTGAACAATACCGCTTTTGACGGGGTTGTTTTTAAAGGGATTGATGCCTCTTTTAACTCAGAATTCTTTTCTTTTTTCGGTGTTTCGGATACGCGTGCCATTCCCCAAAACAATGAAATTTGGTTGCCTGAGCCATTGGCAAGAAAATTAGCACTTTCCATTGGCGATCGTGTGCCGCTCTATTTTGCATCAACAGCTACCGAGATGCCCAAACGAAGAACCTGTACCGTTATTGGATTATTTAAAACGGGCTTCTCAGATTATGATGATACCTATGTGTTGGGAAATTTAGATATCGTGCGTTCGCTCTACGGTTGGGATGCTGACCAAGTGGGCGCAATAGAAGTTTTTTTGCACGACCATTCTAACTTAGATGCAGCAACCGATATGATCTATGACCGTGTAGACGCCATTATTGATGTACAACATATTGAGGATCAATTTCCAGAGATTTTTAATTGGATACGCTTGTTTGGCACCAACATATCGCTCATCATTATTATCATGATTATTGTTGGTGGTGTTAATATGATTACCGCTTTGCTCGTACTTATTTTAGAGCAAACCCAACTTATTGGTATTACTCGTGTGTTGGGGGCTCCGGTACGATCGTTGCAAAAATTGTTTCTAATTCAGGGTGCCTATTTAATTGGTGTTGGTCTCTTTTGGGGCAATCTAATTGGCTTAGGATTACTCTTTCTCCAGCAGCAAACAGGATTTATCTCTTTAGACCCAAGTGTGTATTATGTTCAAGAAGTCCCTGTTTATATGGATGTTACTACGGTACTATGGCTCAATGGTCTAACACTTGTCATATGCCTACTGCTGTTGGTGCTGCCTTCGGTTATTATTGCGCGTATTCCTCCCACACAAGTGCTCAAAATCAATCCGTAGCATTGCTTAGCGCAACTCCATTGCGTACCTTTGCCACATGCAATACATAGATAATATCTTAGGTGCTATTGGAAATACACCGCTTATTAAGCTAAACAAAATCACCGCTGACGTTGATGCTTTGGTTTTGGCTAAGGTTGAATATTTCAATCCTGGAAACTCGGTCAAAGACCGTATGGCACTTAAAATGGTAGAAGATGCCGAGGCCGATGGTCGTCTCAAACCAGGCGGAACTATCGTAGAGGGTACTTCTGGAAATACCGGTATGGGGCTGGCGCTTGCCGCTATTGTCAAGGGCTATAAATTGATTTGTGTTTCAACAGATAAGCAGTCCAAAGAAAAGTTTGATATCCTACGTGCAGTGGGGGCGGAGGTTATTGTATGCCCAACAGATGTAGCACCAGACGATCCACGTTCGTACTATTCTACTTCGAAGCGTATTGGCGAGGAAACTCCTAATTCATGGTACGTAAACCAATATGACAACCCGTCAAATGCCGTAGCACATTACGAACAAACAGGCCCTGAAATTTGGAAACAGACGGATGGGAAAATCACACATTTTGTTGTAGGTGTGGGCACAGGCGGGACCATTTCGGGTGTTGGTAAATACCTAAAAGAACAAAACCCCGACATTAAGATTTGGGGGATTGATACCTATGGTTCAGTCTTTAAAAAATACCACGAAACGGGCATTTTTGATGAGAAAGAAATTTACCCCTACATCACTGAGGGAATAGGGGAAGACATCCTACCCGAAAATGTGGATTTTGACATTATTGACAGCTTTGAAAAAGTAACCGATAAAGACGCTGCGGTATATACGCGAAAGCTAGCGCGTGAAGAGGGTATTTTTGCCGGAAACTCCTGTGGTGCTGCGGTAAAGGGCGTGCTGCAACTTAAAAAGCACTTTGGCCCCGACGATGTGGTGGTGGTGCTATTACACGATTCTGGTAGCCGTTATGTAGGTAAAATGTATAACGACGACTGGATGCAAGAAAAAGGGTTTTTGTAACGGTCTCGGCTATGAGTAGTTGCGTGGGTTAGCACTTATCCGCCTTTGGCGGAACACACCAAACTGAAAATCCTCGCGGATTTTCAGAAGTGGGCGAGAGCAAGCAATTACTTATAGCCATTGTTGTAAGCAGTTTTTATTCATTTATTAAGATTATTTTTTCGTTCACTTTGTCTATAAAATTATGTAGATATTCTGGAACATTACTTTTGACTTGGTCAATTCTCCAAATTTTTATATTTCCATTTTCCGAGTATTGAATAAATAATCCTCCTCCGTCTGCACAATCTGGACACCCAAAAACTATTTCGTTTTGATTCAGAAGTTGATTTGGAAAAAAATCGGTTATATTTTTAACTTGCTCAAACAAATCATTATCTAATTCAACGAATTCCATATTTTGTCCGTTGTAGTCATCAACTGTATCTTCGAAAAGAGATTTGTCGGTTAATTTAAAGGTTTCGACACAACCTTCTCCAAAGCACTCTCCGTAAAAATGTCCAAAAATCAAGAAATTTTGTTCATCGATATTGATTTCGCTATCATCATCTTTATTGCACGATAACAAAATTCCAATTATCAAAAATGCTAAAATTATTTTTTTCATAACTCTCATTTATTTTTTGATGTCAAAAGTTTTTATTGGTTGTGTTAAATTGCTTACAACACCTAAATATACGCATTGCGTATACCCAAAAACCCCAAGCTATAAAAATGAAAATATGCGAAATCGGTCAAGTTCTTTCAAACAAGATTGGGGGTTTGTTCACCACTAAAATAACAAAAAAAATTAAGACGCTGCTTTAAGGCGGTTGAGTTTTACTCCGCTAAGTTTGCTTTCGGCGTAGCGTTTGGTTACTTTCAGTGTGGTGGTGTCGGTGCCGGGCAGTTCAAACATGGCATCGGTGAGTATGGCTTCGCAAAGCGAGCGCAACCCACGTGCCCCAAGGGCGTAATGCATTGCCTGCTCCACAATATAATCCAATGCGGCTGGCGCAAATGTTAGTTTTATATTGTCTAAAGAAAACAAATGTTCATATTGCTTTACTAGCGCATTTTTAGGTTCTACCAAAATGGCACGAAGTGCCTCTTTACTCAGGGCATTCATGTGCGTAAGTACGGGCAATCGTCCAATAATTTCGGGAATCAGCCCAAAATCTTTAAGATCCGAGGGGGTGATGTGCGTTAGCAAATCTTCATCCAAAACCGAGTTTCGTTTTGCCGAGGTGCTATAGCCCACTGCTTGCATGTTCATGCGCTTGGCAATATGGCGCTCAATGCCATCAAAAGCACCACCAGCAATAAATAAGATATTTTCGGTATTGATTTCCACAAACTTCTGGTCGGGGTGTTTGCGTCCACCTTTGGGCGGTACGTTTACGACAGTCCCTTCCAATAACTTTAACAATGCTTGTTGCACCCCTTCTCCAGACACGTCGCGCGTAATGGAAGGGTTATCACTTTTACGGGCAATTTTATCAATCTCATCGATAAACACGATGCCCTTTTCTGCTTTTTGTTGGTCGTAGTCTGCAGCTTGAAGCAAGCGTGTCAAAATACTTTCTACATCCTCGCCCACATAGCCCGCTTCGGTAAGTACCGTAGCGTCTACAATAGCAAGAGGGACTTGCAGCATTTTAGCAATGGTTTTTGCCAGAAGCGTTTTCCCTGTTCCCGTTTGACCAGCAATAACAATGTTGCTTTTTTGAAGCTCTACGTCATTATCGTCTTTTGCCTGATGCAGTCTTTTGTAATGATTGTACACCGCAACCGAAAGTACCTTTTTGGCTTTTTCTTGACCAATGACATATTCATCTAAAAACGCCTTGATCTGTTTGGGTTTTTTAAGCAGAAAATCGGCCGTAGAAGTTGTTGTTTCATTGTGGGTGGTTTCTTCTTGAATAATCCCTACCGCTTGTTCAACGCACTTGTCGCAAATATGGGCATCAAGCCCCGCTACCAATAATTTGGTTTCGACCTTTTTACGCCCACAAAACGAGCACGTCAAATCTTCCATAATCTAACTTTTTTGTAAGACCTCATCAATCATACCATAGTCTTTGGCTTCAAGTGCCTTCATCCAATAGTCACGATCCGAGTCCTCATACACCTTTTCATAGGTTTGGTTACTGTGTTTCGCAATGATTTCGTAAAGTTCTTTTTTGAGCTTAAGAATCTCACGTGCGGTAATTTCAATATCCGATGCCTGCCCTTGAGCACCACCCAATGGCTGGTGAATCATTACCCGCGAATGGGGCAATCCAGAGCGTTTTCCATCTTGACCCGCACAAAGCAGTACCGCTGCCATAGAAGCTGCAATTCCGGTGCAAATGGTAGCTACATCGGGATTGATAAACTGCATGGTGTCATAAATACCGAGTCCCGCATAAACACTCCCGCCTGGCGAATTGATGTAAATTTGAATGTCTTTAGTCTTATCGGTACTCTCCAAAAATAACAATTGCGCTTGAATGATATTCGCAACGCTATCGTTAATGCCCGTACCTAAGAAAATGATACGATCCATCATTAAACGAGAAAAAACATCCATTTGTGCCACATTGAGTTGACGCTCTTCAATAATATAAGGCGTTAAACTGCTTACGATTTCATCGTAATAAAGCGAGTTTATGCCGTGGTGTTTTGTTGCGTATTTTTTAAATTCTTTTCCGTAATCCATACCTAAAAGTTGACTGCTAAATATAGCGATTATTTTTTGTACGCCTCTTTAATAAAAGTGTCGTAGTTTACTTTTTTTACTTTGATATTGCCTTTTTCCAAAAACAACTGGCGCATTTTTTCGCTCATCAATTGATCCGAAATACGTTTTACCTCTTCTTGATTTCCTAATATTCGGGAAGCAATATCGTTCAGTTCTTCTTCTTGAACATCTGTACGACCAAATTGCAACATTTGCTTTTTAAGCAAATCTTTGGCAAAATTTTCGACCTCTTCCATGGTAATTTGCAAATTGTTTTCTTGAATCAGATTCGACTCAATAAGCTGATAGCGTAACCCACGTTCCGATTTGGCGTATTCTGCCTCTGCCTCTTCTGCCGAGATGGGATTTTCACCCGCGGTTTGCATCCACTTTTTCAAAAAAGCATCGGGTAGCGAAAACTTGGTATTGTCAATCAGGTGTTCAGAGATGTCATTGATAAATTTCTGATTGGCTTGTGTTTCAAAATGCCCCGAAGCATCTTCTTTAAGTTTATCTTTACATTCCGTAACCGATTTTACCGCATCTTTTCCAAAAACCTTATCAAAAAACTCCTGGTCTAAGTCTGCCAACACACGGTTGTTACGCTCTTGTAATGTTAAGGAAAGTTCAATTGCTTTTTCGGGAACTGTTCCCATCACACGACCTAACACTTGCTCTTCTTTAAACAACCCCTTTGT
Source organism: uncultured Flavobacteriaceae bacterium (assembly GCA_938092005.1). Classification (GTDB taxonomy): domain Bacteria; phylum Bacteroidota; class Bacteroidia; order Flavobacteriales; family Flavobacteriaceae; genus UBA7446. The sequence continues at coordinate 4,984 of CALKOU010000007.1, read as the reverse complement.
GGAAAGGGTAAGCACATCGCCAATGGTTGCGTTTTTAAAAGCAGAAAGTGCTTTTTTACTTTTTAGCTCATCCACCGAAAAGGTAGCGCTTTTGTTCTCCTCAGAACCTTCAAACACCACACCAACGGTTAGCTCGGTATCGTTAGATAATTTTTCTGTTGGAACTAATGAACCATATTGTTTCTGTAAGCGTTCTAACTGCTCGGTCACAAACGCATCGTCAGTTACGATTTCGTAGCGGGTAACCGCTTTTTTGTTGGGTAATTTTACCTCCACTTTTGGGGTAAGTCCCAATTCAAAATTAAACGAATAGCTCTCGGCAGTCCAATCTATTTCATCAACTGGCACAGGAAGTGGATTCCCAAGAATATCAATTTTTTCAGAGTTAAGGTAGTCATTAAGGGATTTTTGCAATGCTTTATTCACCTCATCTACCAAAACGGCTTGTCCGTATTGTTTTTTTACAACGCCCATCGGAATATTTCCTTTTCTAAACCCAGGAATATTCGCGCGTTTGCGATAGTCTTTCAATACTGTTTCTACCTGTGGCGTTATTTCTTCTTGCTTAATCTCTACCGTCAGTACGGCATTAAGCGCATCTACATCTTTTCGCGTGACGTTCATTATTGTGTTTTAATAGCTGGCAAAAGTAGGCTATTTTCAGGGAAGGTCAAAGTAAAGGTTTTAAGGGTTTTAATCTAAGAAATCGTGTAGTGCTTCCGTAAATCTTTTTGGGTTTTCGGCATGAAGCCAATGCCCCGCATCTTCTATCCAATCTATTTTTGCTTTTGGAAAAAAAGACGATATCTGCACTAAATCCTTCTCAAAAATATAGTCCGAATTGCGCCCTGCCAAAAAAAGTGTATTTCCGGTGTAAACTCCAGGCTTTGGCGCAGCCCCAATTTCAGCAAGTTTATGCTGCAACACTTGAATGTTACATCTAAGTGCAAGTGTACGTTGGGGAGTCCACTCCAAATTTTTAAGCAAAAACTGACGCACACCCATTTCCGGTACAAATGCAGATAGAGCATTGTCAGCGGTAGTTCTGGAAGTAAATGTATTTGTGTCTAAATGCAAAAGTCCTTCAATAATGGAAGAAAATTTACCCCCAACATCATAGTTTTTTGGGGCAATATCTGCAACAATGAGTTTTGCAACACGATTCGGGTACTGCAACGCTAAGGTCATGGCGGTTTTTCCACCCATAGAGTGTCCTAAGACAATTGCCTTTTCAATAGCATTGGCATCCATATAATTGATGATATCTTGCGCCAAGATAGCATAGTCAAATGCCTCGCTGTGGAAACTTTTTCCGTGGTTGCGCTGGTCTATGGCGTGTACTTCGTACTGCGCCGACCAATACCTGGCGTGGGTTCGCCAATTGTCGGACATGCCTAAAAATCCGTGCAAAATAAGCAGCGCTTCGCCTTGCCCTGTGATGGTGCTGTGAACTAGTGGCTCGATAGTTTGGCAATGTATTGGTTAATCACATTTTCAAAACCAAAATAAAGAGACTCGCAGACAAGCGCATGTCCGATAGAAACTTCAAGCAAGTCTGGTATGTTTTGTGCAAAAAACTGAATATTCTCTAAACTCAAATCGTGTCCTGCGTTAAGCCCAAGCCCTACTTCTTGTGCTTTTTTGGCAGCGGCAACAAATGGCGCAATGGCTTTTTGTGGATCGTGCGAAAACCCTTGCGCATATGATTCGGTATACAATTCTATTCGGTCTGTACCTGTTTTAACAGCCGCTTCTACTTGTGCCACATCTGCATCTAAAAAAATGGAAGTACGAATTCCCTTTGATTTAAATTCTTGAATAATTTCTTGCAAAAACGCACGATTCTTAACGGTGTCCCACCCTGCATTGGACGTAATGGCGTCTGGAGCGTCTGGGACTAGGGTAACTTGGTCAGGATTAACACTACACACCAAATCCACAAATTTCGGAATGGGGTTTCCTTCAATATTAAATTCGGTAGTTATCACCTCGGGCAACTCATAAACATCCTTATAGGTAATGTGTCGCTCGTCGGGTCTTGGGTGAACAGTAATTCCTTGTGCACCAAAGGATTGCATGTCTTTTGCAACTTGTGTTACATTGGGTTGATTGCCTCCACGAGCATTGCGAAGAGTGGCAATTTTGTTGATGTTGACGCTTAATTTTGTCATGGCAAATTTTTGCAAAAATACAACTATAATGCGCCTTTGCGCTTTTTGGTCTAACTTTGCCGCATGAAGGTAGCCCTTTACAGCTCGGTTTATGATGATGCAACATTGAAAATTGTGTCGCGTATCATTGTGTTTTTCATTCAGAAAAATGCGTCTATTCAGGTTGAAAAGGGACTATTAGCACATGTTCCACAACCTGATGTAACCTCTTTTACTTCTCATAACAATATTGACCCAAAAACCGACGTATTTTTTGCCGTTGGTGGCGATGGTACTGTCCTTAGAGCACTTAATTTTATTCGTGAATCTAGTATTCCACTGATTGGTATCAATACTGGTCGATTAGGGTTCTTGGCTACTGTCCAGCCAGATAACATTGATGATTGCCTTTCAGATATACTCACCAAAAATTATACTGTCGAAGAACGTAGTGTTTTGGAAATACATACCGATCCTTCTTTACCAGAGCTGGAAGCATTTCCCTTAGCGCTGAATGAAATTTCAGTAGCCAGAGAAAACACCACTTCCATGGTTACCATTAATACCCAAATAAATGGAGCGTACTTAAATGTATATTGGGCAGATGGTTTGGTCGTGGCAACACCAACAGGCTCTACCGGATATTCGTTAAGCAGTGGAGGGCCCATCATTGCACCCGAAAGCAAAAGCTTGGTGCTCACGCCCATTGCACCACACAACCTTAATGCAAGACCCTTGGTTGTTGCCGATGATGTAGAGATTGAAACATGCGTAGAAGGAAGAGGTGGTACTCACTTACTCTCACTAGACACACGTTTATTTTCTATTCCTATGGGAACACGTGTCAAAATCAAAAGAGCCATTCAACCAATGGTATTTATTCGCCCTAATCAAAACAGCTTTTTTGACACACTGCGAAATAAACTTTTGTGGGGGCAAGACAAACGCAATTAACAATAATCAACCTTATTTTCAGTTTATAACATGTATAGTTTTAGAATGAATCGTATTTGGTTTTATTGTGTTTTGTTTGGCTTTGGCTGTTTTGTAAGCCATGCCCAGCGTCACGAATTGGGTCTTCTCATAGGAGGAGTAAATTATATTGGTGAGGTGGGTAAGACCCAGTATTTCAATCCAAGGCATCTGGGATACGGCATCATCTATAAACGTAATATATCGCAACGCATCGCATTGCGTGCACAATTTAGTACTGGTAAATTTAGTGCCAACGACATTAATGCATCCGATTTAGACCGTCGTGCCCGTGGTCTATATTTCCAAAACAATTATACGGCATGGGGTGCTGGAATTGAAGTGAATTATGTTTCGTTTCCTGTTGGTGATTTTGGCACATCATGGACTCCTTTCTTGCACGCTGGTATACAACGTATGGTAACAGACGAATTGTATTTTACTACTTTTGAGAACAATGCGCAGGCGCATGGTAAAAAAATGACCCTAAGTGTTCCTTTTGGCATTGGTGTCAAGTTTAATTTTGGGCGATATTGGGTGATTGCAGCCGAAGTACAGCCACAATTTACATTTACTGATAACCTCGACGGAAGTTTTCCAAATACTGATAAACAACCACTAGCACGAAAATTTTCTACGAGTTTAAGTAGTGATTGGTTGGTATTTACTGGGATTTCTATAACTTACGCCTTTGGAAGATTACCCTGTTGCAGAGAATAAAGCTAGATGAACTTCGAAGAAATAAATCTGAATACGCTACCCAAACACATTGCCATCATTATGGACGGCAATGGACGTTGGGCGAAACAGCGCGGTAAAATCCGTGTTCGTGGACACGAAGCGGGTGCAAAAGCTGTTCGAAAAACCGTAGAAGCTGCAGCAAAATTGGATATAGAACACCTCACGCTGTATGCCTTTTCAACAGAAAACTGGAACCGTCCCAAATCTGAAATCACTACACTTATGAGTCTATTGGTGAGGAGTTTGCGTCGTGAGCTGGAGCGTATGACCAAACACAACATTCGCCTTAGTGCCATTGGATCATTAGGAAAATTACCTGCAAACGTGCAGCAAGAGCTAGAAGAAGTTGTTAAAAAAACAGCTTTAAATACCGGGACACACTTGACCTTGGCTATAAGTTATGGAGCACGTGAGGAAATCAAACAGGCAATAGTACAAATCAGCCAAAAAGTTAAAAATAATATAATTCCTGTTGAAAATATTGATGAAACCATAATTAATGAGCATCTTTACACGCAACATCTGCCTGATGTAGATTTACTCATTCGCACTAGCGGTGAGGTACGTATTAGTAATTTTTTGTTGTGGCAAATTGCCTATGCAGAACTTTATTTTACAGATGAATTGTGGCCAGAGTTTGACGAACAATCGCTGCATCAGGCAATAATAAGTTATCAAAAAAGAGAACGTAGATTTGGAAAAACTAGCGAACAACTTACGTAACCACATCCTTTATTTCTTTTTACTAACTGCCTCATTTGTTAGTGTTATACCTGCTTTTGCACAAGAAACCTCCTTTGATAAAGGTAAGGTTTACGAGCTTGGCGATATAACCGTTACAGGCGTAAAAAGTTTTAGCCCGCAAACGGTAGTTGCTTACACTGGACTGCGCAAAGGGCAGCGCATTCAAATTCCTGGCGAAGAAATCAGCGCCACCATTAATAAATTATGGAAGCTAGAGTTATTTAGCGATATCGAATTTTTTATTACAAAAATTGAAGGAGATGTTGCCGATCTAGAACTGTATATTCAAGAGCTCCCATCCCTCTCTGATTATACCATCAAAGGGATTAAGAAGGGGAAGATAGAGTCGATTGTAAAAGATACCGACATTAAAAAAG
>CALKOU010000006.1 GCA_938092005.1 uncultured Flavobacteriaceae bacterium | reverse complement strand
CCTGTTGGTACTGGTGAAAAAGTGAAAGCAGCATTACAATCCAAAACGGATGTTCCTTTTGATGTGGTCTCTAACCCTGAGTTTTTGCGGGAGGGTTTTGCTGTAGAGGATTTTATGAAACCCGACAGGATTGTTCTTGGTGTGGAGTCAGAAAGAGCTCAGAAAACCATGGAAAAGCTTTACAAGAATTTTGTTCGTTCGGGCAACCCGATTGTTTTTATGGATATCAAATCTGCCGAGCTGACCAAATATGCGGCCAACGCCTTTTTAGCAACGAAGATTACCTACATGAACGAAATTGCAAACTATTGCGAAAAAGTAGGCGCAAACGTAGATGACGTCCGTATAGGTATGGGGCTTGACGCACGTATAGGTAAACGCTTTTTATTTCCAGGTATAGGTTATGGCGGTTCTTGCTTCCCTAAAGACGTAAAGGCATTACACAAATCGGGTAAAGATGCGCAGCATCACTTTGCCATTTTGGATAGTGTCATTGAAGTAAATGAAAACCAAAAAACAGTGTTGTTTCCTAAGATGGCAGCTCATTTTGAAGGAGACCTCAAGGGTAAAAAAATTGCGCTATGGGGATTGGCATTTAAACCCAACACAGACGATATTCGTGAAGCACCAGCCCTCTATATGATTGATAAGCTACTTAGCGCAGGCGCAGCCGTTACTGCTTTTGACCCAGAGGCGATGGATAATGTAAAAGCCAAATTGGGCGATAGCATTGCGTTTGCCTCAAGCATGATGGAAGCTGCTCAAGATGCAGATGCATTGTTGATTTGTACGGAATGGCACGCGTTTAGAAATCCTAATTTTGATAGGCTAAAATCAACCCTAAAAACCAATGTTGTTTTTGATGGACGTAATATTTACAGCCCAGACGAAATGAAGACGCTTGGATTTACATATTATTCAATTGGAAGATAAATGAAAACAGCTTTAGTTACTGGTGCCGCAGGTTTTTTAGGATCTCATTTGTGCGACAAACTGTTAGCCAATAACATGGCTGTCATAGGAATGGATAACCTTATAACAGGCTCCATGTCTAACATATCGCATCTGGAAGCCAATCCAAATTTTAGTTTTATTGAGCACGACGTTTGCAAACATATTAGCATTGAGGGTGATTTGGATTATATCCTCCATTTTGCCTCGCCTGCTAGTCCCATAGATTATTTAAAAATCCCGATACAAACGCTTAAGGTTGGTGCGCTCGGCACACATAATGTATTAGGTTTGGCACGCGCCAAAAAAGCACGTATTTTGGTGGCTTCTACTTCCGAAATCTACGGAGACCCGCTTGTGCACCCACAAACCGAAGATTACTTTGGAAACGTAAACACCATTGGCCCTCGAGGGGTATACGATGAAGCCAAACGCTATTTGGAATCCATTACCATGGCCTATCACCGCTACCATGATGTAGACACACGAATCATTCGTATTTTCAACACCTATGGTCCCAGAATGCGCCTAAACGATGGACGTGTTATACCGGCCTTTATGGGACAAGCCTTGAGAGGTGAAGATTTAACCGTTTTTGGTGATGGCTTACAAACAAGATCTTTTTGTTTTGTAGAAGACGAGATTGAAGGCATTTATCGCTTATTGATGAGCGATTATCATTTGCCAGTAAATATTGGAAACCCAGATGAAATTACCATTTTAGATTTCGCCAAAGAGATTATAACGTTGACAGGAACAGATCAAAAAATTGTCTTTAAACCCCTTCCCAAAAACGATCCGCTTCAACGCAAGCCCGACATAACTAAGGCAAGAGAAATTTTGGGTTGGGAGCCAAAAGTAGGAAGAGCAGCAGGTATGAAGCGCACATATGATTATTTTAAATCGTTAAGCACTGAAGAATTAAACAGGATGGAGCACAGAGACTTCTCTTTATTTAAAAGCTAGTTTAGGTACAATAATTGTCTCACAAAAACGTTAAAAACATAACTAGCTCATAGACTATTGAAAAAAGATATAAAACAGAACTTACCACTGCTTAAATATGTTCCCTTTTGGGCTTTCGAATGGGTTTTACTGTTCCTTTCAGCAGTATATTTCATAAAGCTCAGCTATACCACAAACAATCTAACCCTTCATTATGGTGTGTTTTTTGGCATATGGAGCTTAAGTGCAATAATATCTAGATTCTACGCTTATGAACGAAATCTAACAATTACAAAGCAGTTACAGCGATTTATTTTGTTTTCTGTTTTGTGCGCAGTATTTTTTTATGCAGTCACATTACTTTCCTTGCAAGAAGTAACGTGGATTCCTCAGGTTTTAGTTAAAAGCCTCATAACCGCTTTTTTATTAAAAGCGGTTGCTATACTCACTATCTTTAGTTTGAGAAAACAAACAACGGCATACCAACAGAACATTTTGGTTTATAATTCAGGAACAGGAAAAAATTTTATCCGTGATGTGCGTCAACTAAAACGAACAGGATTTCAAATCTATGAAGCAGAGAAAACGCTTTTTAGAAAAGAATCGTTAGAACGTTTTAAGAAAATGGTAATGAATGATAAGATACAGACCATTTATATTCCACTTGAGGTTGCTTTTAAGGAAGCGTTTTCACATATATTAAACTTAAAATGGAACAAACAAGTTAGCTTAAAACTGATTACCGACTATAATGCTCCTATAACGGGTAGAAAAGCTCAGTTTTATGGCTTAACACAAGTGACAAAGTATTATATAAGCCCCCTTGACTCCACAACCTTACGCATGTTGAAAAGAGTATTTGATGTTATTTTTTCAGGACTTGTAATTCTCACGCTGTTATCTTGGTTTGTTCCGTTAATGGCATTATTAATTCGATTAGACTCCAAGGGGCCAACTTTTTTTGTTCAAAAAAGACCAGGTCGTTTTAATAAGCCTTTTCTATGTTTTAAGTTTCGCTCGATGACAGTTAATAATAAAACAGAAAAGTCTGCAGTTAGAGATGATGTTAGAGTAACTAGAATAGGTAAATTTATCCGTAAAACCAGCATAGATGAGCTACCTCAGTTTTTTAACGTTCTCTTGGGACACATGTCTATTGTAGGCCCCAGACCCAATTTATCTTCTCAGCTAGACTACTATAGCCCAATCATTAATGATTACCCCAAAAGAATGTACCTTAAACCTGGAATTACGGGTCTTGCACAAGTAAGTGGAGCAAGAGGAGGTATAGAGGAGGATATTGAAATGAAGCATCGGGTGAAATATGATGTCTTTTATATCCGAAACTGGTCGTTTACGTTAGACATTAAAATTATCATTAGAACAGCAGTTAATATGATAAGGGGCGAAGATAAAGCCTATTAGACATTGACACGATAGCGCTTAGTCACCAAATAAACACCTAACAATACCACACAACCTGCTCCAATTTTATAGCTTGTTAAGTTATCTGCTCCAACAGCAATAGCGTACCCAATACCAATGAGAGGTTGTAAATAGGTAAACACGCCAACAGAGCTTGCCTTAAGTTGCTTAAGTGCATACACATTTAACAAGTAAGTCATAAATGTTGTGCCCACGACCACATACCCAAAACGCCAAATGGCCTCAAATGGTAAACTTGCCCATGAAACTTCGCTAAACTCACCATAAGTAACAGGCAATGCCATAATAAACCCAAACAAAAACAACCACTTTAACAAATGCACGGTAGCGTATTTTGCGGACAAAGACTTTACCAAAACCAAATACAGCCCAAATGATGAGGCATTAACAATAAAAAGTGCGTTTCCTAACGGTATGTTAGGCGCGTCTTGTCGGATTTCATTTCCAAAAACAATAAGAATTAGTGCTCCTAAAAATCCCAATATAACACCTACAACTCTTGGCAGCAATAATTTTTCTCTTATTAGAATAGCCGAAAACACAAACACCAAAATAGGCGTGACAGTAATAAGCACGGCGCTGTTTATTGGAGTCGAAAGCTCGATACCTTTAAAAAAGCAAAGCATGTTTACGACCATACCTAGAAAGGCACAGAGCACCATTTTTGGAAGGTCTACACGATTTATTTTTTGCTTTGGTATAAACAGACTAACCAACCAAAACAACGCAGCTGCGCCTAATAGCCGCACTTGTACAAAACCAAAACCTTGGATATAAGTAGGCATAACCTCTTTGGCAATGGTGTGATTTAACCCATAAATGGAAGTAGCACCAAAAGCCGCAAATAAAGCAAGTGTTCGCTTATCCATCTAGCGCAGTTTTCATTTCAACCACAGTAGTTTTTGCATTGCCTAAGTACACCTTATTATTCCAAATTAAGATGGGGCGCTTAAGACAGCTGTATTCTTGTACAAGCAATTTTTTATAAATAACTTCAGAAAAATCACTTCCTTCTCGTTTTAACTGCGCATATACGCGTCCTCGCTTGTTAATGAGTTGCTCAAAGCTATTCGTATGGGCGTAGAGAAATGCCAATTGCGCTGCAGTTACCATACGTTCTTTTACATCTTGTAAAAAAGGAGCGTCTTGAATGCCTAGTTCTTTTATGATTCGCACACATGTAGAACAACTAGATAGATAAAGAAATGTATTTTCCATAGACTGCAAAGGTTAACAAATAAAAGGGACTTAGTAAAGGCGACCAAAGAATTAAACATGTTTAACTTCATTTTTCATTATTAAAGGGTTACGCTGACGAATTTTCGGCTCGGTTTGTTTTTATAACAAAACAAACAACAACCAAATCCAACACAATCGTGGTTATAGTTTTGCTTGCTAAATACGCATCAGGTACATTTGTACTTTAAATTCGCTATGGCAAACAAAAAATTACACTTCAACTCACGAACGATACACGGAGGGCAACAACCCGACAAAGCATACGGCGCTGTAATGCCACCGGTATATTTCACATCTACCTATGCTCAATCAGAACCTGGCGCACACCTTGGTTATGAATACAGCCGGTCTCACAATCCAACGCGATCAGCGCTTGAGGCTGCTCTAGCCAACTTAGAATCGGGAAAGCACGGTCTTGCTTTTGCCTCAGGAATGGCAGCTATTGATGCCGTTATCAAACTACTAAAACCTGGAGATGAGGTTATTTCCACAAACGATTTATATGGTGGTACTTACCGTATTTTTGATAAAATGTTTGCGACCTACGGCATTGCGTTCCACTTTGTTCCAATGGGAGAAATTGCCGAAGTAGAAAAACATATTAATGCCAATACCAAACTCCTATGGGTTGAAACACCCACAAATCCCTTGATGCAAGTCATTGACATCAAAGCAATGGAACGGCTAGCAAAAGCAAATAACCTCATGTTGGCTGTTGACAACACCTTTGCGTCACCTTATTTACAACGCCCTTTGGAATTAGGAGCCGATATTGTGATGCACTCTGCCACCAAATACCTTGGTGGTCACAGTGATGTTGTTCTTGGTTCATTGGTTGTTAATGATGATGATTTGGCAGCACGATTGGCATTCATTCAAAACGCAAGTGGTGCAGTACCTGGACCCATGGATGCTTTTCTAGTATTGCGAGGTATAAAAACCCTGCATGTGCGTATGCAACGCCATTGCGAAAATGGTCGGGCTATTGCCGAATTCTTGGCAAATCACCCAGACGTTGAAAAAGTCTATTGGCCTGGGTTTCCCCACCATCCTAACCATGAGGTTGCCAAAGCCCAGATGGACGATTTTGGCGGTATGATTTCGTTTGTTCATAAAGATAACAGCCTTCAAAAAGCCGTTGCTATCGTATCTGCATTACAAGTATTTACCCTAGCAGAGTCTCTAGGTGGCGTAGAAAGTTTAGCGGGTCACCCAGCGAGTATGACACACGCGTCTATTCCTAAAGAAAAACGAGAAAAAACAGGCGTAACAGACGGTCTTATCCGTTTAAGCGTTGGTATAGAAGATAGCCAAGACTTGATTGCCGATTTGACACAAGCACTTGGTTAAATATGATAAATAAAACCTAACTTTAATTTTAAAATTTACCCAATGAAGCAAATCATCAATAATTTTCTACAAGAGGTTAGTCAGCGAAATGCAAACGAGCCTGAGTTTATGCAAGCGGTGTCTGAAGTAGCACAAACTGTGATTCCCTATATCGTTGCTAATGATATTTACCACGGCAAAAATATATTGATGCGCATGGCAGAACCTGAACGCGTTGTGATGTTTCGTGTACCTTGGATTGATGATCGTGGTGAAATACGTGTAAATAGAGGCTATCGAATTGAAATGAACTCTGCCATTGGTCCTTACAAGGGCGGCTTACGTTTTCATGAGTCAGTCAACCTTAGTATTTTAAAATTTTTGGCATTTGAACAGGTGTTTAAAAATGCACTAACAACCCTTCCCATGGGCGGCGGAAAGGGTGGCGCAGATTTCAACCCAAAAGGCAAATCAGACGCAGAAGTAATGCGCTTTTGTCAAAGCTTTATGACGGAACTTTTTCGGCATATTGGGCCTAATCGCGATATTCCCGCCGGAGATATTGGCGTTGGAGGACGTGAGATTGGATATATGTTTGGACAATACAAACGTCTAAAAAATGAGTTTACAGGAGTACTAACAGGTAAAGGTGTTTCTTGGGGGGGTTCTCTTATTCGTCCTGAGGCTACAGGCTATGGAGCGGTATATTTTGCCCAAAACATGCTTGAAACTAGAGGGGAGTCTTTTAAAGGGAAAAAAGTAGTTGTGTCTGGCTCTGGTAACGTCGCACAATACGCAGCTGAAAAAGCTATTCAACTTGGCGCAACTGTCCTTACACTTTCAGATTCTTCAGGTTTTGTTTACGACCCAGATGGCCTTGACGAAGAAAAACTAGCTTTTGTAATGGAGCTTAAAAACGTACGCCGTCAACGTATTGACAAATATGTGGAACAATTCCCAAAGGCACGTTTTCACGAAGGCGAGAAACCTTGGGGTGTCGTTTGTGACATTGCCATGCCGTGTGCTACCCAAAATGAACTTAGCGGACAAGACGCAAAGGAGCTTGTTTCTAACGGATGTTATTGTGTGAGTGAAGGAGCAAACATGCCATCAACTCCTGATGCTATTTTGCATTTTCACGCAAACAAAGTCTTGTATGCTCCCGGAAAGGCTTCTAATGCTGGAGGGGTGGCTGTTTCGGGTCTTGAAATGGCACAAAACTCACTGCGTTACAGCTGGACACGAGATGAGGTGGATCAGCGTCTTCAGCATATCATGAAAGACATTCACAACGCATGCGTTTCTTATGGCAATGAAAAAGGAACCACTAACTACGAAAAGGGGGCGAACATTGCAGGCTTTGTTAAAGTTGCCGACGCCATGCTGGCACAAGGGGTGGTTTGACATACCACAACAACACTTTTTTCGTTTTACAACTAATGAAATCAACTTTTAGAAATTACACTGTCTGTTTATTGTTCTCAGGAATCTCAATACTGTGGGGACAGAACAAAGCGTGGGAATCTTTTTATTCATACAACAACACATCTACGGCTGTTGTAAGCGATCAAACGATAATTACGGCAGCTGAGAACGCCCTTTTTCTATACGATATAGCTCAAGATACAACAGAGACCATTACCACTGTGGAGGGCCTGTCGGGCGATAACTTTTCTGCATTAGCGATTTATAACAATTACATTATTGCAGGACACGAAAATGGCACACTAACACAAATTGACAGAAACTCAAAAAAGGTAACCCTAGACAACTCAATAGCTAGAAATTCGTTAATAACGGACGATAAAAAGAAAATCAATCACATCCAAGTCGTAGGAGATTTGGCCTATTTGTCAACGGGTTTTGGCATTGTTGAGCTTAACCCAAACACATTAGAATTTGGAAATACCTATTATTTTAACCCTGCAGGATTGTATGATGGAGGGGTTTATCATGTCATTGAATTTGAAAAAACAATTTATGCTGCTACACAAGACGGGCTTTACAGAACCTCCAGGACAAACCCAGAGCGTTTAAATTTTGCTACATGGGATCTAGTAGCTTCCGGAAAATGGGTAACACTATGGGAAAAAAGTGAAGTTTTGTACGGTGCGTTACAAACAGACAGAAACCTCTACCTATTCGAAATTAGTCCTACATTAGAAGAAAAAGCACAGGTGATAGGACAATTAAAATATTCATTTACCAATGATGCAAACATTGTGCTGACGTTTTCACATAGCATTCAAGTTTTTGACACAAGATTCAATTTGAATAAAGTCATTTCAACTATTGACGGAGTACAATTTAATACGTTCCGCTTTGGACTTAATATCGATAATATATTTTGGATTGGGACGTTTAACAACGGACTCATTCGCTATTCAAACGCAGACAACATATCTTTTGTAAGTCCTAAGGGTCCCTTACGAAACAGCATCTTTGATATAGAAACCTTGCCCAACGAATTGTGGATTGCACATGGAGATTATAATCAAATCTATAACCCTTTTCCATTAGAAAAATATGGATTAAGCCACCATGTTGATCAGGAGTGGGACAATATTTCTAGTGCAGATGTATTTAACGCCGAATCTTTAGTACGGATAGTGGCACACCCTACAGAAATAGGTACGTTATATGCATGCTCTTTTCACGGCGGTATTCTAGCACTTGAGGACAATGTTCCGATAGCACTTTGGAACCAAACAAACAGCGGCTTGGAAAGCTTAACATTTGATGGAGATAACATAAGCGTACGTGTTCGTGACGCATTAGTAGACGACAGCGGAAACCTGTGGTCAATTACGGGTTTTGTTCAAAAAGGGCTTAAAAAGAGATCCCCATCAGGGCAATGGGAAAGTATTGATTTGTCGGAGGCTCTTTTAGATTACAAACAAGAGTCGGGGTATTCGAACTTGGAACTGTACAATGATAAAACCCTCTTTTTTGGAAGCAAAAGTAGCGGCCTTATAGGCGTTGATATTTCCCAGTCACCTCCGCAAATGAAACGCATCATGGGCGGAGACATGGGACTCCCGGCAGATGACATTCGCAGCATCCGCCTGGACAAAGACAATCGCCTATGGGTTGGCACTAAGGATGGCCTTGCGATCTTATATGCGCCGAATCGCTTCTTTGAAGAGGACACCCAACTCCGTTCAATTGTTGTGTCTGATGGGGGAAATCTGCGAGAGTTGCTAAGCGGTCAATTTATATCTGATATTGAGGTAGATGGCAATAATCAGAAATGGATTAGCACCTCAAGTTCAGGCGTATTTTTGATTTCTTCTGACGGAACAGAGATTTTAGAACACTTCACTAAAGAGAACAGCCCGCTTCCCACATCATCTGTAAAAACCATCGGTATTGATAAGATCTCTGGGAAAGTGTATTTGGGAACACTTAACGGAATGGTGGCTTTTCAAGGCAATGCTTATGCAGAATCCAAATCCCTTTCGGAAGCCAATATTTTCCCCAATCCTGTAAGGCCTAATTATACTGGAAATGTTGTTCTTCGAGGGTTAAAGCAAGACACACGCGTTAAAATAACAGATATTTCTGGCAACTTGGTTTACGATACCACAAGTGAGGGCGGTAGCATTAGTTGGAATTTACGTTCGTTCTCAGGTCAGCGGGTTCGTAGTGGCGTATATTTATTTTTTATATCCTCTGAAGATGGATTAGACAGCTCTGTGAAAAAGCTTATGGTGATTAACTAATGGAAGGTTCAACCAATGCGATTGTGTTATATACAACTAAGTATGGCGAAACAAGCGTCATGCTTCATTGTTATACCCAGCGGTTTGGCTTACGCACTTATGTGGTCAAAGGAGCACGGTCAAAGCGCAAAAACAAAAAGGTTTCCATGGGGATGTTTCAGCCGCTAACGCAATTGGAACTGCTGTCCTCTACTCCGACACGCGCAAGACTTTCGGTTTTAACATCGGCGAAGCTCATAAACCCGTATACATCTATTTCTTCCGATATAGCTAAATCTAGTATTTGCATGTTTCTGGCGGAGGTATTACGGTCAGTGCTAAAGGAAGAAGAAGAAAACCAATTGCTTTATAGTTTTTTAGAGCATGCTTTAATATGGATTGATACGCATTCTCAGATTGCAAACACGCATATTTTTATCCTAGTGCAATTAACAAAATACCTTGGCTTTTATCCCGACGTTTCAGGGATTAATGAGCCTTATTTTGATTTGCAAAATGGACAGTTTACAGCCTTCACCAATAGTAAAGAATGTGTTTCAGGAAAAGAAATAGAATTGTTAAAAGCGTATTTAGGTACGAAGTTTGATAAGATTGAACAGATTTCGGCTAATGCAGCAGCGAGAAGAAGTTTGTTAAATATTTTGATGCGCTATTATCAATTGCACGTGCAATCATTTAGATTGCCAAAATCATTAGATGTTTTATATGAGGTTTTTAACGATTAGTTTAGTGCTTTGTTTTGCTTGTTGGGGTATTGCTCAACAGGTAACAATCAAAGATGCTATAACACTCGAAGTGCTTCCTAACGCAACCATTGTAGATGAAAACAAAAGCCATTTTGAAATGACAGATTCTGATGGGCGAGCACTCCTTGATGCATTTCCAAAAAATGCTTTAATATCATGCTCTCATATTGGATATTTAACGCAAAATCTTCCTAAAAATCAAATTAAAGCAGGTCAAATTATTTGGATGTCTCCAGACACCGAACAACTAGGTGAGATTGTATTGTCGGTAGCTAGAGCAAGTACCAATAAAAAGCGATTAGCGCAGCAAGTAGGCATTATAGGTGAAGCAGAAATAAAAAGACAAACGCCTGAAAATACAGCAGTGCTGTTGCGTCGAGTTCCTGGAGTTCGTGTGCAACAATCTCAAGGAGGTGGAGGCAGCCCCGTACTGCGTGGTTTTGAAGCAAATCGCGTGCTTTTGGTTGTTGACGGCGTGCGAATGAACAACGCTATTTTTCGCTCTGGACACGTTCACAACGCACTTAGCGTTGACCCCCTTAGCCTAAGCAGAGCAGAAGTCATTTTTGGCCCTTCATCTGTTGGCTATGGCTCCGATGCATTAGGCGGTGTGATTCATTTTTACACCAAAACGCCTCTTATCAATCAACAAAAAAAGGTTCACGTTTCGGGCTCTTCGTCGTTTAATTTTCGTCAAAATACAAGTAAACAAGCCGCCTCGTTTGAATACAGTGCCTCTAAATGGGCCATGCTTCAGTACGTGTCTTATGCGCAGTTTGGCGATATTATCATGGGAAACCGCCGCCCACATGGTTACGATAATTGGGGCAAAGTTCACACTTATTCTGAAAACACCCCATCATATTATTCGTCTACTCCTAAGATTAATAATAACCCAAACACACAACGCAACTCAGGCTATGAGCAAGTAGATGCATTGCAAAAATGGGTCTACCACACAAGCAATGGCTTAAAGTTTACGCTCAACATGCAGGGGTCTAAATCTGGGAATATACCTCGGTTTGATAAATTGACACAAATACAAGATAATGCGTTGCGTTTTGCGCGTTGGGACTACGGTCCTCAAAAGCGATGGTTAATTTCTCCTCAATTAAGCTTTGTTGGCAATCGTCCATGGTTAGCCTCAGGGAAAATTATAGCAGCAGCACAGTTTTTAGAGGAGTCTCGAATCAAACGAAAATTTACGAGCCTTGACAGAGAAACGCAACATGAAAAAGTTGCCGTATACAGTCTTAATGCAGATTTTAAGGCGACTATTGCTACAGGTTTTGATTGGTCTTATGGGTTAGAGTTTACACACAATGAGGTAAAGTCCACCGCTTTTAGTGAAACGCTAACAGTTGACGGTAATTCTATTGTTGGACTTTCAAAAAAAACCCCTATTGCTACGCGTTATCCAAGTGGCGGAAGCACCTATAATTCTTTTGCGGTTTATGTAGATTTCAGATATGATATTACGCCGAAAAGTACCTTGACTTTTGGCGGCAGACATACCATAACAGATCTTGATGCTTCTTGGACTGAGGTTGCTTTAATAGATGCTCGCTTGGCTTATGTATATCAAAAAAATCAATCTTCAAACGTAACAATAGGATATACCTGTCAGCCCAATGAAGATTGGCAGCTTAAAGCGTTGTTATCAACAGGGTTTCGTTCTCCTAATATTGACGACCTTGGAAAAACACGCGAACATAACGGCATATTGACCGTTCCTAATATGGATTTAACTCCAGAATATATTGTTAGCTCGGAGCTTGGCATAAAACGTTATTGGAAAAAGGGTTCTTTTTTTGAAATAAACGGATACTATGCCACAATTCAAGATTATATTGCACGTGGTCCTTATGAAATACTCGAAGATAGATCTACAACAAGTGCCGACACGATTATGTTTTCTGGTGACGAGGTTAAAATAGTCGCAAATAAAAATGTAGGACAGGTTCGTATCTATGGTCTTAGTGCACAAAGCGAATGGAAAATGGCTACAAATCTTAACTATGCAGGAACGTTTACATTAACAAAAGGACATGGCAACGAACTCAGCGGTACCCCGCCGTCTATTAGTCCGTTTTTCTCCACACAAAAACTGGATTGGAATCTAAAAAAAGGGAGATTAGGACTTGAATGGAACTACGTTGGGGCTAAAGCGCCAAACAAATACAGTCCTTGGGGTGAAGATGGTTTGGAAGAAACCCCCATTTTGCCAAATGGACAGTATGCAGGAACCCCCGCTTGGCACCGTTGGGATTTGCATTTTGCCTACCCTTTAAACAATTCATTACATGTTTCAGGAGGTGTTTATAACCTTTTTGACACGCATTACCGAGAATTTGCATCTGGCATTTCTGCTCCAGGAAGGAGTCTAAAGCTCGTTCTGCGCTACCACTTATAGTGATTCAACTCTCGTCACATATTATTTTTTGCCCTAAATTGGTTACTTTCGCAAGCATAATTTTAGCAAGAAATTTTGTTTCCAACATATTCACATCTTGATCTACCCGCAACGGCCGATGAAATTGCTTCTTTTTGGGATGACCACCAGATTTTTGAAGCAAGTGTATCTACAAGAGAAGGACACCCTCCTTTTGTTTTTTACGAAGGGCCACCTTCTGCAAATGGGCTACCAGGTATCCACCACGTTTTAGCACGAGCATTAAAAGACATTTTTTGTCGTTACAAAACACAACAAGGGTTTCAAGTAAAGCGAAAAGCAGGATGGGACACACACGGACTTCCTGTTGAGCTAGGTGTCGAAAAAGAATTGGGAATTACCAAAGAAGACATCGGAAAAACCATAAGCGTTTCAGATTATAACAAAGCTTGCCGAGAGGCGGTTATGCGCTACACCGATGTTTGGAATGACTTGACAAAAAAAATGGGCTATTGGGTTGATATGCAAGACCCATATATCACATATACCTCTAAATATATGGAGTCTGTTTGGTGGTTGTTGGCAACACTCTACAAAAAGGGGCTTATCTACAAAGGATATACCATTCAACCCTATTCTCCTATGGCAGGAACGGGCTTGTCGTCACACGAACTAAACCAGCCTGGCTGCTATCGTGATGTAACAGACACATCCGTAACAGCTCAGTTTAAAACTATTGACGAAACACTACCGCAAGAACTTCAGGGCAGCATACCGCTACATGTTTTGGCATGGACAACCACCCCTTGGACACTCCCATCCAACACTGCGCTTACGGTTGGTCCAAAAATAAACTATGCTGTTGTAAAAACGTTTAATCAGTACACACACCAGCCCATTCGTGTTTTGCTCGCTGAAAAGCTGATTGCCAAACAATTTGGAAAAAAATATGCGAAAGGTTCAAACCAAACAGATCTTGATCATTATAACCCAGCTGACAAAACCATTCCCTTTGTTATTGAACATTACATAAAAGGAGTTGATTTAGTTGGAATTCGATACGAACAGTTATGGAAAGAAGCACCGCTACCTTTCGAAAACGCAGCTGACGCATTTCGTATCATATCCGGAGATTTTGTAACAACAGATGATGGTACAGGAATTGTTCATACGGCACCCACTTTTGGAGCAGACGATGCCAAAGTAGCCAAGGAGGCCACGCCACCCATCCCGCCACTTTTGATATTAGACGAAAATGATAATCCAGTCCCATTGGTGGATTTGCAAGGAAAGTTCAGGACAGAAGTTGGTCTTGTTGGCGGAAAGCTTATCAAAAATGAATTTTATCCGCAAGGCGAAGCCCCTGATAAATCGGTGGATGTTGAGATTGCAATTCGCTTAAAGGAAGAAAATAAAGCTTTTAAGGTTGAAAAGTATGTACACAGTTACCCACACTGCTGGCGAACAGATGCCCCCGTACTTTATTACCCACTAGACTCTTGGTTTGTCAATGTTCAAGAACATAAAGACCGTATGGTTGGATTGAACAAAACCATTCAATGGAAACCGGCCAAAACAGGTGAAGGTCGTTTTGGAAACTGGCTTGCTAATGCCAACGATTGGAATTTATCTCGCTCCCGTTTTTGGGGCATTCCACTGCCTATTTGGCGCACTGCTGACGGTTCCGAAACACGTATTATCGGTTCCATTCAGGAACTTAAAGAAGCCATTGATGAAGCCGTTACAGCTGGGCTAATGACGCAAAATCCATTTAAAGATTTTGTTGCTGATGATATGTCAGACAGCAATTACAACAACGTGGATTTACACAAAGACACGGTTGACGAGTTGGTATTGTTAAGCCCGTCTGGCAAACCGATGCATCGTGAAGCAGATCTTATTGATGTTTGGTTTGACTCGGGATCAATGCCCTATGCGCAATGGCATTATCCATTTGAGAACAAAGAAAAAGTTGATGCAGGAGAGGCATTTCCAGCCGATTATATTGCAGAGGGCGTGGATCAAACGCGAGGATGGTTCTATACGCTTCATACCATTGCAACGCTAGTTTTTGATTCTGTAGCGTATAAAAATGTTGTTTCCAATGGCTTAGTACTTGATAAAAACGGACAAAAAATGTCCAAACGTTTGGGCAATGCTGTTGATCCTTTTGAAACCTTAAAAGCCTATGGACCAGACGCCACACGCTGGTACATGATTAGCAATGCCAATCCTTGGGACAACCTTAAGTTTGATGTTGCTGGTATTGAGGAAGTAAAACGTAAATTCTTTGGCACACTTTACAACACCTATGCCTTCTTCAGCCTATATGCAAACATTGACGGTTTTAGGTTCGCTGAGGAGGAAATTCCAGTGCAAGAGCGTCCCGAAATAGATCAGTGGATTTTGTCAGAACTTCATAGTTTAGTTCAAAATACAGCTTCTCATTTTGACGCTTATGAACCTACTCGAGCGTGTAGGGCAATTGCTCACTTTGTGACAGAAGATTTAAGTAACTGGTATGTTCGCTTGTGTCGTCGTCGTTTTTGGAAAGGCAGTTATGAAGCAGATAAAATTGCAGCCTACCAAACACTTTATGAATGCTTATTGAGTGTTGCAAAACTTATGGCACCTGTTGCACCGTTCTATGCGGATCGACTATTTCAAGACCTTAACAGCATTACTAAAAAAGAATCAGCACCCTCAGTGCACCTTTCGTTTTACCCAAAACCAAATACGGACGATATCAACGCCGAATTGGAACAGAAAATGCAGCGGGCACAAAAAATAACATCATTGGTGTTGTCGCTGCGCAAGCGCGAAAAGATTAAAGTGAGACAACCCCTGCAGCGTATCATGATCCCGGTGCTAGATGAACATGAGCGTAAACAAGTGGCTGCTGTTGCGGATTTAATAGCTTCTGAAGTCAATGTAAAAGAGGTGCAGCTTTTAGACGATACGTCCTCTATTTTAGTTAAAGAAGTAAAACCTAATTTTAAAACATTAGGACCTCGCTTTGGTAAAGCGATGAAGCAAGTAGCTCAGGCGATTCAAAACCTTAGCGAAACACAGATTCAAGAATTGGAAAAGCATGGGAAATTAGACCTGACAATTGATGGGAAAGAGACAATGCTCGAAGCAGCGGACGTTGTTATTACGTCCAAAGACGTATCGGGTTGGCTTGTGGCATCAGAACAAGGCGTAACCGTAGCACTTGACGTTCAAATGAACGAAGCGTTGCGTTTGGAGGGCATGGCACGAGAGCTTGTAAACCGATTGCAAAATATGCGTAAAGACCTTGGGTTTGATGTTACCGATACTATTGAACTGACGCTTAGCGAAAATGATGAGCTAACAGCTGTTTTAGAACAAAACAAAGCGTATATTAAACACGAAATTCTAGCTACAAGTATTATCTTAGTAGATGAAGCATTGAAAGGCAGTATACCAATATCTTTTGACGCTTTAGAAACCAATGTAACTATGGTCAAATCGAAATAATTTAATTATTATGGACAAAACAAATCATTACAGCGACGAAGCCCTGCAAGAGTTTAGAGAGCTAATCGAAGAAAAAATAGCAAAAGCCCAGAACGATTTGGAGCTTATTAGGAGTGCTTACATGAACGACGGTAACAACGGAACCGACGATACTGCACCCACCTTTAAAGCATTTGAAGAAGGCTCTGAAACGATGTCGAAAGAGGCGAACACACAGCTTGCTATTCGTCAGGAAAAGTTTATTCGAGATTTAAAAAACGCTTTAATTCGAATTGAAAACAAAACCTATGGTGTTTGTCGTGTTACCGGAAAACTCATTAGCGCCGAACGTCTAAAGCTTGTTCCTCATGCCACATTAAGTATAGAGGCAAAAAACATGCAGCGTTAATTTATGTCGCTTCGTAAGCTTTCTTGGATTGTTTTAGCCGTTCTTGCCGCAGATCAAGCATTAAAAGTTTACATCAAACTTAACTATTCGCTTACCTATTACGGCAGTGATGCTATTATTGACTGGGGATGGTTTAGACTCCTATTTGTTGAAAATAAAGGAATGGCATGGGGGGCGAGTCTCAGCGATTTTATTCCTTTTATTTCCGAAGATATAGCAAAACTTCTTTTGAGTGTTTTTAGACTATTAGCCGTATCGGTCATTGGTGTTTGGCTCACTCGAGCAGTAAAAGCCCAGGCACCAAAAATGCAGCTAATTGCCGTTAGTCTTATTTTTGCAGGAGCTTTGGGTAACATCATAGACTCTGTTTTTTACGGGGTGCTTTTTTCAGAAAGTGCATACAATCAACTTTCAACATTTTTACCTGCAGAGGGCGGTTATGCTCCGCTTATGTTTGGTCATGTAGTAGATATGTTTCAGTTTCCGATGTTTACATGGACATGGCCCGAGTGGCTCCCTTTTGTAGGCGGGAACAGCTTTACTTTTTTTGAACCTGTCTTTAATATCGCAGACAGCTCCATTAGTGTGGGAGTAGCACTATTATTACTTCAACAACGAAAGCCCGCATCCTAAAAGCGAAATACTTTTGTTGGGGTCACCACGATATCTAAAGGGTAGTCAGTAGTTTCAACGGCATCAATTTGTTCAACAGGATCAAAATAAGACACCCCAATGGTTCTAACCGTTGGCGCACAACGGGCAAGAAACCTATCATAAAACCCTTTTCCATACCCTACACGATGCCCTTTTTTATCAAAACACAACAACGGAACAATAATGGTTTCTATGGTTTCGGGTGCTAAATAAGCATTGCTTTTGGGCTCTTTGATTCCCCAAGCATTGGTTACAAAAGGCATGGCTGTTTCCCATAAAACAGCCTCCATGGTACCGCCTGTCCTCATTACTTTAGGAACACATGTAGCATATTGCTTTAGTTCAGAAAACCAAGATACCGTGGAGATTTCGTTATGTTTTTCGCTTGACACATAGAGCATTACCAGATTTCCTTGAACAAGATTTTGGGATTTTATATGATGAAGTATTTGAGCACTTGCCTTGTTTATGCTGTCCACAGAAAGTGTGGAACGTTTCTTGCGATATAGGAGGCGTAACTCATGCTTTTTGGCCATGCATAAATATACGTGTTTAGACACAAGTTTTTGTACTTTAGTATCCATGACTCAGCTAAGCTTAAAAGAACAAGTAGCGTCGTTGCCCAACGAGCCTGGCGTATATCAATATTACAACGTTGAGGGAGAAATTATTTATGTTGGAAAAGCAAAAGACCTCAAAAAAAGGGTGGCTTCCTACTTCAGAAAGCAAGTAGATTCTCGCAAAACCCGAAACCTTGTTAATGCCATTGAATCCCTCAAGCATATTGTTGTTCCTACAGAGTCGGATGCTTTAATATTGGAAAATACATTGATCAAAGAACATCAACCTAGATACAATATTTTATTGCGGGATGACAAAACATATCCTTGGATTTGCATCAAAAAGGAACGGTACCCACGTGTTTTTGCTACGCGCAAAGTTGTTCAAGATGGTTCGGAGTATTACGGCCCTTTTACCAACGGCAAAACCGTTCGTGTTCTTTTGGAACTTATTAACGAACTATATCCGTTACGCACTTGCCATTACGATTTGAGTCAAGAAAATATTGCGAGTGAGAAGTTTAAAGTGTGTTTGGAATACCACATTGGAAACTGCTTGGGAGCTTGTGTGGGACAGCAAACCACTACGCACTACGATGAGGCGGTGGCACATATTCGCAACATCTTGCAAGGAAAGTTTAAAGAGGTTAACCACGCTTTTAAAAAAGAGATGCTCGCCGCTTCAAAAACATTGCAATTTGAGCACGCTCAAAAAGTAAAATTAAAAATGGAAGCCTTGCAACACTATCAAGCCAAGTCTGCTGTGGTAAGTGCTAAAATAGACGCTGTGGACGTGTGTACCATTGTTTCGGATGAAACCACAGCGTTTGTCAATTTCCTACAAGTGGCGCATGGTTCTATTGTTCGGTTTCACAATCTTGCTATAAAAAAGAAACTTGACGAATCGGATGCTGAGTTGTTGCGTGTGGCTTTGGTTGAATTAAGAAGAAGGTTTAATTCTTCTTCCAAAGAAATATTGCTTCCTTTTGAAGTTGATTTAGGCGAAAAGGTACGGGTTACGGTACCTAAAATAGGCGAAAAGAAACAATTAATTAACTTGTCGTTACGCAATGCCAAGCAAAGCCGTTTAGAGCAATTAAAGCAAATAAAACTAACAGATCCAGAGCAGCATTCACAACGCATCATGGCACAAATGCAGCGCGACTTAAGGTTGCACGAGCAACCCCTTCACATAGAATGTTTTGACAACTCCAACATTCAAGGAACGAACCCCGTAGCCGCTTGTGTGGTGTTTCGTAACGGAAAACCAAGCAAAAAGGAATACCGTCACTACGGCATCAAAACAGTTCAAGGCCCAGACGACTTTGCCTCTATGGAGGAGGTGGTATATCGCCGCTATAAGCGATTGATTAACGAAGGTGAACCCTTACCACAATTGGTGGTCATTGATGGTGGAAAGGGGCAGCTTAATGCCGCTCTTAAAAGTTTTGACGTCTTGGGAATACGAGGGAAAGTAGCCATTTTGGGCATTGCAAAGCGTCTCGAAGAACTCTATTTCCCAGACGATCCCATTCCTCTTTATTTGGACAAGCGTTCAGAAACCCTACGCATCGTACAGCAGTTGCGCAATGAGGCGCACCGCTTTGGCATTCGACTACACCGCAACAAACGCAGCAAAGGCGCGATTAACTCTACCTTGGAACAAATTCCTGGTGTAGGGGAGAAAACAGCAACACAGTTATTAAAAAAATTCAAATCCGTAAAACGTATTAAGGCGGCTAATATCGAGGCACTAACCCAAGTCACAGGTGCATCCATGGCCAAAAAAATATACGAACACCTACATCATGAAAAATCTTAGCTCGTTTTTTTTAGTTTTCATTTCGACTGTTGTTTTTAGTCAGGTTCAACAGGATGTCAAAGTGGGTCTGATTTTGAGCGGCGGAGGGGCAAAAGGAATTGCGCATGTGGGCGTGCTAAAAGAAATCGAACGTGCTGGCGTTCGGATTGACTACATAGGAGGCACCAGTATGGGCGCTATTGTGGGAGGGCTTTACGCTTGTGGTTATTCTGCAAGTCAATTGGAACAAATGCTCTTAGGAATGAACCTTTCGGATTTAATTAACGACAATTTTGATCGTGACTCAAAGTCGTTTGATGCCAAAGAGGATGCGGATCGTTATGCGATAACGCTTCCTGTTGTCAAAGGAAAAATTCAATTCCCGCTTTCGCTTTCTAAAGGACAAAACGTATACAGCTTGCTTGTACAACTTATGTACGACCAGCGCAACACAACAGATTTTAGTAAACTTCCGATTCCGTTTTATTGCGTAGCAACAGACATAAATTCAGGAGAAAAAGCAATTTTAGACACAGGATATTTACCACTTACTGTAAACGCAAGTAGCGCACTTCCCACCCTTTTTTCACCTGTTAAAGTAGGGAACCGTACACTTCTTGATGGTGGCGTGGCAGATAATTACCCTATTGATGAAATGCTAAAAAAAAATGTTGATGTAATTATTGGAATTGACGTACAAACAAATGTGAGTAGCCAACATGAAGCTACTACGTTTTCGGAGATATTAACCCGTATAGGAAGTTTCCAAACACAAAAAGAAATGGCACCTAAAAAAGAAAAAACAGACATTTATATCCGGCCAGAATTGGACGCTATCAATACCCTTTCTTTTGACAAACAAGCCTTTATTTTAGAACAAGGCGTTTTAGCAGGAAAAAAAGCGAGCACACAACTCATAGCGCTGGCACAAAAGCAGCTTCCCAGAGAGCCGTTTGCGACGGAAATCCCAGACGCATTTCAATTAGACAAGCTTTATATTGAAACCACGCCGAATTATAAAGCCAACTATTTGTTAGGGAAATTGCGATTGAAGGCAAAAAACATGTACCCTTTTCAAAATCTTGATGAAGGCATGGCAAACCTTGCAGCTACTCAAAATTTTGAAGCGTTTCGATATACGCTGAAAACACAAAATGAAGAAGAAACACTAACACTTTTGCTTTCTGAAACTCAGCAAACTACCCTGCTTCGAGCAAGTTTACATTATGACAAATTATTTGGAGCGCAAGCATTGGTAAATCTTACCCACAAACACGCCATTCTAAAAAACGACGCACTATCCTTAGACCTCATGTTGGGCGAGTATTTACAATATGCGTTTTCTTACTTTATTGACAAAGGTCGATTTTGGTCTATTGGACTTAGCGCAAAACAACACCAATTTGAAACAGCTGCGCCTGTGGAAGTGCTGCAACAAAGCGAACCACCAAACGTGCTTCAGTCAACAAACACCCGTGTTTTAATTCAAAAAAACAGCGGTTATGTACAAACACTTTTTCGGGAAGAAGTTGTCTTGGGTGCAGGCATATCACATCAACACACTGTCTTTAGAACAAATGTACTTGACACCAAAACAGCTCGTTTTTTATACGCTGATAATACAGACTATTACAGTTCGTTTGGGTACCTTAATGTTGATACTCGCGACGACGCATTTTATCCTAAAAAAGGAGGCTTTTTTGCTGGAGATATAACGTATTATTTTGATGCCAAATCGAAAAGTTTTGCTACTAATTTCAGCCCGTTTTTTATTGGAAAAGCAACGATGGGTGTAACCGCCCCATTACAACGACACTGGTCATTGTTGCTACATACGTCTGGGGGGTTCTCCGTTGGGGATATTTCTTCACCAGCTTTTGACTTTGCTTTTGGCGGTTATGGCAATGCTCCCATGCTTCACTACCAACCATTTATTGGGCTGCCATTACAGCACGCTGCTGGCGACAGCTTTGTAAAAGCAGAGACCATTATTGATTATGAGTTTACATCAAAACATCACTTGAGGTTTTTGATGAACGCAGGTGTTGTCAGCGATGATATTTTTAGTAATGGTGAATGGAAAAAATCAATAGACTATTTCAGCGGCGGCATAGCATATGGGCTCGAAACATTTGCTGGTCCTATTGAGCTTACGGCGGCATATAGCCCCCAGTATAGGCGCGTGTTGTTTCACGTTAATTTAGGATGGCAATTTTAAATTTAAGATAAATGCTTTTACGTACTTTTGCCTTTATGAAGCTTCAGATATGGCTATGGCTGATAGTATGCAATGTATCAATGCCTCTTATTGGACAAGAAATAAGCGAAATTGACAGTACGCAATCTATTGCTTTTCAACCCCAATCTAAAACGGCTTTTAAGGCAGGAGAATGGCTAAAGTTTAGAATTCATTATGGCATTTTTAACGCTAGTTATGCCACACTCGAATTAACAGAAGAAGTGCGGGACGGACAAACGATTTTTCACGCCAAAGGAGTGGGCCGCACCACAGGTTTTGCACGCTGGTTTTTTAAAGTAGATGATTACTACGATTCTTATTTCACAAAAAACGACAATCGCCCATTACATTTCATTCGTAACATTAATGAAGGAGGATATAAAAAACACCTTACTATAGATTTTGACCACCAAAGAAAGCAAGCAACTGTTCGTGATCTGAAGAAAAAAACAGCGGGAACATATGATACAGATCCGCATGTACAAGATTTAATATCCTTTGTGTACCTACTGCGAAACAAGTTAGACGTCTCAACCATCAAAAAAGGCGACTTTGTAGTGGTAAATTTATTTTTTGACGCTTCCAATTACGCTTTTAAATTTAAATTTTTAGGCAGGGAAACCATCAGAACAAAATTTGGAACAGTAAACACATTAAAGTTTAGACCTTATGTTCAGTCGGGGCGTGTGTTCCGAAGTAGTGAAAGTATTACACTTTGGGTAAGTAGCGATGGTAATAAAATACCTCTTCGCTTACAGGCCGACCTGAGCGTGGGCAGTATTATAGCAGATTTAGATGAATTTAAAGGACTCAAAAACCCATTCGAAATTGTTGTTAAGAAGTAGTTTTCGTATTATTTTTATTGCTGCATTGATGGTATCGTGTAGCCGATCAACAAGCAAAGAAGCAGCACCTGTTTCCCCGCCTGAGCCTGAGGTTTATGCCTACGGATATAAACTAAATGACTATGAAGTTGTACGAGATACGGTTCAAAGTGGCGATACTTTTGCCGATATTTTTTTAGAGAACGGTTTTGATTACACCCAAATCTACAACATCAACAGAAAGGTTCGTAAACAGTATAATTTTAGAAAAATACAACCCAAACGACCCTATACATTTCTGTTTTCAAAAGACTCAATAGCGAATCCAATTGCGTTTATTTATCAGCCTTCAGTATTGGATTATATCGTAGTTAATTTAAAAGATTCCATTCATGCGAGAAAGGAAACAAAAGAGGTTAAGCTACGAACCTTTGAAGCACAAGGCGTTATTACGAGCTCACTATCCGAAACCTTAGACGCCCAAAGACTCAGCCCACTTTTGGCGTTTGATTTATCGGACATATATGCTTGGAGTATTGACTTTTTTCGTTTAGAAAAAGGAGATCGTTTTAAAATTGTATATACCCAAAAATACGTTGATGATTCTATTTATGTAGGTCTTAATCGCATACATGCTGCCTATTTTGAGCATCGTAAAAAACCGTATTATGCAATTGAGTTTGAGTCTGATCAAGAACGTGGTATTACCGAATTTTTTGATGAAAATGGTAAAAACTTACGCCGTGCTTTTTTACAAGCACCTGTGCAGTTTTCACGAATTTCGTCGCGTTACAACAAGCGTCGTCGTATTGCGTATTATGGTCGCACCAAACCGCACTATGGGACTGACTTTGCTGCTCCCGTTGGTACGCCCATCCGCGCTACTGCTAACGGAACGGTTGTTGCCGCCAGTTACACGCGCGGTAACGGGAATTACGTTACCATTCGGCATAATGGCACCTACAAAACACAATACTTGCACATGAAAAAGCGCAAGGTGCGCCGAGGCCAACAAGTCAAGCAAGGAGATATTATTGGCACGGTGGGCATGACGGGGTATACTTCTGGCCCGCACGTGTGTTATCGTTTTTGGAAAAACGGCAAACAAGTAGATCCATTTAAACAAAAGCTTCCTGAAGCCAAACCTATTGATTCCCAACTTAAAGAAAAATATATGGTTTATATGCAACCGTTAAAAGAAACACTGGATTGCATTGAATTTTATAGTCCAGAAACATCACTAACATATGTCACTACCGAAAAAAAACCCAACAACGTCCAATAGCTGGAACAAACTCGCGCAATTTGCGAAAAACCACAAAACACTTCAAAGCTATTTTGAAGCGGATCCCACTAGAGCCGAACGGTTTTCCATTGCATGGGAGTCTTTTTATGTAGACTATTCTAAAAACCACATTGACGAAAAGATTCAAGAAGCACTTGTTGCACTAGCTAAAGATGCAGGCTTAGAAGAAGCGCGCAAAGCATACTTTTCTGGCGAAACGATTAACCAGACAGAAGGTAGAGCCGTGTTGCATACTGCGCTGCGAGCAACGCCGGACGCGGATGTTCGTGTAGATGGCGAAAATGTAATTCCCGAAGTGTATGCCGTTCGAAAAAAAATAAGCGCATTTGCGAGTTCGGTCATTGACGGAAGTCGGAAGAGCAGCACAGGACACTCCTTTACCGATGTGGTTAACATAGGTATTGGTGGTTCGGATTTGGGCCCTATGATGATTACAGAAGCTTTAGCGTACTATAAAAACCACCTAAACGTACATTTTATGTCCAACGTTGATGGTGACCACGTTATGGAAGTGCTTAAAAAAGTAAATCCAGCAACAACCTTATTTGTGGTGGTGTCAAAGTCATTTGGCACACAAGAAACGTTAACGAACGCAACAACAGCAAAAAAATGGCTCGTTGATGCATTAGGTGCTGCTGCTGTTGGGGATCACTTTGTGGCGGTTTCGACGAACTTACCCGCTATTGATGCTTTTGGTATTCAAGCAGAAAACGTATTTCCAATGAACGATTGGGTGGGCGGACGCTTTTCTTTGTGGAGTGCCGTTGGGCTGTCAATTGCGCTTGCTATTGGCCCCGATAACTTTGAGGAACTACTTGACGGGGCAAACCAAATGGACACACATTTTGAAAGCACACCATTTGAAGAGAATATTCCGGTTATGTTAGCGTTACTCACGGTTTGGTATAACAACTTTTTGGGTGCCCAATCCGAGGCCGTTATACCCTATACGCAGTATTTACACCGTTTGCCAGCGTATTTGCAGCAGGGGATTATGGAGAGTAATGGCAAGTCTATTGATCGAGACGGCGAAGTTGTTTCCTATGAAACGGGCAATATCATTTGGGGCGAGCCGGGCACAAACGCACAGCATGCTTTTTTCCAATTAATGCATCAAGGAACAAAACGAATTCCAGCACAATTTATTGGGTTTGCCCAGTCGCTTTATGATAACAAAGACCACCACGACAAACTGATGGCTAACTTTTTTGCGCAAACTGAAGCACTCATGAGCGGTAAAACAGAAGCGCAAGTTCGAGCAGCGTTATCAAACAAAGGAATGGACAAAGTGGAGCTGGAGAAGCTAGTTCCGTTTAAGGTCTTTTCGGGAGATAAGCCTACTACAACCTTACTCATTGACAGGCTAACCCCAAAAACACTTGGTGCGCTTGTAGCGATGTATGAACACAAAATATTTGTTGAAGGCATAGTTTGGAATATCTTCAGCTACGACCAGTGGGGCGTTGAGTTGGGGAAACAATTAGCGGATGTTATTCTCAAGGAATTTTCAGCTTCAACTATGGGAGAGCATGACAGCTCAACAACACAGCTTATTAAGCGGTATAAAGGGTAATATAGCGTAAGGTCTTAGCTTTCTGAAATATCTTTAAGCCGTAATTGCACCGATACATTCCCCTGCCAGACATTTTCTTCTAAGGCATAAGCAATACGGAGGGGCTTACCACTTTGAAGGAGTGATAATCGATTACCTAATCCAAAACCAATGGCGTCTATTGGAGTGCTATCGGTCGGCGAGGCTTCGGTCGGCGAGGCTCCCGATCCGCCAGATCCGCCCGAGGCGCCCGAGGCGGCTGCCTGTATAAAACGTGCTTTTAGGTGGCTTTTGTCTTGTCCAACCAATTTTGCATAGCCGCTATCTAGCACGCCTTCTGAACAAAAAACAGGACTTCTGTTTTCGGGTCCAAAAGGTTCCATTTGCTTGAGAACACGCAACAGCTTTGGTGTAATGCTGTTAAAGGGAAGTACCACATCGATTTCAAGGGACTGCTCTTTTTGTGCTGGCGTAATGGTTTTCTGAACTTCCGCTTCAAAAGCAGCCTTGAAAGCAGTGTAGTTGTCTTCTTTAAGAGTAACACCAGCAGCGTATTTATGCCCACCAAATTGGATGATATGCGCACGACATGCATCGATAGCTTTATATATATCAAACCCGCGTACCGAACGTGCCGAGGCTGCTAAAATCCCTTCGCTCGCCTCGAGCGGATCGGGAGCCTCGCCGACCGAAGCCTCGCCGTACGAAGCCTGGGTAAATACCAACGTGGGACGATAATAGGTTTCAATAAGTCGCGAGGCTACAATACCGATAACCCCTTTGTGCCAATGCTGCGCGTAAACTACTGTTGTAGCGTTGTTTTCCTCTCTGTTTTCTTCAATATGCGCCAAAGCTTCTTTAGTAATATTTTGTTCCACTTCACGCCGAGAAGTATTGTAAGCCTCAACAGCTTGCGCAAGGTTTTGCGCTTCTTCTTCAGTCGCAGAAAGCAGTAATTCGACGGCATGTAGGCCGTGCTTCATACGTCCTGCTGCGTTGATTCGTGGTGCCATTCCAAAAACAACATCCGAGATCACCTGTCCCGAAGGTTTGTCGCGCATAAGTGCTTTTAGCCCTGGGCGCGGCGCACCATTGATCTGTTGCAACCCTAGGAAAGCAAACGCACGATTTTCGCCTACCATAGGAACAATATCCGCAGCAATGGCAACCGCTACCAAATCCATGTAGGCAACAAGTTCGCCAATATCTTTTCCTTGTTTTTGCATCACCCCTTGCATAAGCTTGAAGCCCACGCCACAGCCACAAAGCTCTTTAAACGGATAAGCACAATCGGATCGCTTGGGATCTAATACCGCTAAAGCTTCTGGTAGTTTTTCCCCTGGCGTATGATGATCACAAATGATGAGGCCGATGTTTAAAGCATTTGCATACGCCACTTGATCGATGGCTTTTACCCCGCAATCTAACGCAACGATTAGGCTGATGCCGTTCTCCTTTGCCACATCAATTCCTTTTTTGGAAAGCCCATAGCCTTCGGCATATCGATCCGGAATATAGGGGGTGACTTTGCATCCTTTTGAACGTAAAAAATGAGTTAGTAAACTTACCGATGTTGTCCCATCCACATCATAATCCCCATAAACCATAATGGGCTCGTTTTGGTCAATAGCCTGTTGTAATCGAGCGACTGCCTTGTCCATGTCTTGCATTAAAAAGGGGTCGTGGAATTGTCCGATATGCGGTCTAAAAAACGCTTTTGCTTCCTCAAAAGTGTTGATATTTCGTTGTGCCAAAAGATGGGCAACTATTGGGTCAACACCCAAGCACTCTTTAAGGTGGGCAACAGCAGTAGGATCAGGAGCCATTTTGATATTCCAACGCATCACGAACCTCCTGCTATAACAATTACAAATTCGCCCTTAGGAGGTGTTTGCGTAAAATGATGCACAAGCTCATGCAGCGTTCCGCGAATGGTCTCCTCAAATTTTTTAGTAAGTTCTCTTGAAACAGTTGCTGAGCGATCTTCACCCAAGTGCTCGGCAAGCTGTTCTAGTGTTTTTATAATCCGGTGTGGCGATTCATAAAGAACCATGGTGCGCTGTTCTGCTGCCAATGTCAATAGCCGTTTTTGCCGTCCTTTTTTAGGAGGCAAAAATCCCTCAAAAACAAATCTATCGCTAGGCAATCCACTAAGTGTCAAGGCAGGAATTAGTGCGGTTGCTCCAGGCAACGCATGAACAGGAATCTCTGCTTCGACACAAGCACGAACCAACAAAAACCCAGGGTCTGAAACACTTGGGCTGCCTGCATCCGAAACCAAAGACATCGTTCCGCCAGAAGCTAATTCTGAAACAATTTTAGGAACCGCCTTATGCTCGTTGTGCATGTGTAACGAACGCATAGGCGTATCAATATCATAGTGTCTTAACAGCTTTGAAGTGGTACGCGTGTCTTCGGCTAGAATGACATCAGTTGTACGCAATACTTCTAAAGCACGCAAAGTAATGTCGCCTAAATTGCCAATAGGCGTGGGGACTAACCAAAGTCCATTTTGGGCGCTAAGTGTTTCTTGTTGTTCCAAACGTTGTGTTTTTGAAAGGTACCTAAACTTCGTAAAGGCTCGAAATATATTCAATAAATGCCACCACTTCACTTTCTTTTGAACTCCAATCATAGTCGGGACGTACCTGCTCCTCAATAAATGCTTTGGCTTGCGCTGCATTTTCTTTAGAATTAAGCATGGATATAATCCGTTGATAATCAGTATTATTTCCTTCAAAAAGCGTTTCCACAAAATTCACAGGTACTGCTTCAAAGGCAATTTCAGTCACGGGTTCAAGCAAGACTTCTTCTAATGCGGTAGGAGCTGCCTGCTCTTTTGGGATTGCTGCATTAGCAATTTCTTTATTCGAAGTGGTAAGGGCAACAATGGCTGCCGCTTTATCATGAATATCCGAAAGTTGCATGCGTTTTCGATGCCGCAAAATCTCATGCGCCAGGCTCATTAACTCATTTTCGACAGTACGTTGAAAAACTTTTTCTTCCTCCATAATTTTTGGCTGCCTAAATTTAATACTTTTGAATGGTTCTTACGCACTAAAGCGTTTGAAAACATGCTTCTATTATGTTTCTTGAAAATACAGGATATAAAAACGAATCGTTTGGCTGGATAGAAGTCATCACGGGTTCTATGTTTTCGGGCAAGACGGAAGAACTCATCCGTCGACTCAAACGCGCCAAGTTTGCAAAGCTTAACGTTGAAATCTTCAAGCCTGAAGTGGACAATCGGTACGACGACAATAAAGTTGTTTCCCACGACGCTAATGAAATTGTTTCTACAGCTGTTCCTGCCGCTGCTAATATTCGCCTTTTGGCTGACAATTGTGATGTAGTTGGAATAGATGAAGCACAGTTTTTTGATGATGAAATCGTTCGTGTTTGCAATGATTTAGCCAATCGAGGTGTTCGTGTAATCGTAGCAGGACTTGATATGGATTTTAAAGGGAACCCCTTTGGTCCGATGCCACAGCTTATGGCAACTGCAGAGTATGTCACAAAAGTGCACGCGATTTGTACACGAACAGGGCAATTAGCACACCATAGTTTTCGTAAAAGCGAAAACGACAATTTAGTAATGTTAGGCGAAACCGAAGAATACGAACCTTTGAGCCGCGCGGCTTTTCATAAACTGATGGTGCGAGAAAAAGTCCGAAAAATGAATGTTACCGCAGAAGAAGTAACTCCTAAAAAAAGCAAAAACGCTTAAGGCAATATGAGCGATACCGTTCTTGAAATTCACCTCTCCAACCTAAGGCATAATTATTCGTTCTTACGAAAACGCTTGTCTACCAACACCAAGCTCCTGGCTGTTGTGAAGGCGTTTGGCTATGGAAGCGATGCCGTTGCTGTGGCAACCTGTCTTGCGGAACAAGGAGTTGATTATTTTGGTGTTGCTTATGTGCATGAAGGAATAGCACTTCGTAAAGCAGGCATTACAACACCTATTTTGGTGTTGCACCCCCAAGTGCCAAACTTTGAAGCATTGATAAATCATCAACTTGAACCAAGCCTATACAGCCAACGTATTTTAGATGCATTTCTCAACAAACTCAAGGAAACACAAACTAAGAATTATCCCGTACATGTAAAGTTCAATACAGGTCTTAATCGGTTAGGGTTTCAGCCAAAAGATGTGGTGTCGCTTTTAGATTCTATGAACACAAACAGCGCATGGCTACATCTTCAAGGGGTATATTCACATTTGGCTGCTTCTGACGATAGCAGCGAAGCAACATTTACAAAAATGCAGCTTCGAACGTTTGTTGATATTGCCAGTAGTTTTAAAGTAGCGCATCCCAATACAATTTTCCATGTGCTAAACACTTCTGGCGTGTTGCGTTATCCTGACGCACAGTACGACATGGTACGTACGGGCATAAGCCTTTATGGTTATGGTAACGACCCCAGTGTTGATGCGCAACTCAAGCCGGTACTTACCTTAAAGACCATAATTTCTCAAATCCATGTGCTTGAAAAGGGGGCTTCCCTTGGTTACAACAGAGCATTTGTGGCAACAACCAAAACCAAAACCGCTACCCTCCCATTAGGTCACGCAGACGGAATAGGACGTATTTATGGCAATGGAAACGGTTACGTTATGATTCACGACCAAAAAGCACCTATTATTGGTAACGTGTGTATGGACATGATCATGGTAGATGTTACACATATTGACTGCCAAGAAGGGGATCAAGTGATTGTTTTAGGCCCAGATGCTAGCGCAGAAACACTTGCCAACAGCGCAGGTACGATCTCGTATGAACTTATCACAGGACTTTCGCAACGTATCAAGCGAAAGATTATGTCTCTTTAGGTTTCGCTACATTTAAAAAAGGTATATTTGAAAAAAGCTCCATAATAAAGCTTTGCACACTAAGACATTGGGGATTTAGTTCAATAAAAAATAGAAATGGATTACAAAGAGATTTCAATTAAGATTGAAGAAGAGCTACAAACACTATTTGAAGAATTAACATCTGGAATAGCTGCCCGAGAAGATAGTAGAGCCTTTGGGGCAATGATTGAAAAACGTATTACTGAAAACTGGGCAGAGATATGTAATAAGCTCAATTACAAACCAATTGACCTACCTGGAAGAAGATCTATTTTTGATTTTGCATGTGAAGTTAAAGGGGTGTTATTTGGGTTTGATGTTAAAACGAAAGATTTAGACAAAACAAGTTATTCAGATGGTGGCGTATGTGCAGTTGGCAACTTACTTAAATATTTGGCGAATGACAAAGGCGTGTTTATGATTGTCGAGTTTGGTCACGACAAGTCTACGCTAGAGAACAATAGTCGAGACATTGAATACATTAGGGTAGCCCCTTTCCATTCACTTCCCAGTAATACATATAGGATTGAAAATTTAGGAACTGGACAGGTAAGATTAAATTATACATTGAATCAAGTATGGGATGAAATAGAGTGGCATAGATCTTACTCAGACTTTTTTGATGTATTCTGTGACTTGACCATTACTCATTACAATCGTGTAAAAGCAGATGCAGAAAAAAGGATTACATCAATTATAGAATTTAAAGCTAATGGGTATAAATCATTCAAGTTTATCAGATAAAAGATTGAAAATTGGTGATGTGTTTACACCTGTTGAGTGGGGGAACTTTGCAATCATGCAGTTCGATATTTTCACAAAATGGATGAATGGCGCTAGCGTATTTGATCCGACTATGGGCGAAGGGAATTTACTTGATTCACTTGTGATACATGGAGTTGAAAGGGGATTCTCAATAACAGAATTGCCACTAAAAAATCTATATGGCAATGAACTAAATAGCACTTACTGTGAACGAGCGATTAAAAAATTTCAAAAAAAATACGGGATTGATATGTCAAGTAATTTTTCGAATTGTGACATATTAGAATTAGAGCACAAGGAATATGATCTAATTTTTGGGAATCCTCCGTGGCAAAACTTTGTAGACTTACCAAAAAACTACAAGCAGAAGATAAAGGAATATTTTTTAAATTATGATTTAGTAGGAAATAGCCAAAGTCTTTTGCTCGGGGGCTCACGAATAGATATTGCAGCATTAGTTATTCAAATAGCCGTTAAAGATTTTCTTAAAAACAACGGAGAAGCTTTCCTCTTTGCCCCTTTGTCGATACTGTTAAACGATGGTGCAAATCAACATTTTAGAACCTATAAAGTAAATGACACCCCCTTTTCTTTAGTTAAAGTTTATGACTTCAATGATGTTGATGTTTTCAATGGCATTGCAACTAGATATTCTTTAATTCATTTAAAACGTGATATAGCTTCAACGTTTCCAATTCCTTTTGAGAGACATGAAAAAGGGAAATGGCTTTCATTGTTGGCGAAACCTTTATTTCATTTAACAGATCCTTTAAGTATCTATGATATTGACTCTGAAAATATTTTAAATGACATAGTTCCTATCGAGATTGACAAAGAGTCTGTCCCTAGACAAGGAATTAATACTTGTGGAGCGAATAAAATCTTCTTTTTCGAATCATATAAAGAGATAGACGATGCGAATTGCCTCGTTAATGAATCTATAACGCTTCCTAAAAAATTTGTATTTCCTTTAATAACGTCTAAGAACTTTAAAGATGATTCCATTAACCCCAGAAAATGGGTGCTTTTGCCATACCACTCAAATGGTCGACCACTTGAGTTAAGCGTGTTGAAATCTTATCCAAACTTATATCAATATCTATTTAAGCATCAAGAAGAATTGAGGCATAGAAAAGGAATTATGATAGGATCCTGGCTTAAAAAAGGATATTGGTGGGCATTACTAGGAATGGGATATTACAACTTTATGCCTTACAAAATTGTTTGGGAAGCATATGGGAAAAAAGAATTTTGCCCTTTAATATTTGACGGAAAATGGCAAGCGAACCAGTCTCTACAAGCGTTTATCCCTGTACGTACTTTGCGTGAAGCGGATAGAGTTTTAACTGAATTATCTAATCCAGTTATAGAGTCCTATTTATTGTCTCTTAAAATGGAGGGGACAATGAATTGGGCACAGCCTGGCAAAATCAAAAAACTTATTAACTATAAAAAAGAGCACTTGACTCTTTTTGATTAAAAGATAAAACAGCGCGCTGATTGTTACAAATACAACAACTTGTTATTTTTTTGATAAAGCTTGCATCTCCTATTATTTTATGCGACGAATAGCGTACATTCGCAGCAAAATTTTTAAGTATGCGCGTAGCGGTAGTAGGAGCCACTGGAATGGTTGGCGAAGTCATGTTGCAAGTATTGGCAGAACGTCAATTTCCCATTAGTGAATTAATTCCAGTTGCCTCGGCTCGTTCTGTTGGTAAGCAGTTGGAATACGACGGAAACACCTATTCGGTAGTGGGTCTTGAAGATGCCGTTGCACTCAAGCCCGACGTTGCCTTGTTTTCTGCTGGTGGCGATACTTCTCTTGAGTGGGCACCTAAATTCGCCGCAGTAGGCTGTACGGTAATTGACAATTCTTCGGCGTGGCGCATGCATCCCGACCACAAACTTATTGTCCCAGAAATTAACGCTAACGAACTCACAGCTGAGGACAAAATTATTGCAAATCCAAACTGTTCTACCATACAACTGGTGATGGCACTTGCGCCTATTCATAGAGCATTTGGCATCGAGCGTGTGGTGGTTTCCACCTACCAGTCCATTACGGGAACAGGTGTAAAAGCGGTGCAGCAGTTAGAAAACGAATATGAAGGCATAGCAGGCGAAATGGCATATCCGCATGCGATTCATAGAAATGCCTTACCGCATTGTGATGTTTTCTTGGATAATAATTACACCAAGGAAGAAATGAAGTTGGTGAACGAAACACATAAAATTTTAGATCCCAACATTCGTGTTACAGCTACTGCCGTTCGTATTCCCGTTGTTGGTGGCCACAGCGAATCGGTAAACCTTACGCTAAGAAATCCTGCAGAATTGGACGAGGTTCGTGAAATTCTTGCCGCAACACCTGGTGTTGTTGTGCAAGACGATATTCACAATAACCAGTATCCGATGCCACTTCAAGCACATGGAAAAGACGAGGTTTTTGTTGGGCGTCTTCGAAAAGACACATCTCAAGAAAACGGTTTAAATCTTTGGATTGTAGCAGACAATTTGCGTAAAGGTGCGGCTACCAATACCGTTCAAATTGCGGAATATCTCGCTGGGGCAGACTTGTTATAGATTTTTATTACATTGGGCGTAAATTTAAAATTATGCGCCCCTTATTTGCTCTTTTATTTATCGTGCTTTTACTCTCATGCTCAAAAAAAGCTCCTATCGTTTATCCAGAAACCAATAAAGAAATTGTTGTTGACACCTTTTTTGGTCAAGCGGTTGAAGACCCATATCGTTGGCTTGAAGACGATCGTTCTGCCGAAACAGAAGATTGGGTAAGTCGTCAAAACGAAATTACATTTGATTACTTACAAGAAATTCCATACCGTGAATCGCTTAAAGCATCTCTTACAAAACTTTGGAACTACGAAAAACGGTCAACGCCTTTTGTTGAAGGCGCATACACCTATTTTTATAAAAACGATGGGTTGCAAAACCACTATGTTTTATATCGACAAAAAGACAATAAAGCACCTGAGGTTTTTCTCGACCCGAATAGTTTTTCAGAAGACGGTACCACTTCGTTAGCAGGTGTTCGTTTTACTAAAGATGGGAGTAGATTAGCCTATCTTATTTCGGAAGGCGGGTCTGATTGGCGGAAAATTATTGTGATGAATGCTGCATCGAAAATCATCATAGAAGACACACTTTCTAACGTTAAGTTTAGTTCTGTTTCGTGGAAAAATAACGAAGGGTTTTATTACGCCTCTTATGATAAACCTGACGGTTCTGAACTTTCTGCAAAAACAGATCAACATAAGTTATACTACCACAAATTGGGAACTCCACAATCTGAAGA
The DNA here is from genome assembly GCA_938092005.1 of uncultured Flavobacteriaceae bacterium. Classification (GTDB taxonomy): domain Bacteria; phylum Bacteroidota; class Bacteroidia; order Flavobacteriales; family Flavobacteriaceae; genus UBA7446. The sequence continues at coordinate 44,500 of CALKOU010000006.1, read as the reverse complement.
CAAGGTTGTTTTTGGAGGCACCGATGCGCAAAAGCACCGCTATGTTGGGGGCTACGTTTCCGACGATCAGCGTTATTTGTTTATTAGTGCGTCAAATACCACGTCTGGGAACAAGCTTTTTATGTTGGACTTTAACGACCCTAAGCAAAAGCTAACACCAATAGTTGACAACGAGGACTCAGACACCTATGTACTCGATACCGACGGGAGTACATTATTTTTAGTCACTAACTTAGATGCACCAAATAAAAAACTTGTAAAAGCCAACGCAAAAACACCCAGTGTCACATTTTGGAAAGACGTTATTCCAGAGCAAAAAGATGTTTTGAGTATTAGTAGCGGAAGTGGTTATTTCTTTGCTGAGTACATGGTAGATGCGCTTTCAAAAGTATATCAATACGAGTATAATGGCGCGTTAGTACGGGAAATTGAATTACCTGCCTCGGGGAGTGCGAGTGGCTTTAGCGGCAAGAAAAAACAGGACGTGTTGTATTACAATTTTTCAAATTATCACACGCCTTCTTCTTCCTTTTCACTTAACCCCTCAACAGGGGAAACAAAACAATATTGGACCCCCGAAATTGCGTTTAATGCCTCTGACTTTGAGTCCAAACAAGTATTTTATACCTCCAAAGACGGGACTAAAGTTCCCATGATGATAACACACAAAAAAGGATTAAAGCTTGATGGTAAAAACCCCACAATATTATACGGATATGGTGGGTTTAACATAAACCTGACTCCTTCTTTCAGCATCACCAATGCCGTTTGGTTAATGCAAGGCGGCGTTTATGCGGTACCCAATTTACGTGGAGGTGGTGAGTATGGAAAAGCCTGGCACGATGCCGGTACTAAGACAAACAAACAAAACGTATTTGACGATTTTATTGCAGCAGCAGCATTTTTAATGGATAACAAATACACCAATCCTAACTTTCTTGCAATCAGAGGGGGTTCAAACGGAGGGTTACTTGTAGGCGCTTGCATGACACAACGTCCCGAACTATTTAAAGTAGCACTGCCCGCCGTAGGTGTTTTAGACATGTTGCGTTACCACACCTTTACAGCGGGTGCAGGTTGGGCTTACGATTACGGTACGGCTGAAGATTCTAAAGAAATGTTTGAATACCTGAAAGGATATTCACCTGTCCATAATGTAGAAGCCAATACGGCTTACCCAGCGACACTAATTACAACAGGAGATCATGATGACCGCGTTGTGCCTGCGCATTCCTTTAAGTTTGCTGCGCAGTTACAGCAAATGCAAGCAGGTAGTAACCCCGTCATGATTCGAATTGAAACCAATGCAGGGCATGGCGCAGGGACACCCGTTGACAAAACCATAGAGCAATATGCCGATATTTTTGCGTTCACCCTCTACAATATGGGCTACAAGGTGCTGCCTAACAAAAAGGTAAAAGGATAGTAGGAACTATTCCTTCATTTCGAAATCTTCCATGAATTTGGTGGTATAATTACCTGCCACATAATCAGGATGGTCCATCAATTGACGGTGGAATGGAATAGTCGTTTTTACGCCCTCAATCACAAACTCGTCTAGCGCACGTTTCATTTTATTGATAGCTTCCTCACGTGTTTGTGCGGTAGTAATCAACTTTGCGATCATAGAATCGTAATGCGGAGGTATCATATACCCACCATATACGTGTGTGTCTAGGCGCACTCCGTGACCACCTGGCGTATGCAAGGTTTTAATTATTCCAGGCGATGGACGAAAATCGTTGTGAGGATCTTCAGCATTAATACGACATTCAATCGAATGTAACTTTGGTAGGTAGTTTTTACCTTCAATTGGAATACCGGCTGCTACTTTTATTTGTTCTGCAATCAAGTCGAAATCAATAACTTGCTCGGTAATGGGATGCTCCACTTGAATACGTGTATTCATCTCCATAAAAAAGAAGTTTCGATGCTTGTCGACCAAAAATTCAACTGTTCCAGCACCTTCATATTTGATATATTCTGCCGCCTTAACCGCTGCTGTTCCCATTTCTTCACGGAGCTTATCGGTCATAAAAGGCGAGGGAGTTTCTTCGGTTAATTTTTGATGGCGTCTTTGTACCGAACAATCGCGTTCAGACAAATGACAGGCTTTACCAAACGCATCACCTACTACTTGAATTTCGATGTGGCGCGGTTCTTCAATAAGCTTTTCTAAGTACATGTCATCGTTTCCAAAGGCAGCTTTGGATTCTTGACGTGCGCTTTCCCATGCTTTTTCAAGATCTTCTTCTTTCCATACGGCGCGCATCCCTTTACCACCACCACCAGCAGTAGCTTTTAACATGACGGGATATCCTGCTTTTTTAGCCAGTTTTTTACATTCTTTAAAAGATGGAATGATACCTTCAGAACCCGGTATGGTAGGCACACCTGCGGCTTTCATGGTAGCTTTTGCGGTAGCTTTATCACCCATTTGCTGAATCATTTGCGCAGAGGCACCAATGAATTTTATTTTGTGTTCTTCACAAATTTTAGAAAACTTGGCATTCTCAGACAAAAACCCATATCCAGGGTGAATGGCATCAGCGTTGGTAATTTCAGCTGCAGCAATAATGTTTGCCATTTTAAGGTATGACTCACTACTGGGCGCAGGGCCAATACAAACGGCCTCATCTGCAAAACGAACGTGTAAGCTGTCAGCATCTGCTTTAGAATAAACAGCTACTGTTTTAATACCCATTTCACGACATGTTCGGATAACACGTAGTGCTATTTCGCCTCTGTTGGCGATTAATATCTTGTTAAACATAAGACAGGGTTTAGGAAGGATCAATGATAAATAAGGGTTGGTCAAATTCAACCGGAGTTGAGTCTTCAACCAAAATTTTCACAATCGTACCACTTGTTTCAGCCTCAATTTCATTAAAGAGTTTCATGGCTTCAATAACACAAAGCGTGTCACCTTCTGCTACACGATCACCAACCTCCACAAAGTTCGGCTTATCAGGTGATGGTTTACGGTAGAAGGTACCGATAATAGGCGATTTAACCGTTTCACCTTCGGTTGGTGCTGGCGCAGCTGATTCAGCAACCGCCGCCGGAACCGGAGTAGCTGGTGCGGCAGCAACTGGCGCAGGCGCAACCACTACAGGCGCTGCTTGTTGTACCGCTGCTACAGGTACAGTTGTTTCGCCCTTGTCTGTTTTTATATTGATTTTAATATCGCCCATTTCTAAGCTAACTTCACTAGCTCCAGATTTGGCAACAAACTTGATTAGGTTTTGGATTTCTTTTAATTCCATGGTTATTGTTTTTAGGTGTTGTACGCCCACGTTAGGTAACTGGCTCCCCAAGTGAAGCCACCACCAAACGCAGTGAAAAGTAATTTTTGATTTTTTTTAAGTTGATCTTCATAATCCCACAACAACAAGGGTAATGTCGCAGCTGTTGTGTTTCCGTAACGTTCAATATTGATTAACATTTGATCTGGTTTGAGGTCTAAATGGTTCGATATTGCATCTAAGATACGTTTGTTTGCTTGATGTGCAATAACAAAATCGATTTCATCTTTAGATAAATCGTTTCTTTTGAGCACCTGTTCAATGGCAGCACTCATATTTGACACCGCAAATTTGAACACTTGACGACCTTCCTGATGAAGAAAATGTTTGTTTTCTGCTACAGTTTCTTTGGACGCAGGTAACATGGATCCTCCTGCTTCAATTTTTAGAAAAGTCCTGCCGCTGCCGTCTACACGAAGCACCTCGTCCTGTAATCCAAGCCCTTCTTCGTTAGGCTCAAAAAGTACAGCCCCAGCACCATCTCCAAAGATCACGCAAGTAGTTCGGTCTGTATAGTCAATAACTGATGACATGGTATCTGCACCAATGAGCAATACTTTTTTGTACCGACCAGAAAGTATATGTGCTGAAGCAGCAGACATGCCAAATAAAAACCCAGAACAAGCGCCTTGTAAGTCGTACGCAAAAGCGTTATCAGCACCAATTTCTGTAGCAACATAAGCCGCTGTAGACGATACGGGCATGTCGGGTGTTGTGGTGGCAACAATGACCAAATCTATTTCAATGGGGTCAAGATTCTTTTTTTTGAGAAGGTTTTGAGCAGCTTTTATGGCCATAAAAGAAGTTCCTAAAGATGCAGGTTTGAGTATACGGCGCTCTTTAATGCCAGTGCGCGAAAGGATCCACTCATCGCTAGTATCCACCATTTGCTCTAAGTCAGCATTGGTGAGCACATGCTCTGGAACGTAGCCTCCAACGGCGGTTATGGCTGCATTTTTTGTAGTCATATTAACCAAATTGCTGTTTGTGCAATTCTACAAATTTTGGTCAAAATTACTAAAAACCAACCCATTTTGGGCAAAAAAATACCAAAAAGATGCAAAAAAGCACAAAAAAAGCGCCTTTTACTAAAGGCGCTTTATATGTTTTTTATAGAGTAAATTAGGCTTCTGCTTCGGTAGCATTGTCTATTAAGACTTTACCTCTGTAGTATAATTTTCCTTCATGCCAATGAGCACGGTGGTAAAGGTGCGCTTCACCAGTGGTTGAACAAGTTGCAATTTGAGGAGCAACGGCCTTGTAGTGCGTACGGCGTTTGTCGCGACGCGTTTTGGAGATTTTTCGTTTTGGATGTGCCATAACAGCTGTTTTAGTCTTTTTTTAATTTCTTTAACGCATCCCATCGAGGATCCGTTTTTTCGTGTTCGTCGGTGCTTTCACTAGGGTGTAACGCCTCAAGGCGGTCTAACAAATCGGATTGTAATGTTCCCTTTTCTATACCCGGGTGTACTCTTTTTTGAGGCACAGCCAACACAATGGTTTCAAACAGCGTTTGCGCTACATCCAACTGGTGTGACCCATGTGGAAGCACCAACAAATGCTCATCTTCGTCATTGAATTCTTCACCAAATTTAACAACTAACTCGTGTGTTGGTTGTATAGGTAAATCAAACAATTCGTTGGTTAAATCACAACCAACAGTAACGAATCCTGATATTGAAAACTGTACTTCAAGAAGCGTTGTTTTCTTGGTCAGTTCAAGCTGTACGCTGAGTGCAGCATTGCTGAATTCGGTATAGTTAAAAGCATCAAAGAACGTGTTTGTAATGTTGCGGTTAAAATGATGCACTCCTTCTTTAAGACCAGCGAAAGCCAACACAAAGGGGGCTAATACATTTTTATGATCGCACATTACAGTCGGCAAATATATAAAATTTGACGGGACAGTACCCTTTTTAGCTGTTCTTTTGACGGTTGTTATAAATCTTACATGCCATTTCTACAGCAGTTGCGAACGAAACAGGGCTTGCCACCCCTTTCCCAGCAATCGCAAAAGCCGTTCCATGATCTGGCGAAGTGCGTACAAATGGCAGTCCTGCAGTAATATTAACTCCGTTACCAAAGGCAAGTGTTTTAAACCCTACCAGCCCCTGATCGTGATAGCATGATAGCACGGCATCAAAATCCGTGTAGCTTTTTTGACCAAAAAAACCATCAGCAGCAAATGGACCTGAAATCAAAACCCCTTCTTGATGTAATGCTTTTATGACAGGTTTTAAAATGGCCTCATCTTCTGTACCTATTACCCCTTGATCTCCCGCATGAGGGTTTAACCCCAACAAGGCTATTTTAGGAGTTGAACAGTCAAAATCTTGTTGAAGGCTATGGTACAGTTCACGTGCTTTTCCCATAATTAAAGAAGGTGTAATGGCACGACTTACTTGATGCAGGGGAATGTGATCGGTTAGCAATGCTACACGTAAATTTTCATGCGCCAAAATCATTAAAGCATCGTCACCCCAAAGCGCACCCAAATAGTGTGTGTGTCCTGCAAAAGGAAAATCTTGACTTTTTATAGCGGCCTTGTTAATGGGTGCCGTGACGAGCACATCTGCATTTCCGTGTTGCACGGCAAGTGCAGCAGCACGCAACGATTCAAAAGCGGCACGACCTGCTTCTGAAGTCTGCTTTCCAAACGCAACGGTTGGAGAAGACTTCCAAATGGGAACAATATTGAGGGTGTTCTTTTTTGGCTCCTCGTTTACCACGGCCAAAGGAACGTTTGTATGAAATAGCAATTGCTGTTTTTGAATAAACGTTTCGTTGGCATAGACCACGGGAATACATCTTTTAAATAGGCGTTTGTCTTGAAATGCTTTTAGCAGTACTTCAACACCAACCCCGTTAGGGTCACCTACAGAAATTGCAACAATAGGAAGCGCAGACATTTTGTGTATTTTTGCCGCACAAAGGTACAGGATTCACAGCTTATGTTTACAGGAATAATAGAAACGATGGGTACTATTGAACGCATCGAGCGCGATGGCGGCAATGTGCACTACACGCTTTCAAGCAACATCACAAACGAATTGAAAATTGATCAAAGCTTGGCGCACAATGGCGTTTGTCTTACGGTGGTAGCCATAGACGGTGATCAATACACCGTTACGGCTATTCAGGAAACCTTAGACAAAACGGCATTAAAGCAATGGAAGGTTGCTGATCGCATTAACTTAGAGCGCGCTATGCGACTGGGCGATCGACTGGACGGGCACTTGGTGCAAGGGCATGTAGACGAAGTAGCTACCTGTACGCACATTGAAGATCAAGATGGGAGCTGGCTGTTTCGCTTTGCATACAACGAAAAATCCAAAAACATGACCATTGAGAAAGGCTCGATTTGCGTAAACGGCACGAGTCTGACGGTAGTGGGTTCTGAACCCCATGCTTTTGGCGTAGCCATTATTCCTTACACCTATAAACATACCGTTTTTCATCAGGTACAAGTAGGTGATTTGGTCAATATTGAATTTGATATGGTAGGGAAATACATTGCCAAAATGCGATAGTCTACGACCAATTGTTACATTTTTTGTAAGTTTATCATTCCAAATGCTTACAAATCATGAAACCGTTATTTTTTCTATTGTTGGTTTTTGCAACCACATTTTCAACAGCCCAACTTTATATTAACGAAATAGAGTCCGATAGTCCAGGAACTGACAACGCTGAATTTATTGAACTGTATTCCGCATCTCCAAATACAAACCTAGACGGTTATGTACTGGTCTTATTTAACGGAAGTGATGATGCGAGCTATGCCGCTTATGACTTAGATGGGTATAGCACCGACGCCAACGGATATTTTATCATTGCAGATTCAGGAGTATCAGGTGTTTCCATTACGCTATTATCCTCTGGACTTCAAAACGGACCCGATGCGATAGCATTGTATCAAGCCGATAAATCAGATTTTCCGAACGACACACCCGTTACTACCACAAACTTAATTGACGCTGTGGTTTATGACGCCAACGGCAAAGAAGATGACACTGGGCTATTAACAGGCTTAGGCAAGACAACGCAATTCAATGAAGACGAAGGTGACAATGGTGCAACAAACTCGTTGCAACGCCAAGCAGACGGTAGTTTTAAAACAGGAACACCTTCTCCAAATACAAGTAATCAGGTACTAAGCACTATAGCAGCAAAAGCTTCGGTATTGCAGATTTATCCAAATCCGGTTGCGAATACGATTTTCATTGATGGATTAGACGAAGAGGCGATGGTTTCCATATTTTCTTTGACTGGTCAGTCTGTATTGCAGATGCGTACAAACCAAAGTATAGATGTTTCGGGGCTTGCTACGGGGGTTTATATGTTAGAAATTACACACGAAGAAACAACCACACAGCGCAAGTTGATAAAGCATTAAAGGGTTACTTCATCTGATATAGCCACAAGGCAGGGTTTTGCGGCGTGGTGTTTTGGAATAGGCTAAACTGTAAAGAAGTTTTACCCGTATCTTTATTGGTGAAAATTTGTCCAATGGCTTGTTTGGCGCTAAGCTTATCCCCTTTTTTCACATACACCTTGCTTAAATTTTTATAGCTTGTAATATAGTTTCCGTGTTGTACAAGTACAATAGGATTACTTCCTTTAAACTGTACAATGTTTAATACTTTTCCTTCAAAAACACTTCGTGCTTCAGCACCTGCTGGCACCGATAAGGTTACGCCATTACTCTTAATGGTCGTAGTGCGTACCACAGGATGGCGTTGCGTACCAAAACGTTGCGTTACAATACCTTTTTGAACAGGCCAGGGCAAACGCCCTTTGTTGGCCACAAAACTAGCAGCAAGCGCTTTAGCTTCCGGAGTTAGGACAAAGGAAGTGGTTTTGGTTCCTGCTTTTTTGTTCGATGCTGCAATGGCTTCACGTATTAAGCGATTGATTTCTTTATCAATGGCTTCCTGTTGCCGTTGTTTTTTTCGGATTTGAGCAGCGTAGCTTTTCTCTCGTTTTTTTAATTGTTGTACTAGAGAATTTTGTTTTAGTTTAATACTGTCAAGCTCTTTTTGTGCCGCTCTATTTTCACGTATCAGTTGTTCTTTGCCCTTACGTTGCGCCACCAAATCATTGGTGTATTGTTGGAGGGTTTTGGTTTTTGTTGCAATTTGTTCGCCTTGTTGTTTTCGATAGGCTGCATATTGTTTCATGTACGCCATTCGCTTGTAGGCTTGCCAAAAACTTTCTGAGGAAAGTAAAAACATTAAGCGGTTTTGTGTAGATTGATTCTTTCGTGCTGAAACCACCATTGCTGCATAATCTTTCTTTAGTACGGTTAGTTCAGCTCTTAACGTTTCAATATTTCGCAGATTAAGCCCAATTTCTTGATTGAGGCGGTTTATTTGTCGGTTCGTAAGGCGTATCAAAGCATCCTGCCGATCTATTTTTAGTTGTACGGTTTCTACTTCGGTAAGTACGTTTGCACGTTTCTTAGCACTCGATTTTAATAATGCATTTATTTGCACAATTTCTTGTTGGAGCTGTTTTTTTTGAGCTTCAAGCGCGGCTTTTTTGTCTTGAGCCATACTCAAAACAGGAATTAATAGGATAAGCCAAACCCATTTTCTCATTGAATTTCAAGTTGTTTGTATCCCTCAGGTATCACAAAAGGCATTTTAAAGGGCTTGTTTAATTGTGTTTGTTTGGCACGTAGCGTTAATGTGGCGGAGGTTTCCGCGCCCAAAATCATTGTGCTTAGCTGCTGGGGAACCCACTGATTGCTAATGCGTGTATAGGCATCATATGCTATGCGGATAGAAGTTTCCCCATCGGAAAATAGTTGCTCTACAAGCCTAAAAGAAGTATCATAGGTCCATTCAAGCGTGACATCTTTTTTTCGATACTTAAAGACATAGGCATTTTCAGTAAACGTTAGCTTTGATCGTTTCAGCGCGCGCGTATCCAACGGAGCAGCCGTGAGCATACGCTCAATCATTTTGTACGCTACAGGAACCCCAAGTAACTTTTGAAGTTGTTGGTAATCGATTTGCGCATATTGCCGATTTATTTTTTCATAAAACTGAAGTTGCTCAGGGGTAATTAAAACACGCGCAAGTGGCACAATAACAGATCCGTTTATCCATATGCCCTCCTCTTTATTTAGGCGTAGTGTAATACTTACTTTCTGTGATTTTCCTCGTTGGGCTAATGCGGCTTGTCCACGCCATTGAAGCGTTTCAAACACAAGTGCATTTGCTGCAACCTGCTGCTGAACGACTCTTGGCCGCAACGAAGTATCAACAGTTTTACTGGCAACTATCGGGGCAATAGACTTACAGCTTGCCACCAGTACAAAACCAATAAGGATTCCAATTTTTTTCATGTGCTATTCTAATACCGAATAATCCCCAATACTAAGGTGTGTAAAGTTGCCGTTGAAACGCACATGATTTCCAATCATGGCCTCCTTTAGGGTTGCATGTTCAAGAGTACTATTGGATTGAATGATGCTGTTTTCAATCGTGCTGTCTTTAACCATTGTTCCTGCGCCTATGGACACATGAGGCCCTACGGTACTGTTTATAAGCGTTACTCCATCAGCGATGGCGCAAGGTGGAATGATGGTGCTGTTGGTAAGGGTAACATCCCCAACAAGCGACGCACCTTCAGCTTCCAGAAAAGTTAACATTTTGGCATTGGTTTCTAGAGTAACTTTGGGATTTCCACAATCCATCCAAGCGGTTACTTCCCCGGGAACAAATCGTTTGCCGTCTTGCATCATACGCAAAATGCCGTCATTGATTTGATATTCCCCACCATGGGTTAAGCCTTCGTCCAAAACTCCTTCAAGCGCCTCTTTTAAAAGCCCAATTTCTTTAAAATAATAAATCCCAATCACGGCCAAATCCGAAACAAAAGCGGATGGTTTTTCTACTAAGGCATTAATCGCCCCAGTTTTATCTAACTGAACGACACCAAACTGCTCTGGGTGTTTCACTTTTTTAACCCATATTACACTGTCCGCTTTTGGGTCTAGGGTTAAATCAGCACGAATAAGCGTATCGGCATAGGCCACCACAGCAGGGCCCGAAAGCGAGGGTGCAGCACACATCACGGCGTGGCCAGTTCCTAAAGGCTGATCTTGACGGTAGATGCTTGTTTTGGCACCTAAACTGCTAGAGAGTTCGGTAAGGGCAGTCACTACATCGTCACCAAAGTAAGCCGGATCACCGAGCACATAGGCAATTTCAGTCACAGGACTTGGAAGTAAACGCGCGATATCTTGCACCAATCGATGTACAATGGGAACGCCTGCCACGGGTACCAATGGCTTTGGAACGGTAAGGGTGTGTGGACGAAGGCGAGATCCTCTACCCGCCATGGGAACGATTATTTTCATATGTTATTTTATGCCTGTACTACCAAAACCTCCAGTACCTCTTTCTGTTTCTTCTAGTGATGTAACTTCTGTCCAATCGGCACGTTCATGTTTCGCGATGACCAATTGAGCAATTCTATCTCCATTGTTGACTGTAAAAGGTTCGTTGGATACGTTTACAAGGATAACGCCAATTTCGCCTCTGTAGTCTGCATCAATGGTGCCAGGAGCATTTAGGACGCTAATTCCTTTTTTGAGCGCCAAGCCACTGCGTGGGCGCACTTGTGCTTCAATGCCTACTGGTAGCTCCATAAACAAGCCAGTTTTAATGAGACCGCGTTCGAGGGGTTGCAACGTTACGGGTGTGTCAAGGTGCGCACGCAAATCCATTCCTGCCGAAGCAAGGGTTTCATAACTGGGTAATGCGTGTGAAGATTGGTTTACAATTTTAATGTTCATAGTAACAAAAATAACAAAAGCATGAATTGGGGCTATGTGAATTATCATAAGTTGTACACGATGATATGTTGTAAAGCCTAACTACCGCCATTTCATTCGCATGGTTTTGTTGTTTTTCTTGAATGCATTGGGAATAACAGCAAGAATTTCTTTTCTGATGGCATCTAACAACCCCTCTTTAACAAACCCCTTATGGGCCACCAAGCTAACTTCTCGTATGGGTTTTGGTTCTTTGAAAGGAATTATTTTATCATCAGTAAGCCCATTACACACGAGTTTTGGAATTAATGAGAATCCGCCGTAGGCGTCTACCATGTGCATGATGGTTTCAATGGAACCACTCCTAAAGCGAATGTTGTTTGTTTCAGCAGTAGCGTTACAAATATTAAGCACTTGATTTCGAAAGCAATGCCCGCTGTTGAGTAGCCACAACCCTTTTTTATTCTCCACATCTGCTATGCTAACGGTGTCTTGCATTCCAGCTTTATCGCCATAGTACACAAACGGTTCCTCGTATAAAGGAATCTCACGCAGGGCACTTTCTTCCAACGGGGTGACCAAAATTCCAATATCAATTTGATTGGTTTTAACGGCTTCAATAATGGCCTCAGATGAAATTTCCTCAATATCTAATATGGTGTCAGGATATTTTTCTAGAAAATGGCCTGCAAACTTCGGGACGATATACGGCGCAACGGTAGGGATTATGCCAACCTTAAATGTGCCTGTAAGGTTATCCTTTTCATTGTTTACAAATTCTTTGAGCTGGGCTACTTCTCTAAGGACATTTCGGGCTTTAGAAATTACAACTACCCCCATGGGTGTTGGTGTCAAGGGAGACGTACTTCGATCAAAAATTTGAAACCCAACGACTTCTTCTAATTTTTTGACTTGTAGTGTAATGGTGGGTTGTGTTACAAAACACTTTTGAGCCGCAGTGACAAAATGCCTGCTGTCGTCTAATGCAATTATGTATTGAAGTTGTTGCAGGGTCATGTCCAAATATATTAATAATATCAATGTTGATATTAAAATTATTAATTTGATTTATAATTTCAATTGTTTCAAATTTGTACACATAACTTAAAACCCAAATAAAGATGAACAAAAAACTAACCGCTTCGAATGGAGCTCCGATATCAGAGGATAATAATAGTATCACAGTAGGGGAAAGAGGCCCCTTAACGTTTGACAATTGGCAACTTATGGAAAAGTTGGCGCACTTTAACAGAGAGCGTATTCCAGAAAGAATAGTACACGCACGTGGCTATGGTGCCTACGGGACGTTTACACTTACCAAAGATTTATCACAATACACACGCGCTAAATTTCTGGTAGGAAAAGGAAAAACAACTAAGGTGTTTGCACGATTTTCTACCGTTGCAGGAGGACAGGATTCCAGCGATTATGTTAGAGACGTGCGCGGTTTTGCGCTAAAGTTTTACACCGAAGAGGGAAACTGGGACATGGTTGGAAACAATACGCCAGTTTTCTTTATACGAGACCCACAAAAGTTCCCAGACTTTGTACATTCTCAAAAAAAACACCCACAGACAAACCTGCCCAACCCGGCTGCGCATTATGAATTTTGGGCTAGTAACCCGCAATCCATGCATCAAATTACAATTCTGATGTCTGACAGGGGTATTCCGTTCTCATTAAGACATATAAACGGGTATAGTTCCCATACCCTTAGTTTATGGAACGACAAAGGAGAACGTTATTGGGTAAAGTGGCACTTCAAAACAAATCAAGGGATTAAAACCTTGACAGACCAAGAAGCGGCAAAGCAACCCGTAAACGGCATGCAAGCAGATTTGGTGCAGGCAATTGATGAGGGAAATTTTCCGAACTGGACAGTAAAGCTTCAAATTATGCCTGAAAAGGATGCAGAGACCTATGGCATTAACCCTTTTGATTTGACAAAGGTATGGCCACATACGGATTACCCGCTTATTGAAATAGGAACCCTAGCGCTGAATAAGAACGTAGAGAATTATTTTGCAGAAACAGAACAAGCTGCTTTTAGCCCAGCTAACCTAGTTCCTGGGACAGGGGTTTCACCCGATAGAGTCTTACAAGCAAGACTGTTTGCTTACGGCGATGCGCACAGATATAGAGTAGGAGCAAATCATGGATTTTTGCCTGTGAACGCACCACAATGCCCTGTTCATCATTACCAAAGAGATGGCCTAATGGCAGGCGGATGCCCGGTACACCATGGCGGAAGCAATCCACAAACAAAAGAAGTCAATTTTTATCCAAATGATAAAACACATGAGGGTGCACCAGCACCAGACGCATCTGTAAAAGAACCGCCGTTACAAATTTCAGACGCAACCATTGATCGGTTTGATTCAAGTAATGACGACAATTATACACAAGCTGGAAATTTGTATCGCATGATGAAAGATGATCAAAAAGAACAGCTTACGAATAACATTGCAGGGGGACTTTCCCAAGCTACAAAAAGCGTTCAAAAGCGTATGATAGCACATTTTCAAAAAGCGGATAAAGCCTACGGAAATCAAGTGGAAGCAAAGCTTAAATAAGTATTTTTATAGCCAAACAACCCTTATCATCTATCGCATTTATAAACCCCATAAATATGCTTGTGATAAGGGTTTTTGGCTTTTTGTAAGCGTCAAATTATTAATCTAACCTAAACCTAATGGAGACGCTTACGGATACTTTTTGGGGTTTAAATTGAATTTCGGGTGTGGTTTCCACCACCTCTTCTGCCATGGAATACATGACCACTTCGTTCAACATATTGGTACGCCTAAATCCTGTAAAGCCTGAGCTCGTATCCGAAATATAGATGGCTTTGCCTACCTTTTGCTCTAGCGGTTTTGCCATCACATGAGCACGTTGTTTTGCTTTGGTAACAGCTTTGCCCAACAACTCAAGTTTTAGACGTTCTAATTGACTGTAATCTGTTTTGGTAATGCGTGCATTTGAGATGCCTTTTTCTTCTAAGGCAACCAACACTTGCCCCGCTGCGGTAGCACTATCCAGTTTTAGTTCATAGCGCTTGCTTTTTTTGATGTCTTTACGTCCTAAGAAATACGTTTTTATGTTGCTAGATGCATCTGAAAGTTTCAATTGCATTTCGAGATCAATCCCTAATTTTTTTAACGCTTCAAACATGCGTTTTTCGAGTTGCTCTACCGACAGTTTACGCTCGTCTTGTTCTCGGAGTGTTATGGTCAGGTAAATTTCGTCTGGGACTACTAGCGAATCTGCTTTTGCGCTTGTTTCAATATGGGGTATGTGATTTATGTTTTGAGGCTGTGCCCAAATAAACATGGGTGATAGCAATAGTACAAGCAGGAATTTTTTCATGTTTTTGATTTTAATGAGTTATATCAAAAACAAAGCCAAAAGCGTTAACCTCTTGTAATGTACAAAAAAGTACGGATTATCCGTTTAGCGCTTCTGCACCACCAACAATCTCTAAGATTTCGTTAGTAATAGCCGCCTGACGCGCTTTGTTGTACGTCAGTTTGAGTTGGTCACGCAGATCAGTAGCGTTATCGGTTGCTTTGTGCATCGCGGTCATACGCGCACCGTGCTCGCTTGCAAACGAATCGCGTAACGCCTTAAACAATTGCATTTTTAAGGCCTTTGGTAAAAGTGTTGTAAATATTTCTTCTTGATTCGGCTCATAGATATAATCTACTTCTTTGCTGTCATCGACTGGAGGGGCAATGAGAGGCAAAAAAGGCTCAACGGTTACCAACTGCGTGGCAGCATTTTTAAAGCGATTGTATACCAAGTGTACTTCATCGTATTGTTCAGCTACAAAACCATCCATAAGCTCTTGCGCAATCGCAGCAGCATTGGCATATGTTAAGGTGTCAAAAACAGCAATGTTATGCCCTTCAATAGCAAAGGTTTTACTCAGGATGTCATTCCCTTTTTTTCCAATAGTAAACACCTTACTTTCGGCATTTTGAGCAGTTGCAAGCGCACTAACTTCCTTGATAATATTAGAATTAAACCCACCACACAAACCTCTGTTTGAGGTAATGGCTACATAAAGCACACGCTTCACAGGACGTGCTGTTGTGTAGGGACTTTCTACATCTTGGGCGCCACTTAAGTTTTGTAACAACTCGGTCAGCTTAGCTGCATAAGGGCGCATGGCCGTAATGGCGTCTTGCGCTTTTTTGAGCTTGGCAGCCGATACCATTTTCATGGCACTGGTAATCTGCATCGTAGACGATACAGAACTTATCCGATTGCGTATTTCCTTAAGGTTTGCCATGGGTTATGCGTATTGAGCAGCTAAATCGGCGGCTACTTTAGAAAGTGTTTCGGTTACCTCGTCTGTCAGTTTACCGGACTTCAGTGTATCCAAAACACCTTGGTGTTTAGCTCTAAGAAGCTCCAAGTAGCTTTGTTCAAATTCTTTTACTTTGTTGACAGGAACTTCACGCAGCAAGTTTTTTGACCCTGCGTAAATAATCGCAATCTGGTCTTCAACGGTAAATGGATCGTTTTGTGCTTGCTTTAAGATTTCCACATTTCGTTTTCCTTTTTCAATCACATTCATGGTAGCCGCATCAAGGTCAGAACCAAACTTAGCAAAGGCTTCCAATTCACGGAATTGCGCCTGATCAAGCTTTAGTGTTCCCGCTACTTTTTTCATGGACTTAATCTGTGCCGAACCTCCCACACGTGATACGGAGATCCCCACGTTAATCGCGGGACGTACACCAGAATTAAACAGGTCAGACTCCAAGAAAATTTGTCCATCAGTAATCGAAATTACGTTGGTTGGAATATAGGCAGAAACGTCACCTGCTTGTGTTTCAATAATCGGTAATGCTGTTAAGGATCCGCCTCCTTTTACTTTGGATTTAAGCCCTTCAGGAAGATCGTTCATTTGCTGTGCAATTTTGTCATCAGCAATGACTTTAGCAGCACGTTCTAGCAAACGCGAGTGCAAATAGAATACGTCTCCAGGGTATGCTTCACGTCCCGGTGGGCGACGAAGTAATAGGGATACTTCACGGTATGCCACCGCTTGCTTAGACAAATCATCAAAAATAATCAAAGCTGGACGACCTGTGTCACGGAAATACTCCCCAATAGCAGCTCCTGCAAAGGGCGCATATACCTGCATAGGCGCTGGATCAGAAGCATTTGCAGCAACAATCGTAGTGTAGGCCATAGCTCCTTTTTCTTGAAGCGTGTTGGCAATACCAGCTACGGTTGAAGCCTTTTGTCCAATAGCTACATAAATACAATATACGGGTTCACCCGCATCGTAAAATTCTTTTTGGTTTAGGATGGTGTCAATACAAACGGTTGTTTTGCCCGTTTGACGGTCACCAATTACCAACTCACGTTGTCCACGCCCAACAGGAATCATGGCATCAATAGATTTAATACCTGTTTGTAGCGGCTCGTTTACGGGTTGGCGGTAAATTACTCCTGGTGCTTTACGCTCAAGTGGCATTTCAATGGTTTCACCTTCGATAGGTCCTTTACCATCTATCGGCTGTCCGAGGGTGTTTACCACACGACCAACAACTCCTTCACCAACATTGATCGATGCAATACGTTGTGTACGCTTGACAGTATCTCCTTCTTTAATTCCTTTAGAAGGACCAAGAAGTACCACACCTACATTGTCTTCTTCTAGGTTGAGTACAATTCCCTCAAGACCAGAGTTGAAGGTAACAAGCTCACCATATTGAACATTTGAGAGGCCATATACACGAGCAATACCGTCACCCACTTGGAGTACCGATCCCACTTCGTCTAAAGAGACGCTGTTGTCAAATCCTGTTAATTGCTGTTTTAATATCGCGGATACTTCCGCGGCTTTTACTTCTGCCATGATATTGCGTTTGAACGTAACGTTTGTTTTAATGTATTGAGTTGATGTGCAACACTCGCGTTGAGTTCAACATCATCAAGTCTTAGTGTAAACCCGCCTATAATTTCAGGGTCTACTTTATTGACAAGGGTCACTTTCTTATCTGTAAGTGAAGCGACTTTTGCCAGAATTTCTTTTTCCAATTCGGGAGTAATGGGCACGGCTGTTGTGGCAACGGCCTCTACCAATCCCAAATGTTGTTGGTACAACTCTTTAACTTTAAATGCAATACCGTCTAAGTGGTGTGTGCGGTTATTTTCCGCTACCAAGCGCAATAGGTTTTTTCCGGCATCGCTACACTGTGCAAAAACAGCTTGAAGCGCATTGTGCTTCAAATCACTGCTAATAACAGGGCTTTGCAAAACAGCTTCCAAATCACGGTTGCTTTGTACGGTGTCGTACACAGTTTCCATGTCTTTAGCTAATGCTTCCAACTGACCATCTTCAATGGCCTTTTGTACGGCTGCTTTGGCATATCGCAATGCTGCTCGAGTTCCTATCATGCGTTTAGGTCTACGTCTTTAAGGAGTTTTTGTACCAATTCAGTTTGCTTTTTATCTGACGAAAGTTGTTCTTTCGTTAGCGTTTCAGCAATTTGAAGTGATAAATCCGCTACTTCATTTTTAAGTGATGTAATGGCTACTTGCTTTTCACTTTCAATAGCTTCTTTAGCTTGCGCAATAAGTTGATCTGCCTGTGCTTTGGCTTCGCCTTTTGCATCGTCAATCATCTTTTGTCGCAGTTCGCGCGCTTCTTTAAGTAAACCGTCTCTTTCGGCACGGGCTTCTTTAAGAATACGTTCGTTATCGGCTTGTAAGCTTTCCATTTCTGCGCGTGCTTGTTTTGCAGACTCCATCGCAGAACGAATTCCTTCTTCTCTTTCGTTAATGGTGTTTAGAATGGGTTTCCATGCAAACTTGCGCAGCAAGAAAATAAGTGCCACTACAATTGCAGTTTGCCAGATGAACAAACCAAACGAAAATTCGCCTAATAATTTTTCCATAGGGTTATCATTTAAGTGTGACAAGCAGCAGCCTAGCTACTGCCTGTCGTGTACTTATAGTGTTGTTATACAGCAAATAGTGCTGCAAATCCAATCCCCTCAATAAGAGCGGCTGCAATCAACATCGCTGTTTGAATTTTCCCGTATGCTTCTGGTTGACGAGCAATTGCTTCCATAGCTGAGCTACCGATTTTTCCGATCCCCAAACCTACGCCGATTACGACGAGTCCTGCACCTACGATTAATGGAATTTCCATGTGTATATATTTAGTTGTTAATAATTGTTTTTAATGCGCTTCATCATGATGTTCTTCAACGGCAAATCCAAAATAGAGTGCCGATAACATAGTGAAAATATAGGCTTGCAAAGCAGCCACTAATAATTCGATAAGTGAGATAGCAAACGCCAGTGCAAACGAAAGGCTGCTTCCTAACCAGTTGTTAAAAATAAACATAAGCCCAATGAGGCTCATCAATACAATGTGTCCTGCTTGCATGTTTGCATACAAACGAATCAACAGTGAAAACGGTTTGATAATCACGCCAAGTAGTTCAATTGGCATGAGAAGTATTTTCATTGGAATGGGCACTCCTGGCATCCAAAAAATATGCGCCCAATAGTTTTTATTTGCCGTTAGGTTGGTCAACAAAAAGGTGATTAACGCCAATCCAAAAGTAACTGCAATATTTCCTGTAACATTAATTCCTAGAGGCGTAAGCCCTAATAAGTTAAGAAACCAAATAAAGAAAAATACGGTTAGTAAAAAGCTCATGTAGCGTCCGTGGTGTTTTTTGCCAATATTAGGAATGGCAATATCGTCGCGTACATATAAAATAATAGGCTCAAAGAAACGTCCAATGCCAGCTGCAATACCCCCGTTTTTGGTGTATGATTGCGCTAGCGAACGAAACAAAAAGAACATAAACAAAGCCGTTAACAACATGGTTGTAACGCTTTTGGTCATGGATAAATCCAATGGTTTTTCATTAACAGGATGATGTTCCTCATCGTACGTGATGGTACCCTCAGCATCTGTTTTGTAAATTTTTCCGTGATAAAGCTTGTAGTGATTGCTCCCTTTTGAAACCACTGCTTTGCCGTGCTTGAACTTAGATGAAGAAAACAGCACCAGTCCGTTATCCCATAAAATTACAGGAAGCCCAATATATCCGATGTATTTCTTTTTTTCACCTTCTTTGTAAGACCCTAAGTAGAAGTCGTGTGAGTCTTTTAGGTGATGTTGAATGTAAGCCTTGATTTCATCTTTCAAAGACCCACTTTGTTCTTTTTCTTTTGCTGAAGAAACGGCAAAAGCGTTGCATGAAAGACTGAGCGTAAAAAGGACTAAAAGCGTTCGTTTCAAATTTTATGTTTAATGCACCAAATGTGCTTTATTAAAACAGCTGCAAATGTACACTTTTAGCTAAAAGAAAAAAAGCTTAAATGGCTAAAATCACGAGGTTGTTTTTTGGGGTGCATTTAGGACAGTTGCCAATACTTTAATTTCCCAAATAAGACTTATGGCGTACGGGATAAAAACGTGGATAAATACTTCTTTAGGATTGCCACTTGTCAAGAAGTCGTTTGATAAAAACAAAGCATACATTACCCCTAACTTGATAAAGCTTCCCAACAGAAACGCAAAGCCTTCGGCCTGTGTTTTAAGGGCGAACATAAGGCGTATAGCGATATAGCCCAAACAGGCTAAAAGTGCATTGACAACATATAAGATGAAAAGCAGTTTGGTATTAAAAATATAATCAACACTAAGTATAGTAAATAAATGTATGCTTCCAACAACACACATTACAGCCAAGAGCTGCACCATATGGCGAATGCTGCGTTTCACGAATTAAACCGTTCTAGATATTTGATAAGCCAATACATGTTGGCAAACAAGACCAGCATTAAGATGATTAGCGTAAAGGTTCTTCCTGTTTCCCAGGAAGCATCGAGGTATTTTCCCAAACGAGAGGCTAAGTAAAGACTCACGCCCATTTGAGCGCCAATACCCGAAAGTACAGCCCAAGTTTTAGGCCGTTTTTTCGGCTTTTCCGGCTTTTTCATCAACTAAAGACTTTACGGCGGCAGCTTTCATGCTACATTGTGCATTTAGCGTAGCGCCTGATTCAACTGCCAATTTACCCACAGTTACCTGTCCTTCTACAATACCGTCAGATTTTATGGTAAGCAACCCATTTACGTGTAAATTACCATTAAAATTGCCAATAATATCTGCGTAGCCGCAGTGCACTTCACCTTGAACAGTGCCTTCTTTTCCTATTACTACACGCCCAGAAGTGTTAATTTTCCCTTCCAGGTTACCGTCGATACGAAAATCAGATTTTGATTCAATTTCACCAACAATTCGCGTGTTGGGTTCAATAAAATTGATTTTTACGTTGTTCTTATTTGAGTCCATATTCTTATGTTTTTTATCTGAAAACATGTCTTTTAATTTTCCAACTGTTCCAAACGCTTACTAACAAATGCGTTGCGATACTGGGACGCCAAAACTACAATATTTTTAGACGCCAGCAAACGCGTATTAGCTCGAGTAACTAATGCAGCCGTTTCTTTGGCGCTGTTTGTAGAGCTAAATCCATGAACGACTAAAATTTCAGTATTGCGATCAAAAACGTCAATAGAAACACGCAATTGTTTATCAATGCCTTGCTCGCTTAACCATTCTTCCAACCATTTTTTATCCTCTTGAGATTGATCGTTTTCCAATGGTGTTCTAATCAGTACCCACTTGGCTTTTTCGTTAGCACTTGGGTCTATGGTATTGTAAACTTCAAAGCCGTCAAGTTGTGTTTGTGCTTTTTTGGCACTTTCGGTTTTAGGATAGGTTTGCACCAAAGTTGTTAATGCTGCTTTATAGGTTTCTAGTCCATCTAGTCTGCCCAGAGCTGTAGCGCGCAGCAATGCCCATTTGGCTTGTAAAGCGGAATCGGTAAGTTGTGGAATAAAGCGTTCGCTTTGTGCAATGATTGCTTCAAATTCTTGTGCTCCAAATTGTTTTTTAGCAGCAGCTAATGCGGCTTCATTTTCTTCGATCGTCTGAGCCAAGGCACTTGGATTTTCAATTATTTTAGCATAATCACTATCCGGATATTGTGACACAATTTTCGCGCGCCATTTTTGTTGCTCCACTCGATTTCCCTCATGCAATTCAAACAAGTGGTAGTATGTTGGTGGGTAATAGCTTTCGTTTGGCTTAGCGGCTAGTAGCGACGTGAAGCGGTCAACGGCAAATGCATTGATTTTGAATTGCTCTTTATACGCTAAGCCTGCTTGGAAGTACGCTTGGTGTTGTAGTTGTTGAAGACTATCGAGTGCTTCGGTTGGAGGAATTTGCGCCAAATAGGTTTGCGGGTCAAATTCGGGATCAATTGTATTTTCCGAATCGTCCGTTGTCTTTGTATCTTGAGCAAGGGCTGTATTTTTGGTAGGTTCGTATTTCCAGTTGTCGGCTAGTGCAACATTCACCCATGTTTGTTGAAACAGCTGTTTACCTCTTTCCACCTGACGGCTGTTGTAGAAGTAAAAATCTCCTAAGGCAACCACAGTACCGCTTTCTGCTGTTTTGGCTTCTGCTTCCGCTTTTTCTTTTTCCGCGATGCGTTTCTGAATATACGCTTCAACAACGGCTTTTTGTTCATCCGCAGTCATGCGCATCATTCCCATTATACTATCGGTTTCGGCTATGGTTTTCTCGTAGCTGATGATATCATCGAGTTTTTTGCGTTGTCGTGTAATGCGTCTAAACCGGCGTGTTTTATCCGTGAGGTTTTGCAAGGTGCTGTCTAGATATGCCCCTGCATCAACAAAGGCAACTTGTTCCAAACGGTTGCTAGCCAGCTGTTCATAAATCAACGATTTTAGGTAGCGGTCTTGAGTTTTGGTTTCTAGCGATGCTTTTAGTGAGGCTTCTCCATTGAGCGTATCCCTACCTTTTAGCAAATAGGTACCATAGAAATAGTGAATTTTATCTCGGAACCTTCGGTCTTCATCACTCCGTAAAAGCTTGCGGTAAGCAAGAAGCGTTTTTTCGTCTTGTGGGGTCTTGTTTTGTAGTTGTGCCAACCTAGCGTGAATCCACAATTCTCGAGGAATGCGACGGTTTAAATCCAAAACGTTTTGGTAGGCTACAATAGCCGAGTCTGCATATGTTAAATCTTCGTACAGCTGTCCCAACAAATAGGCATATCGTCCTCTTTTTGCCGCTGATTTTTCCGTTGCCATGGCTTTTGTAAGGGCTACTGTTGCAATGCTGTCTTGCGTTTCTCGAAGAAGAGCATCGGCCAACGCTGCTTGTGCCACAGCATATTGCTTAGGTTCCAATGCGGCAACTTGCGTCAAATTGGTTAGCTCTCTTATGGCACGATCGTGTTGTCCCATAGCCAAGTATGACTTGGCACGCCACAGTTCGGCTTCTACAGTTTGTTCTGCATTTACCATGTTTTTAATCAGATAGGTAAATGCCTCAATCGCTTGCAGATATTTTCCATTGTAATAGCGCGCTTTGCCTAGTATCAAATACGCTTTTGCAATTTGTTTGTTATGTTGCGCTCCTTTGATAAGCATGGAGTGCTTTTGTACGGTGAGGATGGCTTTTTCTTGCGCCCGATCAAAAAATTCGTTGGTAGCGCCTTCATCATCATAGGGGTCTGGCAACACATAAGGGTCAACGGGCAAGCGCAGCCAATAGTTGTCTTGGTAGCTTTGCGTAATGTCTAGAAGACCGTAGCGCAACGCTTCTTCTCCGTTAAATAAGGGATTAAATTTTGAAGTTGTACTGTGATAGAACCGACTTGTAGCAGTATTTTTTTTGGTAGAACACCCTACGGCGACCAGTATTATTGCGCAAAAAAGAACTGCTTTTCTCATATTGTAAACCTATGATAAAAACTTAAAAATTCAAGGTTTAGTATACAGAAACTACAACTGTTCATGAAAAAAGGCTTCAAGTTCCTGAAGTGTCTTGGCGGAGGTCTTGTTATCTCGTACTATTTTTCCTTTGTGAAGCACTACTATTCTGTCGCAAACTTCGGTTACATGTTGCAGGTCATGGCTGGAGATTAAAAAGGTTTTTCCAGTCGCGCTAGCTTCTTCTCTTAATAGATTTTTCAACCTGATTTGTGTGGTTGGGTCTAGGTTAGCAAAGGGTTCATCTAAAATAACCAAAGGCGTATCGGACAGTAAAGCACCCACAATACCTACCTTTTTTTGATTTCCTTTGGAGAGGTCACGAATGTATTTTTTTTGCCCCAATACTTCTCCGTGAAAAAAATCGCGGTATTTATCAAGCGCTGTGGTTACTTGGTTTTTGCTCATGTCGCGAAGCCCGCCAATAAAATTAAAATATTCTTCTGCCGTGAGGTATCCAATCAAAAATTGTTCATCAACAAAAGCGGCGGTGTGTTGTTTCCAACCTTCACTTTCTTGCACTACACTTCCATTGTTGCTTACCTGTCCTGTAGTGGGAGCAATAAGGTCTAACATAAGGCTAAAGAGCGTGGTCTTACCAGCACCGTTGTTACCCACCAACCCCAATGTTTGTCCGCTAGGAATTTCCAATTGATCAATGTCTAGCACCGTTTGTTCTCCGTATTTTTTTGAAAGAGCGTTTATTTCAATCATGCGTTCTTTTGTTTGTAGGCCTCAAGCGTGAGGTGTTTTTCATTTTTGTAGATGTGTTCAATCCATTTAAACACCACATTGCGTAGCGCAAAGCCGACGATTCCTGTGGCAGCAATCATTCCAATACCCAAAAGTTTGCCGCCAAGAATGACGCCAACGTAAAACATAAACATGGGAAGTGCAATTTTTGGAACACTCAACAACAATGTTTTAAGGTTAAAGGATTTTTTATCACCAAAAGCTTTTTGGGTTGAAGTCAAGTCAATGGGTGTACGGGTGTAGGCACCTGAAAGCAACACCAAATACGCGTTGACGCCAATATTATAGACGCCACCTGCCAGTATGGCCAAATAGGTTTCCCAACTAAAAAAGGCGTAGATACTCCCTAATAGCATGCCCACTAGCGTACCCACGACTACCAACCACCATTTTGAGGTGAGGTATTCTCTGTATGGGACGTTTTGTGTCATCATCAAGGGGTAGTAGCTGCTGTCCCAACTGGGTACAAATTGACCAAAGCTGAACAAAAATCCACCCGTTACAAAAATACCCACAAAAATTTGCCAAACAGCACCACTATAGATGTCCGTCATAAAGAGAAAACCATAAAAAACAAAGGCAAAACCCATCCAAACGGTCATGCGTGCGCGTTTGTTACGCATGATAAGGCGGATGTCGTTGCGCAGAAATACAGCCAAACGTCCAAAGCCATCTAGCCAACCTAACTCCATGGAACGGTGCTTTTCTTTTTTGCTTTTTTTCTCGTGGTTATCTAGGTAAAGCTGTTGCTTAAAATATTGGACACTCCACCGTATGCTTACTGCCAAAAGGCCAACAGGAACCAATGCCCAAAGCGGTTGGTTATAGGGAGCCATAAATACGGGGGCGGTATAGGCACTTAGGTCAAAAACCTCAAAATATTGAAGCGCAAAAAAACCAATCAAAACACTAGCGACGATAAACAATACACGATCAATACTGTTAAGCATGATGTTTAGAAAATTCGTAAGCAAAATGATACTGGCTAGTGAAACCCACCACCCAATAACGCCACTAACAGTGTAGTCTTCTTGTATCAGCAGCACGCCAAACGGAATAAAAAAGAATAGGTTTCCTAGGTTAAAAAAACTGAAGAGGGTTTTAAAAAGACCAAAGCGAATGATGCTGTTTTTTGAAACGGGGAGCACCAGCAGCGGTTGTGTATGTACCAACGGCATTTTTTGAAAAAAGTAGCGCATCACAAGCCAATAAACAAACCCATAGAGTACGTATCCGTTTGCATGCACCAGCGGGTCAACACCAAGTTCCTCTTGCGGGTAATGGAATGCAATAAAAGCCAAGCCTGTAAACACAAAAGCAAAATAAACCCAAACAAAACCTCTAAGTATTTTTTGCAACACATTAGTTGCCACTCCTGCGCCACGGAAAAAGGATTTTTGTTGTAAGTATAAAAAGCGTTTTAGCATGTTGGGTTGTTATGCTAACAAAGATATATTTTTTAGGTTGATATCTTCAACGCCTCTAGCGCCAACTCAATCACCGTTTTCGGGTCAATGGTGCGCATGGCATCTTGGTAGCCTTTACGGATTTTATTTCCATAGACCGAAGTAGGTAAAAATGGATATTGATTGCGGTCTGCCACAAGGCTATTTTTTGAAGGTTGACCAAAAGGCGCAAAACCCAAACACGGATGTGTGGCTCCCCAAAGGCTTATCACAGGCACCCCGTAATTGGCGGCGAGATGTCCGTTAGCCGAGTCCATGGATAGCATCAAATCGAGTTGCGCAATAAGGCGTAACTCGGGTTCAAAAGCGTAAACCCCGGCGGCATTGACCACGTTTTTGTAAGCAGTAGCCCAAATGTCGAGTTGTTCTCGTTCCTTCTTGCCAAACCCAAACAAGATAATATGATGGTCTTGCTGCAAATAAGCAATGACTTGTTGCATTAGGTCTAGGGGATATTGCTTGCCTTGGTGCGCTGCAAACGGGGCAATACCTACCCATTTTTTTGTTTGGTCTAAACGGAGTGCCGCTATATTGGGGCACAAGGCTTTGGGTGGAAATTCGTGCGCATCTAGCGAAACGGGAAACCCTAATCGTTCAAACACTTGCGCATAGCGATGTACTTGTGGCACGAGGGGCACGAGGGTTTTTGGCTGGGCTCGTGTAAGTTGTTTTTTGGCTTTTCTGCCTTTGTCAAGTGCGGCTTTTCGAATCCAAAAGCGCGGCGCAAAATAGGTTCTAAGGATTTTGGTACGCAGTACGTTGTGGATGTCTGCAATGGCAGTTGGCTGTAATTTCAGCAATGTCTTGTAGAGGCGAAACAGACCACGGATGCCTTTGTGTATTCCCTTAAAGTCGGGGGTGAAAACCGCTACGTTTGGCAGTTCTTCGAATAGGGGCGCAAACCGTTTTCGGGTAACCACGGTTAGGCGCAATTCGGGATAGGCTTGTGACAGGCAACGCAAAACGGGAACACACATGGCCACGTCGCCCAAAGCCGAGAAACGAAGCACCAAAATGTGTTGGCTTGCCATTATGATTTGTTCTGGTACAACACGGGATTTAGCGATTCGTCGTTGTACATTTTCATTTGTTTATACACCTTCATGTATTTTTTTCCAGCAGCCATATCGTCTAGCAGTTGGTCAATGGCGGTGGATAAATCTGTTTTTTGTTCGAGCAATACCGCTAGTTTTTTGGCACAAGCGGCACGGTGGTTGTCCGATGCAGAGATACGGTTGGATTCCTCTTGCATGTGGTAGATTTTAAGCGCTAGAATAGACAAGCGATCCATAGCCCAAGCCGGACTTTCGGTATTGATGGTCGCATCGTGTAGGGGGTTAACGGCGCTAAATTCTTGTAAAAAATAACTGTCGATGTATTCCACCATATCGGTACGGTCTTGGTTAGAAGCATCAATTTTGCGTTTAAGCTCAAGCGCTGCTACTGGGTCAATGCTGGGTTCACGAATCAGGTCTTCGTAATGCCATTGCACGGTATCAATCCAATTTTTACGGTACAACAAATGGTCTAATGTTTTGGCATCAAACGGATTTTCAAAGGGTTGATTTACCGTGTCGAGAACGTGATACTGAGCAATGCTTTGCTCAAAAATTTGAAACGCATGTGCGCTATTCATAACAAAATATTTTGCCAAAGATAGCGCAAAATCTAAAAGCTATCTAGTATTTGCATTGCGCCAACTTTAGCTGTATTTTTGTCCTGCAAAACCACAATTATGAAAGCCTTTTTTGAAGCGATTGCCTACCTATTTGAAGAACTTCTTTTTATTCCTTTGAACATGCTGCGTGAACTTGAACTCACGAGTTGGTTTTCTGCCAACCTGTTCAATTGGTTTTTTATGTTTATTGGCTTTGTAGGCCTATTCTACTGGTTAAGCCAGTTAAAGAAATTTAACGACAATAACGAAGAAGACCGCGATTCTACGGCACATTCGTTTCTATAAATCGAAACCTAGATCTTTTCGAAAATACATGCCTTCAAACGTTACGTTTGATAGGTTTGCGTAGGCTTCCGTAAGTGCTTCGTGCACATCGGCACCAAAGCCTGTGGAGGCAAGTACGCGTCCGCCGTTGGTTACCACATTGCCATTTGCGGTTGTAGTGCCGGCATGAAAAATCAAACCATCAGATGAAATTCCTGTAATAACGTCTCCTTTTCCATAGGCTTCGGGATAGCCTCCGGCTACACCCACAACGGTAGCGGCAGCTTGCGCACTGATGTTTAATTCAACCTCGTGTAATCGCTTTTCGCCAGTTGCGGTAAGCAGTGCTACCATATCATTTTCGATACGCGGCAGTACCACTTGGGTTTCGGGATCGCCCATGCGCACGTTATACTCAATCACAAAGGGATCGTCGCCTACACGAATCAGCCCAATAAAGACAAAGCCCACAAAGTCGAGCTGGTCTTTTTTAAGCCCTTCCATGGTGGGGGTAATAATGCGGTCGTGAATTTTTTGTTGGAACGCAGCATCGTTAAAAGGCACGGGTGAAACGGCTCCCATTCCGCCGGTGTTGAGTCCGGTATCGCCCTCGCCAATGCGTTTATAGTCTTTGGCAAAGGGAAAGGTCACATGGCTGTTGCCATCTGTTAATACAAAGCATGACAGCTCAATCCCGTCCAAAAATCCTTCGATGACGACCTGTTCGCTTGCTGCGCCAAACTTTTTGTTGGCCAGCATGTCGGTAAGTGCTGCTTTGGCTTCTTCCAGTTCATGGATGATGAGTACGCCTTTCCCTGCGGCTAGACCATCGGCTTTTAGCACATAGGGCGCAGGAATGGTTTCCAGATAGGTCAACCCATCGCTTAGCGTTTGAGCAGTAAATTGTTTGTAGGGTGCTGTGGGGATGTTGTGGCGTTCCATAAAAGCCTTGGCATAAGCCTTACTCCCTTCAAGTTGGGCGGCTTCTTGTTTTGGACCAATGACGGGGATATGGCTTAGCGTTGGGTGGCTGGCAATGTGATCGTGAATACCGGCTACTAAGGGGGCTTCGGGTCCTACCACAATAAGGTCAATGGCATGGGTGGTGGCCGCTGTGGCTACAGCTTCTAGGTCAGTTGGATTGATGGATAGGTTGGTACCCAATTGCGCGGTGCCGGCGTTTCCGGGTGCAATGAATAAGTTGGGTTGCTGTGTGCTTTGGGAAAGTTTCCAACAAAAGGTATGCTCTCTACCGCCGCCGCCAAGAATAAGAATGTTCATGCAAAGGTTTTGGCAAAAATAGAAAAACGAATGGGATTTTTTTGTGAGGTTTTAGATTCATGCAAATGTTGTTTTTAGGGGCAGGGAGATTTGATATCTAAATCTATAAAATCGGCTGATATTGGACTCCTCCAATACATCGTTGAGGCAATTGATAACTATAAAACCAACGAATTTTCTTCTTCAATTCTAACGGAAGACCAAATCAATGAATTAGATAGACGAAGGAATCGCTACCTTTCAGAAGAGGGAAAATCGTATAGTTGGGAAGAAATTAAGCAAGAAACCCTAAGCGCTCTGTATCCGTGATAATTTCTATTAAAATAAGCTATGGTTTTGTGTGTCATAAGTAGGATTTTGGAAACTTAAATATAGGACTTTTTAAGATAGTCACGCGTCACAGACGCGCGCCAGGGGGGTTTAGCTTTACGATCCAAAAATCACGCTTGCCAAAGCTGTCGGTATCTTTAGCATCACTTCTGGGGGAGTCGGAAGAACCGCCCAGTATATAGCCGCTGTCTTGGGTATAGGCTACAGAATAGAGGTAGTCGTTCCCAGCACCGCCGTAGTTTTTTTGCCATTCCAGTTTGCCGTTTTCGGTCATTTTCCACAACCAATAGTCCAAGTCGCCTTGGCTGCCGTCTTTTTTATTCCCACTGGCTTCAGAAACAGAGCTGCCCGCGAGCAACACACCATAGTCATAGGTGCTAATGGCATCAAATAAATGTTCTTCACGCACACCACCAAGAGTTTGCTGCCACGCAATGTCTTGTGCGATAAGGGTAGTGCTAAAAAAGAGAAAGAAAATAAAGACCAGGTTTTTAATAAGCTTAAGACTAAGGGAGTCCTAAACTAAAAAAAAATGTGAAAAACAAAAAATATAAGGCTCAGAAAACGTGAAAGTTAGTTAAATTATACAGTAAAAAAAATGAACCGTGTTTTACAGGGAAAGAAGCGTTATAAAGTGCTAAAAAAAATTTCCTAAATCACATAGCCATACACCATCACAAAATGGCAGGCGGCACCGCCCAAGACAAACAAATGCCATATAAAGTGGTTGTAGGGAATGCGCTCAACCACATAAAACACCACCCCAACGGTATAGGCTGCGCCTCCGGCCATCAGCCATGCCAATCCTTTGGGGTCTAAGGCTGCGGTAAGTTCGCCATAGGGGATAATGGCCAACCAGCCCATAGCGAGGTATAAAAAGGTGGAAAAGCGTTCAAACTTGCCCGTAAAAAAGAGTTTTAAAAGCAGGCCAAACGCGGCAATGCCCCATACGACCCAAAACAAGGTCCAGCCCAAGCCGTTGGGAATGACAAGGAGCAACACAGGGGTATAAGTACCTGCAATCAACAAATAAATACCAATGTGATCGGCAATCCGAAAATAGTGCTTGCGCTTGCTTGATGTTATGGCGTGATAGCAGGTAGATGCCAAAAACAACAAAATAATGGAGAGCCCATAAATAATCACACTAAACAGCCCCCAAGGGTTGTTGGTATCCACGCCCACAAGCAGGAGGACCAAGGCGGCTATCCCCAAGCCAACCCCTACACCGTGCGACCACGCATTGAGCTTTTCTTCTATGGGCATTTTGGTATAATTAGTTGGAATACGCAATTTCAACCATGACCTCATTGCGTCGGTTGTAGAATTTATACGGACTGTCATAGCCCAGAATTTCAACAACTCCTGTGGCTTCAATACCGTTGGTTTGTAAAATTTCCAGAAGGCGTTTTTTATGTAGGCTTTCTTTGCTGCTGTTGGTATAGCCCGAATAACGAATAGCTGCTACATAGCGCGGTTCGGTAACGCGCAACTTCACGTTTTCGCCTTTGGGTTTTGGAGCGCCGTTTTGATGTACTGAAACCGGCATAACAAATGCCATTTCCGATTTGTCTTCGCTCATGTATACCGGAGCTGTCATGGCAATTTTGGCTTCAGAATCGTTGCCCCCCGAAATGTATCGGAACAATTTGCCAAAGTTGCCACCACCGCTAGTTTCTACCAAGGTAGCACTAGGGTAAAAGCGTATTTCAACACTATCAATTTGTTTGATGACTTCGTAGGGTTGTATTTCAGTGTCTTGTGCCATGATCCATGAAGATAGTATAATCGAAGTGGTTAGAAGTATGTGTTTTAATGCTGTCATATCAAATTAGGCTGCTTTTTTAATGTCTCGTAATACATCTTTGCGTACTACATCTAAGTATTTTTTTCGCTTGGCGTCTGTAACAAAAGGCACCGACCAAAACTGCTTGGTTTTGGTAAACAACGAACGTTTCCATCCAAATACAAACGAATAAACCCCCATTACTAAGCGTAGCTTAACCGAATTGAGGTAAAGCGTTCTTACTGGCAATGCTGGTGCGCCGTGGGTCACGTAGGTGCGTACTTTTTTGTCTTTTAAAAATGGTTTTGGATAGGCGTATAGTTTGGTCACATTGACAAATTTATAGGCAAAGCCCGGGGTTAACACTTCATCAAAAAAGATTTCCATGCGCGGGGTAAGCCGAAACCACCACACGGGAGACACAAAATAAATACGCTCCGACCACGTAACAAGTTCTTTATACCTTGCAATTACAGCATCTCTAGGACGGGTAAAGCTATCGCGATATAAGTCAACAATTTCAACGTCTTCATTGGCGTGTTCTAAACTAGCAACAATGGTTTTAAAGATTCCATTATAGCAAAAGGAAGCTTGGTCTGGGTGACCGATTATAACCAGATTTTTCATAAGCAATTTTCACAAAGGTACCATTTTCATGTTACCCCAGTTTTAAGATTGAAACCTGTTTTAAAATAGCAATAGTTGCGGGTTACACAATATCCCCTCGCTTGCTTAAACTGATAATGGCAATACAGCTCAACAACATCAATGTTGATGGCGCTGTGGGTAGTACGGGGTCACTTATTTTGAGGTGAAAGTAAATAGCTGCACACATAAATACCGCCATAAGCGTAGCGGCGGGAACAACAAACTTCTTAAAGCGCAATCCCACGATTAGCAAAATGGCTGCGGTAACTTTAAAAATTCCCACAATTGTCATCGTTGATTTACTAAGGCCGTAGTTGTGAAATTCTTCCAACAAATTGACGGCATTGCCCCCTCTAAAATTCATCCCAAATAACGATGCTTGGTTTATTCGGAAGGTCCAAACACTGAGTACCGTTAGCGATACTGTTAAAATCAAGAGTTGATAGATTCGTTTCATAAGGAACTTCGTTAAAGTGGGGAGAACTTACCCCCGTTATTCATGCATTCGTGCTCTTAAAGGTAGTAAGATTATACCACATAAAGCATTTCACATGTTTTTAAGCATTCAAATTGTAAAGGATTTTACTACATTTACAGAGCTATGAAATTAAACTTGTCCGCTACTGGGATTACGTTTACACAACACGTGCCCAAGCACCAAACACCCTTTGAGCGCCTTTTTGAAATTTTCAAAGAGTTGATCACGCATACCTCTGGCGATTTTGACGAAGCCATTGATTGGTTGCGTGAATTGGACAAGGAATACGGGCTAACCAACGCAGCATACACCATAGACGATTTTATCGAAGACCTTTTGCAACGCGCCTACATCCAACCAAAAGGCGATGGTAGTGGCGACGGCGACGGCATGGCACTCACCGCCAAAACCGAAAAGTTATTGCGCGAACACGCCCTTAAGCAGATTTTTGGCAAACTAAAAAAAGCAGGTAGCGGTAACCACAAAACCAAAAGCACTGGGCAGGGCGCAGATGATACAGGGGAATTTAAGGCATATCAATTTGGCGATCCCCTCGAAAAAATATCCATGACCGAGAGCCTGCGCAATGCGCAAATACGTACGGCAGGCGCAGATTTTAACTTGCATCACGACGACTTGGTAGTAGAAGACAGCCATTACAACACGCAAATGAGTACGGTCTTGATGATCGACATCAGTCACAGCATGATTTTATACGGCGAAGATCGCATCACCCCCGCCAAAAAAGTAGCCATGGCATTGGCCGAATTTATTACCACACGCTACCCCAAAGACACCCTGGATATTTTGGTGTTTGGAAACGATGCTTGGCCCATCGCTCTTAAAGATATTCCCTATTTGCAAGTGGGTCCTTATCATACCAACACCGTTGCTGGGTTGACCTTGGCGATGGATTTGCTGCGCCGAAGAAAAAACAGCAACAAGCAAATTTTTATGATTACCGACGGCAAGCCCAGTTGTTTTAAAAATCCCGATGGTACCTATTACAAAAACAGCATGGGCCTCGACGACTTTATCGTAGACAAATGCTACAACATGGCACGACAAGCACGCAAGCTGCACATTCCCATCACCACCTTTATGATTGCACAAGACTCCTACCTAAAAGAGTTCGTTCGCAACTTTACGGAAGCCAATAAAGGAAAAGCCTTTTTTACGGGACTCAAAGGGCTTGGCGAAATGATTTTTGAAGACTATGAGCAAAACAGAAAAAAACGATTGAAATAGATGAAAGAAAACACCACATTAGGCGCCCTAAAAAAAACAGAGTACACGCCTGTTTCCATTCAACAAGAATTGGCACGAAACCTTCGTGCGCGCATCCAAAGGGGCATACCAACCTTTGAAGGGTTGTTAGGATATGAAAACACGGTAATCCCCGATGTTGAACGTGCATTACTTTCGGGGCATAGCATCAACTTATTAGGGCTTAGAGGTCAGGCCAAAACACGCTTGGCACGACAGCTTACCCATTTGCTAGACGAATGGATTCCGATAGTGGTAGGCTCCGAAATAAACGATGACCCCTTGGCTCCAATTAGCAATTATGCCAAAGCTCTTATTGCCGAAAAAGGAGATGCCACGCCTGTTACATGGCTGCATCGTGACGATCGTTTTTTTGAAAAATTGGCTACCCCCGACGTGAGCGTTGCTGACCTTATTGGCGATGTAGATCCCATTAAAGCCGCTAACCTTAAATTGTCATATGCCGATGAACGTGTGATTCATTTTGGGATGATTCCAAGAGCACACCGTTGCATATTTGTTTTGAACGAACTCCCCGATTTGCAAGCTCGCATACAAGTGGCGCTGTTTTCTATTCTTCAAGAAAAAGAGATACAAATACGCGGGTTTAAGTTGCGGTTGCCCATTGAAACTCAGTTTGTGTTTACGGCCAACCCTGAAGATTACACCAACCGAGGAAGTATCGTAACCCCCCTGAAAGACCGTATTGGATCTCAAATTCTAACCCATTACCCGCACAATTTGGCTACCGCCAAAGCAATTACACGACAAGAAACCCAAACCAACAAAGCCGCTCAAGAAGCCATTCACGTTCCTGAACTGGCACGCGATATTTTGGAGCAAATTGGTTTTGAAGCCCGCAAAAGCGAGTACGTAGACACCAAAAGTGGGGTGAGCGCACGTATGAGCATTACTGCTTTTGAAAATTTGATGAGCGCTGCCGAACGTCGCATGTTGATGAGCGGCGAGCAACATACCTGTCTGCGGATGTCCGACTTTTTAGGCATTATCCCGGCCATTAACGGTAAGGTGGAATTGGTCTATGAAGGGGAGCAAGAGGGCGCAGAACAGATTTCGTTTCACTTGATTAATCAAGCTGTAAAAACGCTGTTTCCAGACTATTTCCCCGAAATTAAAAAACTAGCGAAACAAGACGAAGAGGGGCCTTATGATCCATTGTTGGGTTGGTTTTACGGAGACAATGAATTGTTTGTCGAAGACAGCCTGCCTGATAATGTCTATCACGATACCTTAAAGGGAGTTCCGCATTTAGAAGAACTCATAACCACACATCAAGCCGACTGTCACGCAGAAGACCGTTATTTTATGATGGAATTTTTGTTGTGGGGTCTTGAGGCACACAAGAAGCTCAATAAATACCGCACCATGGAAGGCTTTCAGTTTAAAGACGGCCTTGGCAATTTATTGGCTGGACTCTAAGGAGCTGTAAAGACGCTGCGTTTATCGAGGTATTCCTGTTAATTAAAGTTTAAGGCGTTGTCAATAAGTGCAAGGTGTGAATAGGCTTGTGGGAAATTCCCCAACAATCGTTTTGAGTCAAAGTCAATGTCTTCGCTAAACAGCCCCAAATGGTTGCTGTAGGTGAGTAGCTTGTCAAATTGAGCCTTTGCTTTTTCTTCCTCGCCAATCTTATACAAGCTGTTGATAAACCAAAATGTGCAAACGGTAAACGATGAGCTTGGAAGACCAAAATCGTCCTCATTTTTATAGCGGTATAGCAGTCCGTCGTGCATGAGCTCTTTTTCAATAGCCTTCACTGTTTTGACATATTTGGGGTCTTTACCGTCAATAAACCCATAGTACTCCATCAACAACACAGAAGCGTCTAAGTGTTCCGAATGATAAGACTGCGTAAAGGCTTGTTTTTTCTCGTTCCATGCGTTTTTCATGATATCGCTGTGAATTTCATCGCGTAGTGCAGCCCATTTGGCGGACGCTTTTTTACCCCCTTCAATGAGGTTGGAAATCTTAATAGCTCTGTCTACAGCCACCCAACAAAGAAGTTTGGAAAAAGTAAAATGGCGATCTTCATGCCTGAATTCCCAAATGCCTTTGTCGGCTAATTTCCAGTTGTTATCCACAACCCATACAATTGACTTCACAATGGTCCAAAGTTCCTCGTGTTTTTCATCGTCTTGCGGATAACTGTCTATTTGATAATGAATCACATCCATCAAAATTCCGTAAATGTCGTTTTGTTTTTGGGTGTATGCGGCATTTCCTACACGAACGGGTCTAGAACCTTGATAACCATCTAGATGTTCGAGGGTTTCTTCTGTTAGTGTTTTTTCTCCGCTAATACCGTACATGATTTGGAGCTTTTCGTTTTTGTCGGGAACCAAATCAATGATATAACGAATAAAATTTTTCACAATTTGGGTGTGTCCTAGTTTTGCAATGACCTTGATCACCATGGAGGCATCTCGAATCCAACAAAAGCGATAATCCCAATTGCGCACCTCTCCAATGGTTTCGGGCAATGAGGTAGTTGCTGCTGCCAAAACGGCTCCTGTTTTTTCGAAAGTGAGTAGCTTTAACGTCATGGCGCTACGCAATATTTCTTCATTGTAGTGCTTAAACGTAGGCGTTTTGTGGCACCAGTTTAACCAGTACACTTTGGTGCGTTCAAACTCAAAAAGCGTATGCTCCAGGCTAGGAAGGTTAATTTTCTCATTATATGACACACACATATATTGATCTTGCGTAAGGTTTATTTCTTGTCCTGAAACCAAGGCATTCTTATCCAAATCGCTATATAAAAAGAGGGTATCGTAATTTTTGTCGTCAACGACGCTTACGATAAAATGTTCCTTCACGTATGTTTTGGTTTCTCCTACGGCATATTCTAACCTAGGGTCGTAAATGACACGGAATTTTGGCGCGCCCTTAATGTATTTTAACAGGCGTGTAATTTCGGGTGGGGCGTAGTATACGTTGTCTTCTTTTTTGTAGCGCGGCATGTAATCCATGACCTCAAAAGCGTCTTGACCGTTAGAAAAGCGCGTACAAAGGATGCTGGTGTTGTGAACATACGACTGCGTAATGATGTACGAAGAATCACATTCAATTTTAAATTGCCCGCCAATATTTTCGTCAAGAATTTTTCCAAAAACAGACGCAGCATCAAATTGTGGTAAACAACACCAATCTATTGAGGAATCACTATTTATTAGTGCTGCAGATTTGCAATTTCCAATTATCCCTAAGTTTAAACTCTCAGAATGTGGACTAGGATTTTTTTTTGACATACATTGTGGTTCAAAATGTTTACTTAAAATTTGTAAATGGCCAAGAATATCATTGTTTCGAATCGTCTCCCCATTAGAATATCTAAGGTAGAAAATTCTTTCAAATTTACACCTACCAGTGGTGGATTAGCAACGGGAATGAAATCAGTACACGAACACGAGCATTCGCTTTGGGTGGGTTGGCCCGGTATTGGCATCGACGAAATTGCGTCAGACGCATGGGCGCCTTTAGCCAAAGGGTTAGAAGAAGATAACTATGCTCCTGTTTTGTTGACGGAATTAGAGGTAGCGAATTTTTACTACGGCTTGGCAAACAAATGCCTGTGGCCTTTGTTTCATTATTTTATTGAGTTTTCCATTTTTAATGAAGCACATTGGGCATCTTATGTAGAGGTAAACAAAAAATTTGCTGAACGTGTATTGGAAAATATCGCACCAGGCGATACGGTCTGGATTCACGATTATCAATTGTTGCTTTGTCCAAAAATGATAAAGGATGTCCGCCCCGATGTCACCATTGGATTTTTCTTACACATCCCGTTTCCATCGTTTGAAATTTTCCGCACCTTCCCGTGGCGCGAAGCGCTTCTTCAAGGAATGCTAGGAGCTGATTTGATAGGATTTCATACCTACGATTACGAGCGGCATTTCCTAAGCTCAGTTAAGCGAATTCTACGCTTAGAAGTGCAATTTAATAGGATAATCAATGGATTTCGTGAAGTAGTTGTGGACACCTTTCCCATGGGAATTGATTACGACAAATTTCACTTGGCAGCCAAAGCACACCTTACTCAAAAAGAATCTGAAAAATCGGAGCTGAAAAAACAACTAGAACTCCACAAAAAAGGCGCTGAGTCAGGGAAACTGATACTTTCTATTGACCGATTAGATTATACCAAAGGCGTTGTAAACCGCATCAAGGCTTTCGATCTTTTCTTGACCAAATACCCAGAGTATCTAGAAAAAGTACGCTTGTTGATGCTCACGGTTCCATCGCGCTCGGATGTGCCCGAATACGTAAAACTCAAAAAGGAAACCGATGAGTTAGTAGGGCGTATAAATGGTAAATATGCAACGGTTAATTGGACACCTATCTGGTACTACTACCGCGCCATGAGCTTTGATGACTTGATTGATTTGTACATGACTTCTGACATTGCCATGATCACGCCTGTACGCGATGGAATGAACTTGGTGGCCAAAGAATTTATTGCTACTCGTGTGGAGGGCGATGGTGTTTTGATTTTGAGTGAAATGGCAGGCGCATCCAAAGAGTTGTTTGAGTCCATACTTATTAACCCATTTGACAAAAACGCCATGGCAGACGCGCTTTTACAAGCGATAACCATGCCCATAGATGAACAAAAGCGTCGCAATTTTGGGATGCAAAAACGATTAAGCCGTTACACCGTTGACTATTGGGCAAAAGACTTTATGCGCACCCTTCAGTCTAAGCCTGAAACAAAAGAGGAAATCATCATTCCTCAAATAAATGAGCATCATCAAAATACGATTGTAGACGCTTTTACGACGGCAGCTCGCCGCATGATCTTTTTAGACTATGATGGCACACTGGTTGAATTTAACGAAAAACCTGATCTCGCTACCCCCGATAATTCCTTGTTCAAGCTCATAAAATCTCTATGTGCGCTTCCGAATACAGATGTTGCAATTGTAAGTGGAAGAGATCAAGCGTTTTTAGACAAATGGTTTGATACGTTACCACTGACCTTAGCAGCAGAGCACGGACACTATATTAAGTATAAAGGAAAAAACTGGAAAGGTACTGTTGCGGGCAGGAAAGATTGGATGGCGGATGTCATGCCCATTTTTGAAGCCTTTACTGATCGTACTCCAGGAACGTTTATTGAAGAAAAACACAACAGCCTTGTTTGGCATTACCGAAAAACAGACCCCGAATTGGCTGCTGGCAGGGTGGTCGAAATCAAAACGGTTCTCTCCAGCCTACTTTCAGATGATCTTACTATTTTGGACATGGACAAAGCGTTAGAAGTCGTAGATCAAAAAGTGAATAAAGGAAGTGCGGTGTTTGAGATTAACGGCCAGGGGAATTACGATTTTGTGCTGTGTTTGGGCGACGATGTAACAGACGAAAATATGTTTGTTAGCCTTCCTGAACACGCACATACGGTTAAGGTAGGGCGTAAGGCAACGGCTGCTAAATACTACATCGAAAACGTAACGCAAGTAAAAAAATTATTATCACGTATTGCTACCAGCGCATCATGAATCAAAACCAGTACCTGCTCCACAAGATTAAGCAAGCATTTCAAGAAATTACACAATCTCCTTCAGCAGCTTCTTATGAAGACATAAGAACATTGAGCGGTCAACAGTTTCAAGAAATTTTCAAGAAATTGAATGTTCAAATTAAGGGATCTGAATACCTGCCCTATGAGCCAGGAAGTATTTTCATTTACAATCATTTGGACAACCACCCTTATTTGATGGCAGCAGACGACTTTCAAATCACATTGGACAGCCATTTTATTAGCAGTCTGCTTTACAAATACTATGGTGTGCCAGGCGTACGAGTGGCAAGACATTCGCTACCTAACGAGCACCACCACAAAGCATACTACGATCGATTTAAATACATACGTGTTTATTCAAAAGGCTTCATACCGGCACACTTAAGCAAACAAGACGTTAAAGCCGAAAACCAAATGTTTTACGCCAAAGCACAAGAAGTATTACACCAACAAACAGGATTGGTTTTTAGCCCAGAGGGACTTTCATACAAAACAGCGGACTCACCAGGCCCCTTTAGAGAAGGGATATTTAAACTTGCCAGCAGTATGCACCCCCAGACTAAAATCGTACCGTTGGTAATGGTAGATTTTGACAAACTCCCAAACGATGCTACTTACAAGTGCCAAATCATGCCGCCGTTTACCATGCGTGATTATGGGATTGAATCTGCAGATGATCCAAGGCTCTCGGGAGTAGTTAATAAAATAAATAAAAAGTACAAAGGTTGGGTACAAAAATTAGGTGTAGAAGAAGAACACTTTGAACGCGAAATAGCAGTATTAAAACGCAAAGTAACCCAACTCAAAAACAAAGAAGAACTAACCGTTTTTTATGGAAGCTCCACCATACGCTTATGGAAGAATTTAGCGCAAGATTTACCTATGTTAAACACCTTAAACTTAGGATTTGGCGGGGCTTTTATTCACTCGTTAACACATTATTTTGACACGTTGTTTGATGGCTATACGCCCAAAGCTATTGTTTTGTATTTGGGAGGCAATGACCTGACATTGGGGTTTGATGCAGCGCGGATTGTAGCAGACATAACTGCATTTGTGCAGATGATTCACACGAAATTTCCAAAAACGATTATTTATAACATTTCAATTAAGCCGTCTTTTGAGCGAAGAAACGAAGCTGTTGAAATTCAAAAAATTAATGCAGGGCTGTCTGCACTTGCGACAGCATTACCCTACTTGCATCAACTGCCTCTTTACGAACAGCTTATGGATGGCGAAAACATCAAAAAAGATGTGCTGCTTCAAGATGGACTTCACCTAAATCAACAGGGTTATGATATCCTAAAAAAGCTGGTTTTAAAGGGTTTAGATCAACCGAAATAGCGCAGAAAAAACTTAAGCCGCGCTGTTTTGTCGCTTAATTAAATTCAATGCAGAACCAGCCTTAAACCATTCAATCTGTGCTTCGTTGTATGTATGATTTGCTATTAGCGTATCTGTAGCGCCATTGGCGTGGGTTACCTCAATAGTA
Organism: uncultured Flavobacteriaceae bacterium; assembly: GCA_938092005.1. Taxonomy (GTDB): domain Bacteria; phylum Bacteroidota; class Bacteroidia; order Flavobacteriales; family Flavobacteriaceae; genus UBA7446. The sequence continues at coordinate 4,578 of CALKOU010000006.1, read as the reverse complement.
ATGGGCTTGCCAGCTGCAAAATCTTTTAGGTCAACAAAGTTAAATGTATCATCCTCTTGAATAAGATCATAGTCCGCTTCATTTGCAAACGTGATTCCCAACATCCCTTGTTTTTTGAGGTTGGTTTCGTGAATACGCGCAAATGATTTTACCAACACTACTTTAACACCCAAGTGACGCGGCTCCATGGCTGCATGCTCACGAGAAGAGCCTTCTCCATAGTTGTGGTCACCTACTACAACAGTTTCAATGCCAGCGGCTTTGTAAGCGCGTTGTACATCAGGAACACCACCGTATTCGCCTGTGAGTTGGTTTTTAACAAAGTTTGTTTTTTGGTTAAAAGCATTAACAGCACCAATCAAACAGTTGTTTGAGATGTTGTCGAGATGTCCTCTAAAACGCAGCCAAGGACCAGCCATGGAAATGTGGTCTGTGGTACATTTTCCGTATGCTTTTATAAGCAATTTGGCACCGTTGAGGTTTTCGCCATCCCATGGAGCAAAAGGCGTTAATAATTCTAAACGCTCAGACGATTCACTTACAACAACTTCAACGCCAGAACCATCTTCTTCAGGAGCCAAATAACCGTTGTCTTCTACATCAAATCCGCTTGGTGGGAGTTCAATGCCAGTTGGCGCTTCCAAACGCACTTCTTCACCGTCTTGATTTACAAGTGTATCCGTCATGGGATTAAAGTCCAAACGACCTGCGATAGCTACTGCAGCCACCATTTCGGGCGATGCAACAAAAGCATGTGTGTTTGGATTTCCATCGGCACGTTTTGAGAAGTTTCGGTTAAATGAGTGTACAATCGAATTCTTTTCTTGTTTGTCTGCACCTTGCCGTGCCCATTGTCCAATACAAGGACCACAAGCGTTGGTAAAGATAGTGGCATCTAAGTCTTCAAAAATTTGCAATAAGCCGTCGCGCTCAGCAGTGTAACGTACTTGCTCAGAGCCCGGGTTGATACCAAAAGCAGCTTTGGTAATCAGTTTTTTATCTACCGCTTGCTTTGCTATAGAAGCCGCACGAGATAAGTCTTCATAAGACGAGTTTGTACAGGAGCCTATCAATCCCCATTCTACGTCTAAAGGCCATTCGTTTTGGCTTGCTTTTTCGCCCATTTCAGCAACAGGAGTAGCAAGGTCTGGTGTAAACGGGCCATTGATATGTGGCGAAAGCGTACTCAAATCGATTTCGATAATCTCATCAAAATACTGCTCTGGGTTTTGATACACTTCTGGATCGGCAGTTAGGTGTTCTTTAACTTCGTTTGCAGCATCAGCTACATCGTCACGTCCAGTGGCACGTAGGTAACGCTCCATAGCGGCATCGTAGCCAAAGGTGGATGTGGTTGCACCTACTTCGGCGCCCATATTACAAATGGTTCCTTTACCTGTACATGACATGGCTTCGGCACCTTCGCCAAAGTATTCGATAATGGCACCCGTCCCACCTTTTACGGTAAGAATTCCTGCCACTTTTAAAATAACGTCTTTAGGTGCTGTCCAGCCGTTAAGCTTTCCAGTAAGTTTTACACCAATCAGTTTTGGGAACTTTAATTCCCATGGCATATCTGCCATTACATCAACGGCATCTGCACCTCCAACGCCAATGGCTAGCATTCCCAATCCGCCTGCATTAACGGTGTGCGAGTCGGTTCCTATCATCATCCCACCAGGAAACGCATAGTTTTCCAAAACAACTTGGTGGATAATTCCAGCACCTGGCTTCCAAAAACCAATGCCGTATTTGTTTGAAACAGACTGCAAAAAATCAAATACTTCAGCAGAGGTATTGTTTGCAGATTTTAGGTCAGCACTAGCACCTTCTTTAGCTTGAATAAGGTGATCACAGTGTACGGTTGTGGGAACAGCTACTTTAGGTTTTCCTGCTTGCATAAACTGCAAAAGTGCCATTTGTGCTGTGGCATCTTGACAGGCAATACGGTCGGGAGCAAAGTCAACATAATCAACCCCACGACCAAATGCTTTTTTGGCAGTACCGTCCCAAAGGTGGGAGTACAAAATCTTTTCTGAAGCGGTTAGGGGTTTGTTGGTAACGTTTCTCGCTGCTTCAACGCGCGCTGCAAGGCGTGCGTAAGTAGCTTTTATCATTGCAATATCAAATGCCATTTTGGTTGTATTTGTTCAAAGCGTAAAAATATGAAATAGAACGCTTATATGGAACGCCAATAACATATTTAATCTATTGGTCTATAAATGTTCCAAATGACACACAAATGCTGTGTCATTATTTTAAAACCCACTACCTTTGACACATGAAAAAAGCAATTATTGTAAGCGGTTATTTCAACCCTATTCACAAAGGGCATTTGGAATATTTTCACAACGCAAAAAAGCAAGGAGACGCCCTGTTTGTGATTGTCAATTCAGATTACCAACGTGAACTAAAAGGGTCAAAAGAATTCCAAGATGAAGCGGAGCGTATGTATATTGTCTCCAATTTGCGCGTAGTAGACAAGGCCATTTTGTCTGTAGATCAAGACCGTACAGTATGTGCAACTATTGCAAAAATACACGCTGAATTTGGTTCTGAATATCAGTTGGCTTTTGCCAATGGCGGTGATCAAAACAACGATACCATCCCTGAACGACCCGTATGTGACCAACTTGGCATCGTACTAATTGATGGTCTTGGCGATAAAATTCAATCGTCGTCTTGGCTGCTTAAAAAGCAATAAGCATGCTTATAACTCCGCAAAGGGTATCGTTGCCCGAAGGGTAGCCCAACCCATGTGCAGTTGAGGCGTTTCATCGCTTGTAAAAGTCATGGAAAAAGCTTCTAAAACTTCTTCGGCATTTGTCACAGGAACACGAAGCCGAACAACATCATTTTCTTGATTATAAGAGTAAGCACCCCAACTATTTGTTACCGAATTTACAATAAAGGTCATGCTTTCTGCTTCAAAGATGGTAAAAACAGTATAGGTTCCCACGGGGATTTTAGTATCTCCAATAGCAATAGGTTTAAACACGCGAAGTTCGGTTGCCTCGTTGGCTCCCGTTCGCCATATTTTGCCACTTGGGACAATATCAGCAAAATTGCGCCCCTTTAGTTGTGGACGACTGTAGGTAATGGCTGCTACTTTGTCCGATACGCGGTAGCTTGCAGGATACCAAGCTTTGTCCATGGGACTTTTGTCAAGTCCTCTAAAATTTTGTGCACTTAAAAAAGTGAGCGGTGCCATAAGGAGTAAAAAAAGTAGATATTTCATGGTATTTGAGTTTTAAGTTAAACCGAATATAGTGTAATTTTTCAAAAAGCGTTTACTTACAGGATCCTTCTACATATGAAGTAACTCCGCCATCATATGTTGCAACGCATTTGTTGGAATACGTTATGCCGTCACAACCGCAAACAGGCCTGTAATCTTTTGTACAAGCAATTTCTTTCAACATATTGGTTTGATCTACACACGAACTAGCGACTGCTCCTTTTTTGAAATAATATGAAATTTCGTCATCGGCAATTTCTGGCACGTCTACATAATGGAGTATCAGTACATCATTCTCGTGTTCTATGGTGTATTTTTTGTTGGTAACGTGTAGTGTTAGTACATTATCATTTATGGAGTATTTTTCTGGGACATTCAATGTTGAAATAACAACGGCATCAGTCACCGCCGCTTTGCTAACCAGTGTGCTTTCATCTAAAAACCAAAGCTGGTTAGCGTTAAAGACATAACCGTCAAAATTGCAATAACATATTGCTTTATCAAGCACCCACTGGCCTTTTAACGGAACAGCTTCAGTAGGGGTTGATTTTTCACAGGTAATCAACAGTAAAAAGAAACTAACAATAGCGTATTTCATACGTTTAATCTCGTTTATAGTTGTCGTATAAGTATAATGGCAAGGCTAGTGAAAAGCCCACTAAAAATAGTGAAGCGAAGTACGTTAAAAACTGTTTTAAGCTGATGTACTTTACCTTTAATTTGTAGAGGATAAACACCAAAAAGGTTGTCGCCGCTACGGTTAGGTCAGCATTTAAAATCTTCATGCCATAATTCATATTGATTTGTTCAAAAAACAATGCCGTTGACCATTCCCAATGATTAGCTTCTATAAACTTATAGATGTTATAGTAGGGTAATACGACACCCATGACACATAGTAAAGCAAATAGTTTTTTCATGACAAAGCTTAATTGCCTCTTCCGACTTTTCTAACCCCCGAAGATTTAGGCTTATTGCTTTTGTTTGACATTTTTTGTTTACCTCCTTTTTTTTCAGTTGTATTTTTATTTAGACTGTTGCCAAAAAACTTACTAGACATATATTTTATTTTGGGTCTAATTTATGAAAATATAAAAGGTCAAGCTAAAAAGCCCTGCAAATACATTTGCAGGGCTTTTTAGCGTTTTGCCCAGCGTATTGTTGTGCTTTAACGTGGAGAAGAAGGGATTAACTTTCAGTTTTTCCTCAAGCCCCGTGCTGTAAATGCCCTGACACTGTTCTTGTAGAACAGCGTTCTTAAAACAAAAAATCTGATCAAGCTAGCTTGTCAGATTTTTGTGTTTTCACCCCGACGTGAGTCAGGGCGCTTAATCGTGGAG
>CALKOU010000005.1 GCA_938092005.1 uncultured Flavobacteriaceae bacterium | reverse complement strand
TTTGTTTCTTCCGCTACAATCGAATCAAGTTCAATGTAATAATCATTGTATTCTTTAAGCTGTGCGGCCTTGGTCGTGAGCGGAGCTATTTCAAATGTTATAATTTCGGCAGCCTCAGAGGGATCAATATCAAAAAAAGATGCCAACTGTAACGTGTCTTGTTGCTCAGCTAAATCGTTTAGATAAGTCACATTGCTGTACAACTGACGCGCACTGTCAAAATGTGGCTCTAACGTAGCCGTGGCAACAAACTTCTTGGGAAGCATCATGTCAAGAGCTATTCCAGCTAGCAACCCTAGCCCACACGCCAGAGCAAAAATCACAATTTGGGTACGAACAAACACCGCATACGCTGCTAGGCCATTTAAAAAAGTCATGATAACGTTGCCGATAAACGCAACTATGGCTGAGATACCTTTTCCTATAGAATTGAAAAGAACGCCCAAGTCAATTTCTTCGTTCTGTGGGGTGTTTTTTGGTGAAGCTGTGCTCATATGGTTTAATTATATAGTTCTAAAACGTATTGCGAAGATATTTATTTTATAAGAAACATCTTATTAAGTGTGTCTGCAATATTTCTGTCATTTGTCAGGCGAGGGGTTTTGTTTTGACCGCCCAACTTACCAATGGTTTTCATGTATTGCTCAAAAGCGTTTGAAGGAATGGCTCTAACAACCAACGGTCGTAAAACCGCCCCTGAAATAAGATCGTCATAATAGGTGTTTTGTTTGCGTAACGCATTGTCTAAATCCAAAGAAAAAGCGTTTAAATCTTTTGGTGGATTATCAAAAGCAACCCACCATTCATGATGTGGCAAACCTTCGTCCGGAGTTACTTGGGGTGCTACGGTGAATTCTGTAACACGCGCCTTGTGTCGTTCCAGCGTTTGCTGCATGGCGTGCTCTACCTCTTTTCCAATAACATGTTCGCCAAAAGCTGATATAAAATGCTTAATTCGGCCAGAGACAATCACACGAAAAGGGTGGAGGTTAACAAACTCAACCGTGTCGCCAATGTTGTACCCCCAAAGTCCGGCAGAAGTGTTGAGAATAATGGCGTAATTAACCCCCTTCTTTACCTCGGCCAAAGAAAGCCGTGGTGGGTTTTCTTCAAAGACCTTATCTGCCTCAATAAACTCATAAAAAATTCCCGAGTCCAACTGCAGCAACATGCCCTTTTTATCAGGATGATCTTCAAAAGCAATAAATCCCTCAGAAGCAGGATATAATTCCACGCTATCCACTTTCTTGCCAACTAATTCTTCTAAAATTCCGCGATAAGGAGCATAATTGACTCCGCCATATACGAACAAAGAAAAATTCGGAAAAAGGTCTTTAATCGGTTTTTGTGTTTTTGCGCTTAAGCGCTCAAAATACATTTTCACCCACGGTGGTATTCCGCTAATAAGACGCATGTCTTGGTCGTGTGTTTCCGTTACTATTGCGTCCACTTTTTCTTCCCAATCTTCAATGCAGTTTGTTTCCCAAGAAGGTAAACGGTTACGCTGTAAGTATGGGGGTATATAGTGTGCCACAATCCCCGACAAACGGCCTGTATCAATGCCATTCGTTTTAGAAAGTATCGGGCTCCCCTGTAAAAAAATCATTTTACCATCAACAAAGGAGGTGTTGCCAGAGTGGTGCATATAATGGAGAAGTGCGTTCTGAGCCGTCTTAATATGCGTTGGCATCGACTCCTTAGAGATTGGAATATACTTGACCCCTGAAGTGGTGCCAGATGTTTTAGAAAAATAGCGCGGTTTCCCTGGCCATAACACATCGGCCTCTCCAGCAACAACACGATCAACATACGGTCGTAACCCCTCATAGTCCCGTATAGGAACTTGGTTTACAAAATCTTGATAGGTGTGTATTTGTTCAAAATTGTGATCGTGGCCAAAAGCTGTTTTGGAAGCTTTTTGAAGCAGTGTTTTTAATACTTTTTCTTGGGTAACTATTGGGTCTTGCGCCCACTTATTGGTCGCCTTTACCGCGCGTTTTGCCCAACGCTTTGCTAAAAATTGTTTGATGCTCATCATTGAAAGTCAATAAACTCTTCGGGGTTTAACGCATATCCATCGCTCCAAAGTTCAAAATGTAAGTGTGGCCCTGTTGTCATGGTGCCCGTGTTACCAGCAACCGCTATCACCTGTCCGGGCACAACAGCGTCTCCTTGACCAACGTTTAGTGAGGCATTATGCTTGTATACCGAAATAATATTAAAGGGGTGGTCAATAATTACCACATAGCCTGTTTCTGTTGTCCAACTGGCAAAAATCACATTCCCCTCTGCGGCGGCCTTAACCGGTGTGTTTCGAGGTACCACAACATCAACGGCAAAGTGTTCAGCAGAAGAGTCAAACCCTTGACTGATGGTGCCCGTAACAGGAGGAAACAACACAAAAGGTATGGTTTGTGCAGCAGACTCCAACAAATTGTATTTATCGTCACGTGCGACTTCTTCACGCAATAATGAGTCGGCGGAGGATGTGGAAAAACCAGCTGTTGTGTCAGTTGCCGAAGTGTCCAATTGCATTTGTGTTTCTAATTCTTGTAAGTCAAGGTCGCCTCTAAGCACTTTGTTTACCGATGAAATATACCGCTGATTGCGCAATAGGGCTAGCTGAAGAGAGTCTAAGCGGTCGTTGTTGCGAATTGCCTGGCGTCTTATTTCTGAGGAGTCATAGCCTGGTATATACTCTTTTAAGGGCGTGCGTGATATTACCAAAAAAGTAGCTGCAATTAGAAAGGTAATGATAATGCTAACCGCCAAAAAAACGTTCAGACGGTTTAGTTTATACGAAAATCGCTCCTCAAATGTTTCTTCGTTAAGAATAACAAAGCGGTACTTTGCGAGCCATCGCTTCCAAAATCCTGGCTTTTTGTTCTTTTTGTTATCCATCTATGCAAATATAGGCAGTTGAACAATAGCGTGTGGCACCCTTACGTCAAGTCGCTTTTCTTTGTTACCTTTGTAAAAAATCAATAGTATGATACTTGCTATTAGTCCCGTTCAAATACTTGTAATTGCACTTGTAGTGCTCCTTCTTTTTGGAGGCCGAAAAATCCCAGAGCTTATGAAAGGACTGGGAACAGGAATTAAAGAGTTTAAAAACGCCACCAAAGAAGAAGAAGAAAAAGCAAAGGAGTCTAAAAAAGACTAAGGCTTTTTTGATTGTGTTAAAGAGCGCATAATTGCCTCTGTTTCAAACACATAATCTCTTTTCGCAACCGAAGGCGCAAAAACAAAACCTTCCATAACAAGGTAACGGTTGTTTTCTTTGTCATCCAACAAGTACTGTAAAAAAGGGCCTGCCATAAAATCTCCTTTTACCTCCCAAGTACCTCGTGTTTCAATTGCTGCAACGTCATCAAAAGATGTCGTATAAACATACGGCTCATAAATCGCTTCGGTAATCAAATGTCCGCCCGACAAGCGTCCAGGAACAAAAGCTTTTCCAACAGAATCACGGATCTTGATAATATCCTGCAACGGTTGGTCAAAATTTAACTTCGTCTTTCGCGGGAGTTCGTACACCAATACATTTACATGTCCTTTACGTATCTCCCGTTGAAACCACACTGTCTTTTCTCCTTCTTTGAATACCTGATACGCAGAAGGTAGGGTTAAATCAATTCCAAAGCGCTGTTGCAAAGCATTATGCTTCAGCGGAGATTTTTGTGTGCGCCGTTGGCGTTCAAAAACTTCCCCCTTTTTAAAGGCTGCAATAATGGGGGGCGACTGCGAAAGAATCATCTCAACCAGCGTTGTGGTATCAGGGGCGCTTAATACCGCCATTTGCTGTGGACTTGCATATGCGTTTTTATCCACTCTTATTATAACTTCGTCTCCAAAACCCACCCACAAAATGGAACGGCTAGAGCGTGCAAATCCCGTAAAAACTTCAGGGGGCATTTGCTTTAGATCAAAAAACGGCTCTTGTTGAGGAAGCCCCTCTGCTGGGTAGGCAAATGCTGAACGTACTGCATCACCAACTTCAGACTCCCAAAGCAAATCAGGGATCACAACAGTAACGGTGTTGATGTTACCGCTCGAAGGCTTAACCAACGGAGCTGATGGTCGGTTTTGGCAACCTGCCACAATCAAAAACAACAACAAAACACGTATATTCATATGATTACTTTAGCAACAATTACGCCAAGATAGCTGCAATTCCTGGAAGTGTTTTTCCTTCTAAACTTTCCAACATCGCGCCTCCTCCAGTAGAAACGTAACTAACCTCGTCTTCCAGTTTAAATTGTTTTACAGCGGCCACCGAGTCGCCACCACCTACAAGAGAAAAAGCACCTGCTTTGGTTTGCGCCACAATACTATCTCCCAATGCGCGTGTTCCTTTTGAAAAGTTTTCAAACTCAAAAACACCCAACGGGCCATTCCATAAAATGGTATTTGATTGCTTGACAACCACATCAAACATTGCTTCCGAAGCAGGGCCTGCATCCATGCCTTCCCAGTCGGATGGAATTTGATCTATGGGGAATACTTCTTGCGGGGTGTCATTAGAAAAATCTTGGCCAGCACGCACATCAACAGGAAGGTGAATTTGTACACCAAGCTTTTTTGCCTGTTCTAAAATAGAAAGCGCCAAAGGCATTTTGTCGTCTTCGCAAATGGACTTTCCAATGCTTCCGCCTTGTGCCTTAACAAACGTAAATGCCATGCCTCCTCCGATAATCAAATGATCCACTTTTGAGAGAATATTTTCTATAATGGTAATTTTTGAAGATACTTTTGCGCCGCCCAAAATCGCCAAAACAGGCTTTTCTCCAGAAGACATCACCTTATCAATGGCTTTTATTTCTCCTGCCAACAAGTGGCCAAAACATTTTTTTTGTGGAAAAAACTGCGCCACTATTGTTGTTGACGCATGCGCGCGGTGTGCCGTTCCAAACGCATCATTTACATAAACCGTTCCCAGTGTAGAAAGTGCATCTGAAAAGCTTACGTCACCTTTGGTTTCTTCTTCGTGAAAACGCAAATTTTCTATTAGGAGAACCTCACCTGCTTGCAGAGCCGTGGCCTGTGCGGTTGCTTTTTTCCCCACCACTTCTGAACAAAATTGTACGGATTTACCAAGGTGTTTTTCAAGTGTTGGTACAATTTGTTGCAAGCTCATTTTTGGGTCTTGCCCTTTGGGTCTGCCTAAATGTGACATCAAAACACAGCTCCCGCCTTGATCCAAAATATGTTGAATGGTGGGAAGTGCCGCCACAATACGAGTGGCGTCTGTAACATTTCCATTAGCGTCCAAAGGAACGTTGAAGTCCACGCGAATTAAAGCACGCTCTTGCTTGAAAGAAATTGATTCTATGGTTTTCATGTTGGTTATTCGTTTGCGTAAAAATACAATATCCTTTGAGTTTGACATATTACGTTTTTGTTATGTAGTTGTTTGTATCTTTAGGCATGCGTTTTACCACCATTTTGGGTCAGGATATTCAAAAAAAATCATTGCTCAAAAGCCTTGCCGAAAAGCGAATTCCTCACGCCCAACTTTTTGAAGGCAGTGATGGACACGGGCTGCTTCAAGCTGCACTTGCCTACGCCAATGCTGTGGTGTGTGGCCAAAGTGAAGAGGTACAAACACCTTCGCGTCAAAAGGCTGAAGGGCTGGTACACCCCGACATTCATTTTGTTTACCCTACAGCCATTACCGCCGACGTAAAAACAAAGCCTACTTCTGTAGATTTTTTGGATAAATGGCGCCCGTTTGTTGCCGAACACCCTTACGGATCATTATACGATTGGATGCGCTTTTTGGGAGCCGAAAACAAGCAAGGTGTAATTAATGTAAACGATGCGCTGCAAGTGCTGCAAAAAGTTAGTCTGAAATCTTTTGAAGGGGGCTGGAAGTGTGTTGTCATTTGGCACGCCGAAAAGCTCACCATTGCCGCCTCAAACAAATTGCTTAAAAGCATAGAAGAACCGCCCTCCAAAACACTTTTTTTGTTGTTATGTCCTGATGAGTTTCAGCTTATTTCAACCATTCGATCACGCTGTCAACGAACGCGCTTTGGGGCAATTCCCCAAGCGCAAATAGCCCAACTTTTAGAAATTAAAGGAGTAACGCCTGATGTGTCAAAGTCCGTTGCTCAATTATCGAAGGGCGATATTGGAGCAGCATTAGAACTCATAGACCAACAAAACGAACAAGCATTGTATGAGTCTTGGTTTGTAGACTGGGTACGCACCGCTTTCCGTGCTAAGGGGAACAAAGCAGTTGTGCTCGAACTGTCAACGTGGAGTCAAGAGGTTGCTTCTAAAGGAATTGAAACACAAAAACAATTTTTATCTTTTTCTATCCGTATGTTTCGTGCAGCCCTGATGAAACATTATGCGCTAGATTCCGTAGCTGACGTTCATCCTAAGTCTGATTTCAAAATTGAGAAATTCGCCGCCTTTGTGCATGGGGCTAACATCTTGCACATTATAGATGCCCTTGAAAAAAGCGTGTACCATTTGACTCGTAACGGCAGTCCTCAAATGATTTTTTCAGACTTGTCTTTTAAATTAACACGCTTGCTTCACAAAAAACAATAAATAAGACTTTCTTATTGTTTTGTGTTTTTTTAATAGTTTTATTCTATTTAAATGGCTTGTTCTACTCTGCTTTAAATGAAGCTTTATGTCTTTTTCACAGCTTACGCTCCCTGAAATAAAATCCTGGGCTTAAACGGCTTTATTTTGGCTTTTGAAGAAAAAAAGTGAGTGAAGATGTGTTTTTGTTGCGCCATCCTTTTAGGTTTGAACAAACGCCTTTGTATAAGGCATTTGCCCAAGGCGCTTTAGCCTTTCGATATTGTTCAGAAAGCAATGAGATATAAAATGCGTCCCAAAACATATTGTGAATTTTATAAAGTTCAAACCCCGTTTGTAAAGCGAGTTGTGCTATCGCGCGCTTTCCGTAATGCCAGCGGTGACGCGGAACGTCCAAAGCAGCCCAATCAGCTGTATAGTGTTTTGCGTCCCAGCTATCAATATTGGGTACTGCCAGAACCAATACACCTCCGGGTTTTAATGCATTATAGAATTGTGTCAGAGCATCAAGAGGGGTATTAAGATGTTCAAAAACGTGCCAAAGGGTAATCACGTCATAAGAATCAGGGGGCAGGTTTTTATCCACCATTTGAAGTGCCGTTTTTTGAAGTATTGCGCTGGCGTTAGGGGTTGACTCATACACGCTAACATCCCATCCTTGTCGTTGGGCGGCTAACGCAAATGCGCCATTGCCCGCTCCAAAATCCAATAAAGCCCCTTTACTTAGGTGTTGTGAAATCCAGCCCAACTTGGTCTTGATGTTCCGGTTTTTGATCCACAAATAAAGCGCTGTTTTAAGACTTGTTGCCCTATCTTCGTGAGAGGCATAGCCCTCATCTGGGTAATATGCTTGCAGCTCTGTTTCTGTTAATTCGGGAATGGTTTTCCATGCGTAAAAATCCTTATCATACTCCACCAAAAAAGAAGTGTTGCTAACAAGGTGGTCTGTTACAGAAATTGGTTTCACGTGGAACAATTAACGGCCCATGTACACCAGCAGCACTGACAAATCGCTTGGCGAAACGCCGCTAATACGAGATGCTTGTGCTATGGTTACAGGTTGGATTTGTTTGAGTTTTTGACGCGCTTCAAATGAAAGTGATTTAACCTTGTCATAATCAAACGTTTTAGGAATAGCAACATGCTCTAGGTTTGTCAACTTATCAGCTTGTGCTTTTTCTTTAGCTATATAGCCCGCGTATTTGACCTGAATCTCAACTTGCTCGAGCGTAGCGCTCCCAATGGCTTGTTCCTTTACAAACGTGTTTACAGGCATTAGAGTAAGAAAATCGTCAATGGTTAGGTTCGGGCGCGCCAACACTTTTCCCATTTTTAAAGATTGCTTTACTGGGGCAGAGGATTTTGCCTCTAATAAAGGATTGATGTCTTCTGGACGGACGCTTGTTTTTTCAAAGAAAGTAAGCAGTGCCGTGGTTTTAGCCGACTTTTCTTCAAGTTGACGCAAACGCTCGTCAGAAGCTAAACCAATGCCGTGAGACTTAGGCGTTAGCCTTATGTCTGCATTGTCTTGACGCAACAATGTGCGGTATTCTGCACGAGATGTAAACATGCGGTAGGGCTCCTCGGTACCTTTGGTAATAAGATCGTCGATTAATACCCCAATATACGCCTCATCGCGAGAAAGAATAAAAGGATCTCTTTGCTGCACATGGTGATGCGCATTAATTCCCGCCATTATACCCTGAGATGCTGCTTCTTCATAGCCCGTCGTACCATTAATTTGACCCGCAAAAAACAAACCTGAAATTAGTTTGGTTTCAAGCGTATGTTTCAATTGTGTTGGTTGAAAAAAGTCGTATTCAATCGCATAACCAGGTCTAAAAAACTTAACGTTTTCAAATCCAACCACTGCCTTTAAGGCTTTAAATTGAATTTCTTCGGGCAACGAAGTAGAAAAGCCATTGACATAAACTTCTACTGTGTCCCATCCTTCTGGTTCAACAAATATTTGATGACGTTCTTTGTCTGCAAAGCGATTGATTTTGTCTTCGACAGAAGGGCAATACCTGGGCCCTATACTTTTGATTCTGCCATTAAACATCGGGGAACGATCAAAACCTTCGCGCAACAAGTCGTGAACAAGCGGGCTTGTATACGTCATGTGGCAAGAGCGTTGCTCTTTAAGCGGCTGAGCATTCTCCAAGTATGAAAACGTTGTCGGGTTGGTATCGCCGGGTTGTTCAACCATTTTGGAGTAATCCAAAGAACGACCATCAACTCGGGGTGGTGTGCCTGTTTTCATGCGGCCTGAAGTAAATCCTTTTTCTATAAGGCGCTCTGTAATGCCAAACGAGGCGCTTTCGCCAGCACGCCCTCCGCCAAATTGTTTCTCTCCAATATGTATGAGCCCATTTAAGAATGTGCCGCTTGTTAACACTACGGATCTAGCCTTAATCTCTAGACCAAGAGCGGTGATAACACCTGCAATTTTGTCATTGTCAAACAACAAGTCAGTAACCATGTCTTGATAAAAATCAAGATGTTCTGTTTGCTCCAACATATTGCGCCAATGTTGTGCGAACAACATTCTGTCGGATTGAACTCGGGGACTCCACATAGCGGGTCCTTTGGAGCGATTTAGCATCTTAAACTGAATCGCCGAAGCATCAGAAACAATGCCGCTGTAGCCGCCCAGCGCATCAATTTCACGAACGATTTGTCCTTTTGCAATGCCGCCCATAGCAGGGTTACAGGACATCTGTCCGATGTTCTGCAAATTCATAGTAATTAGCAATGTTTTGCTGCCAAGGTTGGCTGCAGCTGCAGCTGCCTCAGCTCCTGCATGGCCTCCGCCAACTACAATAACATCATACGTGTCATGAAACATAAGGTTCGTTATTTTGTTTCACGTGAAACATTTGAATGCAGCTGTCTTCTGCGTTACGCATGATAAGCTCTTCGTCTGGCGACTTGTCTTTAAAGCCTACACAGTGCAAAAGCCCGTGCGCCATAACGCGTAACAATTCCTCCTGTTCAGGCACAGCTAATGAAATAGCATTTGCACGAACTCTTTCAATGGATATGGCGATGTTCGCGTTAATGTCATAACCAAGACTGTCGTCAAACGTGATAATGTCTGTTAATGTGTTGTGATTCAGATACTTAGTATTTAATTCGAGTAGGGAGTTGTCATCCATAAAAGCATATACAAGCGTTAAAGACGTTGCGTTATGCGCTTTGGAGCATTGCGTTAGCCAATTGGCATAACGCTGCTCATCAACCAACTGAAAATCTGTTTGGTACGTAAACTCCACCGTTGCATCCATGCGGCAAAGATATTCAATTCAACTAGTTAAAAAAGCGGTTTGGTCGTTGTATCTTTGCAGAACATGAAATCAGTACGCGTACGTTTTGCGCCAAGCCCAACAGGACCTTTACATATTGGAGGGGTGCGCACCGCTTTATACAATTATCTGTATGCAAAAAAACACAAAGGGGCTTTTGTGCTGCGTGTGGAAGACACGGATCAAAATCGTTTTGTCCCTGGAGCAGAAGACTATATATCACAAACACTAGCTTGGCTAGGAATAACTCCCGATGAAAGCCCTGAAAAAGGAGGTGCATTTGGTCCTTATCGTCAAAGTGCTAGAAAGGCAGAATACCTGGCTCATGCAAAACGGTTAATAGACAACAAAAAAGCTTACTTGGCTTTCGATACACCTGAAGAACTTGAAGCGTTGCGAAAAGAAGCAGAAGAAGTAGGCGAACGCTTTGTTTATAATTGGCAAAATAGAGAATCTCTTAAAAACAGCATTTCGCTAAGCGAGAGAGATGTCGCTGATTTACTAAAAAACAATTCGCCTTATGTAGTGCGTTTTGCTTCCTATTCAAAAGGAAGTGATAAAACTCTTTCAATGACCGATAGCGTTCGTGGAGACGTAGCTGTTGACGCATCGCTTATAGATGACAAAATCCTAGTGAAGCAAGACGGAATGCCAACTTATCATTTGGCAAATGTAGTCGACGACCACCTGATGGAAATAAGCCATGTAATCCGAGGAGAGGAGTGGTTGCCCTCTATGGCCTTGCATGTGTTGTTGTATCATGCTTTTGGCTGGTCACCACCAACATTTGCCCATGTGCCGCTAATCCTGAAGCCCACAGGAAAAGGGAAGCTCTCCAAACGAGACGGGGATAAATTTGGATTTCCAGTATTTCCGTTGCGATGGGACGACCAAACACCCGGCTTTAGAGAATCTGGATATTTGCCAGATGCGCTTGTAAACTACTTAGCGCTGTTGGGTTGGAACCCAGGAGGTGAACGTGAACTTTATTCAACTCAAGAGCTCATCACGCTTTTTTCATTGGAAAACATCAACAAAGGGGGAGGGCGGTTTGATCCAGAACGATGCAAGTGGTTTAACCAACAGTACGTACAACAAGCCGATTCCGCTATTATTGAGCACGCGTTAAAGGGTTTTCTGCGCGAAAAAGGAATAGAAAAAACAACCGTAGACACCTACCGTGTGGTTGCGTTGGTGCAAGACAGGTTGACGCTATTGCCAGACGTTTGGGATGAAGCCGATTTCTTTTTTGTTGCGCCTAGCAACTATGACGAAAAAGCTGTGCGCAAGCAGTGGAAAGACGAAACGCCAACTATTTTGGCTGCTGTTAAGACGTTAATTACCACGGCGCCAAACATGGAAGCTGAGACGCTTAGTGAGCTCATAAAAGGTTGGGCAGCAGAAAACGAAGTTCGGTTGGGAATGGTTATGGCGCCACTTCGAATTGCACTAGTAGGAGCTTTGCGAGGGCCTGATGTCTTTGCTATTTGTAGCGTTTTGGGGAAAGAAAATTGCATTAAAAGGCTAGATGCCGCCATTGCAACTGTTTAGCGCATTTGTATTACCTTTAGTGGAACTTCTAAAATCAAAAACACATGGAATTTTTTAGCAATCTACTTATTGGCTTCGGGATTGTCCTCTTTGTCATATCCGCTATATTTATTGTAAAACAACAAACAGCTGCTGTTATTGAGCGCTTTGGACGCTTTCAAAGCATTCGTCAATCGGGACTGCAATTGCGCATTCCTGTCGTGGATCGAATTGCTGGACGATTAAGTCTTAAAATTCAACAATTAGATGTTATTGTTGAAACCAAAACCAAAGATGATGTCTTTGTAAAGCTTAAGGTGTCGGTTCAGTTTATGGTCATAAAAGAAAAGGTGTACGACGCCTTTTATAAGTTGGATTACCCCCACGACCAAATAACCTCATATGTGTTTGACGTGGTGCGTGCCGAAGTGCCTAAAATGCGTCTAGATGATGTCTTTGAACGAAAAGACGATATTGCAATTGCTGTAAAAGCAGAGCTTAATGACGCCATGATTAACTACGGATACGACATCATCAAAACCCTCGTAACAGATATTGATCCCGATGAGCAAGTAAAACAAGCAATGAATCGAATCAATGCTTCTGAAAGGGAAAAAATTGCTGCACAATACGAAGGGGATGCGGCTCGTATCTTAATAGTAGAAAAAGCAAAGGCTGAAGCCGAGTCGAAACGGTTACAGGGTCAAGGTATTGCCGACCAGCGTCGTGAAATTGCTCGCGGACTTGAAGAATCAGTAGAGGTGCTTAACAAAGTAGGGATTAACTCGCAAGAGGCGTCTGCACTTATTGTGGTCACGCAACACTACGACACCCTTCAATCCATAGGGGAGGAAACCAACTCTAACCTAATACTATTGCCAAATACGCCACAAGCGGGGTCTGACATGCTTAACAACATGGTAGCTTCGTTTACGGCAAGCAACCAAATCGGCGAGGCAATGAAAAGAGGAAAAGAAAACAAAGGCGAAGCTTAGGCGCAAGCTGGAACATCGTAAAAATCAACACCAACTCCGTGTTAGGCTTTTTTGTTAAAGGCTAATAGCGTGAGTTAACGACACCAAGAAAACAATCTTTTTTTGGTTTGGAAACTGCCAGTGCATAATACCTGTGTTTAGTGTAAACACATTTGAAAATGCATGTGATACTTGAGCTGTTATACGATTTTGATTAAAGCTTGTTCCTGAGTTTTGAAGAAAAACCTCCTCTGTAAGACTGAGTGCAACCTTTTCTGTAAGCGGATATGTTGCCGTTAATCCAAAGCGGTAGCGTAACTGTAACGATTTGTCAATCCAGCGTTCTTCTAAAAAAAATGAATTTGTAAAACTCACTTTGTTGAGCTGTGTTTTAAAGGCAATTTTTTGGTACGCGCCATTTTCCATAATAGCCGCAATTTTTCGATATCCTGCAGCAACCGTAATGTTAGGCGCCAGTTTATGGCTTACACCAGTAGTAAAGAGTGCCTGATCTTCATTTAAGTCTAGCCTAAAGCTGCGGTGTTGATACTGGGTGTCAATGCTCGTCTTTTCGTTAAGTTTAAGTTTGTTTTTATAAATCAACCAAGAGCCCACATCTGTTTGTGCTTGCGTTGAAAGTGCAAAAATTGAACATAACAGTATCAGGCTATATCGTAACGTGTTGTGCATATTGAATCAATAATGGGTTTTTATCTGTTTGTGCCTTTTCTATAAAAGCAATGGCGTCTTGTTCAAGCTTGGGGTTTGTTTTTTGGTATTCAGCAAGGACAATAGCAACAGCTATACGGGTTCCCGTTTTTTTGGCTGCTGTATTATACAAGGTTGCCAATTCAGCTACTGGAATGTCTTTAGCAAGTGCTGCTATTTGAGCGGCAACGGCTTGTTGTTTTTCGGCATTTAGGGACGTAAACTTCTTGCCAAGCTTACGCAGCTCGCTGATCGGCGTAGCGCTGGATATTGGCTGTTGTGATTGCTTAGGTGCTTCTTGTTGCTTTGCCCAAGTGTCACGAAGGCCTACCGTTTTATTAAAAACGACGTTTGTTGCCGTGCTGTCTTGATCGCATACAAAGTAGCCAAGCCGTTGGAACTGAAAGCTGTCGCCTGCTTTTGCCGCAGCAAGCATAGGCTCGGCATAAGCGGTGCTTTCGGTCAACGAATCCGGATTGATGTGGTTTAGGAAATCTACCTCTTTGTCTCCGTCCGGGGTTTCCGTTTTAAACAAACGGTCGTATTGGCGTACCGTTACTTGTTGTGCGTGTGCTACCGACACCCAATGAATGGTCGCCTTTACTTTGCGTTGGCTTTCGGCTGTGCCGCTTCCACTCAAACTTTTAGGATCATAGGTGCAAAATACGGTTTGAATGTTGCCCGCCGTGTCTTTTTCAACCGACTCCGCTTTGATGATATATGCGCTTTTGAGGCGCACTTCGCCACCAATCTTTAAGCGGAAAAACTTGCGGTTGGCTTCTTCTTTAAAGTCGTCTTGTTCGATGTAAAGTGTCTTAGAAAAGGGTATTTGACGTGTGCCTGCCGTATCGTCTTCGGGGTTGTTGTCAGTCGTTAGGGTTTCGCCATTGCCTTCAGGGTAATTGGTAATCACAATTTTAACGGGGTTTACCACGGCCATAGCGCGCATTGCGGTCTTGTTTAAATCTTCTCGTACGCAAAACTCTAACAATGAGGCATCAATGACATTTTCTCGTTTGGCAACACCAACCGTTTCGGCAAACTTGCGCAGCGATGCTGGCGTATATCCACGGCGGCGCAATCCGCTGATGGTAGGCATACGTGGATCGTCCCACCCGGTTACTTGGCCTTCTTCAACCAAGCGTTGTAATTTTCGTTTGCTCGTTATGGTATAGTTTAGGTTTAGACGTGCAAACTCGCGCTGTTTAGGGCGCAAGCCTTCGCTTGCCAAATGATCTAAAAATAACTCGTATAAATCTCGGTGAGGTTTAAACTCAAGCGTACATAGCGAATGCGATATTTGCTCGATGTAATCCGATTGTCCGTGTGCCCAGTCATACATGGGGTAAATGTTCCAATCGTTTTTGGTGCGGTGGTGCGCCTTGTGCAAGATGCGGTACAAAATCGGGTCCCGCAACAGCATGTTGGGCGATGCCATATCGCCTTTAAAGCGTAAAACATAAGCTCCCTCGGGATGCTTGCCAGCTTTCATTTCTTCGAAAAGGCGCAAGGCTTCTTTAGGGTCTTGATCCCGAAACGGACTTGCCAAACCCGCTGTGGTGGGGGTTCCTTTTTGCTCTGCAATTTGTTCTGGTGTTTGCGCGTCTACATAGGCGTGCCCCGCGTTAATGAGCTGTACAGCCCATGCATAAAGCTGCTCAAAATAATCGGAGGCATAGCATTCCTTATCCCATGCATAACCCAGCCATGCAATGTCTTTTTTGATGGCGTCTACAAAATGTTGTTCTTCTTTGGCGGGGTTGGTGTCGTCAAAGCGAAGGTTTACAGGTGCCTTGTATGCCTTGCCCAGCTCAAAGTTTAGGCAAATGGCCTTTACGTGACCAATGTGCAAATAACCATTGGGTTCGGGCGGAAAGCGAAAGCGCAACAGCGAAGGGTCAAGGCCTTGTGACAGGTCCTCGTCTATAATGTGCTCCAGAAAGTGTTTGGAAGGCGTTTCGCTCATCGAAAAAAGTTTGTCGCAAAGGTAATTATTTACACCAACTCCGTTGTTTAAGTTTTTATATTTGACGCACTATGGGAAAAGTATATGTAGAAAACATTCAGGTATATGCCTACCACGGTTGTTTGCCTGAGGAAACGCTGATTGGCAGCGACTATCGTGTGGATGTGTGGGTGGAAGGCGACTTGTCAACCTCCGCCGTTTCGGACCAACTGGCAGACACTATTGATTATGTAACGCTTTGCGCTTGTGTGCGTGAAGAAATGGCAACGCCCTCCAAGCTATTGGAACACGTAGCACAACGCATTTTAGATCGCATTTTTGAAGCCAGTGCGCAAGTAACCTTAGCCAATATTAAAGTGGCAAAGATAAACCCGCCTATTGGTGGACATGTCGCAAGCGTAGCGGTAGAGCTAGAGCAAGGAAGGTAGTGGCTTTGTTAAAAATGTCATGAGGCACAGACCTGCTTACAGAAGGCATGCGCGCACCAGGGAGAGGGTGTAGTTGTGTCTGTAATCTTTGGTGTTGTTATTAAAATAATGAGTAACCCATTATTATGGAAAATGAATTCAATTCAGAACGCCAAGAGACATAATCACTTAAAAGATTTTTTCCAAACTGGTATCTAAATTCTAAGCTATATCGATCTTGATATTTATACCCGATTCCAAACGCGAAATCTATATTTGTTGAGATGTCAAATAATTTAATACGATATCCTGTAGGCCTGGTTAACTCTAGTGATGAGTTTAAATTGTATTCGCTTATAAAAGATGTGTTTGCAAATATTTTTGATTTGTCGTTAAGAAAAAAGTAATGTCTCAGTGTAAGTGGAATTTCAAGAGATTTATAGTTTACACTAGCAATCATTTTGTCGCCTGTTGTTTTGTTTGAAACGAATGTCTTTTTAGACTTGAAATAACTATAGGTTGGTTCTAAAAGTATATTCCATTTGTTATTATTAAATGGCAATGTAAACCCTGCCTCTATTCCAAACCTATATCCTGTTTGATTCTCAAATTTTGTTTCTTTCCATAAAGATTGTTCGCCTTGTAGGTTTAGTGACGCGTTTTTAACACCCGGTCTAAGTGTTAAATTAAACACCTTTTTTTTGGCTTTTTTCTCAAAATTGATCCCGGTCGCATTGTTACAATCATTAAATTTTTGAAACAACTTGATTAAATCTGTTCGTTTGTAACCCGCTTTTTCAACTTGATTGAGCGTGATGCTATGACACCTTAGGTTGCGCCACAACTGCTGTCTAAATGCATTGTTTTTAGCCACGTGATGCTCTGAGTTTAGATAACTTTTATAGATTAATTGTTCAATGCTCTTATTGTCTACACTAAAAAAATATCTAACAAGCCCTGTTTCTTCATATAAATACAAATTAGCTTTTCCTTCAACTAGTACTTTGAGGAATAACTCTTCATTATTAAATCTTGCCCTTTTTAAATTACTTATTTCGCCTAGTCTTTCACTCGATCTATCGATTTGAACCGTTTGCTTTATATATTTTAATTTGTTTAGAATGCCAAATTCTTTGACCGACCTTATGGTCAGTGTTATTTGCTGTGAGTTTTCTGAAAGTTTGAATTTAAATTTACTCGGATTGTTTAACCAGTCTCGGTTTTTAATAAGCCCTTCCACTTTTTGGTTAGCGTTATCAATATAGTACCCTTTTTCAAAAGAGTTTTGTGAATAGCTATTTAAAGTAAGGGTTACGGTTAAAAATATAATTATTGCTTTGTTCACTTTTTTGGTGTTAGATTTTTTAGCTACAGCAGCGTGTAAAGCTCCGTGCTAATGCTATTGTTTTTCTTGCATCCAAAAAAAATTCTAAAATTCGAAATGTCGTAGGCCTGCCTATGGCAGTTAAACGTTCGGTTGTAGAACAGATTTGGGTTTTGTTCATTGCTAAGTTAACAAAAAAAATTAACTATAACTTACGGAAGAAAAATCGTAAGGCGGTGTATTTTCTTTTACGAAAGAAGGTTGTCTGGTTACAATAAAAAAAATGCTACTTTTGCATCCCTAATGGCACCGTGGCCGAGTGGCTAGGCAGAGCTCTGCAAAAGCTTGTACAGCGGTTCGAATCCGCTCGGTGCCTCTACTTTATTTGATTCTCAATAATTGTTTGTAGTTGCTCCTTCTGCTCTGGAAAACTCCCTTGAAACACAAAAAACAACCCAAAGGCAAACACAATAAGGTGTACCAATTGTTTGATTTTGTAAATCACCGTTGGAGTTAAAGTTGTTTTTAATTGCTTGGCTAAATATATTTTAACAATATCTAATAGTAAGTAGATCACCAAAACATATACAAAAAACAAATAATCAGCACCAAACACCACCAGCCCCACCCAAAACAAAAAAGTGCCAATATTGATGATGTTCAGTAAAAAACCTTTGCCGATGTAAAAAAGGTAATTTCCTTTAGGAAGTGCTTCAGCGTCAAATACGGTGCGCTGCTTATTTTTACTAGCTAACAAAAAGGAAACTATTCCAAAAGCACATAATATCACGCCACCTAAAATAAACCACCGTGGGTTTTCGGCTAGGCTGTTGCGTAAAGACTGTGCACTAAATACGGCAATAAGAATAAAAACAATGTCCGCTAACACAGCACCTATATCCACACAAAAGGCACGCCGGAATCCTTTGGAAATACTGGTTTCAACAATAACAAAAGAAATTGGGCCAGTAGAAAAAACAAGCAACAATGAAAGAGGAATTGCTGCTAGAATTTCACTCATTTGGTATGGGTTCTTCTTCGTTCTTTATCTGCTCGATATTGCCGCCAATAGCAACAGATTGAACTAGTTTTTTAGGCTCTCCGTACACACGTACCGTTCCGCCTAACGAAACTTTTATTTCAGCAAGCTCTGTGGCGCGAACCGCGACTTTGCCCCCCGCTTTAACACGCACCTCAACTTGTTCTGAATCTAGTGTTTCAGCCTTAACAATACCGCCTGTTACTGCACTGTGATCTTGTACTTTAGCTGCACCCTTTAATGAAACGATACCGCCAGAGCCTGTTTTTGTTTTTACTTTTTGAACATCTAATAATGCTTCAATTTCTGCCCCTTCTTGGGCTTTAAGTGTTATGCTTGGTTGAAATAACACATCTTGAGAAGACACAAAAGCGCCTTCGTTTGCACAAATGGTTTCTAAAAGATTGGAGTTAAACAAAGCAACAGTAGTATTAAAACCGCCCAAGCGTTTTTTAATATCCATGCGGATATAAAGACGTCCGTTTTTATTTTTTACGGATAAATATGATTTGTTTTTTCCTTCTACTACCAAAGAGTCTGCCTCGGAAGGAATAATCGTTAGCCGAATACCGTCAAATACCCTGACTTCGTTGAACTCGCCAAGTTTTAGTGCTTGAGATTGCGCAAATGTAGAAACAAACAATATTATAATGAGGATACGCATAAAAAACCCTTTTCCCAAAGATACATATTATTCTACGTGCTCCAATATGTCAAAATCTAAATGGCGTTTGATGGGATCAGCAGCAACGACTTCTATTTTAACCCGGTCACCAAGTTGAAATATTGTTTTGGTTTTATTACCAACAAACGCATAATTACGCTCGTCATAAACATAATAATCACCTGGAATATCTTGAGGGCGCGCCATACCTTCACATTTATTTCCTTCAACTTCAACATATAAACCACGCTCCACAACTCCTGAAATAATACCTGTAAACTGTTGACCTATACGTTCTTCCATATACTTTACTTGCATAAACTTAATGGAGTCACGCTCGGCTTTTGTAGCTAAAATTTCCATAGCTGAACAATGTTTCATTGCCGATTCGTAGGTGTCGGGTTTAGGTGGTTTTTTTCCATCCAAATAGTGTTGTAACAAACGATGAGCGACTACATCGGGGTACCTACGGATCGGGGACGTAAAGTGAGAATAATAATCAAACGCTAAACCATAATGCCCAATATTCTGGGTGGTATACGTTGCTTTGCTCATGCTTCTAATCGTAAGTGTATCAATAAGGTTTTGCTCGCGTTTGTTTTGAATGTCTTTTAGCAGTTTGTTTATAGAACGAGCTGTAGTTTGTGATGAGGCCAAATTCAAGGAATACCCAAAACTTCCGATTACTCGTTTCAAATTTTCTAATTTTTCCTCGTCTGGTTCATCATGCACACGAAACACAAACGTCTTCTTGGGATCTTCTTTTGCAATAAACTCCGAAACTTTTTTGTTGGCAAGCAACATATATTCTTCAATAAGCTTATTAGCGTCTTTGCTTGTCTTAACAAAAACATCTGTGGGTTGTTTGTTTTTATCTAAGGTAAAACAAACTTCTTCTTTATCAAAAGAAATAGCCCCGCTTTGCATCCTTTTTTTACGTAGGCGTTTGGCGGTATTATTTAATTGTAAAATAGCATGCATTACCGCATCGCTAACGGTATATGCTTCTTTAGAAAGAGACAATTCAGCAGGAATCGTAGCTTGCTCTGTTTCAATAATGTGTTGCGCTTCGTGATAAGCAAACCTATAATCAGAATTGATGATGGTCCTCCCAAATTTTTGTGCTTTAACATTGCCATGCTGATCTAGTGTAAAAATAGCTGCAAAGGTTAATTTTTCTTCGTTGGGTCTTAGAGAACACACTTTGTTTGAAAGTTGTTCGGGTAACATGGGTACCACACGATCTACCAAATATACCGATGTGGCTCGATTATATGCCTCATCATCCAATACCGTTCCGGGTTGTACGTAGTGGGAAACATCAGCAATATGAATGCCTACTTCAAATAAATCATCATCAAGTGTTTTAAAAGAAAGCGCGTCATCAAAATCCTTTGCATCTGTTGGGTCTATCGTAAATGTTAACACATCTCGATAATCCATACGTTTTGATATTTCCGCATCTGTAATTTCTTCACTAATATTATTTGCTTCTGCTTCTATATGGGCATCAAATGTGTAAGGCAGGCCGTATTCTGCTAATATGGTATGTATTTCGGTGTCTGCTTCCCCTGGAGTACCTAAAACTTCAAGAATGGTAGCTTGTGGTGATTTGGTGTCTTTCCAATCGTTGAACGAAATCAAAACCCGATCACCGTCTTCTGTATTTATTTTTGGAGTTCTATTTATATAAAAATCAACAGTCGATATCCTTGGACTAACACGTACGAATAAGGTTCCGTTCTTTTTTTGAAGCGTACCTACAAATTGCTTGCGCTTACGCTCAACAATTTCTACTATTTTAGCTTCTTGCTTTCTTTTTCCCCTTGCAGGATATGCATAAAAGCGCACCACATCTCCACCAAAAGCTTTGTGATGTTGATTAGAAGACACTCTTAGATCGTCTTCAAAATCATCTGAAATAATAAATCCTGTTCCGTTTGCTGATAGATCTAAAATACCTTGATGATATGCATCGTTTTTTTTGGATTGATAACTACCACGAGATCGTTGCTCAATGATGCCGCTTTCTGCTAATTTTTTTAAATTT
Organism: uncultured Flavobacteriaceae bacterium; assembly: GCA_938092005.1. Taxonomy (GTDB): domain Bacteria; phylum Bacteroidota; class Bacteroidia; order Flavobacteriales; family Flavobacteriaceae; genus UBA7446. The sequence continues at coordinate 127,484 of CALKOU010000005.1, read as the reverse complement.
TTAATGATGTGATTGCGACCACTTGCATCTTTTATTCCCAACCGTGATGCAATTTGCTTATATGTAAACGATTGCGATGGTGTTTGTTCTAAAACTTGTAGAATGCTTTTTTGTATCGAAAGCCCTTTCTTTTTTTTGCTCATCTATTGACAAAGGTAGTTTTAAAAATTTGGGTTTGAAGGTTATCCACAAATTAAATCATTATATACTTTTTTTCTTTTTAATTTAATTTATAAATGATGGTTATTATAGTGTGTTGATATGTGGTATAACTTTTATTTTTATTTATTAAATACCATATAATCAATATGCTAATACCTTTAAAAATGCTTTTTATATTGTTAGCAACCCCTAATTAATTGTTAATAGTTGTGCTGTATTTTTTTAAAACAAAATAACGTTTGAAACACTAAAAATTATATGGACTTTTATTTATTCTGTTTTATTAAGAATTATGAAAAGAAATAAACAATAGCTTTTAATAAGTGCGGTTTTTAATACGAAGTGCGTATAATCTTATTAACAACAAAAATGGTACTTTAGTTTTAAAATTAAAACAATGCATATTGCTATTGGTAATGACCACGCTGGACCTGAACTAAAAGAACAACTTTTTGCTTTATTAACTTCTTTAGGGCACACGTATACTAATCATGGAACAGATACAACGGATAGTGTAGATTATCCCGATTTTGTACATCCTGTTGCTGTAGACGTGCGTGACGGAAAAGCCGCTTTAGGCATTATTATTTGTGGAAGCGGAAACGGCGCAAACATGACTGCAAACAAATATCCAGAAATTAGATCGGCACTATGTTGGACGGCTGAACTTAGCGCATTAGCAAGACAACACAACAATGCTAATATATTAAGCATACCTGCTCGTTTTGTTTCAGTAGAAGTAGCTAAAGAAATGGTAACCACTTTTTTGTCTACCGATTTTGAGGGTGGCCGGCATGAAAAGCGCGTCAATAAAATTTCACAATGTCGCTAAGTTGGCAACAGCTTTCTTGGCAACAATTATCTAAAGCACAGCTGTATCAAATTTTAGTGCTTCGCGCTGAAGTCTTTGTTGTAGAACAGGAATGCGCCTACCAAGACCTTGACGATCAAGATCAAAAAGCAACACACCTCCTAGGTTATCAAAAACAACAGTTAGTTGCCTATGCTCGTGTTTTTCTTGAAAAAAAGCCTTGTGTTATAGGAAGAGTGGTGGTAGCTAAAACACACAGAGAAAATGGTTTTGGCCGATGTGTTATGAAAAAATGCTTGGCACTTATTCCGGTCAATAAAACCGCACATATTTCTGCTCAAGAACACCTCAAAGAATTTTACGAATCATTAGGGTTTCGTCAATCAGATGTAGGCTATTTGGAAGATGGTATTCCACATATTCCTATGCAGATTCCTCCAAAGAACGCCATTGCTTAATCAACAAGCGCATTGGTGCTTCAAGCGCATCCAACGTAGGCAGCGATTTTTTTGTGTATATAAAAAAACCAGCTCCATAAAAAGCTGCAAAGTCTGCCTCTGAACACAATTGTTTAAATTGTTCTCGCATTAATCGTTTTACACGATTGCGATCAACAGCTTTTGGAAATAGCCGCTTAGACACACCAAACCCTATAGCAAGCGTTGACCCATGAGTACGATCGCAAACCAATTTCAATGGTTTTTGTGTTATTTGATTTCCTTCTGAAAAAAGCGTTTCAATAGTACGCTTACTCTTTAGGTGTGTTATTTCCTTCCGCTGTTTCGAAAACATTATTTGTTAAATCTATATCGGCCATAAATCCAGATGGATCTATACGCAATTGTTCGAGTTCGTGTAATGGTGCATCAATCATAAAAGTATAGGTTGGTCTTGCCCAAGCCCAGTCTTTTTCCGTTTTCCAAGCTTCAGGAATAGGCTTTTCGCCAAACATCATTTGCAGCGGGATATAGTGAACCGTTTGACGACCGTTTTTATATAAAACACCAAAATCAATAGGCATGCCCATAGCACCAATGCGCTCAAGAACAACCTCGGTTTTACCGTCTTTTGGGGTTACACTTTTTATTGCGTAATCAATCGTTTTGGTGGTGCGTGCCCAATCATTGAGGTACCACTCCAATTGAACTCCTGAAACTTTCTCAGCAATACGCTTGAAGTCGTTGGCATTGGGGTGCTTAAAAGCAAACGCCTCATAAAATTGACGTAGACTTTCCATCAACATTTCGGGTCCTAATACGTACCCCAACTGACTTAAAAATACAGACCCTTTGCTATAACTACCCGCACCATAGGCGCGGTTGGTATCAAACCGATCAGCATGTGTGGTTAAAGGTTCTTCAAGCCCACTTTTAACCAACCCTCGATAACTGCGGTACGACCCATCAAATGCGCTGTAGTCCTTATTCAAAACTTGTTCTCCTAATGCATCTATAAATGAGGTAAACCCTTCGTCCATCCATGCGTATTTGGATTCGTTGAACGCTAACACATGTTGAAACCAGCTGTGCGCAAGCTCGTGAGAAGTTACGCCATATAAACTAGGATAGGAGCGCTCGCCCGTAATAAGGGTGCACATGGCGTACTCCATACCGCCATCACCTCCTTGCAAAACGGTGTATTGCTTATACGGATATGCCCCTACAGCACGATTAAAAAACGCCATCAGCTTGGCGGTATCGGGCTGTAGTCGTTTCCAGTTCTCAATAATTTCAGGATTGTTCTTATAAAAGAAATGCAACGCCACACCATTTGGACCTTTGTGAATATCATGAATATAGTCTGGGTCAGCTGCCCAAGCAAAGTCATGAACATTAGGTGCTACAAAATGCCAGGTTAGGTTTTTGCCTTTGGTCTTTTTTGTTTTTTCGGCATAGCCGTGTCCCACTTCTTCGGGGTTTTGTAAATAACCCGTTCCCCCAACCAAATACTTTTTATGAAGGGTCAGTTTTACATCAAAGTTTCCCCAAACCCCATGGAACTCACGACCGATGTAGGGGTTGGTGTGCCAGCCTTCGGGGTCATATTCGGCAAGTTTTGGATACCATTGTGTCATGGAAAGTGCAACCCCTTCTTTACTATTGCGACCGCTGCGACGAATCTGTTTTGGAACCTGCCCCTCAAAGGCCATGGACAATGTGGTGCTTGCGTTGGGGGCTAAAGGTTTTGCCAACGGAACCACCAACAGGGTTTCTTCCTCCGTAAAAGCAATTGATTCACCGTCTTGTGCGAGGGAAATAACATGCAGATACCCGATTTCTTTTTCGTTTAAACTTCCAATCCGCGACCCGACACGTTGGTCGGGATCTGATAGCGAAATAGACCGAACGTCCATTTCACTACCCGGTTGAAAAGCATTGAAATACAAATGATAAAAAACACGATTTAACGTGTCGGGCGATTTGTTGGTATACACCAATTCTTGCGTTCCAGAATAACGAAAGTTTTTGACGTCAAGCTTCACGTCCATCGTATAATCTACATGCTGTTGCCAATAACTAGGATGGGGCTGCGCAAAGGCAATACTGGTAGTTAGGATAAAAAAGAAAATTCTCATGATTTACAATGTATTTAGGGTTTCTATAGGTAATGATTCAAGCAGGCGAACGCCTTTTTCTGTATGCTGTACGGTTAGCATACAGTTGGTTGCGTCGTGCTGCATAAATAAAATAAAATTTTCATCCGCAGCGCGGGATAAAAACGTGTTTTTTTCTCGGAGGGTTTGTAACGGACGCACATCATACCCCATAACATAAGGCAAGGGCAAATGTCCAGCAGTTGGTAATAAATCGGCCATAAAAACAAGCGTTTTGTTGCGGTATGTAATATGGGGGATCATTTGTTTTTCGGTGTGTCCGTCTACGAATAAAACGCCAAAACCCAACCCACAATCTTCCACAAAAGAATTTCGAGGCGCATCTATAAAATGAAGCTGACCACTTTCTTGTATGGGAAGGAGGTTTTCCTTCAAAAACGAAGCCTTTTCTCTAGCATTAGGCTTGGTTGCCCATTCCCAATGGGCTTTATTGCTCCAGTAGCGTGCGTTTGGAAAAGAAAGTTCATAGCCGGTTTTGTTGGGGTTCCACCGCACCGCACCGCCACAATGATCAAAGTGGAGGTGTGTTAAAAAAACATCTGTAATGTCTGCTTTGGAGAACCCAGCTTTTTTTAACGAACGGTCAAGGGAGTGCTCTCCATAAAGACCAAAGTGTTTAAAAAACCGATCGTCTTGTTTGTTGCCCATGCCGGTGTCAATCAAAACAAGCCTGTTGCCGTCTTCAATTAGCAATGATCGCGCCGCCAAGTCAATACGGTTTTGATTGTCAGCGGGATTCGTGCGGTTCCATAGCACCTTTGGCACCACACCAAACATGGCACCTCCGTCGAGTTTAAAATTTCCAGTCTCTATTGTGTGGAGCTTCATCGGAACGAATGTACAAAAGTTTTATACGTCTATTTTTTTCTTAAGCGCAAGTCCAAATTCAATCATCGCAGTTGCTTCTGCAGGAGTGGCCGAACGTAAAAACTGCCTTACAATTAGCGTTTTTCCATCACTCATGATGTGATAAAAACCATAGGCCGAAAAAAACGAGATAAGTTCATCAGTAAAGAATTCTTGTACATCAGACGGGCGATTTCCTCTGACATAGAAGTCTTTTGAAAATGCAGGGTGTTTGGGGAAGTCTATGTCGTGGAATCCCGCAAGGTTTGAAAGTTTCTCTAAAAGCATTTCTCGATCAAAAGAAAAAACAGGAATCGAGCTTTTGAGCTTGATGCGCAAAAACGTGGTTTGTACACTTTCTTTAGCAATAAACACTCCCTCACTAAACGTAATATCAAACAATGACACGCTGTTATCAGCACTTACTACCAGGTTGTAAACTTGCTCAACAGCAGCGGTTTGATGACCAAGGAAATTACGAAGCATGTAGCGCTTAAATGCAGGCGTCTCTTTGTATGACCATCCCCTTTCTTTTGCTAAAGCTTCTAATTGTAGCTGACGCTTGGTGCGTCCACCCCCAAAAACACGAAGCTTTTTTACAGGGCGAAGTGTACGAACAGCAAACGGGTGGCTGGAGTCGGTATCGTGCACATCCAAACCAATCACTTCAAAGGTGCCGCCTTTGCGCTCAAACAATTCTTCGTAACTGTTAAGGCTTTCCTGTACCGTGTGGTCTACAAAAGAACACAATGAAAAATCAACAATTGCTTTTTCGTTTTGAGGAATTTTATCCAGTTTACTTTTGAGTTTGTAGAAGTTCAAAAAGGTGCAAAAATGAATGACACCAACGTAATAATTGTCAGTCTCATTTTCCTTATACATCAGCACATTGGGTTTTAACAGGTTTCTTGAAAACAACCAAAAGGTTTTATTGATAACCACGTGTACAACAAATGTTGCGAACAATCCTATAAAAATACCAGAAATTAAGTCTGTTAACAGCGTCGCCACAAGTGTGGTAAGGAAAATAAAAAGCTGTTCTTTACCAACGCGATACATGCTTACAAAGATAGTGGGGGCGGTAAGCTTATAACCGGTATAAACCAATATGGCAGCCAATGAGGTAAATGGAATGCGCTTTAGTTGCTCTTGGAAAACGAGCACCAATAACAGCAAAAACATGGCGTGAAAAAAATTTGAAATCCGCTTTGTGGCTTGATTATTTACATTTACAGAACTCCGTGAAATTACGGTGACGACGTTCATACCTCCCAAAAAACCACTAACTACCGTTGCTAAACCAAGGGCTTTCATGTCTTTGTTGGTGTTTGAGCGACGCTTCTCTGGATCAAGTTTATCTACTGCTTTTATACTCAACAGTGATTCAATACTAGAAACCAATGTAACAGACAATACGATACCCCAAAATACAGGTTCTTGCCATTTTGAAAAATCAGGTGTTGGAAAAGTGGTGAGCAGGTTGTCTGGTAGCGAAATCATCAGCGCTTTGCTAATGGGGTTTTTTGTCCCGATAAGCGAAAAATAAGTATCAAAGCCAAGCGCCAACAAGATGACCCACATGGGAGCAGGTATAAGCCGGAAAAAACGATTCCGAATACGACTATAAAACACCATGATCATCAAGCTTACAACGCCAAGACCAACAGCGCATAACACACCTGCTTGAGCGCCCTTTAAAGACCCAAACAAGTCAGGGATACCCAAAATCAAATCTAAAATTTTGCCTTTTGTTTTTAAATCTCCAAGCATAACGTAGAGTTGCTTGACTAACAGCATGACTCCAATAGCAGAAAGCATTCCTTGAATAGCTGTTGCAGGGAAAAAATCGCTAATGGAACCAAAGCGTAAAAACCCAAAGAGTAAGATTAATACACCCGACAACACTACGGCTGAAAGCGCATAGAGGTACCCTGCCTGAACGTCTCCTTCTCCCAGAACCGTAACCGCACTTAGCAAAACCACCACCAAACCATAACCAGGTCCGGTAATGGTCACATGAGAACCTCCTAAGATGGACACAAGCACGCCGCCAACAACAGCAGTAACAATACCGGCCACCATTGGAAAGCCCGAAGCAATGGCAAGGCCAAGTGCTAAAGGCAACGCAATGAGCGACACGACAAAACCAGCAATAAGATTGCTACGGATCCCCGAGAAAATCGTTTGCTTACTCATGAGCGGACAATTAAGACATCAGTTGGTAAATCCGAAAGGATATATTCTATGTCATGTGGAAAAAGACGATCCCAAATAGAGGTTGCTTTTGGGGCATTCATAATCAATAGGTCTGCTCGTTTCACACGGGCAAAATGACCAATGGAATATCCACGCCGCCCAAAAATAGGTTGAATATCATGCGAAACAGCCGTTGTTAGCGCAGCAGGTAAGCGTTCTAAAAGCTGCTCCATTCTACTTTTCTCACGCAGTGTTATACGCGCTTTTACAATGGTAGATTTTCGAAGCCCACGGTCATCATCGACATGAACCGCAACGCTGTTTTCAGGAATCTCTTCAACGATGGTAAGCTTGTTTGCGCCAAGTGCTTCCAACACATAGAAAGCACGAAAAACAGCCATTTCAGTGGTGTCGTGATCCAAACCGTTAACGACTCCAAAAGAACAAGGAATTCTTTCGACAGATGGCTTAATCAATAGCAACACGTCGCAAGGTGCTTTTCGCGTTAGTTTTCGTGCAACTGACCCAATGTAATACTTTAACAATCCCTCGCGTTGTAAGGCACCTAAAATCAGGAGGTCTGCTTTTTCTTCAACACAAGCGCTTAACAACACAGACTCTGGAGTTCCTGCCTGCCACAACACACGGTGTTGAGGAAGCTTTTCCGAAAAAGCCCCTATGATTTTAGTTAATTCTTTTTCTTTTGAAGCGGTTTTATCACCCACATGCACCATCACCAACGAAGCGTTAAACAGCACACTCATGCGCAACGCTTCAAAAACATTTGCTTTTAGGTTAGGTGAAAAAGCAATACCGATAACAATCGTGTTGTAGTTGTTTTCGAGCATACGCTAAAATATAGGAAAATATTGTCTTTCGAAAAGATAAAAAAGGAAATGAAAAATGGGATCAAGAAAAAAACTAAATCACACCTAACTGCTTTCCAACAGCAACAAAGGCTTCAATTGCGCGGTTTAAGTGACCTTTAGCATGAGCAGCAGACAGCTGAACGCGAATTCTTGCCTGACCTTGTGGAACAACGGGATATGAAAACCCCACTACGTATATTCCTTTTTCTAAAAGCATTTCAGCAAACTGCTGCGCTAAAGCGGCATCGTATAACATGATTGCACATATGGCGGACTGAGTAGGCTTTAGTTCAAAGCCCGCAGCAGTTATTTGTTCTTTAAAATAAGAGGTGTTCTGGTGTAGTTGTTGGATAAGGAGACTGGAACTTTCCATCAAGTCGAAAAAAGCAATAGCAGCGGCAGCGATAGCCGGGGGTAGTGTGTTGGAAAACAAATAGGGTCTTGAGCGTTGCCGCAATAACGCAATAACCTCTTTTTTGCCGGTTGTAAACCCACCAATGGCTCCGCCAAAGGCCTTACCTAAGGTTCCTGAAATAATGTCAATTTCTCCTCTTAGATTGAAGAGCTCTGTTAATCCGCGCCCAGTTGCCCCAACTACTCCTGCAGAGTGGCATTCATCAACCATAACAAGAGCGTTGTATTTTTTTGCTAACGAAGCAATTTGATCTAACGGCGCCAAGTGTCCGTCCATAGAAAAAACACCGTCAGTAACGATCAATCGAAAACGATGCTCTTGAGCAGCTTTAAGCTGCTGCTCTAAGTCTGTCATATCAGCGGTTTTGTAACGATAGCGCTTGGCCTTGCAAAGCCGAACACCGTCAATAATCGAAGCGTGATTTAGCGTATCAGAAATAATAGCATCTTCTGCCGAAAGCAAGGGCTCAAAAACCCCTCCATTAGCATCAAAACAAGCTGCGTATAAAATACTGTCTTCAGTGCCAAAAAAATCAGCAATTCTTTTCTCGAGAGTTTTATGCAAATTCGTAGTACCACAAATAAAACGCACCGAAGACATACCAAAACCATGCGTGTCCATGCTCGTTTTGGCTGCAGCAATTAGTTGTGGATGGTTTGACAATCCTAAATAGTTGTTGGAACAAAAATTTAAAACCTGCCGCCCATCTTCAAGAGCAATTTCCGCATCTTGAGGGCTAGAAATAACACGTTCGTTTTTATATAACCCCTGTTTTGTAAGGTGAAGCAATTGTTTTTCTAGATGCTTGTAAAATGTTGTTTTCATGTCAATTCCAATCTAAGATAACTTTACCACAGCTTCCGGACTCCATGACATCAAACCCGTCTTGAAAATCATCGCTGTTAAATTGATGCGTTATGATGGGTGAGAGGTCTAAACCGGAAAGCAACATTTGCTCCATTTGATACCAGGTTTCAAACATTTCTCGCCCATAAATACCTTTAAGAGTTAGCCCATTAAAAATAATTTTAGTCCAGTCTATCGAAGCTGCTTTAGGCAGAAGACCCAATAATGAAATTTTGCCAGAGCGATACATATGTTGTACGAGTTGATTAAAAGCAACGGGTGACCCCGAGCATTCTAAGCCAACATCAAACCCAGATATTTTGAGCGTTTTCATAACGTCCTCTAGTGATTGCTTTTTCGGATCAACAACAGCCGTAGCCCCCATTTTTTCGGCAAGATTAGCTCTGTAGGGATTTATTTCGGTAGCGACAATGTTTCGGGCACCTGTAAAGCGGGCAACTTGAATAGCCATGCTCCCAATAAGCCCAGCTCCCGTAATCAATACATCCTCTCCGATAAGTGGAAAAGACAAGGCAGTATGAGTTGCATTTCCCAATGGATCCATAATGGTTACGATTTCGTCAGGAATACGCGAATCGATTTTCAAGACATTTTCAGCAGGGATTTTGACATATTCGGCAAAAGCACCATTGATGTCCACGCCAACCCCGATAGTTTTTTCACAAACGTGCTTACGCCCACGACGACAATTACGGCAACGACCACAAGCAACATGACCCTCGCCAGTAACGCGATCACCTTCTTTAAGCCCCCGAACTTCGCTGCCAAATGCGGCAACATACCCAACATATTCATGCCCTATGGTTTGCCCGACTTTTATCGTGTTTTTTGCCCAGTCGTCCCACAAATAAATATGTAAATCCGTTCCACAAATAGCAGATTTTGAAACGTTAATTAAGACATCGTTTGGACCAACCGAAGGCAGAGGAACGTCTTCAAGCCATAGGCCTTTTTTAGGAAAAGATTTTACGAGGGCTTTCATAAAAAGTAGGTTACTTAAACGAATGTACAACTTTTCTTAAAACGAAAACTGCGGCAAAGCCACTTGCCTACAAAAAGTAAAATAGAATAAGCGGACTACTCATTAAGCTTTAGCACTGCCATAAAGGCTTGTTGTGGAATTTCTACGTTACCAATTTGACGCATTTTTTTCTTCCCCTTTTTCTGACGCTCAAGAAGCTTTCGCTTACGTGAAATATCACCGCCATAACACTTTGCGGTAACGTCTTTTCGAACAGCCTTGACGGTTTCCCTTGATATTATTTTTGCGCCAATAGCCGCCTGAATGGGAATATCAAACTGTTGCCGGGGAATCATTTTTTGAAGTTTCTCACAGATTTTCTTTCCAAGACCGTAGGCATTTTCCGTATGCACCAATGCCGATAGCGCATCAACAACACTACCGTTCAAAAGAACATCTACTCGCACCAGCTTAGAAACGCGCATCCCAATAGGACTGTAATCAAAAGAGGCGTAGCCTTTAGAAACGGATTTTAAACGATCGTAAAAGTCAAAAACAATTTCGGCCAAAGGCAAATCAAAACTTAGCTCAACACGCTCGGGTGTTAGGTATGTTTGATTGGTAATGATACCGCGCTTTTCAATACACAAGCTCATAACATTGCCAACAAAATCAGACTTGGTAATAATGGTAGCCTTGATAAAAGGTTCTTCGACACGGTCTAAACCGGAAGGGTCTGGCAAATCGGAAGGGTTATTAACGGTAATAACATCGTTAGGGTTTTTTCTGCTGTATGCAAAATAGGACACGTTGGGAACGGTAGTGATCACAGTCATGTTAAATTCACGCTCAAGCCGTTCTTGGATAATTTCCAAATGCAGCATTCCCAAAAATCCACAACGGAACCCAAACCCAAGCGCTGCCGAACTCTCGGGCGTAAATACCAGCGAAGCATCGTTTAGTTGCAATTTTTCCATTGAAGCACGAAGCTCTTCGTATTCTTCCGTGTCCACAGGGTAAATACCTGCAAAAACCATCGGCTTGACCTCCTCAAAGCCTTCAATGGCATGTTCTGTTGGTCGCGAGACAGTGGTTATGGTGTCTCCAACCTTTACTTCTTTAGCCTCTTTAACTCCTGTGATAAGATAACCCACATCGCCGGCAAGCATTTGCTTTCTAGGCTCTTGCTTGAGCTTAAGCGCGCCAATTTCATCGGCGCCATATGTTTTGCCAGTTGCCATAAATTGTACCTGCTCGCCCTTACTGATTTTACCATTTAAAATCCTAAAATAGGTTTCAACACCCCTAAAAGGGTTATAAACCGAATCAAAAATAAGTGCTTGTAATGGTGCGTTGGGATCGCCTTTTGGCGCAGGAACGCGCTCCACAATGGCACGAAGAATATTTTCAATACCTAAGCCTGTTTTTGCCGAAGCATGAATGACCTCTTCAGCATCACAGCCCAGCAAATCAACAATATCGTCTGTAACCTCTTCTGGATTTGCTGAAGGCAAATCTACTTTGTTCAGTACCGGAATAATTTCCAAATCGTTTTCAAGGGCCAAGTATAGATTTGAAATGGTTTGCGCTTGTATGCTTTGTGCAGCATCAACAACAAGCAATGCCCCTTCACAGGCAGCAATGGAACGTGAAACTTCGTAAGAAAAATCTACGTGGCCAGGGGTATCAATTAGGTTAAAAACATATTCCTCACCATCTAGCGTAACATCCATTTGGATTGCATGTGACTTAATGGTAATGCCCCGCTCGCGCTCTAAGTCCATGTTGTCTAGCAACTGATCTTGCTTTTCTCGATCTGTAACCGCACCTGTAGCATCCAATAACCTGTCGGCAAGTGTACTTTTGCCGTGATCAATGTGTGCGATGATACAGAAATTCCGAATGTGTTTCATAGATGTAGCGAACGCGTTAGCACACAAAGATACACGATGCGAGCGCAGCGTACACGACACTAACTACAAAAAAAGTAAATTTGTAAAAAAACAGCACAATGGGACACCTACGCACCTTCTTACAACTGTTCTTAGCAGCCACCTTTTTGTTTTCAGCTTACACCAAAGCCATAGCTCCTGGCTTTTTTGAAGTGTTGCTTGAGCAACAAGGCATCGTGCCGAATCGTCTTTATGGCGCCTGGGCAACCCGCGCCATTATTGCCCTCGAAATATGGTTAGGCATTTGTTTGCTACTATCGTTTTATGTGCGATTTGTGTTGCGTTTTAGTTTTGCGCTGCTTATCGTTTTTTCCATTCATTTGGGGTATTTAATAGCCGTTGGTGAAACGGGGAACTGCGGTTGCTTTGGAGAAATGATTAGCATGACCCCCTTGGCATCGCTAGGCAAGAACCTGATTTTACTAGTCGTGAATGGGTTTTTATTATGCTTTAGATATAAAGGAAGCAAAAAGCCAAAAATCACATGGGCATTATTGCCGCTATTGTTTGGTGCTGCGGTTGTTATTTGGCCTGTGCAAACCCAACCCGATGAGGTGGTGGAAAAATTTCCTGCTTTTGAACAAAACAGCGGCATTGATTTTAGCCAAGGCGAATATCTAGTTGCCATATTGAATTTGGGATGTGAGCACTGTCAAGAAGCAGCACAACAATTAGCCGAATGGCAAAACCAAGGAATCGAATTGCCCGAAGTTGTTGCGTTGTTTTTTGCCGAAGGCGATACTACCGTAGACGCCTTTAATACGATAACAAACACCAACTACCCGTATCAAATGATAGACGTCAATACGTTTTTTGATTTGATTGGAAGTTCACCCCCTAGAGTGTATTGGATTCAAGACGGAGGTGTAAAACACTACTGGGACGAAACGCTTGGCGACGACTTTCTAACTACATTTGCACCCTAATGGTAAAAATTGGCGACATAGCATTGGGTGATTTTCCGCTACTCTTAGCTCCTATGGAGGACGTTAGCGACCCTCCTTTTCGCGCACTGTGCAAAGAGCAAGGTGCCGATGTGGTATACACCGAATTTATTTCGAGCGAGGGACTTATTCGCGATGCCGCCAAAAGCGTCATGAAGCTTGATATTTACGAAGCGGAACGCCCTGTGGGGATTCAGATTTTTGGCGCAAACCTCGATTCCATGTTGCAGTCGGTGGATATTGTCGAAAAAACAAACCCCGATATTATAGATATTAACTTTGGGTGCCCCGTGAAAAAAGTGGTTTCCAAAGGCGCAGGCGCAGGAATTTTAAAAGACATTCCGTTGATGGTGTCGTTGACCGCAGAAATGGTAAAGCGCACGAACTTACCCATAACGGTAAAAACACGTTTGGGCTGGGACCACGACAGCATTCAAATTGTGGAGGTAGCAGAACGCCTACAAGACGTGGGTGCAAAAGCGATTTCCATTCACGGCAGAACACGAGCGCAAATGTATAAGGGCGATGCCGACTGGACGCAAATAGCTGCCGTAAAAAACAATTCCAGAATGCATATTCCAGTGTTTGGCAATGGGGACGTGAGTTCACCCGAGCGAGCTGTAGAAATGCGAGACCAGTACGGTCTTGATGGCGCGATGATTGGTAGAGCCAGCATTGGAAACCCGTGGTTTTTCAGCGAGGTAAAACATTTTTTTAAGCACGGCACGCATGCCGAACCACCAAGCCTTGCGGAGCGCGCAGCTATGGCACGCCGCCACCTTGAAATGGCCATTGATTGGAAAGGCGAAAAGCTAGGGGTATTTGAAACCCGTCGTCACTACACCAATTATTTTAAGGGCATTCCTGATTTTAAACCCTACCGCCAACGGTTGGTAACCGAAGACCATTCGGCAGACGTTTTTGCAGTGCTGGATGAAGTTGAGGCATTGTTTGGGGTTGCTATTTAGTAACAACCCTTTTTACCACCGCAGAAGTTAACCAAGCTACTACTGTAGTCAAGCTACCCACAACAAGCAAAACGGTCCAAAACGAAGACCATTCTAGCGCCACAGGATAGGGAAGCGCTGAGCCAGGGACATAAAATATTGAAAAGGCCTTTTGTGCCCACACCATCCACACCCCGAGTAACAACCCGACACCGCCTCCGGAGCCACTTAATAGCAGTCCTTGTAAAAAGAAAACGCGACGCAACGAAGGTTTTGGCGCGCCTAGCTGATGCAGTGTTTTGATGTTGCTTTTCTTTTCGAGTAGCGTCATGATAATAGCTCCAACAACGTTAAAGAGAGCAATAAGCACAACAAGGGTTAAGATGGCAATGACAGCTAATCGTTCGGTTTGCAACATTTTGTAGAGGGCAGGGTTAAGCTCCGCTTTTGTTTTGACAAGATAGTCGTTGCTTAAAGCCGTTTGGAGCCGGTGTTGTACAGCAGTTGGATCTGCATTGGGCTGCAGTTTTACATAGAGTGCAGCAACTTGATCTGCTGATGTTTGCAAGATTTCTTGCACCATCGCAAGTGGCGCAAAAGCTGTTGTTTCGTCAACCGTTTCACCTAATTGAAACACCCCGCGTACAACGGCTGTTTGAGCACGAAAGGGCTGTTGGTTTAAAACGCTTGTACCACGAGTGTTGGGCACGAGCATGGTTACGCCTTCGGGGTGGCTGTAGGCTGCGCCGTCCAGTTGTGAGAGCACACCAATACCCAATACAAGATCGTAAGCGTTGGGTTGTACCCATTCGCCCACCATGGTTTCTCCTTCCACAACGCTAGCAAATAGGCTGTCTACCCCCACCATATTAGCAAAAGCAGTACGATCTTCGAAACGGAGCATCATTTCTTGTGAAAGCGTTGCCGATATAAGAGTAACGTCGGGATGGTTTTGAATTGCCTTGAGTCTGCTGTCGTTGAGACTAAACCGCCCACTTGATGCAGATTCGATAAAAATATCGGGATCAAAGGCATGCGTAAACTGCAGCCCAAACTCGCGAAGCCCTCCAAAAACGGATAGCACTACAAAAAATGCAAACACCGCAACACCAATAACAAAAGCGGCAAACCGACTAATAAGCGTTACAGCTCCTTTTTTTCGTAAGCCAAAGGTGTAGCGCAAAGCAAGTAGGCGAGTAAAGCGCATGGGGTTATTTCAAGGGGTTTTTTTTGCGTTTGAGCGAGTCTTCAATACCTTCAATATACGCCAACGAATCATCGAGATAAAAAGCCAGACTTGGAACTTTGCGCAAGTCATTGCGAAGGCGCTGTGCCAAGTCATGCTTGAGCACTTGTTTGTTTTCTTTAATTCCTGCTAAGGTTTCTGCAGCCTTATTGGCAGGAAAAATAGACAGGTATACTTTGGCAACGCTGAGATCAACGGTTATTGCAACCTTTGAGACAGAGAGGATTAGGTTTTTAACACCTTGAGTACGGATTGCGCCCTGCAGCAGTGCTGTAATTTCTTGTTGTAAAAGGGCGTTAATTTTCTTCTGTCGTTGTGTTTCCATAGATCAAAAGTACTAATAACGTAGCCAAACCTGTATTTTTACATATGGATTTTCCAATTCGAAAAATTGTACACATAGATATGGATGCTTTTTTTGCTTCTGTGGAGCAACTAGACAACCCTGAACTGCGTGGCAAACCGATTGCTGTTGGGGGCGGATCGGAGCGAGGTGTTGTGGCAGCCGCCAGCTACGAAGCGCGACCGTTTGGGGTGCGCAGTGCCATGTCGGGCAGGCAAGCCAAAAAGCTTTGCCCAGAGTTGATTTTTGTCCCTTCAAATGGGGCGCGCTATCGAGAAGTGTCCGGACAGATACGCGAGATTTTTCATCAATACACCGATTTGGTGGAGCCGCTGTCCTTAGACGAGGCCTATTTAGACGTAACACAAAACAAAAAAGGGATGATTTCCGCTACGCAAATAGCGGAAGAAATTCGAGAAAAAATTCAGGCAAAAACAAAGCTCACAGCTTCAGCAGGAATATCGATTAATAAATTTTTAGCCAAAGTGGCAAGCGACTACAACAAGCCTAACGGGCAAAAAACCATTCCTCCAGAGGAGGTACTGTCGTTTTTAGAGGTGTTGGATATTCGGAAGTTTCACGGAATTGGAAAGGTAACAGCAGACAAAATGTATCGCTTGGGAATTTACACAGGAGCAGATTTAAAAAAGCGTTCCCTAGACGCGCTTACTGAAAAGTTTGGGAAGTCGGGAGGCTACTATTATCATGTGGTTAGGGGCATTCACACCAGCGAGGTAAAGCCCACACGCATAGCAAAATCGGTTGGCGCAGAACGCACGTTTACCAAAAACTTATCGAGCGAAATTTATATGGAAGAACGCCTCCAAGAAATTGTAGCAGCACTTCAAAAACGCATGGGCAAGAAAAAAGTAGCGGGCAAAACCGTTACACTCAAAATCAAGTACGCGGATTTTGTAACGCAAACACGCAGCAAAACCATACCGTTTTACATTTCAGATGGTAGCTTGATACTAGAAGAAGCTAAAAAACTGCTGTATCAAGAAAAGCTACAAGACTCTGTACGGCTGTTGGGTGTTTCGCTTTCAAATTTCAAATCTGAAAAACAACAACAATCTCCGCCAATGGAAGAGCAATTGAAACTGCTTTTTTAGGTCATAGAAACCCGCAGTGTATTTACCATACCACGGTCTGCAACGGGCATGGCCACTAAGTTGATAATCAAATCCCCTTCTTGAACATAACCTCTTTCCTTTGCCATTGCGTTAACTTCTTTCACGGTATCATCTGTTGAACCAGTACCTTCATACAACCGACCTTTAACGCCCCATAGCAAGTTAAGCTGCGCCAGAATACGCGGGTTTGACGTAAACACCAAAATAGATGCGCTTGGTCGCCAGGCAGATATTTGATAAGCCGTGTAGCCACTATTGGTGAGGGTACAAATGGCTTTTGCATCAATTTCGTCTGCCATAGTTGCCCCGTGATAACAAACAGACTTGGTCACAAAACGTTCGTTTTTGTTTTTAGGAGCTTTGCGCGGAACTTGAATAAGGGATGAGTTTTCAACGCTTACGACAATTCGTCTCATGGTTTGAATGACTTCAACAGGATATTTCCCTACGGATGTTTCACCCGAAAGCATCACAGCATCGGCTCCGTCCATTACGGAGTTAGCAACATCGTTCACTTCGGCACGTGTTGGTGTTAGACCGTCGATCATGGATTCCATCATTTGCGTAGCCACAATAACAGGAATACGAGCTAGCTTGGCGTGTTGTACCAATTCTTTTTGTACAATTGGCACTTCTTCTGCAGGCACTTCTACCCCTAAATCTCCACGAGCTACCATTAGTCCGTTACTTGCTTTAACAATTTCTTCTATGTTGGTTAGCGCCTCTGGCTTTTCAATTTTGGAAACGATAGGAATATCATATTTCCCATGTTTTTTTATAAGCTTGCGCAAGTCTTCGA
Organism: uncultured Flavobacteriaceae bacterium; assembly: GCA_938092005.1. Taxonomy (GTDB): domain Bacteria; phylum Bacteroidota; class Bacteroidia; order Flavobacteriales; family Flavobacteriaceae; genus UBA7446. The sequence continues at coordinate 110,379 of CALKOU010000005.1, read as the reverse complement.
TATCTTGTTTGTGTCGCACAAAAGAAAGCGCGATCCAGTCTACGTCTTGTTCAATAGCAAATATGGCATCCTTGATGTCTTTTTCCGTAAGTGCTGGCAAAGAAATATTGGTGTTTGGTAAGTTTACTCCCTTTTTGGACTTTAGTTCCCCTCCTTGTATTACACGCGCTTTGACTTCTGATTTTTGATCGGTTTCAACGACTTCAAAAATCAGCTTTCCGTCGTCTAACAGAATACGCTCACCAGCACTAACGTCTTGTGGAAATTGCTGGTAATTCATATAAATGGCATCTGCCGTTCCTTCGCCCACTTTTTCTGTAGTAAATCGAACTATTTGGTCTTTTTCAACAAGGGTGTTGGGCGCCATTTTCCCCACACGCAGCTTTGGCCCTTGTAGATCGGCTAAAACAGCTACATGAAATCCTAATTCTATATTTAGTTCTCGGACAAGTTGGATTCGGCTTGCAACATCTTCATGGTCTGCGTGTGAAAAGTTTACGCGAAATACGTTCACTCCATTTTCCATCATGGCTTTTATTGTTTCCTTGGAAGAACACGCGGGCCCTAGCGTTGCTACAATTTTGGTTTTTTTAATTTTTTTCATGGTTAAAAAGTCAATTTCTCTTTGATATAGTTTAGTTGTTTTGGTAGTTGGTAACACGAAATAACACGCCCAATCGATTTAATTTTTTGAATCATTTCTTCTGTAAGCTCATGCGCACAAACCAACAAATCGGCTTGCGTAAGCTGCGCGAACAAAAGCGTTTGTTTTTCGGTTTCGTTAAAAAGCCCACCGCCTACAGTGGTTTCTGTGGCGATATGCTTGTTTTCTACAACGCGCCACGATTGCTGCATTACATCACAAGTGTATTCATAAACAGCAAATGTTTTTGTAGCGGTATTTCCCAACAGGTCTTCGCGGCTTCGAGTAAGTGAGAGCCCTAGGATCCGGTTTAGATGAAAAACAAACAGATAGGAGGGCAATACAGTTGTTACACAAAGAACATCTTGGTCATATGTAATTGGCGCTAAATCAAGCGTGTGTGTTACCATATAAGTCAGCTAAGATAAGGACAAAAACAGTACACCCACTGCCAAAACATAGGGGTAATGTTTTTTTAATGTTTGCTTTGTATGGAATGGATGTTGTCTTGAAACTTAAAATATGCGCGCTTGGAGACCTTTTCTACCGCTCTTTTTTTATTTTTCGCCCTTGCTTTTGCCACTACCTTGCCGTCAATCAAAAGTTTAGCGCTGTAATGATTAATATTCTCGGTCCCATTGTCTAGAGCGACTTCAAAGGAATAACGCAGGCGTTTTTTTTGGAACCAGTCTACCAACAAACTCTTGTAACTCAGTACTTTATGCTGAAGTTTATCCAAATCAACAAAGGGAGTAATCATATGATTAAACACAAATTGTGAGCAGCGTTCAAACCCAAGGTCCAAATAAAGCGCCCCAACGAGCGCTTCAAACAAGTTTCCATGTACGTTTGACCCATAGTTTTTTTGTGGCACGTTGGAAGCTAAATGATCAATGAGCCCTAAATGCTCACCGACAGTATTTAAAAAATCACGACGAACGATTTTAGAACGCATAAGGGTTAACGAGCCTTCGCTGTTTTGTGGCAGCGAATCGAACAAATAAGCAGCTATAATGGTATTGAGCACGGCGTCTCCCAAAAATTCCAATCGTTCGTAGTTTATTTTTTTACCACTAGCGTCTGTTTCCTCCATAGAGGTGTGCGTAAAAACACGTTTGTACAGCGATAAATCGTTTGGAGAAACGCCCGTAATGTTTTTGACAATAGCAAATAGCGGTTCTTGCTTATTGGACGTATTAGACCGCAAAAACCGTTGAAGTCTCATATCAGTCCATTTTTGCGAACATAATACAAGCGTTGTGTCCTCCGAAGCCAAAGGTGTTACTCATGGCAATAGACACATCTCTTTTTTGCGCGGTATTAAAGGTAAAGTTGATTTTAGGGTCAATATTTTCGTCGGCCGTTTTGTGGTTGATTGTTGGCGGCACAATGCCGTGCTTGATACTCAAAATAGAAGAAATGGCTTCAACAGCTCCTGCAGCACCTAACAAGTGGCCTGTCATTGATTTTGTGGAGTTGATGTTCATGGAGTAAAGATGTTCTCCAAAAACGTCTTTGAGCGCTTTAGTTTCTGCAACATCACCCAAAGGAGTAGACGTACCGTGCATGTTAACAGCATCAATATCTGAGGCTTTTACGCCTGCATCGGCAATACAATTTTCCATCACGCTAATGGCGCCAAGCCCCTCGGGGTGAGGTGCCGTTATGTGATGCGCGTCGGCTGAAAGGCCACCCCCAGTAACTTCGGCATAAATGGTAGCGCCTCTTTTTTGGGCATGTTCTAAGCTCTCAAGAATTAAGGCCCCCGCTCCTTCGCCCATGACAAAACCATCTCGATCTTTATCAAAAGGACGTGAGGCTGTTGCTGGATCGTCATTTCGGGTCGATAGCGCATGCAAGGCATTAAACCCGCCAATACTTGCCTTAGCCACCCCTGCTTCTGAACCTCCAGTAACCATAACGTCGGCATACCCTAAACGAATGTAGTTTAGCGCGTCAATAATGGCATTAGCAGAAGATGCGCAGGCAGAAACGGTTGCAAAGTTTGGCCCACGAAACCCGTATTTGATTGAAATCATACCGGGCGCGATGTCAGCAATCATTTTAGGAATGAAGAAAGGATTGAATCGTGGTGTGCCATTTCCGCTTGCGAAGTTTAACACTTCGTTTTGGAAAGTTTCCAAACCACCAATACCAGATCCCCAAATTACCCCAACTCTCGATTTATCAATCGTGTCAAGGTTAATATCGGCATCATGAACAGCTTCGTCTGCGGCCACCATAGCATATTGCGTAAAGCGATCCATCTTACGAACTTCTTTACGATCAAAATGCGCCTGAGGGTCAAAGTTTTTTAGCTCACAAGCAAATTGTGTCTTAAACATGGACGCATCAAAACAGGAAATAGTAGCTGCTCCACTGGTTCCAGAGACAAGCCCCTCCCAGTACGCATCTTTTGTATTTCCAATTGGGGTTAACGCCCCAATTCCGGTAACGACAACTCGCCGCCTATCCATGAAAAATGATTATTTACTTCCTTCTATATACTGTACAGCTTGACCAACAGTAGCAATGTTTTCTGCTTGGTCGTCTGGAATTTGAATATCAAATTCTTTTTCGAACTCCATAATAAGTTCTACCGTGTCTAAAGAGTCTGCGCCTAAGTCGTTAGTAAAGCTAGCCTCCGTGACTACTTCATTTTCGTCAACTCCTAGTTTATCTACAATAATGGCTTTTACACGTGATGCAATATCAGACATAATTTTGGTTTTAATATTTTGGACAAAAATAGAAAAACTTTCATGCACACAAATCTTTTTTCGAAATAAAGCACATTTTTGCTTTACCACCAAAGCAATTATTATTGCGTAGCTTTGCAAAAAGGCACGTTATATTTTGAAATCAATAGTAGTTTTTGCCTCTGGTTCAGGCACAAATGCGGAAAAAATAATCTCGTATTTTAATGCTGTTGACACAGCAGCTGTAACCAAAATTTATTGTAATAATATTCATGCTGGGGTGCTAGACCGCGCAGCAAAGTACGGGGTATCTACCCGAGTTTTTGAGCGTAGTGCTTTTGAAAAAGACGTATTAGAGGAGCTCAAAACAGCAGCCCCATCTTTGATTGTTCTTGCTGGATTTCTGTGGAAAATCCCCCCCTCTTTTTTAGAAGCATTCCCCAACAAAATAATTAACATACACCCCTCATTACTGCCCAAGTATGGCGGAAAAGGCATGTATGGCAACCACGTTTTTGAAGCAATTGTTAACCATAACGAGCGCGAAACAGGCATTACTATTCATTATGTGAACGAGCATTATGACGAAGGGGCCGTAATATTTCAAACAAAAACAAGCCTAAACCCAACAGATACTGTTGCTGAAGTGGCGCAAAAGACGCACCTATTGGAGCATGAACACTTTGCTCCGCAAATTCATCAATTGCTAAACCAAGGATGAAAGAAGTCCACATATTCACAGATGGATCGGCTCTTGGAAACCCCGGGCCAGGAGGCTACGGTCTTATTTTGGAACTCCCAGGGACAGCGTATAAAAAAGAATACGCAGCGGGATTTAAGCACACGACAAATAACCGAATGGAGTTGATGGCGGTAATCGTTGGGTTAGAGTTGTTAAAAGAAGCACCACTGAACGTAACGGTTTTCACGGATTCGAAATACGTGTGTGATGCTGTTGAAAAAAAATGGGTTTTTCGTTGGGAAAAAGAAGGATTTAAAAAACAAAAAAACCAAGATTTGTGGAACCGCTTTTTAATCATTTTCAGAAAGCATCATGTGCGGATAAAATGGATTAAAGGACACAACCAGCATCCACAAAACGAAAGATGCGATGCCTTGGCTGTGGGAGCGGCAAAGCAACCAAACAAAAAAGAAGATACAGGATATAAACCACAAACGGCATGAAAAACAACAAGCTACTCATTGTAGGCACGATGGCCTTTGATGAAATCATTACACCAACGCAAGCATCGGGAAAAATTTTAGGAGGAGCAGGCACTTATATTGGACTTGCGGCTTCATATGCTGCAGCAGAAATCGGAATCGTTTCGGTGATTGGCGATGACTTTACAGACCAGTACACCTCGCTCCTAACGGAACGAAACATTGACTTGTCTGGTGTTACCAAGGTTTCGGGGCAAAATTCCTTTTACTGGAAAGGCAAGTACCACGACAACATGAACAAGCGCGATACGCTTGACACGCAGCTGAATGTGTTGGCTGATTTTGACCCTGTTGTCCCCGATCATTTTAAAGACGCATCTGTTGTAATGCTTGGCAACCTTGACCCTGCTGTCCAACAAAAGGTGTTGGATCAGCTGGTGCCTAACTCAGATAGGGTAGTGCTTCTTGATACCATGAATTTTTGGATGGATATTGCCATGCCAAAATTATTAGATGTAATCAAACACATAGATGTCATTACAATTAACGATGAAGAGGCCTTACAGTTAAGCGGTAAAACAAACCTGGTTTCAGCTGCCAAAGCAATACACGAACTGGGGCCAGAATATGTTATCATTAAAAAGGGGGAACACGGCGCTTTGTTGTTTTATCAAGACCACCCCTTTTATGCGCCTGCATTACCGCTGCAAGAGGTAATCGACCCTACGGGTGCAGGGGATAGCTTTGCAGGAGGTTTGTCGGGTTATTTGGCTGCACACGATCAACTGTCGGCTATTTCAATAAAACAAGGAATTTTACATGGTACAGCTGCCGCATCTATTTGCGTAGGCGCCATGGGAACAGAAGGCTTAGAGCATGCCGAAAAGCAAACATTTCTGTCTCAATTACACAAATTAGAACGTTTGCGAACAGTATCATAATTGTGAGCGGAGGCTATGTTAATTTTAGTTAATTTTGTCCAATGAGTGACGCGATTAAGCACGAATGTGGAATAGCCCTGGTCAGGCTACTCAAACCCTTAGACCATTACAAAAAAAAATACGGAAGCTCTTTCTATGGGCTTCAAAAAATGTATTTGATGCTTGAAAAGCAGCATAACCGCGGACAAGATGGTGCGGGTTTTGCGAGTATCAAGCTAGACATGGCACCCGGCGAACGCTTTATGAGTCGTGTTCGGTCTTCTGATCCGCAGCCAATAAAAGACATTTTCGGAAAAATTAATGCGCGCATAAACGATGTCGAGCAAGAGCTTTCAACAGCGACGCTTTCTACGCAAGAGCTTAAATCGACATTTCCCTATGTTGGCGAGGTAATGTTAGGCCATTTACGTTACGGCACATTTGGAAAAAACACCATTGAAAGCGTTCACCCTTTCTTGCGTCAAAACAATTGGATGCATCGTAACCTTATTGTAGCCGGAAATTTTAACCTTACAAATGTCAACGAGCTTTTTGAGAACCTTGTGGAGCTCGGGCAGCACCCAAAAGAAAAGGCTGACACAGTAACGGTCATGGAAAAAATAGGTCACTTTTTGGATGACTCCGTTGCCAAGCTATACAAAGACCTTAAGAAAGAAGGGTTTAACAAAAATGAAGCTTCCCCTGAAATCGCAAAGCGATTGAACGTTGCGAAAATACTTAGGAGGGCTTCAAAGAATTGGGATGGCGGTTACGTAATCGGTGGACTGCTCGGACACGGCGATTCGTTTGTGCTTCGAGACCCTGCTGGCATTCGACCCGCGTTCTATTACAAAGATGATGAGATTGTAGTGGTGGCTTCTGAACGCCCCGCTATTCAGACGGTGTTTAACGTTCCAATGGAAGCTATTCAAGAAATAGACCCAGGCCATGCGCTAATTATTAAGAAGTCAGGAGATGTTTCGCACACTCAGATCAATACACCAACGCCAAGAAAGGCATGTTCTTTTGAGCGAATTTATTTTTCAAGAGGGAACGATGCCGACATATACAATGAGCGAAAAGCACTGGGCCGTTTGTTGTTTCCAAAAATATATGACTCTGTAAAAGGCGATTTAAAAAACACGGTTTTTTCATACATACCAAACACGGCAGAAACCTCCTTTTACGGATTGGTTCAGCGCGTTCAGGATTTTATGCTTGAAGAATCAGAGGCAGCGATACTAAAAGAGACCAACCTTTCTCCAGACCGTTTGAAAGCACTGCTTTCGCCACGACCTAGAATAGAGAAGGTCATTCTAAAAGACGTAAAACTACGCACCTTTATTACCGAGGATAGCAGCAGGGACGATTTGGTGGCTCATGTATACGACATTACCTATGGGTCTGTTAAGCCCAACGACAACCTTGTCGTTATTGACGACAGTATTGTTCGCGGCACAACGCTACAAAAAAGCATATTAAAAATATTGGATCGCTTGAACCCTAAGAAAATTACGGTTGTGTCTAGCGCTCCTCAAATTCGTTATCCGGATTGTTACGGGATTGATATGGCAAGATTGGAAGATCTTATTGCATTTCGAGCAATGTTGGCTTTGTTAGAGAAAAACGGACAAACCCACCAGCTTGAAGACGTTTACCAAAAAGCCAAAGCAGCCATGGGTCAAGATATCAACAGTATTCAAAACCATGTGAAGTCGCTTTATGACCAATTTACAGACGACCAAATTTCGCATCAAGTTGCCGAAATGCTGCGTACGTCCGATATTAAGGCTGAGGTAGATGTTATTTTTCAGCCCGTAGCGAATTTGCACGAGGCCTGTCCAAACAATACGGGCGACTGGTACTTCACAGGGAACTATCCGACAGCCGGCGGGAATAAGGTTGTGAATCAGGCATACATCAATTTCTACGAAGGAAACAAGGGGCGTGCGTATTAAAATTTGAAAAAAAAATGATTTTTATCAAATAATCCTTTGAATTGTAAAAGGAGTTCGTATATTAGCAGAGCCATAACATAAGTAGGTTAAGTTCATGGTAAGATTTGGGGCAAAAAAGGTGGATTCTTTCCACCTTTTTTATTTTATACAAAAAAAGAGGGCGATTAGCCCTCTTTTCTGTTTACACAACAAGCTGAATGTTAACGACTTGCGTAACGTTTACTTACTTCTGTCCAGTTTACTACATTAAAGAATGCTTCAATGTAATCTGGGCGACGGTTTTGGTAATTTAGGTAGTATGCGTGCTCCCAAACGTCCAACCCAAGTATGGGTGTACCCTCACAACTGACGCTTTTCATTAGCGGGTTGTCTTGATTTGGTGTTGAACACACCTCTAAAGTGCCATCTTGATGCACACATAGCCAAGCCCAGCCAGACCCAAACTGTGTAGCGGCAGCTTTTGAAAAGGCATCTTTGAAAGCATCAAAAGAACCAAAGGCTTTGTCAATTGCGCCACTGAGTTCAGCAGACATCTCTCCAGCATCAGGACCCATAACCTCCCAAAACAAGCAGTGGTTGTAGTACCCTCCGCCGTTATTGCGAACAGCTCCATTACTCATGTCGAGGTTAGCTAAAATTTCTTCAATAGATTTACCCTCAAGGGCAGTGCCTTCAATAGCAGCGTTTAATTTAGTAGTATATCCATTGTGGTGTTTACCGTGATGGATTTCCATTGTTTTTGTGTCAATGTGTGGCTCCAATGCATTTGTAGCATATGGAAGCGAAGGAAGTTCAAAAGCCATTTTTATATAATTTATTTGCTACAAAGTTACACATATATTCCTATATTTAGTTCTGATAAAGACCAATTGCCGTGTCAAACAGCACCGTACCTTCATTTGTTATTTATAATGCCTCGGCAGGGTCTGGAAAGACGCACACGCTTGTCAGGTCATTTCTTTTTCGGTTGCTCAACGCTCAACGCTCTACGCAAGTTAGGCGGTTACTCGCGATAACCTTTACCAACAAAGCTGCTCAAGAAATGAAAACGCGCATTTTAAGCCACTTGCACACCTTTGCTACGGACCATAAAAGTGCAAAAAATGACGGCATGTTTTTACAGTTAATAGACATGTGTGGCATTAGCAGTCAAGAATTGCACCAACGATCAAAAAAAGCGTATCGCTATATTCTTCATCATTTTGGGCAACTGCAAGTAGCTACTATTGACAAACTCACGCATCAAATCATACGAACATTTGCACGAGACCTGGGGATTAATGCCCGTTTTGAAGTTGCCTTAGACGGTAAGCCTTTTATGGCTGAGGTTGTTGAGCAAATTCTTAGTAAAGCAGGAGAAGACAAAGTCCTTACAAAAGTATTGGTACATTATGTCTTGCAAAAAGCTGATGCCTTAAAGTCATGGGACGTTACCAATGAGGTAAGTACAATTGCACAGATGTATTTGAACGAAAATCACATGCAATCGCTAACCGATTTGGCCGAGATCCCTATGGAGGCGTTTGTAGCGTTAAACCGCAAGCTAAAGGAGCAAACAACAACAATAGCTACTCCTATACAAGAAGAAGCGGCTGCACTCTTGGAGGCCTTTACGTCAATGGACATTTCAGCAGATGCCTTTCCCCATATGTCATTACCAAAATTGCTTAGGAGTTTGGAGGCAGATGATTGGCCAAAGGAGATGTTAAATAAAACACTTTTGAACAGCATTGCATCTGGATTATTTTTAAAGAAAGCCGCTAAACCCCACGAGCAAGAACAGTTTGAGCGTGTAAAAAAACGTGTGACGACATTATTGGAAACATATATGCGTCATTGGCGACAACTTACCCTGCTCAAACTTTTGGGGAGGAATGTTGTGCCGTTGTCATTAATGCAGCATATTGGTCAGGGCGTTTCATCGCTTCAGGAAGAGCGAAATAGCCAGTTGTTGGGGTTTTTTAACAAGCTTATTTCAGATGCCATTAAAGACACAGACACACATTTTATGTTTGAGCGGCTTGGAGTGCGCTACCAACATTTTTTTGTTGACGAGTTTCAAGACACGTCTACATTGCAATGGCGAAACCTTCAGCCATTATTTTCTCATGCGCTTGAAGATGATGAACGCTCGGGTTCTTTGGTGCTGGTGGGCGATGCAAAGCAATCTATATATCGTTGGCGTGGTGGTTATCCAGAGCAGTTTATGAGGCTTTCCAACAAAGAAGTGCCGTTTAGCGTAACACCAACAGTAGAAAACCTGCCGAAAAACTACAGAAGCCTCCCCGAAATAGTTTCGTTTAACAATATGTTTTTTACCAAAGCGGCGCAACACTTGCCATTAGCATCACAGCAAAAATTGTATGCTGAATCTTGCGTTCAAGAAGCCAATAGCAAAGAAGGCGGCTATGTTACGATATCTACAATTGAAGGAACGAATAACGAAGAGCGTACCACAGCATACCAAGAAGCGGTTTTGGCGCGCGTTCATGCTTGCTTAGACCAAGGGTATTTGCCAAAAGATATTTGTGTATTGGTTAGAAAAAACAAGCAGGGCGTTCAAATAGCCAAGGCACTTACAGAAGCAGGCATCCCTATTACGTCTTCGGAATCATTGCTTGTAGCACAAAGTCCAGAAGTTCAGTTTTTGATGCACCTTGTACGATTGCGTGTTACCCCTAATAGTATGATTAACCGATATGCCGTTCTGGAGCGATTTGCATGCTCCCAACCCAACCCTTTTGAATGGACGCATGAGCAGCAACAGCGGCCTGTGCGAGAGGTGCTATTAGCGCTTTCAAGCCAAAAGTTTGACCTGGTTACTTTTAATCGATTGCCACTATATGCTGCATTAGAATATGCTATTTGGGCACTTTCGTTAACCGATCACTTGACGGCACATATTCAAGGGTTTTTAGATGAAGTGTTAAAATGGCAAGCCAACAGTCAGGGAACAGCGGTTGAGCTTATTGCGCATTGGGAGCAATATCAAGGTAGCTTGGCCATTCGCCCACCCGAAAATAGCGACGCCGTAAAGATTATGACAACCCACAAGGCTAAAGGCCTGGCATTTCCCGTCGTTATTTTACCGTTTTCCGACAGCAAGTGGATTGAAGGAAATGACAACCTTGCGTGGTTTCCATTGCCTAAAGAAGATTACGCCCCTTTTCGCGAAATGTTACTTCCGATATCCCAAAGGCTAACAGCGCTTGGCGAAGGCGCAAAACAAACATATGAAACCTTTTATGCGCAGGCTGTCATGGACACCCTCAATACGCTATACGTAGGCATGACCCGTCCTGTGGAAGCGTTACACATCATTACCCAAAAAGGGAATGAGGGAGGAACACCCAGCGGAATACCTGATATTTTCGCACAAGCAATACCAGAATTAACCGAGCATGAAGTTGTTTATGGCAAACCACTTAAAAAAACACAAACCCACAAAAAGAGTTCTTTTGCAACAACGGCTTTTACGTTTAATGTTGCACAGGCTATGAGCACTGTTTCGGAGCGGACAGAACAATCAAAGGAAGCGTTGTTTGGAACGGTACTTCATGAAGTGATGGCCAAAATTGATGTGCCACAAGACATGGAAGCTGCCATTGGTCAAACACAGGCCAAAGCACGACTGGGAAATGAAGCCTATGAACGTTTGCAGAAATCAGTTGCAGAAATTGTAACCCATGAAGCCCTTGCCGATTATTTTAATCCTGCTAACACGCCCTACTGTGAGCGTCCTCTTTTCACAGCAGATGGAACGGTGTTGCGCCCCGACAGATTTGTCATCACCAAAGAAAATGAAGCCCTCCTTTTGGACTATAAGACAGGAAAAGAAAGTGATGCCCACGCAATTCAACTGCAAGCCTATGCTGAATGTTTACACCAAAAAGCACGAATCGTTAAACAAAAACTACTGGTTTACTGCGGAAAAAACCTAATTTTCAAAGAAGTTTAGTATTTTCGCATAAATTATTAATCTACAAACATGAAAAATTATTTATTCGCAATGATTATGCTAGCTGCATTCTCTACGTCAGTTATGGCGCAGTCTGACAGCAATCCATGGGCCGTTACCCTTGGTACAAATGCCGTTGAATTGACGCAAACGGGAACCTTTCAAGATGAAGGGTTAAGCGTTTCTCCAAATTTCTCTTACCTCGAAATTTCAAGATATATTGGCTCTGGATTTTCTGTAAATCTTGCAGGGACATTCAATAGTATTGATCGGGATTCTGGCAATGAAGATCTTTATTACGGAGTTGATTTAGGAACTACGTTAACATCTAGAGAAATCATCGACCTTGGAAACTTTGAACCAACCCTTCGCGCTGGTGTAGGTCTTGTTGGCGGTCTTTCAGGAATCTCTACTACTGAGGAAGATTTCTTTTCTATTTATGCTGGAGCTGGGATTAACTATTGGTTTAACGATGCACTTGCGCTTTCAATCAAAACGACGTACAAGAACTATTCAAAAGAGCTTGACGGATTACTTGGCAACGACAACGGTGGTCGTCACCACTTTCAACACTTAGTAGGCTTAACCCTTGCTTTTGGAGACGGTGACTCGGACAGAGACGGTGTTAAGGACAGCGTTGATGCATGTCCGGAAGTTGCAGGCTTAGAGAGTCTTAACGGTTGTCCAGATGCTGATGGCGACGGAGTTAAAGACAGTGATGATGATTGTCCTATGACAGCTGGATTAGCTGCGCTCAACGGTTGTCCAGATGCTGATGGCGACGGAGTTAAAGATAGTGATGATGCATGTCCAAATGTAGCCGGAGTTGCTGCCTTAAATGGTTGTCCAGACGCTGACGGCGATGGCATCACTGATGCTGACGATGCATGTCCAAATGCTGCAGGAAGTAAAGCCATGAATGGCTGCCCAGATGCTGACGGCGATAGCGTTGCTGATAAAGATGATAAGTGTCCAGCAGTTGCAGGTCCTGCATCTAACAATGGTTGCCCAGAGTATCCATTATCTATGTTGGCAGATTACGACATCAACTTTGACTTAGAGAAATACAACATTGACTCACAAGATGTGCAACGTTTGTCTACGGTTCTTAAAGTGTTATTAGCAAACACCGATGCTAACATTAGCATTGAAGGTCACGCTGACAACACAGGTGAAGAGTCGTTTAACAACCCACTTTCAAACAACCGAGCAACATCAATCAAAGATTACTTGGTAAACCTTGGAGTTGACGGTAACCGACTAAGCACGAAAGCATTTGGAGAAGCAAAGCCAAAGGCAAGCAACAGCACTGAAGAAGGCCGTGCAATTAACCGACGCGTTGAGTTCAAAGTAGTGAAGTAAACATTACGGTTTAATAAAACAATTAAAAACGCGGTGATTTCACCGCGTTTTTTTATTTTAGAGCATGACAGATTCTTTTTTAGGAAATGTGGTGCACCAGCTTAAAGCACAAAACCCCGAATGGGCTGACCTTTGTTTTGTGTTACCAAATCAAAGGGCACAACTCTTCTTGCAAAGAGAGTTGACAGCCGTACTCAAAGGTCCTCTTATTCTTCCTGAGGCAATTAGTATTGATGATTTTGTGGCAACGATAAGTACCCTTAGCCCAGCAACAGAGCTGCAACAGCAACAGGCACTTTATCAGAGTTATTGTGCAGCAGTCCAAAAAACAAAACAACCAAATTCTTTTGAAACCTTTCTAGGATGGTCAACAGCTCTGCTAAAAGACCTGAACACCATAGATCAATACCTTATTGATCGTGATGAGTTTTTCAAATACTTATCCTCGTTACACAAAATACGAGCGTGGGGAGAATCTCAGGACTCTATTATTCAAGATTATACGGCATTTTGGGAACTTTTGCCTGATATCTATCAAGACTTCATACAACGACTAGAAGCCAATGGACAAACCACTTCAGGAAAGAGTTACCGTATGGCAACAACATTGTTGGAAAACTTTCTACAACATAAAACCAGCACACAATTTATTTTTTGTGGCTTTAACGCGCTGAGTCCAAGCGAGGCGTTTATAGTCCAAGAATTATTGGCACAAGAGCGCGCACAGGTGTTTTGGGATATTGACAAAAAAATGTTGGAAGACGAATTACATCAAGCAGGATCTTTTATTCGCGGGTATATTCAGGACTGGCCAGAATACAAAAAAAGTACATTTCAGCAAGCCCACGATGTCTTTCACCAACCCAAAAAAGTAGTGGTAACAGAAGTACAACAACAGGTTGGTCAAGCAAAGCAAATAGGCGATTTGTTGGCTCGTATGGGCGAAAAGGAAGATTGGTCTAAAACAGCAATTGTTTTGGCTGATGAATCGCTACTGATGCCATTGCTATACGCCTTACCGCCATCTATTAGCTCTTTGAACATAACCATGGGATTTCCGCTAAACCAACACCCACTGGCTATATTTGTAAATGCCGTACTTAAAATGGCGCTTCGACAAACTTCAAAAGGGTTTTTTTATGCCGATGTTGAAAGCGTCTTATCATTGCCAGAAACGCAAGCGTTATTTGCCACAGAAGCTCCTGATTTTTCGACAGCGGTATTATCAAAAGCAAAAAAAGAACATAGAAGTTATTTGAACACGTCCTTTTTGCAGGCTGAAGCCCCAAAAGAAGCACAGGACTATGTTGACATGCTATTTCGCTCAAATGGCTCACCAGAGCAATGGATAGACGACATCCTTAAGCTGCTGCCGTTATTTTATGACACGCAAGGGAGGCTACCCATAAAACAAGTGTATAGCCTTGCGGCTGAAAAAGTCACAGTTTTACTTCATCAAATCAAGGAATTGGTTACTGCCCTAAAACAACCGCTTTCTTTTCCGTTGTTGCGCAATTTATACGCACAATTAAGCACTGTTCAAAAATTGAATTTTGTTGGCGCTCCGCTTGAGGGACTCCAGATATTAGGAGTTTTAGAAACACGCGCCATTGATTTTGACAGGGTGTTGATGGCAGGAGTCAACGAAGGTATTTTACCTACGCAAACCGGACAATCTTCATGGATTCCATATGAGGTTAAAAAAGCATACGGATTACCCACACAAGATGAACAAGACGCTATTTTCACGTACCATTTTTACCGATTGATGTATCGCGCAAATGAAGTGTACTTGTTTTATAACGGCACTACAGACGGCATTCAAGTAGGTGAGCCGAGCCGACTTATTCGGCAATGGGCGTTTGAGCGGCCCCCAACGCACGATTGGCAGGAACACACACAAGTGATTCCCTTTGTGCCCCCAACGAATACAATTACTAGTATTCCAAAAACAGCTGCTGTAATGGAAAAACTTGCCGCTTTAGCAAACACAGGTTTTTCGCCTTCAGCACTTAATTTTTTTGTGCGCGACGGGTATGCGTTTTACAAGCGATATTTACTTGGACTGCGAGATGAAGATGAATTAGAAACCTCTTTTTCGCACAGAACATATGGGACGCTTATTCACAATTGCTTGGAGGCGTTGTACACGCCCTATGTGGGGAAACAACTTACCGTAGAGAGCTGTGAGCAGATGATATCATCTGTTGCTCAGGTATTACAGGATGTGGTTAAGCAAGAATTTCCACATACGATATCTGGAAAAAATGTACTTGCCTTAGCCGCCATTGAGCGCAACATTCAAAATTTGATTGCTCAAGAGCAAGGAGAAATTCAAGGGGGTAATAGTATTGAAATAGTGGCACTGGAGCAGGAATTAGCGATAACACGAACCATTACAGGCATAGACACCCCTGTTACTTTTAAAGGAACGGTTGACCGTGTGGATAAATACAACGGACAAGTTCGGGTGTTAGACTATAAAACGGGAAAGGTAACCACCACAAACTTAGGGATCCTAAATTGGGACGAAGTGGCGTTAAATCCTGACCAGGGGCAAGCACGCCAACTCTTGTTATATGCCATGCTTTGGAACGAACATCACCCAGAAGCACACGCCAAACGCGCAGGAATTATTGCGCTTAAGCAATACAATAAAGGGGTTTTGTTTGTGGGTGAAAAAGCGACACCACGCGGCAAAATATCGCCCGAATTAGGAACGGTTCAAAGGCAACAAACAGAAATCGTTTTTGAACAGCTTATCCAAGCTCTTTTTGACCATAACCAGCCCTTTTCAACACCCAATGAATAAGAGAACAGCTTTATGTTAAAGGATTTAGGGCGTAGTAACAAAATGTTTTACAACAGATGAAAAACTCATAGATTATTGTGTATTTTTGCCTTATCAGGTCCTATAGCTCAGTTGGTTAGAGTAGCTGACTCATAATCAGTTGGTCCCTGGTTCGAGCCCAGGTGGGACCACCAACACGCCCCTTCTTTACGGAGGGGTTTTTTGTTTAGACGGCTTAGCAAAGAACCTACGGTAAAGCTACTAATTCTTGGCAACTATTTGGCAACTGCTATTTTTTTGATTTAAATAACAAATAAAGTATTAAGCCATAAATGACTAAAGCAATGCCAACTATAACTTCTTTTGAAATGCCTAATTCCATATCCAAATATAAATGTCTTATACTAACTTATCAATAACCTCAACTGTGAAGTGCTTCTGCTCTTGTGTTTCGTTATTTATTTTTGGTTTAGGGAGCGTAAATGCGAGTAATATTCTTAGTAATGCTATTTTCTCATTAGTGTCTAACTCTTGTATGTTTAAGTCTTCTATTAAGTAGTCTGTTAAGTTGTTTAGCTTCTCTCGTATCTCAGTAGTATACGTAGCTTTACCTCTCTTACTCTTTTGTCCTGCTGCTCTTGCTGTATTACTATTAAAGGACATATAGTTAAATTATGTTTCTATAACACATAACGTAAACAAATGTATATTGGATATTTATTAGATAGTTTTACCCTGTATACAACTATATATAAAGGTTATTTTATAACTAAGGACTACTTAAGTAGTAGGAAACTATATATTATCTAAACACATAAACATCTTACGATATATTGCTGTTTTCAAGTATTACTTTTCTACAATTACAAATATTTATGAACGCATATGTAATCTTTTCCTACAAGTCTTAAACCTTAGGCATATCTTCTTCTTTTAGTTCTACTACTTCTAATCCTCTTAAATAGGTTAGACTTTAATTTCTTATGTTTGAGTTAAACTAACTTGTTATGAAAAACATACTATTAATACTCGCTATACTTGTTTCTTTTGGGACTTTTGGACAAGAGAATAAAGATGGTTTATTGTTAAATCAAACAAGCACAGGGGAGGTGCAGGAAGATTTAGGCCTGTTAAGCCCTTATATAACTTGCTGGGGCGACAGCTTAACGGCAGGAGGTGGCTGGACTACATTACTAGGTGCTTTGTCGGGAATGAATGTATACAACGGCGGCACAGGCGGCGAAAATGTGAGAACTATATTAGCAAGACAAGGGGGTGACGTTATACTAATTAATAATATTACTATACCAGCAGGTACTACACCCGTGTTAATAGCTGATAGAGATGTGGATGGCGGTTTAGATACAGCTCTAGGGCATACTGTAACTCCTTTACTACAAGGCGGCGCACACTTTAATCCTTGTTTTATAGGCGATGTACAAGGCACTTTACAATGGACTGGCTCGGGGCATTCGGATTTAACAGGTGATTGGGAATTTACAAGGGCCGAGGCAGGCAGTGAGGTAGTTATAAATAGACCAACAGCAATACGCACAGATTTTGATATAAACAAAAACAAGCCTCATTTGCAAGTTATATTTATTGGACAAAACGGCGGGTATAACGATATTGATGAGCTTATTAAACAACACAAGTATCTAATAGAGCATAGTCAAGCAAAACATACGGTTATATTAGGTTTATCATCAGGTTCAGCAGCCTATAGAGCAGATTATGAAAAGGCTATGCGTAAGGAATTTGGCAGATTGTTTATTTCTTTAAGGGAGTATTTAGCTTCCCCAATATATGCCACTGGAGGTGATACTGTAGTAAGTTGCTGGGGCTTGGATGATGCAGGTTTAACACCAACGCAGGCTGATTTAGATGCGATAGCGCTAGGTGTGGTACCACCTCAATTATTATCAGACAACGTACACTATACAAGCGCTACAAAAACAGTTATTGGTAATTTGATTTATAAAAAATGTAAAGAGTTAAATATATTTTAAACCATCAGCATATCTTCTTCTTTTAGTTCTGCTACTTCTAAACCTCTTAAGTAGGTTAAGGACACGTTTAAACTTGAGTGTCCCATTGCTCTTTGTAGCTTGTGTAATGAGCCTGTACGCTTGAATATTTCTATAGCCCCTGTGTGTCTAAACGAGTAAAGAGTAACATCGCTATCAATATCTTCATTTAACCTCTTAAAACGCTTCCAAACAAGCGAGAAATAGCTTCTATTGTATGGCTTGATACTCCCTGAGAATATATTGTCATTGCTATTACCTTTTACAAGCTGTTTGCGGACATATAATGGCACAGGAACTACTCTGTTGCGTTTAGACTTTACTCTGACTCCTGAGAGCCTTATATGGCTTAAATCATCACTAAAATCTCCCCACTTTAGTAGCCTTATTTCTTGGTGGGGTCTGAGTAAACATCCATAGGTAAGCAAGCAACATATGTGGAGGTTATTATTATATGACTTTACTAATTCTAATACACTGCTAACATCACTTATTGGCTTATGCAATACCTCCTCTTGCTTTCTTGTCTTTAGCTTAGACTTATGTATAGGAAAGCCATTATCATACAGATAATTGACAAGTACATTTAAGTGTCTTCTTGTAGTATTATAGCTTGTGTTGTTTTTATGCCTTAGTACTATACCATCTAAGAAGCGAGTACTTACTTCTCCTTTACTTACAAGTTCACTCCTTAGTTTATCAGATAAGTCTTTTAAGGTCTTGTAGTATGTTGTACTAAGTGGCTCAGACAGCTTACTACATATTAGACTGTCATATAACTCTACACTATTTAGCTTCTTTTTAAAGCTGTAATTATTTCTTACTAAGTAATTATTTCTTACTAAGTAATTATATACTTCTTTAGCAAGTAACTCTGTCTTAGACCTTTTTAGCTTAGCAGGATACGAGTTAGGACTAAGAGATGAATTTATCTTAGCACCACTAAACACCCTGTAACGTTTATTATTTAACTTAAAATCTATGTAATACAGACCATCATATCGTCTGCATGCTTTTGGATAGGAGAGGCTATTATTTGGCAACTATATGGCAATTAACTTAAACATCTATTTCTAAGTTATTGCTAAGTATCTAAGGCTCAGTGGTTAGTAAATTGCGCAGCAATTAGATAGCATCTGACTGTTAATCAGTTGGTCCCTGGTTCGAGCCCAGGTGGGACCACCCTTAAAACCCCTCAAGAAGAGGGGTTTTTTGTTAGCGCACCAAACTAAAGTGTCCCGTAAAGCTTCTGCCGTCATCTAGGATTGCTTTAAACCAATAGTCATCGGCAGGCATGGGATTTCCTTTAAATGTGCCGTCCCAACCACGATCATTTCCATTCAATTGTTTTAGTAGCCGCCCATAACGATCAAAAATGTAAATCTTAGAAATTTCATAAACTCTATCTCTATCTACAAGAATTTGCCACCAGTCGTTAAACCCGTCCTGATTGGGCGAAAAGAACTTAGGGTATCCTAATACGGTAACCTCTAACGAACTAAGGCCACATCCGTTTTTGTCTCTAATAATGATGGTGTGTATTCCGGATTTTACATTATTAAAAACAGGACTGTCTTGATATGCACCGTTGTTAAGCGCAAATTCATAATCACCAATACCAAGGTTAGCGGTATCGATTTGAATCGAATTAGCAGCGTTAAAGATATCATCTGAAATTGTAATATCGTTTCTTGTAAAAGCGGGTGCGTTTGAAGCGGTCAGCGTTATAGACTTGGAATTTCGACAACCATTACCGAGGACGTCTATAGCTGTAACAGTATAAACACCTGCTTTAGTAGCATCAATTTGACGCGTTACGTCGGTTAAATCAACCTCTCCTCCAGCAGCACTCGTATATTTCCAAGTATAGCTATATGTTGCTAAAGGGTTGCGAACTTCAATCCTCTGAGTTCCTGCATTAAGACATAATATAGCAGCTTCATCAAGATCAAACACAGGGCTTTGCAACACATTAAAGCCTACGAGTCCGCTAACAGTACAGTCGGGGTTTACAGTGTTTACAAGTGTTACGGTAAGTGTTGTGGCTTCTGTTGTAAAATTAACAGGTAGTGGGCTTGGTAGCAAATCACCATCCGGGGAGTAGTAGTTAACAGCCACGTTGGTTTGTCCTTGCAGAATAGCATCATTTAATGATTGTGTATCAAACACTGCCGCTCCATCAATTATACCATCCGTATCATCGCAACTTTCTAGAGCAGGAACAGCATTAAAAACAGGAACACGGTCAACAATAAGCTCAAAGGCTATCTCATCAAAACAAGCAGGGGTGACCGTTGAGGGATTATTTTCAACCTTAATAAGTATTGTTTTAGAAGTAGACACATATGGGTTTGGAAGCGCATCATTAAACAAAAGTGCACCAGTTGCTTCGTCGAAAAAAGAGACGTTAACTGCTGTTTGCGTCCCCAGTAATTCATCGTTGACTGTTGAGGTGTCAAAAGCTGCAAACCCATCGCCGTTGTCATCACACGCACGAAGTGCCGTAACCTCATGTGCTATAGGTAAACGCTCAATATGCAGGGTGGCCACTTTTTTTAGCCCCACACAGCTAAGTGTATCGTTATCCTCCGTCTCAACGCTTACCCAGATTTCATCTGTCCAGTTCCGCTCCGATGGTATGGGATTTCGGTTTGTGTAATCAACCAAAGGACTAATGTCACCCTTTTTTTCTGCAGCATCAATCAGATTGGCGAAATAGCGAAAGTTGACATTGGGTGCCGAAAAAGATGGATTTTCATTTATTAGGGCAGCGCGTATATCAGTAAAAATAGAAGCGGGAAATGTGGTACTGCCATCGGGACCTCTGGGCTCTGTTTCACACATATAAAAGTCTAAGTTAAAACTAGGATCAATTTGACTGTTGCTCACTTCAAGCTCAATCTTTGCATTTCGTGAGCAACTCCCGTAAGGGGCAAATACGTTGGCTGGCAGGATGCTGTTTACTTTTACATAAATATCATCTGTGGGCAATATGGGGTTGTCAAATGCGTCCGTATTAAAATAGGATGTTGGGTCTGGTATTTCGGATGCTGGATTATAATCGGGGGAGGTGAAATACGTAAAGCGTTCGTTTTCATGATTGCTAGAAATCAAATGGTTAAAATAGGTGAGGTTGGTTCGTAGCCTACCATCTACAACGTCAGTGGTTTCGTCACATTCTTCATGAACCACAACGTTGTTGATTAATACTGGCAATGGGCTTACGACGACACGAAAAGCATTGGTAATACGATAACACCCTAAATCGTCGTCAACCATACGCACATATATGATTTTTTCACCAGCGTCAGATGTTAAAGTTGTGTATTGATTAATTCCAGTTTGCGTCAGATCTCCTGCATCGGCCATTGAAAGGTGATAACTAATGCTATATTCGGATGGGGTTGCGCCCATCAATTGAAAAATTCTTGCGTCATTCAAGGTTAAATCAAACTCTTGGATTTGGTCTGTATCAGAGCCACTAGTAGCATCGTCACACTCATAGTGGGGCGGGATTGTTATTTCAGGTGGAGATGCAACATTTAAATTAAAGGTTCCGGTTTCTATTGATGGACACCCTGTTATGGTGTTTCTTGTCCGATAATATATAGGTTGCGGGTTTATGGTGTTTGCAAAAGGGATAGACGTATCAATAGCCCCTGTAAGGTTTTCTGCGTTGAATTGGCTTGTAAAGAATAAAATTTCAAGGTTTAACATGCCGTTAATAATGGCTGTTTCCTGTACCGATAGGTCAAAATTCAGTGAACGATCTCGTTCAGGGATTGTCTCAGTAGGGCTTGCACAAAGCTCAAAATTATTTGCCGGTAATAGTTCAGGAGTATCGATGACCGTAACAACAATTTCTTCTCTACATACAATTCCTGCCGTACGGAACTCATAGAAATAGGTTGTCGTTTCAAGCGGGGTGATTTCAATAACACTCTTTTCGGAGTCGGCAAACGTGACATCTTCACCCGTTACTGGATCAATTTGTCCCCAAGTAGCTCTGGTAGCCCCTGTAAACTCAAACACAGGCCATGAATTTCCAGAAGGGTTGCTCTCGCGCATATCATTCCATGTTTTGATTTCGCCAAAATCAAACTGGCCATAATCCTCACCACCATCTTCAACATTAAGAGTGCCCTCTGTACCAACGTCATTGGGCTCACCAGGCGACCAATTCGCCAAATCATCGGTTAGCATTCTCCCGTCTAGCCACTGCCAACCGCCATCAGTAGTGTTATCTGGGTTAAGTCCTGGGATTTGTCTTAACCCTAGCCAAAAGTGTATGTCGGGAGTACCCGTAACTCCCAAAGAACTAAGGGCGTTAAATACATTGTCCTCTTCGGCTTTGTCGTTAATAATATACATGGTTGCACCTGCCCCTAACGATTGAATGAGAGTATACGCATCGGTCCACGACATGGATTCTCTTCTAAGAAAATAAGAAGCACCATTATAGTCTAAGAATCGTTCAAAATTTGGGTTTGCCAACTCAAAGTCTTGGACCGTTTGGGGAACCCCGGATGCGGTTAGACGCACTTCATCACCTGCACAAACATTGTTCCTGCTTGCTTGTAACTGGGGGTTGCTGATAAACACCTCTGTTTGAGACCTAGACACACTTTCTCCTCTGGTGGGATCGTAACCGCTTATGAAATACGTTTGATTGTGATTGAGCCTTACCCGATCCTCTAAGAAAGTTGACGAAGTTTCAGAGGTATATACCCTAATATTGTTGCCGTACCTAGTTTTAAGGCTTTCAACCGTTGGTATAGCGGTTTGACAATAAACCGTTACAGCATTTAGCGTGGGAGCTTGTGGCAGCTCATTTTGTAAAAAAGACAAAGGTGATGCAAGCGCAAGAAAAGAGCTGCAAAAAAGAGAAAAAAAGACGAGACAGTGGGTGTAGGATTTCAAGATTTATGAATTGGGTTACTCAAATCTAATAAAAATTCCTTAAATTCACATATAATTTCTGCCCCGAAGTTGAAAAAATATATTCTTACATATAGCCTACTTGCATGCTTAAGCCTAAGCGCACAACACCAATTACCCATTTATACGGATTATTTGATGGACAATTATTATTTGCTCCATCCAGCTATGGCAGGCGCTCATTATGAGGGGATTAAGGTGCGCGCTTCACACCGTTCCCAATGGCAAACAGTTGAGAATGCACCCAGTTTAAAGACGTTAAATGCTCATAGCCGAATTGGCCCAAAATCGGGCGTTGGTGCGGTTTTTTATCACGATCAAAACGGCTTCCAGAAACGCCTTTCAGGGAAACTTACCTATGCGCATCACCTAAATTTTTATCGCGGTTACAGCGAAATCAATCAATTGTCTTTTGGTCTAAGTGTAGGTGTTTTTAATGGCTCTCATGACCAATCATCATTTGACACATCATCGAGCGACCCGTTGATTACAGGCTTCAAGGCAACAGAAAGTGCTTTTTTTATGGACGTTGGTATTTCGTACAATCGACTTGGCTTATACGGTCACCTTACTGCTAAAAACATATTGTATGTGGGATCCAACTCTGTAGATCAATTAAAATCACCAAGCAGCCCTAGGTCAATAGTACTAAACGCAGGTTATTTTATTGCATTTGACCGTGGTTTTAGTGTTGAGCCTTCGTTTCTTGTCCGTACTGTCGATTATTCAGAAATTTTAAATTATGATTTAAATTTAAAATCGCATCATAGTTTTAATCGTTTTTACGGATGGTTGGGAGTTTCTTATCGCAGAGGATTCGATATTAACCGGATTAAAACAGCTACTAGGGTGTTTCAAAAACATCAACAACTTTCCTTTATGGCAGGATTTCAAGTAAAAACGATTTCCCTCTCTTATGCGTATACCCAAAGTTTAGAGGACATACAACTTGCCACATTTAATGGGCATCTCTTTACAGTTGGTATTGATATTTTTGGGGATCCGTATAAGCCTATTACGATACGTGGTATTTTGTAATCATTTTAACGCATCAAACTAAAGTGACCCGTAAAGGATCTTCCGTCCTCGAGCTTTACACGGAACCAATAATCATCAGCGGGCATAGGGGCACCATTATAAGTACCGTCCCAACCAGGACCATTGGCTGCAATTTGCGCTAATAACCGCCCGTGACGATCAAAGATGTAAATCAAAGATTGTGCTTGAAACACATCATTGACACCTAATACTTGCCAGGTATCTGCCTTACCATTATTGTTTGGAGTAAAATATAGCGGATACCCAATCACAGAAACAGGCAAGTCTGCTGTGCCACACCCTTTTTTATCTCTAACGTAAAGCGTGTGTATGCCAGGGAGCACATCTTCAAAAACGGAACTATCTTGAAAAGGCTCACCATCTAATGAAAACACATAGTCTCCAATACCAAGCGCATCAACACCCGTTAGTACCTCAACGCGATTACTACCGTCTCCTGTTAAATCAAAAGTGGTGATGTCTTGGAGGTCAAACAGTGGAAACTCGGATTCATCTACCACAATTGTTTTAACGGTAGAGCAGCCAGTTGTTGTGTTTGTTGCAGTAACTTCATACGTTCCTCCCTCTGTTATGGTAATGTCTGCAGTTGTTTGAGAAAACGGAGAACTGTTTAGCGTCCAAACATAATCGTAAGTACCGCCTTGGTTGGTAATGTTTATCACATCTGAACCGCTATTGGTACAAAATACTTGCGTTGAAGGCAGGTCAAAACTTGGAACAGGTGTAATAAGCAAGTTAGCAACTTTAACACGCCCCAAGCATTTTATGCTAACGCCAACATCTTGAATTCCTGCCCAAACCTCTTGCGTTCTAAGTGGCGGATTAACCAATACAGACTTAGAAGTGTCTATTGCATTTCGCTGATAGATCGCGTCCTCTTCACTTCTGTAATAGCTAATGACCACATTGGGCATGTTGTAGTTTGGTTCAGCCGCTAATAGTGCCGTTTCTATATCACCAAAAATGGAAGAATCAAATTCACCAGTATCAACCGTTAGAGCATCAACCGCCAAACAATCATAGAAGGTCAATGGAGTAAATCCTGCGGGCATGTTGTTTGCCCCTATACCAAATGTGACGGTTAACGGTTCTCTGGCACTTCCAGTTGTAAATACGTCGTCAAAGCGTTCGCAGCCTTTGTTGTTTCGTATTTTCACATAAACCGTTTGATTAAACACACCAAGCGGAACCACATAGTTTTCGGGGTTTGTTATAATTGCAGTCAACCCTGGGTCTGTATAAAACTCAAAAGTTTCGTTTACATGATTTGTTGAAAAGCGATCCGTTAGTGTTGTAAGGTTGTATTTGATTTGTCCATCACTTTCACATTGTTCAACCACTAACGACGCGGTCGTTGCCGTGGGCAATGCGTCTACAATTAATGAAAATGAGTTGTCGTAACGAATGCAGCCTGTTTTGACATTTTTGATACGAACATATATAAGTTGTCGATTAGCAACGGTATTTTTAAAAGGAACGGAAGTGTCTATGTTCACGCCGCTTTTTGCATTGTTGAGCGATGTATGATAGCTTATTTCATAAATAGACGCGGCACCACCCAATAGATTTAAAATAATGGGTGTGTTTTGGGTCAAGTCAAAGGCTCGCTTCCCATCTTTATCGTTCCCCACAGTATCATCATCACATGCTGTTAGATTTGGAATGTTAAGTTCTGGGGGCAAATTCTCAACAATTAAATCAAAGGATTCAATGTCTGAAGATATACAGCCTGTGTCAGTGTTTACGATTCTATAATAAATTTTTTGGGGATTTGCTGTGTTGGGAAAAGGAGTCGTCGTCGTGATGCTGCTTGAAAGCGCTTGAGCACTTGTCAAAGAGGTGAAAAAGCGTACATCTCTTTGTGGGGTACCTGCGACAATATCCAACGCTTGTTGGGCGAGGTCAAAAGTAGCTTCATTCATGTCGCTACTGTCACCATCTAAGTTATTGTCACAAGCGGTCATATCATCTGCGGGAAGCATTTTGGGCGCGTCTAAAACCGTAATGGTAACGCTATCAAAACAAATCACACCATTGACGTTTACCTCGTAGAAATAGGTAGTTGTTTTAGTAGGGTTGTCTGTTAAACTATTGCTTTCGGCACTTGTAATGAGCGTTTTGGTACCACCAGTTTCTTGTTTATACCACCTTACATTTGATACTCCTTCAAACTCAAATATAGGCCAAGAGTTACCACCGCCTCCGTTATCAGCCATGTCATTCCATTCCATTCTTCCTGGGTCATAATCAAATTGCCCATAATCCTCATTTCCTTCTTCCTTACAGCCGTTAGGGTGGCTACACAATTCAGGGTAGTCGTTAGGTTCTTGTGCAGCCCAATTAGCATCTGTAGCTGTCAATAATCTACCGTCTAACCATACCCAGCCTTCATCTACCTGCCCGTTTTTCAATGCATCTACTTGTCTTAAGCCAAGCCAAAAGTGGTTCGCTGCGGTTCCTGCGTAGCCTCTGCGTTCAAGTTCGTTATAAACAGCAGTTTCTTCGCTTTTTGAGTTGATGACATACATAGACGCACCAGCTCCTAATGATTTAATAAGATTTCGCGCCGAAGTCCACGGTAGGGGGTCTTTTTTAAGAAAGTATTGAGAACCACCAAAAGTTAGAAACTTTTCATACGTGGAGTCAAGGCTTTTTTCAAACTCAGCAACTGTTTGAGGAACCCCCGATGCGTTAAGGGTAACAGTACCTCCTATGCAAACGGCATCATTTGCAACAGACGAGCTCAGTTGAGGGTTTGCGATGATTACGTTCGTCACAGAACGGATAACACTTTCGTCTCCCAAAACGTTTACGGTACTAACAAAATAATCTTCTGTGGTAACAAGCGGCGTTGCATCGGTAAGTGGTGGCCCCCCTAACTCTTCTTCATAGATGTTAATGTCTGTTCTTCCAATCGCTTTTTTTAAGTCATCTACTGTTTTTATATCACTAGGCAATCCAGAAAAACAAAACGAATATACCCGGTCTAGTACGGGTATTGAAGGCGCAGCTAAAATGCTAAGAATGGCATCCCGTGAGGAGTTTGCACATAAATAGTCATCAGCGGTAATGGATACCGTAAATGTTTTACCGTCAAGAGTGGTATCGCTTGTGTTGACCGTAAGTGTGTTTGTATTTGCGCCACCAAAAGTACCGTTGTTGGTAATGGCAACCCCGTCCATAAGCCATTGATAAGAAGCGGCATCAGGACTTGAAATGCTAAAGGTTGCAACGTTACCTTCTGTTATGGTAGCTCCTTTGGGATGATTAGAAATAGTAGCTTGAGTACCTGCCTGCTGAAAATAATAATTCCCTGCACTGTCTTTATGAATCGCTTTGGAGTAATCGTGCGCCGCTACAGTACCATCATTTTTTATGTTCCCTGCATCAATACTTAATGCTGTACTACCAAATTGAAGTGTATTTTCTTCGTCTGTAAACCCAGCCTCAATAAAATCGTAACAGCCATCCCCATCACTATCAAGCTCTACCTCATCAAATAGTCCGTCGCCGTCACTGTCTTTTCCATAATTGACAAGTGTTAGGTTGGCGTCAAACGCAGAAGCGCTGGTGTTATTACTTACTTCGTGAGAAAAAATAATGCCATCTGAAGCACCATCGGTTGTCTTAATAAATGAAAACCCATAAGCTCCACTAAAGGCTACGCTTGAGTTGAAAGCGAAGCGTATTGAACTAGCACTATATTGCTGTATATCGGATTCGTAAATACCATCTAGATTGGTGTCAATGAGTAGTTCGTTGTTGGGGTTAAGCAAGGTTATGGGGGACTTAATATTTATAGACTTAATCTCAAATGTTTCTTTGTCTGAAATAGCGTGAGGTGTCGATGGCGCATAAGAAAATACAAGAGTAATTGAATTGTCAAAAACAAATTCAGCGGTCATGTTACCCACAGAAGTAGGGTTAAACGAGCTCGTAAATCGGCCTGTTGCATCACCAGAAACGGTTGCGCCATTGTTGGTAATGCTACTGCCAATTGTTGTGGTTGGGGCACCAGTTGGAACACTAACCGTTGGAGCGTTTACGTCGGTAAGGTTTAACGGGAAATCACCATACGATTCAAGAGCATTGTAAACACCATCATTATCCTTGTCGTCATCTAGATTGTCAATAACACCGTCTTGATCAAAGTCTGCGGGACAAAAGCCCACAACAAGCGATTCTGAAAAAATTTCGGGGTCATTAAGACAATAAATTTTAGCAGCAGCACGATATTGCCCAACGTCTCTAGGAATATAGTTAGCGGCATCTTTAAGCGCGGTTGCTCCAAAAATATTTTCCCAAACAGTTGTCACTTCGTTTTTCTTTTGCCATTTGAATTCGTCAAAACCACTGTAAGAGGCACTTGAAATATTAAAGGAAACGTTTGAGGTTCCGTTTTCGTACAGACAGCTTCCAAGCGTGCTTATGGAAAGCTCTGGGCTAATTTTGGGCTCTAAGGTAAATCCAGAGTAAAAGGCTCCTGAAGTAGCCGCTGAATTCACATTGAAATACGATACGTACAGCTCATCTGAACCTACCACAGCGACATCGCCGCTGACATTGTTGGCGCGGTGTAAGGTATACGAGTCTATCCCACCAATGGGCACGTTTATTTGTGCATCTGCAATGGTATTAATATCTCTGCTGTTTAGGGTTACGATTGACCCTACTGTGCTTAGCACAAACACACTACCAGCAAATGCACCTCCGCTTCCTACGCTGCCATCGTCTACTTCATCAATTCGCGCAATACGCTCCACATCACCCGTTGAAGCACAGTTTAGAGGAGGCACAAAAAACATTCCTTGATTAGCAGCATAGTTGTGTCTGTTACCATTACTACTTAGATTGGTAAACTTATCTCCTGTTCCTTGAAATACATAAACGTTTTTATTGGAAGTAATGTGCATGTATTGCAATGGGCTAGTAGCCGAATAGGACGTCCCTTCAACAAAGAAATGATCGCCTGCATTTAGTGTTTGTTGACCCGTTTCAGGATCTTTATATGGCACACCGTTTATGTTAATTTGTGTACCGTCTTCATCAGCGATGATTAGGGCATTTTCTATGCTGTTGAAGCTATCCCCTTTAACAATAATGTATGCTGTGGCATCTACAGCAGGCGTGATACTAACCAATTGATCCATACCCATATCACCACCTGTGAAATAATCTTTATTATCTTCGTTTGTTAAGGGTGGTGAATCGATGATTTCGTTACTGAAACTCCCATACATGGTACCCGTAGTAACGACAATATCTTTTGTGGATGTAATAAGCGTCCCAATGTTTTTGACAATGTTTTCTCGAGAAAAGGAAACAATAAAAACCTCATCTTTATTTAACACCAAGTCGGTTGGAAGTGTTGTGCCTTTGGAGGTAAGCAAAGATGCGTCTGCAGTAAAGGAAATGGCATTGTTGTCTTGTGTACTTACAATGGAGAAAAACGACGAGTCATTGTTGGTCGCTGTTCTTTCCATTCCCGCAACGCGAAAGCGTTTTCCATACCCATCTAAACCTTTACTCACAATAGCGCCAGCATGATTTCGATGCCTTGCTCGCACCGAAACATACATCTCTTTATCTGAAATAACATGGTACCCTTTATCTTGAAATATATTTGTCGAAGCAGGATCTTCTGTGTATGCACCAATAACGTTTCGGTCTAGAAGTAGTTTATAAGAATTGGCATTAGTAACACTGCCTGTAATCCATTCTGAAGCGGGACTTCCTAGAGGCTTTATCGTAAAATTAGCTTCACTTTCAGGAGTTGAAAGATAGATGTAAACACTTTCAAAAGAATCTTGAGCACTAGATACTCCTGCGCTAGGCATTGGCGGGATGTAATGCACCTTGCTTAATTGACTAAACATCATGGTGGAAGAGATCAAGAAAACAGCAATAATATAGGCGTATGTTATATTGCGAAGTGGTTTTAACATGGGTTTGTGTAACTTGCACTAATGTACTAAATTCTATTGTTTATTAAGAGGAAGTTATTTACTATACCAGTTTTGTTTTCC
This sequence comes from uncultured Flavobacteriaceae bacterium, assembly GCA_938092005.1. GTDB lineage: Bacteria > Bacteroidota > Bacteroidia > Flavobacteriales > Flavobacteriaceae > UBA7446. The sequence goes on along the minus strand of CALKOU010000005.1, from coordinate 80,834 downwards.
CTGCTATTTGCGTCCAATTTAATAGCACAGCAACGCATGCCTATATATTCCGATTACTTGACGGATAATTATTACGCATTGCACCCTGCTATGGCAGGTGCTCATTATGAAGGTATGAAGCTCAGAACATCCTTCAGAACACAATGGTTAGACGTTGCAAATGCACCTGCAATGCAAACGCTAAATGCGCATGCACGCATTGGGGAAAAATCAGGAATTGGTGGGATGTTTTTTAATGATAAAAATGGATTTCATTCCAAAACGGGGATACAAGCAACCTATGCCCATCACATCAATTCCTTCAGAACAAGAGACGACGTAAACCAACTTTCTTTTGGGTTAACGGTAGGCGGAACATTTCACCAGCACGATCAAACCGCTTTTGGGCCATCCACAGAACTGCTAGTAAAAGGCGAAAACACAAACAGTTCCAGTATATATATGGACGTTGGCTTGAGCTACAATTTGATGACATTTTATGCGCATCTAACAGTACAAAATTTCTTATTTGTAGGTAAAGATATTAGCGATCAAGTGCTGCTCGACAGCCCTATGCGAATGTTGGCTTCCTTCGGCAACTTTTTTGAAATACAACCCAGGTGGGCACTAGAACCCTCTTTTTTAGTGGATTATGTGGAATTTATCGACCGCCCTAATATCGATGTTAGTTTAAAATCACACCACAACATTCGTGAAACCCAACTCTGGCTGGGGACTTCTTACCGAAAAGGATTAACAGATACCCTTACCAATAACGCTGCCACTCCATACACAGAAGCGTTTTCCCAGCTCACAGCCATAACAGGTGTAAGGCACAAAAACTGGACTTTTTCTTACACGTATACAGTGGGTGTTGGTGATATCAAAATCAACAACTCAGGGTTTCATCAATTAACACTTGGTTTAGATCTTATTAGTGAGGCATTTCGCCCAACGGTGATTCGTGGGATTCTTTAATTTTGTTTTATGAAAGCGATTACAAAACTGGTTGTACATTTTGATTCACCTCTAAGATGATAGAAATCGAACGTAAGTTTTTGGTTCATGACCTTGAATCCTGCTTGGCTTCAGTGGAAAAAACAATTCCCATTTTTCAAGGCTACCTTTCCGATGATCCCGAAAGAACCGTTCGCATTCGCATAGCAGACCAACGGGCATTCTTGACCGTTAAGGGGGCCGCTTCTAGCGATGGCACTTCTCGATTTGAATGGGAGCATGAGATACCTCTTTTGGAGGCACAGGCATTGTTGCCTTTGTGTTTGCCAGGTGCCATTCGTAAAAATCGTCACCATGTTGTAGTACGGCAACAACTTTTTGAGGTTGATGTTTTTGAAGATGCCCTTTCAGGGTTGGTTTTAGCGGAAATTGAACTTAAAAGCACAGCTCAAAAAATCGACCTTCCTGATTGGATAGGAAAAGAAGTTACTGGGGATAAACGCTACTACAACAGCCATTTGGCAGCACATGGACTTCCACGTTAAAACCCGAGATCACTAAGGTCTTCGTCTTCCTTGAAAAAAGATTTTTGTTGTCGTGCTAACGCCAAAGAATCACAGTCTAGCGGAATGGAAACAACCGCAGGCGATTCAAAAGGTTGTTGTGAAACAACGAGTGTTGAATCCGCATAGCAAGATTTCATATAGTTTGCCCATATGGGTAACGCCATAGTGGCACCTTGACCATAAGCAATGGTTTCAAAATGAGCAGCACGATCTTCGCCTCCCACCCATACGCCAGTCACCAAATTGGGAACCATCCCGATAAACCAACCATCGCTTTGGTTTTGTGTAGTTCCTGTTTTTCCAGCAATAGGATTTTCAAACGCATAAGGATAACCCGTGACCACGTCTCTAAAAATAGGATTTGTTTTGTCTGCTCCTACGTGCCGCAGTCGAACTCCTGAACCAGACTCGGTAACCCCTTCTAACAACTTTAGGGTTACGTAAGCCGATTCCTCGCTTAACACATCTTTTGTTTCGGGAGTAGCTTGATAAATAACAGTGCCATTTTTGTCTTCTATACGGGTTACCAAAACAGGTTTTACATAGATGCCTTTGTTAGCAAAACTAGAATAGGCTCCTACCATTTCATAAACACTCAAATCAGCAGAACCAAGAGCTATGGCAGGCACACCTGGAATGGGCGAAGTAACCCCTAAATTACGCGCTAGGTTTGCGACTGGCCTTGGGCCCACCTTGTCAATAAGGCGCGCGCTGATGGTGTTGACTGAATTTGCGAGGGCGTTTTTTAAGGTTCGTTTACCAATATAGCGATCTCCTGAGTTTTTGGGACACCATGCGTCGTGAGCACCAAACTTAGCAGGTTCAACACAATAGTATCCATCTGGTAGGGAGTCGCATGGGGAAAGCTTTAATTGATCAATGGCGGTTGCGTACACAAAAGGCTTAAAAGTTGAGCCAATTTGACGTTTGCCTTGCATCACATGATCGAATTGAAAATGACGATAGTTGATGCCTCCCACCCATGCCTTGACATGTCCTGATTGCGGTTCCATCGACATCATACCAGCACGCAAAAAATGCTTGTAGTAGCGGATAGAGTCGGTCGGGGTCATGACGGTGTCTATGTCGCCATTCCAGCTAAAGACTTCCATTTCGGTGGGTTCGTCAAAACTTGCCAAAATGGTCTCTTCGTCAACTCCTTGTGCTTTCATCTTACGCCAACGTTCAGACCGCCGCTTGGCTTGCTCCATAATGCGTTCGATCTCATCTTTTTTAACATCTAAAAAAGGCGCTGTTAGATTAAAATCGGGAGTGTTTTGTCTAAAAAACTCACGTTGGAGATTGGGCATGTGTGTCGAAACGGCTGTTTCTGCATAGGTTTGTAGTCGCGAGTCAATAGTGGTGTAAATATTAAGCCCGTCTAGGTAAAGATTATAGAACGTATCGTCTTCTTTGGGGTTATTGGCAATCCAGGAGCGCATGAACTGTTGCAGGTAGGCTCTAAAATAGGTAGCGATACCCTCTCTATGTGACTGGGGATTAAAATCCAGTTCAATGGGCAATGCCGCTAAAGAGTCACGCTGCTTTTCCGTAATGCGTTGGTTGCGTACCATTTGTTGATAGACGATATTGCGCCTTTCACGAACAAGCTCTGGACGTCTTAGTGGGTTGTAAAGCGATGAGTTTTTAAGCATTCCCACAAGCATGGCCGATTCGCTTAACGATAGCTCCTGAGGTAGTTTCGAAAAGTAAATAGAGCTCGCTGACCGAAGCCCATCTGCGTTGTAATTAAAGTCATAAATGTTGAGGTACATGGTAACGATTTCGTTCTTGGTATACCTCCGCTCTAGTCGAATGGCAATAACCCATTCTTTGATTTTTTGAAATACTGCTTCAAGTGTATTTCGAGAACGCACCCCCGTAAAGAGTTGTCGTGCCAACTGTTGTGTGATCGTACTAGCACCTCCCTTACTTCCTAGGTAAAACAACGCCCTAGCCGTTCCTTTAAAATCAATTCCCGCGTGACTGTAAAAGCGCTCGTCTTCTGTGGCAATCAACGCATCAATCATTTGTGAAGGAATCTCATGGAACGAAATCGGGGTTCGGTTATCATTAAAATAGAACTTACCAAGCACCACGTCGTCCGACGAAATGATTTGTGTGGCTAGATTTGTTTTAGGGTTTTCCAGCTGTCGGAAGTCAGGCATGGGGCCCAACAGCCCCGCCGAAGCAGCTCCAAAAACGCCTATAATAACAAGTACTGTGGCTCCAAAGGCGATCCAGAGTAATCGAACAAACTTCCGAAATGTGGTTTTTTTAGTCATGGGGTAAGGGTGTTATTTCTAGTCCAATTTGGTGGATGCCAGTTAAGATTTTTTCAGGGGCTAGCAAATCATTTGATCGTACTGCAGGACGCACACGAAAACGGTATTTCCCAGGCTCATCTAACACCAAACGTCCTACAAAAGGCAATTGATGTTCTTTGATGAAAAATCCGTTACCTAACCATTTGCCGTTTGCTTGCGCCAGCACATAGTTTAGGGTATCAACTTGCGTTACACCTTTTGGATTAATTTGTTCAGTAATAAGATAAATATTGGCATATGGATAATGATCGTCATGACGCAGCAGCAAGCTTAGCGCAGCCTCTTTTTTGGGCAAACGATGGGTATAGGTAAACGACTTCCATTCATCTTGATGCCATCCTTTTTTTGGAAGCTCTTCAAACATCACCACACTTGAATTGCTACAACCCGCAAGCAGCATTGCTAAAACAACAAGAGAAACTGTTTTTATCACGATTGATTTAGGGTCTTAAGGTGATGTGCACGTCCTTTTTTAAATATTTTATTACTGTTGTGCGTTCCCTTTCTAAGGGCTTTTTGTTCTTCCTCTGGCAAAGCAATGATGTCTGCACAGCTATCAGAACAACAATTGTTGTGTTGCGCCGCACACGATGGGCACTGTATAAACAGCAAGTGACAGGCTTCATTAGCACAATTAATGTGGGTATCACATGGCTCACCACATTGATGGCACAACGCAATAACGTCTTCTGAAATAGCCTCACTTCTTCGTTCGTCAAACACAAAATTCTTACCAACAAACTTGTTTGGCAAGCCCTGGTTTTTCACTTGTCGGGCGTATTCAATGATACCGCCTTCAAGCTGGTAAACGTTCTTAAATCCTTTATGCTTGAAGTAGGCGCTGGCTTTTTCACAGCGAATACCCCCGGTGCAATACATGACCAGATTCTTGTCTTCTTTGTGTTCTGCGAGGTCCTTCTCAATAATGGGTAATGATTCGCGAAAGGTGTCCACGTCAGGAGTGATAGCACCTTCGAAATGACCGATCTCACTTTCGTAGTGATTTCGCATATCCACAACAATGGTGTCTTCTTGAGCTGTAAGCGCATTAAATGCTGTTGCATTGAGGTGAATACCTTTGTTGGTTACGTCAAAAGCATCATCATTAAGACCGTCTGAAACAATCTTGTTTCGCACTTTTATCTTAAGCTTTAAGAACGATTTATTGTCTTGTTCAATCGCAATGTTTAGGCGAATACCGTTGAGAAAATCAATACTATCGAGATGCTTTTTAAAGGCTTCAAAGCGAGGTGCGGGAACCGATAGTTGTGCATTTACCCCTTCGTGAGCAACATAAATTCGCCCCAATACGTCTAGTGCGTTCCAGGCAATAAAGAGTTCGTCTCTAAGCAAGGAGGGATTTTCAATTTGGGCATAGGCGTAGAAGGATAACGTCAGGCGTTCTTCGCCCGCCTCATCAATTAGGGCAGCGCGTTCTTTGGCGCTTAATTTGTTGTACAGTTGCATGCTATACAGAATAAAGGTTAAGCAGCAAAGGTATCAAATTAAAATAGGCGCAAAAAATGTAGAGCCATAGAAAAATTGTACCTTAGCCAATAGCTAAAAAAGAAAGCATGAGTAACGAAAAAGAAGCGAAACTAAAAGCACTTCAATTAACCTTAGACAAACTTGACAAAGCCTACGGCAAAGGGGCCGTTATGAAAATGGGCGATAGTGTCACTGAACAAGTGGAGGCCATCTCCTCAGGCTCTATTGGATTAGACGTAGCACTTGGTGTTGGCGGATACCCAAGAGGTAGAGTAGTTGAAATTTATGGTCCTGAATCTTCGGGAAAAACCACCTTAACACTACACGCTATAGCGGAGTGTCAAAAAACCGGCGGTATTGCCGCGTTTATTGATGCTGAGCACGCCTTTGATCGTTATTATGCCAAGAGCTTAGGAGTTCAAATAGATGACCTTATTATTTCGCAACCCGACCACGGTGAGCAAGCCCTTGAAATTGCTGACAACCTTATTCGCTCTGGAGCAGTAGATATTGTTGTGATAGATTCGGTTGCAGCACTTACACCAAAAAGTGAAATTGAAGGGGAAATGGGCGATTCTAAAATGGGGCTTCATGCGCGCTTGATGTCACAAGCATTGCGAAAATTAACAGCATCTATTAGCAAAACAAACTGTACCGTTATTTTCATCAACCAATTACGCGAAAAAATTGGTGTTATGTTCGGAAATCCAGAAACCACTACGGGGGGTAATGCACTTAAATTTTATGCGTCGGTTCGTTTGGACATCAGAAGGTCTACACAAATTAAAGACTCTTCAGGATCTGTTATGGGAAATAAGACTCGCGTTAAGGTTGTTAAAAACAAAGTTGCACCACCATTCAAAACAGTAGAGTTTGACATCATGTATGGGAAAGGCATTTCTCGCATTGGCGAATTGCTAGACATTGGTGTTGAAGCGGAAATCATCAAAAAGAGCGGCTCTTGGTTTAGCTATGGCGACACCAAATTGGGTCAAGGTAGAGACGCTGTAAAAACGCTATTGGATGATAACCCAGAGCTTGCAGAAGAAGTTGAGGGCAAAATCAAAGAAATTATTGCTGCGGCCGAGTAAAATTATTTGTACCCTTCTTCTTTTAGGGCACGAGTCATAAACTGGTATACCGTTTCTTTAAGTTTGGGGATGTCTGCGTTGGTCATTCCTTTGGTTTCAATGGGCGCATGTACGTTTGCTCGCACAACTCCGGGTTTTCCAACCCAGTATTTGTATGAAAATTGAAACGGAAAACGTTTTTTACAATCCGGTAAGGTGATGGGTACAATGGGAATTTGATGTTCGACAGCAATGCTAAAGGCACCATTTTTAAAAGGAGCCAAAAACACATCGGGTTCAGGAACCAATCCCTCAGGGTAAATAATCATATTAAAGCCAATACTTAATTTTCGTTTGGCTTGGATATAGACATTTTTTCTGCTTGCAGCACTATCACGATTAACCAAGATGGCACCTCGCTTATATATGGTGGCAAACAATGGGATACGATCCAGCTCCATTTTTCCAACAAATACGCCTGGTTTTCTGATGCTCAAAAACAACATCATAATATCAATCATGCTTAGGTGGTTGGCCACAAACATGTATTGTTTGTTGTAGTCAAGAGGTGTTTTGTATTTTACAACGGGCCAAAATCCCATGCCTAACATAATCAGCGGTGACCAAAAATAACGCCCAGCATAAAAGATGCCCGCGTACCATTTTTCTCGAGTTAAACAAAGCAACAAAAAAGGAAAAATCAGGAATACACCAAAGCCAGCTAAGATGTAGAACCAGACATTCCAAAGCCCTAAAAGGAACTTGCGGAGGTAAACCATAGCTCCAAAAATAACGATTGAAGCTTGAAATCCGTTATTTTTGTGCAGATACAATTCAATATGGCACGCATCCTCACCGGAATTCAAAGTACAGGAACACCACATTTAGGCAACTTATTGGGAGCCATTATTCCTGCTATTGACATGGCAAAACAGAACAAAGACGAAGCCTTTTTGTTTATTGCCGACATGCATTCGCTTACGCAAATCAAAGATGCCACAACGCTTAAAGCCAACACACAAGCTACGGCTGCCGCTTGGTTAGCATGTGGACTTAATCCAGATGCCGCCTGTTTCTATCGTCAGTCAGACGTTCCCGAAGTTACGGAGCTTGCTTGGTATTTGAACTGTTCTTTTCCGTTTAGCCGCTTGTCTTTAGCCCATTCATTTAAAGACAAGTCCGATCGATTGGAGGACGTCAACGCGGGGCTGTTTACCTACCCCATGCTTATGGCCGCTGATATTTTATTGTATGACGCCAATTGGGTGCCCGTGGGGAAAGACCAAATCCAACATTTAGAAATGGCACGTGACGTTGCCAGTCGCTTCCACAAGTCGTTTGGCGAAACCTTTGTTTTACCCGAAGCCAAAGTTCAAGAAGCTACACAGTATGTTTTGGGTACCGACGGCGCAAAAATGAGCAAGTCCAAAAACAACACGATCAACATCTTTTTACCCGAGAAGAAACTACGCAAACAAATCATGTCTATTGCTACCGATAGTACCCCCCTTGAAGCGCCTAAAAACCCAGATACGTGTACGGTGTTTTCGCTTTATTCTCTAGTTGCGAATGCTGATGATATAGCAGCTTTACGCAAAAATTATGAGGCGGGTGGTTTTGGTTATGGTCACGCGAAGCAAGCCCTCTTTGAAGCCCTATTAGAACATTTTTCAGACGCTAGAACAAAGTTTGATGACCTTATGGCAAACCCTCAGGCATTGGAGGCACAACTTCAAAAAGGAGCACTTAAGGCCAAAGCCGTAGCACAAGAGGTGTTGCAACGCGTCCGCAAAAACCTTGGCTATACTACGTCAATTTAAACTGTTTTCCGGCTTGCGCCATGACCACGCCTTTCATTTCTAGTTGAAAAAGCAGACTGGATAGTTCACTCACTTTTAGCGCAGCCTCTAAAGCAATCAAATCGATATGTTTGGGCGAAGTGCTCATGTGTTTGATGACATGTTTTTCTTTGTCGTTAAGTGCTACAAACAACTGACGCTGCGGAGCAATTTTGGTTTGCTTTTGCCAACCCAATATTCGCGCTACATCCTCACCACTTGTGATGCATTCCGCTTTTCGACTTTTGATCAATGCCAAACAGCCTTGGGCAGCATGATCATTGGGGCGACCCGGCACGGCAAAAAGATCACGCTCATAGCCTAGCGCATATTCTGCGGTAGTGAGCGCACCTCCTTTACTTTTGGACTCAACGACAATGGTTGCTTGCGCCAGCCCTGCAATAATACGATTGCGTTGCAAAAAGTGTCCCCGACGAAGCGGATCATGCGCCCAGTATTCCGTTAAAAACCCACCGTTTTCTTCTATGCGCATACGGTATTTTTTGTGTTTTTGAGGATAACAATTCAAAATACCATGACCCAAACAGCCGTAGGTGATCAGGTTGTTTTCGAGTGCGGCTAGTTGCGCCTCTATGTCAATGCCATAGGCAAATCCCGAAACAATAATAGGATTGTAAGGAGCAAGGGTTGCCATAAGTTGACGCACAAAGGCTTTTCCATCTGCGCTAGGCTCTCGTGTACCAACAATGCTGATGATGCGAGTGGTGGTTGGAAAGGGTTGGCCGCTTCCAAAAAGAACTAAAGGAGCGTCAGGACATTGATTAAGGGCAAGCGGAAATGCAGCATCGGTATGTGCTACCCACGAAATGTTTTTTTGCTCTAGCAGGGCAACTTCCTTCTCGGCAGCTTGCCAAAGCTGCTTGACTTCGGGGCGTTTGAATATGGCGGCAAGTGATGCAAAGGGTTTGGCATTGGTGCGATTAATATCTTCAAACACAGCTGTTGCGCTTCCAAAATGGCGTATGAGTTTGCGGGCAGTGCGACAGCCAATTTTGGGAAGTTTGGGCAACGTAATCGTTGCAATAAGTTCAGTTGTTTTCATACGATTTGGTACTGCTAAATTACAAAAGCTAAACGTTTTCTTATTAGCCTAAAAAATGTACATTTGTGTTATGGAGCTTGCAGCACACATAAATTATTTGCTTTACCGCCACGATTGCGTTACCCTTCCTGGGTTTGGTGCCTTTTTGGTAGAACAAAAAGAAGCTTATTTTGATGCAGCGCAACAACTGTACTATCCACCTAGTAAAGTACTATCTTTTAACGAACAGCTACAATCCAACGATGGAATTTTGGCCTCACATATTGCTAAAATCTTTAAGCTGAGTTACGAACGTGCGGTATTGGACATTCATCAGCAAATTATTACTTGGAAAGAACAAGCACAAAAGGGTAAACTAAAACTAACCACGTTGGGTGTGTTTGAAACCAACGCGGAAGGAAAATTGGTGTTTGGTAGTGAACAGGGGCTTAACTTTTTAGCAGCAAGCTATGCGCTTGAGCAAGTACCCGCACAGCCCATTTCAAGAAGTACTGCCGAACAACCGGTTACACCTGTTTTTACGCTTGAACCGCGCGAATCCAACCCATTTGTGCGCAATGCCGTGGTTGCCGCTGGCTTTTTGGCATTGGTGGTATTTGGTACCAATTACATGACCGATCAACAAACCAAAGCCCTATGGCAGCAAGAGCAAACGCTCCGTCAAGAAGCACGAGAGCAAGCAGCCGTAGCGGTTTATAATCTTGGCGAACTGCCAACCTTAGAGGTTCGCACACCAAAACCGGTCACAAAACCCTTTCATATTATTGCGGGTTCGTTTCGTAGTGGCGCCAATGCCGATCGACTTGTTCAAACGCTCAACCAGAACGGCTATGCCCAAGCGGCACGACTTCCCAAAACGGCTAGCGGTTTTTATCAAGTATCCTTTGCTGCTTATGCTACGCAACGCGAGGCATACAATGCCAAAGCCGCTATCAAACGCAACAATTACCCAGATGCTTGGGTGCTGAAAAAATAATTCCCATGGAACCAAAACACCCTAGCAATTCCAAGACGGTCATGACCGACTTGGTGCTTCCCTCTGATACAAATCCTATTAATAATTTGTTTGGCGGTGAGCTATTGGCACGCATGGACCGTGCGGCTTGTATTGCTGCCCAACGCCATTCGGAACAGATTGTGGTAACGGCTTCGGTAAACCATGTACATTTTAGAAAGCCCGTACCCCTTGGAAGTGTGCTTACGCTAGAGGCAAAAGTATCGCGTGCGTTTGGCACGTCTATGGAGGTGTTTATTGATGTATGGATAGAAACACAAGACGGTACCTCGCGCGAAAAAGTAAACGAGGCCATTTATACGTTTGTTGCCGTAAGCAAGGCAGGCAAGCCCGTGGAGGTACCACCCGTACAACCCGAAACGGAACTCGAACAAACACGTTTTGATGGCGCCCTACGCCGCCGACAACTCAGCTTGATCTTGGCAGGGAAACTTACGCCAGATAAAGCCACAGAGTTAAAGGCGCTTTTTAGTTAGGGTTTCTTTTGGCACGCAGGCGCGCCAGCGGGGGTAGTCGTTTAATGTCCAATTTTAATTTTTCCAGTAAATGTTTCTTTTAATTCGGCTATTGTTTCTTTTGAAAAACACCAATAGCAATTTTCAGAACACCCGTTTAGACCAGTGTTTCTAAAGATTTTTTGATCTGGAATCATAACTGGCCCAGTAATTGATCTGTCCGCATTGTTTCCAATTGTATTTTGCTGAATCGCAGGTTGTGCAACTATCGCAATTGCGGTAATCTTTCCCCCAAGTGATTCGTAAAGAGGTAATCCTTCATGCTCACCTCTTGGCTCTAGTCTACATCCAACTAATTCAATTGAAAAGCCTGTTCCTGTATTAAAATTGTCCATTCTTTCTATATGCTACCCAACGGTTAGTATATGAAAAGTAGGCGATTTTGAAGCACGAAACTTTCCGTTAAACACAAAGTTTGATACGAGCCAAAAGCCTTGATTTTACAACTATTTTGCCTATTTTTTGTAAACAATGTTGTAGCACGTTATTAGTTTTTATCATTAATATTTAAGGTTTTAGTTATGCTTTCTAAAATCCTTTTTTCTAAATTAATTTCAATGTTTGCAAGTTTAATTTTATAATCGTCTTGTGAATAAGGTTCGGAATATATACTTTGAAAACCTGTTAAAACAAATTCAAGTATTTTATCCATTCTTTCTTTTTCATCAAACTTTTCATGTTTTGTAAGTAACTCTATATGCGACTTAATCGACATAGCCAAAGTTGTTTTAAAGCTGTATTTATCGTGTAATTTTTTTGCTTGATTAAATTGTGTAGAGCAAAAATACAAGTAGTAAACAACGGGAGATGCTATTAAAAAACGAACATAAAAATTCACATCAAATGTATCATTAGTCAAATCCCATTCATAAAGTTTCAACTGAAGAATAAACATCAAAATAATCATTATTAATAAAACACAAGATGTTATGAGAATTCGCTTTTCCCATTTTATTATTAATTTTTTTAATTGTTCTTTTCTTTTGTCGAACTCGCCACTTAATCCAGTTTCTGCTGCAATTTCATATATTTCTTGTATTTCATGTAATACATTTTCGCTGTCAATTTTTATGTTTCCTATTTCTATGTACTCATCATTTGATTTCTTTAGCAAACTCGTAATTACTTCGCTATTTTTTTTACTTGTCTCAAATACCTTATCTAATTTTTTGTGAATTATAGTTATTTGATTTTCAAGTGCTTTGACATTAGAGCTTATTTTATCAACCTGAGTATTCTTATTGGAAGAGTTTTCGAATAATTTTCTGATTGAATTGTCAATTGCCCGTAACTCCCTGCTTCTTTTTCTAAGTTCAGTTGCATAGTTTTTTACTTCTTCATATTGATTCTTTGACAACTCATTTATTCTTCTAGTTTCATTTTTAAATGCCGTTCCTTGTTTTAAGCGTGCTTTAAAACCAGTCCCGTTATCATCTATTTTTTCGACAAGTGGTATGTATTTTTTATTGTAGAAATTATTTACTTGGGTTAATAACTTTGAAACTTTATCTCTTTCATTCCTGAATCTTAGTATCGCATCCTTTGTAGTTAAAATGATTCTATTTAATGCCGTTTTTATTTTTTTTGCTTCATTAGAATCGGCATCAATATTTGATAATAGAGATTTTGACTTAGCTACATTTTTTTCAACAATAGTTGATTGTTCTATAATTTCATTTACAATCTTGTTTGCTTCTGCTCTCCTTGATTTTAATGTATCATTTGTTGTCATTTCTATTGTTTCATGATGTTTATATCAATGTGCTACAACTTGTAGATATACGAATGTCGTATATCCGCCTTTTATGCGTTTCGCCTGCCTGCGGTAGGCAGGTATATCCAACACCCCCCGCTGGCGCAAGCCTGCCTATCGGCAGACAAGGCTGTGTCTTGTGCTTTTTTTCATTTTTCTTTGGCACGAGAGAAACCCTCGCGCCAGCGGGTATTTAATTTTTAATCTTAAACCCTTTATTATCTGTGAAACTTCCAGTTGCAATGATGACGAAATCAATAATAGTCCAGATGCCAAGCCCTCCTAACGTTAGAAGCATCAAAATTCCTGTACCTGTTTTGCCAACGTAAAATCTGTGTGCCCCTAACCCTCCTATGAAGAAGCATAATAAAAGCATTGGTACAAATCCTTTTTCGCTTTTTTGTTCATTTTTATTTTCCATTGTTATCTATTTAAATTAATTAATTTTTTGACCTGGATAAGAAATTATCTTACCCTGCCCATCTCTATATTTCCCCACCAGCAGCAAATAGGTCACATACACGGTGTGTATTAAATCAGCAATAAAAAGCACTCCAGCAACTAAAAAATCTCCAGATGAATATGCAGCTACTGTTCCTATAAATAGCCCCATATCCAAAAATCCCATCGCCCAACGACCTACATAAAAGTGATGAATACCCACTACCCCAAAAATCCCTGATAATATTACCGCTATTATGTATTTCTTATCTGACATATTACTTTTATTCATGAATGATTCATCCAATTATACGTAGTACACTGCTTATGATTTAATGTAACGGGGTAGGTTTTTTTCATAACTATTGCATATCCGTATTGCGCTTACCTCACGATAATTCGTACAGAGAGGCAAATCCTCAACCCAAAAAAATTAAAATGAAATGCGTAGGCTACTTCAGTTCAAACAATTCAGGGTTGTTTAATGCTAAGTTAACAAAATTTTTTAAAGCTGTAAATCTGCGGTTTATTGCACCTCCTGAAGTGTTACTGAGCCCGCCTGAACGGACGGGCTGGCCTGCCTGAAGTGTTACTGAGCCTGCCTGAAATGTTATTGAGCCTGCCTGAAGTGTTACTGAGCCTGCCGAAGTAAATAAGCATACACCGGAAAATGATCGCTATAACCGCCGGTAAAGCGCCCGTTGGAAAAACTCCGAAACGGATAGCCTTTAAAACGTCCTTCTTTGTTGATCAGGTATGGTTTGTTGTAGATGCCTGCTTTCCAAAAACGCCATGCACTTGGGGTTGTATTCAGCAACCCACCAGAAACATGAATTTGATCCAACACATGCCAGGTGTCACGGTGGCTAGAGGTGCCTACGCCTTGCTTATAAAAAGTCATCATAGGGTTGTAGAGCGTGTTGTTTTTAACGGCTCGATTTTTCTTAGCGGTTGCTTCCAGCACTTCAACAAGGCTTTTATTTATGGGGTCGTCGTTAAAATCCCCCATGTTGATGATTTTGGCACTGGGGTTTTCGTGCAATATGGAGTCCACCAGTTTTTTGTTTAATGCAGCAGCGTCCATGCGGTTGGGCTCACTGCGCTTTTGCCCACCACTTCGCGAAGGCCAATGATTAACCAAAAAATAAAACGGTTCCTTTTCAAGTAAGCCATACACCAGCAGTTGGTCTCGAGTGTAATCACGTTCGCCATCGTCGTCATACAGGCGCAGTGCATGATTTTTAAACGCCAAAGGAAGAAAGTGGTTTTTTTGGTAGATAAGTGCTACATCAATACCCCGTTCGTCGGGGGAATCAAAATGAATAATGCCGTAGTCAAAGGGTTTTAATGCGGTACTGGAAATAACATCTTCAACAACAAGCCGATTTTCTACCTCACAAAGTCCAATAACCACAGGCGGCTTTTGGGCAACATCTCGTCCAATTTGAGCGAGTACGTTGGCGGTATTTACTACTTTCTTTTGGTAAACGTCCACTGTCCAGCGATCACGCCCTGTGGGAGTACGACTGTCATCACGCGTATGGGGATTATCTAAGGTGTCAAAGAGGTTTTCGACATTGTAAAATGCCACGGTTGCCACTTCGTAAGCAGCGTCTTGATGTTGCGCTTGGACACAGCACAAATGACAGCTATAAAGCAGTAGCAACAAGTAGGTTTTGGGATAGGTATAAAACAAAATAAGCAAGACTTTTATATATGTTTGTAGACAATATATAAAGAATTACGGAAAAAATAGCACAGGAATATAGACAGTATTATAATTCAATACCGAATCGTATTAAAAAAAGCAGCATCAAAACATCTGCCATTATGAAGAAAATCGGGATGCCAAAAGGCAATTCTAATGAATTTAAGCATTCCATTTTTTTCTTCTCATCAAATTGGGTTTTGAGTTAAAAACGCATTAGTAGGCAAGAATGATTAAAAATTTTATGCTAAATTTATAACATTATTTCCCCAAATGATGAACACAACAAGCCTATTTATACTTCTCTTTTGTGTTGGGACTACGATAGCGCAGGATCGCATTAGTGGTATTGTATACGATCAACAACACCAGCCTTTAGCCCATGTGCGCGTTACGGCTACTCCTTCAGGTATTGAGCGTGTAACTGACGAAAAAGGCACTTTTGCCATAGCTGTTATGGAAGCGCAAACCTTGGTTTTTAGCCTTGAAGGCTATGCGCCTTTTTCTATTTTAGCCGCAGTTGGCGATGCGGTTTCCATTCAGCTTCAATCGCTTGGTTTTGAAGCAGACCCCTATGCTAATGCACAGCTTAACATCATCAACTTGAGCGATGACGAGCTCAATGACGATAACGATGCGTTGGATAACATCTCGGGGTTGTTGCAAGCTACGCAAGATGTGTTTTTACGAACAGCAGCATTTGAATTTGGCGCATCATTTTTTAGGCTGCGAGGCCTCGATTCAGATCAAGCGGCTGTTATGCTAAATGCGTTGCCCATGAATAAACTCTACAACGGCAGACCGCAATGGAGCAATTGGGGTGGTCTTAACGATGTATTGCGCAATCGTGAAGTTGCTCCACCCATAGCACCGTCAGACTATCTTTTGGGCGGGGCACTTGGCTCCACAAACATAAGCACGCGTGCATCGGAGTATGCAAAAGGGGGGCGTTTTACAACATCGGTTTCAGACCGCAGTTACAATTACCGAACCCTAGTCAGTTATGGTACCGGGCAAATGAAAAATGATTGGTCAGCGGCACTTGCCATTGGCAATAGGTGGGGTGCATCAGGCTTCCAAGATGGAACGTTTTATGACGCACAATCGCTGTTTATGGCCATAGAAAAACAATGGGCAAAGCACTCCCTTAACGCAACCCTAATTGCTACGCCTAACCGACGTGGAAAAGCAGCGCCTATAACCCAAGAAGTCTTTGATTTGAAAGGAATTAAGTACAACGAATATTGGGGACAGCAATCGGATAACGTGCGTAATGCACGAGTCAAACGTGTTGCGGAACCCATTGTGATGTTGAACCACAAGTGGAACATATCCAAAACTTCAACACTGCGCACCAATATTGGATTTCAGTTTGGCGAAGTAGGCAATAGTCGGTTGGACTATCCCGGCGGGGTTAATCCAAGCCCAGCGTATTACCAAAAATTACCAAGCTATTTTTTAAGTCAAAACAACGGATCAGATTATGAAAACGCATACCGCTATGGGCAGGTATTTCAATCTGACGGGCAATTGGATTGGAACCAAATGTATGATGCCAACCTTACCAATGCAACAAGTGGATTGCCTGCTGCCTATGTGCTATATGAAGATCGCAATGATGACACGCAGCTAAGCGCCAATACCATTTATCGTACCGAGCTAACGGAAAATATTACACTCATTGGATCGCTTCAACATCGTTCATTAACGTCTGACAATTTTGCTGAACTGACCGATTTGCTCGGCGCAACGGCCTACCTGAATGTAGATGCATTTGATGGCTTTCAATACGATTTAAACAATCCCAATAGGCTTGTGGGTGTGGGCGATAAGATGCGATACCACTTTGTTTTTGATGCTGTGGTCAATGAAGCCTCATTGATAGCACGATTTAACTATCCAAAAGGGAACGGTTATGTTGCAGGAGGCTATGCTGCTACGCAATACCAACGCGAAGGGAAATACAAGCAAGAGGCCTATCCAACCATGTCGTTTGGCAAAAGCAAACGCCTAAAATTCAGTGGCGGAAACATAAAAATTGGGGGAACCTACAAGCTCACGGGCAAGCATATTTTACAAGTCAATGTGGCCAAGCTTGTTCGCGCACCAAGTTTGCGTAACAGCTTTTCCAATCCGCGCGAAACCAATGCCGTAGTTGGGGATCAAGCAGGGCGTCCGCTTACCAACGAACGCACGTTTACCGCCGACGCAAGCTATATATACCGATCAACAGGGTTAAACGTACGCCTCACAGGCTATTATACCCAAATACAAGATACCAACGAGATATCCTTCTTTTTTGCAGAGGGCATTGGCGGTGATACGGCATCGTTTGTTCAAGAGGTCATGCAAGGTATCAAGAAGCGGCATATGGGAATCGAGTTTGGGGTTGAAGGAAAGCTTTCACATTCCCTTACACTAAAGGGCGCAGCAGCTATTGGACAGCATTTCTACGACAACAATCCGTACGTGTATCTGACTTCAGAAGATTTTGGCTATTTAGATTTTGGTGTTGCCAAAATGGAAAATATTCGGTTGGCGTCTGGCCCTCAAGAGGCCTATTCGGTAGGGGTGGAGTTTAGAGAAAACTTTTGGTGGTTTGGCCTCACGGCAAATTATTTTAATAGGACATACTTAGATGTAAGCCCCATCAACCGCACCCAAAACTTTTTGTTGGATTACGACGGACTTCCACTAAATAATTATGACCCCGAACAAGCCCGCATACTGCTACAACAAGAACAGTTTGAATCCTATGCGGTTGTCAACATGGTGGTGGGCAAATCGTGGCGTGTGGGGTCTTATTTTGTGGGCGCATTTTTAAGCATTCAGAACCTACTTAACCAAATCTATAAAACAGGGGGGTTTGAGCAATCTAGAAACGCAAACTACAACGAATTGTTAGAAGACGTGCAACGTGAAAAACGGCGCTTTGGCCCAAAATATTGGTATGGACGTGGCACCACATATTTCCTAAACACTTACATTCGATTTTAAACCCAATGATATGAAAACCGAACTAAAAAACCTCGCGATTTTACTGCTATTAACAGTTGTTTTTAGCTGCCAACAAGACGACATCTTTGCCATTCCATCTGAAATTGGAAATGAAGAAAGTGCGCAACTCAACGCATTAATAAGTGCGGTTGAAAAGGGCGATAAGACGTTGGTAACCATTGGTCAGGTAAAGGATTTTTTTGTGTACAGACGGGTACATACCATCGTCTCGGATTTGGTCGTAAAAGGGGTTGTTGTTTCTTCTGACCAAACCGGTAATTTTTACAAAGAAATATACCTACAAGACACCTCCGAAAACCCAACCGCTGC
The DNA here is from genome assembly GCA_938092005.1 of uncultured Flavobacteriaceae bacterium. Classification (GTDB taxonomy): domain Bacteria; phylum Bacteroidota; class Bacteroidia; order Flavobacteriales; family Flavobacteriaceae; genus UBA7446. The sequence continues at coordinate 62,787 of CALKOU010000005.1, read as the reverse complement.
TATTCATGTGATGCTCGATCAGGCGGATGTATATAATAGATTTAATCTTGGAAGGGAAGTGTATATCAGCCTAAAGGGCCTGCATGTTGGGGAATCACGCAGGGGAAATGGGATTATTTCGTTAGGTGGCGAAATCAATGAAGATGACGATGAGGTGGAGGCCATTCGTGCCTTGGACATTCCCGATCACTTTTTTCGTTCCAAAACAACGGCAGAGATTACCGCACTCCCTGTTCCGATTTCGGAAATTGACAATAGCCATATTGGTATGTATGTAGCAGTTTCAAACGTCCGTTTTTCCGATGCTGAGCAGGGCAAGTCTTTTGTAGACCCAAAAGATTATTACGACACCCAGCGCAAGCTGGAAGCCTGCGAAGCTGCAGACAAAACCACCTTTTTGTTGGAAACCAGTGCCTTTGCTTCTTTTAAAGACACCCCATTGCCCAGCGGGACGGGAATCTTACAAGGCATTGTAAGCAAAACGTATAACGGAAGTGATTTGGTGCTTGTGCTAAACGATGCCGCAGATGCTAAACTCACGGATGCGGATTGTGGTGGTTAACTCAAGTAGGTGTGCGCCTCCGCCTTGTGCCTATTATTATATTTTTTGGCACGAGAGAAATTTTCCCAACGCAGATAGGACTGTAGCACTACAAATGTCACAAACAAAAAAAAGCTAAAAAACATCTTTTATGACCAAAAAACGATATTTTTTAGACGGTTTTAATTAAAAAAAGGTCAAAAATTCAAAAAAATGACATTTTTGGCATGGCGTCAATACGCCATTTTTAAACAGTTTTTGAGTGTTGGATAAAAAAGCATCAAATTTAATGTGCTAAATTTGACTAAAAACACTTAAAATGGACGTAAAAACACAAAAAAATGCTCAATAACGAACAAAAAAAGATGATATATACTAAAAATGCTTAAAAACCAGATTGCCGCGTTTTTGTGTTTAATAGGTCTTTCTTAAACTTTTCCTCATTTTTGCGGTCTAACAAAAAAGCCATTATGAAGAAAGTACTTTTGTTGTTGTTTTGTTTTGCCTGTTCTGAAGGGAAAGATGATACGGTAATTGTTATGGAACCTGAAGTTTGTATGGAAGTCATCAGTACCTATAACATCACCCTTAATGCGTTTGATTGCAATGTGGATATTGAAGCTAAACTTGGTGTTTCTTCTCAGTACACAGAAACCTTTGTAGGTGACAAACGGCGCATTACTTTTAACAACATTGCCAACCATCCTGTGGGGGAATTTCCAAGACGTGGCAATCCAAATACCATAGCGGCAAATACACATACGGTTGAAATGACTCTAAGTCCACAAGCAGCTTCTTCCTTTCAATCGGCAAAAGGCTACGATTTTGGCGTTCTTTTTAGCGGAGTAGCCATGGATCCGTTTACTGCAGAATTTTTCACAAACAATGGCCAAAAAAATCGAAGTTGGAACGAAACGGCGCTAACAAACGCCATAAATTTAGGTACCGACTGTAATAATGCGCACGTACAGCCCACAGGAGAATATCATTACCATGGTAAACCCAACGCTTTTATTGAAGCTTTGACAAATGGGCAAACGCCCACTGAAATGATTAAACTAGGGTATGCTGCTGATGGGTTTCCTATTTACTACAAATACGGATATGACACAAATGGCGTTTTAGTTTCCCTAGAAAGCGGTTTCCGCCTAAAAGAAGGAAGCCGGCCTGGAGATGGCGTGAGCGCACCCAACGGCTGTTATGACGGTTTGTACTTTCAAGACTATGAATACGTAACGGGGATTTCTACCTTAGACCAAGCGAATGGGCGCATAGGCAAAACCCCCGAATCTGACAGCGAATATTATTACGTAGTAACCGATAACTTTCCATCTTCTCCAATCTATTTTCGAGGGACACCAGACCCATCGTTTAGGCATGGTGGCTCATAGCCGCAACACTCGCCGCCTGTTTTGTACCTTTGCGCTTTAATACAGCGATATGATTTTATCCATGACAGGCTACGGCAAATCGGAATTTAATACCCAAGGCAGAAAATTGCGCATTGAAATTAAGTCGCTTAACAGCAAATCGTTTGATCTTAATTTTCGCGTTCCTTCTCGCTATCGCGGACTTGATTTACCTTCACGTAAGCTGTTAACATCGCTGTTGCATCGTGGCAAATGCGAGGTTAACGTATTTGAAGAATGGGTAGCTGGACAAGATGCTGCCCCGCTTAACAAAGCCGTAGTAGAACACTATATGCAAGAAATTAAGGCCATTCAACCCTTGTCTGATGAGGTGCTTTTGCCTACCATTTTACGCATGCCAAACGTCTTTGCATCAGCAGATGACACCATTTCTGAAGAAGAACAAGAAGTCTTTTTAAGCACCCTAAAAAAAGCAGCAACCGAATTGGTTGCGTACCGCGAGCAAGAAGGTGTTTCCCTTGGACAAGACCTTACAAATCAATTGGATCAAATTAAAACGCAATTGAGCACGATTGCCGATCAAGCAAGCACACGTATTGAAGCACGTAAGCAAAAATTACAAGATCAGTTGCGCCAACTCACGATTGATTTTGACCAAGAGCGCCTAGAACAGGAATTGGTGTATTACCTTGAAAAATGGGATATCAATGAAGAATTGGTTCGCCTGGAACACCATTTGGAATATTTTCAAACCATTCTTTCAGAACACACGCCCACTAAAGGCAAAAAATTAGGATTTATTGCCCAAGAAATAGGACGCGAAATCAATACGATAGGGTCTAAAGCCAACGACGCAGGCTTGCAAAAATCAGTGGTCATGATGAAAGACGCTTTGGAACGCATCAAAGAACAAGTCCTCAACGCCCTGTGATGAAAATAGGAAAATGTATCGTCTTATCGGCACCCTCAGGAAGCGGAAAAACAACCATTGCCAAGCAGTTGCTGGATGACAAAACCCTAGATTTGGTTTTTTCGGTTTCTGCCACTTCTCGACCCCCTAGAGGCAAAGAGGAACACGGAAAGGATTATTATTTTTTTTCACAAGAGGTTTTTAAAGCAAAAATCAAGGAAGACGCTTTTGCCGAGTATGAAGAAGTATACCCTGGGATGTATTACGGGACGTTAAAATCGGAACTGGAACGCATTTGGGGAGCTGGCAAAAATGTGTTGTTCGATATTGATGTTGTGGGCGGTCTAAACATCAAAAAAAGTTTTCCCAACAACACGCTTACCCTTTTCATCAAACCACCAAGTGTGGCTGTGCTTGGCGAACGACTTCGCGCACGCAATACCGATACGGAGGAAAAGATTGCCATGCGTTTGGAAAAGGCTGAAACGGAGCTGGCACGCGCAAACGAATTTGAGCATATTGTAATAAACGATGATTTGGAAGCGGCAAAAAAGGAAGTGAAACGCCTTGTGACCAACTTTTTAAATGCATGAAGCGAATAGCCCTGTTTTTTGGAAGTTTTAACCCAGTGCACAATGGGCATATTGGTATTGGTTTGGAAGTACTCAAACAGCAAAAAGCCGACGAAGTACACTATGTATTAAGTCCTCAAAACCCGCATAAGCCCGCAACCGAATTGCTTTCCGAACACCACCGCTGGAACATGCTACAACTCGCATTGGACCCCCACTCAAAGATGATTCCAAACGACATAGAACTGCGTTTACCAACGCCCAGTTACACCGCTGTTACGTTGCAAAAACTTGTTGAAAAACACTCCAATTCCACCTTTGTTTTAGTGGTTGGTGCCGATAGTGCCATGCACCTAGACACTTGGCAAAATGCAACATATATCAAGCAGTTTCCGTTGTTGATTTACCCCAGAAATGATATTTCTTTAGATGCATTCCCAAAAGAACAACGCCTGCATGCGCCTCTTTTTGACATTTCAGCTACAGCTATTCGCAATACAAAAGATAATGCAACCTTAAAGGTATGGTTGCCAGAGCTTGTGCTACACTACGTGAAACAGCATAAGTTGTTTACTGATACTTAATCTTCCTTAGAATCCGTTGTGCATCTTTTACGCTTTGGTAAGCGTTTTCGCTTTGTTTTTTCATGATGCCAGCCAGCGCATCTAGTTTGTCTTTTGCTGCTTCAAAACCGTTGAGATAACACAACATATAGGTTGGTGCTAAGTTGATAAGATCTTCGTTGTCGTTTTTGGAGAGACTCACGTTTTTGATGAGTTTGTCACTAAGTGCATTGTTGGCGTTATAGATATGGTGCAATAATTTCTTTTCATACATGGGTGGGGTAAACAAAAATTCCGAATCAATATTGTAAGAGCCCTTATTGTCAAACACAAAAGAGACGCGCTCAAGGGGGTAGTATTTGTATGCATTATTGAGTCCCAATCGCACGTATTCAATCAGACGAAACGAATGCGTGTCCATTTCAATTTCCACCTCATCGTGTGCGGAATAAAACAACTTTACATGCTCGTTGATGAGCTCGATGTCTACTCTGGAGTAGTACGAACGGTCTTTCCCCTTTTTCTCAAGCCCTGCCCAACACAACACAAAAGACTCTTTAAAAACCTTATAGTTTGGGTTCAGTACGGCATCGTGTCGGTTTATAAAATCAAGAACACCGTCAAGGGTTAACTCAATATTGTTTTGTGCGTGTTTTTCAATGTCTGCAACCACACCCGAGTTGGTGTCTTGGAGTTCGATATCAAAAACCTTGGACACCGAAATACTACCCTCCCTAAAAAACACGGCCCCTCCGTAGTATTTCCAGATATTCTTTCGAAGTGCCGTGATGTTATGGGTAGGTCGTATGGTAACCAACCCTACTACTTTTCCTTGTGGAAGGTGTGGGAAATGAATGTTTTCATACAGCACTAGGGGTGGGTTTTCTAAATAGGCATTGATGAGGTTTTGGAGTTTTGCATCGTCAAAAAAATCTACTCCACGAATGCTGTTGTCGCTGTCGTCTACGCCAACAACAATGTAGGAATTGTTGTTGGGGTTGGAGTTTGAAAGGGCACAAATGTGTTTTAGGAATTTAGCCTTGCCTTCGCGCTGGCCCAAATTCAGCTGTCTTTTTTTGTCATAAAAACTGTTTTCATCGTTGTGCGCCAACAGGCTTTTGATGAGCAGTCTCTTGTTAATCATCACAAATGTTTCCAACAAAGTTAATAACCTATTTCAACTCTTTTTGTAATCCGTGCAGGAACACCTATTTTTAACCAAACATTAACAGATGCATTTCACATTTTTGTACAATTTGCATCGCCAAATGAAAAACTCCAAAATATGAGCGAGAACGCTGTAGACATCAAAGCACTGAATGAACGCATAGAAAAAGAAAGTGCTTTCATTGATATTTTAACGCTTGAAATGAACAAGGTTATCGTAGGGCAACAACAAATGGTTGAACGCCTGTTGATTGGCCTATTGGGTCAGGGGCACATCCTTTTAGAAGGGGTGCCAGGGTTGGCCAAAACACTTGCTATCAACACGTTGAGTAAAGCTGTTAAAGGAAGTTTTAGTCGTATTCAATTTACACCCGACTTGTTACCAGCAGACGTAATTGGTACCATGATTTACAACGCCAAGGAAAATGATTTTAGCATCAAAAAAGGACCGGTGTTTGCCAACTTTGTGCTAGCAGATGAGATCAACAGAGCCCCTGCTAAAGTGCAGTCGGCACTATTGGAAGCCATGCAAGAAAAGCAAGTAACCATTGGTGAGGAGACCTTTAAGTTAAAGCTCCCTTTTTTGGTTATGGCAACACAAAACCCGGTGGAGCAAGAAGGAACCTATCCACTTCCCGAAGCACAAGTAGACCGTTTTATGCTTAAGGTAATTATTGACTACCCCAACATTTCCGACGAGCAGCAAATTGTGCGTGCAAATCTTAATAATTCTTTTGGAACGGTTAAACCAGTTATTACCACTGCGCAAATAAACAAAGCACAGCAAGCCGTACGTGAGGTGTACATGGATGAAAAAATTGAAAAATACATCTTGGATTTAATTTTTGCTACTCGTTATCCCGAGCAATATAAACTTCAATCGTTAAAACCACTTATTAGTTTTGGGGCATCGCCAAGGGGAAGTATCAACCTAGCAACGGCTGCCAAATGCCATGCTTTTATCAAACGCCGTGGCTATGTGATTCCCGAAGATGTTCGAGCAGTTGTTTATGATGTATTGCGACACCGCATTGGGATTACTTATGAAGCCGAAGCCGAAAACATCAGCTCCGAAGATATTATTCAGCGTATCGTAAACGCTGTGGAGGTACCTTAGTCTAACATTCTTTTTTCGATATGGATACAAAAGAGCTTTTAAAGAAAGTTCGGAAGATTGAAATTAAAACCCGCCGATTGAGCAATCATATCTTTGGGGGGGAATACCACAGTACCTTCAAAGGGCGTGGTATGACCTTTAGTGAGGTGCGTCAATACCAATATGGCGATGATGTTCGTGCCATTGACTGGAACGTGACCGCGCGCTATCAAGAGCCTTTTGTAAAAGTATTTGAAGAAGAACGTGAGCTAACCCTAATGCTGCTGGTCGATGTAAGCGGCTCTGCTGATTTTGGATCACAAGAGCAACTTAAACGCGATACCCTTACCGAGATTGCCGCAACCCTTGCGTTTTCCGCCTTGCAAAACAATGATAAGGTTGGTGTCTTGTTATTTTCTGATGATGTGGAGTTGTTTATTGCACCCAAAAAAGGAAAGTCGCATGTACTGCGTATCATTCGTGAGCTGTTAGAGCACAAGCCCAAAAGCGTCAAAACCGACATAGCAGGAGCGCTGGAATTTATGAGTCGGATTCTTAAAAAACGTGCCATTGTATTTGTGCTTTCAGATTTTTTAGATCATGATTACAACAAAGCAGTACAGCTTGCTGCTAGAAAGCACGACCTTACTGGGGTGCGACTCTACGACCCTATTGAGACAAAACTCCCAAAGGCAGGGTTGTTGTTTGTTCGTGATGCAGAAACGGGCGTACACAAATGGATCAACAGTTCTTCAAAACCAGTTCGAACGGCCTATGCGCTTTCACATCGCAAGACCACAGACTATTTTACCACACAATTTACAAGGTATGGTGCAGGTGCGCTTTCATGCGCTACGGATGAGAGCTATGTCAAAAAACTATTAACGTATTTTAAAAGTCGTGGGTAGAGGAATACACATCTTATTGTTACTTGTATCGTGTTGGACTTTTGCCCAAACACAAGTTCGCCTTACGGCTGACACGCTCGAAGTGCGCTTAGCGGAGCAAATAACCCTAGATATTGCTGTGTCTTCTGATAAGGAAGTGCGTGTTCAGTTTCCACCGCTAAATGCGTTTGCCCCATTCGAGGCAATCGATAGCACCGCAGTGGACACCGTTATTTCAAACAAAAAATACACCTACACGAAAACGTATGCCCTAATTCAATTTGACTCGGGTCAATTCACATTACCGCAACAAAAAGTAGTTGTTGATGGCGAGCTGTTAACGACTGATTCACTTGTTGTTCGCGTCAATGATGTTGTGGTGGATACCTTGGAACAACCGCTTTTCCCAATCAAGACGGTCTTGCCCATGGCAAAAAACACCACCGGTTGGTGGAAGCCTTATGCCTTTGGTTTTTTGATTTTAGTGGCATTTGTGCTCGCTTATATTTTTGGTTTGCGTACTCAAAAACGCATTCGTGCGAAGCGTGAAAAACTACCGCCATTTGAGCGGGCCATTCAAGCATTGCAGGCTTTAGAGTCCAAAGCATTAGACAAGCAAGAAGCGTATAAGGATTACTACTCCAAAATGACGGATATAGTCCGTAACTACTTGGAGGACGAAACCCATATTGATGCTTTGGAAAGCACATCCGACGAGTTGCTATCAAAGTTAGAGTTGCTACGAGACTCTGGCAATCTAGAGCTATCCAATGCTACTATAGATCATTTGAAAGAGGTGTTGTCAACGGCCGATTTGGTAAAGTTCGCCCGCGCCCTTCCCGAAGAACGTCTGGCGCGAATGGATCGCGAAAAAATAGAGTCTGTTGTAAAAGACACCAAGGCGGGCCTTCCCGAACCTACAGAGGAAGAACGTCTTCAAAACGAGGCGTATGCACGTATGCGCCGTAAGCAACAACAACGCAAACGCATCAAAATTGCAGGACTTGCTACAGTGGGGGTTTTGGCCATTTCGGCAGGGATTATGATTGCAAACTACGGAGCCATTCAGGCCAAAGACCGTGTTTTTGGACACCCAACGCTTAGGTGGCTTCAGCAAGAATGGATTTCCAGCACCTATGGCATTTCAATGATGTCACTAGAAACGCCAGATGTTTTGGTGCGCAAAACAACGCAAAATCGATTGGATCAACAGTTTGTTTTAGGATCTTTGGAAGACGCCTTTATGATTGTGTTGCATATGGAACATACCAAATCCAAGGAAGAACAAACCGTTGATTTGCAACAAAAAGTGGATAATGTCATCAGTACTTTTGATAGCATGGGAGCTACAAACATTTTCCAAAAGCAAAACGACTATACTACCACTTCTGGAATCGAAGGAGTTCTCGCTTCGGGTTCGTTTGATTGGACCAAACAAAATAATGATACCCAACGCAAAACCTATGAGGTGTATCATTTCACCGAGAATAAAGGCTTTCAACAGCTGCAACTCATTTATGATCGAAATGACCGTTACGCCAAAGAAATTATTGAGCGGATATTGCAAAGCATTGCATTTAAAGAAATAAAATCATGATGGAGTATAACTTTGCACATCCTGAGTTTTTCTGGGGGCTACTGCTTATCCCGCTGCTGGTTGCTTGGCACATTGTTTCTCGAAAAAAGCAGGTAGCCCATTTGCTAAGTTCTAGCGTACATGCATTTACGAAAACAGGAAGACTTCCCAAATGGCAACCCGTTTTGTTGTTTTTGCGTATGGTAGCCGTTGGACTTATTGTGGTGGCATTGGCACGCCCACAAACGCAAGATGTGAGCACACAAACCAAAACAAACAAAGGAATTGATATTGTTATTGCTATCGATGTTTCGTCGAGCATGTTGGCACAGGATTTAAAACCCAATCGCTTGGCCGCACTCAAAAATGTAGCATCGGATTTTATTGCCAAACGTATATCAGACCGAATTGGATTGGTCGTATATGCTGGCGAAAGCTATACCAAAACACCCATAACCTCCGACAAGGCTCTTGTGATTGACGTTTTGAACAATGTAAACTATGATGGCGTCATTAACGACGGAACCGCTATTGGCATGGGGCTAGCGACCGCTGTGAACAGATTACGTGACAGCAAAGCCAAAAGCAAGGTTATCATTTTACTTACCGATGGGGTCAATAATACGGGGTTTGTCGACCCAAAAACAGCAGCGGGTCTTGCAAGCAGCTATGGCATCAAAACATATACCATTGGACTTGGAAGTAATGGCAGTGCACCAGCTCCTGTAGCCCTGCGACAAGACGGCTCTTTTGTGTATCAAATGCGAAAGGTGGAAATTGACGAGGAGTTGTTAAAAGCAATTGCTGATGAAACAGGCGGCAGCTATTACAGAGCTACTGACAACAAAAAATTAGCAGCGATTTACAAAGAAATTGACAAGCTGGAACGAACAGAGGTCGAAGAAATTCGCTACACGAAATACCACGAAAAGTTTCGTTGGTTTGTATTTGGCGCAATGCTTGCCTTGCTAATCGAATGGCTTTTGCGACACACTCTTTTTAAATCGGCATTGGCATGATACAGTACGAACAAACACAGTATTTTTATTTGCTCTTGCTCATTCCGCTTATGGTATTGGGGTATGTGCTTTTTTCCCTTTGGAGAAAGCGTGTTGTCAACATGTTAGCCTCTTCAAAGATGATTGATCAAATGGCACCAGAACGCTCCCTTTTTAAAGGCTGGCTAAAGCAAATTTTATTTTGGATAGGCTGGGCATTTATTTGCTTGGCATTGGTGAATCCACAGATTGGTACCGAGCTTGAAACGGTCAAAAGAGAAGGGGTTGATTTGGTCTTTGCCATTGATGTTTCTAAAAGCATGTTGGCAGAAGATATTGCTCCTAACAGACTTGAAAAGGCAAAACGACTTTCGGGCGAACTTATCAATCAATTGGTCAGCGATAGAGTAGGGATTATTGCATATGCATCGGCGGCTATTCCGCATTTGCCCATTACAACGGATTATAGTGCCGCGCGGCTGTTTTTATCTTCATTGGACACCAACATGATTTCATCTCAAGGAACGGCTATTTCAGCGGCCATGCGCTTGGCAGAAACCTATTTTGACGACGAAAACCAGACCAACCGAGTGGTGTGTATTATTTCAGACGGCGAAGACCACGGCGAAGACGCCTTAACCGCAGCCGCACGTGCAGCTGAACTGGGCATTACGTTTTTCACAGTAGCGGTGGGCACCGAGAAAGGATCAGTGATCCCCATTAAAAGAGGTACCTCAACATCGTATAAAAAAGATGATAAAGGGGAAGTGGTAATTACTAAAAGCGATTTTGAGCAGATGAAATCTATAGCCAACGCCACCGATGGCTTGTTTTTGGAGGGGAGCAATACCGAAGCCGTTGTTTCGGCAATTATTGATCGCCTAAAACAAATGGACAAACAAGAGTTTGAAGCCAAGCAATTTGTTAAATTTAAAGACCAATTCCAATGGTTTTTGGGGATTGGTTTGTTTTTGATTGTACTTGACTTATTTTTATTCTACCGTAGAACACAATGGGTAAAAAAGCTAAACTTATTTCAAGATGCGTAACCTGAAATTTCTTGTTGTGCTGTTTCCCTTACTTGTTTTGGGGCAAGAAGCGATGCTTATTCAAAAAGCAGATAATTACATCTATGATGGTAATCAAGCATTTGACGCTTCAAACAACGTTGAGGCAGAGCGTAACTACCGTCGAGCTGCTGCTACGGGGCAGAAAAAAGACATTGCACAGTACAACATAGGCACTACGTTACAACAAGATAATTATGTTGAAGAGGCCATTGGTGCATATGCCGAGGCCATAAAGACCACAACAGAACGCCCTAGCAAGCACCGCACCTTTCACAATGTTGGGAATGCGCTCATGCAGGTCAAGGATTATAAAGGAGCGGTTGAGGCGTATAAAAATGCGCTGCGAAATAATCCCAATGACGATGAAACACGGTATAATTATGCGTTAGCAAAGAAAATGCTGGAAGACGAAAAGAATAGCGAAGATCAACAAGATGATCAGGACAATCAGGACGATCAGGATAATCAAGACCAGCAAAACGATCAAAATAAAGATCAAGACGGTGACAAGGACAAAGATCAGGAGGGCGATAATGAGCAAGACAACAAAGACCCTTCTGGCGATGATGGCGAAAAGGAACAAGATAAAAAAGACACGGATGAAAGCGATCCTAAAGATCAGGATGGCGACAAGGAAAAGGAGGAGCAACAACCGCAAGCAAATCCTACACAACTGTCTCCTCAGCAGGTAAAAAACCTACTCGAAGCCATGAGCAACGAGGAGAAAAAAGTTCAAGACAAAGTTAACGCCCAAAAAGCGAAAGCCTCGGGCGTGAAAAGCAAAAAGGATTGGTAATGAATAAAGTGTTTATTTGGTGTTATATGGCGCTGGCTTTTTCGCCTGTACTTTTTGCTCAGGTGGACTTTAAAGCCACGGTAAGCAAAAATACGCTGGGGATCAACGAACGCCTACGCGTTGAGTTTAGCATGAATAAAGACGGAGATAACTTCGCCCCCCCTTCTTTTGACGGATTTCGAGTGGTTGCTGGGCCAAGCCAGTCGGTTAGCAACATGTATGTTAACGGGAAACGATCGTTCTCAAAAAGTTATACGTATCTGTTGACACCCTTAAAAAAGGGAAAAAATGCCATTGGGCAAGCATCCATTGAAATTGATGGGGACATTTATAAAACAACCCCAGTTCCAGTAGAAATAACGGCTGCCGTTGAAATACCTAAAAATCCAAATGACCCAAATTATATCGCATCTCAAAGCCTTTACTTGGTAGCTGAACTCTCCAAAAGCACGGTGTATATCAACGAACCCATAACGGTTATTTATAAACTCTACTTTGATCCCAAAGTGCGCCCTTCAGATGTAAATAATATTGACATGCCCGAGTATAATGACTTTTGGTCGCAAGACATTCCATCAAGGCGAACGATTGAAAGAGGAACGTATAAGGGAAAAGAGTACAACTATGTGGCGTGGCAGCAAACCGTTCTTTATCCGCAACGCGCAGGAAAACTTCCTATTGCTCCACTCACAGTAGATGTACAACTGGACGTTCCTACCAATCGCCGTGACTTTTTTGGAAATCAGATCTACACACAAGTGGCGCGTACCATTACTGCAGGCAAGCGCACGGTAACGGTGTTGCCATTTCCAGAAGAAGGAAAACCAAACAACTTCAATGGAGCTGTTGGCGAATTTAGTTTTGCAGTCAATACTTCTAAAAACGCCTTAAACGCATCAGAGTCTTTACAAGCCACTGTTGAAGTAAAGGGGAAAGGAAACCTAAAACTGTTCTCATTGCCAGAAATGGCAACACCAAGTGCATTGGAGCGTTATGATCCAGAGTATACAGAACAGGTAAACACGACCCTTTCGGGAATGCGCGGATCAATAAAAAACACCTATACCTTAGTCCCACAATTTCAAGGTAAGTATCCCATACCCCCCGTTACATTTAGCTATTTTGACCCCAGTACAAAAACCTATAAAACACTGCAATCAGACGAGTTGGTAATAGATGTATTAGAAGGGCCAAAGGCAGTGAGTACTGTTCAAAGCACGACAAACCCCTCTGCTGTGGTTGTTCCCAATAATTCAACATCATTTCAGTTTATTGCACAACAAACGGACTTTCTACCCATACATAAGACTTCCTTTTTTGGTAGTTTGTTCTTTTATCTGTTGCTAGCATTCCCTGTGGTTTTGCTGCTGATATACTTTTTGGTGCGAAGTCAAACACCAGATGCTGCACGCATTGCACAGCGAAACAAAGCACGTTTGGTAAAGAAATTCTTAGGCAAGGCAAAACGCAACATGTCCGATGCGACAGATTTTTATGTAGCACTTGAAGCGGCATTACATAACTATGTTAAGGCGAGGTTACAAATACAAACATCGGATTTTAGCAAAGAAAAAATGGAAAAGCTATTGACCGAAAAAGGCGTGGCAGTAGAAACCGTTAGTTTGTTTATACAAGTGTTAACCAATTGTGAATTTGCACGCTATGCTCCCAGTTCACGCAGCAGTATGGAGCAAGACTACGAAACGGCTGTAGCCGCTATAACCCAAATGGACAAACAATTTTAGCCATGAAAAACACCTTACTTTTTGCACTGTTTTCTTGCCTGATATCCTTTGGACAATCTCCCGAAGACCTTTTTAGAGAGGGAAATATTGCCTACAACCAAGGACAATACGACCGTGCCATCATGTATTACGACTCTATTAGTTCGTTGGGCTTACATTCGGCAGATTTATACTTTAACCTAGGCAACGCGTACTATAAGCAAAATGGTATTGCTGCTAGTATTTTAAATTATGAGAAGGCATTGTTGTTGGATGCTGACAATGAGCAGGTCATCAATAACTTGGCTTATGCACAGAACATGACGCTAGACAGGTTTACATCGCTGCCAGAAAGCGAATTTAAAAAAATCACGAACAGCATTGTATTTCTCACCTCAGTTCGTGGGTGGAGTTTTGTGGCAATTGCCGCCTTTTGGATCGCAGCTATATTGTTTTTCCTATACATTAAATCGGGTGATAGCATTCGCAAAAGACTTTTTTTCAGCGGCTTTACGGTTGCACTCCTTATCACAGCTGTATCGGTTGTATTTGCACTGCAACAAAAACGAAGCTTACGAGACCTCAATCCAGCCATTGTTTTTGTTCCATCGGAATCGTTTCGTGCAGAGCCCAACCTGCGTTCTGAAGTATTGTTAACCATTCACGAGGGCGCCAAGGTGTTTGTTCAAGAACAGCTTGAGGATTGGGTAAAAATTCGATTACAAAATGGCACTGAAGGCTGGATTCCTAAAACCAGCATGCAGCCCATTAGCTTTGTTGTAGAATAGGCGTAATGGCTTCAATTGGATTTTCTTCTGTGTTGATTTGCTCAAAAAGATAGCTTCCCAACTCTTTAAGGGGTTCAAAAACCAACGAATCTTCTGTAAGGGTATCGGGTAGGATGTTAAAAAAGACATCTATTTGGCCTAAAATCCAGACGAGCACCCCACAAATAACCAACCATTTGCACGCCCCAAAAACAGCACCCAATAGCCTGTTTAGGAAGCCTAACAACACCACTTTTGCTAGCTTTGTTAGCAGTTTTCCAATCCAAGCAACACCAATCATGATGCCTATAAATGTTAAAGCAAATGCCAAAAGCGGCAGGTAGTCCCATTCAATATAAGCAGACAGCAGAGCGGCAGTAAAGCTCGAAAAGTGCAAGGCTCCAAAAACACCCAAAACCAGTGCCAACAGAGAAGCAACCTCAACAAAAAAGCCTCTATAGGCTCCTCGTGCAAGTCCGTAGAGGAGCAAACAAATTACGGCTAGATCTATGTAGTTAAGCGACATATCACAAATGTACGTATAGATTTGTTCGGTTTGGCGGTACTATGCGTCTATTGTGTATTTTTGTACCCATGATAGACAACATCAAGGCACATTTAAAAGACGTTGCTGCTTTTTCGGCAAATACTGCAGATGAGGTAGCGCAATTTCGTATTGACTATTTAGGGAAGAAAGGGCACATCACAAAATTGTTTGCAGATTTCCGAAACGTTCCCAATGAGCAAAAGAAAGAATATGGGCAATTGTTGAATCAGCTCAAAAGTGAGGCACAAGAAAAAGTAAAGAAACTCCAAGCAGCACTGGGAGGTACTCAATCGAGCAAAAGTGCTATTGATGATGTGACCCGCCCGGGGCAACCAATTCCGTTAGGCGCTCGGCACCCTATTAGCATTGTTCGCGACCGTGTTATTGATGTCTTTAGCCGCATTGGTTACGGTCTTTCTTCAGGACCCGAAGTGGAAGACGATTGGCACAATTTTACGGCACTAAACTTGCCCGAACACCACCCTGCTCGTGACATGCAAGACACCTTTTTTGTGCAAACAGATCCCGATGTAATGCTGCGCACGCACACCTCTTCTGTGCAAGTTCGACACATGGAATCGAACCAACCGCCTATTCGTATTTTATCTCCAGGACGTGTGTTTAGAAATGAGGCTATTTCTGCTCGGTCACACTGTGTATTTCATCAAGTAGAAGGGCTATACATTAACAAGGATGTTTCATTTGCAGATTTGAAACAAACGCTAATGTACTTCACAAAAGCCATTTTTGGAACCGCAGAAATTCGTTTGCGCCCATCTTATTTTCCTTTTACGGAGCCAAGTGCCGAAGTTGATATTTATTGGGGATTAGAAACCGAAGCAGATTATAGAATTACAAAGGGAACAGGTTGGCTCGAAATTATGGGTTGTGGTATGGTAGACCCTAATGTTTTGACCAATTGTGGCATTGATGCCGACACCTATTCGGGCTTTGCTTTTGGTATGGGTCTTGAACGTATGGCGATGCTTTTATATCAAATTGAAGACATCAGAATGTTCTACGAAAACGATGTGCGCTTCTTAAAGCAGTTTAGTTCATCAATTTAACAATTGGCTTAAGCCTTTCATTTTTTTCTTCGCAGAAGCTTTTTCATACAACACTTCGTAAACGCATTGCATTATAGGGTATTCCCCACCAAAAGAATGACTTAGCTCATAAGCTGTTTTTGCTCCGTAGTATCCTTCGGCAATCATGGTCATTTCCATCATGGCAGCCTTAACAGTATATCCTTTACCCAGCATGTTACCCAGCATTCGGTTACGGCTAAAAACAGAGTATGCCGTTACCAACAAATCCCCTAAATATGCAGACTTGTTGACGTTTCTTTTCTTTTTGTCAACGTGCTTAATAAAGCGTTTCATTTCTCGCATAGCACAACTAATCAAGACACTGATAAAATTATCACCATAGCCTAATCCGTGGGCCATTCCAACAGCAATAGCATATACATTTTTGAGCGTAGCAGCATATTCTGCACCAATAACATCGTCTGAAATAGAGGTTTTGATATAATGACACGACAGGGCATCTTTCATTTGCTTAGCAACCCCTTCATTGCTGCTTGCCACAGTCAAATATGACAAACGCTCAAGGGCAACTTCTTCTGCATGACATGGGCCGGCAATAATACCAAAGTGCCGTTCAGCAACCTTAAATTTTTCAATCAAATAGGCACCCACCAATACCTTCTTCTCTGGCACAATGCCTTTAACCGCGGAAAAAACCACTTTGTTTTCAAGGGATTGAGATACAGGTGATAACACGCGATCTAAATAAAATGATGGGGTAGCAATGATGAGTACATCATATTGTTTTATGACACCGCTTAGGTCTGTGTGTAGGTCTAATTTTGAGAGATCAAATTCAACGCCACTTAAATAATTGGGATTATGCCCCTGCTCAAGCAAGTGATTGTAAATGGTATCGTTTCGAACGTACCATCCAACCTTTGTCTTGTTTTCACAAAGAATTTTCACGAGTGCGGTTGCCCAACTACCACCACCTATTACAGCAATTCTTGAAAAATCCGCCATTTTCTAACGCTTTTTGGTTTAAAATACTTTAACAAATAATTCACAACTAGGAGAAAGTTCTTGTTTTAACTTGCACCTAATAAAGTAAAGCATAGAGATTTGCTTATTTGTTTTTCATAGTTTTAATATGGTTGGTTATCGGAAAGCGCCTTTTGGGCGCTTTCTTTTTTATGGCCAGTTTTGCCAAGGGATTCTACTGAGCAGCAGCAAAATACCAACACCGTAGAATACGGCAATTCTAAAAAACTTTTTTCGATCAGTGGTAGCTCTTTTGTGCAACGACCACCCCATGGTAATAAGTACAATGGCCAAGATGTTTGTTGTTGGGTGTTCTACCAAATACAAACGCAAGGTGCTGTCTTTCATCACGGCTCCCATACCGCCTTCCCAAGCCGAGAAATAAGGAGAAACAAAATAGGTGATGAGCCCTAGCAGCAGTTGGATGTGTGAAAAAATGAGACCAAAAAGGGAAAGACGCAAGTCTTTGTTCCCGAAACTTCGCTTGCCAACCAAACCCCAAAAGGCGTTTAAAGTTGCCAGCACTAATAGTGCTAAAACAGCATAGGCGAGGCGTGAGTGTAATGAAATGATGATATCCATAAGTTTTGTATTCCCACAAAAATACAGAATTCAAAGCGGTTAGCCCACTTATGAAACAGAAACGATTTCGTGATCCTCTAGCCTAGGCTGTAAGCTGAGCTTTAAATATACTTGTGTTAGCGTGATTACATCCTTTTCACAATAGCGTACAATGCGGGGTAAATCATCTTCAAGATAATATACTTTTGCTACATCCGATCCGTCCATATCGTCTTTGGGCGAAGGGATTCCAAAGAAATGCGCCAAAAGTTTTAACGAGGTGTAATGCTTATAATCTCCAAATTTCCACAGCTCTAGGGTGTCAAGATGCGGAACCTCCCAAGGTTTTTTACCCATGAGTTGTAGCACGTTTGGCAGTGCTATTTGGTGCTTTAGCATACGCCGTGCCAAAAACGGAAAGTCAAATTCTTTACCATTGTGCGCACAAAGCCTATGATGGTTTGCCGAAAAATGCGTGTCTAGTAAGGTTTTGAATGCAACAAGCAGCTTCTCTTCATCCCCAGAAAAACTACGGACTCTAAATTGCCTCCCAGTTGATGTAGTGGTCACATAGCCAACAGAAACACAAACAATTTTTCCAAATTCGGCCCAAATACCAGCATGGTTGTAATATGCAGCAGCCGATATATTTTCGGCTTTACGCTTATAGGCTGTTTTGGCGGCATACAGCTCCTGTGCTTCTTCACTTAGCTGTTTAAAATCGGGCTGTTCTGGAACGGTTTCAATGTCTAGAAACAGTATATGTTCAAGGGGTTGAGGTGTTTTCATCGTTTAGCATAACAAAGGCCTCTTCCATGTAGCCCAAGTAATCGGCGGAATGACTTACGCCAGGAAGATCGGGGAGTTGTTTGTGTCCTAATCGCACCACAACAACATCATCGTCGGGAAATACAATAGCGTACTGACCGTTGTGCCCACGCATACTAAAGTAGCGTTTGCCCATGTGCGTACCCAACCACCAACCATAGCCGTAATCATCACCATTTTCAAACTGTGAGGTAGTGGAC
This sequence comes from uncultured Flavobacteriaceae bacterium, assembly GCA_938092005.1. Taxonomy (GTDB): domain Bacteria; phylum Bacteroidota; class Bacteroidia; order Flavobacteriales; family Flavobacteriaceae; genus UBA7446. The sequence goes on along the minus strand of CALKOU010000005.1, from coordinate 44,542 downwards.
ATCTGAACATATTCGTTGCTGATCAATGGACTACCGTTCCACACACCATTATTTTTAAACAAGGCAGCAAAACGGGCATAGTCGCGCGCATTGGAATTAAAACAACAATACGATTTTTCAACGCCATTCTCTGCGGAGTCTAAGCGCCAGTTTGCATCGGCATGAGCCCCCAACGGACCCCAAAAGTATCGGCGTACTAAATCTGAAATGGATTCGCCTGTGGCTGCCGTTAATGCTAATGAAAGCAATTGCGTGCTTCCACTTTGGTACACAAATCGTTTCCCAGGAGCATCGATAATTGGCAGTGTTTTCATGACGCCTTCAATGTCGCGTGTGATGTAGGTACGTGGTGTAATGGTAAGCAAGTTATCGTAGTCTTCTTTCCACTCTAAACCTGAGGACATACTCGCTAAATTCCCAACGGTTACTTCATCAGAATATGCTCCTGTAAGCCAGGGCAAAAAGTCTTTTACTTTTTGGTCAAAGCTTTTCACATGACCTTCTTCAATGGCTTTTGCCAGTGATGCTGCTACAATGGTTTTAACCATTGAGAACGAATTGGTTTTACTCGTGTTGTCAAATCCATCAAAATACTGCTCGTGCCAAATGGAGTCATTTTTAATGATTAAAAAAGCAATGGTTCCGTGATCTTGATGTAGTTTTTGTAGGGTTTCTGTAGCGGCTACGCTGTTGTAGTTTTGGTGTAAGGCCCATGGCTGTGGTGCATCACTTTTTGGAATATCACGAACTTCAAAATGGATGTAATCTTCCAAACCTGCTGTTGTCCTGCCAAGCTCTACTACTTTAGCTCCTAACTCTACCAGGTAACCATACCCGGTAACGTATAGTCCAGCAATAAAAAGTACCAAAACAGTGACAATAACTCTTAAAAGTGAAGCAAATTTTTTCATCATTTATTTTAGGACAGGCAAAGTACGAAAATTTAAACACCTCAGCCCTACAGCAACGAAATGGCGTGTTCGGCGTGATAGGAAACAATAATGGACGCACCAGCGCGTTTGAACGCCATAAGTTGCTCTAGCATGACGGTATCGTGATCAAGCCATCCTTTTTCAGCAGCAGCTTTCAGCATCGCATACTCCCCACTAACTTGGTACACAGCAATAGGCACTTGCACCTCATTTGCTAGATCGCGAACAATATCCAAGTAAGCCATCCCCGGCTTTACCATTACAATATCTGCTCCTTCTTCAATATCACGCGCTGCCTCAATGCGTGCTTCTTTGCGATTTGCAACATCCATTTGATAGGTTTTTTTGTCGCCAAAACCAGGGGCTGAGTCCAAGGCATCTCGGAACGGCCCATAAAAACCAGAGGCGTATTTGGCGCTATAACTCATTATAGCCGTGTCTACATACCCCGCTTTTTCAAATGCCTGACGAATGGCCAAAACACGTCCATCCATCATATCGCTGGGCGCAACCATATCAGCACCACATTCGGCGTGGCTAAGCGCCATTTTTGTTAAGATTGCTACTGTTGCGTCGTTTAGAATTTTATTGTCTTTTACAATCCCGTCGTGCCCATAGCTTGAAAAAGGATCAAGTGCAACATCGGTTGCAACAACCAGTTCTGGAACAGCTTTTTTGATAGCACAAATGCTACGCTGCATCAGGCCATCGGTGTTTAAGGCAGCAGCCCCAGTATTGTCCTTTAGCGAATCGTCAACTTTAACAAAAAGGAGTACGCCTTTGACACCCAAATCATAAAGCCGTTTTGCTTCTGCAATTGCAAGATCAAGACTAAACCTATAATAGTCTGGCATGGATGAGATTTCGGATTTTATTTTTGAACCTTCTACAATAAATAAAGGCACGATAAAGTCATGTGCCGACAGGGTTGTTTCACGAACCAAGTCACGCATGGCTGCACTGGATCTTAGTCGTCGATTTCTATAGAGAGGATACATCATAAGCTACACCCAGGTTTTGGGATTTTTTAGAATGGTTACTAGTTTTTCTTCTTCCGAACCCGCTTCAGGATGGGTGTCGTATGCCCACTGAACTACGGGAGGAAGACTCATTAAAATGCTTTCAATACGCCCTTTGGTTTTTAGCCCAAACAGGGTGCCTTTGTCATGAACAAGATTAAATTCTACGTAGCGACCCCGTCGCAGTTCTTGCCAGTTGCGCTGCTGACTTGTGTAGGCCAATGACTTCCGCTTTTGTACAATGGGGAGATAGGCATCTAAGAAAGCTTCCCCCATTTCAGACACAAAAGCATACCAGGACTCAAGGCTGTGTTTTTCGTTGGGACGGCAGTAGTCAAAAAACAAGCCCCCAATGCCTCGTGCTTCATCTCGATGATGGTTCCAAAAGTATTCGTCACATTTTTGTTTGTAGTTGGCGTAAAAAGTGGCGTCATGCTTATCGCAAACGCGCTTACATACATCGTGAAAATGAACAGCATCTTCTTCAAACAAATAATATGGCGTAAGGTCAAGACCGCCACCAAACCATTGATCTACAACGTTTTTGTTGTCATCGTAAAGCTCAAAATACCTAAAATTGGCATGTACCGTTGGCACCATGGGACTTTTTGGGTGAATCACCAAACTAAGGCCGCAAGCGAAGAAGTCGCTGTGTTGCACGCCTAATTGTTGTGTCATGGATTTGGGTAGTGTGCCAAACACTTCGGAGATGTTAACGCCTCCTTTTTCAAATACGGTTCCGTTTTCAATAACACGTGTTTGTCCACCTCCACCACCCGGGCGTTCCCAGCTGTCTTGTTGGAATTGTGCCACGCTGTCTTCTTGCTCAAGACCAGAAGTGATGCGATTTTGCAGGTTTCGGATATATGTTGTGAATTGGGTTTTCATAATGTATGGCTTTAGGGCGTGTAGGATTTAATTGTATTTACAAAAGCTTTTGCATGATCAACAGGAACATTGGGTAAAATGCCATGACCAAGGTTGGCGATGTAGTGTTGCGTTCCAAACTCGCTTACCATTTTACGCGCAAGTTTTTCAATTTCAGGGATTGGAGAGAGCAATCTTGAAGGGTCAAAATTTCCCTGTAATGTTAGTTGTCCTCCTGTTAGGTAGCGTGCATTTCTAGCCGAACACGTCCAATCAATACCCAGTGCATGTACACCAGAACGTGCCATGGTAGGCAACGCATACCAACACCCTTTGGCAAAGGCAATGACCTTGGTTTCGTCTTTGAGCGCATCTATAATTTGCTGCATGTAGTTCCACGAAAAAGTTTGATAATCTTCTTCACCCAACATACCCCCCCATGAATCAAAGAGTTGCACAGCATCTACGCCAGCACGCACCTTTGCCTTAAGGTAGGCAATGGTAGTATCCGTAATTTTTTGAAGCAGTTGATGCGCTAATTCTGGATGTGAAAAACAAAATCCTTTTGCCAAATCAAAATTTTTGGAGCCTTGTCCTTGTACCGCATAGCATAGAATAGTCCACGGCGAGCCAGCAAAGCCGATTAACGGCACCCGATTATCCAGTAATTGTTTGGTTTGTTTAATCCCTTCCATAACGTAATGCAGGCGGTCTTCAACATCTGGCACAACAACATTTGCTACGTCTTTAGCTGTTCGTACGGGATTGGGCAACCATGGCCCAACGCCATCTTTCATTTCAACGGCTATGTCCATAGCTTGCGGAATAACCAGAATATCAGAAAACAGTATGGCTGCATCGGTACCAACTTGATCAATGGGCATTACGGTTATCTCTGCTGCCAATTCTGGGGTTTGGCAACGCGTAAAGAAATCGTATTTGGCCTTTAGCTTCATAAAGTCAGGGAGGTAGCGTCCAGCTTGACGCATCATCCAAACGGGCGGCCTGTCTAATGCTTCTCCTTCAAGAGCACGTAGAAAAATATCATTTTTAAGCATGTTGGTGTTTTTTAACATGTTGAATGGCTTTAGCCACTAAGGTTTTAATACGGGGCTCATCAATGACAACCAGTTCTTTGGGTTGTTGTACAAATGCTTTTGCGGTGGAAGCACCAATGCAAAAACAACGGCTGTTGCCCACGTTGTTTTCTTTTTCATGGCTTTCTACTCCACTGGGGCTGTAAAAAAGAATTGCGTTGGGTGTTGCGTTTATTTTTTGTGCATGTAATGCAGTTTCATAAACGATTTCCTCACGGAAATTACGTTCCCATGCTGCCATTTTAGTCGCTAAAAGCGCTAGCCTTCTGTTTCCGCAAAAATGCAAAAACGAAGCGTTTTTATTCAATTTTTCTATAAAAACAACCATTTCAGACATGTTTTTGGTAGTTTTTACTGTTTTTATGCCCTTGTTTAAAAGTAGTTTTTCGGATTGCTCACCCACACAAAGTACCTGTGTTTGTGCAAGCCAATGCTCACTTTTCAAAACAGCTTTAGTAGCATTTTGGCTACTGAATATTACATAATCTGTAGGGTTGGGCATGGAAAACGAAACTGGTGCAATACGAATGGCATCGTATTCCATGTAGGCAATTCCATTATGTACCACGCGCTCACGGAGCGCTGGATCAAGCTTTTTGGTAGATAAAAGCAATGGCTTACCCATGTAGCAATGTTTTTGCCCCTTCTGAAAGAAGTTGTTCTGCCGCTTTTGTCCCTATATCTGATAGTGCATCAATAGGTAATGTCTCATCAAAAACCAGTTGGTTCTTTCCGTTTTTTTGCGTGATGTTTCCAACAAATCGTACAGCATCGCCTTCGACTGTGGCAAGCGCACCTATTGGAGCTGTACAGCCACCTTCTAACTTGCGAAGGAAAATGCGCTCTTGTTCCACACATTTTGCAGTTTCGTCATCGTTTAAACGGTGAAGCTTTTTTCGTAGTTCTGTGTTTTTGTCTAGCGTAGTAACCAATAAGGCTCCTTGTGCAGGCGCAGGAATCATCCAATCCAAAACAATGCTGTTTTCGGGAAGTAGCGCTAACCGTAGTAGACCCGCCATGGCCATAATGGTTCCGTGGCAAGGCATTGTTTCTAATTTTTTTAGGCGTGTGGGAACGTTTCCTCTAATATCCATGGTGTTGTGCTGTGGATATCTGTACAGCCATTGTGCCGCACGCCGTAAGCTGCTTGTTGCAATAGCACCTTTTTCATGTTCCCAACTATTGTTTTTTGAGATAAAAACGTCTTCCACTGGTCCGCGTTTAGGCACAAAAGCAGTAACAATTCCTTTTGGAAGTTGTGTGGGAACATCTTTCATGCTGTGTACGGCAATATCAATGTCGTTTTGCAGCAAAGCGCTGTCGAGTTCTTTGGTAAAAACCCCTTGTACCCCCATTTCATAAAGCGGTTTTTGTAATTCTTTATCTCCACTTGAAGCAATGGGAACGAGCTCACTCTTTAACCCAACAGATTCAAGCATGTTTTGCACTTCTCGAGCTTGCCAGAGTGCAAGGGCACTACTGCGTGTACCAATCCTAACCACACTACTCATCTGCCGTTACGTTAAATAGTGTTTTTAGTGCTTTTACGCTTTCACCTGTGTTGGTGCTTTCGCGCAAATGTGTTGCCATTCGGTTGGTTAGTTTTTGGATAAGACGTTCCGAAACGACTAGCGCAGCATTTGGGTCCAAGGATGGGTTTTTTTTGCGGTGTGCCTCAAGTTCTTGTTGCTGAATATCCTCCATGAGTTTTTTTACAGCTACCAGGGCAGGTGTAAACTTTCGTGTTTCAAGCCATTGGTTGAATTCGGAAATGGTTTCTGCAATAATGCTTTCGGCCTGTGGCACATGTTTTTTACGCGCCATGAGTGTTTCGTCAGACATTTTTGAAAGCTCGTCTAAATGAAGGAGTTTAACATTTGGCAACTCCAATACATTCGGATTCACATTTTTGGGCATGGACAAATCCAAAATGAGTAGGGGTTTGTTTGTGTGAATCAATGATTTGGCAATGGTGGGTTTTTCGGCACCCGTAGCCACAACGAGCACATCTGCTTTGCGAATTTCAACGGGAAGTGCCGCGTAATCTTTTACTTCAATATCAAACTTACCGCCCAACTGTTCGGCACGTTCTCGAGTTCTGTTGATTAGGGTAATGCTTGTGTTTTTGGTATGCTTTACGAGATTTTCACAAGTGTTACGCCCAATTTTTCCGAGACCGAATAATACAATTTTCTTGTTGTCTAGATCCGTAATATTGTCCAGCATATAGCGCACAGAAACATACGAAACCGATGTTGCTCCAGAGGACAACTCTGTTTCCGTTTTGATGCGCTTGCTAGCCTGAATAACGGCATTAAACATACGTTCCATAAAAGGACTTAGCATGTTATTTTTTTTAGAAACCTTAAAGCTTTTCTTGAGTTGCGAGATGATTTCAAAATCACCAAGTATTTGACTGTCTAGGCCTGTTCCTACATGGAATAAATGAGAAATGGCTGCTGTACCTTCTAAAGTAATACCTGCCGTATTAAAGTCGTCTTCCGTGCCTTTGGAGTGTTTGCAGAGTAACGCAACCAACACAGCGGCATTTGGTGCTTGAGCATATAATTCCGTTCTGTTGCAGGTTGAACTTAATACAAGCGAGCGAACTCCTTTGCTTTTGGCTTCTTCAAGTAAAAAAGGAATGGACCTTGAAGTAATACTAAAACGACCTCTGAGAGCAGCGTCTGCTTTTTTGTAGCTGACACCGATACAATAAAAGGGCTCCGTTACCGGCATAAATGGTTTTTAGTTGCAAGACAAAAATAGGACACAGCAAAGACAAAAAATACCGCTATAAGTACTTTTTCTATCGCTATTAGACCGTATGTATTGACGGATAACATACTGTTTTTTCTTTGTATGTTTGTTGTATATAAGTAAAACAAATGGCAGCTATGGCAATAGAAAATAACGCTTTACGTCCAAAAATTGACCAAACCATAGAGGATGGTTTTTATGTACTAACTCATGAGAACGAGACAGACCAAAAACAACAAATTGTTCGCCATGTTGATGCAAGTTTGATTCAGTTTCACTTTTGTTTTCGGGGAAGTGCCACGTTTTATTTCAATGCACGCACCTACAGCCTCCCATTGTTAGATGAGCATGTGTTATTGTTATACAACCCACAACGCGACTTGCCCATGGAGCTAGATGTTGCCACAAACACACAACTTGTTACGGTACTTATTTCCATAAAAAAATTCCACAGTTTGTTTTCACAGGAAGCTGAACAAATCAGCTTTTTGTCTGACGACAATATCAATAAAAAGTATTACAAAGACCATGTTATTACCCCGTCAATGGCGGTTGTGATAAGTCAGATTTTACAACATCAGCCCAATGCATTAATGTCTAGGCTTTATTTAAAGGGGAAGGTGTATGAGTTGTTGAGTTTGTATTTTAACCCTTCAGAAGCTACAGACATTGCAGAATGTCCTTTTTTAGTTGATGAGGAAAATGTGCGTAAGATTCGAAATGCCAAACAAATCATGCTCGAGCGTATGGTTGACCCACCAAGCCTGCCCGATTTGGCCAATGAAATAGGATTGAGTCTTAAAAAACTTAAAGAAGGGTTTAAGCAGCTTTATGGCAGTACGGTTTATCAGTTTGTATTGGATCATAAAATGAACCATGCACGACAATTGTTAGGGTCTGGATCTTATAATGTGAACGAAGTTGCAATTCAATTGGGCTACAGCAATTCAAGTCACTTTATAGAGGCGTTTAAAAAGAAGTTTGGTACAACGCCCAAAAAATACCTATTGTCTGTATCTTCGTAGCGAAAAAATTGTTGCTATGAAAGGAGTGTTACTGGTGAATTTAGGCTCACCTAAAAGTCCAACCCCTAAGGACGTAAAGCCATATTTGGAGGAGTTTTTAATGGACGAACGTGTTATTGATGTACCCAAGTGGTTTCGTTCGTTTTTAGTAAAAGGAATTATTTTGAAAACACGTCCTAAAAAATCGGCAAAAGCTTATCAAAAAATTTGGTGGGACGAAGGATCGCCACTTATTGTTTTGTCGGAGCGTTTGAAGGAAAAAGTAGCCCCCAAAATAAGCGTTCCCATTGCCCTAGCCATGCGTTATGGTCAACCCTCAATTGCCAATGGTTTAAAGGAATTGCACGAAAAAGGTGTTGATGAGGTGTTGCTAGTGCCGTTGTATCCACAGCATGCCATGGCCACTACAGAAACCATTTTAGTACTGGCAGAAGAAATTAGAGCTGAACATTTTCCTAAAATGAAGTTTACGCATCTCCCTGCGTTTTACCATCATGCCGATTATATCCGTGTTTTGTCACACTCCATTCAAGAGTATCTTCAAGATAAACCATGGGAACATGTATTGTTTTCGTATCACGGAGTTCCCGAACGTCACATTCGCAAGTCAGATGTTACCAAATCGCATTGTAAAATAGATGGTAGCTGTTGTCAGACCCCTTCAGAAGCACACGCCTATTGCTACCGTCATCAGTGTTACGAAACAACCAAGCAAGTGGCGGAATATTTGGAACTTCGACCAGGCAGTTTTTCTACTTCTTTTCAGTCGCGTTTGGCAGGAGATAAGTGGTTGCGCCCATATACCGACAAGACGATTGAAAACTTTGCCAAAACAGGCACAAAAAAAATGGCTGTTGTTACGCCAGCCTTTATCTCCGATTGTTTGGAAACCCTTGAGGAAATTGGCATGGAGGCTAAAGAAGATTTTGAAGAAAAGGGAGGAGAAGAACTTCACGTGGTACCCTGTATCAATGATCGAGATGATTGGGTAAATGTGCTCAGCCGTTGGATTGATGAATGGGCAACCGCCTCTTAGTTTTCAAAAAGGCGTACCTTTAGGTCAATTCTTTAGATGTGGATTATTATCAGTACATAAAAGCACTTCACCTGATATTTGTGATTACCTACTTCGCGGGGCTATTTTACATACCGCGGCTTATGGTATATCTTGTCGAAGCAAATCAACGCCCCGAGCAGGAAGCTGCGATTTTAGTACCACAACTACAGCTGATGATGCGCCGCTTGTGGCAGATTATTACTGTGCCTTCGGCTATTTTAGGACTTATTTTTGGTGTTTGGATGCTGTGGATTAACCCATTCTTGTTAGCAAAATCGTGGATGTTGGTGAAGTTCGTTTTTATTGGGCTGCTTGTGTTGTATCACATCAAAACCTATCGATTTTACAAAGAATTCTTAGATCATACGTTTCGGTATAGCACCACTTTTTTTCGTGTTTGGAACGAAGGGGCAACACTAGTTTTGTTTGCTGTGGTATTCTTAGCCATTCTCAAAGACAGTATTCATTGGGTTTTTGGTGTATTGGGGCTAGTAGGCCTTGCGTTTTTATTGATGTTAGGCATTCGGCTCTATAAACGGTATCGCACTTCAAAACAGTAATATTATGCGGTTGCCATCTCTTCGAGCACGTATATTTATAGCCCTTATTTTTTTGGTGCTTATTGCTTCGTTGCTCATTGCTGGAGTTACCATTGTGCAGTATAGCGAGCAATCTAACACCTACCACGAACAGCGTTTAGAACGCAAAGAAAATCAACTTAAAAAGCGGATTAACTACCTTTTAGAGAGTGAAGGAGTGACGGTTACGCCCAAAAATGTGCATACAGCTTTTCAAAAACATATGAAGGAAACGGCTGATGTGCTGAATATTAACTTTAGGCTGTATAGTTTGTCGGGAGCTTTGTTGTGTTCTTCTCAGTTGATGGAAGCTACACCAACTCAAAAACTATCGGAACCTATTTTAAGTCAGCTAGAATCCAACTCAAGTGAGCGTCTTATAGATGTGCGTACTACCGACGGGATTCGAACACGCTCTTCATATTCGTATGTCTATGACCTCAACGGCAACCCCTTGACCATTGTGAACGTGCCTTATTTTGATGATGATTCCCTTAGCTCTATGGAGTTAAAGGATTTTTTGGTGCGCTTGGTTCAGGTGTATATTATCATGCTCGTTATTGCTATTATTTTAGCTTTTTTTGTTTCTTCTTACATCACACGGTCTTTGAATACCATAAGTGTTAAACTCAACCAAACCAAACTATCAAAGACCAATACCAAGATTGAGTTGACCAAAGCAAGCAGGGAAATTTCCGCCTTGGTAGATGCCTATAACCATATGGTGGACGAGCTTGAGGCGAGTGCCGTAAAACTTGCCAAATCACAACGTGAGGTGGCTTGGCGTGAAATGGCTAAGCAAGTGGCACATGAAATAAAAAATCCATTAACGCCTATGCGCTTGAGCATTCAGCACTTTGAACAACAAGTAGCAAAAAGCGATAGCAAATGGAACGAAAAAGTACATGAGTTTAGCCAGTCGCTTATTCAACAAATCGACACCATGAGTACTATTGCTTCAACCTTTTCGCAGTTTGCCACCATGCCTACAGGCCATCCAGAGCGCATAAACATTCGCGCGGTTGTAAGTCGTGCATTGGAATTATATACAGATGCACCCATCTCTTTTGATGCAGAAGCAGATCTATATGCTCACGTAGACGCAACGCAGTTGGTACGCATTATCAATAACCTTGTCAACAACGCCCTGCAAGCATGTGAAGCAGTAGACAAGCCTAAAATTGAGGTTAGGATTAGTGCCGAAGATCGTTTTGTGTCATTGGTTATTGCCGATAATGGTAAAGGGATTCCTGACGCTTTACGCGATCAGATTTTTGAACCTACGTTTACCACCAAAACCAGCGGAATGGGCTTGGGGCTAAGTATGGTAAAATCCATTGTTGAAAACTATGATGGAACAGTCCAGTTTGAATCAATAACAAATGAAGGCACACGCTTTGAAGTTCGGTTACCTCGAGTGACTTAAGCTTCAATATTGGCGACAATAGTTTCCTCTAATTCTTTTAACACCAGGGCTTTGTTTTCTTTTGGAATGGTTACAGGCGGATGCACCGTAACAATCATTTTAACTCCAACACCCATTGGAAAAGCACCATATCGTAGCAGCTTCCAAGAATTACTGATAGAAACACCAAGTAACTTTGCGTTTGGCATGGTTTCCATTAGTTGCAACACGCCCGCTTGCTTAAATGGTCTAGGTTTGTGCGTTTTACTTCGTGTTCCTTCTGGAAAAATGACAGCACTTCCATTAGTCGCCGCAAGACGTTCTCCAAATGCCTTTAGTTGTGCTATCGCTTGCTTTGGGTTTTTTCGGTCAATAAGTAGCGACCCATTATTTTTTAGATTAAATGAGATGCTGGGGATGCCTTTGCCTAACTCTTTTTTACCCACAAATTTTGGGTGGAGTTTTCTCAAGTACCAAATTAACGGCGGAATGTCATAGATACTTTGGTGATTGGCTACGACAATATAAGATTGATTTTTATCCAGCTTAAACGGCATGTTAAACACAATACGCGTACCTAAAAGATTGAGTCCCCGAAGAAGGAAAAAGTTAAGGATATCTACACATTTTTTATGTGCTTGATAGCCAAACAAATATGTTAATCGTTGCAGCCCGTCAAACAACACAAGAAGACCTCCAAAAACGAGGTAATAGATAACGCTAAGCGGATATGTAATGAGCTTAGCCATGTGTGCGATTAGCAGTGTGTGTTGTAAGCTTCCTTTAGGTTCTCAGCAATAAGTTCAGCCGGACGCCCTTCTATGTGGTGACGCTCTAGCATGTGTACCAATTCTCCGTCTTTAAACAAGGCAATACATGGTGATGAAGGGGGAAACGGCACCATTTGATTACGCGCTTCAGCAGTAGCTTCTTTGTCAACACCAGCAAAAACGGTAATGAGTTGTTGTGGAGATTGATCGTTATCAAGCGACATGCGCGCACCAGGTCGTGCATTGGCAGCCGCACAACCACAAACCGAGTTGACAACCACAAGGGTCGTTCCTTTTTGGCTGAGTGCAGCCGAAACACTTTCAGGAGTAGTACATTGTGTGAAGCCTACGGTTGTAAGTTCATCACGCATAGGTTGGACAATTTCTGCAGGATACATAGCGATTTATTTAGAAGACAAAGATACGTAAGGAATTGGATTTTTAGGCACGTTCACAATACACCATATAATAGCGTGGTGTAAAATAACGCAACAGTGGGCGCACCCCTATTTTTTTGTGATCTGGAGATGCCCAAAGAACACGGTCTTTGATTTTCCAACCACTTTTTTCGAGCAAAAAATCAAATTGCTTTTGTTCAAATTCGTGGTAGTGCTTATCCCAGTCGTCTTTGGTATTCCAGTACGCCGAGGCAAACCAGAGCTTTAGCGGCACAGAAGCAATCAATTTAGATGTTTTGAGCTGGCTAAGGATATTAAAAGGCGCCAACATATGCTCAAATATTTCAAAAGCAGTAACACAATCTGCCCCAGTGTCTACGTAGGGTTGGTAGTCAGTGTCTAGGTTTTCTCCTTTAGTGTTTTGTACTTGATAACCTGAATTCCCCAAAAATGTAGCAAGCGGGTTTGGTGTGCCCAAGTCCAATATTTTAGCACCATCATCAAGATGTTGTTGCACAAAAGATCGTGTTTTTTCAAAACGGCGCGCTTCGGGTGTTTGCATGTCGCAAAAGTAGTGTAATATAACAGAACAAAAATAGCGCTTACCTTATTTTCATTTGTATTTTTGCGTCATGCGTTGGCTATTTGCATTTATTGGTTATATGATTTTTCGTTTTCCCGGAGCCATTATTGGCTTTTTTTTGGGAAGCATTTTTGAGGCAAGTAACAAGGGGAAAATCCGAACCTCTTTTCAAACTACCCGTGCTTCGGCTCAAGATTTTGAGTTGCGTTTACTAGCATTGGCGAGTATGGTTATCAAAGCCGATGGAAAAACCACTCAATCTGAACTGGATTATGTTCGCGCACAATTTGTGCAGTTTTTTGGGAAAGAGCGTGCCAATCAAATCTTTAGGGTCTACAATTCCGATTTTAAGCGTAATGGAATTTCTGCTATAGAAATCGGACAGTTTTTAGTCAGTCGAACGCAATACGGTGCTCGGTTACAAATGCTTGATTTTTTGTTTCGTATTGCAAAAGCCGATGGGCGTGTTTCGCCACCAGAGCTAGACAAGCTTTTTGAGATTGCAGGGTACATGCGTATTAATACACTGGATTTTAATAGCATCAAAGCCATGTTTGTTGCACAAACCGACAGTGCTTACACCATTTTAGAAGTATCTAAATCAGCCACTGACGATGAGGTTAAAAAAGCATATCGGAATTTAGTGAAGAAGCATCATCCGGATAAAGTTCGTAACTTGGGGCAAGCCGCCGAGGAGGCAGCTAAGGAAAAGTTTCAGCGCATTCAAAAGGCGTATGAAGACATAAAAAACGAACGTGGATTTTAGACTACAATGAACGATTTTCTTTTATTTATACGCTTGGGATTTGAGCATATTCTAGACATTAACGGCTATGACCATATGTTGTTTTTAGTGGCCTTATCCTTGCCGTTTGTCTACAAACAATTGCGCTTACTTTTGTTGCTTGTAACCTTATTTACCCTTGGACACACGCTCTCGCTTTGGGCGGCTTCGGCTGGGATTGTGCGTGTTTCATCAAATTGGGTTGAATTCCTAATTCCGCTTACCATATTATTAACGGCGCTTCATGTTTTGTACTGGAACAAAAGCATAGAACGAAAACCGTCGGCCCCCTTTTTTGTGTTGACCGCTTTTTTTGGCATCATACACGGGTTGGGTTTTTCGGGTTATTTTTCCATGCTTTTTCCCCAAGAATCAATCGGTTTGCCCTTACTGTATTTTACGCTTGGAATTGAGTTTGCCCAGTTGTTGATTGTGGTTCTTGTAATCGTTGTCAATAGCCTATTGAGTAATATATTTAACGTTTCAAAGCGAGATCGATTACTTGTTGGTAGTAGTATAATTATCGGTATTTTAGTGCCTATTCTAATTGCTTCGAGCAACGCCATATGACTCAGGTTGAAAAAAAACAATTGCGCTATGATACGGCCTATATGCAAATGGCTTTGGAATGGGCAAAACTATCTCATTGTCAGCGCAAGCAAGTCGGAGCATTGATTGTCAAAGACCGTATGATTATTTCGGATGGTTATAACGGCACACCAACGGGCTTTGAAAATGAATGTGAAGATGAGGAGCACTATACCAAGTGGTATGTGTTACATGCCGAGGCAAATGCTATTATGAAGGTGGCTTCATCAACACAATCTTGTGCAGGAGCTACGCTTTATATTACGCTTTCACCTTGTAAAGAATGCAGCAAACTGATACACCAAGCAGGAATCAAACGAGTGGTGTATGCAAAGGCCTATAAAGACGCTTCGGGACTTAAATTTTTGGAACGCGCAGGGGTTGAAATTGTTGCGCTGTCTTAAAGTGATGCTTTCATTTTTTGTTTGATTTTGAGTGCTATTTTTAAAATAGCCAGTAAGATAATGGCACAAAGACTCGCGCCAACGCCCACCACAGCAGCAAAGCTTTCTCCCGCTAAAGGGGCATTATAGTCAACGTGAAACAAATTAAAAATAAGTAAGCCAACGGCTAAACCAAAAAAGATATAAATAAGTATTTTCATTAGATAAATAATTGTTGAACATTTCCAGCAAACAGCTTTACGGCAATGGCCATAAGCACGACACCAAAGACTTTACGAATAACACTAATACCAGAAGATCCTAGTACCCGCTCAATGCGCTTGGAAGACTTTAATACGATGTATACGATCGCAATATTAATAACGATCGCGACAATGAGATTTGCTAAGTCGTATTCTGCTCGTAAAGAGAGTATAGACGTTAAGCTACCGGCCCCAGCAATAATCGGAAATGCAATAGGCACAATAGATGCCGTCTCTGAAGATTCGTCTTTGTAAAGTTGGATACCAAGGATCATTTCAAGCGCCAAAAAGAAAATGATAAATGCCCCTGCAACGGCAAACGAATTAACGTCAATACCAATAAGACTTAAGATGCGCTCGCCCAAAAACAGAAACCCAATCATAATAAACCCCGCCACAAGAGAGGCCTTTTCGGATTGAATGTGTCCAACCTTTTGACGTAGGCCTATAATCACGGGAATACTGCCAACAATATCAATGACGGCAAACAAAACCATAGTGCAGGTAACGATTTCTTTTAGGCTAAACATGGCTCAAAGATACTTTTTTTTGTTTCAAAATTGTAGTTTAGCAACATGTTTCAATTGGGCAAAACACTGGTTTCTGAGGCGCTATTTGAGCAAGCGTTTACGTGCGATTTAACAGCATGCAAAGGCGCTTGTTGTGTAGAGGGAGAAGCAGGCGCGCCTGTTGAGGAAAATGAAATTCACGACCTTCAAGCACATTGGACAGAGCTCAAACCGTACCTGACAAAAGAGGGTATTGACGCTATTGAAGCACAAGGCGTTGCGACGCAAAATGCATTTGGGGAATGGGAAACCCCTTTGATTGACGGCAAAGCTTGTGCCTACATTGCTTATGACGAAAAGGGCATAGCCCAATGTGGTATTGAACAAGCCAATCGTGATAAGGCAACCGCGTTACAAAAACCGATTTCCTGCCATTTATATCCTATTCGCGTGAAGCAGTACAGCGCTTTTGTAGCAGTAAATTACCATGAATGGGCTATTTGTTCACCAGGCTGTGAATTAGGAGCAGCACTTAAACAACCTCTCTATCAATTTGTGCAACAAGCTTTGGTGCGTAAATTTGGACAAGCGTGGTACGATGCCTTGCATGAAGCCGCACAAGATTTTACTGCTAACAATCAATCGTGATTTTTGTGCCTAACCAGAAAGACCATCATAAGACACTAATAATAAGCACGTTATAAAAAGATTTTTTTGCAACTTTTGTAGGAAAAACCTTAGTACTTGTTAAAAACTATGTGCCATTGTGGAAAAGTATGGCTTTTATTTGTCCGATATTTTTGGAACATTTGTAAGGAATTATTTCATCCCAAAAACCCTTTAATAAAAAAATTATGTCAAACGCCATAGAACCCATATTGTCCGAAAACAAGAACCGTTTTGTTATCTTCCCTATACAACACCATGATATTTGGGAATGGTACAAAAAACAAGAGGCGTGTTTTTGGACAGCCGAAGAAATTGATTTGCATCAAGACTTAACAGATTGGGCAACCAAACTTAACGACGACGAACGCTACTTTGTAAAGCATATTTTGGCATTTTTTGCTGCTTCGGATGGGATTGTGAATGAGAATTTGGCAGAAAACTTTGTTAACGAAGTACAATACAGTGAGGCCAAATTTTTCTATGGTTTTCAAATCATGATGGAGAATATTCACTCTGAAACCTATTCACTTTTGATAGACACTTACGTTAAAGACGAAGTAGAGAAAGACAATTTATTTCGAGCCATTGAGGTATTTCCAGCCATTAAGAAAAAGGCAGATTGGGCACTTCGTTGGATTGATTCCGATTCTTTTGCAGAACGTCTTATTGCATTTGCTGCGGTTGAGGGGATTTTCTTTTCAGGAGCGTTTTGCTCTATTTTCTGGCTTAAAAAACGTGGCCTCATGCCTGGACTAACGTTTTCAAATGAATTAATTTCCCGTGATGAAGGGATGCACTGTGACTTCGCTGTTCACCTGCATAACAAGCACTTGGTTAACAAAGTGCCGCCAGCTCGTATCCGTGAAATTATTATTGATGCCCTTAATATCGAACGTGAATTCATTACCGAATCGTTACCGGTGAGTTTGATTGGAATGAATGCTAAGTTGATGACACAATACTTGGAGTTTGTTACGGATCGCCTGCTTGTTGAACTTGGTTTAGAAAAAGAATTCAACGTTTCCAATCCGTTTGACTTTATGGATATGATCTCGCTACAAGGAAAAACCAATTTCTTTGAAAAGCGTGTTTCTGAGTACCAAAAAGCGGGGGTGATGAACCAAGAATCTGAAGAAAAAGAAAAGTACTCTTTCGGCGACGACTTTTAGTCTCGTAGTCTGTTAAAGTATTTCGCATTCAAGTGCTCCACGGAGCACTTGATAACAATAACCAAATAAACGCATAGACAGTATGTATGTAGTAAAAAGAGATGGGCGTAAAGAGCCCATTATGTTCGACAAAATTACCGCGAGGGTAAGAAAACTATGCTATGGATTCAACGAGCTTGTTGACCCTGTAAAAGTTGCCATGAAAGTTATTGAAGGCTTATATGATGGCGTTACGACTTCCGAGCTGGATAGTTTGGCAGCTGAAACAGCCGCCTCCATGACAACCGTTCATCCAGATTATGCGCAACTAGCAGCACGTATATCGGTATCAAACTTGCATAAAAACACTAAAAAGTCTTTTTCGGAGACCATGACAGACCTCTACACGTATGTCAACCCACGCACCGAAAAGGAATCGCCGTTAATCTCCGACGAGGTGCATAAGGTCATTCAAGACAATGCTGAGTTGCTAGATTCAACCATAATTTACAACCGTGATTTTGGATACGATTATTTTGGGTTCAAAACATTGGAGCGCTCCTATTTGCTCAAAATCAATGGCAATATAGCAGAGCGCCCACAGCACATGCTGATGCGTGTTTCGGTAGGAATACACCCAACCGACTTAGACGCAGCCATTGAGACCTATCACTTGATGTCGAAAAAGTATTTTACACACGCCACACCAACCTTATTTAATTCTGGAACACCAAAGCCACAAATGTCTTCGTGTTTCCTGTTGTCTATGCGTGACGACAGCATTGATGGAATTTATGACACCCTAAAGCAAACCGCAAAAATTTCACAATCAGCAGGTGGCATTGGATTGTCTATCCACAATGTTCGTGCAACGGGCTCGTATATTGCCGGAACCAACGGTACCTCTAACGGGATTGTTCCGATGCTTCGTGTCTATAATGATACCGCTCGTTATGTAGACCAAGGTGGAGGTAAACGCAAGGGATCGTTTGCCATTTATGTTGAACCGTGGCATGCCGATATTTTTGACTTTTTAGATCTAAAGAAAAACCACGGTAAAGAGGAAATGCGTGCACGCGATTTGTTCTACGCCATGTGGATTCCAGACTTGTTCATGAAGCGTGTTGAAGAAAACACCGAATGGACGCTGATGTGTCCTAACGAATGTCCAGGACTGTATGATTGCCACAGCGACGAATTTGAAAAACTATACCTCAAATACGAAGCAGAAAATCGTGGGCGTAAGACCATCAAAGCACGTGAATTATGGGAGAAAATCTTAGAATCTCAAATTGAAACGGGCACGCCTTATATGCTCTATAAAGATGCAGCAAATCGCAAGTCAAATCAAAAGAATTTAGGCACCATTCGTTCGTCAAACTTATGTACCGAAATCATGGAGTATACCTCCAAAGACGAAGTAGCGGTGTGTAATTTGGCATCCATTGCGCTTCCTGTTTTTGTTAAGGATGGAAAATTTGATCATCAAGAGCTATATGATGTTACCATTCGTGTGACTAAAAACTTGAATAAAGTTATCGATCGAAACTACTACCCGGTTAAAGAAGCGGAAAACTCAAATATACGTCACCGTCCTGTTGGATTAGGCGTACAAGGGTTGGCAGATGCCTTTATCAAATTGCGCTTACCCTTTACTAGTGAAGAAGCCAAAACATTGAATCAAGAGATTTTTGAAACTATTTATTTTGCTGCCTTAACGGCTTCAAAAGATTTGGCAGAAGTAGAAGGTCCCTACAAAAGCTATAAAGGCTCGCCAATTTCGAAGGGGGAGTTTCAGCACAACATGTGGGGCATTAAAGACGACGAGCTTAGCGGCCGTTGGGATTGGGAAGGCCTACGCAAGCAAATCAAAAAGCACGGCGTTCGCAACTCCCTATTAATGGCACCGATGCCAACGGCATCGACCTCTCAAATTTTAGGAAACAACGAATGTTTCGAACCCTATACTTCTAACATCTACACCCGTCGTGTGTTGTCTGGAGAGTTTATAGTGGTGAACAAACACTTGTTAGAAGACTTGGTAAACCTAGGCCTTTGGGATGAGGAGATGAAGCAAGAGCTGATGCGCGCAAACGGATCTATTCAGCACATAGAAACCATTCCAGCCGATATCCGAGAGCTTTATAAAACCGTTTGGGAAATGAGCATGAAGGACATCATTGATATGTCACGTCACCGCGGATATTTCATTGACCAATCCCAATCGCTTAACTTGTTTATGGAAGGTGCTACTATGGCTAAATTGACATCTATGCACTTTTATGCATGGAAGTCAGGCTTAAAAACAGGTATGTATTACCTGCGAACCAAGTCGGCTGTAGATGCCATTAAGTTTACCGTTAGCAAAAAGGCAACTGCTGCAGTTCCAGCTGAAGCTGTTGCGACCACACCAAAAGCCAAGGCTTCCGTGGCGGTAGAACCCCTTTCTCCATCTGAGCTAAAAGAAATGTTAGCAAAGTCTAAGGAAAGCGAAGACGATGACTGCCTGATGTGTGGCTCATAATAAACCATGAAAAACAACAAAAAAGCGCTTATTGATGAGCGCTTTTTTTTATTTGTCTTTTTGAGTATCACCCAATTTTATGGGTGCTATATTGGGATTGTAATTAAGGCGGTAATGCTCAATTAAATTGATGGTTGCTACGATTAGATCTTTGGTTTCAATCATCAGACTAAAGAAAAGCGTGGTGTTTTTTGGACTCTTTTCCTCTTTGCTTCTTGTGCGCTGTACTTGCTGATTAATTTTGGCATCTATGTTAGCAAACATTTCCTCTTTTTTTGGGAGTATCGTTGCAATAGAGGCAAAGTCTTTTAAGTCAAAGGCAAAACGAATATCCGAAAACAAAGCATCCAAGTCAAGTTGCGTTTCTTTTAGCTCTTTAATTTGCGAATACTTCAATTGACGGTGGTTGTTGCTCACGTGCTTGAAAGAAGCTTTTGTAATGTAATCTAACGATTGCGCCATGTCTTCCAACTTGCTAATTAGATTGATATAAAAATGACTGGAGTTTACATTTTCATCTTCTATATCTTGGATAAAATAAAACAGTTCATTTCGGAGCTTATCAATTTCTTTACCAAGACGGCTAACTTCTTTTTTGGAAGTACGAAGGTCTTCTATACTTTGCTTGGCAAGACTGTTTATAGCCCCAAGATAAATATCATTACACTTGTTTATCACTTTTGACACGTCTTTCGCACTTTCTAAAATAATGCTTTGCACCGATGAATTTGCCATCATTTTTAGATCGCGTTCACGCTTCGATTCTTTCACGCTCACTTTATGTTTACGGAAGTTGTTCCAAAGTACACCAATGGTAAGGACAAACATTCCGATTAAAGCGGGTAGCTTTCCTGTAAAAATGATGACCGCCACAATTCCACAGGCTGTAAAAGCGGTAAGGGCTGTTAGGAACCATCCACCAATAACGTTAAGCACGCCTGCCACCCTGTATACGGCACTATCGGCTCCCCAAGCACGATCTGCTAGTGATGTGCCCATGGCAACCATAAACGTCACATATGTGGTCGATAAAGGCAATTTGTAGGACGTGGCAATGGAAATAAGCACTGCCGCAACCGTGAGGTTAATAGACGCTCTTACGTTATCAAATGCTGGCGCATCTTCTGGGTTGGCATAACGCTGTGATTTTTTAGGGGCGAAACGTGCTTTAATCCTATCTTTTATTGCACGAGTCGTAATGGCTTCAATGCCGCGTACAGAACCTACAAAAGCACGAACCAAGCCTCTCGAAAAAGTATTTGCCTCAAAACGTTCTTGTGTACGTTCTTGACGTGATAAATCAATGGATGTTTTTAGGACTTCTTGCGCTTTTGTTGAGAACCATAGGGTGACAACCATAATCAAGCCTGCGACAACAAGTAGCACCGTTGGAGTAGCTACTTTATCCGATAAGAAAGCCATGTTAAAGAGCTCTGCTGCCGCACCCGATGCTTGCCACGCCTCATAGGATTGCCATGCGGCTATAGGAACGCCAATAAAATTGACCAAATCGTTTCCTGCAAAAGCAAGAGCTAGGGAGAATGTCCCCACAATAATAATAGTTTTGTAAATATCGGTGCGCAGCAAATACACACCCAACATAGACAATGAGGTCCACAGCAGTAAGCTAAAGCCAATCACATTATTGGACTGCGTAGCAACGTATTCTTTTAATGAGATACCACCTAAAAACGAATAGGTATTGTCGGCAAATGGGGTTCCTTTAATTCCTTTAGCCAATATAAAATAGGTAATGGCTGTCATGGCAATACCGCCAAAAATAGCCCCCATCCATTTTGGGTTGTCTTTGTAGTGAAAGGTAAGAATAAGACGACTTATATACTGTACCACTGCACCAACCGTAAAGGCAATAAAGACCGAGAGCAGTATGCCAAAAATAATTTGAGAGGCTTTGCTGACGTTGATAAATTCATACAGCGATGCATCGGCATTGCCCCAATATATTTTAACAAGTGATATGGCTACGGCAGCACCAAGCAATTCAAACACAATGGATACCGTGGTTGAAGTGGGTAGCCCAAGGGTGTTAAAGAAGTCGAGTAGTAAAATATCGGTAAGCATCACTGCCATAAAAATGACCATGATTTCATCGAAGTAAAACAGTTCTGGATTAAAGATCCCTTTTCGGGCAACTTCCATTAGTCCGCTAGAGAAGATGGCCCCAGCCGCTACCCCCAAACTGGCAATAATCATCACCGTTTTAAAGTTTATCGCTTTGGACCCAATGGCAGAGTTTAGAAAGTTTACCGCATCATTACTTACGCCAACGACAAGGTCGGCGGTAGCAAGCACTGCTAGGGCAATGATGATAATCAGGTAAAAATCCATTTGGCAATAATATAAAAAAGCCCCCAGTTAATGGGGGCTTTTTGATTAACCTTTCGTTAATATTTTTTTATTGAAACCATGTCCATGAAGAGATGTCTAAAGCAGTCCCATTCCAAACATCTTCAGTCGCTGATGCTAGACCTGTTCCTTCAACAATAATATTTGTTGTTGGACCGTCGTCTTTCATGTCAACAGCAGTAGTATAACCTGAAACAGCTGCATTTGTAAAAGTAGCACCTGATTGTTTTTTGAATTGTAAAGCTGTTCCGTCAACCGTTGAAACCGCAGTAAAGTTTACAAGTGATGGGTTGTTATTGACACCATCAGCCTCAACTGCTGTAGAGAACCCTGCTATAGAGTGTTTGACGTAAGTATTTGTAACTGTTCCGTTCCAACCTTCTGTCCAATCCACAGCATCATCGTCATTGTTTTCAAGATACAAATTGGTAACAGAAACCGTTCCGCCAAAAAATTCAACACCATCATCTGCACCATCAATAATGGCTACATTTTCAATGGTTGTTCCTGAGCCAACAGCATATAATGATAACCCATTGTATTGTGATTCTGAGTTGATTTGCGCACCAGCGCCTTTGATAACTAGGTATTTTATGCTACCAGAATTGTCGGCATCTTCAGAACCACCATAGATTAGTCCACCAACCTCAGCAGTTGCATCTACGCCTTCTGTTGTGCTAGCTTCTCCGCAGATCACCAAGCCACCCCAATCACCTGGGTTGCTATTGGCAGAACGCATAATGACAGGATTACTAGAAGTACCTTGAATATTAATTTTTCCGCCTTGTTCCACACCAATAAAGTTTCCTGTACCAACGTCAGAAACCAATACTGTTCCAGCAGGAATGGTTAGTGTTGCTCCGTCTTTGACCAAGTAGGAACCTTGAATAGCGTATTGTTCTGTTGCAATAAGTGTACGGTCATTGGTTAGTGAACCACTAAGAGCGGTGTCTTCAACAACTGTTGAAGGTGTATCCTCTATGACATTATTGTCATCACATGATATTAAACCAAGTGAAATAGTAATAAAAAGAATGAATGGTATAAAGCGTATATTATTTTTCATTTTTAAAAGGTATAATTAATGTTAATCCGTAATTGTCTGCCCGTCTTATAAGTAAGCACGGTTTCATTGGTTTCAATTCCTGTGTTAGGATTTTTCACCAATTGGGTTAGGGAGATATTGGGGTTAAGAAGGTTTTTGGCGGTAAGACCAATTTGTAAGCGGTCACTTAGTGTCTTTTTTACTATAAAATCCATTGTAGGAATTCCGTTCTCTACAATGGCGTCGTTGTAGTCTACGTCTTTAGTAGCTTGATCTTCAGGACCCCCAAGAATCACAATCTTTTCCGAAGCATAATTAAAAGCCAACGTAGATTGTATGGATTTATCTGCAAGATTGTCGTAATTTAAAGAGGTGTTTACAATCAAGTCCGAAGCTCCTTGAAGCCCAACCTTGGTAAGGTCTTTGTATTTAAAGGTTTCTGTAACGGTCCCGTTTGCATCATACACATCTTTTAAATCTTGACTGTGCCACATTCGAGTTGCATTGAGGTTTAATCGAAGTTTTGAACGACCGTCATTAGTAATTAGATTCACTCTTGATTCTAATTCAAGCCCATAAACAGTGGCTTTTTCGGCGGTATTAAAAAAGGAGAAGTAGCCGGTAGAACCACGGGTAACAGAAGTGTTGATAGGGTCTTCAATTTTTTTGTAAAAAGAGGTTAAAGAAATCAGTTCACTATCGGAGAGGAAGTATTCCCATTTTAGGTCTACGTTTGTGTTTTTTGATGCAATAATATCAGGATTACCAAACGTAATTAAACCTGTTGGTGAAACGTATTGAAAGGGCGCAATTTCTTTAAACTCGGGTAGTGTTTGTGTAAGGCTTCCCGCTAAGCGAAGACTGTGTTTTTCATTCGCGGCATATTTCACATTAAAAGACGGAAATAATCGATCATATGCTTTTGTTCTGTTTCCAGTTCGTCCACCTGGGGCTTGCGCGGCATTATAGGAAATATCAATTTGTGAACTGTCATAGCGTAGCCCTCCTTCAAGCGTTACATTGCCAGATTGGTACGTCATGGATAAATAACCAGCATGGGCAAGTAGCTCTCCATAGTATTTATCAGCTTGCTCAATGTTAAGACTCAATCGATTTGCATCAAAATTTCCTTGGGTGAAAATTGCAGATATTTCATCAATAGAAGAAGGAGTTACGGTAAACCCTCGACGTGGACCAACTCCAAAGTATTGTGATATAAAGTTACGTGTCTTGTTGCGGAAATTTCCGCCAAAATCAATTTTTAAACTTTTTCCCTCTTCGTCAATAAGGGTAAGCTGTGCATTAGCCAAACCGTTAAATTCGTTGTCTTCTATAAGCTGGTAACTTTTTCTTTGTTGCGTATTTCCGGTTCTTCCAAGCGCTACAATATCTGTATTAAAGTTTACCTCATTTCGAATTCGATTGGGCTCATCTGCATTCAAGTTGTTGTATCCTGCAGACCAGTTTACTTTTAATTTATCAGAAAAAAGGTGTTTCCCGTGAAGTTGACCAACAATAAGTGTTGTTTCTTTCAGATTTTGATCTCTTATAAATTGAAACAATCCTTCGCTTGGATCCGTTTCCTCAAAAATAGTTGCTGTTCCTTCGCGTCCTCCTTCAAAGACTTCATCGGAAACCTTATTGATGAAAAGCGTATTTCCACGCAGCGTAGTCTTAGCATCAAGCTTATAATTTATATCCAGAAGTGCGGTAGTAGAGATTGTTTTTCTCCAGGTAATTGCATCTGGAATAGAATCGTCAATAAAGTTAGAACGGAATCGTCTAAACGCGCCATTTTGATAATCGTAAGACGTGCTTTGTCCAAGGGTTCCTAGAAACTTTAATTTATCATTAATTTTTTTTCCAAAACTTATTGCTGCTGATCTATCCAAAGGTGTCTTTTCAGTTTCTGGAGTCCATGATTGTTGTGTAATGGATTTTCGTGTGCTTGTATCAGTGGCATAAAAACCACTTGACACATCACTTTGATTGGGAGATACTTTAAAATTTGAAAACACGCCATTTTTTGCAACATTTTCGTTGCCTCCTGCTCCAACAGAAACGCTAAACACATCATTAAGCCCTAATTCTTTTGAACTAACATTTATGTTTCCAGATGCTTGGTCGGCTGAAGTGGCAGCTGTTGTTGTTTTGGAGACAGACACATTCTTTATCAAACGTGTTGAAAACAAATCCAGATTTATGTTTTTCTTATCCACATCGTCAGACGGAATGGGTAGTCCGTTAAGTGTGGTATATAAATACCGATCGCCTAGACCACGAACATAAACGTCTCCTGACCCTTGTGTTTTTCCAATTCCAGCAATTTTGGTAGTCGCAGCAGCAGCATCGTTTACACCAAGTTTTGACAATTCACTTGCGCCAATACTTTCCTTAATAGAAACAGCTTTTTTTCTGTCTAACAACAAGGCTTCTTCTCGTTCACGGCTTGTAACCACTTGAACAATGACCTCGTCTAATGCATTAGCACCAGGGCCAAGACTTACCGAAAGTTGTGTAAACTTATTTGCCTCTACTAGTATATTTTCCAGCGTTAAGGTTTCATACCCAACAAAACTAAACACGAAATTGTATGTCCCTGGCGCAAGGTTGTTTAACGAGAAATTTCCGTCAAAGTCTGTTACGGTTCCTGTTGTTGTTCCGTCAACAAGTACGTTTGCAAAGGGCAGTGGAGTATCGTTCATTTCTTTGTCAAGCACAACTCCTTCAACGGTGCCGTTTTGAGATAACCCTGTGAAAGAAAAAGCTAATACTATTATGAACGTAATTTTAATTTTAATGATGTGCATGTATTTATTTTACATTGCAAATAAAGATGTAGCAATTAAAGTTAACTTTACCTGCCTGTTATTAAAACATGCCCTTGATGTTATGAAAGTGTTATGTAATCTTTTTGTTCCTAAATAAGTCTTTTATACCTTTCCAACATGCATTGGGAACAACTTTTATCACTCCGCCGACACGGCGACAACCAAAAACGACTACGCATAGAACAGGACCCTACACGAAGTGGTTTTGAGGTAGATTATGACCGTATTATCTTCTCTGCTGCGTTTAGAAATTTGCAAGACAAAACGCAAGTCATCCCCTTTTCAAAAACAGACTTTGTACACACCCGACTCACACACTCGCTTGAAGTTTCAGTCGTCGGACGGAGCTTGGGGCGTATGGTCGGACAACGTTTATTGGACAAATATCCCGAGCTAAGTACCACACACGGCTATACCATCAACGACTTTGGCGCCATAGTAGCGGCGGCATCGCTAGCCCACGATATTGGCAATCCACCTTTTGGTCATAGCGGCGAGCAGGCCATAGGTGATTATTTTGCCAATGGCGCAGGAGCCAACTATAAAAATAAACTTAGCCCAACGCAATACCAAGACCTCACCCATTTTGAAGGCAATGCCAATGGACTAAAAATATTGATGGAATCTAGAGAAGGCGTTCCTGGCGGTTTGCGTTTGAGCTATGCTACGCTTGGTGCGTTTACCAAATACCCCAAGGCATCACTACCGCATCGCCCTACGACGCATGTTGCCGATAAAAAATTTGGGTTTTTTAATGCCCAACAAAACGATTACCAAGCCGTAGCAACAGACCTAGGGCTTGTTGCAGCTGATGATACGCTGATACGTCATCCGTTGGCGTATTTGGTTGAAGCCGCAGACGATATTTGTTATACTCTTATTGATTTTGAAGACGGCATTAACCTAGGTTGGATTTCTGAAGACTACGCCTTGGAATATCTTATTAATTTGGTCAAAGACAGCATAGATACCAACAAGTATCAACAACTCATTACCAAAACGGATCGACTGGCTTACCTACGCGCACTATCCATTAGTACGCTTATCCAAGAAGCTGCGCAGTTGTTTATGCAGCACGAACAGGAAATTTTGACAGGAACATTTGCCATGTCACTAACAGATAAAAGTTCTTATAAGGCACAAATCAAGGACATTATTGATTTAAGTATCCGCAACATCTATCAGGCGCAAGAGGTTATTGAAAAAGAGCTCAAAGGCTATCAGGTAATTCACCGTTTATTGGATGTGTTTGTAGGTGCTGCAGTTCGTCATCAAGCCGGAAATGCTTCTGCCTTTGATAAACTCGCCTTAAAGTGTTTGCCCGATACCATAGTATTGCCTCAAGATGATACGTATGGCTTGTTGCTTAGCGTGAGCAGTTATGTAGCAAGTCTAACAGATGGAAAAGCATTGGAATGGTATCAAAAAATGGCGTAATGGAAAACGTTTGGGGCGATGCTTTTTTTATGAAAAAAGCCCTTGCCGAGGCACAACTTGCTCTTGAGAAAGATGAAGTGCCTGTGGGTGTCGTGGTAGTAGCTAATAATACCATTATTGCTCGGGCACACAACCTTACCGAAGCCCTTACCGATGTTACGGCCCATGCCGAAATGCAAGCCATTACGGCTGCTGCCAATGCCATAGGCGGTAAATATTTACAGGGTTGTACACTCTATGTAACCCTTGAACCTTGCAGCATGTGTGCAGGCGCCTTGTATTGGAGTCAAATTTCCAGGGTAGTTTTTGCTGCCGATGATCCCAAACGCGGCTACCGCCAACACGGAACACCGCTGCATCCAAAAACAGAAGTGGTTTCGGGCGTTATGGCTGATGAGGCACGGGAACTATTGCTGCAGTTTTTTAAGGAAAAGCGGGCATAAATTTTCTTGGGCACTGAGCTTGTCGAAGTGCCAACCAAAAGCACACCTATTATAAGGCACAAGACATAGCCTTGCGCCCGCCTGAACTTCGGGCAGGTCAGCGAGCGAAAAAAAGGACTTAGGACTTCTTCCTCCTTTTTTCTGGCTCCAGCGTTTCCTTCATCTTTTTAAGATTTTCTGGTGAAAGGGTGTAGTCTTTAAGTTGTTTTCCTTTCCAACGGTGTACCAAAAAAATGGGCATATAGATAAAGAAACCCGCAGCTACAGATAGGCCAATCCATTTTTCGCCCAACGCCATATCGTCTTGACGGATTACGTAACCGATAATAATATTGCCAATAACTCCTACAAAAAGAAGCCGTAAAAACCATTTCATATTACTCGGATTTAGGTGTAACACGTAACGATAACTCATCCAATTGCTCGTTATCAAGCGGTGCCGGCGCATCAATCATCACATCACGACCGCTGTTGTTTTTAGGGAATGCAATGTAGTCACGAATGGTTTCTTTGCCGTCCAAAATGGCTACCAAACGATCAAAGCCTAAGGCAATACCTCCGTGTGGAGGCGCACCATAGGTAAAGGCATCCATCAAAAAGCCAAATTGTGCTTTGGCTTCGTCGTCGCTAAACCCAAGCAGGGAGAGCATTTTTTCTTGGGTGCTTCTGTCGTGAATACGAATAGAACCACCACCAATTTCGTTTCCGTTTAGTACCAAATCATAGGCTTGTGCTACAACAGCAGTTGGATCGCTTTCCAGCTTTTCGAGGTGCTCGGGTTTTGGCGCGGTAAACGGGTGGTGCATGGCGTGTAAAGCTCCCGTTTCTTCATCTTTCTCAAACAGCGGAAAGTCCACGACCCAAAGCGGTGCAAATTCATTTGATTTACGAAGTCCTAGTTCTTCGGCAAGTGCCATACGAAGTGCACTTAATTGCGTTCTTGTTTTGTTGGTTTCGCCTGCCATGACGAGGATTAGATCTCCGGGTTTTGCTTCACAGGCTGTAGCCCAATTAGTGAGGGCATCTGCGTCAAAAAACTTATCTACCGACGATTTGAATGTGCCGTCTTCGTTGCATTTGACCCAAACCAATCCGTTAGCGCCAACTTGTGGTCGTTTTACCCAATTAATCCATGCGTCAATTTGTTTTCTAGACCATGATGCTGCATTAGGAACAGCAATACCCACTACTAATTCTTGCGCATCAAACACCTGAAAGCCTTTGTTTTGCGCCAGGTCGTTAAGCTCAGTAAACGTCATGCCAAAACGAATATCCGGCTTGTCGTTTCCATAGGTTTTTATGGCGTCTTGATAGGATATTACAGGGAAGGGCTTAGGCGTAATGCCGTGAATCTCTTCTAGTAAAAAAGCAAGAAGCGACTCAAAACATGCCATGATATCATTTTGATGTACAAACGATAATTCGCAGTCTATTTGTGTAAATTCTGGTTGACGGTCGGCGCGGAGGTCTTCGTCTCTAAAACACTTTACGATTTGAAAGTATTTATCCATGCCCCCTACCATTAGCAGTTGCTTAAAGGTTTGTGGAGATTGGGGAAGTGCATAAAATTGCCCTTCATTCATACGGGATGGCACCACAAAATCGCGTGCACCTTCGGGAGTAGATTTTATCAAATAAGGCGTTTCAACTTCTACAAAAGCATGTTCTGCCAAAAAGTTGCGCACCAAAAGTGCCACCTTGGAACGAAACAATAAACTTTGTTGTACAGGATTCCGACGAATGTCCAGATAGCGGTATTTCATGCGTAAATCTTCACCGCCGTCTGTGTTGTCTTCAATGGTAAAGGGCGGCGTTTGCGCTGGACTCAATACATCAATTGAAGTAACTAAAATCTCAATATCGCCTGTAGGCATGTTTGGGTTTTTTGCTTCGCGTTCTAAGACAGTTCCTGAAACTTGAATTACGGTTTCTCTACCGATGCGCTTAGCTGCTTCCAGCAGTTTGGAATCAGAACGCTCTTCGTCCAAGACCAATTGGGTAATCCCATAGCGATCTCTAAGATCCATCCATAACATAAAGCCTTTGTCGCGTGTTTTGGCAACCCAACCCGCAAGTTGAACTTCGGTTCCAATATGTGCTGCCGTTAGTGCTCCGCAGTGATGACTTCTGTACATGGTTAAAAATTTTTCCAAAAATAGGGACTAATTCGTGAATTACGACTTAAAATAGAGCCGATTAATCAATCGAAAACTCCTTGTAAACCGACCCCAATGTTAAGTTAATGTTAAGGAATTGTAAATTTTTTGTATATTTGATGTGTTAAAACCTACATAATTAAAATTTTAAACATGAAAAATTTCATTTTTTTAGTACTTACTACAGGGATTTTTGTTTACGGACAAGAACATAAAATTGAATATGATAATGTCGTAAAACTAATTCAAGTAATTGAATATCATGACAATGGTAAGATATCTCAAATTGGAACTCAGCGTGATGGTGTGCATCACGGACTTTGGGAACAATACGACACTGACGGCAAAATAACGGCACTAGGCGTTTATAAAGACGGTAAAAAAGAAGGCGATTGGCTATTATGGGTCAATGGCGAACTAGTTCGCGTAACATATAATAACAATCACCCTTCATTTTCTGAAAACTTAGACGTCCTGACTTCTAGAAGAAAGAAAGTATTGACCTCTTCTAGAAATTAAATTTTTTTGAGTCTGATAGCAGCCCGTTTGCTTAGGAAAAATGTGACCGGCACGATAATTAGTGTTAGGAACGTAGCAAACGTAAGCCCGAAAATAACCGTCCACGCCAATGGTCCCCAGAAAATTACATTTTCTCCGCCAAAATAAATTTGTGGGTCCCCTGAAGCAAATAGGCTAAAGAAGTTAATGTTTAGTCCAATGGCAAGTGGGATAAGACCGAGTACGGTGGTAATGGCCGTTAGCAATACAGGTCTGAGTCGTGCTTTTCCACCAGCAACAATGGCATTAAAAATATCTACCCTAGGAAGCAAATCGTCATTTTCGATTCCTAATTCATCTCGTTTTCTATCAAGCAAAAGTTGGGTGTAGTCAAGCAATACGACGCTGTTGTTCACTACAATTCCGGCAAGGGAAATAATCCCCATCATGGTCATGATGATCACAAACGTCATATTAAAGAATACCAATCCGAGCATTACGCCTGTAAAACTCATAAAAATAGAAAAGAGGATAATCAAAGGTTTACTGACGGAGTTAAATTGAAAGACCAATAATAGCATGATTAAAAGAATGGCAAAGCCAAGTGCACGAGACAAAAAACGCATATTTTCTTCTTGCTCTGCAATTTCTCCTGTAAAGGCGTAGCTTGTACCGGTTGGCATTTCAAATCCTTGCATTTGGGTTTGGATTTGACTTACAATTTCATTGGCGTTGTATCCTGGTAATATTGCGGAGTAAACCGTAACCACACGACGCAAATTTTTGTGTTTGATGGCACTATATCCTGCCACATTTTTGCGTTTAACTATTGCAGAAATAGGAACGTTTTTTATTCTCCCCGAAGCCATATCACGAAAGGTGATATTTTGATTAAAAAGTGGAGAGGGATTGTATCGATCAGATTCTTGAAAACGCACATTAATATCGTAGTCTTCGCCATCATTTTTGTAAACGCCTGCCTTTTCTCCAAACAGTGCCCTTCTTAATTGAAAACCAACTTGTCCCGCACTTACACCCAAGCTTCCGGCTTTTCGTCTATCAACAACAACTTCCATGCTTGGTTTGTTGCGGTTCACATCTACTTTAAGTTCCTCAATCCCCGGAATATTTTCTTTGATGATATAACTACGAACATCGTTGGCAGCTTGAATTAATTCATTGTAATCTTCCCCTGAAATTTCAATATTTACGGGGTATCCAACGGGTGGTCCATTTGCATCTTTTTCTACCGAAATACTCACTCCCGAAAATTTTCCTCGAAGCGCTTGTTGCACTTCACTTCTAAGTTCTTCGCTTGATAAACCACGGCGGTATTTGTATTCGCGCATGGTGGCTGTAATTTTTCCGCGATGCGGCATTTCGGCTTGCGAGCCGCCATCGGTTTGTGGATTTCCAGCACCAGAACCTACTTGCGAAACCAACGACTCTACCATAAAGTTTTTGCCGTTGTCCATGTATTTTTCCGTACTCACGGTCTTAATCACAACTTGCTCTATTTCCTTTGTGATAGCATTGGTCTTAACAATGTCTGTTCCTTGCGGATATTCGATATAAACAATAATTTGGCTGGGTTCGTTATCGGGAAAAAACTCCACTTTTGGACTGGCAACGCCTACCAAAATAAAAGAAGTAAACAAAAGCCCGATGGTTCCAAAAACAAACGCATATGCACGCCACCCACGCATGGCAAACTGCAAGAGTTTTTCGTAGCCCCGCTCTAAGTTGTTTAAGAAGAATTGCTGAAACGAATTGGCTAGTCCTTTAACAACATAACGATAGAGCCAGAATAAGGCCATAAGCGTTATAAGGAAACTCCCTAATCCACGTGTAGCAGGCGAAATCACCATAAAGAAAGTTCCCAAAGAAATAAGAACAATACTCAATCGGATAAGTTTTTTAACCGATAGGTTTTTTTCCTCAACGTTCATAAACTTAGATACCAACATGGAGTTGAATAGAAGCGCAACAAACAACGACGATCCCAAAACAATAGATAGCGTAATTGGAAAATAAATCATAAACTGCCCCATAATACCAGGCCAAAAACCTAGAGGAATAAAGGCGGCAACAGTAGTTGCCGTAGAGATGATAATGGGATAGGCAATTTCACTTACCCCTTTTTTGGCGGCCTCTACTCTGCTAAGTCCTTCTTTTTCGATTAGGCGGTATACGTTTTCGACTACTACTATACCATTATCGACAAGCATACCAAGTCCCATAACGAGTGCAAAAAGCACCATGGTGTTCATGGTGTAGCCTAGTGTTTGTAAAATCACAAACGAAATAAACATAGACATCGGAATGGCAAATCCAACAAACAATGCGTTGCGAAACCCTAAGAAAAAGGTTAGTACGGTCACGACTAACAATACCCCAAACAAAATATTATTTACCAAGTCGTTTACCTGATTTAGGGTAAGCGAAGACATATCGTTGGAAATCGTTACGGTAAGGTCTTCGGGGAAATCATTGGCTTTGGCGTTCAACACAATTTCTCTAATACTCGTAGCTGCTTGAATTAAATTTTTACCGCCTCGCTTTTTTACATCTAACATTACGGTTGAGGTCCCGAAATCACGGGCATAACTGGTAGTTTCTTGATCTTTAAAAGAGATTGTTGCGATTTCGCCCAGCGATACGGTTCCCTTTTCGTTGGTCACTACAAATGCTTCTAAATCTTTGGGGGTGCTAATTTCACCTACAATACGAATGCTTCTTCGTTGTCCGCCGCTACGCATGCTTCCTGCAGAAACCGTCATGTTTTCGTTCGCAATGCTTTGCACCACATCGTTAAAGCTCACTTGCGAAGCCATCATTTTACGTGTATCTACCGCAACCTCAACTTCTTTGGCTTGTGCTCCGCGAATATCAACTGATTTGATTTCGTTAAGTCGTTCAATACGTTCCTCTAGGATTTCACCGTAGGCTTTCAACTTGTCAATAGGGTAATCTCCTTGAATACTTACATTCAAAATGGGCATTTCCTCAGAAAAATTCAGATTAAAAACAGTTGGTTCAAGCTTGGCGTTATTAAACGTAGGCCAGTCTTCGGAGGCCTTAACGGCATCCACTTCGTCTTTAACTTTTTGCTTTGCTAAATCAACGGGAATATCCTCATCAAATTCAATAGAAACTAGCGAGTAATCGTCTTGTGAAGTTGACGTGACTTCAGAAATGTTGCTAATGCCCTTAATACCATCTTCGATAGGGTCGGTAACAAAACGCTCAATATCTTGTGCTGTATTTCCTGGATAGGGCGTACTTATAAAAATAGTAGTTTCGGTAATTTCTGGAAAATTTTCACGGGGCATATTCACGTATGCAGACCCACCCAAAATGAGAAATATTCCCATAAGCACATAAATAATGGTGCTGTTACGAATGGCCCAAACCGAAAGACCAAACGTTTTATTGGATTTGTTTTCTAAACTCATAATGCGTTTGTAATCTGTACGTTTTCATTTTCTTTTACCAAGCGAGCGCCTTCATCAATCACGCGGTCTGATGTGCGTAGACCTTCTAACACTTCAACAACATCGCCCTCAACAAGACCTGTTTTGATAAAGCGTTTTTCTGCTTTGTTGCTTTCATTTACCACATACACGTATTGTTCTCCAGAAAAATTTTCAGAAATTACCTCAAGCGGAATTGCAATGGCATTTGGGTTTTGATAATCTACCAAACGCACCGTTGTTATCAAATTAGGTGCAAGTTCGATTGATTTGTCGGCTGCAATTGAAATTTTAAACGTTCGATTTCCTGTACTGATATGCGTTCCTTTATGCAGTACATTACTGTTGTATATATGATTTAAAACGGGAATTTCAACTGCTGCAATTGTTCCTTTATTAATATTTGGGAAATAACGTTCAGGCACATCTACTTCCACATACATGCTACTTAAGTTAACCAGTCTTAGAAGTGGATGAATGCCTGGAGAAACCAGTTGACCAACTTCTGAAATAACATCATCTATACGACCTGAGAAAGGGGCGTATAAGTTGGATTTACTTAACTGTTGCAGTAGCTGTTCATAGCCTTTTTGTTGGCTTTTATAAGCTGTTTTGGCCTGCAAGTATTCTATTTCCGAACCGATATTTTGTTTCCACAAGCGCTCTTGACGCTCAAACAAGGTTTTAGCCAAATCCAATTGCACTTTTTGAAGTGCTGCATTTTGTGCTAACCCACCGTCATCAATGGAAACGAGTAAATCTCCCTTTTTAACTTGTTGGCCTTCTTTCACATGAATTGCTTTTACTGCACCCATAAATTCGGCATTTAGCACTAAATTTTGGTCGGTTTTTACTACCCCTTGTAGCACTACTTTGTGCGCAAAAGATGTTTCTTCAACGTCGAACACAGTAACCAACGATTTCTTTTTGGTTTTATCATATTTATCAATGGCCTGCATGACACGATTTAATTCTGCTTTAATCGTATTGTTTTGGCTCACCAACTCAGCTTGACGTTCACGTAAACCCGTTACATTTTGTTGGTCAATTAGCGATTGCGTGTCTGGCTTTTCAGTAGGGCTACATGCCAAAATAAGGCCAAAAATTAGCGTGAATAGGATACTCTTTTTCATTTTTTTGAAGTTACAGGGTTTAGTAAAAGGGATAATGAAGTTTTGGAAACAACGAGTTGTTGCATCGCAGTTAGGTAGTCGTTTTGTGCGTCGTAAAGTTGGGTTTGCGCTTGGCGTAATGTAAAGCCAGACACTAAGCCCTCTTTAAACTTGAGTTGATTTTTTTGCTCTATAGAAGTTGCTAGAGCCAAATTTGTGGCTGTAGTTTGCAGGTTTTCCAAATTGAATTGCACCTCACTTCGAAGTCTGCTTTCTTCCAACAAGAGTTCTTGTGCAACATCGGCGGCTTCATTTTTTGACTGTTCTAAGGCAAGTTTTGCTTGCTGTTTTTTTGCTTGAGATAGAAAACTACTAAATACAGGAATACTTAGATTAAGCCCAAAACTTGCCCTGCCAAACCAATCTTGCTCGGGTTGTGTAAACTCAAAACTTTGGTTGTATCCATCATAACCACCACTGAGGAATGCAGTAATTTTAGGCAGCGATTTGAATCGTTCAAGCTTGAGCAAAAGCTCTTTTGAGCGGATGTCGTTTTGCGCAATTTGATAGTCAATATTTTCATTGAGCGATAGCGAATTGCTATTCTCACTTTGTTGTTGCAACGCAAGCCCTTCAAGCGTGCTGCTAAGCGTTAGTGGGGCATCGAATTCCATCCCCAGCACAAAACGCAATACGTTTTTTGCTACCCTTGCCATTTGTTTGGTGTAGTTCAGCGAACTTTTTAAAGAGGACACAATAAGTTGTAACTGCTGCATCGTCTCTTCTTCAGTCAAACCATTTTCAAAAATGACTTTGATCTCATTAAGATTTTGCTGTGCCGCTTCAAGATTTTGTTCCAAAACAGTTATTTGTGCTTTAGCCAAAAGTGCATTTATATACGCATCTACGGTTGCTTGCGTTATAACTTGTTCAGTTTTCGCATATGCTTGTTCAGATATGCGCAAATACACTTCAGAAGCTTGTAGCCCTACCAAATACGAGCCATCAAAAATGAGCTGCTCCAAACGCAATCCAGCGTTTGCACTTTGCGTAGTACCAAAAAGTAATTCGGCAAACTCGCCGGGCTGCCCACCAAAAGTTTCGGAAGGAACCACAGTAGTAGCTTGTTTTAACGCATTCATATATCCAGCCGATAAGGAAACCTGTGGCAATCCAATCGCAATAGTTTCCCAACGCTTTTGTTTCGCTATTTGGATATCCTTGCTGGAGTTTTGAAGCGTACGGTTGTTTGTTTTTGCAAGCAGAATGGCGCCGTCTAAGTCTAACTGTTGTGCAGGAAGAAAAGGGGCGCATATAAGCAATAGAAAAAGATGGAGTCTAGTCATGTGCATGGTTGTCAAAGGTGTTAAAAAGTTCTATTCCCGCTTCGGTGCAAATGGCACGAACGTGGTATTCTAAATAATCGGTCATTAATTGACTGTGTTGGAACATATTGGCAGGAAAAAGATGTTGGTCTTTGATGCCCATCATTCCATTAAAGTAAAGTCTGGCGGTAAACGGGATGTTTAGATTTGCACGAAACAACCCCAACGAAACGCCTTTTTCAAGGCTATTACTCATTTGTTGTACCATAAATGTCAATTGTTTTTCTTGAAGTTCATTAAAAATTTCAGGATAGAACTTTTTTAACTGAAACTGAGGCGAAATCTTTTCATTTTTGATTTTTTGCATCATACAGAGTTTTATGTCATATAACTCTGCAATAGGGTTGGTGGCATTTTCACTAATGCGAGATATTTCAGCTGTAACATAATCAAAGAAATAAAAAACACATTCCCGAACAAGTGCTTGTTTGTTTGGAAAATGAGCATAGAGCGTCTTTTTTGAAATGGCTAATTTTTGGGCAATATCATCCATGGTAACGCTTTTAAATCCTAGCGTTAGAAACATTTCGGAACAAGAAGAAAGAATCTTTTCCATAGCAATTAGGCGCAAAGATATACAGGAAACTTTAAAAACCAAAAAAGTTTCCGTAGTTTATAATTTCTTAATATTATCATTACAAATCCTTGACGTACTTTTACAAAAACGTCTATTCATGGAATTTTTGACTGCTTATCAAAAACTTGTAGCGGATTCGTTAACGCATTTAAACCAAGGAAAATCTCCGGACGGTTTGTATCAGCCTATAGATTACCTATTGGCTTTGGGTGGTAAAAGATTACGCCCAGTACTTGTGCTTATGTCGTGTGAAGCTTTTGGAAAAACAGCTCAAGAGGCACTACCTGCCGCACAGGCAGTTGAAGTGTTTCACAACTTTACGCTGATGCACGATGACATTATGGACAAGGCAAATATGCGAAGGGGAGCACAGACGGTACACGAAAAATGGGATGTCAACACCGCCATACTTTCGGGTGATGCCATGTTGGTTCAGGCCTATATTTTTTTAAATGGATACGAGCCCAAGCTATTTCAATCGCTAACAACGCTTTTTAGTAAAACAGCACTTCAGGTTTGCGAAGGTCAACAATACGATGTTGATTTTGAATCGCGCAACGACGTAGGTATCGAAGATTATTTAGAAATGATTCGCTTAAAGACGGCTGTTTTGGTTGGTTGCGCCATGCAAATGGGTGCCTCCGTTGGCGGCGCAACAAGCAAAGACGCACAGCAACTTTATCTTTTTGGCGAGCAGCTTGGCATTGCCTTTCAATTGCAAGATGATTATCTAGACACTTTTGGTGATGAAGTCAGTTTTGGGAAACGTATAGGCGGTGATATTGCCGAAAATAAAAAAACGGTATTGGTGCATTTGGCGCTTTGCAATAGCAATGAAAATCAACAAAATGAATTGGGGAAGTGGTTGTCTGAAACACCCAAAGACGATGCTAAGAAAATAGCTGCCGTAACACAACTTTTTAAAGATACAGGTGCCGATAAGGCAACGCTATCGCTTGTTCATCAATACACGCAACAGGCGTTTGATGCGCTAGAAAAAGTAGATCTCAATTCAGATATGAAGCAACGATTTATTGCTTTTGGAAACTGGCTAATGCAACGAACGCATTAGGCGGCGTATTAGTTGCCACACAAATATCCCCACGGGGAAACTTCGCATGATTTGAAGTTCTTCTGCAAACGAGGTTTTTTCGTCCAAGAAACGAAGGATTGTTTTGGGGTTGTTACGTTGAAACATGCGGGAAAATAAAAAGCTTCCTTTGTGGTTGTTTTGAGCCAAAACATCTAAGAAAAGTAAATCATACCACCAAAAACGGTTGCGTTTTTCAAAAAGACGCATATCACATTCGTCACTCAAAAAAGCCACAAGCTCGGTAGCTTTTCGCTCAATAAATTTAAACGTAAAGCCAGTGCTTGCTTTTGTCCACCCGCCAGCCGAGCCAATATGTAACACTCGCTTGCTGTTTTGTTTTGAAAATGGGTAGCAAGTCATAGGAATGCTGCCTTGTTCTGTTTCTGTGATGTTGTAGTTTCGAATATTTTTCTGCGTCAGGTACTGACGAATTTCACGCGCATACTCTTCAAAATTCAATAGATTTTCAGAAAATAAGGTGTATTCAATCAAGGCCTCATTAGGGCTAAGTGGCAAAACATACATAAACCGCGTATTGCCTTTTTGGGCAACGCTAAAATCCATGAACGTAGCTGTATTTGGGTCAAAACAGTCTTTTTCTGTTTTGATAAACCAACCCACAAAATGTTGTTGTAAAACAGGGTATTTGGACTGTTGCTGTGCCACATTCCAATTAAAAATACTATTAAAAAAATAGGCCCCTGAATAGGTGTTTTTAGTTGTAGAAACACGAACTATTTCTCCTTGAGTTTCGAAAGATTCTACTTTTTCAAACGTCAAGTCAATGTTTTCATTTTTTGCTATCAGCCCATGCACATGAGTGTAAAATGCATTACTTCGAATCATTTTATACGCATAAGGCAAAATAGATTCTTGCAACGCTGCGGTATCTGAGGAAAACGTTATGTTATCCCATTGACATCGTACAAATGGATGCCAATCTTCTTTAGATTTTTCTTCCCAAAAGCACCAAGTACGATCGTTTGTTTTGTTGCTGTTTTCTTCTAATATCAGAATGGATTTATGCTCAAAACGCTTATCGTGTAGCATTTGCATAATAATTTGCAAGGTTGATGCGCCTGCACCTGCAAAAATATAATCGTAAACCCCATTCTTTTTCACCCTTCCAAACCTACAAAAATCATTGTAATAACGGAATAATTATATTTGCCACTATGTTTGAATCAATTCTTCACTTTTTTGAAAACACGCCACCAGTACTTGGCGCGCTTTATGCTACGCTGTTTACATGGGGGTTAACGGCTCTTGGTGCATCTTTTGTATTCTTTTTTAAAAAGATGAACCGCGCTGTTTTGGACGGCATGTTAGGGTTCACAGGCGGCGTTATGGTCGCTGCAAGCTTTTGGAGTTTACTAGCGCCGGGCATTGACATGAGCCCTGGCGAAGGCTTTGTAAAAGTGATTCCTGCAGCTGTTGGGTTTACGCTTGGAGCTTTTTTTATTTTCGGACTTGATAAGATTTTGCCACATATTCACATTAATTTTAAGGAGTCTGAAGGGATAAAAACGCCATGGCATCGTACTACGCTTATGGTTCTTGCCATTACATTGCACAACATTCCAGAAGGACTAGCCGTTGGTGTATTGTTTGGCGGCGTTGCTGCGGGCTTACCCGAAGCTTCCATAGCTGGAGCAGTAGTACTTGCCATTGGTATTGGAATTCAAAACTTCCCCGAAGGGATTGCTGTTTCCATGCCTATGCGCCGTTTGGGACTTAGCAGACGAAAAAGCTTTTTCTACGGTCAGGCTTCGGCAATTGTAGAGCCGATTGCAGGGGTAATTGGCGCCGTAGCGGTTACATTTTTTACCCCCATTTTACCTTATGCACTTGCTTTTGCTGCCGGTGCCATGATTTTTGTAGTGGTAGAAGAAGTGATACCAGAAACCCAACAAGATAGGTTTACGGATATAGCCACGCTTGGATTTATTGGCGGATTTGTAGTGATGATGACCTTAGACGTTGCGCTAGGTGGTTAGTGGCATCCACAATCTTTATTGGAAGCACAGCCGCCCCCTCCAACAACTTTTTTACGCGGACGAAATCGTTGCACCAGAAAATACAATGCCCACAAAACGGCTAAGGTGATGATTACGGTTTCCACATTAAAGGCTAAAATATTGAAATGTTACCAATGCGCATACATAGGCTATAACGGTCATTGTGAAAAGTTGAATTGCGGGCCAACGCCAACTGTTTGTTTCTTTTCGGACAATGGCTAACGTACTCATACATTGCATAGCAAAGGCATAAAATACCATGAGCGATAATCCTGACGCTAATGTAAATACAGGGCTGCCGTCCGCGTAGGTTTCTGCTGCCATGCGTTCTTTTATGGTTTCTTCTTTGTCTTCGCCCACGTTATAAATGGTGGCTAGCGTTCCCACAAAAACTTCTCGTGCAGCAAACGAACTTACAATGGCAATCCCAATTTTCCAATCGTAACCTAAAGGCCGAATCGCGGGCTCAATCCCTTTTCCAATAATACCCAAATAAGAGTGTTCGAGTTTGTAGGCGCTAAGTTTTTGGTCATAATTTGCATCTGATATCGATACAGATTTTGAGACTTCTTGCGGCGCATTTTTAAATGTTTCTCCAGGCCCATTCGACGCCAACACCCACAATAAAATGGAGATGGCTAAAATCACTTTTCCAGCCTCTAAGACAAAGGATTTTGTTTTTTCTATTATGGTTAGCAATACATTTTTAAGCAGCGGAATGCGGTAATTTGGCATTTCAATAACAAAATAACTGGTTTGGTTTTGTGGTAGTATTTTATGTAAAACTAATGCCGCTAACAGCGCCATACCAAAACCGAGTAGATAAAAAATCATAAGTACCAATCCTTGTAGATTTGCACCTAAAATACGTTCATCTGGGATAATAAGACTGATGAGAATGAGGTAAACAGGTAATCGCGCGGAACAGGTAGTAAATGGCGTTACCAAAATGGTGACCAATCGCTCTTTCCAATTTTCGATATTTCGTGTCGCCATAATGGCGGGAATAGCACATGCCGTTCCAGATATTAGCGGAATGACACTTTTTCCACTCAGTCCAAACCGTCGCATGACACGATCCATAATAAAGACGACGCGACTCATATATCCTGTTTCTTCCAAAATGGAAATAAACAGAAAAAGCATGGCAATTTGCGGCACAAAAATCACGATGCCTCCAAGCCCGGGAATAATGCCTTCGGCGATTAAATTTGGCGCCATCCACGACGGAATAGATGTTTTTGCCCAGTCGCTAAGTTGTACAAAAGAGGCGTCTATAAAGTTCATTGGGACGCTACTCCAGTCGTATAAGGCTTGAAAAATGGAAAGCAACACCACAAAGAAAATCACAAATCCCCAAACCTTGTGGGTTAGTACGCGATCTAACTTTCCTCTAAGGTCAGTAGCTTTACTGCTGTCTTTATTATAGCATTCCTTCAAAACATTATTGATAAACTGATAGCGTTTGATGGTTTCTTTTTGCTGTAATCTTTTTAGGAACGATGGAGTTCGCATGTGATCGGCATTTTCCGCCTCCATTCTTTTACGCTCCACTTTGGCAAAATTCACATCTTGGGTAATCACCAACCATAGTTTGTATAGCGACTGATTGCTAAATGTACGCTCCAAAGACTCAAAATAATCTTGATCGATTTGCTTTACATCCAAACAGGCTTGGGCGGAAAGGGTTTTGTATGCAGCAATATGTTCTTTGACCACATCTATACCTTCATTTTTTCGTGCGCTAACAAGTGCTACTTTTGTGTGAAGCAACTGCTCCATTTTGTGGGTATCGATGCTAATTCCTTTACGGCGCATTCGGTCCGACATATTAATGACCAAAATAGTGGGGATATTTAAATCCTTGATTTGGGTGAATAGTAGCAGATTTCGCTTTAGGTTTTCAACATCTGAAACGACGACAGCTACATCTGGAAAGTCTTTATCGTTTTTATTGAGTAATAATTCCACCACCACATTTTCGTCAAGCGATGAAGCGTTCAGGCTGTAGGTGCCAGGCAAATCTAAAATGCGCGCTTTTACACCTCTTGGAAGTCGGCAAATGCCTTGTTTTTTTTCTACTGTGATTCCAGGGTAGTTCCCTGTTTTTTGATTTAGCCCAGTAAGATGATTAAACACTGACGACTTCCCCGTATTGGGGTTTCCAATAAGCGCAACGTTGATGTTTTTACTCACCTTGTTTGCGGATAAAGATACGTGTGGCTGTCTCGCGGCGAATGGCTAAATGCGACCCCGAGATATTGAGATACAATGGATCTTTGTTGGGTGCAAGCTGAAGCAGCCCCACTTCATTTCCGGGTAGACAACCCATTTCTACAAGTTTCATGGGAAGTTGTTCCACGTCAAAAGAATCAATTATGGCGGTTTCTCCAACCTTTAAATCGGCAAGTGTCAAATCCATTTATTTAGACCAATTTTAAAGAACAAATGTACATTAAAGTGCGCAACATTTTTATGGAGCATACTATTTTTCTGAAACCAGCAGTTCAATGTCACGGAAGATATCGTCCATTGCTTCTGTTTGGGTGCCGTCATAAAAACCACGAATGCGTTTTTGTTTGTCTACAAGCACAAAATTTTCAGTGTGAATCATGTCGTAAGGGCCACCATCTCCATCGTCTTTTACCACCAAATAAGACTTACGCGCTAGCGCGTAAATTTCTTTTTTGTCTCCTGTAACTAAGTTCCACCGCGTGTCATCTACCTTGTTTTTTAGCGCATAGCGCTTTAGTTGCGCCACCGAATCAATCTTGGGAGTAACACTAAATGAAAGCAGTTTCACCTGTGGAAGGTCGACTAACTTTTCTTGCAGGGTGTACATGTTTTTGGTCATAATAGGACAGATGCTCGGGCAGGTTGTAAAAAAGAAATCGGCAATATAGATGGTGTTGTCGTACTCTTTTTCGGTAATCGTTTCTCCATTTTGATTGGTCATGGAAAAAGGTGCAATGGTGTGGTATTTTTTTACAAACTGGATGCTTTCATCGACCAGTTCTGGTGTTACCATTGCAGGTTGGAATACCGGAAGCACTTCTTTTGGCTTTAATGCAATATAAAACAACCCAACAATAATGATGGAAAGCACCAATAAAACCAAAGCTAGTTTCCGAAATCGACGAAAGAATGTACTCAATTCCATAACACAAAGATACAACCTATACCGTTTTATAGGTCGTTCAAATCCCGTACATTTGGCTTCTAATTTTTTCCCATGGAACTTTTTCTTATAAAAGGCGGACAGCTTATTCTAAGTCTATCACTACTCATTGTACTTCACGAGTTGGGACATTTTATCCCTGCAAAACTTTTTAAAACACGCGTTGAGAAGTTTTACCTCTTTTTCGATGTCAAATTTTCGTTGTTTAAAAAGAAAATAGGCGAGACCGTTTACGGTATCGGATGGCTTCCACTAGGAGGTTATGTGAAAATATCTAGAATGATAGACGAAAGCATGGATACTGAGCAAATGGCTCAACCTGCGCAGCCTTGGGAATTCCGAGCAAAACCTACATGGCAACGCCTTATTATCATGCTTGGTGGGGTTACCGTGAATTTGGTGCTTGGCTTTTTAATTTATATGGCCGTCATGTTTGTTTGGGGCAAAACCGTGATTACAAATGAGGCTTTACCGTATGGTTTAGACCCTACACCACAAGCACAAGCCATAGGATTTGAACAAGGGGATCACGTTTTAAGCGTCGATGGCGTTCCGCTTGATGCCGCTATGGATGTTAACAAATGGCTCTTTTTACGTGACGCGAAAAGTATTACGGTTTCACATGCAAATGGAACAGAAGAAGCGATTTCAATTCCTGAAGGATTTGGCAAGCAACTTTTTGCTGCAGGGGAGATGTTTCCACTTATTCCATACATGCCTGCCATCATTGAAAAGGTAAAAGAAAACTCGGCTGCCGAAGCTGCTGGAATTTTAGCTGACGATCGCATTATTGGAGTAAACGATGCTGCTGTTACTTCGATGCGTCAAGTGCAAAGCGCATTAAAAGCACGCGAAGGAGATGCGGTTGTATTAACTGTTTTACGAAATGATGAAGTTCAACAAATAACGACTGCAGT
This sequence comes from uncultured Flavobacteriaceae bacterium, assembly GCA_938092005.1. Lineage (GTDB taxonomy): Bacteria > Bacteroidota > Bacteroidia > Flavobacteriales > Flavobacteriaceae > UBA7446. The sequence continues at coordinate 653 of CALKOU010000005.1, read as the reverse complement.
TGCTCAAGACGACGTTTTGGGAATATATTTTACAGATACGCGCCCACAAACAACAGCTATTACCTACACGGCTGCGGAAAGTATTAAACAAGGTTTTGATTATGGCTACTGGACGCTTCGCGATTATATTGCTCAGTTCAAATTTGTCTTTACCAAGAAGGGAGCAAGTCAATTGGGTGGTTTTGGCACCATTGCAAGTTTGTTTCCCGCCAAGTGGGACTGGCGCACATTTTGGGAGCGTACGGCTTTGATATCCATTATTCTAGCCTTTATGAACGTACTGCCTATTCCTGCATTAGATGGCGGGCATGTGGTTTTTTTGACCTATGAAATGCTCACAGGGCGTAAGCCACATCAAAAAATATTGGAATACGCTCAAATGGTTGGCATCATTTTATTACTCGGGTTGTTTGTCTTTGCCAACGGCAATGATATTTACCGATTTATTATGAATTGATTTTCTTACAAAAGTCATTTGATAGCAAGTAAATAAAAATTATATTTGCGCACATTTTCCTCCTTAGCTCAGTTGGTTAGAGCATCTGACTGTTAATCAGAGGGTCCTTGGTTCGAGCCCAAGAGGGGGAGCAAGTTTTAAAAAGAGGTCATTTTTGATCTCTTTTCTTGTTTTTAGACCTTTCATTTAGTTACAA
>CALKOU010000004.1 GCA_938092005.1 uncultured Flavobacteriaceae bacterium | reverse complement strand
TCGACTTGCATGTGTTAAGCCTGCCGCTAGCGTTCATCCTGAGCCAGGATCAAACTCTTCATTGTATAACTTTAAATAAAATTAACAACAAAAAAATTGACAAATTAGAGCTGTCTCATGATTGTTTTACTATTCGTATTTGAACCGCCGAAGCGATTCATACGCGCTGTCATTCTCAATAATTCAATGAACTTTTTTGCTTTCTTTTTGTAAGCGGTTGCAAATATACGCTGCTTTTTGGTTTAAACAACCCTACATGAAAAAAAAATTAAACTTTTTTATTTTGATGTAGTCCACAGCTTTTTTTGCGGGTTGCAAATATACAACCCTTTTTATTTTACAACCTACTCAACAGGTTTATTTTTTTTACTTTTTTTCTCTGGTAAGGCAAGTGAACCATCAGCAAAAGCACGTAGCAATATCCCTTCAATCAACGCATCTTCCTCAACATCAGTAGGGTTATATTCTGTTTTCAGGTTTATATCAAACCATTTTGCTGTTGTTTGATATACAAATGCGCGCCACCCACTTCGTAAGCTTTTTACTAAATCATAGGTCGTAATACCCGTTTCTCGGTGTATTAATTTAACTAATATTCGACCTTCTGAGCGTGTTAAACGCCTTAATTCATCCTTAAATTCCACTTCCAAGTAGTGTTCAACGCGCTTGGTATACCGTTTTTTCGCGCGTTTTCGCTTTATGTTTGCAAGTCGGTCGTTTAAAACAACGAGTCTTTCGGCTGCCATTTTAGCGTAAGGGTACACTTTTAACGTGCGTTTTCTAAGTCTGTAATACGCTAAATAGTCATTATAGTTGTCAAATTTTAGCTTTGGAAGTACAATTACTTCACCCAAATCAACATAGGGATTTGTTAGTGTATCCCCCGCTACTATATATATAGGTTGCTGTTGCTGTCCGTAAAGACAACAACCCAACAATATAATGACACTAAAAATCAATCTGTGCATGTGTTCAAAAGTACTAAGATTGTTTTACCTATATGTTGTAATTTAGTAACCTAATTATATAAGCACAATGAGCAGCATTTTAAACAAAAAGTCACACGCATTTTTAGAGCAATATTTGAACAACCCAGCGCCTACTGGCTATGAATGGGAAAGTCAAAAGATATGGATGGACTATTTAAAACCCTATGTAGACGAATTTATTACCGATACCTACGGTAGCGCAGTTGGAGTTATCAATCCAAAAGCTGATTTTAAAGTGGTCATTGAGGCGCACTCAGATGAAATTTCATGGTATGTCAATTATATTTCTGAAAAAGGATTAATCTCTGTTATTCGTAACGGTGGTAGCGACCATATGATTGCACCATCTAAGTGGGTAGACATCCACACAAAGAAAGGCATCGTAAAAGGGGTATTTGGCTGGCCTGCCATTCACACGCGTATGGCTGGAAAAGAAGAAACACCTAAAATTGAAAACATTACCATTGACGTTGGTGCTTCAAAAAAAGAGGAAGTAGAGAACATGGGCATTCATGTAGGTTGTGTCATAACCTATCCCGACACCTTCCAAGTTTTGAATAAAAACAAATTTGTTTGCCGAGCACTTGATAACCGTATAGGTGGTTTTATGATTGCTGAAGTAGCGCGACTACTAAAAGAAAACAACATTGAACTACCGTTTGGACTCTATGTAACCAATTCGGTGCAAGAAGAGATTGGGCTACGTGGTGCGGAAATGATTACGCAAACCATCAAACCCAACGTGGCTATCGTAACCGATGTGTGTCATGACACCTCTACTCCTATGATAGATGCTAAAAAACAAGGCGATAATACCATAGGTAAAGGCCCTGTTATTTCGTATGCACCTGCGGTACAACAACTATTACGAGATCGAATTATTGATACTGCTGAAAACAAAAAGATACCCTTCCAACGCTTAGCATCTTCCCGATATACTGGTACCGATACAGATGCCTTTGCATACAGCAACGGAGGTGTTCCCTCAGCATTGATTTCATTACCGCTTAAGTATATGCATACTACGGTGGAGATGGTGCATCAAGAGGATGTGGAAAACGTAATCAAATTGATTTTCGAAACGCTACAGACCATCAAAAGCGGAGAAACGTTTAGTTATTTTGATTAACCCTTTTTCTGTGTGTTTTGTTCTTTAGAATAAGATAGTTTCAACAAAAAAGCCCGATCCATGGATCGGGCTTTTAATTTTTGGTTAGGAATATGTCCTTACTCCTTAATAAAGCTTTTTGAGATACTAGCTTCACCACTGGTCATTTTAACAATATAAACCCCATTGGTTAATCCAGATACATCAACTTGATTTGAAGCAGCACCAGCAACTTCTTTTCCAAGCACATTATATACTTGAACATTGTCAATGGCTACAGGAGCCGTTATGTGCAACATACTTGATGCTGGATTTGGGTAAAGCTGAACCCCTTGTAATCCAAGATCTGTTGTAGAAGCAGTAGTAGCTTCAACAAGACTGATGTTGTCATAAAAAACTTCGGTGGAACCACTAATAGCCGCTAACGCTCTAACATAAATGACAACCGTACTCTTAGACGCTGTAAACGTAAATGTACTGGTAGTAAACGTGTTATTGCCAGCCGACCCTTTACTGGTGTTATGATCATTTGTTATCTCTAGGTAGTGATCAACTCTAGAATCAGCAGCGCCATTTTCAAGCCCCACTTCAGTTGTAATGTCCTCGTTTAACATAAAAACTTCAGAGGGAACATTTTCAGCCTCAGAACGAGAGTCAATTGAGAAGGTATATGAAGTGCCTGTCGTCACAGCAATTTTTTGGTATAATCTACGTGTAGAAGCACTTACTGTACGCCCTTTAGCAGGATCAAAATACAGCTTTACCGACCTTGTTTTAGTACCACTTGTATTATATGTCCCGTCTGATGAAGAACCTGGTTGCTCTTCTACTCCAGAACCAGAAGTAACATAGGTTGATTCTAAATAGCTCTCTAAATCAGAATTATGCCATAATGCTTTGTACGGACTGCTCACATCTGCGTTCGTCTCGTCTTTTATGGTTGAATTAGGTGTCATGTCCCATGCATCTGCATTATCACTTGTGCTTGCGGTATGAGCATCTGCACCACCATTTAACACTAAATTCGTCTGTGACCAACCCACATTTGAGACCAAAACGGTAGTCAGCATGCTTACTATAAGCATTGAAAAGTTTGTATTGAAAAGTTTGTATTGAAAAGTAAATATTTTTTCATAATTATTATTAATTAATTGTAATTTTTACATAATTACGAAAAATAATTGGTTTACCAAAATGGTTTTCCAGATTGGAAAACCATCTTTATGTCAGCACATTAACGCATATCGATAATTTCTTGTACAACATCAGGGTTAAGTAACGTAGAAATATCACCAAGGCTGTCGTGTTCACCTGCGGCGAGTTTACGTAAAATACGGCGCATGATTTTACCGCTTCGTGTTTTTGGCAAACCGCTCACCACTTGAATACGATCGGGTTTAGCAATGGGTCCAATGGTTTTTGCAACCAACGCGCGTAACTCACTTACAAGTACTCCGTCTTGCTCAGCCGCATCTTTTACAATCACAAAAGCATGAAGTGCATTTCCTTTTACATCGTGCGGAAATCCAACGACTGCACTTTCCACAACATTAGGGTGTTCGTTGAGTGCGTTTTCAATAGGTGCTGTTCCGAGGTTATGACCCGAAACAATAACTACATCGTCTACCCTACCGGTGATTCGGAAATTTCCTTGTGCGTCACGTAGTGCACCATCACCAGGGAAATAATAACCCGGATATGCACTGAAATACACGTTTTTATAACGATTGTGATCGCCCCATATGGTACGTGCAATAGATGGCCAAGGATGTTTTATGGCCAAAATACCTTCCGCTTCTCCCTCCAATTCGTTTCCTTCATTGTCTAACAAAACAGCTTGTATACCCGGCATAGGCAGTGTGGCATAGGTTGGTTTTTGTTTGGTAACTCCAGCCAAAGAAGAAATCAAAATACCACCCGTTTCCGTTTGCCACCAAGTATCTACAATGGGACATTTGTTTTTTCCAACGTGATCATCATACCAGTGCCATGCCTCAGTATTAATGGGTTCTCCCACAGAGCCGAGTACTTTTAACGATGACAAATCGTGTTTATCAACCAATGTACTGGGGTGCTTTTGTAAGGCACGAATGGCGGTTGGAGCTGTGTAAAACTGGTTGACTTGGTGCTTTGCACAAACCTCCCAAAAACGATCATAGTCTGGATAAGATGGTATTCCTTCAAACATAACCGTAGTTGCCCCTACAGCCAACGGACCATAGATAATATAGGAATGTCCGGTAATCCATCCAATATCGGCAGTACACCAATACACATCTCCTTTTTGGTACTGGAAAACATTTTGAAACGAATAGGCTGTGTAAACCATATAACCACCACAGCTATGCACCATTCCTTTTGGTTTACCTGTAGATCCAGAAGTGTATAAAATAAACAAGGGGTCTTCGCTATCCATGATTTCGGCAGGACAATTATCATCTACCTTTTCAAGGGCGTCATGCCACCAAATATCTACTGAATTCCAAGCAACTTTTTGCCCCGTTCTTTTTAGCACAATACAACTTTGCACTGTTGGGCATTGTTCAAGTGCTTCATCTGCAATATCTTTAAGTGGTGTTATTTTTGCTCCTCGAAAACCACCATCAGCGGTGATAAGCATGGTGCAGTCGGCATCGTTAATTCTGGCAGCAAGTGCTGCTGCGGAAAAGCCTGCGAAAACAACCGAATGAATTGCGCCAATGCGAGCGCATGCCAAAACAGTAACAGCCAGTTCGGGTACCATGGGCATATAAATGCAAATTCTATCCCCTTTTTTGGCTCCATTTGCCTTGAGCATATTGGCAACTCGGCACACACGACTGTGCAGCTCTTTATACGAAATATGTTGTGCTGCTTCTTTGGGGTCGTTAGGTTCAAAGATAATAGCCGTTTGATCGGGTTGTGACTTCACATATCGGTCAAGGCAATTTTCGGTAATGTTTAATTTACCTCCCAGAAACCATTTTACTTCTGGTTTGTGAAAATCATAATCCAATGTTTTATCCCATTTTTGATGCCATTCAAATTGGTTAGCAATGTCATCCCAAAAAGATTCGGAATTATTAGTGGCTGCCGCTTTTGCGTTGTGGTAGTCTTGTGCTGAGCGTAATGCTAAGTCTATCATGTGCATTGTTTTGTTTCAAAGCAGCAATTTAAACAATCCTTTTAAATCAAAGATTACACTACAAAAAGTAAAACAGAATGCCTTGAGGGCATTACGTTAACCCGTTGTACACTTTGATAAACTCAACACAAGCTCGAACTGACGTGTTTGCTTCATCTTACTCCAAAACATAAAGAGTTACTTCAAAATCTTTCGAATCGTTGAGTCTCCCGAACTGGTAATTATTCTAACAAGATAAACCCCTTTGTTAAATTCAGAAATATCCATTTTATTTTGTTTTAAGGATGTAGCGGCAGTTGTTATGATTTTCGCTCCTGTAACATCAAAAATTTCAATCGATTCTAATATCCAATTTTGAGCGTCAACAAACAGCTCATTTGACTTTGAAACATAAACCTTAATACTGTCTGGAGTAAACGTTTCGTGAGACAGCGTTTTGTTATGCTCTACAATATAGTAGAGTGTTTGAGATGCATCGATGTCATTCCATTGACCAGCAGTACCAAGCCCAAAACCTGAAGGCAAATGAGTTGGCCAGGCATTTAAGGCAATTGCAAGCCCATCTTGATCGGGACTCGAAGGCGAAGGCATGTAATTATCGGGTTCGTTTTGCGCATTCGTTTCTCCCCAGTTATTATAGAGTGAGTTAACAGACGTACCTGCTTTAGTTCCTGACCAAAATGGTGTCGAAGTATCTTTGTTATCACCGTCCCAAATCCAACTACCTTCAGTTGTGATATCATTCCCGCCAATCCACACATAAGAAGCGCCACCGCCATTGCTGGTGGATGTTGAAGAAAGTGTTATTCCTGCTTCATTTGATAATGCGTTGAAAATAGCTGTGTTTTCTGCAGCATTGTTGATTTCAGCTAGTTTTCCGCCACGCATAACTGCACACGCTGCGGCATCTGTCCACGATTTATTTTCTTTAACAACTTCGTAGGTACGACCATCGTAATCAAAAGCGTATACCGTTGAACTTGTGCCACATTGCGCCGTTATAAATTGGGCACCAAAACTAAGAACCAATACGATAATAGTAGTTGTGTAATGTTTTTTCATGTAAATAAGCTTAGGGTAAAAAAATAGTAAGGGACAGGATATACCTGCCCCTTTCATAGCCATTAGCTCTTTTTTATTAATCCAATAATAAATAGTAATACAAGTGCTCCAATAAAGGCAGTTAACAAAGCACCAATGATGCCCTCTCCTAATGAAATCCCAAAATTACCAAAAAGCCAACCGCCCAATATAGCGCCAGCAACACCTACTAAAAGATTAACTACAAGGCCAAAGCCTTTTCCTTTCATAACTCTGCCAGCAAGGAAGCCAGCGACAATGCCTACGATGATAGACAACAATAAATCATTCATATTATAGATTTAGGTTAAACAAATTATGCACTAATGTACAATTTTTTTTAAATTGTTTAACAGTCGAGAAACAAATGGTGGTGGTATCCTACGTCAAAAAGGCTCGCTTTTTAGCTTAAAAAGCGATTTATGCGTTTTACAACTGCAGGGCCTTCATAAACAAAACCTGTGTAGAGTTGTATTAGTGAAGCACCCGCCTTAAGTTTTTCTTTTGCATCTTCTGGTGTGTGAATACCGCCAACCCCTACAATAGGGAAAGCACCCTTGCTTTTTGTGTGAAGGTATTTAATTACTGCAGTACTGCGTTTTGTTACTGGTTTCCCACTAAGCCCCCCCTTTTCAGAAGTGACATTGCCAGGTGTTTTTAATCCGTCCCGAGCAATAGTGGTATTGGTAGCAATAACACCATCTATTTTAGTATCAGCAACTATTTGAATAATGTCATCTAGTTGCGCATCTGTAAGGTCAGGTGCAATTTTTAGCAGTATGGGTTTGCGTTTGGTTTTGGTGTCGTTCTGCTTTTGCAAAACATTTAGTAATGCCGTTAACGGTTCTTTTTCTTGCAAATCACGCAAGTTAGGTGTGTTGGGAGAACTTACATTTACCACAAAGTAATCAACGACATCAAAGAGAGCATCAAAACAAATAAGATAATCCTCTTGGGCATTTTCGTTGGGCGTTATTTTATTCTTCCCAATATTACCACCAATGATGATATTTTTGTTAGATCGTAAGCGTTGTGCAGCAGTAATAACACCGTGATTATTAAATCCCATGCGATTGATAATACCTTTGTCATCCTTAAGTCTAAAAAGACGTGGTTTTGGATTGCCATCTTGTGGCTTAGGGGTCACGGTACCTATCTCGATAAAACCAAAACCAAAATTAGCGAGCTCCTTATATAGCTTGGCATCTTTGTCAAAACCAGCAGCAAGACCTACTGGATTAGGAAAGCGAATACCAAAAACCTCACGTCCCAAAGATGGATTGCTTACATGAAATAGCTTACGAATAAGGAAGCCTGCACAGGGAATACGATGAAGCAAGCGAATAGTAGAAAAAGAAAAATAATGAACCTTTTCTGGATCAAAAAGAAATAGAATAGGACGTATTAGACTTTTATACATATAATAAAAACACCAGTTTCTCGAAATGGTCGAGAAACTGGTGTTTGGATGTTTATTTTTTACCGTTTGATGAGCGTTGTTTACTCATTTCTTGTGAAATAAGGCTACGCTCTACTTTTACTTTACCCGCCATTGTTTCAATGACACAGGTATCGTTGCTGTCATTGATTTCAATCACCTTTCCGTGAATACCGCCTTTTGTCACTATTAAATCTCCTTTTTTAAGGTTGTTTTTAAAGTTGCGCTCTCTCTTGGCACGACGTTGTTGTGGCAAGATTAAAAACAAAAACATAACCCCAAACATGAGGATTAAAAATGTGAAATTGCTTCCACCGGTAGCTTGAAATATTAACATAATTATTGGTTTGCTTGTTTACGTGCCGCTTGGCGTTGTTGTTCTTTAATCGGGTCTGGTGTAACCATTGTTTTAATACGAATGATATCACGACCGCGTTCTGTATTGGTAGTAAGTGTTACTGTTTTCATTTGACTACCAGGCTTGTTGGCAGAGTCAAATTTTACTTTGATTTCACTTGATGCTCCAGGTGCTATTGGCGTGTCCTTGGGATACTCAGGAACGGTACAGCCACAACTACCTCGGGCATCCAGAATGGTCAAATCGCTTTTACCTGTGTTGGTAAACACAAAAGACGTTTCAACAACATCTCCTTCATTAATGGTTCCGAAATCGTGTTCGGTTTTTTCAAACGTCATCACAGGGAGATTACTGTTTGCTTCTTGACGAGCTTCAGCTTCCTCAACGTTTTCTTGTTTCACTTTTTTTGAGGCGTTTTCAGAACAACTCAAAATGGATAGGGCAACTAATGCCAATAAAAATGATTTCATGATTTAAAAGATTTTTTCAAAAATAAACATATTACTGCATTCCACGTATATTTTTCCGAATGCGTTTTTGTTCCGTGAAGTCTTTCACGAGTTTATCCAAAATACCGTTTATGAACATGCTGCTTTTTGGCGTCGCATATTCTTTTGCAATTTCTAAGTATTCATTAATGGTAACGTTAACTGGAATTGAAGGGAAATAGAGCAACTCCGTTAAGGCCATTATAAGCAATGTGTAATCTAACTCCGCTATTCGCTCTGGATCCCAATTAGGTGTTCGGCCGGCAATTTCTTGCGTCAGCTCTTTTTTGTTTAATGCTACTTTACGAAATAACGCTAATGAAAACTTTTGATCGTCTTCATCTTTGTAAAGCGTTGTTATAACGGCATCAGCTGCAGTGATGCGTTTAAGACTGTTTCGAACAATGGTATTGGCTAAGGGAGCATCATCAACCCAAGAGATGTTGACTTCTTCCATAAACTCCCCTAAACGATCAAACGGTGCGATAACTTTGGTAAATAGCTGAACCAAAAGTTCTTGATCTTCTTCAAAAGAAGTAGCACCCTGCTTTATGTAGTCTGAATATAGGCTACTTGAGGAAATTTCATCCCAAATAAGACGCACATACTCATCGTGATTTTTCCAATATTTAAGCTTGTATTTGGTGCATTGCTCGTCCAAAACACTGTTATTCAACAATGCCGCTAATGCTTTGTTGCTAAAAAACTTAGGGTTGGTCTCGATTTCATCTACTTGCAAATGCTTTTTGGTATTCTTCTGATACAATGCATAGCCACAGGTGTGAAGTTCTCTAAACAAATCTAAAAGTGTAAGGTATAGTAGGTGAAAATCCTGGCTGCTTTTCAATATCCATGACTCGCGAATAGCAAGGTCATCGGTTGGATCTAGTTGTTGCGCATAAAGGGCTTGCATAACCTTAGTGCGAAGATGGCGTCTGGTAATCATGAATAGGAACGTCTTTAAGGTCGCAAAAATAGTTTATTTAAAGGATATACTAAACAAGATTTGATGCAAAGACCTAAAATCATATCTTCGTAAAAAAAACGTTGCGAGCGCTTCAATATCTAAACAGATACCTCAGAAAATATCGATCTCTTTTATTACTTGGACTTTTGTTCACCGTATCCTCGCGTGTATTTGCTGTATTAGCACCCAGCCTTGTGGGGGATTCTATTACTGCAATAGAGCAATTTATCAGTAGTGAAGCTACTGATTTAAGCGAGATTAAAAAGACCCTTTTAACCAACATTGCACTTATTATTGGCGCTGCACTCATTTCGGGTGGTTTCACATTCAGCATGCGTCAAACCATCATTAATGTATCGCGACATATTGAATATGATCTCAAAAACACCATTTACGATCATTATCAAAAGTTATCGCTACGCTTCTTTAAGCAAAATCGCGTTGGTGATTTGATGAGTAGAATAAGTGAAGACGTTTCTAGAGTACGCATGTACGTAGGTCCGGCACTGATGTACAGCATTAATACGATTACACTTTTTGTAATTGTGGTGAGCTACATGATTAGTGTTGCCCCTAAACTAACGCTATACACCCTCCTACCATTACCCATATTATCGTTCCTTATCTATCGACTAAGTAGGGCCATTCACGAGCGCAGTACATTAGTGCAGCAAATGTTAGCAAAGCTTTCCACTTTTAGCCAAGAATCGTTTAGCGGTATCAACATTATAAAGTCTTATGCAATTGAGCAAAACCGTGTTCAAGAAATGGGAACTATTTCGGCTGATAGTAGAGATAAAAACATGTCACTTGTTCAAGTTCAGGCATGGTTTTTCCCCATGATGATATTGCTCATAGGCATCAGTAATATCTTGGTTATTTTTATTGGAGGAAATCAATATATAAACGGTCAGATTGAGCTAGGGGTGTTGGCTGAATTTATCATTTACGTAAACATGCTCACGTGGCCGGTAGCTACAGTAGGTTGGGTAACGTCTATTGTGCAACAGGCAGAAGCTTCTCAAAAACGCATCAACGAATTCTTAGGTCAAGAACCCGAAATTCAAGACAACATCAAAGCCACTAAAAAGATATCTGATGTTGGCATTGCATTTGAAAAAGTAAATTTCAAATATGACGATACCGGAATTCAAGCCCTAAAAGATGTGTCTTTTACGCTTGAAGCGGGAAAAACTTTAGCTATAATGGGACCAACAGGGTCAGGAAAAACAACACTATTACAATTATTAGCTAAAACACAATTACCACACTCTGGTCATGTGATACTAGGCGGATCTCCCATAGATATGTATGCACAAAATGAAATTCGTGAAAGCATGGGGGTCGTTCCACAACAACCCTTTCTGTTTTCTGAAACCATCGCCCACAACATCCGTTTTGGAAAACCAGATGCCACACAAGACGAAATTGAGGCTGCTGCAAAGCAAGCTGCAGTTCATGAAAATATTATTGATTTTGCCAAAGGATACGATACCATGCTTGGCGAAAGAGGTATTACGCTTTCTGGTGGTCAAAAACAGCGCGTATCTATAGCACGTGCACTAATTAAAAAACCGAAAATCCTGTTATTAGATGACTGCTTATCAGCAGTAGATACAGAAACAGAGGAAGCAATCCTTAATGAGCTCAACAAAAGTACCGTTGACACAACAACGATAATTGTTTGTCACAGGGTATCATCTGCAAAAAATGCCGATTATATTCTTATCCTTAAAGATGGTAGCGTTTCACAATTTGGCACACACAACGATCTTGTCAAAACAGCGGGATACTACAAAGAACTTTACGAAGAACAGCGTTTAGAAGAGGAAACACTTTAAATAATAAAGATTTGTATTTTCGTAATTCAAATCTTTACTTATGTCCAAAAATCAATACCTAAAAAGTGTTAGAGAAGGCTGTCTTCATGCGGGTTCAAGACATTATTTCTTTGATGTAAAAGAAACCAAAGCAAAAGACTATTTCTTGGTGATTACCGAATCAAAAAGAACACAAGAAAAAAGTGCTTTAACAAAGCATAAAATTTTCATCTACAAAGAACATCTTGAATCCTTTCAAGAACTTTTATCCGAAGCCATTGCGTTTATTAAAAAGGAAAAAGGTGAAGAAGTTATCCGCTGAGTTTTTATCATTATTTTTGAAAAAAAATTATGGCACGGACACCCTCCAACATGTTAGCATTAGGTACCAAGGCACCTGATTTTTCGCTTCCCAACACAATTGATAGTCAAGTGTACACTTTTGATAAAGCGTCAGGAGATAATGGAACTGTTGTCATGTTTATTTGCAATCATTGTCCTTATGTGATTCATGTAATGGATGGAATTACTGCCTTGGCACATGACTATCAAAAAAAGGGAATTGGGTTTGTAGCCATTTCAAGCAATGACGTCAAAAACTATCCAGATGACGATCCTATATTAATGAAAAAAACAGCGTTGAATTACGGCTTTTCATTTCCATACCTATACGACGAAAGCCAAGAAACTGCAAAAGCCTATGATGCTGCTTGTACACCCGATTTCTATCTTTTTGATGCTAATAACAAGCTGTCGTACAGAGGGCAAATGGACGATTCCAGGCCTGGAAATGAAATACCTGTAACAGGAAAAGACTTGCGTACGGCATTAGATGCACAACTTGCTGGAAAAGCAATTGACACACTTCAAAAACCTAGTCTAGGTTGTAATATTAAATGGAAGATTTAGCCGACAGCTACCAATTCAACATCAAAAATAAGCGTGGCATCTGGTGGAATAACACCGCCCGCACCTTGAGAACCATAAGCCAGTTCGCTTGGAATCACAAAACGTGCTTTGTCACCAACAGCAAGAAGTTGAATACCCTCATCCCAACCAGGAATTACTTGCCCAACACCAAGTGTAAATTCAATGGGCTGATTTCGTTTGTAAGAGGAATCGAAAACAGTACCGTCTAAAAGTTGTCCTTTGTAATGTACCGATACATTTTTTCCATTTTCTGAAGCAGTTCCTTCACCGCGTTGGATAAACTGATAACGCAGTCCTGAGTCTGTTTTTTCAAATCCAGCAGCAACTTTATCTAATGCTTTTTCTTGTGCCTCACGTGCTTCCTGTAAACGCGCCTCACGACTTCCTTCAAAAAGTCTAAATGATTCTACAGCATTCCACGATTGAGCTGCATCACCAACTCGTTCAATAACTAGGGATGTAATCGTATCGCCTTGTGTAACCTGATCCACAACTTCTTGACCCTCTTCTACAAAACCAAAAACGGTGTGCTTTCCATCAAGCCATGACGTTTCGTTATGTGTGATAAAAAACTGGCTACCATTGGTGCCTGGGCCTGCATTAGCCATAGACAATACACCAGCTCTGTCATGTTTTAAATCTGGGTGAATCTCATCATCAAACTGATAGCCCGGACCGCCTGTACCAGTACTCAATGGACATCCGCCTTGAATCATAAAATTTTCAATAACACGGTGAAATGCCAATCCATCATAATATGGACTCCCTTGTGGTTTGTGTGTGTTTTCTAAGTTTCCTTCGGCAAGGGCAACAAAGTTTCCAACCGTTCCCGGTGTTTCGTTGTGTGTTAGACGTACTTTGATGATTCCTTTATCCGTAGTAAAAACGGCAAATATTCCTTCTTTCATGTGAACTTTTTAATGCGCTGCGAAAGTAGCCATAAAAAGATTAGTTTGCCACTTCGCTCATAAATTTTATTCTGAAAATACGTAAATCTTCTTCCTCATAGTCGCCCTCAAATTCTTCAACAGCCTCATGTATGTCATCGTTTTCAGCTTCTAAAAAATACTCTTGTAGTTCTTCTTGCTGATCTTCATCAAAGAGGTCATCAATGGCATACTGAATATTTACTTTTGTCCCAGAAAAAACAATTGTTTCCAATTGATCTAAAAATGTTGAAAGCTCCATGCCTTTAGCATCAGCAATATCGCTCAATGGTAATTTTCTGTCGATATTTTGAATTATAAATAATTTTAGTGCGGAGTTAGCTCCTGTACTTTTAATAATCAAATCCTCAGGCCTGATAATATTATTTTCTTCCACATAAGAAGCAATAAGTGCAACAAAAGGTTTGCCAAATTTATTAGCTTTTCCCTCTCCTACCCCATGAATATGTGTGAGCTCTTCAATAGTAACAGGATATTTAATCAACATATCTTGAATGGATGACTCTTGAAAAACAGCATAAGGAGGTACCTCAAATTTTTCAGCTACTTCTTTGCGTAGCTTAAGCAACATCTTATGAAGTTTAACTTCGAAACTTGCAGCTTTAACTGGAGCAGAAACAGGTGCACTATTATCATAAAGGTGGTTTTCAGTCATGAGGAAGCTGTGTGGCTTTTCTAGAAAAGAAATCCCTTTTTCATTTAATTTTATGACGCCGTAAGTTTCAATTTCTTTATTGAGATAACCTGCTACTAAGAGTTGTGACAACAATGCCTTCCAATAAGCTATATCATGGGATTTCCCTGCACCAAAGAAAGTATTTGACTGAATGTTATGAGACACCAAAATGGGGGTCTCTTTACCTGTCATGATATGAACAAGCTCTTTGATTTTATATTGTTGGTTGGTATTCTGTATTAACTGAATAAGCAATTTGACTTCTTCTTGAGCTTCAACTCTAGGCTTGGGATTACGTGCATTATCATCCATAGCTGCGCCATCACCATTTACCCCATCAAATTCCTCTCCAAAGTAATGGAGAATAAATTTTCGGCGTGACATGGATGTTTCAGCATAAGCCACCATTTCTTGAAGCAGTGCATAGCCAACTTCTTGTTCAGCAAGTGGCTTTCCAGCCATAAATTTTTCAAGTTTTTCAATGTCTTTATATGCATAGAAGGCCAAACAATGCCCCTCTCCTCCATCACGACCAGCACGCCCTGTTTCTTGGTAATAGCTTTCAATACTTTTTGGTATATCGTGGTGTATAACAAAACGCACATCGGGTTTATCAATACCCATTCCAAAAGCAATAGTTGCTACAATAACATCACAATCTTCCTTTAGAAAACTATCTTGATTATGTACACGCTGTTTGGTGTCCAATCCTGCGTGATACGGCAAGGCGTTGACTCCATTGACTTGTAAAACTTGTGCAAGTTCTTCTACTCTTTTACGTGATAAACAGTATACAATACCTGATTTACCTTTGTTACCTTTAACAAACGATATAATATCTCGGTCCACCTGAGCTGTCTTAGGTCTAACTTCATAAAATAAATTAGGGCGGTTAAAGGAAGCCATATATGTTGTTGCATCAGAAATGTTCAGATTTTTTAAAATGTCCTCTTGAACTTTTGGTGTTGCGGTAGCCGTTAGTCCAATAATCGGAATATTGTCTCCAATACGCTGCATGATGGATTTAAGATTCCGATACTCAGGTCTAAAGTCGTGCCCCCATTCCGAAATGCAATGCGCTTCATCAATGGCCAAAAAGCTTATGGTTACTGTACGCAGAAAGGCAACGTAATCTTCTTTTGTTAGGGATTCTGGTGCAACATACAGGAGTTTTGTAAGTCCAGAACTGATATCCTGCTTCACAATTTCTACTTGTGTTTTACTCAAAGAGGAATTGAGCACATGCGCCACACCGTCACTCTTTGAGATACCACGAATAGCATCTACTTGGTTTTTCATAAGTGCAATCAGCGGAGAAACGACAATAGCCGTTCCGGGCTGCACTAAGGCAGGAAGTTGATAACATAGAGATTTACCTCCTCCAGTAGGCATGATAACAAAGGTGTTTTCTTTGTTAAGCACGCTTTTAATAACATCTTCTTGTAATCCTCTGAATTCGTTAAAACCGAAAAATTTCTTTAACGAGGCTTGTAAACTAAGTGTTTTGCCTTCGACCTGTAGCTTCATCTTGGGTTTTGTACATTTGTAACCACAATATACGTTAAATCTGTTTATATATCAATACGAATTGAATAATTCTAAATCCATATTAAACCTCGCGGAAGTTGTAATTGCACAACAGTCAGAAGCAGTGGCAGGTTTAAGCGCTCAACTTACTTCTGATTTTGAAAAAGTAACACAATGGGTTCATCAAAGTAAGGGTCGTGTAGTACTTACCGGGATTGGCAAAAGTGCCATCATTGCTATGAAAATTAACGCCACCCTTAATTCTACAGGAACAAAAAGCATTTTTATGCATGCCGCTGATGCCATTCACGGCGATTTGGGTATGATTGATCAACATGATGTTGTAATTTGTTTATCAAAAAGTGGAACAAGCGCTGAGATTAAAACACTTGTTCCGTTGCTCAAAAACAGAGGGAATAAACTTGTTGGCATGACGGCAAATCCAAATGCGTTTTTAGCACAACATGCAGACGCAGTGCTACATGTAGGCATTCCACATGAGGCCGATCCCAACAACCTTGCACCCACAACAAGCACCACAGCACAACTTGTAATGGGAGACGCTTTAGCCATTTGCTTGATGGAACTCAGTGGTTTTAAAGCTGAAGATTTTGCACGCTCGCATCCAGGTGGCGCTCTTGGCAAAGCACTTCATGTTGAACTAGGGCATTTGATTCAAGCGCACAAAAAACCTGTTGTTAGTCCCAATACACCTATTGGAGACGTTATTTCTGAAATCTCTACGAAACTCGTTGGTGCCACAGCCGTTAGTAATGGCACACATGTTATTGGCATTATTACGGATGGTGACCTTAGACGCATGATGCAATCAACAGTTGATTTCACGAGCTTAACTGCTCGAGATATCATGAGCGAAAGTCCTGTTATAGTACAGCAGAAAATGCTTGCTAAAGAAGCACTTGTGCTTATGCAAGAAAAAGAAATTAGTCAGATTATTGTCATTGAAGATGAAACCTATATGGGCATTGTACATATTCATGACATTTTAAACGAAGGTATTTATTAACGTATGGAAAATAAAGCCATGCCCTTTTTGGAGCATTTAGAGGAACTCCGTTGGCATCTTATTCGTAGTATTCTGGCCATCGTTATTGCGGGAGGCGCTGCCTTTTTAGCCAAAGATTTTATTTTCGACTACCTATTATTTGGACCTAAAAAGCAAGACTTTTTGACTTATAAATGGCTATGTAGTGCCGCTCAAGCCCTTGGTTTTGATGAAGGTTTTTGCCTAGATGAACTTCCTTTTCGCGTACAAAGTAGAACGGTAGCAGGACAGTTTTCGGCTCATATTTGGACATCCATTACTGCCGGATTTATTGTTGCCTTTCCGTATGTTATTTATCAAATGTGGCAATTTATCAGCCCTGGGTTGTTAAAGCGAGAACGCAGGCAAGCACGTGGGTTTATTTTTGCCTCTTCCCTATTGTTTTTTGTAGGTGTATTGTTTGGGTACTTCATCATCACACCCCTATCGCTGCGTTTTTTGGGAACCTATAGTGTGAGTAGTGAAATTTTCAATGACTTTGACTTAAGCAGCTACACGGCTTTGGTTCGCGCATCCGTATTATCTGCCGGATTTATTTTTGAATTGCCAATTTTGGTTTATTTCTTAACTAAAGTTGGACTCATTACACCAGCGTTTATGCGCAAGTATCGTAAAATTTCATTGGTGATTGTGCTTACACTATCTGCAATTATTACCCCTCCAGATATAGCAAGTCAAATTATTGTAGCTATTCCTATTATGATTTTATATGAAGTGAGTATCTTTATTTCAAAATCGGTGCACAAAAGAATGCAATAAGCATCATAAACAAAACTCCTAAAAAGCAACCATGAAGCTGTACGCTGAAAACATCACCAAAACCTATAGAAGTAGAAAAGTAGTAGACAAGGTATCTGTTACGGTTAATCAAGGAGAAATCATTGGATTGTTAGGGCCAAATGGTGCAGGAAAAACAACCTCTTTTTATATGATTGTTGGGTTGATCAAACCCTTAACTGGACACATTTATTTAGATGACATGGACATTACAAAATTCCCCATGTATAAACGTGCACAAAGCGGTATTGGATATTTGGCACAAGAAGCTTCTGTTTTTCGTAAACTTACGGTGGAACAAAACATCAAAAGCGTTCTTGAACTTACCGATCTTTCCAAAAAAGAGCAAGACGATAAAACAGAGGCGCTTCTTGAAGAATTTGGACTAACACATATTCGAAAAAGCCGTGGCGACTTGCTTTCTGGTGGAGAACGCAGACGAACCGAAATTGCTCGAGCGTTGGCTACTGATCCAAAATTTGTGTTGCTCGATGAACCTTTTGCTGGAGTAGACCCGGTAGCTGTAGAAGACATTCAAAAGATTGTAGCGCACCTCAAAAAACGGAATATCGGTATTCTTATTACAGATCATAATGTGCAAGAAACCTTAGCCATTACCGATCGAACATACCTTATGTTTGAAGGTAAAATTTTAAAAACCGGTACTCCAGAAGAATTAGCACAAGATGAGCTTGTGCGAAAGGTATATTTAGGCCAAAACTTTGAATTGCGCAAAAAGAAAATCAGCCTCTAAACCGCATATATATTATTCCAAAAATCGCATAAGCAAGTACTACAGCAGATAGTGCTTGTGAGCGAAAAAACAGCAGCACAGGCAGTGCGATTAAAGCAAAAACCAAAGCGAATGTAGTTGGCTTTCCGTTGACAAATTTCTGACTTGGCAGCATGAATTTGGACACCATCAAAAGGGTTAGCAGCGCAACAATAGCAATTATAATGAGTGGATTTATTTCTATGGGAATAAAAGGGATTCCAATCACAAACAGCGCATAAGCAGGACTGGGCATGCCTTCAAAGTCTAGTTGACTTGAAGAAGTAACGTTAAATCGTGCTAGCCTGTATATAACAGATAACGTAATCACAAAAGCTAATAACGACAAAGGAACAAGCTCGTAAGGCAAAAATTTATACAGGTATTGGTACATAAAAAATCCAGGAACTAAACCAAAAGATATCACATCGGACAATGAATCAAGTTGTTTTCCAATGTCAGAATTAACCTTAAAAGCACGAGCAACTAGACCGTCTACACTATCTAAAAAGACACCTATCAATATCCAGACCAAAACCATCTTATAATTCTCTTCAACCAAAGAAAGCAAGGCCATGCATCCAGAAAAACCGTTTAGCAGCGTAAGTGTATTAGGAACGTAGTGGATAATTCTCATGAGTAAAAACACTTGGTTAAGTAGAACAAACTTACACAAAATTGTACATTAGCAAAATGCCTGTTAAAATCACTCTATCTCTGTTGTTTGGCGTTTTGTTGGGGCTTTCATGGCCAACAAACGGATTTACGCCGCTCCTTTTTGTTGCACTTATCCCATTGTTATATCTGTTAGATAAAACGAAAAGAGATTCCTTTTGGCCGTTTTTTGGTCGGATTTATTTGGGGTTCTTTGTGTGGAATGCTATCACAACTTGGTGGTTGTGGAATGCCACTATTTTTGGAATGTTTTTCGCCATGTTCATAAATAGTTTACTCATGACACTTGTGGTAGTCCTATGGCGTAGGATTGACAAAAAACTAGGAGCAAAAGCAGGGTTTATTTTTTTACCGCTTGCTTGGATTTGCTTTGAAAAATTGCACTTACAATGGGATTTTTCTTGGCCATGGTTAAACCTTGGAAATGGATTTGCTACGCAAACAAGTTGGATACAATGGTACGAATTTACAGGGGTGCTCGGTGGAACTCTTTGGGTATGGATGGTAAATCTCTCCGTTTATGGTTGTATAAAAAAATACAGCGTCAACAAGAAAATGGGTGTTACATGGGTGAAACCCTTTATTATTCTTTTTTTACCACTTGGATTGTCGGCTTACTTGTCAATAAAATACGAGGGAAACAAAGAGGAAACCGTTACCATTACGCTTGTTCAACCGAACATTGATCCATACACCGAAAAATACGGACTTTCGCACCAGCAACTACAGGACAGCTTGGTTCATCAAATCACAAATGAGCTTTCAAAAAATCCAGATGTAATCATAACCCCTGAGACCTATTTTGCAGAGGGGGCAGGTGAGCGATTATCAACATTTGAAAAAAGTCCGCTATACACCAAGCTCCTGTCGTTTGCGGCATCCAATAACACGCAATTGTTAAGCGGTATTCAATTTTATGAAACCTATTCGGAACAAAACAAAACCTATTCAGCCAATAAACTTCAAAATAAAGTATGGGCTGATTTTTACAACAGTGCTTTTTTGACAGATAGCACAGGAGTTCATGTATACCACAAATCAAAACTGGTGGTTGGCGTTGAAACCTTGCCCTATCGAACTATTCTTGAACCTCTTTTAGGTAATGTGATGCTCGATTTTGGCGGCACAGTATTTACACGCGCTACCCAAAAAGATCGTGCTGCCTTTCCCTTGTACAGCGGGTATAAGATTAGTCCTGTAATATGCTATGAATC
This sequence comes from uncultured Flavobacteriaceae bacterium, assembly GCA_938092005.1. Taxonomy (GTDB): domain Bacteria; phylum Bacteroidota; class Bacteroidia; order Flavobacteriales; family Flavobacteriaceae; genus UBA7446. The sequence continues at coordinate 45,364 of CALKOU010000004.1, read as the reverse complement.
TGTTTATGGTGAATATGTAACGGGGTATGTAAGAGAAGGAGCAACTATTTTGGCGATCATGACCAACGATGCTTGGTGGGGAAACACACCAGGGCATAAACACCACATGGCTTATGCAAGTTTGCGCGCCATTGAGACTAGAAGGCCTGTTGTACGCGCTGCAAATACAGGTATTTCTGGTTTTATTACACCACTTGGAGTTGTAACCGAACAGCTGGATTATTACACCAAAAACGTACTGACAGCAGCCATTTACCCACAATACAACATTACGTTTTATGTGCAGTATGGCGATTATATCTTTAGGCTTGGAGGTTTTGTCGCAGGTCTTATGTTACTTTTCTCATTTTCAAGGCCTAAAAATTAAACTATATTGAAAATGAGCAGTTTACACAAAATAAAACTTCATCACATCAGTTTAGTTATGTACTTTTACACCACATTTTGATGCAGCTATGAAAATATACACCAAAACAGGCGATAACGGAGACACCTCACTTATTGGAGGGTACCGTGTTTCAAAAAGTGATCTCAAAATTGAGTCCTATGGTACTGTAGATGAATTGAATTCTTGGTTAGGATTGGTAATGGAATACCTTCCAATAGAGCGTGTAGAAGAGATTCAAAACATACAATACTTGTTATTTTCAATGGGTGCGCAGCTTGCGAGCAAATCCAAAGAACAAAAAAGACCTTTTCAAAAAGTAAGTGATCAAGACATAAAAATTTTGGAGTCTTACATTGATACCTATGAAGCCTTTCTTCCAAAGATGACACATTTCATACTGCCTGGCGGAAATAAAGGCGCAGCCCACGCTCACATTGCTCGTTGTGTTTGTCGCAGAGCCGAACGCATTGTGGTTCAACTCAGTCGAGTTGATTATGTAGACAAAGAAGTATTGGTCTATCTCAACAGATTATCAGATTACCTTTTTTGTTTGGCAAGAGCTTTAACTTTCTGGGATAACAAGGAAGAAATCAAATGGATTCCAAGTAAATAAATTTTTACTTGCATAATTGCAATAAAAATTTATTTTTGCAGCTCCTAAAAATAACTTTATGTACTGGACTTTAGAACTTGCATCTTATTTAAGTGACGCCCCTTGGCCAGCAAATAAAGATGAACTCATTGATTACGCAATCCGAACAGGAGCTCCTTTAGAAGTAGTAGAGAATCTACAATCTATTGAAGATGAGGGAGAAATATACGAGTCTATTCAAGAAATATGGCCCGATTACCCCACGGATGAAGATTATCTTTGGAACGAAGACGAATACTAATTCATTCACTCTTTCCTTCGCGTTTTTTTCCTTACTTTTGATTTCCTATATTCTTCTCTATGAGTGTACTCAGTGGTATTCTTAAAACATTTGTTGGCGATAAAGCCAAAAAAGATCTCAAAGGTCTGCATCCATTAGTTGCTAAAGTCCATCAAGCGTCAGAGGAACTACACGGTTTTTCGAACGATCAGCTACGTGACAAAACAAATACATTTAAACAAGAAATTGCCGCAATACGAAAACCCCTTTTCGACAAAATAGATGCACTAAAAGCAACCATTGACACGCTCGTTGATGTTGATGAAAAAGAAGTGCGTTACACTGAAATTGACCAAATCACCCAACAAGCGCACGACGAAGTAGCAGCGTATTTGGATCAAGTTTTACCACAAGCTTTTGCTGTTGTAAAAGAAACCGCGAAACGATTCAAAGAAAATCAACATCTTGAAGTCACAGCAACTGCCTTTGACCGTAGTATTTCTGCTACAAAATCAAACGTAAAAATAAAGGGAGATATGGCACTTTGGGCCAATGCATGGGATGCCGCTGGCAAATCAGTGACTTGGGACATGGTACACTACGATGTGCAACTCATTGGAGGCATTGCATTGCATCAAGGTAAAATTGCCGAAATGCAAACGGGTGAAGGAAAAACCTTAGTCGCTACACTCCCCGTTTACCTAAATGCTCTATCAGGGTCAGGTGTTCATTTAGTAACGGTAAACGACTATCTGGCTAAACGAGATAGCGCATGGATGGCACCCATTTTTGAGTTCCATGGTATGTCGGTAGATTGTATTGATTACCACAAACCAAACTCCGAAGAAAGAAGAAACGCTTACAAAGCAGACATCACTTACGGTACCAACAACGAATTTGGATTTGATTATTTGCGTGATAATATGGCGCATTCGATAGACGACCTTGTACAACGTCCTCATAACTATGCCATAGTAGATGAGGTAGACTCTGTCCTTGTTGATGATGCCCGTACGCCGTTAATTATTTCAGGACCTGTTCCAGATGGCGACAGACATGAATTTAATGCATTAAAACCTAAAATTTCGTCGCTTGTTTCACAACAACGCCAGCACTTAACCACCGTCTTAGCGCAAGCTAAAAAATTGATTAGCGAAGGTAATACTAAAGAAGGAGGATTGTTGCTGTTACGTGTTTATCGTGGACTCCCAAAAAATAAAGCGCTAATCAAATTCTTAAGTCAAGAAGGGATTCGTCAACTTTTACAGAAAACCGAAGGGTTCTACATGCAGGACAACAATCGTGAGATGCCTAAAGTAGATGCTGACTTACTTTTTGTTATTGATGAGAAAAACAATCAAATTGAACTTACTGACAAAGGAGTTGAATACTTATCAAAAGACGAAGACGATGCTGACTTTTTTGTACTACCAGACCTAGGAAGTGCCATATTAGCTATTGAGCAACAGGGCAAAGAACCCGAAGAAGAAGCAAAAGAAAAAGAGGAGCTTTTTAAAGAATTTAGCGTTAAGAGTGAGCGTATTCACAGTATGAACCAATTGCTAAAAGCCTATACCCTATTCGAAAAAGACGTTGCTTATGTGGTAATGGAAAATCAAGTCAAAATTGTAGATGAGCAGACCGGACGTATTATGGACGGGCGTCGTTATTCTGACGGGTTGCATCAAGCCATTGAAGCAAAAGAAGATGTAAAGATTGAAGCAGCTACGCAAACCTTTGCGACCATTACGCTTCAAAACTACTTCCGCATGTACCGCAAACTATCTGGAATGACAGGTACTGCTATTACTGAAGCAGGGGAGTTTTGGGAAATCTATAAATTGGATGTGATTGAAATTCCAACAAATAAACCTATTGCTCGAAAAGACGAAAACGATCTTATCTACAAAACAAAGCGGGAAAAATACAATGCTGTTATTGAACACGTTACCGAGCTTTCACAAGCTGGACGACCCGTTTTGATAGGTACAACCTCCGTTGAGATTTCAGAGCTTTTAAGCAGGATGCTAGACATTCGTAAAGTAAAGCACAATGTATTGAATGCGAAGCTTCATAAAAAAGAAGCGGATGTCGTTGCCGAAGCAGGTAATGCTGGGGTTGTTACCATAGCAACCAACATGGCAGGACGTGGTACGGACATTAAAATCAACGATAAAGTCAAGGCTGCAGGTGGTTTGGCCATCATTGGTACAGAACGTCACGATTCTAGACGTGTTGACCGTCAGCTAAGAGGGCGTGCAGGCCGTCAGGGAGACCCAGGTAGTTCGCAGTTTTACGTTTCGCTTGAAGATAATTTAATGCGTTTGTTTGGTTCTGAACGTATCTCCAAAATGATGGATCGTATGGGACACAAAGAAGGCGAAGTAATTCAAGCCGGCATGATGACTCGGTCCATTGAACGTGCACAAAAGAAGGTAGAGGAAAACAACTTTGGTATTCGCAAACGCTTGCTTGAATATGATGATGTGATGAACGCGCAGCGTGAAGTAATTTACAAACGTCGTTATAACGCCCTCAACGGAGAACGATTGCAGCTGGACATCGCCAACATGATTTACGATACTTGTGATCAAATTTGCTCGGTTAACCTTGCCAATAAAGATTACAAACAATTTGAGTTTGAACTTATTCGTTTGTTCTCTCTTACCAGCCCCATTACTGCGGCAGACTTTGAAAATCAAACAGCACAACAACTTACAGAATCGGTTTACCAAGCGGTGCTAGCGCATTATCACCAAAAAATGGAGGAAAATGCAGCACGTGTGTTCCCTGTTATTAAGGATGTTTATCAAAATCAAAGCAACACCTTTAAGCGCATTGTGGTGCCTTTTACCGATGGGATAAAGACCCTAAACGTTGTCAGTGATTTAGAAAAATCGTTTGAAAGCGAAGGAAAGAACCTCATTCGAGACTTTGAAAAGAATATAAGTCTTGCCATTATTGATGAGTCGTGGAAAGATCATCTCCGTAAAATGGATGAATTAAAGCAATCGGTTCAGCTGGCCGTGCATGAACAAAAAGATCCATTGCTTATCTACAAATTTGAATCTTTTGAGTTGTTCAGTGTCTTTATGGATACTGTTAATCGAGATATTATTTCATTTTTATTTAAAGGCGGACTACCAACACAAGACGCGAGTACCATTCGCGAGGCAAGATCAACGCGACGAAAAGAACGAGTTAGCACTTCTAAAGAAGAAGTATTGAATCAAGATCAGCAAGCCATGCGTAAAGCTTCGCAACATTCGGGTAGACCAACAGCTGAAAAACAAGAAACCATAACCCGTGAGCGGCCTAAAATTGGACGTAACGAACGTGTTGACATTCAAAATGTTGTTAGTGGCGAACGTAAAACAGTAAAATTCAAACAAGCAGAACCCTTACTTTCTAAAGGCGAATGGGTGCTCATCGAACACAACTAACATGATTGTTGTCGTTGGTCCTGTATTTCCCTATCGAGGTGGTATAGCAGATACCAACAATGCTTTTGTTAGCGCTCTTGAAGCGCAAGGAGAGGAAGTTGTTATTTTTTCATTTTCACTACTATATCCTCGTATTTTATTCCCAGGAAAGACACCTTTTTCAGATGAAAAAACACCATTATCAAAACCTGCACACCAAACCATAAACACGCTGCATCCGCTGTCGTGGTGGAAAACGGCTAAAAGAATAAAGGCACTAAACCCCAGGCTTGTTGTGTTTCGATATTGGACGCCTTGGCTAGCACTATCCTATGTTGTAATTGCAAAATGTATTGCCGTTAAAAAAATAGCATGGATTGATAATGCAATACCACATGAGCGTAAACCTTTAGATGAGTTTTTACTAAAATCCTTTCTTAAACGCATAGATGAAGTGTTATGCATGTCAACGGCTGTTGCTGATAATCTGAAAAAACAAACAGAGAAGACGATTCACACACTTTTCCATCCCATTAACACCCAACTCCCAAAACCGCTTTCAAAAGAAAAAGCACTACAAGATTTGGGGTTAAGCAACAGCCATAAATACTTGTTATTTTTTGGATTGATTCGTCCTTATAAAGGATTGGATATTCTTATAAAAAGCCTACCGCAGCTTAAAGAAAAGCATCCAAATGTGCGCTTACTGGTAGTAGGAGAACCCTATGAACCCTTATCAACATATCGCACACTTGCAGCAAGGCTCAAGGTGGATGACATGGTATTGTTTCATGATCGATTTGTGTCTAACAAAGCAATAGCACTATGGTTTTCAGCGTGTGATTGGGTCGTTCAACCTTATAAAAGTGCCACCCAAAGTGGTATAACTCCCATGGCAATACATTTTTCAAAACCCAGTATTGTGACGCAAGTAGGTGGTTTAGCAGAGAGCATAACCGTGAATACGGGCTTGGTTTCTGCACCAAATCCAACAGCTTTATCGGAGACCATAGCAACAGCATTATTGCAACAAAAAACCTTTTCTGACCCTGCTGCTTTTGAAGTACTACGGGAATCTAAAAGTTGGCAGTATTTTTGCACATTGTTTTCTGAATTATTTAAAAACACCTAACGCTATGCGTCTTCTCTCCTTCTCACTTTTCTTCTCGGCATGTACATTAGCAGCACCTAAGCCTGTAGATAATCCAAAACCTGTTGCGCAAAAAAACTACGCCGTATCGCAAGAGCAAGCAGTTGCTTATTTTGCTTCAGGATGTTTTTGGTGCGTAGAGGCTGTTTATGAACATATTGCCGGAGTTGCGGAAGTGATTTCTGGTTATGCAGGTGGTCAAACCAAAAATCCTAATTACAAGCAAGTAGTAACGGGAAGAACGGGACATGCAGAAACCATAAAAGTAATATATGATCCAAAAAAGGTTTCCTTTGAGACGTTGGTGTACGCGTTTTTTGGTTCCCATGACCCCACAACGTTAAACCGACAAGGTCCTGACAAAGGCACACACTACCGTTCAATTGCATTCTATAAAACTTTGGAAGAAAAAAATACTATTGAAAATATCATTCAAAAGTTACAAGCTGCAAAGCGTTATCAAAATCCAATCGTAACTGAGGTTAAAAAATTTGAGGTATTCTATCAGGCTGAGGATTATCATCAAGATTATGAAAAAAACAACCCCAATAATCCGTACATAAAAGCTGTTTCAAAACCCAGAGTGAGTAGGTTTCTTCAAGCGTATCCAGAACTTATTAAAGCGGATTTGGAATAAATCTCAAATAGATTTTAGCAAATAACCACCCACCAAAAATACCAAAAAGCGCACCACTAAGCACATCTAACGGATAATGCACCCCAATATAGATACGACTGTAAGCCACTAATGCCGCAAACACAAAAAGGCCGTACAAGACGCTAAAACGTTTGGCTAGTAACATAACAAAGAAGGTAGCAATGGCAAATGAGTTGGAAGCATGACCTGAAAAGTAACCGTATGTACCGCCACAGCTAGGTTTTACCAAACGCATTGCATCTTTCACTTCTGGTTCGTGACAGGGGCGTAAACGTTGAAACCCATCTTTAAAGAGGTTTGTTATTTGGTCTGTGAAGGTGATAAGAAGTCCAATAGTAAGGAGAAACCAAAGGGTGTTTTTCCAGCCCAACCACCTGCTGCAAATTGCCGTTACGATAACATAGAAAGCAATGGTGTTTTTTTTGTTGGTAACAAACATCCAAAAAGCGTCAAACGGAGATGACCCAAGGCCGTTAAGCCATAAAAAAAGGTCTTGATCCCATTGTAAGAGTTGCTCCATCAGTCTTTGTACTGCTTAATTTCATTGTCGTAAAAAGCCGTTGCTTCCTCAATCCAATGTGCAACCTCTCCTGTAGCCTGTTCTTTATCTTCTTTGCTAAACGTTTCCCACCACTCCAAATCATCATTGGAAAGATTTAAAATAAATCGAGGGAATTGCGTGTGTACTACAAAAACATCTTCAGGATGATTGGAGTTATCAGCAAGCAAAAATGCTGGAAGGCTATTACTCATGAATGTGTATTAATTTATTAGATAGATAACGGAAACGAAGATACAACAACAACGACGAAACTACCAGCCCGAAACACAAACCAATCCATACTCCGTTAGCGCCCAGCGATGTGCGTAGGCTCAAATACAACATCACGGGGACTCCCGTTAGTCCATATGCTAAAAAAGTAATCCATGTAGGAATACGAACATCTTGTAAGCCACGCAAACTACCCAGAGCAACCACTTGTGCGCCATCAAAAATCTGAAAAAAGGCTGAAATAAAGAGCAATGAAGCCGCTAATTCAGCAACGGCATAGGTGTCCAGTCCTGTATCAGCATCAAGATATAACCACGGAAGCCAATCATTAGAAAGAATAAAAAACGCAGCAAACAGCACATCGAGCAGTAGCGTAAGTAAAAACACAGAAAGTGCAATCCGTTTTAGCTCCTTAAAAGCACCTAATCCTTTTTGGTTGCCTACGCGAATGGTGGCAGCAACGCTAAGCCCCATAGCTATCATAAACGTCATGGAAGATAGGTTTAATGCAATTTGGTTCGCTGCTTGTGCGTCTTTGCTTAAAAAACCACATACCCATACGGCAAATGTGAAAAAGCTCACCTCAAAAAACATTTGAAGTGAAGATGGAAGTCCAAGTTTTAGCAATTGCCTCAATTCTTTTAGGTGGGTAGCTCTAGGCACTAATTTACGCATAACAGCAGCGGTTCGCGGATCACGCAAGAGCAGCACAACAATAAAAACAAGCATGGTAACACGCGAGGCTAGTGTACCTACAGCAGCACCCGTAACGCCCCATTTTGGAAATATCCAAATACCAAAAATGAGAACATAGTTTATGATAACATTGACCACATTAGCCAGTATGGTAGCATACATGGAGTAGCGTGTAAGGGACATTCCATCCGAAAATTGTTTAAACGCTTGAAAGACAACAAGCGGAATGAGTGAAAAAGCCACCCAGTTTAAGTAAGGAAACGCAAGCGCAACCACTTCGGGTTCTTGCCCCATTTTAAACAATAATGGCTTAGCTATATAAACCCCTAAAAACAACACAACACCCAAGATAATACACAAACGAATGCCTTCCTGCAACACCTTTTGAAGGGTGCTTTGATTTTTAGCAGCATCCGCTTCGGCAATAAGAGGGGTAATGGCAGTAGAAAAACCAATACCAATTGCCATAGCAATAAACACAAAACTATTTCCTAATGATATGGCAGCCAGTTCTGTTGTTCCTAACTGCCCCACCATAACGTTATCGACAAACTGTACAAGGGTGTGACCAACCATGCCTAGCATTACAGGCCAAGCCAAACGTAAGTTTGTAGCAAATTCTTTTGTGTATTGGCGGAGCATTTAATAATGAGTTAGCGCGCAAATGAGTTCGTGCGAGGCAAAACAAGTCCGTATTTGTCATATAGGTAAACTAGGGATGTCATGGTTGCTGCACCAAGCTCTAGCTCCCGTTTGTTTACGGCGTCAAAAGTGTCGTTTTCGGCATGGTGGTGATCAAAATAGCGTTGCGAATCAGGACGTAAGCCTGCCAAAACATTGTATTTGTTTTTGAGGGGTCTAACATCTGCACCGCTCCCCCCCTTTTCGAAGTAATGAATAAGGTAAGGTTTGAATAATGGTTTCCATGATTCCACTTGTGCGAACTCCTCATCAGCGCATGTAAAGGAAAAACCTCGTGGTGTAAAGCCACCCGCATCGGACTCCAATGCAAAAATATGCGCTTCATTGTTTTGCAACGCACTATCGGCATAGGCATTTCCGCCGCGAAGACCATTTTCTTCATTCATGAATAACACTACTCTAATGGTACGTTTGGGCTTGTAGCCTGTTGCTTTAAATAAGCGTAACACTTCCATAGATTGCACCACACCAGCCCCGTCATCGTGTGCGCCATCACCCAAATCCCAGGAATCTAAATGCCCACCAACAACAATAATCTCGTTAGGAAAAGTACTGCCTTTAATCTCACCAATAACATTGCTAGACCATACATCTGGGTAGGTTTTACACTGCTGACGAAACAAAAACTTAAGATTTGGTTCAAGTTTCAATAAATAACTAAGCTTCTCAGCTGCGTTTGTACTGATCGCAGCAGCGGGAACACGTTTGTATACGGGTTGATCGCCATAGCTCATAGAACCCGTATGAGGTAAATCATCTAAACGTAAATTCATGGAGCGCACAATGACGCCCACAGCACCATATTCACTTGCCTCACGAGCACCGTCATAACGTTGGTCAACACAGCCGGAATAAGCCTGAAAAGTACTAATCAAGTTGGCTTGCATGGGACGGTTGTAAAACACGATTTTCCCTTCAATTTTTTCACGCCCTAATGCTGCCAAATCTTCGATGCCCTGCACCTCAACTACAGCTGCTTTTAACCCAACAGAAGGAGTAGCTACCGAGCCACCAAGCGCAGTAATGGGAACATTAAAAGTAACACCTGGTGCTGTTTCAATACGTGCAAATTCTTTTGAACCACGTACCCATTTAGGCACTTTAACAGGCTGTAAGTATACGCGATCTAGACCCAGTGAATCCAATACTGATTTTGTCCATGCAACAGCACGTTCTGCACCTAGAGACCCCGATAATCTGCTACCAATCCTGTTTGACAAATAATCCAACCACTCATAGGATTGACCTTCTAACAACGAAGTGTCATAAAAATTTTTGATTTTTTTTTGATCCTCGACAAAGGGTTGAGCATGTAAAAAAGCACCTATAAAAAGAAGGAAAAATAGTCGTGTCATATGTTAGGTAGTCAAAGTATATGTTAAAACGTCTTGTGCTGATATTTGATGTTCACTTAAAATATGTAAACGTTCAATAAAATTACGTAATTGACGAATATTACCCGTCCAATCGATTTTTTTGAGTGCATCAACAGCATCAGGTGCAAGTTCCTTTTTTGGACTTAATTGCGATAAAAAATGATGCGCCAATAACGGGATGTCGTCTTTTCTATCGTTTAAAGCGGGTACTTGAATTTCAATTACAGCTAGGCGGTGATACAAATCTTCACGAAAACGGTTTTGTGTAATTTCTTCTTTAAGATTTTTATTTGTAGCAGCAATCACACGAACATCTACCGCAATGGTTTTATCACTTCCCACGCGCTGAATTTTGTGTTCTTCAAATGCGCGCAATACTTTGGCTTGTGCCGCTAAACTCATATCGCCTATTTCGTCTAAAAAAAGGGTACCCCCCTGGGCTTGTTCAAAAGTTCCTTTTCGATCTTTATGAGCCGATGTAAAAGCACCTTTCATGTGGCCAAAAAGTTCGCTTTCAATAAGTTCCGACGGAATGGCAGCACAGTTGACTTCAACAAAAGGGCCATCTGCACGATTGCCCTTGAAGTGCAGTGCACGTGCCACTAATTCTTTTCCACTCCCATTTGGACCTTGAATCATTACACGTGCCATGGTAGGCGCAACCTTATCTACCATAATATGAATTTTATGAAGTGCCTTTGAGTCTCCAATCATTGTGTACTTTTTGGGAACCGATACCTTCTTGGTTGTATTTTTAGATATTTCAGGCTTCTTCAGCGCAGCATTGACGGTTTGCAATAGGTGGTTTAAATCAGGTGGCTTTGAAATATAATCATATGCCCCCATGCGCATTGCCTTTACTGCAGTTTCCAAATCGCCATGACCAGAGATCATGACAACAGCAGTGTTGGGCGTTGTTTTTTGGGCGTGTTCAAGCACCTCAATACCATCTCGTTTGGGCATCTTGATATCGCATAAAATAAGATCGAAGGTTTTGGTGTCTATCAGCGAAATAGCTTCAACACCATCAGCAGCTTCAGTAATATGGAAAGACGTATCCACATCTATTAAAATTTTTTTCAATACACGACGGATATTTGCTTCGTCCTCGACAATTAAGATATGTGCCATTTAGCTGGATGTATGAATAACACGCTGTGGAAAAGGAATCTCAATATTGTGTTCTTTAAGTGCTTTTTCAATAGCATACCGCAAATCACTTTTAACAATTGCCCCCTTGAATGCATCTTTAGTAAACACGATAAGTGTAAAGTCTAGGCTACTATCACCAAAATTTTGAAACAGCAACACAGGCGCTTTAGTGCTCATGACATCGGGGTGTTTTTTAGCAGTTTCCAACATGACTTCTTTGAATTTGTCAACGTCTGTACCATATGCCACACCAATGTCTATGGCTTCCCCAGTAACTTTATTGTTCTCTGTCCAATTGAACAGGGTTGTTGTTAAATATTTATGATTGGGAATAATAAGCACTTTGTTGTCTCGAGTCACTGCTCGTGTGGTACGAAGTGTTATTTTTTCAACGCGACCCACTTTATCATTGAGTTCAATGATGTCACCCACATGAACCGTTTGATCAATCAAAATAAAAATACCAGATATGATATCCTGAAAAAAGGTTTGCAACGCAAAACCAACACCAACCAACAAAGCGGCAGATGCAGCTAATAGCGCTGTTAAATTTACACCCGCATTTTGCAAGGCCAACAATACGACAACCGTGTAAATCGAATAGTTAAAAAACGAGAAAATAGGTTTGAACTTGCCCCTTCGTTCAGGGGATAATTTACGGCTTAAGATTTTGCGGGCTGTACGTAAGAAAAACGACAATGCAATAATGACAAAAACCCAAACCAAAAATGACCCAACACTCAATTGAGCGTCGCCAATTCCGATATTATACTGAAAGAATGATTTGATTTTTTCCATACTCTAATATAGAAAAAATAGTGGCTAAAAAAAGAAAACCCACCCTCAAAAAGAGGATGGGAAAAAATTGCTATGAAAAAGAAAAATAACTATAGATAAATCTATCGTTGAGCCAAATATATAAACTTTATGAATACAAACGATATAAAATCATGAAAACATGTCTTTCACTTTATCAAAAAACGACTTATGACTTGATTTAGGACTGGGTTTAAAATTGTCATGTGAAGCCTGTTGTTCAAAAAATTGTTTTTGCTCTTTTGTCAATTGTTCAGGAGTCCAAACATTAACGTGCACTAGCATATCTCCAGAACCATAATGATTTAAACTCGGCACACCTTTCCCCTTAAGACGTAAAATCTTACCCGATTGAATACCTGATTCTAGTTTGATACGAACAGATCCTCCGACGGTATCAATTTCTTTGTATGTCCCTAATACAGCTTCAGAAAGGGAAATGTATAAATCAAGGTGTAAATTATTTCCTTCTCGTTTTAAAGTAGGGTGTTCCTTTACAGCTATTTGCACGATCAAATCACCCGACAATCCCTGTCCAGGTGCCTCATTACCTTTTCCAGAAACCTTTAATTGCATTCCGTCTTCGACACCAGCTGGAATTTTTATGGAAACGGTTTCTTGATCAGAAATCATACCGTAACTATCGGCACCTGAAGGTCTGTGGCGAAGCGTTTGCCCTGCTCCATTACACGAAGTACAGGTTGTTGCGGATTGCATACGCCCAAGAATGGTGTTGGTGATGCGCATGGTTTGCCCTGAGCCTTGACATGTTTTACAAGTCGTGTAACTAACCCCTGGGGCTTGTTTTTTTCGTTTGACTTTAATCTTTTTTTCAACCCCAAGCACCATTTCCTCTAGGGTTAATGACACACGAACACGCAAGTTTGTCCCTTTAGTGCGACGTTGACCACCACCAAAGCCGCCAAAGCCACCGCCACCAAAAGCGCTTCCAAAAATATCGCCAAACTGACTGAATATATCGTCCATATTCATGCCACCACCGCCAAATCCTTGATTGCCGTCAAATGCTGCATGACCATATTGATCGTACTGTGCACGCTTTTGCTCGTCCCCAAGAACCTCATAAGCCTCAGCAGCTTCTTTAAACTTTACTTCGGCCTCTTTGTTGTCTGGGTTTTTGTCAGGATGATACGCAATCGCTTTCTTGCGGTATGCTTTCTTAATTTCTGAAGCAGATGCTGATTTAGAGACTCCTAAAATGTCGTAATAATCTTCTTTCATGCTTATTGTGCTACTACCACTTTAGGGTAACGAATTATTAAATCTCCTAATTTATATCCAGCTCCAACTACATCAATAATGCTACCTTTTGGATGTTGCTCTGAAGCAGGCAATTGAGTAATGGCTTCATGCAGTTCCGCATCAAATACAGTGTTCGGTTCAATTTCCATTAAGGTTAAACCTTGTTGCTTTAGGGTATCCGAAAACTTGTTGTAAATCAAGCGAATTCCCATTAAATCGTCATTATCGCTGTCCATTTCAGAAAGGGCGCGTTCAAAATCATCTAAAACAGGTAGCAATGCTACCATTACCTCTTTAGATGCTGTTTTAAAAAGTTCAACACGCTCTTTTGCGGTTCGCTTTTTATAATTTTCAAATTCGGCAAACAAACGTAAAAACTTATTTTTTTCTTCTTCTAAAGCCGCTTGAGCCTCAACCAGGAGGTCGTTGTTATCGTCTACGTTTACTTCTTCTTGTTTTGCTTTCTTTGGAGCTGTTTTTTTTTCTTTTTTGGCAGCCATAATTGTTTTTATAGTATTTGGCAAAAGTACTGCCAAAAAAACATCTATGTCAAAATGACACTACTTTTTTGATCTTAAGGGTAACAAATCCGCAAGTGCTTGGTTAAGAGTGCTAAATTGAAACGAAAATCCACGTGTTTGAGCAGCAGTACTTGAAGCACGAATACTATCAAAAAGGATGGTAGCCATCTCACCCAAAAAAACGTTGATAATCACAGCGGGGATGCCGGGTAACCATTGTGGCATACCATATTGCTTTGAAATGGCTTTAACTAACGATTTCTGAGTAACTGGGTCGGGGGAAACACCGTTGTAGCAACCTGGGTTATCGATTGTAAAAACAAAGAGGCGCACTAAATCTTGTATATGAATCCATGATTGCCACTGTTTTCCAGAACCAAACCATGCACCAAAACCAAAAGATGCAGGAATAGCTAAAGGAAGTAATGCACCACCTGTTTTTGCTAAAACCAATCCAATTCTGATTTTACTAACATGCGCTACGGTATGTTCAAATGCAGCTACTTCTTGCTCCCATGCCGAAACTACAGTTCCTGTAAATGAATCCGAAATTTTCGTTTCATCCTCATGATATAGCTCGTTTATGTGAGAAGGATATAAACCAACTGCAGAGGCGGAAATGAAATGTGAAATGTTATGGCTAGGGTTGTTTTGAATTGCTTTTCGTAGCAATTTGGTACCGAGAACCCTACTGTTAAGTATGGCTTTTTTGTTTTTTGCTGTCCATCGCTGATTAATCTTTGCGCCTGCCAGGCTTATAATCACATCAACATCCACCAATGCTTTGGTGTCAATTTCACCTTTTTCAGGATTCCAGTAGTAGGTTGTCAGTGAAGATGTTTGCTTACGAGTAGAGAGGGTAACAACTTGATGACCAACCTGTTGTAAAGCACCAACAAGAGCTTTACCAATTAGACCACTTGCCCCTGTGATTAAAATTTTCATGCTTTTTTTGGTAAATTTAATGTAGATGAACGGCGCACCCAAGATTTTTATACTTTTGTTATGTGAATTTATCAATAGACATAAAGCCAATAAGCGCTTCAAAAATCGATACTGTAGATTTTGACAACCTAGCATTTGGATCAACGTTTACAGATCATATGTTTGTGTGTGACTACCGTAATGGGCAATGGGAAACGCCTCAAATTATTCCTTATGCCCCAATGGAAATGTCGCCAGCTGCTAGTGTTTTGCATTACGGTCAAGCTGTTTTTGAAGGCATGAAAGCATTTAAGGATGATAACGGTAGCGTTTGGCTCTTCAGACCTGAGCAAAACGCAAAACGCATAAACGCCTCTGCCGAGCGTTTGGCGATTCCGCAATTTCCCGAAGATCAATTTTTAGAAGGCCTCAAAGCCCTTATTTCTTTAGATAAAGCATGGGTAAAATCTGGAGCAGGTAAGTCGCTCTACGTACGCCCATTTGTTTTTGCTTCAGAGGCTGGTGTACAAGCATCTGCAGCTTCCGAGTATCGTTTTATGATTATTTGTGCGCCTGTTGCAAGTTATTACGGCGGAGACGTTCGTGTTAAAATTGCAGATCATTACAGCCGAGCACCACAAGGCGGTACGGGCTATGCGAAGGCTGCAGGAAATTACGGCGGGCAGTTTTACCCAACACAATTAGCTAAAAACGAAGGTTTTCAACAAGTGATTTGGACAGATGCTGCAACACACGAATTTATTGAAGAAGCGGGTACGATGAACCTGTTTTTCCGTATTGGAGACACCTTAATTACAGCTCCTACAAGCGATAGTATTTTGGATGGGGTAACACGAAAAAGTGTCTTATCATTAGCCGAACATTTAGGTATCAAAACCGAGGTTAGGACGTTGCGTGTAGCAGAACTTATTGAAGCATCAACTTCGGGGGCGCTACTTGAAATTTTTGGTAGCGGAACTGCTGTTGTAATTCAGCCTATTATTGGATTTGGTTACAAAGGAAAAACATATGAAACGCCTTTGTCCGAAAACAGCTATGCGTTAATGCTTAAGCAACAGTTAATGGACATCCAATACAATAAAGCAGCGGATCCCTTCAATTGGCGCTGTAAAGTTTGTGATTAATCCACAAACTGTTTCAAATTTGGACGTCTGTAGTTCGGACCTTTCATAACTTTGCCGTCTTCTCTATAAATGGGTTTTCCATCACTACCAAGTTTGCTCATATTGCTGTCTTGAATTTCTGAAAACACATCTTTTATTATATGCTGCATGCCATGTGTTAATATTGTTCCACACAATATATAGAGCATATCGCCAAGAGCGTCGGCAACTTCTGTCAAGTCATTATTATTTGCCGCCTCCAAATACTCTTCATTTTCTTCTGCCATAAGCCTATACCTTAAGGCTAAGATGTCTTTGTCGATTGTTGTTGTTGGTTTTTGCGCGATTCCCACGCCAAAAGCTTTGTGAAATGCTGCTACAGCATCGAGTTGGTCTTGCATTTTTTTATAGTTTCGCTAAAAATAACACTATGTTCAGCACCGGTCAATTGATTTTCGCGCTTTTTTTTGTCATCAGCTTCACAGCTATCATTATATATAGCTATACCAAAGACAAACAAAAAAGCAAACACTACTTTAAAGGAAGCTTTTGGGTGCTTATTGGCTTTTTAATCTTTGTTAGTTTGTTGGTTGGATTAAAAAGCATTGTATAACAATGAACATCACATCCTTTTTACTCGTATTTGTTGGGGGAGGTTTTGGAAGTATAATTCGTTATGCGATTGGAATCATCATCAAACCAATAACACCGCATTTCCCATATGCAACCTTAATCGCCAACAGTCTGGGTTGTCTTTTATTAGGACTGATTCTTGGGTTTGTAACAGCCAAAACATCAATCTCTAACACACACTATACCCTGTTCACCGTTGGTTTTTGTGGTGGCTTAACAACCTTTTCTTCTTTCACTTTAGAAAACATGCGTTTTTTAGAGCAAGGACAGTTTTTACAATTTCTACTCTATAGTTTGGGCACTTTTACAGTAGGCATTCTCTTTATTTACATGGGGATGGTGCTGCATCGTCAGTTTTAAGACCCTGATTCTTAAAATTTATAGTTTTATTTTACTATACCCCCATTTTTTTAGGGGGTATGGTGTTTAATATGTAAAAATATACTGTTTAACCCCTATATTTTATGTAGTTGTCACAAAACAATCGTAGTTTTGTAGTGTTATTAGTAGAAAATCAAAATAAATTTTAACTAAACATTACATTATGAAAAATATATTATCTTTTTTAACTCTTACAGCAATTGTTGCTTTATTTACGTTCTCAGGAACTACTGTACAAGCGCAAGAAGCGCCAACATTTAGTGTTTCAGGTACTGTGGATACTTACTATAGAAGCACGGAATACAAGCCAGGCACTTCATTTGCTGACTTAAATGGGTTTGCACTTGGAATGGCAAACATTGTGCTTTCTTATGAAGGTGAAAAGTCTGGATTTGTTGCTGACTTAGTATACGGACCAAGAGGGGCTGATGCGGTATTTAACTCTGCAGGTTCTTCTAACATCGTTAACCAATTATATGTTTACTATAATGTAAGTGATAGCTTTACATTAACACTTGGTAACTTTAATACATTCTTGGGGTATGAAGTGATTTCACCTGCTGCAAACTTCAACTACTCTACTTCCTACATGTTCTCATACGGTCCTTTTTCACATACAGGTTTAAAAGCTGATATAGCTGTTTCCGATGATGTATCTTTAATGTTAGGTGTATTAAATTCAACAGATGCTACAGAAGAGCAGCCAGTTGGAGACGACTATATGTTTGGAGCACAGTTAGGTCTATATGGACAGTACATCAATTTATTAACTGGACAAGGAGCTACGCAACTTGATTTTACCGGTGGAGTTGATATAACAGATAGCTTTTTCTTAGGTGTAAACGCCACTACATATGAAGATGATACAATTGAATTTTCTGGAGTTGCACTTTACCCACAGTATGCATTCTCTGACACTTTCGCCCTTGGCGCAAGATATGAGGCCTTCACTGAAAACGGTGCATTAGGTGCTTTTGGAGATGGAGATAATACATCCTTTACAATTACAGGTAGTCTTACTTCTGGAAGCATGACAATCAAACCAGAATTCAGAATTGATAGTGCTTCAGATAAGTTTTATACAGACGCTGACGGTGCAACTGATAGCTTATCTTCTTTCGTTCTAGCTGCGATTTACTCGTTCTAGATTTTGTTTAACTAAAAAACTAAGATATGTCATTATTAACATCATTAACAAACATCACTACATCGGCAGCAGCTGTAGATGTAAGTGAAGATTTATCAATACTTTGGATACTTTTATCTGGTATTCTTGTATTCTTTATGCAAGCAGGATTTACCCTAGTAGAATCTGGCTTAACGCGTGCTAAAAACGCAGCAAACATCGCCATGAAAAACTTCATGGATATTAGCGTTGGAACACTGAGCTTTTGGGCTTTAGGTTACGGCTTAATGTACGGAACCAAAGATGCTTCTGGATTTATTTCCGTAAGTGACCTTTGGATGAACCCTGGTGCAGGTGCACACGACGTATTTTTCCAAACTGTTTTTGCTGCAACTGCTGCAACTATTGTATCAGGAGCTGTAGCTGGTAGAACCAAATATAGTACCTACATTATTTTCACGTTATTCTTAACGGCCATCATTTATCCTATTTCTGGTGGATGGCAATGGTATGGTGACGGTGCATGGTTAGCTGATTTAGGCTTTATCGACTTTGCAGGTTCATCTATTGTTCACTCTGTTGGTGGTTGGGCTGCATTAGTTGCTGCTTGGATGGTAGGTCCAAGAATTGGTAAATACACTGATGGAAAAGTAAACGCTATCCCTGGAAGTAACTTATTATTAGGTACCCTTGGTGTTTTTATCCTATGGTTAGGATGGTTCGGTTTCAATGGTGGATCCCAATTGGCTTGGGGTGGTGACGACTCAGTTGCTGCTTCGGCTGTGGTAATGGTAACCAACATAGCTGCTGCAGCTGGTGCGCTTGGTGCATTATTCACATCTTGGTTATACCTAGGAAAACCTAGTTTATCTCAAACCCTTAACGGTGCTATCGCAGGTCTAGTAGCTATTACTGCTGGTTGTGGAAACATGACCATGACAGGTGGCTTCTTCGCTGGACTGGTAGGTGGTATTATCGTTGTGTTCTCAATTGAATTTATTGAGAAAAAACTTAAGATTGATGATGCTATTGGAGCGGCTTCTGCACACGGTGTAGTTGGTGCTTGGGGAACGCTTGTTATTGGTCTTTGGGGTGTTGACGGCGCAACTGGAATTGGACTTCTAAATGGTGGTGGTGCATCTGTACTTGGTGTACAAGCTATCGGAGTTGCAGCTTACGGCGCTTGGGCTGTAGGTACTTCTTTTGTGGTACTTTACATCCTAAAGAAAACGATTGGACTTCGTGTTTCTGAAGAAGACGAATTAAAAGGCCTTGATATGGCTGAACACGGTGAGCTTGCTTTTAACAGCGACCTAAACCCGTAAGAAATCAAAAAAAACTAGTTAGTATTTTGTTTTAATTTAGATTTTTAGAAAAAGAGATTGGTATCCTCCAATCTCTTTTTTTTGTTTATACTTGCCAATTAATTATTCAAATAATGAAAAAAATAGAAGCACTTATCCGAAAAACGCAGTTTGAGGATGTAAAAAACAAACTCCACGAAGTTGGGGTTACTTTTTTCAGCCACTGGGACGTGACTGGAATTGGAAATGAAAAAAAGGGACGTGTGTACAGAGGAGTATCCTATAGTACATCTGCTATTGAGCGTAGAATGATTTCAATAGTGGTTAACGACGACTTTGTAGCGCCTGCGGTTCAGGCCATAATTGAAGCTGGTGGAACGGGAAACATTGGTGATGGAAAAATATTTGTACTCCCCGTTGAGGAAGCCTATCGTGTCAGAACGGGCGAAAAAGGTGGTGATACTTTAAACTAAATAAACATTAATGGATACTGCACTATTTACTGCAAACAACGTATGGATGATGATCTGTACAGCTTTAGTATTTTTTATGCACATGGGCTTCTCATTGCTTGAAGTGGGATTAACGCGTCAAAAAAATACAGTTAACATTTTATTCAAAAACTTTTTCGTTATTACAGTTGGACTACTATTGTATGCCATAGCTGGTTTTAACCTCATGTACCCTGGATTTGAAGAAGGAGCAACTGGATTCTTTAAATTTGCTGGATGGGGAATTGCCCCGCCAGAAAACGGCATGACAGCAGCCTATGCTGACGGTGGCTACACGTGGTGGACAGACTTCCTCTTTCAAGGAATGTTTGCAGCTACCGCTGCCACTATTATTTCAGGTGCTGTTGCGGAACGCATCAAGCTTGAAGCCTTCATGCTTTTAGCTGTACTTTATGTTGGGATTGTATATCCTATCGTAGGTTCATGGCAATGGGGCGGTGGATTTTTGAGCAGCTGGGGATTTTATGACTTTGCAGGCTCAACACTCGTTCACTCTGTAGGTGGCTGGGCTGCACTGGTGACCATTTACTTTTTGGGTGCACGTGCTGGAAAATACAACTCAGACGGAACTGCTAATCCCATTTTTGGACACAACATGCCCCTTGCGGCTGGCGGTGTTCTCATCCTTTGGTTAGGCTGGTTTGGGTTTAATGGAGGTTCTGTGTTGTCTGCTGATCCAGCAGCAACATCTCTGGTACTTGTTACCACAAGTTTGGCTGCCGCCGCTGGTGGAATAGCAGCAACTGTATTTTCACATATCCTCTATAAAAACTACGATTTAACCATGTTTATGAATGGTGTACTAGGTGGTTTGGTTGCCATTACAGCTGGCGCAGACCAAATGTCAACTGGTGAAGCCATGATTGTTGGTGTTATTGGCGGTATGATCGTTGTTTTAGCAATTGCGTTGTTAGAAAAACTCAAGCTTGACGATCCTGTAGGTGCCATTGCCGTTCACCTCTTTGCAGGCATGTGGGGAACACTAGCCGTTGGTATTTTCGGAGACATGGCAGGGTTCGATCAATTTATGACACAACTTGCGGG
Organism: uncultured Flavobacteriaceae bacterium; assembly: GCA_938092005.1. Lineage (GTDB taxonomy): Bacteria > Bacteroidota > Bacteroidia > Flavobacteriales > Flavobacteriaceae > UBA7446. Next base: position 24,528 of record CALKOU010000004.1, on the reverse strand, counting down.
TGTTGGTATCGTTGGTGCATTTTGTGTGACAAGTGCTTTAATTTTTGTGCTTATTGTAAAAGCAGTTGTAGGATTGCGAGTAAGTAAAGAGCATGAAGTTGGCGGACTTGATGATGCTGAACACGGCATGTCGGCTTATGCAGACTTTAGCGTGTCGAAAAAATAAATAGATTTCATTGCTATTTTAAAAAACCCAGGTGTTGTTCGCAACACTTGGGTTTCTTTTTTATGTATGTTTGCAGCAAAACGACGTATGTACGCTATTACTCTCGTAATCCAATGTCCAGACAAGAAGGGAATTATTGCTGATGTTACCTCATTTGTATATCAACAAAAAGGAAACATTCAGTACATTGATCAATATGTTGATCGTGAAAACGGTGCCTTTTTTATGCGCCTTCAAGCCGAATTAGACGAAGAACTTTGTACATATAATTCGTTTGTTGCACTTTTTGAAGATGATTTGGCCAAAACATATACCATGGAATGGAGTCATCAACACGTTGACTATAAACCCAAAATGGCAGTATTTGTTTCAAAATACGATCATTGCCTCTACGATTTGTTAGGACGCTATAAGTCGGGAGAGTTAGACGTCACGATTCCATTTATTTTGAGCAATCACGCTGACTTAGCCCCTATTGCTAAAGCCTTTGAAATTCCATTTTTGCACATCCCTGTAACTCCAGATACAAAGGCAAAAGCAACGCAACAACAACTGGAGCACCTTCAACAGCACGATATAGATTTTGTTGTTTTGGCGCGGTATATGCAAATTATTCCTGAGGAGCTTATCAAAGTATACAAGAATAGAATCATCAACATACACCACTCTTTTTTACCAGCATTTCCAGGAGCTAAACCCTATCACTCTGCTTTTGAGCGGGGTGTAAAAATTATTGGCGCTACCAGCCATTACGTAACCGAAGAACTAGACGCAGGCCCTATCATTGAACAAGGTGTTGCGCAAGTATCTCACAATCATAGTGTTTCGCAGCTTATTGCTAAAGGAAGGGATTTAGAAAAAATGGTGTTGGCAAACGCTGTCAAACATCATGTTGCCAAAAAAGTAATGGTCTACGGAAACAAAACCGTAATCTTTACTTAACTATAAGCCTTTGAGAAAGCTAAGCGTTGTATTGTTAAAATATTCGGGCTGCTCAACATTTACCACATGACCACAATCAGGTACTACCATCAAATCGGCAGAGCGTTGCATACTCACTAATTTCTCAATACTAGGCAAGAACATATAGTCCTCCTGCCCCATCACGTACAAGGTTGGAATACCAACATCCACTTGTCTAAAAAAGCGCAACAATGGATTTAACTCTGTTGTTAATTTATACCATCGAATAAATTCTTTGTGGTAAAGTTTTTTGGCTTCACGAACAAACAATAATCTAGATTCGCGATGGTTTTTTTTGGGCATGATGATAAATGCAAAAAAACGATATAACCACAGATATGGAATAACCGACTTCACTACATTTCCAAAACGCATTAAAATTTGGGACCGGATGTTGAGCTTCACAATAGCACCTCCCATAATCATACTCGATACACGTTTTGGGTAATTCTCGGCCAATTGGCGAATCACAATAGTACCCAGTGAAATACCAACAAAGTGTGACTTCTCTATCTTTTCGTGATCTAAAACCTCAACAATATCATCAACAATACTATCGAAGGTATATTGCTTTTCAAAAGCATTTTTTAACGATGGCTTCGAATTTCCGTGACCGCGCAAGTCCAGCAATAAAACATTATAATGCTTGGCATAATCACGTACTTGCTTATACCAAATAGATGAGCTCCCTCCTGCCCCATGAACGAACGTTACCCATTCTTGGGATGTATTATGCGTATAAATAGTGTAATGTAGCATTAGGACAATAATTTTTTCATTTGTCCTTGAAGGGCTGCTGCAGCCTTATGAGCTGCTTCGACGTAGTCGGTTCCCCTACTTGCATACAAAATGCCACGAGAGGAGTTTACCAAAAGACCTACATGATCATTTGCACCGTTATGATAAACATCTTCAAGACTACCCCCTTGAGCGCCAACACCAGGTATCAACAAAAAGGCATCAGGAACAATGGCCCTGATATGTTTCAAAAAATCTGCTTTTGTAGCGCCAACAACATACATTAGCCTTGAGGCGTTTTCGTATGTTAAAGAAGTAGCTAGTACATCTTCATACAAAGGTTTTTTATTTGCTGTTTTAAATTGAAAGTCAGCAGCACCTTGATTAGACGTAAGCGCCAGTAGAATGGCATATTTCCCTTCATACGTCAAAAAAGGCTCCACAGAATCTTTACCCATATAAGGCGCAATGGTTATGGAATCAAAAGGCATGGCCTCAAAAAAAGCTTTTGCATAACGTAATGATGTGTTGCCAATATCACCGCGCTTAGCATCGGCAATTGTAAATAAATCGGGATAATGCGTTTTGATATAACGAATCAATTTACCAAGAGTAGCATAACCCGTCTCACCATAGGCTTCAAAAAAGGCAGTGTTGATTTTTACGGCCACACAAAGATGTTGGACTTCATCAACAATTGCTTTGCAAAAATCGTAAATTGGATCTTCGCTAGCATCAACAATATGTGTAGGAATTTTTTCCATGTCAGGGTCTAAACCTAAGCACAAGAATGATTTTTTTAATTGGATTTGGTTGAATAAATCTTGGTGCGTCATCTTACAACAATTCGTCTGACATTTTTAACTTTTCGGTATTTTGATAAAGTTGCATTTCATCAATGAGCTTTTGAATATCACCATTGATAATATTTTGCAAATCGTACAATGTTAATCCGATACGGTGATCCGTAACACGTCCTTGTGGGTAATTATACGTTCTAATTTTAGCAGATCGATCTCCTGAAGAAACCATACTTTTTCGTTTTTCAGAGTCAGCCGCTTGTTTCTTCGCAAGTTCCATATCGTAAAGTCTTGAACGAAGTACTTTTAATGCTTTTTCGAGGTTTTTGTGTGAAGATTTCTGGTCTTGACAACTTACAATCATCCCGGTTGGTTCGTGGTGTAGTTTAATAGCGGAATAAGTGGTATTTACCGATTGACCTCCTGGTCCCGTAGAAGTTGTTCGCTCTATTCGTATTTCGGTCATATCAAGTTCAATATCAAACTCCTCGGCTTCTGGCAACACCATAACCGTAGCCGCTGAGGTATGCACACGTCCTTGTGTTTCGGTTTGTGGCACCCGTTGAACCCGGTGAACGCCAGATTCAAACTTTAACGTGCCGTATACATTTACACCGTTTACTTCAAAAATAATTTCTTTAAAACCGCCAGAGGTGCCTTCGCTCATGTCAACAACACTAACCTTCCAGCCTTTGCCCTCACAGTATTTGGTGTACATACGAAACAAGTCCCCTGCAAAAATACTCGCTTCATCGCCACCAGTACCCGCACGAAGTTCCATCATAACGTTCTTAACATCCTCAGGATCTTTAGGAATAAGCATCAAGCGAATTTCTTCTTCCAAAACACTCAGTTTTTTTGAAGCTTCATCTAACTCCTCTTTTGCCATGGCAATCATTTCAGCATCTTTCTCATCAGAAAGGATGGCTTCAGCTTCTTGTTTGTTGTCTAAAAGTGTTACATACTGGCTTCGCTTCTCCATAAGGGCGCTTAAATCCTTATACTCACGGTTTAACGAAATGTATCGCTTTTGATCCGCAATGATATCGGGTTGTATGATAAGATCTGAAACCTCATCAAAACGTTGTTTTACAATTTGTAGTTTTTCCTGTAACATATACTAAGATGCAAAGGTACGTAACTCCAATTGAAAGCGAATGTGAATCAAATCACGAATCTTAACCAACATAAAAGAAGGAAGTGTAATTCCAAATGCCGAAGGTTGAATATCAAAAGCTCCTTCAAGAAGCCATGCATCCTTATTTTGTACCCATTTGGTTGTTGTACTAAGCGGAATAGACATCCCGTGAAATTTCAATGTGCCGTTAATAAAAAGGACATCTCCCTCGAGAATCATATCTTCGGAGTAAAAAGAAACTTTTGGAAACAACAAAGCTTCTAAAACCTCTAATGCGTGTGCATCTCTACCTTCATTTTTGGAGTCAAATGAAGCAACAGAAGCCGTCAAAGCTAATCGATCAGGAACAGCATCTTTTAACACCAACACGCCTTGCACCTCATTTGAAGTACCAGACCAATCGTGTATTGCATGAGAGGCTTCATAGGTGATTTCCGATGCAGTTGTAGCTACACGTAGTTGCTGAGCCGTCAAACATGACGAAATAAATAAAAAGAAAAATATAAATCGTTGCATATTAAAATTTAAAAACCAAAACAGCTAACGCATAACTCCCAAAAGCAGTGTATGCGGCTCCTTTATGTATTTCGGTATTTTTGTCTTTGTAAAAATTCGTAGCTACCATAGCTGAAAAATGAACTGTTGCGAGAATTTTATGCGCCTTTATAGAAGAAAAACCTCGCACTTTTTTATTGATAAGCGGCGGCGGTGCAAAGAGGGATAAACCAGCGGTAGTAAAATAGCCAATATTAACCACGTCGCCCATTGTTTTGTGCAACTCATATAAGTCATAATCTCCATTATACAACTTACCACCAATAATCCCTTGTGCCACCATAGCTGCCAAAGTAGCATAGCCTAAGAGTTGGTGTGTGGTTAGCATTGCCCGGCGTACTTTAAGTTCTTTTTGACGCTGTTCGATGTTTAACAATGAAACTCCTGTGAGTCTAAAAATACCTTTTTCACCCCAAAGGGCTCGTTGTGTAAAAACCATTCGCTCGGGGAGTAAAGGAGGAGCTTCAATAGTAGTGTCAAGTAAAGTAAATAAATCTTCTCCTTCTTGTGCTGCACAAAAAGTGGTGAGGTTAATCGATATAAGTATAAAAATAAGGAAACTACGCATACTCAAACGATCCGTTAGGTGTTAGTAATGTAAGTTTTTTTACTTCACTTTCTTCAACCCTACCGATAACCTGAGCGTCAATTTCGAAGGTTTTGGCAATTGTAATAATTTGATTGGCATGTTCTGGAGCAACATACAACTCCAAACGATGCCCCATATTAAATACTTTATACATTTCACGCCAATCGGTTTTAGACTCGGCTTGAATCATACTAAAGAGTGGAGGTATGGGAAACATATTATCTTTAATCACGTGGCCATTATCAATAAAGTGCAATACTTTGGTTTGTGCACCTCCACTACAATGTACAGCCCCACAAATTTGTTCTGGACTAAGAGTATCTAGGATTGCTTTCATCACAGGGGCATACGTACGTGTAGGTGACAAAACCAATTTCCCTGCATCAACTGGAGCGCCTTCAACGCTGTCTTGCAAGCCCTTTGATCCCGTATAAACCAAATCATTTGGCACTAGTGGATCAAAGCTTTCTGGGAATTCCTCGGCTAATGCTTTATGAAAAACATCATGACGAGCAGAAGTAAGTCCATTACTACCCATACCGCCATTGTAATCATCTTCATAAGTGGCTTGTCCAAAAGAAGCTAATCCAACGATTACATTGCCGGGTTTTATGTTCGCATTATCAATAACACGATCACGGCGAAGACGTGCTGTTACCGTTGAATCAACAATAATGGTACGTACCAAATCGCCAACATCTGCCGTTTCCCCTCCTGTTAGGGTTAACTTCATCCCCATTGCGTTTAATTCATCAACAAGCGTGTTGGTTCCTTCAATGATGGCTTTAATCACCTCGCCCGGAATGTGATTTTTATTGCGACCAATCGTAGAGGAAATTAAAATTTCATCTACAGCACCAACACATAATAAGTCGTCGAGGTTCATGATGAGAGCATCTTGTGCAATACCTTTCCAAACAGACAAATCGCCTGTTTTTTTCCAGTACATATAGGCCAAAGACGATTTTGTTCCGGCACCATCGGCATGCATTACCAAACAATAGTCATCATCACCCGTCAGGTAATCTGGCACTATTTTACAGAATGCTTTTGGAAACAACCCCTTATCAATGTTTTTTATGGCTGCGTGAACGTCTTCCTTATCGGCAGATACGCCGCGCATTTGATACCGTTCGCTAGATGGGTTTTGTGTCATATTAACGTAAAAATAAAAGTTCTCGATACTTAGCAAGTGGCCATGTTGAATCATCAACGATAAGTTCTAGCCCATCAACAGCTTCACGAATCGTATCAAATAAAGGCAAAACATTTTTGGCATACATCTGTGCTCTGTCATCCAACTTACTCATGCTGTTAGATTTGCTTCGTTCTTTCGCTAGTGTTTCGCATGCAGCATGCAACTTATCTGTTAAATTACTAATGTTTTCAATGGTACTCATGGCAACGGGAGCATGCTTTGAAAAAGTATCTCCGTAAATTTGTTTTAATCCACTTACGTTTTCCACCAACATATGTTGATATTTAAAAGCAGTTGGAAGAATCTGATTGTTAACAATATTTTCGAGTACAAGGCTTTCTATTTCAATACATTGTACATATTGCTCTATTTGAATCTCGTAGCGCGCCTTTTGTTCTACGCCATTCATAACATTCATCTCCTCAAAAAGAGCTATGATGTCATTTTGTACACGAACAGCCAAAGCCTCTGGGGTTTTTCTAAGATTAGAAAGACCGCGGCGGGCAGCTTCTTTTTCCCAAGCGCTACTGTAACCATCACCATCAAATAAAATATTTTTTGTGGTTTTTATATACTCACGTAACACATTGAAAATAGCATCATCCTTTTTTAGCTTTTTGGATTTAATTAACGCATCTACTTCGGATTTGAACTCCATAAGTTGTTTGGCCATAATTGTGTTCAAAACAGTCATGGGTATGGCGCAGTTTTGGTTAGACCCAACTGCACGAAACTCAAACTTATTCCCTGTGAAAGCAAAAGGAGAGGTTCGGTTTCGATCGGTATTATCTAGCAAAATTTCAGGTATCTTACCCACCACATTTAACTTTAGGTCTGTTTTTTCTTTTGGAGAAAGCTTCCCTTTAGACACGTGTTCTAAATCCTCCAAAACAGCTGAAAGTTGTGACCCAATAAAAATAGACATGATAGCTGGAGGTGCTTCGTTAGCCCCTAAACGGTGGTCATTTCCAGCACTAGCAACAGACGAGCGAACTAATGACTCATAGTTATGAACAGCCTTAATCGTTGTGATGAAAAAGGTTAGAAACTGCAAGTTGCTCATGGGGGTTTTACCAGGGCTAAGTAAGTTGATACCAGTACTTGTCGAAAGCGACCAGTTATTGTGCTTACCAGATCCATTAATACCCGAAAATGGCTTTTCGTGTAGTAAAACTTTAAAATGATGTTTGCTAGCCACCTTGCCCATAATATCCATTAACAAGGCGTTGTGATCAACCGCAAGGTTAGCTTCTTCAAAAATAGGAGCTAGTTCGAATTGATTGGGCGCCACTTCGTTATGGCGTGTTTTAACCGGTATTCCCAACAACATACATTCGTACTCCAATTCGCGCATAAAAGTAATCGCTCGTGAAGGAATGGAACCAAAGTAATGATCATCTAATTGTTGCCCTTTAGGAGGAGGGTGTCCAACCAATGTTCGTCCAGCTAGCATGATATCGGGGCGTGAAGCCGCAAGTGCTTTGTCAATCAAGAAGTATTCTTGTTCCCATCCAAGCGTTGCATCTACATGTGTAACGTTTTTATCAAAATATTTTGCCACTTGCGTTGCTGCATTGTCAACAGCATTCAAGGCTCGCAAAAGAGGCGTTTTGTTGTCCAATGCCTCACCTGTATAGGAAACAAAAATTGTTGGTATACAAAGGGTAGTTCCATAAATAAAAGCAGGTGAAGAAGGATCCCAAGCAGTGTAGCCACGGGCCTCAAAAGTATTTCGTATACCGCCGCTTGGAAAACTTGAGGCATCAGGTTCTTGTTGAACAAGTTGTGATCCATCAAAATGCTCTAAACTATCGCCGTTGGAATCAAAGTCAAAAAAGGCATCGTGTTTTTCAGCGGTTGCTCCCGTCAAGGGTTGGAACCAATGCGTATAATGTGTAGCACCCATAGATATGGCCCAATCCTTCATTGAAGCAGCCACATGATCCGCGACGGTTCTTTTGATTTTGGTGCCTTTTTCTATGGCTTCGTTAACTTCAATAAAAGCCTGTTTGGTCAGAAACGTACGCATGACTTTTTTGGTGAAAACATGGCTACCAAAAAGGGTTGATTTTTTTTGCTCGTTGTGAAATGACTGTGGACGTCTACTTACAGCATCCTGTAAGGCTTGAAAACGTAAATTATTCATGATTTTAAGGTTTTAGGATGTAACAAATATACATCAAATAGGGCTATTAAGACAATTGATTAAACATTTTGACAATACGATAAAAACTAAAAATAATTACGCATTTGCTAACCAAACCCCATTCTTATTAGGGGGTTGGTAAAAATATATGTAATGTTCATAAAAATATACCCATAAATATTAGTGGGTAATTTTAAATTTTATTTTTGTGTAATCATTATAAGAAATCATGAATAAATCAAAACTTGAATATATTTGGTTGGATGGCTACAAGCCAACTGCCAATCTACGAAGCAAAACAAAAGTAGTTAGTGACTTCTCTGGAAAATTAGAGGATGTTGACATGTGGTCTTTTGACGGTAGTTCAACATTACAAGCTGAGGGAGGATCTTCAGACTGTCTTCTTAAGCCTGTTGCTATTTACCCTGATCCAGAAAGGAACAACGCCTTTTTGGTAATGACCGAAGTCCTTAACGCTGACGGTTCTGCACACGCTTCAAATGGCCGTGCATCCATTGACGATGACGACGATGATTTCTGGTTTGGATTCGAACAAGAATACTTCCTTTGGGATCCAGAAACAAATCTTCCACTTGGTTTCCCAAAAGATCAAACACCACAGGGTCAATTTTATTGTTCAGTAGGTGCTAAAAATTCTTTTGGACGCGAAATTATGGACCGTCACTTAGATATTTGCTTAGAGGCTGGTTTAAACGTTGAGGGTACCAATGGTGAGGTTGCTCCTGGACAATGGGAATTTCAAATTTTTGCAAAAGGTGCTGCAGAAGCTGGTGACCAAATTTGGGTTGCACGTTACATTCTTGAGCGTTTAGCTGAAGACTATGGTTTAGCAATCGATTATCATCCAAAGCCACTTGGCGCTACGGATTGGAACGGTTCGGGTATGCACGCAAACTTCTCAAACTCTGTTCTTAGAACCTGTGGTTCTAAAGAAACGTACGAGAAAATTTGTGAAGCTTTCCGTCCAGTTGTAAAAGAACACATCGAAGTATACGGTGCGTATAACGACCAACGCCTAACAGGTGATCACGAAACACAATCTATCCATGAGTTTAGTTATGGTGTTTCGGATCGTGGTGCGTCTATTCGTATTCCAATTATGACTGTTGAAAAAGGTTGGAAAGGTTGGTTAGAAGACCGTCGTCCTGCTTCAAACGGAGATCCATACAAAATTGCTGCACGCATCATCAAAACTGTAAAGTCAGCTGACGTATAAGCTATTCGATAGTATCAATACCAAAAGCACCTGCTTCCATAGAAGTAGGTGCTTTTTTTTATGATAGTGTTGTGGTCATATAAGCAATATAACACACTAGTAAAATAACACCTTCACGCCAGTTGAGTTGTAAACGCTTAGGAACAAAAACAAGTGGCAACAACGCAAATGCAAATGCAATCATGACCCAAATATCAACGTCAAGCAAATGCTGATCCATCACATTTAAGGGATGAATAACAGCCGTTACACCCAAAACGGTAAGAATATTAAATAAGTTAGAACCGATAAGGTTTCCAATTGAAATTCCCGATTCTTTACGGACTAAAGCCATTCCTGAAGCGACCAACTCTGGCAAACTGGTGCCAATAGAAACGATTGTGATACCAATAATACGTTCACTAACATCAAAAGTACGAGCTAGACCCACAGCACCTTTGACCAACCACTGCGACCCAAAGGCCAGCCCTAGTGAACCAAAAGCAACCAAAACGATGATCCATCCCCAACTTTTCACAACCTCAGTCTCATCAAGCTGATCAGCAACCACTGGTGGTTGAAACTTGATCAAATACCACATAACAGCTACCAGCACCAAAAGCAAAAAGACACCCTCTATTTGACTGATGTTGCCATCATAAATAAAGTAGAGCAACAGCAACGAGACACCAAAAACAACAGGCCAGTCAAATTGATAAAAACTCTTTTGGATATTGATGGTGCTAAACAACAATACACTCCCCAATACAAAGCCTAAATTTGCAATGTTAGAGCCTATTACATTACCAAGCGAAAGGTCTGGGTAACCCTCTAGTGCAGCACGAACGCTTGTTAAAAGCTCTGGTAACGAAGTAGCAAAAGAAACAATCGTCATGCCCACGACCACTTTGGGAACTTGCCAACGTACAGCAGCAGCTATAGCTGCACGCAACAGAACATCTCCACCAATAAGAAGTATTACCAGTCCACCGATAAGTAAAACAGCGTCCATTTATAATTTTTAGCGAATATACGGTCTGCGGCGTTTGTTTATCTTTACAACATGCAAAAAAAGGTTTTTAAACTATTGGCACAATGCAATAAAGCACTTCTTCCGAGCCTAACCAAAAAGGGAATTGACATCACAGCTGCTAGCAAAGGGCAACTTCTATTAATTACCTGGCGCGCTTATGTAACAAAGCGTGCACTTTAGTTTTGCTCAGTTATTAAAATAAGATATATTTGCACCCGCAAAAGGCCTCGTGGCGCAACTGAATAGCGCATCTGATTACGGCTCAGAAGGTTGCAGGTTTGAATCCTGCCGAGGTCACTTAAGAATAGAAAGTCTGCATATTATGCAGACTTTTTTGTTTCTGATGGAGAATCAAATTTATTTGAATTTTCAAGCAGAAATAAAACTAAAAATCTATAATTTTTGACTTTCTATTTAGACTACGGGGCTTTGTCAGGATCACGCAGTAATCCTCAATAATAAAACGCCAAGCTTGCTTGAGCGTTTTTTTGTTTGAACTATTTTCAAAGCGGAGCTTTGTGAGGATCACGGAGTAACCCTCTTTGAGAAAGCATCAAGCTTGCTTTTTTATTTGGGCTGTAAGCTACTCCCTTCTTTAACAAGAATAAGTGTCGCTTTGGCTCCTGTAGATAAATTCCATTGTTGAACGACCAAAGGATTTCCCAAGTCGTCGTAAACACGTAATTCTGCTGTATTAGGGTAAATCTTACCTTGATTTAGAGCTTGAAATTGAACTTTATTAAAGCCTTCTTTTAGCGGAAGTTTTAACTGATAAAATTGTCCTTCAAGTGTTAGGTATTGAATGATTTCTTCGTCATTTACGAGAATGCGAACAAGATCACCGTCAACTTGTCCAAAATCACGAAGTAAAATATGTGCCTGTTTTGAGGACGTAAAAAGATCACCTAAATACATGTCGCCCAAATACGTGTTTTCAGAAATTGATCCTTCTTTGTTTAGCTTTTTTAAATACGTTTCACCAGGATCAATAAACTGCTCATTGTCCATTAAAGACTTGTCGTTCGTCTTTGGTTTGTTTAAAAATGAGTAATCTTCGGAATTTTCTTTAGGAGTTAACAATCCATAATCCGCTTTTGGTGGGTCAAGTTTAGGAAAAGAAGTGCCTCCTTTTTGCTCTTGTGCAAAAAGCAAGCCTCCAAAAAGCAATAAAACTAATCCTTTTTTAAACGAAGGATAACCGCACCTGCTACAAAACATATACCACTATTAACTAAAACCAACGCCAATGTACCAACCAAAAACAATGCCTCTCCCCTATTTTTGGCGATAATAGCTTCTCCAAGGACGCTTAGTCCAGCACCAATAAGCAATAGCCCTCCGATGGAACACAACCACCAACGTAACCTATTTCGAGAAGTATTTTTTTGCTTTTCCATAGGATGCAGCAGATAATATAATAATAAACGCCAGAGAATAATACACAAAGTTTGGTGTGATAACCTTGTCTCCACTCGCATAGGAATGCAACCCTGTCAAATAGAAATTAACACCAAAATACGTCATCATGATGCTTGCAAACGCAAGAACAGAAACAACACTAAAAATCCACTTACCACGAAGTCCAGGGACCAAACGCATGTGCAACACAAATGCATAAACCAAAATACTAATCAATGCCCATGTTTCTTTAGGATCCCAACCCCAATAACGTCCCCAACTTTCGTTAGCCCATTGGCCGCCCAAAAAGTTTCCAATGGTTAGCATAATCAAACCTACCGTAAGCGCCAATTCGTTTACTACGGTGAGTTCTGCTAAGTGAAGACGCATTTTTTTAGCAGATTTTTTTGTGGTAATCAAAATCAAAAACAAAGAAATAACTCCTAAAATCATCCCCAATGCAAAAGGACCATAGCTCCCCACAATTACGGCTACGTGAATCATCAACCAGTAACTATCAAGAACAGGAACCAAATTCGCAATTTCTGGATCCATCCAATTCCAATGTGCAATCATTAAAATCATAGAAGCTACAAAAGCAGTAGCAGCAATTGTAAGCATGGATTTACGACCAAAAGCAAGTCCCATGCCCATGGTTGCCCACGCCACATATATCATAGATTCATAGGCATCACTCCAAGGTGCGTGTCCAGAAATATACCACCGAGCTGCCAAGCCTGCGGTGTGAAGTACAAATAGCATCGCAATGACAACAACAAAAAACGTAATCACACCCCGAAGAACTCGAACATCAAATAACATTTGGGCGATAAGCACAAAAAACATCAGTGTTCCAGCATACATATACCAACTAAACAAGCGTTTGAAAATATCGTATTTGTTGTAGTATAGTTCTGCCTGTATTTGATCATCCGAAGGTATAACCGCTGCACCGTACTTCTTTTGATAGCCTTTTAAGCTTTCAAGTAACTGATCGGCTTGCGCATAGTCCTGTGTTAATTTACCTTGTCGAAGGGAAGTCATGTACAATGGAATCACATTATTCACATAAAGTGAATCTACTCCCACAAACTTTGTGTCACGTACTTCACCAGGTGAAATCCATCTGTTATTCTCATCATTTGGAATTGGAAAAATGCGTAAAACTTTTCCCTCCAAAGCAGAAAAAAGCAAGTTTACTTTTCGGTCTGTTTCAATGAAATCTTTTTGAAATTGATTTGGCGTGGCGGACTTATACGCACGCTCCAGAAAAGGAGCCAGTTTGTAATTTCCTTGAGCATCAAAAAAGTTAGCGAACGCTGCGTATTTTGCTTTTTTATCAACCCCAACAAGTGAACGAAGACTGTCGTTGCCACGTTTGAGATAAACAAAAGGAACCTGATACCACAGCAATGGATTTTGTGTCATGGACAGTAAAACCTGGTTGGCATCTAATGATTTATAATGATCTGCTTTGCTAACCTTACGAACCAGTTCAGAAGCAAACGTATTGGCAGGTTTCATTCTACCTCCCTGATCTTGAATAACTAAAGCGCCAAATTTTGCTGCTTGTTCGGTATCAATTGCTTCGGCCTGAAGCACTGAATCAACCGAAAAACTTGGCGGTGTATGTTCATGCTGGGCAAATGAAAATGTTGAAATCAAGAGGACAAGTAACGTCATGGCAGCCTTTTTAAGGCGAATGTCGTCAAGCATTTTAGCAAGTTTTTTGAAGCGTGTTTTTCCAAAAAACATAAGTCCTAACAAGCCAATGTAGAGTAAAAAATATCCTGCATAAGTAATAGCGGTGCCAAAGGAATCGTGGTTTACCGAAAGAACTGTTCCGCGTTCGTCGGGATCAAAAGAAGCTTGAAAAAAGCGATACCCCTTATGATTGAGAATATGATTCATATAAACATCATAGTCAAAAGTGGGGTCGTCCAATACGGTTACCCTACTCATAAAACTACTGTAACTTTTTTCGGTACCAGGATATTTTTCAGCTATAAAATCATTGAGCTTGATAGAAAAGGGTAAATCAACTTGTTTTGATCCATAAGTGACCCAAAAATCTAACCCTCCTAGTGTTGTTTTAACCGGTGCGTTGGCAACACCCTTAGCTCCCAAAACGGTAACTTCAGCTTGTTCTCCATTAGCATTGAGACGCAATGTCAAGGCATCTTGGATGGCCTCTGCTTCGTTTTCAACTTGAATGATTTGGTACGACCCAAGCATTGCTGGTTCTGGAAAAACAAATTGCATTCCAGCGGCATTGTATAGGGTACGAAGCATAAGCGGCTGAACGTCTGCTGCTGTTAATACACCTTGCTGCTGGTCTGCCATGCGCAAATAAGTGCCTTCAAAAGGAGACTGGATGGTATAGTTATTTTCTTCATCTAGCGTGATGTTTATAGCACCATCGGTATAAGCATTAAACGCAAACAAGATGTTGTGAATACTAGAAACTTCTCCCATCTTAAGATAATGGTCGTGTCGGTTACCATCACCTGCTTCAACAATTTTTAAATACATTTCCCCATTGACGTCTTCAACCAATCCCTCTTCAGCTCCTTTAATAAAATCAACATAGGAAATGGAAACAGGAATGTTGTTAAAGTCGCTTTTCCAAGAAAATGCATTATTTGTAGCCCTTGCGAATAAAACATCATCTTCTAGAAGTTTTCTGCGGGGCTCACCATTCATTTCACCATCAATAAAAACGGATAAATATGTTTTTTCAGATAAAAATTGCTTTGAAGCTTCGCCTTCTCTTATGGGCATGACACCTTCATAACCAATATAGCGGGTTACACCAGCGCCTACAATAATCAAAATCCATGACAGATGCAGCAATAACAAAGGCCATTTTTCCCATTTTAAAAGACGGTATCTTTTAATATTTCCCAAAAAGTTGACGACAAAAAAAAGCATCATCAATTCAAACCACCAAGCATTGTAAATCCAGATGCGAGCAGTGGTCGTATCGTGAGCACTTTCTACAAATGTTCCAATGCCCATAGCAATCGAGAACAAAATAAAAAGCAGTGCAGTAAGGCGAGTAGAAAACAGTATGGAAAGCAAGCGATTTGCTAGATTCATGACAATTTTTTTACAAAATTAAGTAATTGGTAATGAACCTCCTACCCATGTAAAAAAAAGAATTTATTTCTTTAACCAATTATTAGCAAAATCACAGGATTGGTTATCGCGATTGACACTGATATACGTGTCTGCAATCTTATCCGTCATCCATTTTTCAATAACTTTTAGCTGCTTTTCTTTTAGGGCAAGCGCTTTGATTCTAACGTAGTCTTGCGCATAATCGGCAATGTGCTCATCAAATCGATTTGTAACCATGACAATCTTATAGCTTTTACTTCCTGAGCGACTTTCTTCTAGTAGCGGAATAGAAATCTCATTGTCGTCTAGTTTAAGAATCTGGTTATAGAGTTGCGGATCAAGTTTGGTCAATTCAAAACGCGTGTCACCAGTGGCTGGGTTAATCAAAACGCCACCGTTTGCACGTGTAATTTGATCGTCAGATCGTTCACGAGCAGCATCACCAAAGGATATTTCACCGTCTTCGATACGTTTTTTGATACGCTTAAGCTCGTTTTGCGCTTCACCTAGTGCAGTATTTGAAACCGTAGGAACAAGCAGTATGTGACGCACATCAAGCAAACGCCCTCGTATTTTATCTAACATCACAATATGCCATCCAAAATCAGTTTTAAAAGGTTGTGAGATTTCACCCTCTTGCAATCGATATGCCTGTTCTCTAAATTCTTTAACCATTTGTGGTCGCTTTCGGTCAAGGGTGTAACGCCCCCCTCGTGAACGCGATCCGGGATCCTGAGAATACAAAATAGCTTTTGATGAAAATGATGATCCATTCTCAAGCACATCGTTTCGCATGGTTTCGAGTTGCGCTACAATACGCTTTTCTTCTTCATCAGAAACTTTGGGATTAATTACAATCTGAGCTACCTCTAATTCGGCGCCAAATATGGGTAAATCTTCTCTGGGAATGGAGTTAAAAAAAACCTTTACTTCATCTGGTGTAACTTCAACGTCTTCAACAATTTTGGCTTGCATTTGTTGTGAAAGTTGCTGCACTCGATTTACCTCAAATAATTCTTTTCGGAAACTTTTTTCATCCTTTTTCTTATAGAATTCTAATACTTTATTCAAGTCTCCAAACTGCTGAACCAAATAATCAATGGTTTGATCTACGTAATTGTTAATATCGTCATTCCGCACCTCGATGCTGTCTTGCTCTGCATGGTGTGCATATAGCTTGTCTTCCATTAACTTACCCAGCAAGCTGCATCGTGTAACATCTGATGTGGTTACGCCTTGAGACTCCAATTCAATGTACGCTTTATCTATATCTGAATCCAGAATAACGTAGTCTCCAACAACTGATGATACACCATCAATTTTAAATCTTTTTTGGGTTCCATCTTGTGCTTGTGTAAAAGCAATAGCACAAAAAACAACACAGCAAGTGGTGATTAATTTATTCATAGATTTCTAGGGTTTTCTCTTTTATTGCTTCTTCAAAGATGTCGTTGTCAAACTGACGCATTGTTTCCAATTTACGCTTGTTAATGATGATTTGTTTCAAGGTTGGTCTGATATGAGACAAAGGTGCTACTTCGTTTCTACGTCTAAACTCTTCCACAAAAATCAAATATAAGTCTAATGAGTCTTCTATTTCAAAAAAACGATTACTTTTTAAATATCGCTCATATTCACTTAGCGTGGGCTTATTAACACTAGCAAAAAATACTTGTGGTCTAAACCAGATGGTGTCATTAAGGAACGTACTGTTAAACTGTAATGAAATAGAATCTAAATAACTTCGATCCTCGGCATTAAATCGTCTTAGTGCTTTGCTCACACTTGCTTTATTGAAGTTGGCAAGTGGTAATTGAACATAGCGTCCACGCACCAAATCTTGATGCAGCCTAAAGTTTTGCTTATTAGCCTTGTAATACGTCATTATTTCATCATAAGACACTAGCGTGTCCATCCTAGCTTTGAGCCACTTTTCTTGATAGGTTTTAATAAACAAATCGTTTCGGTATTGACGAATAAGCTTTTCGAGCGATTCTTGTTGTGCAGCATTCAGATTAAAAACAGCTTTGTCAAGAAGGAGTTGTTCCTTAATCCAAGCGTTCGTGTAGTTTGCAGCCAATGATGCGCTGTCTGTAGCCGAAACATTTTCACGGATATTGGCATTTATTTCGGAAGCATAAAGATAATTATTGTGTACACGCGCTACTACCCTATCAGAAGACACTTCCTTTAACTGGCAAGAAACGAACACGAATACAAGCAACAAAAAAGAATAACGCATAGTTATCTAGAGTAGTTTGGAGCTTCTTTGGTTATTTGAACATTGTGCGGGTGACTTTCTTTAATCCCCGAAGCGGTAATTTGCACAAATCGTGCCGTTTTTTTGAGGGTAGTAATATCTTTTGAACCACAATATCCCATACCAGCGCGCAACCCACCAATAAACTGATGGATGCTTTCATTCAGTTCTCCTTTGTAAGGCACACGACCAACAATTCCTTCTGGCACAAGTTTTTTAATATCATCTTCAACGTCTTGAAAATAACGGTCTTTGCTTCCTTTTTTCATGGCCTCGACAGAGCCCATACCGCGATACGTTTTGAACTTACGCCCTTCATAAATTACCGTTTCTCCAGGTGATTCTTTTGTTCCAGCAAGTAAAGACCCAAGCATAACACAATCAGCACCAGCTGCGACAGCTTTAACAATATCTCCCGTGTAACGTACACCACCGTCAGCAATAAGCGGAACATCTGTATCGGCAAGCACCGAAGCAACTTCTAAAACTGCCGAAAGCTGCGGATAACCAACACCGGCGATAATTCGTGTAGTACAAATGGAACCAGGACCAATACCTACTTTAATACCATCTGCTCCTGCATCTAAAAGAAAAGATGCAGCTTCAGAAGTAGCAATATTACCAACAACCACATCAATTTGAGGGTGTGCTTTTTTAACTTCCTTTAAAACCGAAGCAACGCCTTTGGTGTGTCCGTGTGCGGTATCAATAACCACCGCATCTACACCAGCGTCGGATAAAGCGGCAACACGATCCAAAACGTCTCCAGTAACTCCAACTGCTGCTGCTACTTTCAGCCTTCCATAAGCGTCTTTATTGGCTTGCGGAGAAATGGCGACTCGCGTAATATCACGAAATGTAATCAAGCCAATAAGTTTATTATTGGCATTAATAACAGGTAGTTTTTCAATTTTATGAGCCTGAAGAACTTCTTCTGCCTCGGCCATGGAAATTCCTTCAGGTGCTGTAATCAAATTTTCTGAAGTCATGACTTCCATCAAGGGCCTAGCTTCATTCTTTTCAAAACGCAAATCTCGATTCGTAACGATTCCAATCAAAATTCCTTTATTGTCAACAATAGGAATACCACCAATTCGGTACTCATGCATGATTTTTTTAGCATCGGAGACAAGTGCTGTAATTGGCAGCGTAACAGGGTCTATGATCATTCCTGATTGAGAACGTTTCACTTTCCGAACCTTATCCGCTTGTGCTTCAATGGTCATGTTTTTGTGAAGAACACCTATTCCACCTTCTCGTGCCATGGCAATGGCCATTTGACTTTCGGTAACCGTATCCATAGCGGCTGAAACTATGGGAACATTAAGTGTGATGTTACGAGAAAAACGCGAAGTAATGTTCACTTCTCTTGGAAGTGTTTCAGAGTAGGCCGGTACTAAAAGTACATCGTCATATGTTAGACCTAGACTACTGATTTTGTTGGGAAGAGATTCCATAGCAACGTTTTAGAAATGTTGCACGCAAATATACAAAAAATAACCCTAGCAATCGCTGCGCGAACACAGCTCTCTAAGAATATAGGCAGCCCCTAAGACATAGCTCAACGTCATTAAAGCTCCAGAAAGCAAGACAAAATAGGCCATAAATCCTAAACCGTACCACAACAAGTAAATACCACCAAAAGTAATCACAACAGACACAAAAGGTTCAACAAGCAAAAATGCTTTTATTTTTTTGGGAACTTCAGAAAAGAACAATAAAATACCAGAGGCAAAAAAAATAAGCGAAATACTGAGTACGTGAGTATGCACTATGGTTAGCATTTCACGTTGACCCTTTTTAAATTTCATCACCATGACATCTGAACTATCTTCGTTACCGTTGTAATTCTCATCCATGCCAGAAGCGGTATTAGATTCCGTTTGAAACACAAAAGCCAATCCTGTAAAATACCCCACAGATAGGGTAAAAACAAATGCCATACATGCTACACGTGCATAAGAAGGCAATTGACGTAATCGAAAACTATGATTTATTTGCTGTTTCATTATTTTGCCACGAAGCTAATGAAATCATAAGATTATTCATGGCATTCGTCATAGATTTTACTGAAATAGTAGCACCCGAAATTGCAGCGATGTTTTGTCGGTAGGCAAAACGGTCTTTAGGGGTTTTATTTAAAAATTGCTTTAACCAACGCTTACTTCCAATTTCGCTACCATAATCTTCTCGGTAGACCAAAACCTTTGCTTTTTTCACGGCAAAGTTGGCGTCAAAAATCACGAGGTATTCATATGTGTCTGTTTGGCTAGAAGCTTCTCCCAAATAAGCATACCCCAACAATACCCCTTCATTAAAAACAGTATACAAACGTTCCTGATCAATACCTGGAACATCTTGCGCTAGTGTTTGAACCAGCGTGGTTTGTTCAACATCAAACGTTTTTTTGATTTCTTTATCCGCCTTCTTGCTAACATTTGCGCCAAAAGCAACCCCAATAAACGACAGCTTTAGCGATAGAATAAAAGCTGAAAAAGAAAATAAACTCATGATTATATTTTAGAAAAAGAATCCAATACCAACGTTAAACTGTCGAATTAACGTATCAGAAGCTGCTGTTTTTAAATTTTGATAGTCTGCTTTAAAAACGGTGCCTGGAGATAGGTGGTAAGAAAAACCAACTGTGGTTTCTTTACGATGAAACGCTGGGTTAGCAACAACATTGCCTTCTGTTTTCTTATGCGTGTCAAAATCTTCATAGCGCACAAAAATATCAAATCGTTGTCTGTTTGTCAAAGGCAAAAGATTGTAAGCCCCTTCAATATAATATCCACCCATAGAAGCACCTAAATCGGTATTACCAGCAGCGTTATATGCAGCGACATCCTGTAGTGAGGTTCGCGCCCATTGCCCCCTAGATGAAAAACGACCCTTAACATATCGGTAGTCTGCGCCAACCATAGTCAAGCCAACTTGTGTAGCAGCATCTTCTAAATCTATGGTTTGTGTTTTTCCCGTGTATACGGCTAATCCAATGCGAATATTTGGAAGACCATAATATTCTATTTTAGCAGAAAGGTTGATGTCTGAGTTTATCGACTGAGCTCCTTTTTGACGTCCTTTTCTAAAGCCATCAGTGCCTCTCAAAACATAGTCATCATTAAAGGAAACAAAACCATTCATCGCATAAAGCTGATACCTAAATGAAAGTTCATTTGATCTTCCAGCCAAACCAAAACCAATTTCACGCCATGTTGTAGGAATAATTTTTCCATCTAAACTAGGGCGCTCTACTCCATTAAATGTTGGACCTTCATGATATTCATTAATAATACCCATGGGCACTAACATTAATCCTGCGCGTGCATTAAGATTATCTGTAATATTATAATTTACAAAAGCTTGCTCAACATACACTTCTGTAACATGCTCATATTCAACTTCTGTAACAAACTGCGTTCTGTCGTCGAATTTATAAGCAAACAACAGTACCAATCGTTGGACGTCAATTTCATTTGCTTTACCATCATAACCGTTGAAGTTAATTTCTCCGTAGCCGCCTAACGTGATTCTATTTTCACTGTTCTCAAGATTAGAAAGCTGACGCATGGCACTATTTTGAAAATTCAAGTTTTGTGACACACCCAAAACAGGGATAATCAGTAACGTAAAAAGCAATTGTTTCATAGGTTGTTTTTATTTAGATTGGTTTTAAACAAGGCAAATGTATTGCGCAAATACAAAACCACAAAGTTTATTTGGAATTATTTTAAATAAGAAATTAACAAACCTGTAAAGAAGCGTTATAAGCACTTTCAAAATGCAGACCATTCACATTTGTTTGTACGTTATGAGCGGTCAAAAAAGAAAGTAATTTTTCGGTGGGTATGTTTCCCGTAAGTTCATCTTTTGCCATAGGGCAGCCTCCTAGACCTCGAATAGCAGCATCAAAAGCACGACAACCGCCCTGGTAGGCAGCTTGAATCTTTTTTGTGGCATCATTAACATTTGCATGCAAGTGCGCACCAAAAGCAACGGATGGATACTTGGCAATTAAGTGCTCAAATAACAGGTGTATGGTTTTGGGCTGTGCTAGGCCAACGGTATCTGAAAGTGAAATGCGATGTACACCAAGGTCAACCAAAGTTTTGATCCACTCACCTACCAAATCAGGACTCCAAGGATCTCCATAGGGATTACCAAAACCCATGGAAAGGTAAACTACTAATTCTTTGTTTGCATTATTTGAAAGCGCTACCAATTTTTCGACTAAAACCAACGCATCTTGAATGGTTGCATTGGTATTACGCATTTGAAAATTTTCAGAAATCGAAAAGGGAAAACCCAAAAAATGGATTTGTGCATAGGATAAGGCTTCATGTGCGCCGCGCTCATTTGCCACTATAGCTAGCAATTTTGTATTGGTTTCACTCAAATCGAGTTGCTGAATAACTTCATGGGTGTCGCGCATTTGTGGAACAGCCTTGTGTGAAACAAAACTTCCAAAATCAAGAACATCAAAGCCAACACGTAATAATGACTGCAAGTAGCTTATCTTCACTGAAGTGGGGATAAACGTTTTAATGCCTTGCATGGCATCTCTAGGACATTCTGTTAACAAAACACGTGACATAGTTCAAAAATAAGAAATCCTTTGACGCTAATTATTAGGCATTTATGTAATTTTGTAATTGAAAAATTGCTTATGAAAAATACAGCTGTCTTTGAAGACAGGTTGACTCCTTTTAGAGATCAACTTCTGCATCATCCACTCTATGAAAAGCTTCACACTCCTAAAGCCATCCAAACCTTTATGAGCTATCATGTTTTTGCCGTTTGGGATTTCATGTCGCTCGTAAAGGCATTGCAATTAAAATTAACCTCCACGACATTGCCGTGGATACCTGTTGGAAGTCCATCTACTAGAAGGCTCATCAATGAAATTGTTTGGGGTGAGGAAAGTGATGTTGATCAACTTAACAACCCAGCGAGTCATTTTGAAATGTACTTAAAAGCCATGGAAGAAGTAGGTGCAGACACAGCCCCAATCTACCAGTTGGTAACTAACATTAAAAGCGGCATTCCCTGGGAAAAAGCAGTTGAACACACTTCTATACCTAATGAAATCAAGTCATTTTTACAATTTTCATTAGCAACAGCCACGCAAGCACCCGTACACGTTATTGCCAGCGTATTCACCTACGGCCGTGAAGACCTAATTCCTGATTTGTTTATTGCCATAATAAAAGAAATGGCACAACAACAAGGTGACGATTATAAAACACTTGTTTATTATTTTGAGCGTCATATTGAAGTGGACAGTGGCGAGCATGGCCCCATGGCACAACAAATGATGCAAGAACTTTGTGGCGATAACACATCTTTGTGGGACGAGGCAAATGAAGCCGCGCAACAAGCCCTTCAAAAACGGATTGCTTTATGGGACTTTATTGAAAAAAGTATCTAAATAATGTATATTGCATAGCAAATATTACACATCATGAAACATTTACCCCTATTGTTAGCCTTTTTGTTTGTGGCATGCGTGTCAAGTCAAAAAAATATAGCCTTTGATCCCGAAACCTACGCTACAACAATTACTGCTCAGGAATTAAAAGAACACTTGTACACTTATGCTTCTGATGCCTTTTTAGGACGTGAAGCAGGCACTGAAGGTGAAACCATTGCGATTAATTATCTCAAAGCGGAATATGAATCGCTAGGAATTAAAGGTGGGATGCCAAACGGTGACTACTTTATGCCCATGACGTTAAATGCATACCGAGAAAATAAAACGTTTGATGCAAATAATGTATTGGCCTACATTGAGGGAAGTGAGAAGCCTGATGAAATCTTGGTTATCACAGCACATCTAGACCATATTGGTATTGAAGCTGATGGACAAATCAATAACGGTGCCGATGACGATGGATCAGGAAACGTTGCTATCTTAGAAATAGCGGAAGCCTTCAAACAAGCTGTAAAAGACGGCAATGGCCCAAAACGTTCCATTTTGTTTTTGCATGTAACTGGCGAAGAAAAAGGATTACTAGGTTCAAAATATTATACTGACAATCCTGTCTACCCACTAGAACATACAGTTGCCAATTTAAACATTGATATGATAGGTCGTATTGACGCTCTTCATGAAGAAAAACCAAATTACATATACCTGATTGGTTCGGACATTTTATCTCAGGACTTACACGACGTTTCGGCTGCTATGAACGACAGCTATGTGAATTTGGAGTTGGACTATCGTTATAACGATCCTACAACAGAAGTTTTTGAGCGCGGACGTTACATAGAGAACAGGTATTATTACCGCTCCGATCACTACAATTTTGCTAAAAATAACATACCTGTTATTTTCTACTTCAACGGAACACATGAGGATTATCATGCACCGACTGATACCGTTGAAAAAATTGAATATGACTTGTTAGAAAAGCGAACAAAATTGATTTTTCATACTGCTTGGGAAATCGCAAACAGAGACGAGCGACTAAAACTCAAAGAATAATTAATTCAAATAAGCAAAAAACCCTCGAGAAATCGAGGGTTTTTTGTTGGGTGGAAGACCGGTTTCGAACCGGCGACCTCTAGAACCACAATCTAGCGCTCTAACCAACTGAGCTACAACTAATACGTTTATTACAAGGTACTTACGTCAAATTGAAAAAATAAAATTTCAATTAATGCCGAAAAAGTGCCAAGATGAGTTTAACATATCCAACTATTTGCCAAAAGAATGATGGCAAGTACTACATAGATTTTTACCTAAACAAGAAACGTTACAGACTATTTAATGCCAAGAAGATAGGCATTGACTATAAACCAAATAACTATCCTGAAAACAAGCGCCTAAAAGCAACAGAACAGTTAGCAAAGATGGTGTACGACCATTTAGTTAAGAACAATTACCAGTTTGAAGAGTCTAAAGAATGCCCAGAGCTACAGGAGTTTGACAGACTGATATCACTTAAGCTAAATGAACCTTTAAATAAAGCATACAAGAAGACTTTAGAGGACTTGGCGTATAAGTTAAGAGAGGAGTTAAAACACTCTGGAAACATCCCTATTAAATTCATAGATGGGATAATGCTTAAGTACAACAATAGCACCTCATTTAACACCATTAGGAGGCATTTAAACGTACTTGTGAATCACTTGTATGAAAATGAGTTTCCTATTGAGAAAAGCAGCTTAAAGCCAAGAAAACAGACAGAGAAGTTACATAAGCCAAT
>CALKOU010000003.1 GCA_938092005.1 uncultured Flavobacteriaceae bacterium | reverse complement strand
ATAATGGCTAAAGAAGTAAGTAAAGTAGTAAAACTACAAGTTAGGGGAGGCGCCGCGAATCCATCGCCGCCGGTTGGACCCGCTCTGGGGGCCGCAGGAGTAAATATCATGGAGTTTTGTAAGCAGTTTAATGCAAGAACCCAAGATAAAGCTGGCAAAGTTTTGCCAGTGGTTATTTCTGTGTATGCTGATAAGTCTTTTGACTTTGTTGTAAAAACGCCACCCGCAGCCGTTCAATTGATGGAAGCCGCCAAGGTTAAAAAAGGTTCAGGTGAGCCCAACCGCAGTAAAGTGGCAAGCGTTTCTTGGGATCAAGTACGCACTATTGCGGAGGATAAAATGCAGGATTTAAATGCATTTACCGTTGAGTCTGCCATGAAAATGGTAGCTGGGACTGCTCGTTCAATGGGATTTACTGTCAAAGGAAATTCCCCTTTTTAATTGAAGTGAAACATGGGAAAAATTACAAAAAAGCGTAAAGAAGCGCTCAGTAAAGTAGACCGGACAAAACTGTACTCGCTACAGGATGCTTCCGCACTGGTAAAAGAAATCGCTAGTTCAAAGTTCGATGAGTCTATCGACCTAGCCGTTCGATTAGGAGTTGATCCGCGTAAAGCGAACCAAATGGTTCGTGGCGTGGTTACACTTCCGCACGGTACAGGTCAAGACATTCGAGTTTTGGCCTTAGTTACACCCGACAAAGAAGCCGAAGCACAAGAAGCTGGAGCTGATTTTGTAGGGTTAGATGAGTACCTGCAAAAAATCAAAGACGGATGGACAGACGTTGACGTTATCATTACTATGCCAAGTGTAATGGGTAAGTTAGGTCCACTAGGTCGTGTTTTAGGACCTAGAGGATTAATGCCAAACCCAAAAACAGGCACGGTAACAATGGACGTAGCGAAAGCTGTTCGTGAAGTAAAAGCAGGAAAAATTGACTTTAAAGTGGATAAAACAGGAATTGTGCATGCCTCTATTGGAAAAGCATCTTTTGATGCGGACAAAATTTCGGGCAATGCTAACGAACTGTTGCAAACACTAATGAAGTTAAAGCCATCGTCTTCGAAAGGTGCATACATTAAAAGTATCGCCATGTCAAGTACGATGAGCCCAAGCATTCTCATTGATACTAAGGTAGGTTAATAGCGTACAGAATTTATGACACGAGAAGAAAAAGCAATCGTTATTGAGCAGTTAACTGCCAAGCTCGCAGACAACTCCAACATCTATTTAACAGATGCATCTGGGTTGAATGCCGAGACAACTTCGAACTTAAGACGTGCCTGCTTTAAGGCAAACATAAAATTAGAAGTTGTAAAAAACACATTGTTGGCCAAAGCCATGGAGGCTTCCGACAGAGACTTTGGAGATTTATCTACGGTCTTGGTTGGAAACACTGCCATGATGTTATCAGAAACAGGTAATGCACCTGCAAAACTGATTAAAGAGTTTCGCAAAAAATCGGAAAAGCCTATACTAAAAGGTGCTTTTATAGAAGAAGCAGTTTATTTGGGCGACGATCAAGTGGAAGCTTTGGTGAACATCAAATCTAAGGACGAATTGATTGGCGACATTATTGGGTTGCTACAATCGCCTGCGAAAAACGTGGTATCTGCCCTACAATCGGGTGGTGGTACCCTTGCTGGAATAATTAAAACACTTTCTGAAAAGGAAGCGTAAAACGTAAAACAAAAACAATTAAATAGTTCAAAAATGGCAGATTTAAAAGATTTTGCAGAACAATTGGTCAACTTGACCGTAAAAGAAGTCAACGAATTGGCTGACATCCTTAAAGAAGAATATGGTATCGAGCCTGCAGCAGCAGCCGTTGCCGTAGCTGGACCTGCTGCCGGTGGTGGTGGTGAATCAGCTGAGGAACAAACTGAGTTTGATGTAATCCTAAAAGCCGCTGGTGGTTCTAAACTTGCTGTAGTTAAGCTTGTGAAAGAACTTACAGGTCTTGGTCTTAAGGAAGCAAAAGAACTTGTTGACAATGCACCTAGCCCAATTAAGGAAGGTGTAGCAAAAGACGAAGCTGAAGGACTGAAATCTTCATTAGAAGAAGCAGGTGCTGAAGTTGAGCTTAAGTAATTAAGCTTACGATCCAAACCAGAGGTTTAAGTCCCGAACTTGTGTTCGTGGGCTTAAACCATTTGGTGTTTTATGCCCCTAGTATTAATTTTTAATAATTAAAACCCATATGTCCAACACGACAAGCGCAACCCGACACAATTTTGCTTCGGCCATTGGTACCCCTCCCTACCCAGATTTTTTAGATATTCAAATTAAATCTTTCCAAGACTTTTTTCAATTAGAAACAAAGTCCGACGAACGTGGTAATGAAGGTTTGTACAACACCTTCATGGAAAATTTTCCTATTTCTGATACTAGAAACCAGTTTGTCCTTGAGTTCTTGGATTATTTTGTAGATCCACCTCGTTATAGCATACAAGAATGTATTGAACGTGGTTTAACATACAGCGTTCCCTTAAAGGCACGTCTTAAACTGTATTGTACAGATCCTGAACACGAAGATTTTGAAACCATCGTTCAAGATGTATATTTAGGCGTAATCCCTTACATGACGCCTAGTGGTACGTTTGTTATTAACGGTGCTGAGCGTATTGTTGTGTCACAGTTGCACCGCTCTCCTGGTGTATTTTTTGGTCAATCGTTCCATGCAAATGGTACCAAACTTTATTCAGCTCGTGTGATTCCTTTCAAAGGATCATGGATTGAATTTGCTACGGATATCAATAGTGTGATGTACGCATACATTGACCGTAAGAAAAAGTTACCTGTTACCACGCTTTTCCGCGCCATTGGGTATGAACGTGATAAAGATATTCTTGAAATATTTGACCTTGCAGAAGAAGTTAAAGTTTCGAAAACAGGTCTCAAAAAAGTATTGGGTCGCAAGCTTGCCGCTCGTGTACTGAATACATGGTTTGAAGATTTTGTAGATGAAGATACAGGTGAGGTAGTTTCTATTGAGCGTAACGAAATTGTATTGGATCGTGATACCGTTCTTGAAAAAGACCACATCGATCAAATTTTAGAAGCTAATGCTACTACTATTTTGCTACACAAAGAAGAATTGCAATCTGCCGACTACGCAATTATTCACAACACCCTTCAAAAGGATCCAACAAACTCCGAGAAAGAAGCGGTTGAACACATCTACCGTCAGTTGCGTAATGCTGAACCGCCAGATGAAGAAACAGCTCGTGGTATTATTGACAAATTGTTCTTCTCTGACCAGCGCTATAACCTTGGTGAAGTTGGTCGTTATAGAATGAACAAAAAACTTGGTTTGGACATTGAAATGGACAAACAAGTACTGACTAAAGATGATATTATCACCATTATCAAGTATTTGATTGAGCTAATCAACTCAAAAGCTGAAATCGATGATATTGATCACTTATCAAACCGTCGTGTTCGTACTGTAGGAGAGCAACTTTCATCTCAATTTGGTGTTGGTCTTTCTCGAATGGCGCGTACCATTCGTGAGCGTATGAACGTTCGTGATAATGAAGTGTTTACGCCTATCGATTTGATTAATGCCAAGACACTGTCTTCGGTTATCAATTCGTTCTTTGGCACCAACCAGCTTTCTCAGTTTATGGATCAAACCAATCCATTAGCTGAAATCACGCACAAACGTCGCTTATCGGCTTTGGGCCCTGGTGGTTTATCAAGAGAGCGTGCTGGATTTGAGGTACGTGACGTACACTACACGCACTACGGAAGATTATGTCCGATTGAAACACCTGAAGGACCAAACATTGGTTTGATTTCTTCCTTGGGTGTGTTTGCAAAAGTGAACAACCTTGGGTTTATTGAAACCCCTTACTACAAAGTAAATGAAGGTGTTGTAGACATGTCTGCATCACAATACTTATCTGCTGAGGAAGAGGAAGGAAAACTTTTTGCACAAGCAAACATTGAGAAAACAGCATCTGGCGAAATTGCTGCTGATAAAATTATAGCACGTTCTGAGGCTGATTATCCGGTAATTGACAAAACAGAAGTGGATTACACGGATGTTGCACCAAACCAGATTGCATCTATTTCTGCTTCGTTAATTCCATTCTTGGAACACGATGATGCAAACCGTGCTTTGATGGGATCAAACATGATGCGCCAGGCAGTACCATTACTACGCCCACAGGCTCCTATTGTAGGAACTGGATTGGAGCGTCAAGTGGCTACAGACTCACGAGTGCTTATCAACGCTGAAGGGGATGGTAAGGTTATCTATGTAGATGCTCAAAAAATTACGATTCAGTATGATATGTCTGACGACGAAAGACTAGTGTCTTTTGATACGGATGAAAAAACATATGAGCTCGTTAAGTTTAGAAAGACCAACCAGGGTACTTGTATCAACCTAAAACCCATTGTTTCTATTGGAGACCGTGTGAAAAGAGGTCAAGTACTTTGTCAGGGATATGCAACTGAAAATGGTGAGTTAGCCCTTGGGCGTAACATGAAGGTTGCCTTTATGCCATGGAAAGGTTACAACTTTGAAGATGCGATTGTTATTTCTGAAAAAGTAGTTCGTAACGACGTCTTTACATCTATTCATATTGATGAATATTCGTTAGAGGTTCGTGATACCAAACTAGGGAAAGAGGAACTTACAAACGACATTCCAAACGTTAGCGAAGAAGCTACTAAAGATTTGGATGAAAACGGGATGATTCGCGTTGGTGCCGAAGTTGGCGCTGGTGATATCCTTATTGGAAAGATTACGCCTAAAGGAGAATCTGATCCAACACCCGAAGAAAAACTGTTACGTGCCATTTTTGGTGACAAGGCAGGTGATGTTAAAGACGCTTCTTTAAAAGCTTCTCCATCACTCAACGGAGTTGTGATTGATAAAAAACTCTTTACGCGTATCCTTAAGGATAAGCGAAAGCGTTCACAAGACAAAGAAGCTATCATGGAATTAGAAGATAGCTATGATGTAAAGTTTGAAAAACTAAATGCTGTATTAGTAGAAAAGCTATTTTCAATTCTTAGCGGTAAAACCTGTCAGGGCGTGATGAACGACTTGGGAGAAGAAGTGATGCCGAAAGGAAAGAAATTTACCTTAAAAATGCTTAATGCAGTTGATGATTATTCTCACCTTGTCAACTCCGATTGGACAGTAGACAAACGTGTCAATAGTCTTGTAAACGACTTGATGCACAACTATAAAATCAAAGAAAATGATTTACAAGGTGCATTACGTAGAAATAAGTTTACCATATCTGTAGGAGATGAATTACCAGCTGGAATCTTAAAACTTGCTAAAGTTTATATCGCTAAGAAACGTAAGCTTAAAGTAGGGGATAAGATGGCGGGACGTCACGGGAATAAAGGTATTGTTGCACGTATTGTACGTCAAGAAGACATGCCATTCTTAGAAGACGGGACGCCCGTTGATATCGTATTGAACCCGCTTGGGGTACCTTCACGAATGAATATTGGACAGATTTACGAAACGGTTCTTGGATGGGCAGGTCAGAAAATGGGTAAAACATTTGCTACGCCAATTTTTGATGGTGCAACTAACGAACAGATTGATACCATTACGCAAGAAGCGGGTGTGCCACAGTTTGGCCATACCTATTTGTATGATGGTGGAACTGGAGAGCGTTTTGATCAACCGGCAACAGTTGGTGTGATTTATATGCTTAAACTCGGCCACATGGTTGACGACAAAATGCACTCACGTTCGATTGGACCATACTCACTTATTACGCAACAACCGCTTGGTGGTAAGGCGCAGTTTGGTGGACAGCGATTTGGAGAAATGGAAGTTTGGGCACTTGAGGCTTATGGCGCATCTAGTACACTTCAAGAAATCTTGACTGTGAAGTCTGATGACGTTATCGGTAGAGCAAAAACATACGAGTCAATTGTTAAGGGTGAAGCCATGCCTAAGCCTGGTCTTCCTGAGTCCTTTAACGTATTGATGCACGAACTTAAAGGCCTTGGTCTTGATATTCGATTAGAAGAATAATAAAAAATTGATATGGCACGTATAAACGAAGTACAACAACAAAAGGATTTTAATAAAATCTCTATTGGGCTTTCATCGCCCGAAACTATTTTGGCCGCTTCAAGAGGTGAAGTCTTAAAGCCAGAAACCATCAATTATCGCACACACAAACCTGAACGTGATGGTCTTTTTTGTGAACGCATCTTTGGTCCTGTAAAGGATTTTGAATGTGCTTGTGGAAAGTACAAACGTATTCGTTATAAGGGAATCGTTTGTGACCGTTGTGGGGTTGAGGTTACCGAGAAGAAAGTACGACGTGATCGTGTAGGTCACATCAGTTTGGTGGTTCCTGTTGCGCACATTTGGTACTTCCGTTCACTTCCTAATAAAATAGGTTACCTACTTGGTCTTCCTTCTAAGAAGTTAGACATGATCATTTATTACGAGCGTTATGTGGTTATCCAACCAGGTATTGCAACAAATGAAGAAGGAGAGCCTGTTCAGAAAATGGATTTCTTGACAGAAGAAGAGTACCTGAATATCATGGAAAAACTTCCACAGGATAACCAGTACTTAGAAGACAGCGATCCAAATAAGTTTATTGCTAAAATGGGTGCTGAATGTTTGATTGATATTCTGAATCGTATTGATTTGGATGAGCTTTCTTATCAGCTTCGCGATAAAGCAAACAATGAAACATCAAAGCAACGTAAAACAGAGGCGCTAAAACGTTTACAAGTAGTTGAAGCCCTTCGTGATGCAAACAAAAATCGTGAGAATCGTCCCGAGTGGATGATTATGAAAGTGGTTCCCGTAATTCCACCAGAATTACGTCCATTGGTACCATTAGATGGTGGTCGTTTTGCTACCTCTGATTTAAATGACTTGTACCGCCGTGTGATTATACGTAACAACCGTTTAAAGCGTTTGTTAGAGATTAAAGCACCTGAGGTGATTTTACGTAACGAAAAACGAATGCTACAAGAATCTGTAGACTCGTTATTTGACAATACACGTAAATCTTCAGCGGTAAAAACAGATGCAAATCGTCCGTTGAAATCCCTTTCTGATTCTTTAAAGGGGAAGCAAGGACGTTTCCGTCAAAACTTACTTGGAAAACGTGTTGATTATTCGGCACGTTCGGTAATTGTTGTTGGACCAGAATTGAAATTATACGAATGTGGATTGCCGAAAAACATGGCAGCCGAATTGTATAAGCCATTTATCATCCGTAAGCTTATTGAGCGCGGTATTGTGAAGACGGTTAAATCTGCAAAGAAAATTATTGATAAGCGTGAGCCTGTTGTATGGGATATCTTAGAGAATGTACTTAAAGGACATCCCGTACTATTGAACCGGGCCCCCACCTTACACCGATTGGGTATTCAGGCATTCCAGCCAAAGTTGATTGAAGGTAAAGCAATCCAACTACACCCACTAGCATGTACAGCATTTAACGCTGACTTTGATGGGGATCAAATGGCAGTCCACTTACCACTAGGACCAGAAGCCATTTTAGAAGCACAACTGCTTATGTTGGCATCGCACAATATCCTAAACCCTGCAAACGGCTCTCCGATTACGGTTCCATCGCAGGATATGGTGCTTGGGTTGTACTACATGACAAAAGCTAGAAAATCTACCAAAGACCAGAAGGTTAAAGGGGAAGGCTTGACATTCTATAGCGCAGATGAGGTAAATATTGCATTCAATGAAGGTAAGGTAGACCTTAACGCTATGGTTAATATCCGCGCTAAGGATTTCAATGATGCAGGTGAGCTTGTATACCAAATTATTGAAACTACAGTTGGACGTATATTGTTTAACCAACATGTTCCTGAAAAAGCAGGTTACATTAACCAGGTATTGACTAAAAAGTCACTTCGTGGTATTATTGGTAACATTCTAAAAGTGACGAGCGTTCCCGAAACAGCTGAATTCCTTGATAAAATTAAGGATATGGGATTCTCTTTTGCATTCAAAGGTGGATTGTCGTTTAGCCTTGGGGATATTATTATTCCAAAAGAAAAGACGACACTTATTGATGAGGCCAATGGTCAAGTAGATGGCATTATTGCAAACTACAACATGGGACTTATTACCAATAACGAACGTTACAACCAGGTAATTGATATTTGGACATCAACAAACGCAAAGCTTACCGAACTTGCCATGAAGCGCATTAGCGAAGATCAGCAAGGATTTAACTCGGTTTTCATGATGTTGGATTCTGGAGCGCGTGGTTCTAAGGAGCAAATTCGTCAGTTGACTGGTATGCGTGGATTGATGGCTAAGCCTAAAAAATCTAACGCTGGTGGTGGAGAAATTATCGAAAATCCAATTCTTTCTAACTTTAAAGAAGGGCTTTCAATTTTAGAATACTTTATTTCCACACACGGTGCACGTAAAGGTCTTGCGGATACGGCTCTTAAAACAGCCGATGCAGGTTACTTGACACGTCGTTTGCATGATGTTGCGCAAGATGTTATTGTAAACCATGTGGATTGTGGCACGTTACGAGGACTTGCTGTTTCAGCACTTAAGAAAAATGACGAAATCGTTGAGCCAATCGGAGATAGAATTGTTGGACGTGTATCGTTACACGATGTTATTCACCCACTAACTGGTGATGTGTTGGTTGCTGCTGGTGAAAATATACTAGATGATCATGCCAACGCAATTCAAGACTCTCCACTAGAAAGTGTTGAAGTGCGTTCGCCTTTGACTTGTGAAGCTAAAAAAGGTATTTGTGCCAAGTGTTACGGACGCAACCTTGCTACTGGTAAAATGGTGCAACAAGGTGAGTCTGTTGGTGTAATTGCCGCTCAGTCTATTGGTGAACCTGGTACGCAGCTTACGCTACGTACATTCCACGTAGGTGGTATTGCAGGGAACATTTCTGAAGAAAACAAATTAGCAGCGCGTTTTGATGGTGTTGCTGAAATTGAAGAACTCAAAACAGTAGATGGAAAAGACAACGATGGTAACGATGTTAAGATTGTTATCTCGCGTACCTCAGAAATCAAATTGGTAGATAAAAACACGGGTATCGTGTTAAGTACCAACATCATTCCTTACGGTTCTTTTGTGTTTGTCAAAGACGGACAAAAAATCAAGGAAGGCGATGTGATTTGTCAATGGGATCCATATAACGGAGTTATTATTTCTGAGTTTTCAGGATCTATTGGTTATGAAAACATTGAGCAAGGTATAACTTATCAAGTTGAAATTGATGAGCAAACTGGTTTCCAAGAGAAAGTAATTTCAGAATCACGGAACAAGAAAGTTATTCCTACTTTATTGATTAAGGATTCAAAAGGAACTACGTTACAGTCGTACAACCTTCCAGTTGGTGCCCACATCATGGTTGATGATGGCGAGAAAATTGAAAACGGAAAAATTCTTGTGAAGATTCCACGTAAGTCTGCTAAATCTGGAGATATTACAGGTGGTCTGCCACGAGTTACCGAGCTTTTCGAAGCACGTAACCCGTCTAATCCAGCTGTTGTTTCTGAAATTGACGGTGTTGTAACCTTTGGTAAGATTAAGCGTGGTAATCGTGAAATCATTGTTGAGTCTCGCACAGGTCAAATCAAGAAATATTTGGTTAAGCTTTCGAATCAAATTTTAGTACAAGAAAATGATTTTGTTAAAGCCGGTATGCCGTTATCTGATGGTGCTATTACACCAAACGATATCTTATCGATTAAAGGCCCTTCTGCTGTTCAGCAATACTTAGTAAACGAAGTACAAGAAGTGTATCGTTTACAAGGTGTGAAGATTAACGATAAACATTTCGAAGTAGTTGTTCGTCAAATGATGCGTAAAGTACGTGTTGAAGATTCTGGTGATACCACGTTCCTGGAAGGTCAGTTGGTTCATAAGTCAGACTTTATTGAAGAAAACGACGCATTGTTTGGTCAAAAGGTAGTAGTTGAAGTGGGTGATTCCGAAAACCTCAAAGCAGGTCAAATTATCACAGCACGTCAATTACGCGATGAAAATTCATTGCTGAAACGAGAAGATAAAAACCTAGTGGAAGCACGTGATGCTGTTAATGCAACAGCAACGCCAATCCTTCAGGGTATTACAAGAGCTTCTTTACAGACCAAATCGTTTATTTCGGCTGCGTCGTTCCAAGAAACTACTAAGGTACTTAACGAAGCTGCAGTAGCAGGTAAGATAGATACGTTAGAGGGCTTGAAAGAAAACGTTATTGTGGGTCACAAGATTCCAGCAGGTACGGGTAACCGTGCGTACAACGATATCATTGTAGGCTATACAGACGAGTATGAGGCACTTATTGCTGAAAAATCATTAAGCGCAGACGTCTAATGAGTGAGAAAACAAAAAAAGAAGGCAGTATTAATATTGAGCTTGACCCAGAAATGGCTCAAGGTACCTATTCAAACTTGGCGATTATTAACCATTCGGCGTCTGAGTTTGTGGTAGATTTCATTAATATCATGCCTGGTGCGCCAAAGGCAAAAGTACGTTCGCGTATTATTTTAACGCCACAGCATGCCAAACGTTTTCTTAAAGCATTAGGTGAGAACGTACAGCGTTTTGAAGCCGCCCACGGAGAGGTTAAAGACTATGAGCAACCGCCCATACCCCTTAACTTTGGTCCAACAGGCGAAGCCTAAAAAAACAAAACCCTCCACCAGGAGGGTTTTTTTATACGCTTATTTCAATACGTTTTTTGTTTTTGATTGGTTGCGCCAGTGGGTTTTTCTTGAAAAACCGTACAAGAAAAATTTACTCATAGGGTAACTAAATTTTGCTTTTTTGTCATAATCTGCGCCAATTTCTCTGTAGTGAACCGCAGCTGCCTCTTTACATTTTTTTATGGCCATAGTAAACACTTCTGGTCCCGTCATGCGATAAACATCTTTTGGGTATTTGTTTGTTTTGATGTTCTCGATAATTTGCGTTAAGGTCTCTTTTAAAAATGGGTGCCCTGCTTCAAAAAATAACGCCCATTGCACGTAGTTAACACCATGTGTTTCTAATGAAATTACGGCACTATCTTCGGGTGTTATGATTTCATCTATTTTGGTGAGAAACATGCTGTCGATATCTAAGTATACGCCGCCTTTCTTATATAGGATGGCATATCTAAAAAAATCTGCTTTTGCTGCCCCGATATTTATTTTTTTATACAATTCAAATACGTCCTTTTCAAACGAATTTTGAATAAAATCTTCTATCATAGCGTCATCATAGAACTGGTAAGCGTATTCTGGGTTTCTTTTTTTCATCCTCCAGATATGCCACTTGGTTATAAGCGGCACCTTTGAAGTTTTAAAGGTTTGGTAAATCACTTTTGGAATACGCATCATTATTTTGATAAAAGTTAAAACCCTCCAATTGGAGGGTTTATATTTTTCTTACATTTTAATTTAAGTAAGCAGAATACATCCAAACAAGTTTTTCTTGTTCTCGAATATAGTCGCTCATTTGAGCATTGGTACCTTCATCATCAATCTCACCAGAAAGATTAAGAATATGCCGCTCTTTGCTTAGCAGTATTGTAAATCCATCAAGAATTTCCTTAATGGCTTTAGTTCCATTGCTAACTTCATTGCTTTCGCTGATTTGAGCTATTTTTAGATAGTCGGAGCTTTTGTGTTGTGGCGCATGCCCAAGCGTTAATATTCGCTCGGCTACTTCATCTATTTTCTCAAAAAAGTCGTTATACAATTCTTCAAATTTTTCGTGCAGTTCAAAGAATTTTTCCCCTTGGATATTCCAATGGAATCCGCGTAAATTTTGATAAAAAACGGTATAATTAGCAAGTAAGTCATTAAGCGCATGTGCTAGTTCCTTACATTTTTGTGTGTCAAGTCCAATGTTGTTATGGGTTTTCATGGGTACATTATTTTAAGTTAAAAAAATACCCCAAAAAAGGTAATACAAAATACGTACGCTACTTTAGCTGCTACTTTTCTTATATGAACAGGTTTGGGGTTGTTCAATGCTAATGTAGCAAAAAATCCTAAAACTCCGAAGTTGCGTGAAAGCTAATGCCAGGGTATTTGCTTTGGGTCATTTGCAGGGTAAAGGCAGAATCTGCTAAGAATACCAATTGTCCTTGTTTGTCTTTTGCTAAAAACTTGGACTTGGTTCGCTTAAAGTCAGCGAAATCCGTTTCGCCCGCTTCTTTTACTTCCACCCAACATGCTTTGTGTACGTTTAGATTTTCATACGTACAGCTGGCACCATACTCATGTTCTAAACGATATTGAATTACATCAAACTGTAATGCGCCCACGGTGCCTACTACCTTACGTCCGTTTAGCTCTAGGGTAAATAGCTGCGCAACTCCTTCGTCCATCAACTGGTCGATGCCCTTATTGAGCTGTTTTGCCTTCATCGGATCGGCATTATTGATATACCTAAAATGCTCGGGCGAAAAGCTCGGTATCCCTCTAAAGTGAATGCGCTCTCCAGAAGTAAGTGTGTCGCCAATTTTAAAATTTCCGGTGTCATGAAGTCCCACAATATCCCCGGGATAAGACACGTCAACGATCTCTTTTTTATCCGCAAAAAACGCATTTGGACTGCTGAATTTAAGTTTTTTATTGTGACGTACGTGAAGGTAAGGTACATTTCGTGTAAAGGTTCCCGATACGATTTTAATAAATGCCAATCGATCGCGGTGTTTGGGATCCATGTTGGCGTGAATTTTAAAGACAAACCCAGAAAAGGAATTTTCGTCTGGCGCAATGGTGCGTTCTTCACTTGTTTTGGGGAGGGGTGGCGGTGCAATATCCACAAAACAGTCAAGTAATTCTTGTACCCCAAAATTATTCAAGGCAGAGCCAAAAAATACAGGATGTTGCGTACCGTTAAGGTATGCTTCTCTGTCAAAAGTTGGATAGACCTCACGAACTAATTCTATTTCTTCCTCCAACGTGGCTTTTGCAGTCTCGCCAATCGTTTTTTCTAAAAACGGATCGCTCAAACGATCAACAAGGTTGCTGTCACTAACCGTGGTCTTGCTTTCTTCGTCAAAAAGACGAATGTTGTTTCTCCATAAGTTGTAGATGCCTTGAAAATCATAGCCCATTCCAATGGGGAAACTCAAAGGAACAGTAGTAAGCCCAAGTTTTTGCTCCACTTCGTCTAAGAGATCAAAAGCGTCTTTTCCTTCTCGGTCGAGTTTATTGATAAAAACAATGATCGGAATATTTCGCATACGACACACCGATACGAGTTTTTCGGTCTGTTCCTCAACACCTTTTGCAACGTCAATCACGACAATCACGCTATCAACGGCTGTGAGGGTGCGGAAGGTGTCTTCGGCAAAATCTTTGTGCCCAGGCGTATCAAGAATGTTTATTTTTTTGTTTTTGTATAAGAACGCTAACACCGAAGTAGCAACCGAAATGCCACGTTGGCGTTCGATTTCCATAAAGTCACTGGTGGCTGTTTTCTTTATTTTATTGGACTTTACAGCACCTGCTTCTTGAATGGCACCTCCAAAAAGGAGTAGTTTTTCTGTAAGTGTTGTCTTTCCCGCATCGGGATGCGAAATGATACCAAAGGTGCGTCTGCGTGCTATTTCTTCCAAAAAACTCATAGGTGCAAAAATACCACGGTTTTGGTAAACCCTTGAGGTTTTGGAATAATAATATCAATTGCTTTTTATAAAACGCACCACCTCTTGCTTATCCTCAAATTGAACAATAATAAAATACTGCCCCGATGGCATATCGTTCACATTCAAACGCAATTCATAGCTGTTTTTAACATTAATTTGGTTTAACAGTTTGCCGGTTAATGTATAAATAGTAACGGAATGTATGGGTTGGCTGGCATTCAAGATAACGCTTTCGGTAGCTGGATTTGGGTAGGCAGTTATGCTACGCTGCGTTGGACTTACTACACTTAGCGTATAGCAATCCGAAAAATCTGTTGCTGTAATAGGGAGTATGGACGGAATAAAAGCTGCTTTATCAAACGTTATTTTAGCTTTCGCAGGGTCATATATGGGTTCAGAAGTGGTGTTATCATTTGGGCCTGAACCAATAGCATAATGCATAATTTCAGCGTTGTTGATCACATGACCCAGCCCTGCTGCGTGTCCTGTTTCATGCCGCACTACTGCATTAAAGTCATATTCAAAAAATGTTGCATCTCCGTCAAAATCCCAACTTATATCAGGGTTGAATACATAATCTAACTCATAATAATAGAAGTAAAGGAAGTACTCTAGCGTAACAGTATCTTGTAATATATAAGCATAAGCTCTACCAACAACAAAACCCAAAACACCCGCATCGGTAGTGTCAAAAGAAATTGAATTGATATTGTCGTCTGCTAGTTTAGCATCTGTTGTTGCATCACTGATGGTAAATTTAGAACCTGCGTTACACACTATGGGTTCAAAGCCGCTTTTAAAAGCGTCAACCGCAGCAGCGTTGCTTTTAAAGTCAGTATGATAGTTAAAGGTATAAGCACCGTTTTCAAAATTACCAGTGGTGGTGATCTCATCGTCAGTTGGGGTGTGTGAGCCAATGTGATGAATATGGTATTCAAGTTTTTCTCCGCCTTGAATATCATCATTTCTATACCTAAAAGTAATGTAGTTATGTGTGACCTCTAGTCCTGGAAAAGAAAAGCTAACCCCTGCGCTTGTTTCCACTTCCACAGCCCCAGAACCAGCACCGCTCGGCACTTTAATTTTTATTTCGGTGTCTGTCCAACTCACAATATTTGTTTCTAGGGCTTCAATGGTAGTAGCACCGCCATCATCTGCGTTTTTAAAACGCACTGTTCCAAGGCTGGTGCCAAAATTAGTACCACTAATGGTTAAAACAGAGTTGTTTCCAGCAGCTATTTGTGTTGGGCTTAAGGCATTAATCTGAACTTTTTTTACACCAAAAACGCTTTTTTTTTTGATGCTTTCTTCTTCAGTTTTAAAGTAGTCCACTTCTTTTAGTGGTATGGCTTTGCTTTCTGTTAACAATGTTAAGGTATCCTCTAGTTTTTTGTGATTTGAGAATTTTAAAAATGGATTTGTTACCGTTCCTTTTTTTAAATTGTATCGATATACACCTTGGCTTAGCCCAACACTTTTATATGTTGGCTTGTCAGAGGGGAATCCCTCTAGTGCTATGGGTGCATTTTTTACCACAAAAACACCAACAGTATTTACGGGGAGTTTTAGTGCGGGACGCACAATGTGAGACTTAAGCCCAATAGTACCACCAAGACTTACAAGATGTATTTCTGACGTGATACCTCCCTTGTGCATTTTGCTAACTTCCAACGTGTGAACCGTATAAATGTTTTTGTGATCCACATCCCAGTAAGAGACCTCGTTGATTACTTTACCTTCGACAATCACATCAGCAATGGCTACTTGTTTTTGAAGAGGAATATTGTCTAAAAGCTGTACCTGAGAAAAAATAAAAAGAGGTAGTGAAACGGCTAAGAGTGTTAAGAGTTGTTTCATTTAATAAGATTTGGTACATCAAATATATCAATTTATTTATAGCCGTTGGCCATAAGTTTTTTGTACTTTTAATTTTTATATGGAAGAACAAGTTGTTTTAGTTGACATCGCAGATAATCCAGTGGGTCTGATGCCCAAAATGGAAGCTCATGAAAAAGGAGTGTTACACCGAGCGTTCTCAGTTTTTATTCTTAATGATAAAGGGGAACTTATGCTACAACAACGAGCGTTACACAAATATCATTCTCCAGGCTTATGGACCAACACTTGTTGTAGTCATCAGCGCGATGGAGAAACGAACCTAGCGGCTGGAAAACGTCGTTTATATGAAGAAATGGGTTTTGTTACCGAGCTACAAGAAGTCACTTCTTTTATTTACAAAGCCCCTTTTGATAATGGCTTAACGGAACATGAATTGGATCATGTCATGATTGGACATTACAACGAAGTTCCTGATATAAATCCTGATGAGGTTGCCAGCTGGAAATGGATGCCACTTGAGCATGTTCGTGCCGATATTAAAAAAAATCCTGATAGCTATACCGTCTGGTTTATTATTATCTTTGAAAAGTTCTTCGAACAAATAAAATTGCAATGAATAAAGTAACCGTTAGCCGAAAGGCACACTTTAATGCGGCACATCGCCTCTATAGAAAAGATTGGAGCGACAGTCAAAATGAAGCTATTTTTGATAAATGCAGCAATCCTTTTTTTCACGGACACAACTACGAGCTTATTGTTTCTGTTACAGGCGAAATTGATGCTGAAACAGGTTACGTTATGGATATGAAAGTGCTTAAAGATTTGATCAAGGCGCATATTGAGGATGCTTTTGATCATAAAAACCTAAATGAACAGGTGCCTGAATTTGCTTCGCTTATTCCAACAGCTGAAAATATTGCCGTTGTGATATGGGATAAATTACGACCCCACATTACAGTAGCACATGATTTATCTGTAACTTTATACGAAACTCCCCGGAACTATGTGCAGTTCTCAGGGCCAAACTAAAATTAAAATCTATGGCTTCTATTCGTGATATAAAAAAAGACATCAACCATGTGTTAGGTGAAATTATTGAAATGGCAATGGACTGGGAAAAAGAAAACCCCAGTGCAGACAAGGCAGCCACCGCCGCTATTATTGACGAGGCGATTAGTGCCTTTGATGCTTTTAATGTTAAGATTCACCAAAAAGATGTTGCCAATAAGAAAGCACACTTTCGTGCTATTCAAGATGAGCTAACAGAAAAAGGCAATGCGCTTATTGCTAAAATCAATGCGTTGTAAGCACTTTTCTAAAAGTTAGATTTATACGTGGCTCAACAGCCCTAGCAGTTTTAGCAATTTGATGTTTCCAATAATGCTGAGTGCTTTCTTCCATCAATAGTAGGCTTCCATGTGCTAATGCAAACTTTAGTTTTTGTGATTTGTCTGTCTTGTGTTTTAAGTGAAAATAACGTTCAGCCCCCAAACTCACGGATGCAATAACTGGATTTTCCCCCAATTCGGGTTCATCATCGGCATGCCAACCGTTACTGTCCTTGCCGTCGCGGTAGAGGTTTAGCAATACTGTTGTAAAGGGCTCGCTTGTAAATGCTTTTAGTTTTTTTTCAAGTTGTAATAAAGAAGCTGTCATCGGGTTGGGTTGCATCACAATTCCTGAGTAGCCATAAGGGTCTGTTGTGTGACCGTGCAGGGAAGTCATGCGGGGTTGCGGATAGGTCTTGCCAAAAACGGTTATGGGATCGTTTTGCCAAGGTGTTTCGCTATACAATGTGTTATAAAGTTCATTTGCTTCGTTTTCACTCAAAAAATTTGGGTAATACCGAATAGCGGCATTGGGCAGTTTGGGTTCAAAAACATCAAACAGCGTAGGCATTATTTTTTGTGTTTTTTGTTACGCTTCTTAATACTTTCCTCTTTGTAGTGCAAGAAAAGTGTATTGACAAAACCCAAAATCAAGGCCACTCCAATAATGATGTACGCCATGGTAAAAAGCTTTCCTAGAGAAGTTTGTGGTGAAAAATCGCCATAGCCAATGGTGGTTAATGTGATTACAGAAAAATAAAGCGAATCCAGCCATGACCACCCCTCAATAAAGCGGTAGGCAACCGTGCCAATAGCAAGAAAAAAATTGGTAGCAAAAAGCAAACTTCGGTAAGCAGAATCACGCCAAAACGAAAGAAGCGTGCGCCAAAAAAATAACATAGCGTAAGGTTTTTAATAAAAGTAAGGATTTTCGTTTTAAACGAATCAACCTTTAACAAAAATCAAATGGAGCTTTAGTAGAAAAGTATTTTTAGAACCCTCAAAAAGATTCGTCAGAACGTCACATTAGTAAGCCGCAAGGTGTAGATTCCAGGCTTATACCCATAGATTTCTAGTTGTTTTTATTCATAGGAGCTGTTATCCAGTGTTATTTTAGAAAATATTTCATTCCTACTGTCAAGCTGTTGGTAGCGAGTTTATTACGAGTGTAGTTTCCACCTGTAGTTTCTTTATACATAGGCGTTATTGCCTTTCGGTAATTATACCCTATTTCAGCTTTCCATTTTTTATTCAATTTATAAGAGAATGAAAGTCCAATTAACCCTTCTATAAAGTATTCATTGCTACTAAAATGTTCATTGTTATTATCTAATTCATTTAGAAGGCTAAAATTATTTATAAATCCAAGTTTTAAATTTGATCTCAATTTTGATTTTAAAATTCCGTAACTAACTGAAATAGGGAGACTCAAATATTGTTGTTTAATCAAAATAGGGACTACTTCACAACTATTACAGATTAACCCTCCACTAACGTTTTTGTTTGAGAAAAACAGCCCTGAGCTTATGATTACCCTTTCATTCAAATTGAATCCAGACAATATTCCAATACTATAATTACGTTCAGTATATTTGATCGAATACCCGTTAATAATTCCACTAGTAATAACAAAATTTTCACCTGACAGATTATCCTGAGAAATTTCCAGACCTATCATCCAGTTGTTGTCCATTTGTTGAGCACTTAAGCTAGTCAATACACAAAAAAATAAAATTACAGCTAATCTTTTCATAGATTTTAATGTTGAGCAACATATCCGTATTCGTTAAACCCTGATAAGGGTAAAACTTCTCCCAAATGCATATAGATTTTGGATTTTTTCGAGATTTTCAGTTGTTCAATATGCGCGAGTATTTCCATAACACTCAGTTTTACAAATTTAAATGTCAAAATACCTTTGACGCTAATTTCCCAAAATGCTCTAAAGATTAGCGTAGGCGTCACAATAGATATTAGGGTGTAACAAGATATAAAAATTATAAAAACCTAAAATCAAGCCTTCCTTTTGTTATAAAATCAAGAATATGCTTTGGCGTATGCCTATTTTTCTTTGTGTATGCATCTGGTTTAGGTTGCCCGTACGTTATTTTGGTAGGAATAGTCCCTGCCCAAAAATCTAATGCTAAATCGGCTTTATTGTCACTTGGTGGTGCATCGGCAATTTTTGCGGAAGCTGTTTTAATGCTGATTTCTAGAACTCGGGTAGCTTTAAGCTCTCCATCGTTTGGAGCTCTGCAATGTTCCCATCTGTTGGGCACAAAATGATTGATGATGCATTTTAATCCATGCAATTTATCTTCATCTGAAGTAAGTTCTTTTACAGTTCCGAATACTACCACAGAACGATAATTTACCGAATGATGAAAAGCAGAACGTGTTAATTTCATGCCATCAAGTAAGGTCACGTTTAAGCAAACCTCTTTTGATTTGATTAATGCATTTGTCATTCGGTTGTTATACGATCCGTGCAAATAAATAGCATCGCCACAACGCCCAAAATTTATGGGTTGCACAAAGGCTTTGTTGTTGTCAATAAATGCAATATGACAGATTTCAGCAGCGTCAAGAATGCTGTATACTTGATATTTATCATAAGAAGCTTTTTTTGCTCCTCTGACGATGGTGTTTAAAGTGGTTTTTTTGAATTTCATTTTAGTAATTTGAGGAAATACCAATATAAAAAAAATCCCTCATAAACTTATGAAGGATTTATATGGTTTTATGAGTTATGGCTGTTAAAGAAGGGAAACAATTTTGCTTTCCATTTCTTTGGAGCTCATTTTTTTAGTGAGCTTTTCATGAACTTTTTTTGTTTTACTATCCATGACTAAAAGAAAACCAGTTTTACTGTTTTTGCTCACAATTTCGTGAATCCCTAACGCCATGGACAACATGTTTGCTTGAGATTTAGTAGCATCATTTGTAAAATCTAATGTCACGAACAGTATGGGCTTACCTTCTAAAGATGCCTTTAGATCTTTTACAGCTGGAGCAATTGCTTTACAGGAGCCACACCAATCTGCATGAAATTTCACAATCATAAGTTGCGCATGCTCTTGTTCTTGAGCACAACTAACGACAGAAAATATAGAAAATGAAAAAACACAAATAAGTATAGTTAAACGTTTCATAATGTAAGATTTTGGATTATTATTTTTTGAATGTACAAAAATATTTGACAATCGGTTGTGAATTTTAGTATTGAAATTATCTTTTATACGATGGAGCAAATAAAAAAATCCCTCAACTATATAAGTTAGGGATTTTGATTCAGTGCCAAAAAATTTTATTTAATCATTTCAAAGCTTCGCTTAATAAATGCGGTAAGCTCTTCTCCTT
Organism: uncultured Flavobacteriaceae bacterium; assembly: GCA_938092005.1. Lineage (GTDB taxonomy): Bacteria > Bacteroidota > Bacteroidia > Flavobacteriales > Flavobacteriaceae > UBA7446. The sequence continues at coordinate 127,242 of CALKOU010000003.1, read as the reverse complement.
TGAGTAAGGACTGTGACAAACGCGCCAAATCAAGCGATTGCTTAATAAGTCGTTCTTGTTTTTTCTTGGTTTTGGTTTCCAAAATTTGACTCACGAGTGGGTTGTTTACGTTTACCACCAGTTGGTACATGTCAGGGAATCCACCCCCAAACATACCACCACCACCGCCAGTCTGTTGCATTTCTTTCATGCGTCGCATAAATTCTGGCTGCGTGATAATGAATGGAGCAGCCTCACTGTCCATAGCCTCGAGTTGAACAGTATATTGTTCTTTCGGCACCACGTTTTCAATCAATGGTTTTAAGGTTTCCTTTTGTTCATCGGAAAGCTTTGAAAGTTGTGGTTCATCTTTGTTTATGAGTTTATCAATATGATCGCTATCCACACGAACAAAACCAAGTTTGTCGTCTTCTTGCTCTAGTTTTTGCAATAAGTGTCCAACAATAGGAGAGTCTAACAAAAGTACTTTGTATCCTTTGCTTTTAGCTTCCTCTATGTATGCATGCTGCTCATCCACATTAGCGGCATAGAGTTGGATGAGTTTACCATCTTTGTCTGTTTGCGCATCTTTGGTTTGCTCTTTTAACTCGTCAAGGGTTAAATAGGTGCCGTCTGTAGTAGGAAAGAGGTTAAACTTCTTTGCCTTATCGTAGAACTTATCTTCCGAAAGCATTCCATATTCAATAACTACTTTGATGTCGTTCCATTTTTGTTCTAAATTTTCACGATCGTTTTTGAAAATGGACTGCAGTTTATCTGCCACTTTTTTGGTAATGTAGTTACTGATTTTTTTTACTGCACCGTCGGCTTGAAGGTAACTTCTTGAAACGTTAAGTGGAATATCTGGCGAATCGATAACCCCTCTAAGCATGGTTAAAAATTCGGGCACAATTCCCTCAACATTATCCGTTACAAAAACTTGATTCTGATAAAGTTGAATACGATCTTTTTGAACATTAAGCTCGTTATTCAATTTTGGAAAATATAATACACCAGTCAGATTAAAGGGATAGTCTACATTTAGGTGAATGTGAAACAAAGGCTCTTCAAACTGCATGGGGTATAACTCGCGATAAAATCCTTTGTAATCTTCATCTTTTAAATCACTTGGCTTTTTGGTCCAAGCGGGTGAAGGATTATTGATAATATTAGTGACTACTTCTTTTACCTCTTTCTTGTCATCGCCTTCCCCTTCCTCGCGCGTTTCTTCACGTGTTCCAAACTTGATAGGGATGGGCATAAACTTATTATACTTCGTAAGTAGCTCCTGAATACGCCCTTCTTCCAAAAATTCATCAGACTCGTTGTCAATATGTAAGATGATTTCTGTTCCACGCTCCGTTTTGTCATGTTCCACTAGTGTGTATTCTGGAGAACCGTCACACGTCCAGTGTGCTGCTGCGCCGTCTTTGTGAGACTTGGTGATGATTTCAACCTTTTCTGCTACCATAAAGGCCGAGTAAAACCCAAGACCAAAATGACCAATAATACCGCTGTCTTTAGCACTGTCTTTATATTGGTTGATAAATTCCTCAGCTCCAGAAAAGGCAACTTCATTGATGTATTTGTTTACCTCATCGGCTGTCATGCCAAGTCCTTGATCAATAACATGAAGGGTTCGATTTTCCTTATCTACTTTGACTTCAATATGTGGATCGCCATAGGCTACTTTGGCTTCGCCAATGTTGGTGAGATGCTTGAGCTTTAGTGTAGCGTCTGTAGCATTTGAAATGAGCTCACGCAAGAAAATTTCGTGATCACTGTAAAGGAATTTTTTAATTAACGGGAATATGTTTTCTACTGCAACATTTATTTTACCGGATGCCATAATTTTTGTTTTTAAATCTATTTCAAAAAAAGTACCAAAATAAACGGGCTGACAGGATGGCATAAAAATATTTTGTTTAAATAATTTGTTTTTTTATTAAACATTTTTATATTTGTGGAGTAATCAATCAACAAAATTTGTTGCGGAGAAAATTGCTATGAAACTCTTATGATTACACACATTCCTTTTTATTGGTTTGTTTAATTTTGGTTAAGTTGTTCGAAGGTGCATCGTGGTTGTTGCACCTTCTTTTTTTTATGCCATATTTATTTCGTTAATTGCTTTTAAATTTTATTAAATATGTATCACTCCCGTATTGCAGGTCTTGGTCATTTTGTTCCAGAAAATATTGTTACAAACGACGATTTATCTAAACTTATGGATACCAACGACGAATGGATTACAGAACGCACTGGAATTAAAGAACGTCGATTCATTAAAAAAGATTCTGGGGAGGGTACTGCTTCCATGGGCGTAAAGGCTGCTGAGATGGCACTTGACCGTGCAGGGATTTCAAAAGACGACATTGAGCTTGTCATTTTTGCTACCCTGAGTCCAGATTTATACTTTCCTGGTTCAGGAGTATTATTACAAGACATGATGGGTATGGGAACTTGTCCTGCGCTCGATATACGTAACCAGTGTTCTGGATTTATTTATGGACTTTCTGTAGCGGATCAATTCATTAAAACAGGAATGTATAAAAACGTATTACTTGTAGGTTCAGAGTATCACTCGGGCGGTATGGATTTTACTACTCGTGGACGTACGGTTTCGGTCATTTTTGGGGATGGCGCAGGAGCTGCTGTGCTTACTCGTGAAGAAGATACCTCCAAAGGGATTCAATCCACGCATTTGTATTCTGAAGGGAAACATGCCGAAGAACTGGCGATTATTGGGCCAAGTACAAAGCAGTGGATTCCAGAAATTGTTGCTGACTATGACGAAGATGATATGCGGTACCATCCTTATATGAATGGACAATTGGTGTTTAAGAATGCCGTTGTGCGTTTTAGCGAAGTGATTCAAGAGGCATTACAAAAAAATGGAAAAAACACTTCCGATATCGATTTATTTATCCCACATCAGGCTAATTTACGAATTGCCCAGTTTGTGCAAAAGAAATTTAGCCTACGCGATGATCAGGTTTATAACAACATCATGCGTTATGGGAATACTACAGCTGCATCTATTCCTATTGCACTTTCTGAAGCATGGGGAGAAGGAAAAATTAAGGAGGGTGATACCGTGTTACTAGCTGCTTTTGGTAGTGGTTTTACCTGGGGAAGCACCTTGATACATTGGTAATCCGATCCCCGAAATCCACAACAATAGCATTGTTATTCCACCATTGAGCGCAAGCACAAAAAATCCAAAGTCGTACCCCAATATGATTTTGCTGTAGGTTGCTATTACATAAGTTAAAACAGGTGCCGCCACACAAATATATGGTGCCCATTCGTCACGAGTAGTGCGTTTAGAAAAGATACCTAGCAAATACAAGCCAAGCAATGGACCATAGGTGTATCCTGCGAACAGTAACAGTTGTTGTATTACGCTCTCGTTTTCTACCAGATAATAAAAACAAACCATGCAAGTCCACAGAACTAGTGCCATGATGACGTGAATTTTTTTACGTTGTTTCACACCTTTTGTACCTTCTTTGATATCCCAAATATCGATACTAACACTTGTGGTGAGCGAAGTGAGTGAACTGTCTGCACTACTAAAAGCAGCAGCGATCAGTCCAAAAACAAATACATAGCTCAATACTTCGCTCAATCCCGATTGAGTGGCTATAAAAGGAAAAAGATGATCTCCTGTAGCAGTAATTCCTGTGGTCTGCGCATATGCAGTTAGAAACACACCTAGAATTAAAAATAACATTGTAATTATTACAAGAGCAACAGTAAACCAAAGCATGTTTTTTTGTGCATCCTTAAGGGATCTACAACTTAAATTTTTTTGCATCATTTCTTGATCGAGTCCAGTCATGGCAAAGGCAATGAGTATGCCAGCTAAAAATTGCTTGCTAAAATGTTGAGCACTACCCCAGTTATTCCAAAAAAACAATTTCGTTGTAGGTTGATTTTTCCACCAACCCAATGTCGACTGTACGTCTAAATTCAATTCATGATAAAGCACATAAATACTAACACCTAGTGCTATTAACATACAAAGCGTTTGCACGGTGTCTGTGTATATTATCGTTTTAATTCCTGCCTTTTGAGTATATATCCAGATGCCAAAAATGGATAGTGCTGCAGTTGTCCAAAATGGAACATGAAGTGCGTCTAAAGCAATCCAATGCATGACTTTGAGTACTAAAAAAAGCCGCAAACTAGTTCCTGTAAGTCGGGAAAGTATAAAAAAGGAAGCCCCTGTTTTGTATGCATAATATCCAAAGCGATGTCTTAAATAGGTGTATATACTAACAAGATTCCATTTGTAATAAAGGGGTAACAAAACAGTGGCAATAAACAGGTAGCCCACCGCATAACCCAGTACCATTTGTACGTAGCTAAGTTGGGTGCTTTCAACCCAACCTGGAACAGAAACAAAAGTAAGCCCAGAGAGTGTGGCGCCTATCATACCGAAGGCTACTAGGTACCAAGGGGCTTTATTGTTTGCAGAAAAAAAAGCCGTGTTGGTGTTGCTTTTTCCAACTGTTAGTGAAATGATGTAAAGCAAGCCAAAGTATGCCAATAAGCTCAATACCAGTACTTGAGCACTCATCTGTTTTTTTGTCAAATATAGCATATGTAGGAGTTGTTTAAATAATGTATTTTTGAATATGGAAATTCCTTCTTTGTTAGTGCAAAAAGCAGTGGATGAAATTGCACAGCTTCCAGGTATTGGAAGACGATCAGCACTTCGTTTAGTACTTCACTTATTACGTCAGCCAACAGATTTCAGCGAACGCCTTTCTGGTGCTATCGCAACATTGCGCCAACAAATACGTTATTGTACTACGTGCCACAATATTTCAGATGATGATCAATGTACAATATGCGCAAATCCACTTCGCGAGCGCAATGTTATTTGTGTGGTAGAAGATATTAGAGACGTTATGGCTATTGAGGCAACAGGACAATTTAAAGGGCTATATCACGTTTTGGGTGGTAAAATTGCCCCTATGGACGGAATTGGACCACAACAACTCACCATTGACGCGTTGGTGGCTCGTGTGCAAGAAGAAAATATTAATGAGATTATATTTGCATTGAGCAGTACTATGGAAGGAGATACGACAAACTATTATATATATAAAAAATTAAGCGCTCTGAGGTTGCGTTTTTCAGCGATATCTCGTGGTATTGGTATTGGTGATGAATTGGAATACGCCGATGAGCTTACGCTAGGTAGAAGTATTCGTCAACGTATCCCTTTTGAAATGTCAATGAAAAGCTAAGCATGCAATTATCTGTCATAATTTTAAACTATAATGTAAAGTACTTTTGTGATGTGTGCTTGCAGAGCGTCCTAGCCGCTACTAAAAATTTGGATGCAGAGGTTATTTTAGTGGATAATGCTTCTATTGATGGAAGTATTGACTGGATTGCAAAACAGTTTCCTCAAGTCAAAAGAATTGTAAATAATGAAAACACAGGGTTTCCAAAAGGGAATAACATTGGTGTTGCCCAAGCAAAAGGAGAGTACGTTTGTATTTTAAATCCTGACACGATTGTGGCAGAAGATACGTTTGTGAAGGCGCTATCCTTTATGGAGGAAAATAACCAAGTGGCCATTATGGGTCCAAAGCTCATTGATGGTTCAGGTTCATTTTTAAAAGAATCCAAGAGAGGTGTTCCAACTCCAGCTGTTGCTTTTGCCAAAGTTTCAGGACTTTATAAAGTGTTTCCTAAGTTGTTTGGCGCTTACTACAACATGCGTTTGCCAAAAGATGAATCAGGTCCCACAGATGTTTTGGTTGGTGCTTTTATGTTTATGCGCACCAAGCATTACAGGTCGCTCAATGGTTTTGATGAAGGTTGCTTTATGTATTCCGATGATATTGATTTAAGTTATCGATCACTACAGTTAGGGCAGCAAAATTATTATAATGCAGACATAACAACAATACACTTTAAAGGCGAAAGTACCCCTAAGGATTTTGCTTATCAAATGATGTTTCGCGAAGCCATGAATTATTTTTACAACAAACATTTTCATGTTTCTAACTTGGTTAAAGTATGGATCAAACTTGCAACCAACTTGTTTAGTTTTTTAAAACGTATCAACCTAACAGCGCCTAACACTATTAAACCTCAGCCTAGTTGTTATTGGTTGATATCAAAAGATCTTGATTTGGAGATTGGCGTAAACAAAAACATTTCGTTTATGCATACTGCAGGGCTTACTCCTGCATTGGGTCATAAAAACACACGCACCGAACTTATTTTTGATCCAGAGACCATTTCTTTTAAAGACTGTATTGCATTTATGTCGCGCCACGGAAAAGGGTTTACATATAAGTTCTTGTGCTCTGACAAAAGCCATGCTGTTGGAAGCATCTCAAGTAATGCCAAAGGAGAAGTGCTGGTTATGTCATAGCGAAAGCCATGATTAATTTGTACTTTTGAAAAAAAAATTCAAATGCCCATTTATCAGCTTGTTTTGCCCGCTATGGGCGAGAGTGTTTCAGAAGCTACCATCACGCAATGGTTAAAAAAAGTAGGGGATACCGTAGCTGCCGATGAGGCAGTCGTAGAGGTTGCTACTGACAAGGTTGATTCTGAGGTTGCTAGCGAGTATAGTGGTGTTATTAAAGAAATTCTTCACCCAATAAATGCAGTTGTTGCTGTTGACGAACCGATGGTTCTTATTGAAACAGATGAAGCCGTTGCACAGGATGCTGCTCCCTCAGTTAAAGCTGCTACGGAATCTGTTGTTGAACAAGCTCCTATTGTATCATCTTCAAAGACTGAAGAAACAGCGGAAGTATTTGCTGCCCCTGAACAATATATGGAGCAAGCGCAAGAGGCCATCAAGCCCGTTACCCAAGCCGCCGTTGGAGAAAAACGTTTTTACTCGCCTCTTGTTAAGAGTATCGCTAAGCAGGAGCAGATTTCAAATCAAGAACTAGCTTCAATTACAGGTTCGGGAAAAGATGGCCGCGTTACCAAAAGTGATGTTTTGGCATTCGTTGAGACCAGGACTTCAGCTCACAAGCCTCAACAAAACACGCCAAAAGTAGTGACGCAACCCCCTGTAATTCCTGTAACGTCTCCAGCAAAAAACAATAAAGATGCTGTTGTGCCCATGACACGAATGGAGCAGATGATTTCAGAGCACATGACACGCAGCCTGCAAACGTCGGCTCACGTGCAATCGTTCATTGAAATCGACGTTACCAAACTTTGGAATTGGCGTGAAAAAGTAAAACAGCAATTTGTTACTCAGCATGGGGTCAAACTTACGTTCACACCTATTTTTTTGCATCTTGTAGCACAAGTTTTGCCTGAATTTCCATTGCTCAACGCTTCGTTAGACGGAACCAACATCGTCAACAAAAAAGATATTAATATTGGCATGGCAACAGCATTACCGGACGGTAACCTTATTGTTCCTGTAATCAAGCAAGCAGATTCGCTAAACCTTATTGGACTTGCTAAGCGTGTTCATGAATTGGCTTCAAATGCACGTACTAATGCCTTAAGCCCAGACGACGTTCAGGGTGGAACGTATACCGTTACCAATGTAGGTATGTTTGGCAGTCTAACAGGAACACCTATTATCAATCAACCGCAGCTTGCGATTTTGGCATTGGGTGCTATTCGAAAAGTCCCAGCTGTCCTAGAAACAGAACATGGGGATGTTATCGCCATTCGTCAACAAATGGTCGTTTCGCATAGTTATGATCATCGTATCATTAACGGTGCTATGGGGGGTATGTTTTTATTGCGCTTAAAAGAGCGCATTGAACAATGGGACGAATCACAAAAACTATAAATATGGAACTTTCACTTACACGTCCAATATGTTTTTTTGATTTGGAAACAACAGGGGTAAATGTTGCCAAAGATCGAATAGTGGAAATATCCATTTTGAAAGTTTTTCCCAACGGTAATAAAGAGTCCAAGACTTGGTTGGTGAATCCCGAAATGCCTATTCCACCGCAAACGACAGCTGTACATGGTATAACAGATGAAAAAGTAGCAAACGAGCCTACGTTTAAACAGTTGAGTAAAGAAATTTACAACATGATTAAGGGTTCGGATTTGGCTGGATTTAATTCCGATAGATTTGATATTCCACTGCTTGCTGAAGAAATGTTGCGTGTGGGCATAGATGTAGATTTTAAAAAGCATTTGACTGTTGATGTTCAAACCATTTTTCACAAAATGGAGAAACGTACACTTTCAGCGGCATATAAATTTTACTGTGGGAAAGACTTAGATAATGCACACAGTGCAGAGGCCGATACTACGGCAACATACGAAGTGTTGAAGTCTCAAATTGCGCGATATGACGATCTTGAAAATGACGTTGCCAAGCTTAGTGCGTTTTCAACACGAAGAAAAAGTATCGATTTTGCAGGCTTTGTTCTTGCGGATGATGACGGCGATCCGTCTTTTAGTTTTGGCAAGCACAAGGGTAAAAAAGTTGTTGACGTGTTGCAGCATGAACCAGGTTATTTTAGTTGGTTGTTAAATGCAGACTTCCCGCTCTACACTAAAAAAGTACTTACAGCAATTCGTTTGGAAACGTTGAATACGAATTCATGAAAATTATTTGTGTTGGTCGAAATTATGCAGCCCACATAGACGAGTTGGGCAATATCCGCCCCGAAGCACCTGTAATCTTTATGAAGCCTGATACGGCTATTGCGCAGTCCAGCCTTCCTTTTTTTATACCTGAATTTTCAAATGATGTGCATCATGAAGTGGAGGTCTTGGTCAAAATTAATAGAATAGGAAAACATATTCAGGCTAAGTTTGCCCACAAGTATTACGATCAAATTGGGTTGGGAATTGATTTCACTGCCCGGGATGTTCAGCAAGAACTAAAAGCTAAAGGTTTGCCATGGGAAAAGGCAAAGGCATTTGACGGATCTGCCATTATTGGAAAATGGTTTGATAAGTCCAGCTTAGGGGATTTAGGTAGCCTCTCTTTTTCGCTTCATAATAATAGCGAAGTGGTACAACAGGCAAATACCAGTCTTATGCTATGGTCTGTGGATGAACTAATCGAACATATTTCGCGATTTTTTACTCTTAAAATTGGCGATATTATTTTTACGGGAACGCCTTCTGGTGTGGGGCCTGTAACTAAAAATGACCGTCTTGAAGGGTATCTTAACCAAGAAAAGGCATTTTCATTAATCGTAAAATAATGCGCGCAGATATCATTACAATCGGGGATGAAATCCTTATTGGACAGGTGGTCGACACCAATGCAACCTTTCTTGGTAAGTCTCTCAATACGATAGGGGTTGAGGTTCGTCAAATTCATTCCATTTCAGATAACAAAGAGGCAATTCTTAATGCCTTTGCAGCCGCGCAAAATCAAGTTGATTTGGTAGTGATGACGGGTGGGCTAGGGCCAACTAAAGACGATATTACCAAACACACCCTGTGCGAATACTTTGATGATGAACTTCGTTTTTTTCCTGAAGTCATGGCACATATTGATGAATTGTTTCGCAAATACGTAAAAGCGCCAGTCAATGCGCTTAATCGCGGACAGGCCATGCTGCCCTCAACGTGCACACAACTCTTTAACGAACACGGTACTGCGATGGGCATGTGGATGCAACGAGAAAACACTGTTTTTGTTTCCTTGCCGGGAGTGCCTTTTGAAATGAAATATTTGGTTCGCGAAAAACTTATTCCACTTATTAAAAGGACATTCACATTGCCAGCGCGTGTTCACAAAACCATGATGACTTATGGTCTTGGGGAAAGTATTATCGCTGAAAAAATTTCCGCTTGGGAAATGGCATTGCCACCGCATATAAAATTGGCGTATTTACCTAACCTTGGACGGGTGCGTTTGCGTTTGTCTGCTCGTGGAACCGATGAAACAGCTTTACATGATGAAATAGACGCTTTGTTTGATGCCCTCTACCCACTTATTGGTGATTATATTAAAGGTTTTGAGTCCGAGGCACCCATTGAAATGCAAATCGGTGAAGCGCTACAACAAAGGGGATGGACATTAGCTACTGCAGAAAGTTGTACGGGTGGTAGTTTAGCAGCGTTGTTTACACAACATTCGGGTGCATCTGCTTTTTTTATGGGCTCAGTAGTGAGTTATGCAACTGGAGTTAAGCAAGATGTTTTAGGTGTTTCTAAAGCACTTATTGCACAACATTCTGTAGTGAGTGAGGCCGTTGCCTTGGAAATGGCAAAAGGAGTACTAAAGCAAACGGGGGCTGATGTTGCTGTCGCAACAACAGGAAACCTTGGACCTACCAAAGGAGATGCTGACGTTGAAATAGGTACTGTTGTTATTGCGATTATTACGCCAAAGCACAAGTTTGTACAAACCTTTTGTTTTGGAAAACACCGCGAAAGAAACCTACGAAAAACGATGAATAAAGCACTTGAGCTTTTGTCAAATGAATTGCATGGTAACTTTAGTTAAAAAATTTTTTTAACACACCATATTTTCCTAAGTTTGCAGCCTGTTAAAAAAGAAGTCATGTCGAAAGTATGTGAATTAACTGGCAAAAAGGCGATGGTTGGAAACAACGTATCGCACGCCATGAACAAAACCAAGCGCAAGTTTGGCGCTAATCTTATCAAAAAGCGCTTTTACCTTGTTGAGGAAGATAAGTGGATTACACTTAAACTTTCAACATCGGCACTCAAAACCATTAACAAAAAGGGACTGCCTGCTGTCATCAAAGAAGCACGTGCACAAGGTCTCATTAAATAACACACGTTATGGCTAAGAAAGGAAATCGCGTTCAAGTTATTTTGGAATGTACCGAGCACAAAAACTCTGGTCTTGCTGGAACATCTCGTTACATTACAACTAAAAACAAAAAAAACACGCCCGATCGTATTGAAATGAAAAAATTCAACCCGATCCTAAAGCGTATGACGGTTCACAAAGAAATTAAGTAAACATGGCAAAGAAAACGGTAGCTACCTTACAAACAAAATCAAAGCGTCTTACGAAAGCCATCAAAATGGTACGTAGCGAAAAATCTGGCGCATACACGTATGTGGAAACCATCTTAGCACCTGAATTGGTGAACGACTGGTTGTCCAAAAAATAAACCAATCCATATTATACTATTTAAAAGCCACTTTTTGTGGCTTTTTTTATTCTCAAAACGTACCTTTAACGCATGGGTCTTTTTTCAAAATCATCTAAAAAACTTCAATCTGGATTGTCGGCTACCAAAAAAGCTTGGGCCGAACGCCTAAAAAAAGTAGTGCTTGGAAAAAGCAGGGTTGATGCAGACTTTCTAGAAGAGCTCGAAGAATTACTAATTACATCAGATGTTGGGGTGTCCACAACCGAAAAAATCATAGACCGTTTAAAGCAACGTGTGGCCAAAGATAAATTCCTTAAAGCAGAAGAATTAGATCAACTGCTCTATGAAGAAATTTTTGAATTGGTTACCATCAACAGTCCGCAACAAAATACGGTTCAAGAGGGCCTAGAGGTTATGTTGATTGTTGGGGTTAATGGGGCAGGCAAAACGACAACTATTGGTAAGTTAGCGCATCAATACAGCAAGCAAGGTAAAAAGGTCATGCTTGCGGCGGCTGACACCTTTCGTGCCGGAGCAGTAGACCAACTTCGGCGATGGTCAGAACGTGTAGCGGTGCCCATTGTAACATTGCAAGAAGGAAGCGATCCCGCATCAGTTGCTTACACAGCAGTGGAACGCGCCCAAAAAGAAGGGGTTGATATACTGCTTATTGACACGGCTGGGCGGCTACACAACAATACCAATTTGATGCAAGAGTTGGCAAAAATTGAGCGAGTTGTAAAAAAAATTATTCCAGATGCACCTCATGAAACTTTTTTGGTTTTAGATGGTGGAACAGGTCAAAACGCCTTTATGCAAGCAAAGCTTTTTTCGGAAGCAACTGCTGTTTCGGGGCTTATTTTGACAAAACTAGATGGTACTGCTAAGGGTGGTGTTGTGATTGGTATTTCTGATGAACTCGACGTTCCCATTCGCTATATTGGTGTTGGTGAAAACGTAGATGATTTGATTCCTTTTGATACAAAAGCGTTTTTGGATTCGCTCTTTAATGATAATAAGTTGTAAACGATAATATGCGCACAAAATCACACAAAAAAAATAAAATAAACGTTGTAACGCTGGGATGTTCAAAGAATATCTACGACTCGGAAGTGTTAATGGGGCAGCTAAAGGCGAGTGATAAAGATGTTGTGCATCAAGAGCAAGGGAATATTGTTGTGGTCAATACTTGTGGTTTTATTGATAACGCCAAAGAAGAGTCTGTAAATACCATTTTGTCTTTCGCAGAACAAAAGCAGGCAGGTCAAATTGATAAGTTGTTTGTTACGGGATGCTTAAGTGAGCGTTACAAAGACGATTTAGAAGCAGAAATACCCGACGTTGACCGTTATTTTGGCACCACAGATTTACCGCTTTTACTCAAAGCTTTAGGAGCAGATTACCGGCATGAGTTACTTGGAGAGCGGCTTACGACTACACCAAAAAATTATGCCTATCTAAAAATTTCAGAGGGTTGTGATCGTCCTTGCTCTTTCTGTGCTATTCCGCTTATGCGTGGCGCACATCGTTCTAGACCTATTGAAGATTTGGTTCAAGAAGCCAAAGGACTTGCCAATAAGGGAGTAAAAGAACTCATTATCATAGCGCAAGATTCTACCTACTACGGATTGGATTTATACAAAGAACGCCGTTTAGCAGATTTGCTCAAAGCGCTTTCAAAGGTTGAAGGCATCGGGTGGATACGTTTGCATTATGCTTTTCCCACGGGTTTTCCAGAAGATGTATTAGAGGTGATTGCTAGCGAGCCAAAAGTGTGTTCCTACATCGATATTCCGCTGCAGCATATTTCAGATGCTGTTTTGCGCTCCATGCGTCGTGGAACTACTCAAGAAAAAACAACCGCTTTGCTCAAAAAATTTAGAACTTCAGTCCCTGAAATGGCGATCCGTACATCACTTATTTTGGGCTATCCTGGAGAAACTGAGGAGGATTTTGAATTGCTAAAGTCTTGGGTTAAAGAAATGCGCTTTGAACGATTGGGCTGTTTTCAGTACAGCCATGAAGAAAATACACACGCACATCAGCTTGTAGATGATGTTCCTTCTGAAGTAAAACAAGCTCGTGTTAATGAGCTTATGGAACTCCAAGGGCAAATTTCATGGGAGAAGAATCAAACCCTTATTGGCAAAACGCTCAAATGTGTAATTGATAGAAAAGAAGGAAATTACTTTGTAGGACGTACCGAATTTGACTCACCTGATGTTGATAATGAGGTTTGGGTAGATGCACGCGAACACTACTTAAAGGTGGGTGATTTTGCCATGCTAACCATTACCGCTGCGCAAGACTTTGACTTACAGGCCATTCCTACGACATAGTTTATTACATTGACTACTTTTGCTACATGAAGTTAATTGAGTCGTTAGGATATATATCGGGTGTATACACCCCCTTGATGCAGCGTTTGTTGCAACACGACAACAGCTTAGATTCCTTTCACCATGGACTGGCTTCTTCTCGAGAAACAGTAAAAGCTGCTACAACACGTTCCGCTTCATTTGATCAACAAAAACGAAAAATTCTCGTTCAAGCATTAAACAAACAGTACGAACACATTGCAACCGATGCTCATATACGTAAGCAAATAGATCTATTAGCAAAGCCTAATACCGTAACGGTAACTACAGGACATCAACTCAATATTTTTACGGGGCCCCTCTTTTTTTGGTATAAAATTTTGGATGTCATTAATATGGTAGAGCAACTTCAAAAGGAAGATACCACAAACCATTACGTACCCGTGTTTTGGATGGCATCTGAAGATCATGATTTTGAAGAAATAAACCATTTCTTTTTGGGCGAACAAAAAGTTCGGTGGGAGGCGGCAGCTGGCGGCCCAGTAGGGCGAATGAACGCCAAAGGTCTTGATGCTGTTTTTGATACGTTAATCCCATTTTGGAATAAAACAGATCAAGAAAAAGAATTGTTAACGCTTTTTAATGCTTGTTATGCCCATGAAGATACTTTGGCAAAAGCAACACGCAAACTGGTGCATCATCTGTTTGGTAAATATGGTATAGTAGTCGTTGACGGCGACGACGCTGCACTTAAAGCTCAGTTTATTCCTACGCTCAAAGCAGAGGTGTTAAGTGAAACCACACGCAAAACGGTTGCTAAAACTACTGCTGGTTTGGGTCAAGTAATCGAGAAGTATACCCCTCAAGTAAATCCAAGGGATATAAATCTATTCTATATGTATGCAAACAAACGTGTGCGTATTACGCAAACGGCTGATGCTTATGGAACGCTAGATCACCCAGAAAAATGGACGTTGGAAACGCTAACCAAAGAAATAGAAGACTATCCTGATCGTTTTTCTCCAAACGCTTTGATGCGTCCGCTTTATCAAGAGTGTGTGTTGCCCAATATAGCCTATGTAGGCGGCGGTGGAGAATTGGCATATTGGTTACAGCTCAAAGCCACTTTTGAAGCCTTTGACATTCCCTATCCATTACTTCATCACCGAACGAGTGTGTTGTTATTATCAGCGAAACAGGTTAAAAAATGTACAAAATTAGACCTCCCATTTGCTGATTTATTTTTGCCTAGCGCAACGTTTATCAACAAACGAGTACGTCAAATTAGCGATATTGATATCGATTTCACACCGCAACGTGAGTTGCTCCAACAACAGTTTACGTCATTACATGACCTAGCAAAGCAAACCGATAAGTCATTTTTAGGAGCTGTTGAGGCTCAAGAAAAAAAGCAATTAAAAGGATTAGATGTACTGGAAAAACGCTTACTAAAAGCCCAGCGAAAGAAGTTGGAAGACCATGTGGTTCGGATCACAGATATTCGCAATGATGTATTTCCTCATAACCGTCTTCAAGAGCGATCAGCACATTTTGCATCTTTTGTCAAAGCATGTGGGGTGGATGATTTTACGCAACAACTAAAGGCTACGTTGGCAAATGCCACAAATGGCGTTGCGATTGTGCAACACGGCTGATTATACCCTGTTGAAAATTAATCAAAAGCGACGCATCCGCATTCAAGTTTAGTTGTATTTTTGCATATGCAAAACAAAGTTTTAATCCTCGATTTCGGATCGCAATATACTCAGTTGATTGCCCGACGCGTTCGAGAACTCTCCATTTTTTGTGAGATTCATCCCTTTAACAAGATTCCTGAAGATATAAGTTCATTTAAGGCTGTAATTCTTTCGGGTTCGCCTTATTCGGTTCGATCTGAAGATGCACCTCATCCAGATTTAAGTCAAATTAGAACCAAAGTCCCGTTGTTGGGCGTCTGCTATGGGGCACAATATTTGGCACATTTCAACGGAGGAGAAGTTGCGCCTTCCAACACACGAGAATACGGTCGTGCGCGTTTGGCTCGTGTTGAAACGCATCCGTTTACAAAAGATATCCCTTTGCAGTCTCAAGTATGGATGAGCCATAGCGACACCATTAAAAAATTACCAGCAGATGCGATACAATTGGCATCCACAGCGGATGTTGCAAATGCCGCCTATACTATGGACAACAACATGACCTATGGGATTCAGTTTCACCCTGAGGTTTATCATTCCACGGACGGCAAGCAGCTTTTACATAATTTCTTAATTGATATAGCAGGTGTTATTCCTGACTGGACGTCAGATGCGTTTGTCGACACAACAGTTTCAAGCCTAAGCAATCAATTAGGTGATGATAAAGTGATTCTTGGTTTAAGCGGAGGTGTAGATTCATCGGTTGCGGCTATTTTGTTGCACAAGGCCATTGGCACTAACTTGCATTGTATTTTTGTAAACAACGGATTGCTTCGCAAAAATGAGTTTGACGATGTATTGGAGCAATACAAAGGGTTGGGCTTAAACGTAAAAGGTGTTGATGCGTCAAAACGATTTTTGGATGCGTTAGCAGATGTTAGTGACCCAGAAACCAAACGTAAAATCATTGGCAAGGTTTTTATTGATGTTTTTGATGATGAAGCACATCAAGTAGAAGGCGCCAAATGGTTGGCACAAGGAACCATTTACCCTGATGTTATTGAATCTATATCTGTGAATGGCCCTTCGGCTACCATCAAGTCACACCACAATGTGGGTGGCTTGCCCGACTTTATGAAGCTTAAAGTTGTCGAGCCACTTAAGATGTTGTTTAAAGATGAGGTGCGTCGCGTGGGGGCAAGCTTGCAAATGCCCACTGAAATTTTAGGACGTCATCCGTTTCCGGGGCCAGGCCTTGCTATTCGTATTTTAGGCGATATCACTGCCGAAAAAGTAACCATGTTGCAAGAAGCAGATGCATTGTTTATCCAAGGGCTTCGAGATCATGGTTTGTACGATGATGTTTGGCAAGCAGGTGTGATGCTATTGCCTGTAAATTCAGTAGGCGTTATGGGGGATGAGCGCACCTATGAAAAGTGTGTGGCATTAAGAGCTGTAACCTCTACCGACGGAATGACAGCAGATTGGGTACATTTGCCATATGAGTTCTTGCAAGAAATTTCTAACCAAATCATTAACCGTGTTCCGGGAATAAATCGTGTTGTCTATGATATTAGTTCAAAACCCCCTGCAACTATTGAGTGGGAATAAGTACATTATTCTTTTTGCTCTTTTTCTTTTTGGTATCAGTGCACACGCACAAGAGCCAGAAGTATCTCATTTTATTGTTCATAAAGTAAAAAAGAAAGAAACGCTTGATGGAATCGCTATGCGCTATGACATCACCAGCGATCAGATTATTGCTTTTAACCCCTTTGCAAAAAAGGGAATTCGCAAACGTGATAAGTTAAAAATCCCTCGCTATAAAATAACTGTTGTTATTGCTCCTGCTCAACCCACAACAGCAACACATACGGTTCAGCCAAAAGAAACCCTTTGGCGTATTGCCCATACGTATGGTATTTCCGTTGACTCACTACTTGTGCTAAACCCTGAGCTTGGAGATACGCTTTCAACGGGGATTGTGCTAAAGGTTCCAGCAAAAACAGCCGAAGAAATAGCAGCGCAATTTGACTATTATACCGTTCAGCCGAGAGAAGGATTTTACCGACTGGAACAAAAATTAGGTCTTTCACAAGCCGAATTAGAAGCACTTAATCCAGCATTGACGCTTTCGGGTTTACAAGTGGGAATGCTGTTGAAAGTTCCAAAAGCTGAAACAGATACGCTTAACACAAGTATTTTGTCTGAAAACACAAAACGCAGCTTATGGGATAGCACTTTTGTGACTCCTGTTGTTAAAGTGGCCTTTATGGCTCCTTTTCGATTATCTCGTATTGAGCTAGACTCGATAGATCAAACAAACAAGACCCTGTCGGAACGAAACCTGACCACGGTATCCCTAGATTTTTACTCGGGCATACTGCACGCTGTTGATAGCCTTCAGAAAGCTGGACTAAGTGTTGAGCTGTCTGTTTTTGATACCGAAGGTCAACTTCACATTGTTGAGCAATTACTTAACCAAGAGGATTTCACCAGTTTTGATGCGGTTATAGGGCCTTTTACGCCTGCAAATGTCAGCCGTATGGCACAAGCGATGAGTTTTTTTGGTATTCCGGTTATTTCTCCGCTAACCACACGTGAGATTCAACCGCGTAAGATGTTGATTAATACCATTCCAAGTAAGAAATCCCTGGCTCAACGGATGATAACTTTTGTAGATACGCTCGACGCAACCAACGAAAACCCTTGTGTGCTCATTATTGCTGATAAGAAAAATCAACAAACCACATTGCGTTTAAAGGAACAATTTCCATTAGCGGAGGTACTGCACCCCGACGAAAGATTTGGGTATATAAAGCCCGATGTTGTTGACTCACTATTAACGCCAACACGTACAAATTGGGTCTTTTTAGAAACTGAAGATTTGAACTTGATAACCAGCATGACCTCTATGCTGAATGCCCAACAGTCAGACGATCGTCCAGTGCAATTGCTAACGCATTATCGGACACCTGCCTATGATGATCAAAATATTTCACAAGAGCATTTGGGTAATTTACGCTTTTCATACCCCAGTCATTTTTTAGAAAAGCAAGACAGTTTACGCCTGCGTTTTGATACCTCGTTTAAAGAGCGTTATGGAAAAATACCCAATCGTACAGCGGTTAAAGGATATGATGTAATGGTAGACGTTTCCCTTCGAATTGCAACAAAACGCACCCTTATGGATGGGCTGTCGCTTGGTGTTTTGGAGCAGCTTCAACATCGATTCGATTACAAATCTAACCCTAAAGGAGGTTTTCGAAATACAGCAACCTATATGGTTCAGCATCAAGGGTATGAAACCATTGAAATTAGACCTTCTGAGGAACAACCCGATTCCTTGCGTGTTAGGTAGTTTATTCTTTGTATTTTTGCCACTTAAAATGAACACGATTTATGCCTAACACCAAATATGTTTTTGTTACTGGTGGAGTTACCTCCTCACTTGGAAAAGGCATTATTTCGGCATCATTGGCCAACTTGCTTCAAGCGCGTGGCCTCAAAACAACCATCCAAAAATTTGATCCCTATATCAATGTAGATCCAGGAACATTAAATCCATATGAGCATGGCGAGTGCTTTGTCACCGACGACGGTGCTGAAACAGATTTAGATTTAGGTCACTACGAACGCTTTTTAAACGTACGCACTTCTCAAGCAAATAATGTAACTACTGGTCGTATTTATCAAAGTGTTATTCAAAAAGAAAGACGTGGTGAATTTTTGGGTAAAACAGTTCAGGTTATTCCACACATTACGAATGAAATCAAAGCCCGCATGCAGCAGCTTGGTGAAACAGGCGATTATGATGTGGTCTTTACTGAAATAGGCGGTACAGTTGGTGATATTGAGTCACTCCCATACATTGAAGCAGTGCGCCAATTGCGTTGGGAACTTGGTCCTGAAAATTGTGTGGTTATTCACTTGACCTTGGTACCTTATCTTTCAGCAGCAGCTGAATTAAAAACAAAACCAACACAACACTCCGTTAAAACATTAATGGAAAGCGGAATTAACGCCGATGTATTGGTGTGTCGTACTGAGCATGAGCTTTCTGAAGATATCCGTACAAAACTTGCCTTGTTCTGTAATGTAAAACGTGAAGCTGTTATTCAATCTATTGATGCCGAAACGATTTACGACGTTCCTTTGTTAATGCATGAAGAAGGACTCGATCGTGTGGTATTGGATCTATTGTCGTTACCCAACAACTTAGAACCTGATTTGACAAAATGGAAAGCATTTTTGTCCAAACATAAAAATCCAAAAAACCATGTCCGTATTGGATTAGTAGGTAAGTATGTCGAATTACAAGATTCGTATAAATCCATTTTGGAGGCCTTTATCCATGCAGGTGCTGCCAACGAGGTGAAAGTTGAAGTGGTATCTATCCATTCCGAGCATTTGACGGCAGAAAATTGCGAAGTACAACTCAAAGATCTTCATGGGCTATTAGTTGCTCCTGGCTTTGGATCTAGAGGTATCGAAGGAAAAATAAGTGCAATACAGTATGTTCGCGAACACAATATTCCATTTTTTGGTATTTGTTTGGGCATGCAAATGGCAGTTATCGAGTTTGCGCGAAATGTTGTAGGCTTAACAGCTGCGAACTCTACCGAGATGGACGAAAACACCCCCAGTCCTGTTATCAACCTCATGGATGAGCAGAAAGAAATCACAAACAAAGGCGGAACCATGCGTTTGGGTGCTTGGGACTGTGAGCTTAATTCCGCTAGCTTGGCACATACTGTTTATGGTGCGAATCAAATAAGCGAAAGACACCGTCACCGCTATGAGTTTAACAATGCCTTCAAGGAGCAGCTTACGAGCAAGGGCCTTGATGCAACTGGAATAAACCCAGATACAGGCTTGGTTGAAATAATTGAAATTAAATCACACCCATGGTTTGTAGGTGTGCAATATCACCCTGAATATAAAAGTACAGTTCTTGAACCGCATCCGCTGTTTTCAGCTTTTGTCCAAGCCTGTAGCACCTACGCAAATCAAAACTAAATCACATGGAACAACGGCGCATAGACCCTTTACAAATTATAGGCATGGTACTCATTTTTGCCATATTCACTTGGATGATGTACACCCAGCCGCCCGTAGAGGATGTTGCAACACCCGCTACCACCGAAGAAGCACAACCAGAGCAGTTAGATTCCTCAGATAGTGTTGTAGTAGCTGCGCAAACCAAACGTCCTGAAACCACAACACCTGTACAGCCACAAGTTGTTGTAGATACGCTAACGCTGGAAAATGATGTGTTAAAACTTGCCATTTCTACTAAAGGAGGTGTCATGTCACAAGTAGGTTTAAATGGGATGGTCAATTACCAAGACGAACCGTTACAATTGATTAACGCGGACAACAATGCGTTAAATATTGCCTTTACTACTGTTACTGGACAAATGCGTCAAACAAAATTTATGCTGTTTACGCCTACACTTTCAAAAACAGCAAATGCACAAGAGTTGCGATTACGTGCACCTCTTGATGCTGACGGGTTTATTGAATTTGTGTATACCTTACCTAACAATGGTTATCGCTTTGGTTTTGAGGTGGTTGCCGAAGGAATTGAAGGGGCATTGGACACTTCCATACCCGCTGCTTTTTCTTGGCGTATGGACGGGTTCCGTCATGCCAAAAGTGCTCAATATGAAAACCGTTACACGCAGCTCGCTTACAACCATGAGGGTGACAAATACGCTACACTTTCTGCTACTGGGGATGATGATGAACGTGAACAAAAAGTAGGTTGGGTATCATACCGCCAACATTTTTTTAGCAGCATTCTTATTCCTCAAGATGCTTTTGAGGAGGTGTTGTTAGGTTCTGCTTCCATTACCGAGGACGAGGAAGAAGCATCTGTATACCTAAAATCGTTCACAACCGAAACCACGTTGCCGTATCAGCGCAACCGTTTTCAAGCCAATTTTGATTGGTATATGGGGCCAACGGACTATGCCGTACTAAAAGAGTACGACGAAAATTTAGATCAAAGCATCTCTTTTGGGTGGGGACTTATTGGTTGGATAAACCGTTCTGTGTTTTATCCATTGTTTAGCTTTTTATCTGGAGTTGTTCCGCAGGGAATTGCTATTATTCTACTCACAATTATTGTACGCGTAGTGCTTTCACCTGTGTTGTATAAATCCTATGTGTCTCAAGCCAAGATGCGGGTAATCCGTCCTGAGATAACAGCCATTAATGAAAAGTATAAAAACGAGGCGGGCAAGCGTCAGCAAGAAACCATGAAGCTTTATGGAAAAGCAGGTGTAAGTCCAGTTGCTGGGTGTATTCCTGCGCTCTTGCAAATGCCCGTTTTCTTTGCGTTGTTTTACTTTTTTCCAATTGCATATGAGCTGCGTGGTAAATCGTTTTTATGGGCCGATGATTTGTCGTCCTATGATTTAATTGCATCCTTGCCATTTAACATTCCGTTCTATGGTGATCATATTAGTTTGTTTCCGTTATTGGCATCAGTAGCTATTTTCTTTTATACGCAAATGACTACTGGACAACAGATGCAACCGGCACAACCAGGCATGCCTAACATGAAGATTATCATGTATTTGATGCCTGTGATGATGCTCTTTTTCTTTAACAACTACGCTTCTGGATTTAGTTTGTATTATTTTGTTTCCAACCTGTTGATGATTGGTATTATGTTGGTGATTAAGAATGTGATTATCGATCAGGATAAAATTCATGCACAGATTGAGGAAAACAAAAAGAAACCCAAGAAACAAAATCGTTTTCAGCGTAAAATGTCTGAAATGATGGAAGAAGCGGAGCGTCAGAAAAAGACGAAGCGCTAACCTCAATCCTAACAGTTACGACAGGATTGTCCAAGCTGTGTATCTTTGTAACATGCAAAACAAACGTGTTATCGTTGGTCTTTCGGGTGGAGTAGACTCTAGTGTTTCCGCCTACTTGCTGCAACAGCAAGGCTATGAGGTCATTGGGTTGTTCATGAAAAACTGGCACGATGACTCGGTGACCATTTCCGATGATTGTCCTTGGCTAGAAGATAGTAACGATGCCATGTTGGTGGCCGAAAAACTTGGAATTCCTTTTCAAACGGTTGATTTAAGTGAGCAATACAAAGCACGTATTGTGGATTATATGTTTGAGGAGTATCAAAACGGGCGCACACCAAACCCCGATGTGTTGTGTAACCGTGAAATTAAATTTGATGTGTTTTTAGATATCGCCCTATCGCTTGGCGCAGATTATGTTGCTACGGGGCATTATTGCCAAAAAGATACGGTTGCTAAGTCTGTCGTGGACACTGAGTCTGTCGTGGACACTGAGCTTGTCGAAGTGACCCACCGCCTCCTCGCAGGTGCCGATGCCAATAAGGATCAATCCTATTTTTTATGTCAATTGAATCAGGAGCAACTTGCTAAAACGCTATTTCCTATTGGTGCATTGCAAAAAAGCGAGGTGCGCAAAATTGCCGCTGATCAAGGGTTGGTAACGGCCGAAAAGCGCGACTCTCAAGGGTTGTGTTTTGTAGGAAAAGTGAGCCTCCCCGATTTTTTACAGCAAAAACTAGCGGTTAAAAAAGGCGATATTATTCAAGTATTCAACACGCATCCCATGTATGCCGAAGCTCGCGAAAACACACCCAAGGGCTTGGCAGAGAAGTTTTGCTACACGCGACAGGATGGTTCTGTTGTAGGTACGCATAATGGCGCCCATTTTTTTACAGTTGGTCAGCGCAAGGGCTTGGCTGTTGGAGGCACCAAAGAACCACTGTTTGTACTTGCAACCGATGTGCAGGAAAATATCATTTACGTAGGGGAGGGCAAAGACCACCCTGGCTTATACCGCACTGCTTTATGGATTGCGCAAAAAGACATTCATTGGATACGCCCCGACTTAAAGTCCGATCAACCACTCCGCGTTAAAGCACGTATCCGTTATCGTCAGCCCTTGGCGGCGGCTACGCTACACCCAACAGCGGATGGTGCTTATCTTGTTTTTGATGCACCCCAAACAGCGATTGCAGCCGGACAGTTTGCCGCTTGGTACCTAGACAACGAGCTTATAGGCTCTGGCGTGATTGGGTAAGGAGGAATTACTTATTGTAAATTAGTAAACGTTATCGTCTATTCCTTTATAAATTTTAGTGTAGTTCCGTTATCCAATTTTAAAAAGTAAAGTCCGTTTGAAAAACGTTTAATTTCAATTTCACCATTATCTATTAGCGCTCCTGTAAGCATTTCAGCTCCTAACAGATTGTATATGCCAAAACGCTCTTTATTCTTTAACCCTGAAATGGTAATGCGCTCAGTTGCTGGATTTGGATATATCCTGAGCTTATTTTTTGTGATAGCAAGCGTTTCGGAACTAAGCGTGGTAGCAGCGCCTGCTCCTGAAACGGTTACTATTTGGGTTTCGCTAGTACCGCAACCATTTGCTCCTGTAACTCTCGGCTTCCATGCAGATAGGCTAGATGCTGGTGGGGTAGGGGTGTCAATTGTATTATAATAAACGAGTTCATAGGAGGTTCCGGATGCCCCTGCATAAAATAATTCCCATCTCGATCCCGTCCATTGCACTCTCCAATTATCAAAAACGTAGGAGGGTCTTTCATTAACGTCTGCCGATTTTGTGTAAGTGCCATCAATCCCATTGCAAAAGGAATTACCACCGGATACTTCTATGTTTTGCGCTACTAGTAAGGTACTGCCAAAAAACAGTACGAGGATATATGTTGTTTTCATAAGCTGTTAAGTTTTTAAATTAAGGGTATCCCAAATGTATAAAAAATAACTACTTAAACAAAAACACACTTTTTAGTACTGTAGGGGTAACGTGTGAAAATATTTTAAGCCAGTTGCAAGCGTTTTGCTGCAAAGCGGTAGCCAAAGAGTAAGGCCGCACTAAAGAACAAATCCCCTATAATGGAGTATCCAAAAAATGGAATGGCAAGTGTAAAACAGCTGGTAAAACCTTCGGGGGTAAGCGGGTAGTGTAAAAACCAAACACCTAAATTGGTTACTACAAAAAAGAGCAGGCTACTCAACAATACAGCTCCTATATTCATCTTTTTCATAACAAAACCTAAGGCTGTAACTCCTATAAAAGCCAAATAAACAATAGGAGTAATCATCGAAAACCCAAGAAACAAATCGGTAAAAAACATGGCTAGCAGCGGTAGCAAAAGTGCCCAATGCTTTTTGCTAAAATGCGTACCTGCAAAAAGCGCTACGGCCGTAATGGGTGCCACATTTGGTGGGTGCGGAAGCAATCTTATCAAGACAGCAACAACTACAAAGCTTAGTAGGACGGTTTCTTTTTTGCTAAATGCCATAGTATTAAGTTCTTATACAAAGGTACATTTTTTTCGTTTTTAGTCGTCGTTTATTTTATTAACACCTACATTTGAAATAGCTTTTAGGTTCTTCCGTATGCGAAGATGAAAAGGGAAAAAGGTGTAAGGCCTTTACTGTTCCCGCAACTGTAAGTGCTATTGCGTTCAATAACTTTAGACCACTGTCTGCCTTAGGCCGATGGGAAGGCATATTGAACAGCACAAGTCAGGAGACCTGCCTAGATGATTCATGCTGTAACTGCTCGGGATAAGCAGCACCAGTTCATTTTTTAACAACTAAATCATGCGATATGTTATAGCAGTCATGCTATGTATAGGTACCGTTCATGCGCAAGAGCAATTGGACGAAGTAATTGTTTCGGATTCTCGAATTTCGAAACCAAGAAAAAACAGCGGTAAAGCTGTTGTACAAATTAGTGCTAAAGAAATAGCACAAAACAAAGGGCTTTCCCTTGCACAAATTCTGAATCAATACGCCGGAATATATATATCAGGTGCTCAACAGCATCCCGGGCAAAATTTGTCGTATTTTATTCGTGGCGGAAACAACCGGCAAGTGCTAGTACGCATTGATGGTGTGGTGGTAAGTGACCCCTCTCAAATCGAATCGGATTTTGATTTGCGTTTGCTTGCTCTCGAGCAAATTGAATCCATTGAAATTGTAAAGGGTGCATCCAGCAGCTTGTATGGTAGTGGTGCAGCAACGGCTGTAATTGATATCACAACTAAAAAAGCCTCAACTGCTAAAACAAAACTTACCGTAGCTCAAGAATGGGGTACACAAAACATACAAGACCAAAAACTAGGCAAACTATCCAATATGGAAAAGCAGTTTGTGGAGGTGCAACAACAAGTGGGAGCTATTGGATTGAGTGCATCCGTGCAGCGCTTCACATCAGACGGGATGTCATCCGTGATTGGAACCGAAACAGATGCTGTTGAAAAAGAAAATATTCAGTTTAGTGCCAAAAGCCAGTATAGCGGCCCATTGGCGTGGTCTGCTTTTTTTCATCAAGATCGCTTTTATGGTAATTTTGACAGCACCTTCCCAAGTTTCGCAGATGCCGATTATTCATTTTTAAGCAAGCAAAAACGTTTTGGTTTTGCGCCTGCCTATACCAAAGGGAATTCCAGCCTTCAAGCGCAACTTTCTTGGTTGGACAGCTCTCGTTCTTATGCAGATGGATTCCCGTCTGACTATACGGCAGATATTTTTACGGCTGAACTTACATGGAGCTACCGAGCATCGGAGGAATTAACCCTGTTGAGTGGTGTTTTTTACCAAGATATTGATTCTGATTTTAAGAATGCTTTTTCATCTGAAACCTATACGCATGATAACGTAGCGGTTTTTGTAAGTACACAATGGCAGCACCCCAAGGGCTATGCATTACAGTTAAGTACTCGTAGTACAATACACAGCGAGTTTGGCGCGCATCCAACCTTTATAGTTAATCCGTTTTATGTACACAGTTTAGAAGCTGCAGCTTATCTAAAAGTATTTGGATCGTGGGCAACGTCTTTTATTGCCCCTTCACAATACAAAATGTTTAGTGCCCTTTATGGTAATAATGACCTTACGCCCGAGGAAAATGAAACCTTTGAATTAGGTGTTGAATACGTGTCCGAAAGCGATCGTATAACGGTCGTTGCTTTTCAACGTGAGGAGGATAATTTTATCGATTTTGTTTCACTCCCTAACTTTGCAGGACAGTATCGTAACAGCGCCGTGTTATACAAAGTTCGTGGGGTAGAGGTAGAAACAAACTGGCAACGTAAAAACTGGAACCTAAATGCCAATTATACGTTTACAGAAAAAGTAGCGCAATCGCCTCTTAGGCTACCGAAACACGCAGCAAATATAGGTCTTCGGTATGCAGTGACTAAAGCACAATGGGGACTTCATTGGCGATATATTGGCGCACGATACGACCTAAATCAATCCTTTGAGCAAGAAAAACTAGAGGCCTATTCTTTAGTAGATTTCCGTGTTGCATTTCCGAACGTTATTGGTAATACAACGGCTAATTTGGCCATTACCAATCTTTTTGATGTTGATTATACCGAAATTTTTGGGTACACAACCTTAGGACGAAACGTGAATATTGCTTTGCGCTATACGTTTTAGTTTTCAGGAACATAAATAGCCCTGCCTGGCTTCAATTGGAGCTCCAAAAACGGAGTCGGGCTGCTGCTAATTGCCTTTATGGAGCTACTGGTGCGTTTCCCGCTTATGTAATCTAATGCACGTTTAAGTAGCGGTTCGTCTACATCGCCGAGTGCTCCCAAATTTGAAAGGATTTCTGGAAGCTCAATACTGGGAATTAACCCATCGGAGTAGTCACCAACATTTTCGCTATTGTAGTATTTGAATGTAATGGGTAAGATGAGGTAAGTGTGATTTGGGTTTATGGTGTTTTTGTTGTCAATGAAATCTAAAAATGGATTTGATCCTACATCTTTTCCAGCAGTTTTATCACCAATTTGAATCACGTTCATATAGGGCTTGAGACCGTTAACCATCATTTCACTAGCCGAAGCAGAACTTTGTGTAGTTAGAAAAAATACTCGGGACAAACCCAGTTGAACATCAGCATCGGTGATGGTAATTTCGCTGTTTTGTGCACTTCGTTTTTCGTTGTAAACTAACTTGCCAAAAATATTTCCTGCGTGCTCTCCCGCTATGAGTCCAGCCAGAAGTTGCGCAGTGGAAACTCTTCCCCCACTGTTGTAGCGTAAGTCTACCACAAGCTCGTCTATTTGCGCTGTTACAAAATCGGCAAAGGCTGCTTTTAAATTGTCTTCCTGTGGTTCAATAAAGCTGTTATACATCAGGTATCCCACCTTTTTGCCGTCCTGCTCTATTACTTTTGCGATGTGTACGCTTTGTTCGGTTTGCTGAGAGTTACTTAGGGTTACGCTTTCTCCTGTTGTTGTAATTTGGTTGTTGTTAAAGTTAGCTAAGTCAAGGGTGTAGCTGGGGGCATTGGAGAACAACAAATTTCCAAAGTTTGTGTATGTTAGTTTTGTTCCGTTTACATGCGAGAATATATCGCCACGTTCAATGCCTTTTGTTTTGGCGTCGGAGTTGGGCAAAACATAACGAACGTAACCAAAGATTTCGGAACTGCCTTCTGAAAGCCGAACCAAACCAAATACCATTCCATTGCTCAGTGTTATTCCTTTTTGACTTTCTTGGAAGGCAACATAATCATCTGTGATGTAGCTAAATATATCAGTTGACAACTGCAATCCTTTGTATAGTGCTTTAGGCCCATCAAAAGATTGTAAAAATGCGGTGTAGTCTTTGTCGTTTGTGAATTTATTATCAGCCAAATTTGGGACGTCTTCTTGCCACAAGTACCAATAGTTCATAACCTTATAGATGAAATCTTCGACTTCTAAATTTTCAGTGGTATTGACAATAACGGCATCATCCAAGTCGTCTTTACAGCTAAAAACCAGTAGTATAATAAAAAGAGGAATGAATTTTTTCATAGGTTTGAAATTAAAGGCTTAGCTAATGTACTAAAATAAATGAGTCCTAACTTTGTAACAAGGTTGGTGTACAGTCGTTAAGTGAAAAAACACCCAATTAATCTTGAATCAAACTGATGAACGAACAAACTTTTTTAGATCGTATTATGACTGTTCAAGACAGCATGTTCCGATTGGCAAAAAGATTGTTAATTTCAAAAGAAGAAGCTGAAGATGCAGTCCAAGAAGTCGTAACAAAATTGTGGGCAAACATGACACATATTGCAACATTATCGAATATTGAAGGGTATGCCATGACCATGACCAAAAACTATTGTTTGGATAGGTTGAAGTCGAAGCAAGCAGCGCAACTACGCTTGGTACATTACAAGCATGATAGCGCTACAAATTCATTAGATAAACAGCTAAACGCTCGCGATAGTGTATCGATGGTTATGGATTTTATGAAATCATTACCCTCACAACAACAACTCATTTTACAGCTCCGTGATATTGAGCAATATGAATTTGATGTCATTGCTGAAATTACCGAGCTTTCAGAAGGGGCGGTTCGCGTTGCACTCTCACGGGCTCGAAAAAAAATTAAAGAACAACTCATTAAAGCACATCAACATGGAATTGAAACAGGTTCATAAACACGTTGACGCATACGTTGACGGAACAGCAACACTTGAGCAAGAACAAGTCTTGTTTTTGTATTTCACACAGGCTGATGTTGATGCTTCTTTGGCGCATTATGTTCC
Source organism: uncultured Flavobacteriaceae bacterium (assembly GCA_938092005.1). Lineage (GTDB taxonomy): Bacteria > Bacteroidota > Bacteroidia > Flavobacteriales > Flavobacteriaceae > UBA7446. The sequence continues at coordinate 98,652 of CALKOU010000003.1, read as the reverse complement.
GTATTTTACGGCTATTGCACAAGAGCGTAACGAAACCTTTTCGGGTGTTGCGGTTCCTGTAAAACCATCTAAAAACTATTGGCGTAATGCGGTGGCAGTGGCTGCTATAGCTGTTGTGAGTGTTATTGCTACACAACAAAACAATTCACAGCCACAGCAACTTACCGCTGAAGAACTCGTTTTTGAAGAGTTTAAAGCAAATATGTATCTCGTTTCCGAAAAATTAAATAAAGGAAAAGAGGGCATGGCGTATATGGAAACATTTAATGAAACAGCAACTAAATTTATAAAGACAAAATAACATGAAAAAGAATATTATTTTACTAATCCTTATTACCGCTTCGTTTAGCTGGGGTCAAGACGTTTTTGAAAAATACGAATACGACGATAGCGTTAGCTACTTCTCAATAAGCCCAAAAATGTTTCAAATGTTGGCTAAGTTAAGTATTGAAACAAACGACCCAGAAGCGGATCAGTTTATTAAACTTGTCCAGGAAATAGAAACCTTTAAGGTAATCACCACCGAAAATTATGCTATTTCAGAAGATATTCAAGGTTGGGTAGATAAACACATCAAGTCCGTTAACATGGAAGAGTTGATGCGCGTACGTGATAAGGAAGCGAACGTCAATTTTTATGTGAAATCGGCGCGAAAAAACGACGATTTGGTCAAAGAACTGTTGATGTTTGTGACCGATATAAATGTTGAGGGAATGCAACTTGGTAATCGCAAGCCCGAAACCGTTTTGCTTTATTTGAGTGGCGATATTGATTTGACGCAAATCTCAAAGCTCGTAAATCAAATGAACCTTCCTGGCGGTCAGCAATTGGGAAAACTAAACGAGAAACAATGAAACAGCTATTGATTTTTACAGTTTTTTTGGCTTTAGTGGGCTGCTCGGGCACCCCTAGTATTCAAGAATATTATGTTTCTAAAACAGAAGATCCTGATTTTTTAGTTGTTGATATTCCCACTTCTATTTTAGGAATTGGCAAAAACACCCTAACAGAAGAAGAGCAAGATGCTTTGGATTCTTTTCAGAAACTAAATGTATTGATGTTTCGCAAAACAACGGCTAACGCCGATAAGTTGCCGGAAGAAATGAAAACGGTACGTTCCATAATTGATGGTAAAAACTTTGAACCCTTAATGGTCATGAATGATCGGCAATATTCGGGTAAACTGGTGCTTACGGGTAGTGTTGAGCACCCCAATGAAATTGTATTTTTTGGTTCAGCTTCAGATGAGGGTTTTATGGTTGCAAGGCTAATAGGAAGAAAAATGCAAGTAGAAAAAGCCATGTTGCTCGCTAATGTTCTCAAGCGTGAAGGCGCTTTGGAGCATGCCGCAGAAGCTATTGGAAACTTGCTCTAAATCCCAGTGTAGTTCTCTGGTCTAAGCGATAACAACACTTCCTTTACAGTTGGTGACACATCAAGTGTATTTACAAATTCGCGAATGGCTGTTTCGTCAATAACGCTATTGGTTCGTGTTAATGCTTTAAGGGCTTCATAGGGTTTTGGGTAGCCTTCTCGTCTTAAGATGGTTTGAATGGCTTCTGCAAGTACCGCCCAGTTGTTGTCCAAATCTGCTTGGATTTTTTCTTTATTGACCACTAATTTCCCAGTTCCTTTTACTAGTGATGCAAAACTGATAAGCATATGCGCCATTGGAATACCCGCGTTGCGCAATACAGTACTGTCTGTTAAATCCCGTTGCAGTCTTGAAATGGGTAGTTTTTCTGCCAAATGTGATAGCAGTGCATTTGCAATACCAAGATTCCCTTCTGCATTTTCAAAGTCGATAGGGTTTACTTTGTGTGGCATCGCAGAGGAACCTACTTCGCCTTCTTTAATCTGTTGCTTGAAATAATCCATCGAAATATAGGTCCATATATCTCGTGCAAAATCAATTAAAATGGTATTGATGCGCTTTTGCGCGTCACATAGCGCAGCATAGTGATCGTAGTGCTCAATTTGTGTTGTTGGAAATGAGTGATGTAGCCCCAACGTGTTTTCTACAAATGCCTTACCAAACGCTTTCCAGTCAATGCTTGGGTAGGCAACATGGTGTGCATTAAAATTACCTGTAGCACCGCCAAATTTAGCAGCCATGGGGATTTGTTTAAGCAACAATAATTGTTCATTGACACGTACTTTAAAAACGTTTAATTCTTTGTCCAAACGGGTTGGTGAAGCAGGTTGGCCATGGGTTCTGGCTAGCATAGACACTCCTTTACACTGGTCAATCAAGCTGTCAAGAGCCGAAAGTACTTCTTGCAATTTTGGTTGGTATTCACGTTCAAAGGCTTCTTTGACCGATAACGGTATGGCCGTATTATTGATGTCTTGTGATGTCAAGCCGAAATGAATGAATTCCTTGTATTTGCCCAGACTCAAATCATCAAAAATTTGTTTCAGGAAATATTCAACTGCCTTTACATCGTGGTTTGTTACCTTCTCAATGTCTTTTATGGCTTGCGCTTGATCCAAACTAAAATGACGGTATACACTGCGTAATTCTTCAATTGCAGAGCTAGGGAAGTCCTTTAATTCAGGTAGTGGAAGCTCACAAAGCGCAATAAAGTATTCAACTTCAATGCGAACGCGATATTGAATCAATCCAAATTCAGAAAAAAAAGGGCTTAACGCTTTTGTTTTTGGGCGGTAACGACCGTCAACGGGTGAAATTGCACTTAGTTTATTTAGTAGCATAGTGTATCAAAATGCAAAGGTATAGAATTTACCTTTTTTATCGATTAAGAACTTTGTATTCTTCATAGCAACTACTAATAGCCTCCAATATCTGTAAATCGTTTGCTCCTTTGATAAAACTGTCAGAGAAATTACACTTCCGTAGTATTTCATCTATGTCAATACGTTCAAGCTGCAGAAGTTCTTCCAATGTTTTTCGATCATATTTAACTGCCAATAGGTCTCGAAGCTCGTTGTTGCCTCTGACCATCTTGAGTTTACGGAGTTGCCTGGGTTTTTTTCCAAAGATGTTGTAAAGAAAATCGGCAGGATTCGAAATGGCTTGCAGAATTCGAATTTCGCCCAATGGCGTTCTGTTTCCTCCTTCATAGCCTCCTGAAGGAAGTCCTGGAATGCTGTATCTCCGGGTTCTATTGATGGGAACATTCCGCGCATCAATGTCAAGGTAACCTGTAAGTTGATAAGGACGAACAACAACTTCTTCTAACGCTAGTGCAAGCTCAGTAAGCTGGAAGCGTGTGTTGGGGTACTTCACCAAGTCATTAGAAACCCTAACCTTTATGGGTTTATATCCTAAATACGAAAAGTAAAGGGTGTCGTTAACCTCTGCATCAATCACAAACTTTCCTTCTTTGTCAGTGATAGACATGGTAACCTTGTTCAGGTTGATGATATGAACGGTTGCTATTGGTTTTTGATCAGCTTCATTTTCAACAATACCAATCACTTCCTGTCCAAATGTTATGGAACAGCAAATACACAGAAAAAAGAAATGCGTAAAAAGTTTTGTCATATATAGATACAAACTAAATGTATTCCGCGTTGGTCTGCAATATTTTTATCTAAAATTAACATTATGTTAGGGATTTTAGATGTGTATATAGCTTAGCCATTGCGTTACTCCGATGACTACACGCTAACTTGACTTCACGTGGTAGTTCGCCGAAGGTCTTGGTATATCCGTCAGGAATAAATAAGGGGTCATATCCAAAGCCGCCTTTGCCACGTATTTCGGTTGCTATGGTTCCTGTTACGACACCTTCAAAACATAACTGCGTGTTTTTTGTTATGTAAGCAATGACCGTTCTAAATTGTGCTTTTCTATTTGTTTCGTTCTGCAACGCTGATAATAGCTTTGCGTTATTTTTTTCGTGGTTTTTAGGCTCACCTGCATAGCGTGCCGAATATACGCCAGGAGCCCCGTCTAAGGCTTCAACTTCCAAGCCGCTATCATCTGCAAAAACAGGGGTTTTATACACTTCAAAAATGTAATTTGCCTTTAGTAATGCATTTCCTTCGAGGGTTTGCGCTGTTTCATCAATTTCTTCACGGTAATCAATTTCAGCCAAACTTTTGATTCCATATTCTTTAAAAATCATTTTTATCTCGTCGACTTTATTTTGGTTATGTGTAGCAAATATGAGTTCTTTCATTCGTGATGATAGGGTTGATTGTGTAAAATACTAAAGGCTCTGTAAAGTTGCTCAGCAACAAAAATACGTACCATTTGGTGTGAGAACGTCATGGATGATAATGCTATTTTTCCTTGTGCTCTTTGGTACACTTCTTCGGAAAAACCGTACGGACCACCAATGATGAAAGTCAATTTTTTGGTACCTGCATTCATTTTTTTTTGAAGAAACTGCGCAAAACTTTTAGAGGTATGATTTGTTCCTTTTTCGTCGAAAAGTACTACAATATCACCTCGTGCAATGGTCTGGAGTATTCGCTTGCCTTCTTCTGTTTTTTGCTGGGATTCACTTAATTTTTTGGTGTTTTTAAGTTCTGGGAGTTCAAGCCATTCAAACGAGACATAATGCGACAGACGCTTTGTATATTCTGGTAACCAATTACGCAACGCACTGTGATGGGTTTTGCCCACACAGACCACTTGAATTTTCATTATGCTAAGGTATTAATTCTCGTGAAAGCATTTGGTTTAATAGTTACCTTAGCACAATGCTTCAGAAAAGTAAAGAAAAATGGGTGGATTGGTTGCAAAGCGTACGCTTTGGAAACGAAAAATCCATTTCGTTGTATCAATTGGTGGAGCTTTATGGTATTGGAATTGTTAAAGGAACCCTAACTACGCGAGCAAGCAGTATTGCTTTTAGCTTTTTCTTATCCCTTTTTCCTTTTTTAATTTTTGTCTTAAACCTGATTCCATTTGTTCCCGTAGAAAATATTGAAGATACCTTTTCTTCTTTTTTTCTTTCTATTGCACCCTCAGAGGCGCAAGATTTTTTAAATGGTGTATTGTATGACATTCAATCAAAACCTAGGGGTGGGTTGTTGTCTTCTACGTTTGTATTGTCTATTTTTTTTATGTCTAACGGTGTTAATGCCATATTTGGTGGTTTTAGTGAATCGGTGCATATAAGCTTTAGTAGGCATTTTGTTAGGCAATATGTCTATGCGGTTGGCGTTGGTGTTTTACTCGGCATACTACTTCTTATTTCCATTGCTGGCTATTTGTTTTTTGAGATTCTTATAAGCCAAACTTTTGATTTTGGTTTTGAATTAAGTCCTTGGGTGCGTCTGGTTTTTTTCTTGGGAATGACCTATTTTGTTAGTGCAATCTTATTTTATTTTGGAACACAGCGAGGATTCTCTAGTTTTTTCTCGGCAGGTGCCTTGGTAACAACTTTTTTGTTTGCACTTACATCTTTTGGTTTTGGGGTTTATATCGATAATTTTGGATCTTACAATCAGTTATATGGTTCTATTGGAGCCATCTTAATCTTGATGCTCTATATTTGGCTAAATGCCATTGTGCTCTTGCTAGGTTTTGAGCTCAACGCATCCATTGCCAAGCTAAAACACGCCAAGTAATGCCGTTTTTTCTAGATGTTATTCTTCCATTACCCCTAAAAGAAACGTTTACCTATGTCATAACACCTGCTGAGGCAGCTGTTATTCAGCCAGGGATGCGCATTATTGTCCCATTTGGAAAACGCAAAAAATATACTGCCATTTCATGGCACGTACATCAAACGCCACCCAAAACCTATGTGCCCAAACAGATAGACAGTATTATTGACGAAAAGGCGGTCCTAAGTCACAAACAATTGGATTTTTTACATTGGATTGCAGACTATTACCAAGCGCCAATTGGATTGGTAGCACGAACAGCGGTGCCTTCCGTTATGCTACTCGAAAGTGAAACCGAAATGGCAACCCATCAATGGGATAGAGTGCCACAATCATTATCCCAAAAGGCGTCTTCATTGCTGCACCAATTAAACCATAATAGCACGTATTCAATCGCACAGATTCAACAGCTAATCTCGATAAAAAACCCCTATGGTATTATTAAAGAATTGGTAGCCTCTGGTTGTGTTTCGTTAAAAGAAGCGGTTTACGCCAAATACGCACCCAAGCAACAAACTGAAATCAGGCTTCATGAAAATATATATGATGATGATACGTTGAAAAAGACCTTGGAAGATTTTTCATCAAAACCCAAACAATACCAAACCTTATTAACTTTCTTGCAACAAAAAACACCGGTAATTAAGGCTGACTTTGTTAAGCTTGAATCAGTTAGCTCATCATCGCTAAACACGTTAATTAAACATCATGTTTTAACAAAGCATCAACGCATAATAGATCGTTTGCCGCCAAAGCTTTCAGCAGATGAGTCCTTAACGGCACTAAGTTCTCATCAACTTCAAGCAACATCAGCTATTAAACAATACTGGAAAGAAAAAAATGTGGTCTTGCTCCACGGAGTAACGGGTTCGGGAAAAACAGAGGTGTATATGCACCTTATTTCACAACAGTTAGCAAAAGGAAAACAGGTCTTGTTTTTAGTTCCCGAAATAGGACTAACAACACAGTTGATGCAGCGATTGTACACATATTTTGGAAAACAATTGGTGGTGTATCATTCCAAATACAGTCCACAAGAACGTGCTGAAACTTGGGATAAAATTTTGACAAACAAAACAACGGCACGCCTGGTATTGGGAGCGCGTTCGGCTGTTTTGTTACCGTATCAAGAACTTGGATTGGTAGTAGTGGACGAATCTCACGAAATGTCTTACAAGCAATTTGAAGCTACACCACGATACCACGCTCGAGATGCTGCCATGGTATTGGCGCATAAGCATCACGCAAAGGTGATTTTGGGTTCGGCAACCCCTTCAATTGAAAGCTATGCACATGCACAATCTGGTAAGTATGGGCTTGTTTCACTTACGCAACGGTATCAAGATGCGCAACTTCCCGAAATAACATATGTAGATTTGGCTGAAGCACATCGTAAAAAACAAATGAGCGGGCATTTGGCTCAACCCCTTGTACAAGCCATTCAAGAAACCTTACGCGCTTCAAAGCAAGTGCTCCTTTTTCAGAATCGTCGTGGCTATGCCTCGTTTATCGAATGTCGTCAGTGTGCGCACGTACCGCAATGCCCAAGCTGCGATGTAAGTTTGACCTATCATCAGGTCACTAAGGAATTGCGTTGTCATTATTGTGGCTATATGGATCAGTACACAGCGGCTTGCGTTGCCTGTGGGACCCTTGCGCCGCAAACACAGGGTTTGGGAACGCAGCAACTGGAGGAAGAAGTTCAAGCGTTGTTTCCCTCGGCACGTATCGGCCGCATGGACTTGGATACTACACGCAAAAAGAATGCCCATCAAAAGTTAATCAATGCCTTTGCACGTCAAGAAATAGATATCTTGATTGGAACCCAAATGATTACTAAAGGGTTGGATTTTAAGCAGGTAACGCTTGTGGGGGTGATTTCGGCTGATAATTTTCTTCACTTTCCCGATTTTAGAGCACACGAACGTGCTTTTCAGGTGTTGACTCAAGTTGCGGGCAGGGCAGGAAGACTGGGGGATAAAAGCAAGGTGTTGATCCAAACGTTCCAGCCCCAACATCCAGTGCTAGGTCTTGTTCGCAATTACGACTTTCCTGCATTCTTTGATATACAAATCGAACAACGAAAACAGTTTGGTTATCCGCCCTTTGTGCGCATGATGCGAATTGAATTGAAACACAAAAACATGTCTTCGCTCATTACGGCTAGCGATTGGTTGAAGAAGGGATTGGTAGAACGTTTTCCAAATGTGCTTGGACCTGTTGCTCCAGTGGTTGGTCGCGTTCGTAACTTTTACATTCTACACATCCTCATTAAGTTACCACTCAATGCTTCACAGTCAGCAGCCAAAAACCGCTTAGAATCCCTGTTGAAAAGCTTTGCTATGGTGGGTTCGTTTAGTCAAGTGAAAGTTGCTGTGGACGTTGACCCACAATAATTGTAGCGACTATGTTTGTTGAACGCAAGAAAATCCGTATTTTCGCTGCCCAATTAAAAAACAATATATGAACCATTACGAAACTGTTTTCATATTGAATCCCGTTTTATCTGATGATCAGGTAAAGGAAGCAGTAGAAAAGTACGAGACGTTTATCACGTCTCGCGGTGGCGAAATTATCGCCAAAGAGGACTGGGGCTTGAAAAAGTTCGCCTATCCAATTCAAAACAAAAAAAGTGGTTTTTACCACTTGTTTGATTTCAAATTAGATGGTGAAGCCATCAACCCTTTTGAAATCGAATTCCGCCGTGACGAGCGTGTTATGCGTTATTTAACGGTTAAGTTAGACAAGCACGCAGAGGCTTGGGCTGTTAAGAGAAGAGAACGTTTAACTGAAAAAGCTTAAATTATGTCAATAGAACAAGAAAGCAAAGGCGGAAAGCAAGGTGAAATTCGGTATCTAACTCCGTTGGATATTGAAACGACAAAAGCCAAAAAGTACTGTCGTTTTAAGAAGTCAGGTATCAAATATATTGATTATAAAGACGCAGACTTTTTATTGAAATTCGTTAACGAGCAAGGTAAAATTTTACCGCGTCGTCTTACGGGAACATCACTAAAATACCAACGTAAACTATCGGTTTCTGTTAAGCGTGCGCGCCACTTGGCGCTTATGCCGTATGTAGCCGATATGCTAAAATAATTGCCATGGAACTTATTTTAAAACAAGATGTTGAGAACCTAGGGTTCAAAGACGATATCGTTTCGGTAAAGAACGGCTACGGCAGAAACTTTTTAATTCCAAACGGTTTAGCAGTGATGGCAACATCATCTGCAAAAAAAGTGTTGGCTGAAAATTTAAGACAACGTGCTTTCAAAGAGCAAAAGCTTGTTGAAGATGCGCAAAAACAAGCCAAAGCATTAGCCAAATTGGAAATTAAAATTGAAGCTAAAGCAGGTGCTGGAAATAAATTATTTGGTTCTGTTGGAACCATCGATTTAGAAGCATCTCTAAAAAAAGCAGGTCAGTCCATTGAGCGAAAAGCTATTAAATTACCAGGAGGATCTGCTAAGACCCTAGGTAAACACACGGCTTCTATAAGACTTCACCGCGAGGTGTTTGCTGATTTGGATTTTGAAATCACAAAAGCAGCTGAGGAAAAATAAAACTTTCTCAAAAACAAAACAGAAAGCCGCTTTTGCGGCTTTTTTTATTTAAAATAAGATATTTGTAGAAATTGATACCATGGCTCAGAAACCCAGCATTCCAAAGGGAACCCGAGATTTTCTTCCTGTTGACGTTGCAAAGCGTACGTATGTAACGGATATGATTCGTTCACAATTTGAACGTTTCGGCTTTTTACCGATACAAACACCCGCTATGGAAAAGTCATCTACCTTACAAGGGAAATATGGTGAAGAAGGTGACCGTCTTATGTTTCATATTCTGAATTCAGGTGAGAAAGTAAAAAAGGCGAATATAGCTGCGCTAGAGGAAAATAAACTAGGTGCTTTTACGCAATCTGTTTCTGAGAAAGCACTTCGCTACGATCTAACAGTGCCCTTTGCTCGGTTTGTGGTGCAACATCAAAATGAGATTACATTTCCTTTTAAACGCTATCAAATTCAATCTGTATGGCGCGCTGATCGTCCACAGCGCGGTCGATTTCAAGAATTTACCCAGTGCGATGCGGATGTTGTAGGTGCTATAAGTCCATTGCTTGAAGCAGAGTGTATCCAACTTTTTGATAATGTTTTTGATACGCTTTCCCTCATGGGTGCAACTATTCGCATCAATCATCGAGGTATCTTAGCAGGTATCGCTGCCTTTTTAGATGCACCAGAGCGTTTGGTGGATTTTACAGTGGCTCTTGATAAGCTTGACAAAATCGGTACTGAGGGCGTTTTCGATGAACTCCGCAACAAAGGCTTTAGCGATGCAGCTCTTGCACGCTTAACTCCTTTGCTTCAATTATCTGGAGATATAACATCGCAACTTGATCAACTGGAAAACATTTTAGAGGCTCACCCAAAAGCAATTGCGGGTATCCATCACTTACGAATGGTGTTGTCTTTTGTGTGCCCACTTAAAGTGAGTCATCTTTCTTTTGATTTGACCTTAGCACGTGGGTTAAATTATTATACAGGTATTATTTTTGAAGTTGCACCGCCTCAAACGGTTTCCATGGGGTCTATTGGTGCTGGTGGTCGTTATGACGACTTGACTGCTGTTTTTGGGTTACGGGATATGAACGGTTTGGGCATATCTTTTGGTTTAGATCGGCTGTGCATGGTACTAGAAGAACTCGATCTATTTCCTCAATCCCTTCAACAAGCTGTTGATATCGTGGTTCTAAATTTTGGTGACGAAGCAATGCAAGATTTGGTGCCCTATTTGTTAAAATGGCGTGATGAAGGAATTCGTATAAATTGCTATCCAACCCACCACAAGCTTAAGAAACAAATGCAGTATGCTAACCAAGTTATGGCACCTTGGGTGATTTTGTATGGCGATGAAGAGCAGCAAAAGGCTGTGGTGTCATTAAAAAATATGCAAGCAGGCACAACCAATGAAATTCCGTTGGCAAGCTTTTCTAAAGCTGCGCTTAATGACTAATATTCTTGAGCTCTGCCTCAATTTGTTTCATTAGCCTTTTAATATTTTTTTTCACTTCTTCGTTATTGGATTCCTTTCCAGTAAGAATCCATTCAATACTTTGGTTGGGAAAATGTTTGCAAATACCTTGTAGTACAGTATGGCTAATCGTTGATTCGCGGCGAAGACAAGTAGAAACGGAATTCTGCCCTACCTCAACAATGCGTTCGAATTTAGAAATCGACATACCTTCATCCTCAATCATACTGCGTAATCTGTCATGAATATCCATATATCAAATGTAAAAGCACATTTACTAATAATTGATTGAATTAAAAGTGTTTTTAGATGCTTATACTAACAGATTTTTTAAAAAAGAAAGATTCAAATAATTCGTATTTGAATTTTTAATAAAAAACCCTCAAGATTTAGACTTCCAATTTATTTTTTGATAAGCAAGCTATGTATAGGTAATGTATGGAAATTAAATTATGTTTCGCATAATTTATGGATGATATTTGTGGATAATCTTAATTTATGCGGTTAAAAATTTTATATTTTTCAATAGTAAGTACTTTTTTTTCATTTTCTCTATTGTTTTCTCAAACTACAGTTGTTGGAAGCGGGAGTTATACGAACACGTTTCCAGGAGTTGATGTTGAAGGTAGAAATTCATACCCTGCTGGTTCGCCTCAACTTTCAGGATTAGCTCAAAACAACCCCGTTCCTACTAATGATTGGTGGTCAAATCTTTTAAAAGAAGATCATGTTAGCAATTTATTTAACTATCCATTAACGCTTAGAACAACTACGAGCGGAATTGGTATTACGTATGTGCCTTTTGGAGTTGTGGGTGATAAGCAAACCTTGAATATTGGTGTTCAGAGTTTAAATAGTGCTCGTGCAACTGTTGCCGACCATTCGGATTGGACTGTTAAGATAGAATGGATTAATAATGGACGTTATTTTTCAACAACTAGCGGTATAGGAATGCCTTTCGTGTATTTCACAAAAGGGAGTTCAGATGTTGCAATGGTTGAAATTAAGGCGGGTACTGCAACTGTTTCTGGTGAAATGATTCTTATTGAGAACGCTCAAGATGGTGTAGATTATGCTGTGTATGCGCCCGCAGGAAGCACTTGGTTACAAAGTGGAAATGTTTATACATCATCACTAAATGGAAAGAATTATTGGTCTGCAGTGATGCTTCCACAAAGCAATACAAATGCATCGGCTGTTGCTAATGATTACAAAAAATACGCATATGTTTTTCCAGGGGATACTAAAGTGAGTTGGAATTATGACGAATCTACGAGTGTATTGCGTACAACGTTCGAAACTACTCCAGATGTAAAAGAAGGGAGTTACAATACAATGCTACAAGGAATACTACCACACCAATGGACTTATTTGGCATCGGATTCTCCACAACCAAATAAAGAAACCTATGCTTCCGTTAGAGGTGCGTTAAAAATGTTAGCAGGAAATGTTTTTTATGTAGAAAACACGTTTTATGGTGTTCTTCCTACACTTCCTTATTTGGCGAATTACAGCAATTCATTTAACCCTTCTTCTATGGCTAACAAAGTGGATTTGTTAGAGAATAATGAACTTGCTTCATGGACAGATTCATACAATGAGGGGCAAATGATGAATCGTCTTATTCAAACGGCACGAATCGCACACAAAACGGGTGATATTGAGGCGCGAGATAAAATGATTGCAACTGTAAAAGAGCGCCTTGAAGATTGGTTAAGTTACGAATCTGGTGAGGTAGCTTTTTTGTTTTATTATAATAATACGTGGTCAACACTTTTTGGTTATCCAGCCGGTCATGGGCAAGACAATAATATAAATGACCACCATTTCCATTGGGGTTATTTTATTCATGCAGCCGCTTTTGTTGAGCAGTTTGAACCAGGTTGGGCTGATGATTGGGGCGACATGGTAAACACACTTATTCGAGATGCTGCATCTTCTAATCGAAATGACGACGACTTTCCATTTTTACGAAACTTTAGCCCTTACGCTGGGCATGCTTGGGCAAATGGATTTGCCACTTTTCCGCAGGGGAATGATCAGGAGTCTACTTCTGAAAGTATGCAGTTTAATACCTCATTAATTCACTGGGGAGCTGTTACTGGAAACGATGCTATTCGCGACTTGGGTATCTATTTATATACTACCGAGCAAACAGCAGTAGAAGAATATTGGTTCGATATGCACGAGCGTGTTTTTTCGGACACATATAATTACAGTGTTGCTTCTCGTGTTTGGGGTAATTCATATGATAGCGGTACATTTTGGACTGCTGATATAGCTGCAGCTTACGGCATAGAGCTGTATCCTATCCATGGCGGTTCGTTGTACTTGGGTCACAATACGTCGTACGTGCAAAAATTATGGAACGAAATGCAACAAAATACAGGGATTTTGTCCAATCAAGAAAACGCGAATTTATGGCACGATGTGTATTGGTGCTACGCTGCATTTGTTGATCCTGACAAGGCAATAGAGTTGTATGATTCATATCCCGATAGAGGATTGAAGTTTGGTATCTCTGATGCGCATACCTATTATTGGATACACAATATGAAAGCTATGGGCACGGTCAAAACGGACATTACGGCCGATCATCCTATTGCGGCTGCTTTTGAACAAAATGATGAAGTAACCTATGTGGCACATAACTATTCTAATGCGCCCATTACAGTTGCTTTTTCAGACGGTTTTTCATTAACTGTTCCTGCCCATTCCATGGCTACTAATCGTGATGTAGCTTTGTCAGGAACCATTTCCTCTGATTTTTATGAAGCTTATAATGGAGGTAGTGTTAACCTTGCGGCTGAGGCTACAGGAACTGGCGTCACAAAAGTTGCATTTTTTGGAGATGATGGATTGATCTTCACAGATACAGAGGCACCCTATACGGCAACAGTCGAAAGTCTAACCTTAGGGGTGCATGGTTTCTATGCTAAAATTTATAACAGCAGTGGTTTTGCAGTGTCTAATACGATTTCAGTAATCGTTGGTGAACAAAAGCCCTACTTGAATACTCCATTCCAAATTCCAGGAACCATTGAAACAGCAAACTACGATTATTTTGAAGGTGGTAAAGGGCAAGACGTCTCCTATAACGACACGACTACTGGAAACAGCGGTGCCGACACTGGAAATTTTAGAACAGATGAACATGTTGACGCTGTTGTGGATGACGAAGGTAAAACCATTGGGTGGATTGAAGCGGGCGAATGGTTAGAGTACACCGTTAACGTATCTCAATCTGGTTCTTACAAAATGAATTATCGATATGCGTCTGCCAACGCAAGTGGCGGTCCTTTCCATTTAGAATTAGACGGCCAAGTTGTTAGTGAAAATATCAATGTAAGCGGAACAGGTGCTTGGGACAATTGGTCAACTGCTGAGGTAACAGGAATTGATTTGATTGAAGGAGAGCATATTCTTCGTGTCGCTATTACTAATGGCGGTTTTAACCTTGGAGACTTAACATTTACTTACGATTCCCCTTTAGGTTATACACCACTAATAGCAAAGGCGGGTGCCAATGTTACGGTTGAAATACCAGCGTCTACAGCTCAGCTTAGTGGAACTCAAAGTGTTATTCCAAACCCTGCAAACACAACCTACTCGTGGGAACAAGTTTACGGCCCATCGATAATTAGTTTTGATAATAATCAATCGTTAACCACCAACCTTTCGAATCTTCTTCAGGGTATCTATAAGCTCCAGCTAACCTTGACCGAGGGCACAAATGTTTCAAAAGATCAAGTGTTTGTCAATGTCCAAAATGGATCCAATTCACTTCCTAATGTGTCTTTAACTGCTCCTGAAAATGGTGCTGTTTTTGTTTCTGGAGATACAGCTTTAATAGAAGTTTCAGCTTCTGATTTTGATGGAACCATTGCTAAAGTTGAATTTTTTGAAGGCACCAATAAGTTGGGTGAAGATGCTTCCCAGCCGTATTCATTTTCTTGGGAGAACCTCGCTATTGGTACGTATGACATCACGGCCAAAGCTACCGATAATGATGGTGGAGAAACGATTTCTTCTATTGCATCAATCACAGTAAACCAACGTTATTACTGCACCTTTAATTCTTCAGAAGCAAGAGAGGGTCAGTTTTCTGTTGGGTATAATTTTACGTTTGAAACCATTGGCAACGCTGTTAAGTTTACTGTGGAGCTTCTTGATGATGACAAAACAGGTGCCCCCGCCTATTTGTTTAGAGAATTTCCCTTTAGCGAAACCATTATGGATGATATAGGAAACAACACTTTTACGAAAACATTAAGTGGTTTTACGGAGGGAGAGACAATAAGCTATGGGACTAAGTTTTCATTTCCCGGCGGTGTTGGGACGACCAAGTATTTTCAGTATGAGGTTGGCGATACATGTGCGTTACGTATTGATGATGTGTATGAGATACAAGCTGTCGTGTATCCTAACCCAACAAAAGATATCTTTTATATTGATACTGACGAAGATGTACAGATTGAGATATACAACATAATGGGTAATCTTATTAGGTCTAACAGGGAGAAACAACAAGACATTACATCCCTTGCGAATGGGGTGTATTTTGTAAAAATTACAAACAACAGCACCCGTAATCAAACGCTTTTTCCGATCATTAAAGAATAGTACTGGTTTTTTTATTGCGTCCTTGTGATTGCACTAGGGTTTTGATTCACGCATTTTTGTGATTTAAAAAGTCGTATATTTACACCTGCTATAAAGAAAAAGTTTCCCCAATGCAACAAACACGTTTTTTGTTTTTTTCATCGAAAACCTTGAGGTTAATTTGGTCTTTAGTGTTGTGCTCTCAGCTAACTGTTATTGCTTTTGCTGCTTTGGACTACTCTGGTTCTGAAACCATTTCAATTACTAAAGAGGGAGAAGAGCCAAAACCTTTAGAAGGAAAGGCTTTTACTGATTTAATCGAGGAGAGTAAATTCTTGGTTACTGAAATACCTGTTTTTCGCTTCTTTTTCAATAAAGTTTCTTTAATACATTACAAACAACGCATACACATAGGGTTTGTTTCAGCCCTAGACTCGCCGCCACCTGAGTACATTTAGTTATTTCGGCTCTCCCCATTTCTGCTTTTTACAATTTTTATAAATAACTAAATAATGAAAAAATCATTTTTACATATTAAGGGTGATATCTTCGGTGGATTAACCGCTGGTATCGTTGCGCTTCCCTTGGCACTAGCATTTGGTGTGTCCTCAGGACTTGGTCCCACCGCTGGTTTATACGGCGCTATATTTTTAAGTTTTTTCGCTGCCCTTCTTGGTGGCACAAACACGCAGATTTCTGGTCCAACAGCGCCGATGACAGCCGTAAGTATGGTCATCATTGGAACACTCATTGCTGCCAACGATGGAAGTGTTGAAAAAGCACTTCCCATCATATTGGCTGTTTTCTTGCTTTCAGGTTTGATGCAAGTAGGTTTAGGATTCTTAAAATTCGGGAAATATATTCGTTATATACCTTATCCAGTTGTTTCTGGATTTATGACCGCTATTGGCTTAATTATTTTGATCACACAACTGCTTCCTGTTCTAGGGTACTATGTTAAGGATGACGTCTCATATGTAGATACCTTTAAGCCACAAGCAGAAGCAATTATCTTGAGTAACATTCTTGAAGAAGAAGCAGGTGAAGGTTTATTGGTTTTGGATGACTTTTCTGAAACGGTCACAAGAGGTACAGCTATTACAGAAGCTCAAATTCTTGAAGAGTCACAAACCTTAGCAGCAAAATCTGCATCTGGTGTTTTGGGTGCTATTCGTGTTTTGCCAGCAGCATTGAAAAGCATAAGTTGGATTGAGTTTTTATTGGCGTTAGGCACCATATTTATTATTTATGGATTCAAACGAATTACAACTGCAGTGCCGAGTACTTTGGTTGCTTTGGTTGTGATGACAGGTGTCGCCATCCTTTTTGTGCCAAGCTATCGGCCTATTACAGCAATTCCACAAGGGTTTCCTGTTCCTAAGTGGGAAATTTTTACGGAATTAAGCCTTGCCCAACTAACCCCTTATGTGTTTACAGCATTGACGTTAGCATTGCTAGGGGCAATTGACTCGCTACTTACTAGCGTAGTGGCGGATAATATGACCAAAACACGTCATAAGCCTAATAAGGAACTTATTGGACAAGGAATTGGTAATAGTATCTCTGCCTTATTTGGAGGATTACCAGGAGCAGGTGCTACCATCCGTACGGTAGTCAACATTAATTCTGGCGGGAAAACACGTATTTCGGGGATGATTGCAGGAATTGTATTGCTGTTAATCTTATTGTTGTTCAGCTCTGCTGCCTCCACGATTCCAGCCGCTGTTTTAGCAGGTATTCTTGTCACAGTAGGTATTGGGGTTATGGATTACAAAGGGCTCCGTGCTATCCCAACATTACCACGTGATATCAAAATTGGGAAACTGGGTATTAGCTCAGAAGTTATTGTGATGTTGGTAGTTATGCTGCTTTCTACGTTTTGGAACTTGGTATACGCTGTTGGTATTGGTCTAGTAGTAGCATCTTTGATGTTTATGAAAAAGATTGGTGATTTGACCGAAAACAAGTCAAAGGTTACCACAGGAAGCAAAGAAAAACTTTGGGAAGATGAAAAAGAAAGCACTGTATTAAAATCAGATGACATTTCGATCAAGCATATTAATGGCCCTTTGTTTTTTGGTTCTACAGATGGATTCCAAAAACTTGCCAAAACGATTTCAAACGAGGCAAAAACGGTGCTCTTTCGATTTGACAGGATGGAATACATCGATCAGTCAGGACTATATGCCTTGGAGGATTTGTTGGTTGACTTAAGTAGTCAAAACAAGAAGATTTACTTCATTCACCTCCCAAAACAACCTCGCTTCATGATGGAGCGTATTGGGTTGGTTCCTAAATTGGTTCCTGCAGCCAATATTTTTGAAGAGCTCCCCGATTTTTTAAACCACATTAAAACAACAAAAAAATAAGATGATGAGAAAAGAGATTTTAACAGCAGAAGCTCAGGCACAACTATCGCCAGCGACTGTATTAGAAAACCTAAAAGCAGGTAATGCAAACTATACAAGTGATCGTTTAACAGCTACTGACAACAGCGGTCTTCGTGCTGCATGTGTTTCAGGGCAAGCACCTCAAGCTATAGTATTGTCATGTATAGACTCACGTGTAGTGGTTGAGGAAGTATTTGACCAAGCCCTAGGAGATGTTTTTGTCGCTCGTGTAGCTGGGAATTTTGCAAACACTGACATTGTTGCCAGTATGGAGTATGCTTGTAAGGTGGCTGGTAGTAAACTCATAGTAGTTTTAGGTCACGAAGGTTGTGGCGCAGTCAAAGCCGCTTGTGATGGCGTAACGCTTGGTAACATAACAGCACTACTCGCAAACATTCAACCCGCTGTGGATGCAGTTAAGACGAATGTTGATGCACCTTATAATAGCGGTAATCCTGCTTTTGTGAATGCCGCGATAGCTCAAAATGTACACCATACAATTAGTGAAATTAAAGAAATGAGTACCATTTTAGCTGAAATGGAAGCAGCTGGTGAAATTGCCATTAAAGGCGGTGTTTACCAACTTGCTAGTGGTGCCGTTCAATGGTTATAAAAAAACGCACGTATTAAACAAAAGCGCCTTTGGGCGCTTTTTTTTTATCCCTAAATTATTTTTCAGACAGCTTCAGCGTTAATTTTTGTAATAAATCATTTTTTAGTTTAATTGTTCGAATATTAATTGTAATCTTGCGTATATTTTTAATTATGACAGGTAAAGTAAAGTTTTTCAACGATTCAAAAGGATTTGGTTTCATCACTACTGACGCAGGGGAGGACATTTTTGTTCACATCAGTGCATTAGAGCATGGAATGTCACTAAATGAAGGTGATAGCGTATCCTTTGATGAAGAAGATGGAAAACGCGGTAAATCAGCAAGCAACATAAAACTAGTATAGTTTTATAGTAACGCTTTATTACCCTTCGTTTCCACGAAGGGTATTTTTTCGGTTTTTTTAAATCGAGTTAACGGCCCCTTAATGCATTTTTGTGTTTTGGGTGCCTTTTTTTTGTTTATTATATTACCATAACAGAGCGTACAAAAATGCTGTAATCAACAGTACTCCAAATGCAGCTACATTAAAAGTCTTGTTTGTAGCAAACAACTCCTTACTTAGTGCAATTCCTTTTGGATCATTCTGATTTCCTTCAAGTTTGCTTATTCCGTCAATAATGAGCAGTGTTCCTATACACGTTAGCATCATTTGGTGCATAAACGGAAGGTTTACAAAAATGGCTGCATCACTCCAGCCATTGGGTGCAATTTTAAAATACATTGCAATAGGAATGGAGAGTATAACACCCCAGATGGCTGCATTATTGGTAGCTTTTTTATAAAACAATCCCATAAGAAAAACTGCTAAAATACCTGGACTTACCACGCCTGTATATTCTTGTATAAATTGGAACACTTGACCTAAACTTCCGAGTTGAGGGGCAATTAGCATGGCAATAATTAATGCTACTAATCCTGTTAAGCGCCCTACTTTAACCATTTGTTTATCGGATGCCTTTTTGTTAAACATGGATTTATAGATATCCATCGTAAATATGGTAGATGTAGAGTTTAACATAGAAGCCAAAGAAGAAACAATAGCTGCGGCTAAAGCTGCTAAAATAAGCCCCTTGAGCCCAACGGGAATAAAGTTTTTAATCAACCATGGAGTCGCATTGTCGTTTATAATGTTATTATTTTCTGGATTTACAAACCCCCCAGTTTCAAGTAATTCCATACTTAAAGCTCCCGTCTCTAGGTCTAAGTTCATGACATATGCAATGATTCCTGGGATTACCACAATTGCTGGGATAATAAGTTTTAAAAATGCCGCAAATACAATTCCCTTTTGGCCTTCTCTTAAGCTTTTAGCCGCCAACGTACGTTGAATGATATACTGATTAAAACCCCAGTAGTAAAGATTGGCTACCCACATACCACCTATGATTACCGCAAGACCCGGAAGGTCCCACCATGCATCACGGTCATTGGGAGTTATGATTTCTCCTTTAGAAAGAATCATGGAAAAACGTTCAGGTGCTTTTTCATAAACATATTTAAGCCCATCAAGAAAACTTCCCGAATCGGTAACGTTTGCCAAGGCAAAATACGCCATCAAAAGACCACCAAAAACAAGTAACACCACCTGTACCACATCGGTCCAAGCTACGGCAGCCAAACCGCCCCACAGTGAGTATGCCGCAGCAAAAAGGCCTAGTCCAATAATACTATTGAGTAAGATGCCACCATCACCTGTTCCTATTATCGTATCTAGTGCTTTTCCGCCTAAAAACAAAACAGAAGTTAAGTTCACAAAGACGAAAAGCGCAATCCAAAAAACTGCGAGTATCGTTTTGAGATTGGTGCTGTAGCGTTTTTCAATAAATTCAGGGATGGTATAGAGCCCCTTTTCAATAAATATGGGTAAAAAGTATTTTCCTACGACTAGTAGTGTAATGGCAGCCATCCACTCATAAGAAGCAATAGCCAGTCCAAGGGCAAAGCCCGATCCCGACATACCAATAAACTGTTCCGCAGAAATGTTTGCTGCTATAAGGGATGCGCCAATGGCCCACCACGGCAACGATTTTCCTGCTAAAAAATAGTCTTCTGCACTTTTTGTTTCTCCCTTTTTTTGGCGGGATACATAAAGTCCAATCGATAAAATGACTAAAGCATAAAGTACAAATACAGTAATATCTAGGGTTGAAAAATTCATGGTTGTTTTATTTTGGTTCTCGAATATACTTAATTCTAAATTTAATCGATTAAATAAACACAGTGCCGTGATTTCTCAGTGGAGTCGGAGGGGAGTACCCTTTGGGTTTTTTCGGGCCTCCCTTTTAGGAAATACTGCAAACAGTGCTTCCAGCACTTAGTGTATAAAACCAACAAAGCCCTCACAAATACATTTGCAGGGCTTTTTATGATGTTATCCACAGCTTTGCTGTGCTTCAAAGTGGAGTCGGAGGGAATCGAACCCTCGTCCAAACAAGTCAATTCAATGCTTTCTTCAAGTTTAGTTTTCGTTCTATTTTCGAATAGTTGCTGACCGAAAACCGCCCACAATTACCTTAGCTTCTTTGTTTTGAGAACGCGTCAAAGCATCGTGTTCTCTATGTTGACTTTGATGGTGCCTTTTGGTGGGACGCCGTCAACAAGGGCTTCCCAAAGACATCTTGCCTTCCCGCCTTGCGGGACTAGGGCCATGACTTACTATAATTCAGTCAATTAGGCTGCAAGAGCGTAGTTATTCTCGCCATTTAAAATGGTGGTACTATGAGTTTTACGAGCTGTAGTCCAGCGCTCGACTTGCTTACACCGTCATGAATCTCGCTGTCAATACCAGTCGACCCCATGTATTCAAAGAACATTTCGCCTAAGGCGGATGCAAATTTACGAAATCTCGTTAACTGTTTTACGAAGAATTGCAAGCCTTGTGAGCAGTCCTTCCAAAAGATGTAATGGAAGCATATTTGCACCATCACTCTTTGCACTACTGGGATCGTGATGTGTTTCCAAAAACAAACCGTCTACACCAGCTGCAATTCCTGCTTTAGCCATTGTTTCAATAAGCTCTGGCCGCCCGCCAGTTACACCACTTGCTTGGTTGGGTTGTTGTAGCGAATGCGTAATATCTAAAATGGTTGGCGCAAATTTTTTCATCACGGGGATACCTCTAAAGTCTACTACCATGTCTTGATAACCAAACATAGACCCTCTATCTGTAATCCACGCATTGTTGTTTCCTGAGTCGGTAACCTTTCTAACAGCATGTTTCATACTTTCTGGGCTCATAAACTGCCCTTTTTTTAGATTTACATGCTTACCTGTTTTGGCGGCAGCCACAACCAAGTCGGTTTGACGTACCAAAAAAGCTGGGATTTGCAACACATCTACATATGCAGCAGCCTTAGCGGCATCGGAAACTTCATGAATATCGGTAACGGTTGGCACGTTGAATGCTTCCCCAACTTTTTTAAGAATGCTTAGTGCTTTTTCATCTCCTATTCCCGTAAAGCTATCAATTCTACTTCGGTTAGCTTTCTTAAAACTCCCTTTGAATATAAGGGGAATGTTTAATTTTTCTGTTACGGCAACAATGTGTTCCGCTATGCGCATGGCCATGTCTTCTCCTTCAATGGCACAAGGGCCAGCAAGAAGAAAAAACTGTTCTGATTTGCTTTGACGCTCGATGAATTGTTTCATGTAGCAAAAATAAGGATAAACCCAACGCAATGAACACGCTACTCCAATAGAAAATAATGTACATTTGTGCCGCCAAAAAAAGCTATGGAAAACATTCGGAATATTGCTATCATTGCACACGTTGATCACGGAAAGACAACCCTCGTTGATAAAATCCTTCATCATTGTCAACTTTTTCGTGATAACGAATCAAAAGGAGAACTGATTCTAGACAATAATGATTTGGAACGTGAGCGCGGGATTACGATTCTTTCAAAAAATGTTTCTGTTTCGTATCAAGACACTAAAATCAATATTATTGATACGCCTGGTCACGCCGATTTTGGGGGTGAAGTGGAACGGGTTCTCAATATGGCCGATGGTGTTTTACTTCTTGTAGATGCTTTTGAAGGCCCCATGCCTCAGACACGCTTTGTGTTGCAAAAAGCCATTGATTTAAAATTAAAACCTATTGTTGTTGTCAACAAGGTTGACAAAGAAAATTGTACTCCAGAAGAAGTATATGAAGCAGTATTTGATTTGATGTTTGAATTAGGTGCCGAAGAATGGCAGCTTGACTTCCCAGTTCTTTACGGGTCTGCCAAAAACAATTGGATGTCAGACGACTGGCAAAATCAAACCACCACCATTGCGCCACTATTGGATGCTGTGGTGGAGCATATCCCGGCACCAAAAATAGCACAGGGAAACACTCAGATGTTGATCACCTCATTGGATTACTCTTCATTTACGGGACGGATAGCTATTGGACGATTACACAGAGGTGTTTTAAAAGCTACAGACACCGTTTCTTTAATCAAACGAGACGGTACGATTACGAAGTCAAAAATCAAAGAATTGCTTGTTTTCGATGGTTTAGGTAGAAAAAAAGTGGATGAGGTAAAGGCAGGAGATCTTTGTGCTGTGGTAGGCTTAGAAGGATTTGAAATTGGCGATACGATAGCTGATGTCGAAACTCCAGAGGCATTGCCAACGATATCAATTGATGAACCCACCATGAGCATGTTGTTTACCATTAACGATTCGCCGTTTTTTGGTAAAGAAGGAAAGTTTGTAACCTCACGCCATATCAAAGACCGTTTGGAACGTGAATTGGAACGAAATTTAGCCATGCGCCTTCATGAGACAGATGCTGCAGACAAGTTTATGGTTTACGGTCGAGGAGTCTTGCACTTATCGGTTTTGATTGAAACCATGCGCCGAGAAGGTTACGAATTACAGATTGGACAGCCACAAGTTATTATTAAAGAAATTGATGGCAAAAAATGTGAGCCCATTGAAGAGTTGTCTATTGATTTGCCAGAAGAAGTTTCGGGTAAAGCAGTTGAAATGGTAACCATGCGAAAAGGAGAGATGACAGCTATGGAGCCCAAAGGTGGCCGTATGTTGTGTTCTTTTAAAATACCATCAAGAGGTATTATTGGTCTGCGTAATCAATTGCTTACGGCTACAGCTGGAGAAGCTATTATGAATCACAGGTTTGTTGATTTTGAGCCTTACAAAGGGGAAATTCCTGGTCGTATTAATGGTTCGCTTATTTCGATGGAAAAGGGAACAGCGATTCCATATTCGTTAGATAAATTGCAAGACAGAGGTAAGTTTTTTATTCATCCAAGTGATGAAATTTACACGGGACAGGTAATTGGTGAAAATTCTCGAGCAGACGATTTGGTGGTTAATGTTACCAAAACAAAAAAACTTTCAAATGTTCGTGCTTCTGGCTCCGATGAAAAAGTAAAATTAGCACCGCCTATTACATTTACACTTGAAGAAGCCCTTGAGTATATTCAAAAAGACGAGTACGTTGAAGTAACGCCAGCTTCATTGCGACTACGCAAAATTTATCTTGATGAAAATGAGCGAAAACGACGTTCTAAACAGCTCGGGTAATTATTTTAGTAAGTTTGCGTTTTACTGTTGAATTATAATCACAGTGCAATACCACTTTAGCAGTGGTTTGTGCGTATACTCGATACTTTGTACAAAGTTTTTTCTTTTTCGTTGGTTTCCATTGCTGTTAAGTTTGTTGTAAGCTTTTTACTCACGAAGCTTTTTGCACTCTTGCTTGGCCCCTCAGGCATTGCAATTCTTGGAAACCTGAGAAGTACTATGCAAATTCTTGTGTCGTCTAGCACATTGGGAATGCAGCAGGGTATTATAAGATTTGCGTCAGAGTTTAAGGAGCAACAAGAAGCATTCCAGAAACTTTTGGGGACATCACATATTATCTATGGTCTAACCTCTTTATTGGTAGGCGTAATATTGTTCTTTTTCTCAAGTCATTTTGCTATTGTCATATTACAAAACGAAACATATACTTGGCTTTTTAGAGCGTTAGCCTTTGTAGTACCTTTACAAGGATTCCACACGCTTTATTTTTCAATATTACAAGGATTGGGGAATTATAAAAGAGTTGTATGGGTCGAATTGATCATGAACGTTTGCAACTTGACTATTGTAGGTTTTCTTACATTCAGATTTGGGCTCTCTGGTGCTTTACTTGCTACTGTTTGCGTTCCAGTATTTTATTTTTTCAGTAGTGCTTCTTTTTTAAAAGCAAACGTGCCGTCATTAAAAATTGTGTGGTCAAAATGGATCGCAAAAAATCTTTTCTTATACAGTTTGATGACGTTGTTTTCGGGAATTGCATTCCCATTATTGCTTATTCTTATCAGAAATCACTTATCAAATAACCTTGGTATTGATGCAGTAGGATATTGGGAGGCGATGAATCAATTTTCTTACTTCTATTTCATTTTGTTGAATTCCATAATGTTAATGTATGTGCTTCCAAAAATTACAGCCCAAACCAGCAATGGTTTTTACAGGCTACAAGTGTTGGAATATCTAAAGAAATTGATGCCGCTATTTGCGTTGTTTTTAGTGTCTTTGTTTTTTATGCGTAAGCATGCCATTTTAGTATTGTTTTCTTCTGAATTTGCACCCGTTGAATCTCTTTTTGGTTGGCAGCTATTAGGTGATTTTTTTCGAGCACTTACGCTTGTGTTGTCCGTGTATTTCCACGCAAGGCGTATGGCAACTCCCTACATATTAATTGACATGTTGTTGTTTTTGTCGTTATATATGTTTACCGTTTTTTTTGTTGATGTTTACGGATTAGTAGGAGCTGTAAAAGCACATTTTATTTCGTATTTCATTTATTTTATAACCACAGTTTTCTGGCTTAGAAAAATACTATTTAATAATAACGTCACTTCGAATGCTTAAATTTACGGATTGGTGTTTTTTTGAAACAAACCAAAAACCATAAACAATGTTGCGCTTTTTATCTGTTTTTAGGCTTTATTTTTTTTTGTCGGGATTTATAGCAATTGCTTTTTTATTAGAGTTGCTGTTTAGTGGTTATGAAAAATTCCGCCTCTATAATGCATTGGAGAACTTGATTTTAGCAATTGGTTTAATTTCTTTTTGTAGGATGCTGTTTCCAAATAAAAGGTGGTCTTTTTGTCAAGTTATAATTTGTCTTTTGATACTGCTAATTGTGTTACTTGAGGGTGTTTATTTTTTGATTTTAGATGCTGTTTTTTCACCATCTGCTATTTTCATTGCAATGGAAACCAATTCTGCAGAATCTTTTGAATTTGCTCAAGATTACTTTTCATTTGATGTGATTATTTATGCGATCATTATTCTTGCAGCTGGAATTTTTATCATTCGTTTTGAGGCTACACGTTCTAGTGATTATCATTTTAAGTGGCTGTATTATGTGGCCGTCTTAGGCGCTTTTATTGGTTTGCGTCATCCCTTGATCTATACTCAAAATTTACCATTCACACTCTCGAAAGGTCTTATGGAGTATTGGGTCACCTCACATGAGTTAAATAAACAAAAAGAAAATAAGTACGGTGATTTTACAGATTTAGCAACCGACCTTTCTGGTGATGAACTCTATGTTTTTGTGATTGGAGAATCAACAAATAGAAATCATATGCAGTTATATGGTTACCCTAGAGAAACCAACCCAAAACTAACATCTATTCAAGACGAATTGACCATTTATAAAGATGTTGTAAGTGCTCATGCGTACACCATTGCATCTTTAACTAGAGCGTTGCAATTAACAAAAGAAATTAAAGACGGGAACATCATTCAGCTTTTGAATGCTGCAAAGTTTGACACCTTCTGGCTTTCTAATCAAGCACCTATTGGTTTGTATGAAACCTTGGTTACCAAAATCGGAATGACAGCTCAACAAACTATGTTTACATCTTCTGAAACCTGGTTCTATAAAGCACCTCATGACGAAGTTGTACTATCTCATTTTAAAAAATTTGTGGCAAAAGATGGCCCAAAAGCAATTTTCATTCATCTTCTTGGCACGCACGGGGCTTACTATATGCGCTATCCAGATCATTTTAAAAAATTTGATCCTACTTTAAAGCTTTCAAAAGATCCAAAGGTTGATCATTATGATAATGCAGTTTTATACAACGACCATGTGGTTCATGAAATTATCAACATTACCAAAGCGCGTAATCAAAAAAGTTTTGTGCTCTATTTTTCAGATCATGGCGAAGAGGTATATGATGAAATTGATTATGCCGGCCACAGTGTTGATCAAAATATTACCAAAAACATGTTTGAAGTCCCGTTTGTTTTATGGCAATCAAAAGTATTCCAAAAAAAGCATAATATTGAGCAAGAAATAAACCATAAGTTTTCCCTTGAAAATTTATCACATGCTATTGCAGATCTATGTGGTGTTCAATCCGACAAAGTAGATTACACAAAAAGTTTGTTTAACAAACAGTTTGCTCCCTCACCACGAATCATTTTAGATTCAATTAATTATGACTTAAAATTTGTCAAATAGCACATTTAAAGTATTGCTAAATATTTCAACGGTATGAGGTGGGTTGAATGCCTTTCATTATCAAAACTTTTTTGAATTTAATCAGTAGTTTATAAAACGGATATGGAAGGTACAGCAGTACAACTTGAATGACGTTTAGATGTTTAATGTCTATTTCCTTACGTATTTTTTTTAATTGATTATGTCTTTTTTCAAGCTTTAAACGTTGACAAAAGCAATACATGTAGAAATAAATGAACTTATCAGTATTGGCTGATTGATCGATGTATTTTTTTAAATCAGGGTACGTTTTGTCTTGTGTGCTACTTTGAGTTAGACTTGATGTTACAGTTGTGTTTTGTGTGTGGCAGATGTCATAATGATAAGCAAGGTTGTATTTTGAAAAACAGCGTATGAAAAAATCAATATCTTCAGCAAAAGTGATGGACGCGTCATAGCTGTTGATGTTTTCAAGCACTTCTTTTTTTGTAACCAAACAACTTTGAGTTAAAATTAATCTGCCCATGTTAAATTCGAAAAAATTAGACACAACAAATGAGCTTCCCTTTTTGGAAAAAGGTATTTTAGTTTTAGGATTAATTATTTTGCCATTAAAATTTTCCTCATAATATGTTGCAAACACTTTTTGTTCAGGAAATGCTTTTATTAGCATAACAATGCGTTCTAAAAAAGTAGTGTGCCAAAAATCGTCTGCATCCAAAAAAGCAATGTAGTCGTTTTCTGCGTTTAAAATACCTGTATTTCGCGTTGCTGAAAGCCCTAGATTTTTTTCGTGTTTAACAACCCGAATTCGTTTATCATTTAATTCTTTTACAATTTCTAAACTTTTATCTGTAGATGCATCATCGACAATGACAATTTCGAAATTTGAAAATGTTTGGTTAAAAACACTTCTGAGTGTTTCAAGTATGTACGATTCTTTATTGTATAATGGTATTACAATAGAAAACTTAACCTTCATTTTTTATATTTTTAAGAAGGTGATAAAATCTGTAGGCATCAATAAAAAGTAGGGGGCCACCAAGCCAAATTAAATTTTTTTTAATTGCTGGTATTAAGATTGCAAGAGTAAAATAAATTGTTTTTTTTAAATGATATCGCTGAAAAAAAACATAATACCTTATAAGTTTACTATGTTCAAGATTAATTTCTTCATTATTGTAAAGCCTAGCAACTGTTGAGGCCGCTTCCTCTATTTTTTTTAAAAACTGATGGTTTTTTTCAAGCCCCAAATGAAATGAGTAGTTGTCAATATGCAAAACTTTTATTTTTCTTGCCTTTAGCATTGCTGAAAGAAAAAGATCTTCTCCATAAACAGGGTTAGTGTAATTGGAGAAAATTGACAAAAAAACATCTTTTTTTATCATCATATTACCAAAAAAGATGTTGTTGTATGGATGTGTATTTCGTTTATCAGAAGTAGTTTCTTCTCTAGCCTTGCCATAGCGTAAACGTAAATTAAATATGTTTGGTTTTTTTTCATAGCAGTGTCCACCTATGAAAACATCATGAGATTCCATCGCCGCTGCATTATAATAGTTAAATGTAAATTTTTCTGTAACTGGCAGCATATCTGCATCTAAAAAAACGATCCAATGGTTTTTACTAGTTTTTGCTAATTTTACTCTACTTGCAACGCGCCCCATATTTTTGCCGTTGCTTATGTAAATAAACCCATGTTGTTTACAGCAGTCTGCATTTTCTTGAACAAATCTTTTCGAACCATCTTCTAGTACAAGGACATCAACTTCTTCGTTGAATTTGCCAATTTGCTTTTGTAATGCTTCTAATAGCCTTGTGCAATCAGTGTTATATGTTGGTATGCAAATAGAAATCAAAGGAATTAAATTTTAACAACTACTTCCGTAACAATGCCATCCTCACATTTATAGGTCTTCCCAGGATATTTTTGAATGATTCCAAAATCGTGAGTGGCCATCAAAACAGTTGTGCCTTGTTTGTTTACCGTGCGCAATACGTCCATGATTTCCCAACGTGTTATGGGGTCTAAATTTCCTGTAGGCTCATCGGCTAACAATACCTTTGGATTATTCAGTAATGCTCTTCCAATTGACAGTCGCTGTTGTTCGCCACCCGAAAGCGTTTGTGGGTATTTTTTGTCCTTCCCTTCTAGTTTTACTAAACTTAAAACTTCTTGAATACGTGTCTCGCGTTCTGTTTTGTTTTTCCAGCCTGTAGCGCGTAATACAAACGAAAGATTTTGATACACATTCCGATCAGGGAGTAGCTTAAAATCTTGAAAAACAATCCCCAAAGAACGTCTTAACGTATGAACCCGCTTGCTTTTTAGTTTTGCCAAAGTTGTTTCACAAATGGTTATTTCTCCTGATTTTAGGGGGAGGGCTGCATATAGCGTACGAATCAAGCTGCTCTTTCCGCTTCCTGTTCTACCAATAAAATAAACAAATGATCCTGCTTCAATATCTAAAGTGACATTATTTAAAACCACATTTTTGTTTTGCTGAATGGCAGCCTGTTGGATTGAAATAATTGGTGTTCCCATGTAGGGATAAAAGTAAGCATGTTTTTTCGAAGATATTAAACATTTTACCTTTTTATAACCATCATAAGTGTTAAATATTGTTTTAAAATGCTATATTTTATTTAATATCTAAACTAAAAATGCAATATATGCTTAAAATAACAAATAAAAAACTCAAATTTGCATCAAAATTAAAACTATGTGTGGAATTGTATGTGCATTAGACGCGAAACAGCCAACCGAAGAACTTCGTCCACAGTTGTTGGAGATGTCAAAGAAAATCCGGCACCGAGGACCTGATTGGAGCGGGATTCATGCTGATGAATTTGCGCTGTTGGCACATGAACGTTTAGCTATCGTCGATCCAGCTTCTGGAAAACAACCTTTATATAATACCGACAAATCACTTGTTCTTGCAGCAAATGGCGAGATATACAATCACAGGGAGCTCCGTGCTACAACCCCCGATTACGCCTATCAAACAGGGTCTGACTGTGAGGTTATATTGGCGCTTTATCAACAAAAAGGCGTTTCTTTTATTGATGATTTAAACGGTATTTTCGGTTTTGTGCTTTATGATGCCGAGAAAAAAGATTTTCTTGTTGCTCGAGATCACATGGGGATTATTCCGCTTTACTACGGCTACGATCAAAACGGAACACGTTATGTTGCTTCAGAGTTAAAAGCTCTAGAGGGCGTTTGTCATAAAATTGAAGTTTTTCCTCCAGGTCACTACATGACGGCTTCAGATGATGCACCACAACGTTGGTATTCACGCGATTGGGAAGATTTTGAAAATGTTAAAAACAACGAAACAAGCATTGAGGATTTAGGAAAAGCCTTAGAAGATGCTGTGCATCGCCAACTTATGAGTGATGTTCCTTACGGCGTCTTGCTTTCAGGAGGATTAGATTCTTCTATTACTTCGGCCTTGGCTAAAAAATTTGTAAAAAACCGTGTTGAAGCTGATGACAAGCAAGAAGCATGGTGGCCACAATTACATTCATTTTCAATTGGACTTGAGGGTTCACCAGATTTAGCCGCAGCGCAAGTAGTTGCTGATCGCATTGGAACTGTGCATCATGAGGTTACATTTACAGTGCAAGAAGGACTGGATGCCATTCGTGATGTTATCTTTCATTTAGAAACATATGACATAACTACTGTCCGTGCTTCCACACCTATGTACCTGTTGGCACGTGTTATTAAATCCATGGGTATTAAAATGGTCTTGTCTGGCGAAGGAGCTGATGAGGTATTTGGAGGGTACTTGTATTTTCATAAAGCACCAAATGCTGAAGAGTTCCATAAAGAGACCGTGCGTAAACTAGAAAAGCTATACCAATACGATTGCTTACGCGCTAATAAATCCTTAGCAGCATGGGGGATTGAGGGACGTGTGCCTTTCTTGGATAAAGAATTTATGGATGTTGCCATGCGCATTAACCCAAAAGATAAGATGATTACACCCGAGCGTATGGAGAAATGGGTGTTGCGTAAGGCTTTTGAAGATGAATTGCCAGCATCTATTGCTTGGCGTCAAAAGGAGCAGTTTAGTGATGGTGTTGGATACAGCTGGATTGACTCACTCAAAGAATTAGTAGAGGAATCGGTGTCAGATGCGCAAATGGAGCAGGTGAGCCACCGTTTTCCAGCACAACCTCCACGAACAAAAGAAGAGTATTTTTATCGCAGTATTTTTGAAGAACATTTCCCCTCACAGGCTGCTGCCTTGACTGTTCCGTCTGTGCCTTCAATTGCGTGTAGTACACCTACTGCTTTGGCATGGGATGCCTCATTCCAAAATATGAACGAGCCTTCTGGAAGAGCTATTGGCAGTGTTCACGTAGACGCATACGACGATTAATTTTTACACAAATAGTGTTGATAACTTGATTAACGAAAAGCCTCACTTTACCAACTAAAGTGGGGCTTTTAATGTAAATTTGTTAGAATACCATTTTTTGAAATTAAACATATGAGTGACCAACCTAACCAAAATTATTCAGCAGATAGTATACAGGCATTAGAGGGTATGGAGCATGTTCGCATGCGTCCTTCCATGTATATTGGCGATGTAGGCGTACGCGGATTGCATCACCTTGTTTATGAGGTAGTGGATAATTCTATTGACGAAGCATTAGCAGGTCATTGCGATCTGATTTCTGTTCAAATAAACGAGGATAATTCTATCACTGTTGAAGATAACGGACGTGGTATTCCAGTAGGATTGCACAAAAAAGAGGGCGTTTCTGCACTTGAAGTTGTCATGACTAAAATTGGAGCAGGAGGTAAATTCGATAAAGATTCTTATAAGGTTTCGGGTGGACTACACGGAGTAGGTGTATCCTGTGTTAATGCACTTTCAGACGCGTTAAAAGCTACCGTATACCGGGATGGTAACATATATGAGCAAGAATACGAACGAGGGAAAGCCCTGTATCCAGTCAAAAATGTTGGTGCTTCAGACAAGACCGGTACGCTTGTTACATTTTCACCAGATCCAACCATCTTTACGCAAACACGTGAATACAGCTATGATACGCTTGCTAATCGTATGCGTGAACTTTCATTTTTGAATAAGGGTATAAAAATTCAACTTACGGACCACCGTCAAAAAGACGAGAAAGGCGCATCTGTCTCTGAGCTGTTTCATTCAGAAGAAGGGTTAAAAGAATTCATCAAGTTTCTTGATGCAAATAGAGAGCCTATTACGGAAGATGTAATTTCAATGGAGGGTGAGAAAAATGACATCCCAGTTGAAGTGGCGATGATTTATAACACTTCGTTTACGGAAAACTTACACTCCTACGTTAACAATATTAATACGCATGAGGGTGGAACACACCTTTCTGGATTTAGACGAGGATTGACTTCTACACTAAAAAAATATGCTGACGCATCTGGAATGTTGGACAAGTTGAAATTTGAAATTTCTGGTGACGACTTTCGTGAAGGATTAACGGCTATTGTTTCGGTCAAGGTTGCAGAACCACAATTTGAAGGGCAAACCAAGACAAAACTTGGTAACCGTGAGGTTACTTCAGCTGTTTCGCAGGCTGTTTCTGAAATGTTGGAAAACTATTTGGAAGAACACCCTAATGATGCTAAATCCATTGTTCAAAAAGTAATTTTAGCAGCTCAGGCAAGACACGCAGCGCGAAAGGCTCGTGAAATGGTGCAACGAAAAACGGTTATGAGTGGCGGAGGTTTACCCGGTAAGCTGTCTGATTGTTCGGAGCAGGATCCTCACCTATGTGAAGTATTTTTGGTTGAGGGTGACTCAGCAGGAGGAACAGCCAAGCAAGGTCGTGATCGAAACTTTCAAGCAATCTTGCCATTACGCGGTAAGATTTTAAATGTTGAAAAAGCCATGCAACACAAGGTGTTTGAAAACGAAGAAATTCGAAACATCTACACAGCACTGGGTGTGACAATTGGAACAGAGGAAGATGCCAAAGCATTAAATTTAGAAAAATTGCGCTACCACAAAATCGTTATAATGTGTGATGCCGATGTTGATGGTAGTCACATCTCAACACTTATTTTAACGTTCTTTTTCCGATACATGCGCGAACTAATTGAAAATGGCTATATCTATATAGCAACACCACCCTTGTATTTGGTTAAAAAAGGAGCTAAAAAACAATACGCTTGGGACGATGATCAGCGCGATCGTTTGATGCAAGATTTTGGGCAAGGTTCTTCTGTACAACGTTACAAAGGTCTTGGTGAAATGAATGCAGAACAACTTTGGGACACGACTATGAATCCTGAGTTTAGAACACTGCGTCAAGTTACTATTGATAATGGAGGCGAAGCTGACCGAGTTTTCTCTATGTTGATGGGTGACGAAGTGCCGCCTAGACGTGAATTCATTGAAAAGAACGCAATTTACGCTAATATTGACGCATAAACTTTTAGTATTTGCTTCCAAGCCGTACTTTTACCAAACCAAAAGATCAAACAGATGAAAGTTACCATTGTAGGCGCCGGAAACGTTGGCGCTACTTGTGCAGACGCTATTGCAACACAACGCATTGCCAGTGAAGTTGTATTACTCGATATTAAAGAAGGCTTTGCAGAAGGCAAAGCTCTTGATATGATGCAAACAGCTACAACGCTTGGCTTTAACACCAAAATTGTAGGTACTACTAACGATTACTCCAAAACCGCTAACAGCGATGTTGTGGTGATTACCTCGGGCATTCCAAGAAAGCCTGGCATGACACGTGAGGAGTTAATTGGGATTAATGCTGGTATTGTACAATCAGTTGCTGAAAATATTTTAGCGCATTCACCTGATGCGATTATTGTTGTGGTTTCCAATCCTATGGATACCATGACTTATCTAACGCTAAAGAAAACAGGACTTCCAAAAAATCGAATTATTGGAATGGGAGGCGCACTAGACAGCTCTCGCTTCAAAACGTATTTATCACTTGCTTTGGATAAGCCTGCAAATGATATTCACGGAATGGTTATTGGCGGTCATGGTGACACGACCATGATTCCATTAACACGTTTGGCATCTTACAACGGTATCCCTGTTTCTTCATTGCTTGAAGAAGATGCGTTAAAGCAGGTAGCTGCTGATACGATGGTTGGTGGTGCTACGTTGACCAAACTATTGGGTACTTCGGCGTGGTATGCTCCAGGTGCATCTGTAGCGTATTTGGTTGATAGCATTCTCAACGATCAAAAACGTATCATTCCTTGTTCGGTTTATCTCGAAGGAGAGTATCGTCAAGAAGATATTTGTATTGGCGTACCATGTGTTATTGGACGCTCGGGCTGGGAATCTATAGTAGATGTAAATCTTAACGAAGAAGAGCAAGCTACTTTTGAAAAAAGTGCAACTGCTGTTCGCAATATGAATGCAGCTCTAGATAGTATACTTTCATAAAAAATCACTGCTAATTTTAGCAATTTGTTAATCAGGGCGGATACGTTATATTTGCTCGTCTCAATTACGACACTAAATATTTTATCATGCAGAATAACGGACTTATTAAATTTTTCACCGTTTTGTTTGGCCTTGTCAGCCTATACCAACTATCATTCACCTTTGTAACCTCTAAGGTTGAATCAGATGCAAAGACATTTGCTCAAGCTTCTGTTAACTCAGAGGAAGCTGACTACTTTACGCTTGTAGACATTGCAGAGCGTAACTACTTAGACTCCATTGCGGATCAAAAAGTACTAGGCATATTCAAATACGGAACTGCTAAAGATCGCGAACTGAACAAAGGGTTAGACCTTAAGGGCGGTATCAATGTGATCCTTCAAGTTTCTGTTAAGGACATCTTGAAAGGATTAGCAGAAAACAGTCGAAACCCACTCTTTAACCAGTCGTTGGTAAAGGCGGATGAATTACAAAAAGCATCTGACGATACCTATGTTGAGAGTTTCTTCCTGGCATTTGATGAACTAAAGGGCGACGAGAATTTATCTAACCCTGATATTTTTGGCAATCGCACGCTGAGTGATGATATTAATTTTAATATGTCTGATGATGAGGTTCAGCCCATTATCCGAAGAAAAATCGATGCATCAATCGTTTCTGCTTTTGAAGTATTGCGTAAGCGTATTGATAAATTTGGCGTTACACAACCTAACATTCAACGTTTAGGAAATTCGGGTCGAATTTTGGTTGAATTACCTGGAGCTCGCGACGTAGAGCGTGTCAAAAATCTCTTGCAGAGCACAGCACAGCTTGAATTTTGGGAAACAACTTCTAACCAACAATATGGTGCTTTTCTTGGACAAGCAAACGAATTGCTTAAGTCTGTTGTAGAGGTTGAAAATCAAACTACTACAGCAACTGAAACATCGGAAATTGATGACTTGCTTTCTGACGTTGCAGCTGCACAAGACTCCATTACAACAGTAGTAAACCCCATTTATGACTACGTAAAGGGTGCTGGTTATGCCGGAGGCCCTGTGTTGATTCAAGTTGACGTAAAAGACCAACCAACAGTAGAGACGTATTTAAACCGCTCTGATGTTCGTGCGCTATTGCCTGCTGATTTGCGCTACACCAAGTTTTTGTGGGGTATTCCAGATCCTCAAACAAATTTGGTTGATTTATATGTTATTAATGCAAATAGATCTAACGAGCCACCACTTAGTGGCAGCGTTATTGTTGATGCTTCACAAACCTATGACCAATTAGGTGCCCCAGCCGTTTCCATGCAAATGAACGGAAAGGGAGCACGTATATGGGAAGAGATGACCGGCAAAGCATACACAGACAATAGTAATATTGCTATTGTACTAGATGACGTTGTGTACTCTGCGCCCGGTGTGTCTAAAGGTGCCATTTCTGGAGGTCGTTCTGAAATATCAGGTCAATTCTCACTAAATGAGGCTATTGACTTAGCAAACGTATTAAGAGCTGGTAAACTACCAGCTGCTGCTGAAATTATTCAATCTGAAATTGTAGGGCCATCACTTGGTCAAGAAGCCATTGAAAGTGGAATCAATTCTTTTGTGATTGCGCTATTATTGGTGCTCGCATGGATGATTTTCTACTATGGACGTGCTGGCCTCTATGCTGATATTGCATTGAGTTTGAACATTGTCCTCATTTTTGGAATATTAGCAGGTTTAGGCGCTGTGCTCACACTACCTGGTATTGCTGGTATTGTGCTTACCATTGGTATGTCCGTAGATGCAAACGTGCTTATTTTTGAACGCATTCGTGAAGAACTAGCTAAAGGGAAAGGACAAAAACAAGCGGTATCTGACGGCTTTAAAAATGCCTTATCATCTATTTTGGATGCAAATATTACAACGGGTCTTACCGCATTTATCTTGTTTGTGTTCGGAACAGGACCCATCAAAGGCTTTGCCACAACGCTACTCATAGGTATTGCTACATCACTTTCAACGGCCATTTTTGTTACAAGACTGCTTGTTGATGGACGTTTGGCTAAAGGGAATACATTAGAATTTGCTACAAAGGCAACTAAAAACCTATTCCGTAACTTAGATATTACATTTCTCAAAAAACGTGGAATCGCCTATGTTATTTCAGGTACTTTAATTGCAGTAGGGGTTGGATCGTTATTTACCAAAGGTCTTAACCAAGGGGTTGACTTTGTTGGAGGGCGTTCTTACACGGTTCGTTTTGAACAAGCCGTTAATCCTACAGATGCACAAGCCCAGTTAGTATCGCTTCTTGGAAGTGCAGAAGCCAAAACATTTGGAGAGGATAATCAGTTGAAGATTACAACAAACTACAAAGTGGATGTAGAAGGAACTGAAGTTGATGATGAAATCCAACAAGCCTTATTTGGTGGTCTTACATCTTTTTTACCCGAAACACTTTCATATGATGATTTTGTGAATGGTAGCGAAGACAAACAAGTAGGCATTATGTCTTCAATCAAAGTTGGGCCAACGATTGCCGATGATATCAAAAAGAACTCGTTCCTGGCAGTGTTTGGATCGTTAATCGTGGTATTCCTATACATATTATTGCGTTTTAGAAAGTGGCAATACTCTTTGGGAGCTGTTGCAGCCGTTTTCCACGATGTGTTGATTGTATTGGGTGTATTCTCCATTACGTATACCTTTATGCCGTTTAGCATGGAAATAAACCAAGCCTTTATCGCTGCGGTGCTAACGGTAATTGGATATTCTCTTAACGACACCGTAGTCGTGTTTGACCGTATTCGTGAATTCACACGTCTACATACATCATGGGAAGGTCATAAAACGGTGAATAGTGCGTTGAACAGTACCCTGAGTAGAACGATCAATACATCGCTTACAACACTTGTGGTGCTTTTAGCTATTTTTATTTTTGGTGGTGAGGCAATCCGCGGATTTATGTTTGCGCTTATCGTTGGGGTTCTAGTAGGAACATACTCTTCCTTGTTTATTGCAACTCCAGTTATGTTTGATACCTCAAACAAAATCAAGAGTAAAAAATAAGCAGTTCGCTACGCTTTTTTACGAGAAGCCCATACGGCAAGCCCTGTTCCTAGTAGTATGAGCGGTATGCTTAGCCATTGCCCTGTAGATAAATGTCCAAGTTGATCACCAAAACCACCTTGGCTTTCTTTTACAAATTCAGCAAAGAACCGTACCGTAAAGAGAAGTGCAAAAAACAAGCCGATTATATAGCCTTCTTGCTTGCGTTTTTGTGTGTTTTTGTAAATCATGAATAAGATGACAAACACGATTAGATACCCAAGCGATTCGTATAATTGAACAGGGTGTCTAGGTAGTGTTTCTCCTTTGTTTTGAAACACAACACCAAAGTTGCTTCCAGTGTATTTTCCTACAATTTCAGAGTTGAAAAAGTTTCCAATTCGAATGAAAATCCCACCCAGCGCAACAGTGATAGCAATGCGATCTAAAAGCCAAAGTAATGAAGCGTATTTGTATTTTCTGATGTATAAAAACAATGCTGTTGTAATGCCTATAACTGCACCGTGACTTGCTAATCCTCTAAATCCAACAAATTCCCATCCTTCACTAGATATTTTAAATGGTAAAATAATTTCCAATAAGTTGTTTTGAAAATAATCCCAATTGTAGAAAAATACTTCGCCAAGACGAGCACCTAGTAGGGTTCCAACAACCATATACAAAAGTAAAGGGTCTAGGTATTTTAATGCTATACCTTCTTTTTTAAAAATATATTTCATTAAATACAATCCAGCGGAAAAAGCAATAACAAACATCAAACTGTAATAATACACCTTAAAGCTTCCAAGACTAATGGCTACTGGATCAGGAGCCCATAAAAATTTGAGTGCTAGCATAACTATTAATTTTGGTTAAAGATACTGTAAATATTGACCTATTCTGGAACAGGATCGTGGCCGTGTCCACCCCACGGGTGGCATTTGCTGATTCGTTTTATAGAGAGTTTTATACCCTTCCATAGACCGTGTTTTTTGAATGCTTCTAAGCTGTATTGGGAACAGGTAGGATGAAACCGACAGCTTGATGGTAGCAGAGGTGAAATAAGAATTTGATACGCACGAATAATAAATATAAATGGAAAGATGAATATCTTTCTCATGATACCAACGTATATGAAGTGCCTTCTTTTCCGTCCTTAAGCTGAATGCCTTTTGACAAAAGCGCATCGCGAATTTGATCTGATGTAGCAAAGTCTTTTGATGCTCTAGCTTGTTCTCGCATTTCAATAAGAACTTCTAGTGCCTTATCAATGTACGTATTATCTTCATTGTTCGATACGTTTAACGTAAGCCCCAATACATCATAAACAAAAGAATGTATTGTTTTGGCTAGCTTTTTAATGGCTTCACCAGTTAGATATTCTTCACCCTCTGCAACTTTGTGAATAAGCTTTAACGTCTCAAATAATTGTGCAATAAGCACAGGACTGTTAAAGTCATCATTCATTGCGTCATAATAGCTTTGAATGTGCGTATCTATGTCCACACTGCTTTTATTGCTCTGTGGAAGATGTTCTAACATTTTAATGCCGTTAATCAGACGATTGTATCCTTTTTCAGCAGCTTCTAACGCATCGCTGCTTAAATCCAAAACGCTTCTGTAGTGGGCTTGTAGCATAAAGAAACGCGTAACATCCGGAGAAAAAGGCTTTGAAAGAATAGGGTTTGATCCTTCGAAAAGTTCGTTTGGTAAAATATTATTCCCTGTTGATTTTGCCATTTTCTTCCCGTTGAGGGTAAGCATGTTGGCATGCATCCATGTATTCACAGGGCTTTTTTTGTTAATGGCTTTGGCTTGTGCTATTTCACACTCGTGATGTGGGAATTTTAAATCCATACCACCGCCATGAATATCAAACTGTTCTCCTAAATATTTTGTACTCATAGCAGTACACTCCAGGTGCCAGCCTGGGAAACCGTCGCCCCAAGGGGATGGCCAACGCATGATGTGCTGTGGTTCTGCCTTTTTCCACAAGGCAAAGTCTTGTGGTGCCTTTTTTTCACTTTGCCCCGATAAGACACGTGTATTGTGAATCATGTCCTCAATCTTACGACCACTCAATTCACCGTAGGCGTTTGATTCGTTAAATTTTTGAACATCAAAATAGACTGAACCGTTTACTTCGTAAGCAAAACCAGCATCTAGAATGCTTTTGACAATTTCAATTTGCTCAATAATATGCCCAGTTGCAGTAGGTTCGATATTGGGTGGTAGGGTGTTAAATGCCGCCATGGTTTGATGAAAATCAACCGTGTAGCGTTGTACCACCTCCATGGGTTCAATTTGCTCTAGGCGAGCTTTTTTAGAGATGCGATCTTCCCCTTCGTCGGCATCGTGTTCCAAATGCCCAGCGTCAGTGATATTACGCACATAACGAACGGTATATCCTAAGTGTTTTAGGTATCGATACACCAAGTCAAACGACATAAAGGTTCTGCAATTACCTAAGTGA
The DNA here is from genome assembly GCA_938092005.1 of uncultured Flavobacteriaceae bacterium. Classification (GTDB taxonomy): domain Bacteria; phylum Bacteroidota; class Bacteroidia; order Flavobacteriales; family Flavobacteriaceae; genus UBA7446. The sequence goes on along the minus strand of CALKOU010000003.1, from coordinate 59,051 downwards.
ACATTACTGTAAACCGTTGGTCCGCAAACATACATGCCCACATGTTTTTCTTCAATGGGGGTGAAGTGCTCTTTTTTTCCACTTAAGGAATTAAAAATATGCAGCGATGATGTTGCTTTAATCATGTTTTAAAATGAAGTGTCAAGGTTTAAATAACCCAAAAATTCTTTTTTAACGTCTGGTTTTTTGAATGCTCCGCCAAACTCTGCTGTTACGGTACTACTGTCAATGTCGCGAATACCACGTGCATTTACACACAGGTGTTTTGCGTCAATAACACAAGCTACATCATCTGTGTTTAGCACTTCTTGCAAGGATTTTACGACCTGTAACGTAAGTCGCTCTTGTACTTGAGGTCGTTTTGCAAAATAATCTACTAGTCGATTCATCTTGGACAACCCTACCACAGTTCCGTTTGAAATATAGGCTACATGTGCCTTTCCAACGATAGGTAATAAGTGATGCTCACAAGTAGAGTAGAGGGTGATGTTTTTTTCCACCAACATTTCCCCGTATTTATACTTGTTGTCAAAAGTTGACGCACTGGGTTTGTTATCGGGGTGAAGTCCTGCAAATAGCTCATTGACAAACATTTTGGCCACACGTTTTGGCGTGCCTTGCATGCTGTCATCGGTGAGATCCATTCCGAGCGTTTCCAAAATTCGCGTTACATCTTGCTCGATTTGATTTATTTTTTCTTTGTCAGATAATTCAAATGCATCCTCACGCAGCGGCGTGTTGATGTTTCCGCTCATATGGTCATCGTGTATGTCCTCTAGAGTTTCGTTGAGTAGACGATTAAATTTCATAGCATCTTTCATAAGGCTACAAAGATACTACATTCGTAAAAATTAAGCTTTTCAGAAACGCACATTGTAGGACAGTGTCACCTGACTTGCTTTTTGGTTTATTGCTGCTGTATCTGTCAGACCCGTATAGTAAAGTTGTTGGGTGTAATTTCGGGTGTTTTTTGTGTAGGCGACATCTAATGATCCACTGCCAAAACGAATGCCCATTCCCAGTGAAAAGCCGCTGTATGCATCTTTTATTTTTGCGTTTTTATACGGGCTTTGCTCACTCCAGTACCCGCCACGTAAGCTAAAGTCACCCAGGCGCCCCTCACCACCTACACGTAAAAAAGAGGCTTTGTCAAGAGAGTTGGATATTTCGTTGTTCAATAAATTTGTGTCGGAAGTATTAAGAAGTGATACTCTTGAAGAAGCATAATTTTTGGTGCCATAATCTAGGCTTAAGAGTCCTTTTTTACCAAAAACAAGGGCCATGCTACCCTGTGTTTTTCCAGCTGTTCTTAACCTATACGGATCCACAATGTTTATGATATTTGGATAAATTGCACCTCTTTTGGTTTCTCCATCTTGTCTATAAAAAACTTGTAGTCCATCTGTATATTCGTCCTCTAACTCATAATAGGTAGGACTTGTATAGTTTAGCCCTAGCCGTAAGATGTCTGTAGCTTTAAACATAGCGCCAAATTGAAAGGAAACACCTGTTCCAAAAGTATGTATCTCTTGTCTGAAATCAACTTCTTTTAAGGAGCTTAATTCATCTATATACAAATCTGAAGTAGCTTTATATTCTGAATAGTCAACGGAATAGATGTTGATATTAACACCTAGCGATAACTTTTTCATGTAACGCCCACTAAAATTTAAGGTATACACTTGTTGCTCTCCCGATGTGTTTAGTTCATGCCTTTGGTTAATGCCACCATCAACAAGGCCATCGGCAACATAAACATCATCCATGTCATCATAGATAATGGCTCCTGCGTAAAGCCCCAAATAGGCTTGTTGTGCACGATACCCTAATCTGTTCCCTAATCTTGCGTATTGTCCGTCTGCATCACTACTATCTAAATTAAAGGTGTCAAAAGGAATGTCACTTGCATTGTTTAAAAAATAGTCTTCGAGCCCGTTGTTGCTGTTAATGCCCTGTGCATACAGGTTTTTGTCAAAATTATTTGAAGTTTGTGTGTTAAACCCAAAAGCAATTTTATCCCACTTGCTTGAGGGGTTTGCAAGAACCAATACAAAACCCGCTTGGCTGATGTCAAAAGATGATTTCTCCACATTAGCTGCGTTCCCAAAATAGTTTGCAGTTGTTGAAAAAGATTGTACGCCAATAGTTGCTCCCGCCTCGTTGTATGCAAAAACAGTAGATCCAGCAGGGTTGTTTGCTAAAGATGATAAATCACCACCAAGTGCACCAAAAGCTCCTGCCATTGCTTGATACCGCGCGGTGCCGTTCAACGCTTCAGTGCCATAGCGTACAAATTCATGTATGCTTTGCGCATAAGATGTGAAAACGGAACAAATGCTTATCAAAATCAATGGAAAAAACTTCATTTTTTTATGTTGTTAAAATTAGATTATCTAAAGTGCTTATTATCTTAACTAAGTTATGGCTTTGAATTTTATCTTCTTCTGGACGAGCTCGTTCTTGAACTCGATCTACTGCCCCCCGAACTTGATCGGCTGCTCGATGATCGTGATGTGCTTGGTGCCGTTCGTCGAGAACTATTGGTTGAAGAAGAATTGCCATAGCTTGAATTACTAGATGAATTCGACCTTCTATAAGACGTATTGTTGTTATTGTTATTTTGACGTACTTGACGTGTATTTGTTTGATTGCCGCCAGATGTGTCGTTGTATTGTCTTCTAACACTTCTCGTTGCACTTCTCGTTGTCGTTGTGCCCTGTGTATTGGTACGCCGTTGTGTTCTTGAATTAGTGTTTACCTGGCTTTGACGATTATTAGCATTGGCACTTCTATTTACAAGATTAGGCTTTGGTAAATTTCTCCCCCCATTTAACCTGCTGTACTGAGGTCTATTGTATGCATTTTGATTGTAATAGCTGTTTCCCCATCCACGTCGTCCGTAAGGGTTATATCCCCAATTGTTCCAGTACGGGTTGTAATAAGGGTTTTGGTATCCCCAACGATAGGGGTTGTAAAAAGGATGGTGGTTAAAAGTGAAGTACCAAGGGTGATAATTGTAGCCCCAAAAAGAAGCACGCCCGTAGTTAAAAGGGGCATAAAATCCATTCCACCCAAAAGACCTATTGTAGATAACGTTGACATTTATGTTGTCTACTTGATCGCCCCAAGAACCATGTGCTTGATAATTTCCTGCGCTAGTTTGTTGAGGTGATGCCTCTTGATATTGTTCAGCATCTGTAAAAATATAATCGTCTTGAATTCCTTTTGAAGCTTTATCAGCAAAATAATTTTTGTAATACGCACCATTACCTTGTTGTGGTGTAGCGGTCGAATTATTAACAGTTGCTTGTTGTGGTTGGCGCACGGCATCATCACCATAAATACCATCTCCGTAGTATGATACGCTCTGATAGCCACTACAACTCACGAGTGTTAGTGCCAAAAAAGTAACTGAAACAACAATGGAACTTCTGATAAAGCGATACTGATATAAAGCACTCATGACACAAAGGTTTAAATTAACACTCAAATTTAAGTAGTTTTGCACTACAACTTACAAAAATCAAAAGTTGTGCCAAACTTATGGGGAAACATTTAACAACACGTGCCGAAGATTATTCAAAATGGTACAATGAACTTGTCGTAAAAGCAGATTTGGCAGAATCTTCTGCCGTTCGTGGCTGTATGGTTATCAAACCTTATGGTTTTGCTATTTGGGAACGCATGCAGGCCATATTGGATAAAAAATTTAAAGACACAGGTCATAGCAATGCCTATTTTCCGCTTTTTGTTCCGAAAAGTTTGTTTGAGGCAGAAGAGCAAAACGCCGAAGGATTTGCCAAGGAATGTGCAGTTGTTACACACTATCGACTTGAAAATGATCCCGACAAGCCAGGAAAACTAAGAGTTGACCCCAAAGCAAAGTTGGAAGAAGAACTTATTGTACGCCCAACGAGTGAAGCTATTATTTGGAATACGTATAAGAACTGGATTCAGTCCTATCGTGACTTGCCCATATTGTTAAATCAATGGGCAAATGTGGTGCGTTGGGAAATGCGCACCCGTTTGTTTTTACGTACAGCGGAGTTTTTGTGGCAAGAGGGACATACGGCTCATGCTACCGAAACAGAAGCTTTAGAAGAAGCCAAACAAATGAATCAAGTTTATGCCGATTTTGTTGAGCAGCACATGGCAATCCCTGTTATTCAAGGAGTAAAGTCTGCTGCAGAGCGTTTTGCGGGTGCGGTAGAAACCTATTGTATTGAAGCATTGATGCAAGACGGGAAGGCGTTGCAAGCAGGAACATCGCACTTTTTGGGACAAAATTTCGCAAAGGCGTTTGATGTTAAATACGCTACCAAAGAAGGTGGGTTGGAACATGTTTGGGCTACGTCATGGGGGGTTTCTACCCGTTTGATGGGTGCACTTATTATGACCCACAGCGATGATAATGGATTGGTATTGCCTCCTGAATTGGCACCACATCAAGTTGTTATTGTGCCCATTTATCGTAGTGACGAAGAGCACCAAGCAGTCGAAAAAGCAGTTTCCCCTATCGTTAAGGCATTATATGATGAAGGGGTTCGTGTTCATTTTGATAATCGCGACACGCATAAACCAGGGTTTAAATTCAATGAATATGAACTCAAAGGTGTTCCGTTACGTATAGGAATTGGCCCTCGGGACGTTGCAAACGGAACTGTAGAATTGGCGCGTAGAGATACACTTTCGAAAAAAAGTGTATCACAGGATATGTTAATCGAAGAAGTAAAAAATACTCTAGAAGAAATTCAAACGGCATTATTTGCACGTGCATTGACTTTTAGAGCCGAACATACTACTGAAGTAAATTCTTTAGAAGAGTTTAAAGAAGTGTTGGAAACCAAAGGTGGTTTTATTTCTGCACACTGGGACGGCACTTCCGAAACTGAAACGGCTATCAAAGAGGCAACTAAGGCAACGATTCGTTGTATCCCTCTTGATGGCGAAGCCGCGTCTGGTATGTGTGTGTATTCTGGCAAACCCTCAACCAAACGCGTATTGTTTGCCAAGGCGTATTAGATTGAATTTAAATCAATTACTAGGTTTGTGTTTGTTACACGGTTTTGATGATGTACCTCAAAACGCCTATTGTTTTTAATCATTGTTGTTGTACTTACGGTCATAACATCCGCATTTTTTCTTTTATAGATGTCACTGTTGAGTGGTTGTGCACATGCATCATGAAATGCTTTCACGTCTTCAATGCTTTTATTTTTCTTAAGGGTTGCCCATTTTTCTTTGAATGTTTTAATATCATGTTCCTCATATAAGTTGTCGGATGCCCATAGATATGACGTTGCGACATCTTTTACCGAGACGGTTCGTAAATCCCCTTTCCAGTGGGTTTCTTTCAGAAACAGCGGCGCATCAAAATTAAATGTGATCAGGACACATGGCATGGTTTTGCCTACGGTAATTTCTGTTGATGAAAGTAATTCAAATAGCGGAAGCATTCCCCGACTTTTTGGATTTTGGTAGGATGTGTCTCCTTGTGCCGCATTTAGTAGGCAACTCAATTTCTGTTCTTTTACAGCTATTGCGAACCAAGTTCCTCCTTTTTGAAGATCTTTTGCGTAGCACAATTGCTGTGCGCCATGAAGATGAATATCTGGATTTTTTGTTGGTCGGTGCATGCTTTCATCTCTACTACTTGTAAAAATGAAGCCTTCATTAATTGGAGTATAGGTTACGATGCACATGCTGTTCTATACTCCAGGGTAGAAAAAGCAACACCAAAGTTTTCAGGCAGGATGTGTTCGTAATGCATGTCTACCAAAGCGGTTCTGATAATAAACTGATGATGAATACAATGATCCATACAGTAAACAAGTTCGCGTTGTAACGAGGATTTCACCTCTTGGTAAGAGCTAGCTTCTTTTGTACGTGCCGTATGTAACATTACTTTTTTATCAACAGTCATTAGCACTTTTTCCAACTGCTTGATTATTTTTTTGGTTTCGCGCACTCCTTTTTTTGTGTCAACTTCCAATTCGTGATCACGTTGACGTAGACTATAATTAAGACTGTTATTTTGACTTGCTTTCAAACAGGGTTGATAAAATTCAATTATATGTCGAACATGCTCTCCAATGGTACCATTTGCCAACACTTTTGTTTTTTGAATGTACGTTTCAGTAGGTATGTGTTCGAGCAGGTGTTGTAGATTTTTTAAGACAAGGATTTGAGGATGGGTATTCATGAGTAAAGGGTTTTGTTTATGGCTACTCTGTAGCCTGTTTTTAAAAAGGGAATTAATTTATTTTTTGAAGGTCTTGATGCGCTCTTTTTCTTGCTTAGATCGTAAATGATACGCATGTGGTAAAAGATATCTTTATAGGCTTGTAGTAGTGAATAATCAGGATCATAAATGTGACAGGGCTCAGAATTCACGCCATTAACTTCCATAACTTTTACATCATTTTGGTTTGTTGATGCAAATGCATTTTTGTTTTTGAGCTTTACGTCAAACCTTCCGTAATCAAAGTTTGGAATTTTTTTAGCACAGCTTTCAATCCAGTTTAACATATCTTTTGAAATCAAAGAACGTGCATCCAAAAACATGGTTCCTTTGTTGTGATTTCCAATGGGTTCAAGCATTATTTTAACACCTTTTTCAGGAATACTATTCCATTGTTTTTCAAATCGTGTTTCAATGGTCTGTATTCGATGTTTGATACGGCTGTTTTGTTGCACCAATGTTCCAAAGTTATCTGTTCCATTTCCAACAATGTGACAAAAAACTTTTTGTGTTACTGAACTAATGGTTGGCGTACCGTTTTTATCCCAGAAGAAAAGAATACCCAGCTCAATAGGGTAGTCAATATATTCTTGAACCAAAAATGGGATGTTGCAAAAACGTTCATGGTAGCTCAACAATGCTTTGAACGAATCTAACTTTTCAACCCCTTTCCCACGTTCTCCTTTGTCGGGTTTTGCAATCACTGGAAACTCGAGGTTGTTTTTATTCAGTTGTTGCTTTAGCTCTGAAAAAGATGTTTTAGGCTGTATGAGAGCTGTTGTGGGGATATGAGACCTGTTTAAGTTTTTTAAGACATTATTTTTGGAAGTATAAAAAGCACCACCATAATGCATGCAGCTATTGAGTACCGTAAAATACAGACTCCGTTTTGAGCGAATTGCTAGATAAAAATAATAGCAATATGCGGGTGTGTAGAACAGCCAAAATGGCCAATACTCATAGCTAAAAAGACGTTTGATTCTTTCTATCACTTTTTTGAAATTAGAATTTTTTGCATAAAAAATATCGCTAGCCCTATTTTATGTATTTTCATGAAAATCAATTGTATGCTTAGGCTAGCCAAGCATGCAACAATAGCCATGAAAAAAAGTTGTCCATTGTCTTCCATTCCAGACCATTGAACGTTTATGCCAACGGGTGTGAACAGGTGAACGCCTATTGCTCCCACCATAAGCCCTGTTGCTAAAAAAGAAGCACGGAGGTGTGTTTTTGGAATCAGGATTCCAATACCAACAATGAGTTCAATGGTTGCTAGAGTTAACCTGCCCCAAGGCTCAACGCCCAGAGTGCTAAAAATGTGAACCGCTTCAGCGTGTCCGCCAAATTTAAAATAAAGGGATTGCAGTAGTATAAATGCTACCAAAATGCGTAGGATAATAACAATAATTTTCATGGATTAGTGTTTAGTGTGTTGCAGCCAATTGCTGTCTGCTTTGGTTTTAAGTTTTTGAGTGTTTGTTTGCCATCTTTTTTTAGTATTGACAAATGTTGTTCGATAGAATAGGTATAGTTTTCCCTTTTCAATAGTGTAGGATTCTGGATTAATGGAAACCTTTTTTCCACTGTATCCCATGGCATAGGCACACCAGCCTCCATATTGTGGGGTATATTTTTCAGGATTTTCTTCAAAGGTTGCTTTGTTGGCAGTATTGCTGAACCAATAGGTGGCGCCTTCGTAATGGGTACTACATGTCTGCTTACCAGCTGTTGGCGTATCGTTAAAGTAGCTTACCACATCGTATCCAGAAACGGCGACACTGTCGTTGTTGAGGTTGTATTGTGCTGCAGTAGAAAATAAACAAAATAAAAAACAGAATAAAAGCGGATAAACACGTTTGGTTGTGAAGTTGTATACAGTCATAAAAGTAAGATTTGGCATATCAAATATAGTTTTTTTTAACAAGAAGCGTGCCTTCCTTCTTAGGAATAAAATATTTTTGTTTTAAATAGGTGTTGTATAATAGCTAAATTCCATATAAATTTGCACCTCGTTAATCCGAAGGCCCGTTCGTCTATCGGCTAGGACGCCAGGTTTTCATCCTGGTAAGAGGGGTTCGATTCCCCTACGGGCTACAAAACATAAACTATGGCAAATCATAAATCCGCCTTAAAAAGAATTCGTTCAAACGAAACTAAGCGTCAGCGTAACCGTTTTCAGCACAAAACAACACGTAATGCTATCCGTGATCTAAAGGCATTAGAAAAGAAAAAAGAAGCAGAAAAGAAGCTTCCTCTTGTGGTGTCTATGATTGATAAGTTGGCAAAGAACAACATCATTCACGACAACAAGGCTGCAAACCTTAAGTCGAAGTTAACGAAGCATGTTAGCACGCTGTAAGTACACCAACCATATTGAATAACATTAAGGCGTCCATTTGGACGCCTTTTTTTTATAACATCCTTCTGATGGTGAATAATGAACTTCAGCAGTTCAATGTTAATTCATCAATTCATGTCATATTTTTCTTGTTTTCATGAATGGTAAAAACACCAAGATATACCTTGCAATAAAGCATGACAGGGCAGGACGGATTTTTTCAAGATAACACGTTTTTTTACATAAAGACAACTTAACTTTTTATATTTATACGAAATTGAGTCGAAACTAAACCAGTTGCGGCATTTCTTAGGGAATAGTAAAAGTCAAGTTTTGTACAATAGCTAGTTGTTCTAGCTTTTAAAACATAATCATTCAAATTAAACAAATGAGCAAAACAATTGTGTTAACAGGTGCAGGAGGTGTATTGTGTAGCACTTTAGCTGTAGCATTGTCCAAACAAGGTCATAATATTGCAGTTCTAGACTTAAGAAAAGAAGCTGCTGATAAGGTTGCCGAAACGATAAATAACAGTGGTGGAAGCGCAATTGGCGTTGAGGCAAATGTTTTAGAAAAAGAATCTTTAGTTGCTTCAAAACAGGCAGTTAATGATGCTTTCGGTAAAGTTGACATTTTAATTAACGGAGCAGGAGGAAATCATCCATTAGGAACCACTTCTAATCCATTTTTTGAAATGGAAGATTTAAAAAATAAAACAGAAGGGTTTAAAACTTTTTTTGATTTAGATCCAAAAGGAATCGAATTTACATTCAACCTCAATTTCCTTGGCACATTAATTCCTACACAAGTATATGCTGAAGACATGGTTGGCCGCGAGGGTTGTAGTGTATTGAATATTTCTTCGATGAATGCCTTTACACCTTTAACAAAAATTCCAGCTTACAGTGGCGCTAAAGCTGCAGTTTCAAACTTCACACAATGGCTAGCGGTTCATTTTTCAAAGGTTGGTATTCGAGTTAATGCGTTAGCACCTGGATTTTTCTTGACTGATCAAAACCGAACGCTTCTTACTAACGAAGATGGTAGTTTGACACAAAGAGGTCAGCAAATAATAGATCAAACCCCTATGAATAGGTATGGGGAGCCTGAGGATTTAGTGGGAACAACATTATGGCTATGTAGTGAAGGGGCCGCGTTTGTAACAGGTGTAGTGGTGCCAATTGATGGTGGGTTTGCCGCATATAGTGGTGTTTAAATAAAGCAAAATGAACATGCAATTAGAACAAACATGGAGGTGGTATGGACCTAATGATCCTGTATCGCTATTAGACATAAAGCAATCTGGTGCGACTGGAATTGTTAGTGCCCTTCACCATATTCCAAATGGTGATGTTTGGCCAGTTGAAGAAATTCAAAAGCGTAAAAAGGCTATTGAAGATGTAGGATTAACTTGGTCTGTTGTGGAGAGTGTTCCTATACATGAAAACATCAAAACACGAACAGGTAATTATAAAACATACATTGAAAATTACAAGCAAACCTTGCTGAATTTAGGCACTTGCGGTATTGATATTGTGTGTTATAATTTTATGCCTGTGCTTGATTGGACACGAACAAACTTAGACTATGAAGTGGCAGATCAATCTACTGCATTGCGTTTTGAAGCTGATGCTTTTGCTGCTTTCGAGTTATTTTTGCTAAAGCGACCTGGAGCAGAAAGCGATTACACAGACGCACAGAAAGCAGCAGCCAGCGATTACTTGAAAAATAGTTCTCCTGAGGATCATCAAAGGTTGATCAGTAATATTATTGCTGGTTTGCCAGGTGCAGAAGAAGGGTATACTTTAGAAGAGTTTAACGCTATTTTAGCAACGTATGGCGCCATTGGACCACGCGAATTAAAAAAACACTTGTTTTCTTTTTTATCTGAAATTATTCCTGCAGCTGAACAAGCAGGTGTTTTGATGTGTATTCATCCTGATGATCCACCATTTCCAATTTTGGGCTTACCAAGAGTTGTGAGTACAGAACAGGATATTATAGATTTATACGAAGCTGTAAATAGTCCCAATAACGGATTAACATTTTGTACGGGATCTTTTGGAGTTAGAGCCGATAATGATTTGGCTGGCATGGTTGAACGCTTGGGTGATCGTATTCATTTTATACACTTGAGAGCTACCAAGCGAGATGCTAGTGGAAATTTTCATGAAGCTGATCACCTTGATGGAGATGTGGATATGTATGCTGTCATGAAAGCTTTAGTTTTGGAGCAGCAGAAACGTGTAAAGGCAGGGCGTACCGACCTACGTATGCCTTTTAGACCTGATCATGGGCATAAGATGCTGGATGATTTAAAAAAGAAAACAAATCCTGGGTACTCAGGAATAGGGCGCTTACGTGGTTTAGCAGAACTACGTGGATTAGAATTGGGAATTCGTCGTTCATTATAATAATTAAAATAAAAAATAGATTATGTCAACAACTTTTGAAACAAGATACGCTTCAAGCCCATCGGCAGTTAAGCAATATGACACGCAAGAACTAAGAGACGAGTTCTTGATTCCAGATTTAATGCAGCCTGGACAAATAAAATTCGTTTATACACATTATGATCGCTATATGGCTGGTGGTGCTGTGCCAACCTCAGATTTAAAACTAGAGACGATAGACCCATTAAAAGCTAACTACTTTTTGGAACGTCGTGAATTGGGAATTATTAACGTTGGCGGAGATGGCAGTATTGTTGTCGATGGTGAAACGTTCAAAATAAATCACAAAGACGCACTTTACATAGGAAAAGGTATAAAAGACGTTACGTTTAAAAGCGATGATGCTTCCAATCCTGCAAAATTCTACATGAATTCTGCGCCAGCACACGAGAGCTATCCTACCAAAAAGACCAGCTTGGCTGACGCTAATAAAATTGAATTGGGAAGCCTAGAAACGGCAAACCATAGAACTGTTAGTCAAATGATTATTGGTGGTATTGTGGAAACCTGTCAGTTACAAATGGGAATGACAGAACTCAAAACGGGTAGTGTTTGGAACACCATGCCTGCTCACGTTCACGATCGCAGAATGGAAATTTACTTCTATCTGGATGTTCCAGAAAATCAAGCGGTTTGTCATTTTATGGGACAGCCACAAGAAACCCGTCATATTTGGATGCACAATCATCAGGCAGTAATATCTCCGCCGTGGTCTATTCACTCTGGTTCTGGAACCTCAAACTATACATTTATTTGGGGAATGGCTGGAGAAAATTTAGACTACAATGACATGGATGTGGCTAACATTACTGATTTAAGATAATTATGTCTCAAGAATTGTTCAATATTAAGGGAAAAGTAGCCCTTGTTACTGGTAGCACACATGGATTAGGTATGGCCATGGCTATGGGGTTAGGAAAAGCGGGCGCAACGATTGTTGTTAATGGGAATTCTTCTCAACAAAAAATTGATGATGCCGTTGCTGCCTATAAAAGTGCAGGGATTAATGCTGTTGGCTATAAGTTTAATGTTGCTGATGAAAATGATGTTATCACTTCAATCAAGAAAATTGAAACCGAAGTTGGGAACATCGATATTTTAGTCAACAATGCTGGGATTATTAAGCGAACTCCTTTGGCTGAGATGGAAGTTGAAGATTTTAAACAAGTTTTAGACATCGACTTAGTAAGTCCGTTTATTGTTTCAAAACATGTTGTAAAAGGCATGATGGAACGCAAAGCGGGTAAAATCATTAACATCTGTTCTATGATGAGCCAATTAGGGCGTAATACTGTTGGAGCCTATGCTGCTGCAAAAGGCGGATTGGTAATGTTGACTAAAAATATGGCTACCGAATGGGCGCGTTTTAATATTCAAGTCAATGGTATTGGTCCGGGTTATTTTGCAACTTCGCAAACGGAACCTATTCGAGTAGATGGGCATCCTTTTAATGATTTTATTGTCAATAGAACACCAGCTGCAAAATGGGGAGATCCAAATGATTTAGCTGGTGCTGCTATATTTTTAGGCTCAAGAGCAAGTGATTTTGTAAACGGTCATGTCTTGTATGTAGATGGTGGTATTTTGGCAACCATAGGAAAGCCTTCTAACGAATTATAAGATGAAAAAAATAGCACTTTTCGTATTTGTCATGTGCTGTTTTAGCTGCAGCGAACAATCTTTAGAAGTTTTAATGGTAACCGTTAACAATACCTTAGCAATTGATAGGGCTTTTGAGACGGTTGAGGTTGATGTTTCAGCTATTGACGTAAACGAAAAATCCTTAGCGGTCATTAATGCTGAGACTCATGCCGTTTTACCTTCTCAAGTGGTGACCTATGACACAAACAATTCGAAGCATACCTTGCTTTTTCAACCTGCTATTTTAGCAAATGCTCAAGCTACATTTAAGGTTATAGCAATGCCATATGATGAAAAACTAGACAGCACATCAATAAGATGCTTTTCCCGTTTTGTGCCAGAACGTACAGATGATTATGCATGGGAAAATAATAAAGTTGCTTTTAGAACCTTTGGGCCTGTGGCGCAGGAAATGGCGGAAAACGGCATTAAAGGTGGAACGTTAACAAGCGGTATGGATGCTTGGCTTAAGCGTGTGGAGTACCCAATCATAAACAATTGGTATGCAAAATATACATCTGGTAAAGGATCCTATCATAAAGATACAGGCGAAGGTCTGGATAATTTTCATGTGGGTGTTAGTCGTGGTGTTGGTGGTATTGCTGTAAAAACAGACGATGGGTATGCAGTTTCAAAGAATTTCACTTCTTTTAAAACAATTACTAACGGGCCAATAAGAACAAGTTTTGTTCTTGATTATGCGCATTGGAATGCTGATGGTAAAATTATAAGCGAACAAAAACACATCTCATTAGACTTCGGTCAAAATTTAAGCAGACACACTGTTTTGTTAAGGGGAACCGATAGGGTTTCTATTGGTTTGACGCTTCACAAAAAGGATGGAAACGTTACGACCAATACCACAGCAGGTTGGATGAGTTATTGGGAGCCATTTGATGATTCTGAATTGGGTCAAGGGGTTGTACTTGCAGATGCTTCATCACTTATCGATTTTGATGAATATATAACAGATAAAAAAGATCAAAGCAATTTGTATGTTCAAACTAAAGTCTCTGGTTCTGTTGCATATTATGCCGGCTTTGGATGGAAAAAGGCAGGGCAATTCCAATCTAATGAGGCTTGGAATAATTACTTGTCTCGTTTTTCAAAATGCCTTCAAAATCCTTTAGAAGTAAACGTCATAACACCACAATAAACATGAAATATATTTCTGCAAAAGCAATCCTTCTTGTTCTTCTTTTTGGGACTTCCTCTTGTCAAAGTGATTTTGGTTCTAAAGTGATGTACTTGGGGCACACGTTGCCACAAACACATCCTGTACATAAGGGAATCGTAGCATTTCAAAAGGCACTAGAAAAGAAATCTAGTGGCACTTTAAAGGTGAAAATATTTCCTGACGCACAATTGGGATCGGAACGTGAGGTGTTGGAGTTATTGCAAATTGGAAGCGTCGCAGCAACTAAGGTTAGTGCCGCAACACTATCTAATTTTGTACCAGAGTATCATGTGCTCGGAATCCCTTATTTATTTAGAAATAAGCAGCACCAATTTGATGTCTTGGAAGGGGATATTGGTAAGTCAATATTAAGTAAAGGATCTGCGTTTTGGCTTCGAGGTCTTTGCTATTATGATGCCGGTAGTAGAAGTTTTTATACTAGCGAAAAGCCAATCCGAACACCTGAAGATTTAGAAGGTCTTAAAATCAGGGTAATGAATAACCAGATGGCCATTAATATGGTAAACTCAATGGGTGGTTCTGCGACACCTCTTGCGTATGGTGAGTTATACACGGCAATTCAGCAAGGTGTTGTTGACGGCGCAGAAAATAATCCCCCTTCATTTGTGTCCTCAAATCATTATGAGATTAGTAAATATTATACACTAGACCAACACTCATCTGTCCCCGACGTACTATTAATTGGAACTAAGTTTTGGAATAAATTATCAGAAGAAGAAAAACAATGGGTGCAAGAAGCAGCGGATGAATCCGCGCAAGCACAAAAGAAATTTTGGATGGATTCTGTAGAAGAATCTATGAGAATAGCACAAGCTGCTGGTGTGAAAATTATCATTCCTGAAAAATCGTTGTTTGCTGAAAAATCAAAATCTGTTGTTGAGGATTTTGTAACGGAATTTCCAGAAATGGAATCTATTGTAAAACAAATTAAATCTCAAGAATAATGAATAAATCTCGTCTTATTTTTAATAAAGTAAGTAGCATTCTGGAATGGTTTATGATTGTGATTTTTGCTCTTTTGGTTTTGGATGTTTTGTTTCAAGTTTTCTCAAGATATCTTTTAGGCACGTCTTTCACATGGACAGAAGAATTTGCTCGTTTTTCATTAATCTGGATGACTATTTTGGGTGCTGCCTATCTCAATGGCAAACGGGAACATTTATCCATGGATTTTCTATTTCAAAAATTTTCTGAATCTAACAAGCGAAAAGTATCCATTCTCATTGAGGTCTTAATATTACTATTTGCCCTTATTGTTATGGTTTTGGGCGGCTTAAACCTAGTTTACACGACCTTATACTTGGAGCAGCTTTCGGGAACATTGCGCATTCCACTTGGATACGTATACGCAATTATGCCATTCAGTGGTATTCTGATCATTTATTTTTCAGCTTATCATATTTCAACTATTTGTAAAACCAATAAAGTAAACGAATTATGAGCATTGAAGTTATCAGTATTATCGTCTTGTTTGTAAGTTTCTTTTCGCTTTTGCTGCTAAAGGTTCCAGTAGCCTATAGTATTGGAATAGCAACTACAATAAGTCTTTTATTAAACATCGATAAGTTACCCGGTGTAACTACCATTGCGCAAAGAATGACAACAGGTATTGACAGCTTTGCCCTATTGGCTATACCGTTTTTTATTTTGGCTGGAGACATTATGAAACGTGGTGGTATTGCCACGAGACTCATAAACTTTGCTAAATCTTTAGTTGCCAGTCTTCCTGGCGGCTTAGCTTATGTAAATGTATTAGCATCCATGTTATTTGGTGCCATTTCGGGATCTGCTCTTGCTGCAGCGTCAGCCATTGGTAGTGTAATGACTGACAGAATGAAGGAAGAAGGATATCCAAGAACCTTAAGTGCTTCTGTGAATATAACGGCTTCAACTACTGGGTTGCTGATACCACCTAGTAATATTCTCATTGTATATGCTCTTGCTAGTGGTGGAACGGCTTCGGTAGCGGCTTTATTTATCGCAGGATATTTGCCTGGTATACTATTGGGTTTTGCTATTATGGGGTACGTTGCTTTTATTGCGATCAGCAAAGGCTACACTAGAGGTAAGCGTGCAACATTGTTTGAAATTTGGACTTTTTTTAGAAAAGCTTTTTTTAGTCTACTATTATTAGTTATTGTTGTTGGGGGGATAGTTGCAGGGGTTTTTACTGCTACCGAAGCCTCCGTAATTGCAGTGTTGTACGCAACGCTATTGTCATTAGCTTATGGCGACATGAAAATTAAAGATTTTCCAGGTGTATTGTTGTCAAGCGCCAAGACCACCGCAGTTGTTATGTTTTTAATCTGTACGTCTATGGCCATGTCATGGTTGTTTTCTTTTGAAGGTATCCCTGAAATGATAAGTACTTTTTTGCTGGATTCGTTAAATAATAAGTTCGCCATATTTTTAGCGATTAATCTTATTTTATTAATCATAGGTACTTTTATGGATATGACACCAGCTGTTCTGATCTTTACACCAATTTTCCTACCCGTTGTGACAGCTTTGGGGATGGATCCAGTGCATTTTGGCATTGTGATTGTACTGAATTTGTGTATTGGAATTTGTACTCCTCCCGTAGGTACATTACTTTTTGTGGGCAGCGGGGTTGCAAAAGTTTCGGTAACTCAGGTCATACGGCCTTTGCTTCCGTTTTTAGCCATTATGGTAGCCGTGTTAATGCTGATAAGTTTTATACCAGAAATTTCTATGTTTTTGCCTAACCTATTTGGTTTGAAGTAGGTATTGGTATCCAACAAAAAACGGTTATTCGGTAAATAAATCTATCAGTTTCATGATTCGTAAACCCTCTTTAGCAGCACACGGATTGTTTTGTTTGCCAAGAAAGTAATTTACCGTGGCTTCAATCATGGGTTGTTGAATGTTTTCGGGGTGCTTAAACGTTATAATTTCAACCTCACCATTCTTTGTTACTTCAACTTTATTTCCAAAGATGGATAGTTTTATTTCGCCTAAACTGCCAAATATTTTTAATTCATCTTTCTTTGAAGCGTCGTTTACATAAAACGCCCACAAGCCTCTACATTGAATGCCGTTTTTAAGTTGTATAATTCCATTCACTACATCTTCGGCATCATAAGTGTTGGTCTGATTTACAGCGTAGCCTTTTGCTTTTTTATAATCACCTAAAAAATAATAGATTAAATCCAACTGGTGTGGTGCCAAATCATGAAAATACCCACCTCCAGAAATCTTTTTATTGGCACGCCAATTATCTTCGGTAGCTGTAATCATATCTGTATTGACAGGCTGCATGAGCTTTATATCTGCACAACGTATTTTACCAATTGCTCCATCTTCAATCAATTTCTTGACCTTTAAAAACATGGGTAATTGCCTGCGGTAGTGAGCAACAGTAAGCTTTCCTTTGCTCGATTTTAAGGCCTCGCAGATTTGTTGCGCTTCATGTGCATTGAGCGCCATAGGTTTTTCCAAATACACATGCTTGTCGAGTGCTAATGCTTTTAATGCATATGTTACATGGCTGGAAGGCGGCGTGGATATATATATGGCATTTATACCTTTATGGTTTAGCAATTCATCTGCATTATCATACCAAAACGGGACCTTATGCCTTTCGGCATAATCTTTAGCTTTTGCTGCATTTCTACGCATAACAGCAACTAATTCTGATGACTTCGCCTTATTGAACGCCGGACCACTTTTTATTTCAGTTACATCTCCACAACCAATGATTCCCCAACGGATAGTTTCCATTTATTTGGTATTAAATTCAAAGTAATTTTTTGCATTGTGGTAACAGATATCACTCACAATTTTACCTAACCATTTCTCGTCTTTTGGTAATTCGCCATTAACAACATCAGCGGCAATCAAATTACATAAAATGCGTCTAAAATATTCATGTCTTGGAAAGGATAAGAAACTTCTTGAGTCGGTTAGCATTCCAATAAAACAACTTAATAACCCTTGACTGGAAAGTGTGTTTAGTTGTTTTTCCATACCGTCTTTTTGATCTAAAAACCACCAAGCTGCACCAAACTGTACTTTTCCTTTAATATTTCCGTCGTTGAAATTTCCAACCATGGTAGCAAAAACCTCATTGTCTGCTGGGTTCAGATTGTATACAATTGTTTTTGCAAGCTGATCTGTACTGTCTAAAGCGTTTAAAAAACCACTCAAACCAACGGCTTGTGAAAAATCACCAATGGAATCAAATCCAGTATCGGGTCCTAATTTCTTTAACAAGCGTTTGTTGTTGTTTCTAATTGGGCCTAAATGCAATTGCTGCGTCCATCCTTTTTTATGATAAAATTTTCCTAATGCCAGCATGGTTTCTGCTCTAAAAAACTGAACTTGCTCTGTGCTCAGTGTCGCTCCTGACTTAACTGATTTGAACAATTTTGAAACGTTATAGATTTTATCAGAAAAGAAATGTAATTGTTCCAATCCGTGATCTGAAAGACGACAACCATGCGCATCAAAATAATCAATTCTATTTTCAAGTGCAGACAATAAATCGTCATACGAGTCAATGGAAAAGCCAACAGCTGTTTCCAAATTTTGAAGATATGCCATATATGCCTTTGTGTTTTCTATAGCATAGGCTTTGTCAGGTCTAAACGTTGGGAATACACGTACTTTTTTGTCACTGTCTGCTATGCGCTTGTGGTGACTTAAATCGTCTGCGGGGTCGTCGGTTGTGCATAACGACTCTACATGTTGTTGTGCCAATAACCCACATGTGGAATGCGTGGTTTGTTGAAGAATTTTTTCAGTGGAATTGAAAATGGCTTCAGCATTTTCGGGAGTTAATAATTCCTGAACACCAAAATAACGCTGTAGCTCTAAATGTGTCCAATGGTACAAAGGATTTCTTAAGGTATATGGAACTACTTCGGCCCATTTTAAAAATTTGTCCTTGTCAGAGGCGTTTCCTGTTATGTATTTTTCATTGATGCCATAAGCCCGCATTGCGCGCCATTTGTAATGATCTCCATACAACCAAACCTGTGTGATGTTCTCAAAAGAGGTGTTATCTGCTATTTGCTTAGGCGATAAGTGATTGTGATAATCTATTATTGGAAGCTTCTTTGCATAGTCGTGATACAATGTTTTCGCGAATTCTGACTGCAACAAAAAATCATCTGTGATAAAAGCGTTCATGGTGTTATGTTATAATTTCTAATGGTGAGGTACTACTCAATTAAAGTTTTATAAAAATATAGTTGTTGTCTTTTATTTCCGTCCTGTGCTATACTGTTGTTTGCAATTATGGGAGCATGCTAAAATACGATAATGTAGAATGTAATAGCCGTTTATTAAAGCTATAAATAGGCTTTTAATATGGAACTCATCTTGACGAATTTCAATTTTTTTTAGAGAATAGAAAAAGTTACAATGAGTTCACAGTATAGTACAGGATATCTCCTTACATATAATTCCATATTATTGTTTTAAAATCATATTTTATAGAATGTTAAAAAAATTAATTTGTTTTGTTCTGGTAATATTTTCATTTAAAGGAGTTTATTCTCAGTATAACAATGTCAATATTCTAGTGTTTACAAAAACAGCAGGATTTCGTCACAAATCTATTCCGAAAGGGATTACATTTATGGGTGATGTAGCTGATAAGAATCATTGGAATATATCTTTTACTGAAAATTCAGAAGATTTTACTGATGAAAATTTAAACCAATACGATGTCTTGGTTTTTTTGAATACTTCAGGAGACCTCTTTGATGATAACCAAAAGCAAGCATTAAAGCAGTATGTGGCTCATGGAAATGGGTTTGTTGGTATACATGCTGCGTCCAACACAGAAATGGAATGGCCTTGGTTTACAGATATGATTGGAGCTACTTTCAAAAATCATCCAAAAGTTCAAAATGCGGCACTTCAAATCAGTAAAAAAGATGAGCATCCAGCCGTTATGCACCTAAATGATATTGAGGTTTTTAAAGATGAATGGTATAATTTTTTAAAGCCAGTCGCAAAACACGTGAATGTTTTGGCATCCTTAGATGAAGATTCATACCAAGGGAAAAAAATGAATACCAAAATCCATCCCATTACTTGGTATCACCATTACGATGGCGGTAGGGTGTTTTATACCGGCATGGGGCATACGGACGAGATTTACGATGATGTAAGATTTGAAAAAATGATACAAGGCGCTATATTTTGGGCAGCGGACTTGAAGCAGATAAAAAAACTTTCTGCTAAGAAATGGATTAACCTT
Organism: uncultured Flavobacteriaceae bacterium; assembly: GCA_938092005.1. Taxonomy (GTDB): domain Bacteria; phylum Bacteroidota; class Bacteroidia; order Flavobacteriales; family Flavobacteriaceae; genus UBA7446. Next base: position 38,951 of record CALKOU010000003.1, on the reverse strand, counting down.
TTTGAAGGAGACCCCAGTGAAAATTGGGATGTGTTTATTGGAGCACCCCATGCCACTGTAAAAGGTTTGGAAAACGTGGATCCAAATAGCGATGGAAAAAATGCAATTCCTCTAGGATTGAATAATGATCCCAAAAACGTATTTGCTTTTGAAAATGAAAATGGCGAAAACATACTTCGCGTTTCAGGTGAAATTTACGGCGCCCTAACCTCAAAACAAGAATTTGAAAATTACCATTTGAAATTAGAGTACAAGTGGGGTGAGAAAGTTTGGGAGCCAAGATTATTAAGGAAAAGAGATAGTGGTATTTTATATCATGGCCATGGTTCTTTCACTGCTTTTTGGAATGTATGGATGGCTTCACAAGAATTTCAAGTTCAAGAGACAGATGTAGGAGATTATTATGGACTAGTTGATGTTTTGATAGATATTCCTTCCAAAAAAAAGGAAGGAGAAAAGCAGTTTAATTACACAAATACAAGTACATTTAAGCCTTACTCAGCGTTACAACGCTTCCCTCCAAATCATTGTAATAAAGAGTTTGATAATGAAAATGAGCATGGAGAATGGAATACACTTGAACTTATTTGTTTTGAAGGAACAAGTCTACATGTAGTTAATGGCAGGGTGGTTATGGCATTGTATAATTCTAGGTATGAAAATGCAGCGGGTCAAATAGTTCCCCTAACAAAAGGACGTATTCAAATTCAATCTGAAGCAGCAGAGGTGTTTTATAAAAAGGCACAAATAAAGTCTATTGGGCGCATCCCTAAAAAATTTAAAAAGCAATTAAAATAACATTTATCGTTCATTTATAAATGAAGTATTACTTAGGATTAGACATAGGGAGTTCCTCAATAAAAGCCGCTTTGGTAGAAGTTGTTTCTGGCAAAAGCGTAGGTGTTGTACAACAACCCGAGGTGGAAATGGGAATGTTTGCACAAAAAAAAGGTTGGGCTGAGCAAGACCCAAACGAATGGTGGCAACATGTGTGCAGGGCTATTAAGCAATTGAAAAAGCAGTATGATGTTAGCAGCGCACAAATCATAGGTATTGGGATATCATATCAAATGCACGGTCTTGTGCTTGTTGATAAACAAGGAGAACCACTGCGGAAAAGTATTATTTGGTGTGATAGTAGAGCTGTAGAAATCGGGAATGCAGCATTCGATGAAATTGGAAACGAGAAATGCGCCTCACAGCTACTAAACTCACCAGCAAATTTTACCGCTTCGAAATTGAAGTGGGTAAAAGAAAATGAACCCGATATTTACAAGGCTGCTTACAAGTTTATGCTGCCTGGTGATTATATCGCTTATAAGTTTTCGAATCAAATTAGCACTACAATTTCTGGACTCTCAGAAGGTATGTTTTGGGATTTTAAAAAGGATAGCGTCGCAGATTTTCTTTTGGAATATTATGGTTTTGATACAGAAATATTACCTGAAATTGTTGAAACATTTGGTTTGCAGTCTTCAGTAGATGCAAAAGGTGCTGCCGATAGTGGATTGGCAAGTGGTACCCCTATTTTTTACAGGGCTGGTGATCAGCCTAATAATGCCTTGTCGTTGAATGTATTTCATCCGGGTGAAGTAGCTGCTACCGGAGGAACTTCGGGAGTTGTTTATGCTGTTACCAATAGCTTGTCGGGAAAAGAAAGTGCTCGTGTAAACAATTTTGCGCACGTGAATTACAATAAAGGCAACGAGCCAAGAATAGGAAAACTGTTATGTGTTAATGGTGCTGGTATTCAATACCGTTGGTTATTGAATAACCTGTCGGTTTCTTCTTATGATGAAATGAATGCATTAGCTTCAAAAATTCCTGTAGGCTCTGATGGTGTTGCTGTAATTCCTTTTGGAAATGGAGCAGAACGCATGCTAAATAATAAAGAAATAGGCACGCGGATTGTCAACATGAATCTAAACAGTCATGATAAAGGTCATATATGTAGAGCTGCCTTAGAAGGAATAGCTTTTTCCTTTGTATATGGTGTAGAAATCTTAAAATCGGATGGCATACGTCCAAAAGTGATCCGGGCTGGAAACGACAATTTGTTTCGTTCCGAAATATTCGCCGAGACTATAGCAACGCTTATTGGTCATGAAATAGAAATTTATAACACGACTGGCGCTATCGGAGCGGCAAGAGCTGCACATTTGCATAAAGGCGATTTTGAGGCTTTTGGCAAAGCTGTTATCGATAATGATCATGTAATGACATTTACACCTGCCAAAGACAAAAAACCATTTTTGGAGGCTTACCATAACTGGAAAAATGAATTAGAACATACATTAACAAACAAATAAAGAACAATAAATAATCAAATAATGAGTAAAGAATACTATAAGGGAATAGATGAAATCAAGTATGAAGGCAAAGAATCGGATAATCCTTTAGCATTTAAATACTATAACCCGGATCAAATTGTAGCAGGGAAAACAATGCGTGAGCATTTTAAATTTGCAATTGCTTATTGGCATACCTTCTGCGGCCAAGGGTCTGATCCGTTTGGACCGGGCACACAACAATTTGCTTGGGATCAAGCTGCTGACCCTGTTCAAGCGGCTAAGGACAAAGCAGATGCTGCATTTGAGTTTATTAGTAAAATGGGATTCGATTATTTTTGTTTCCATGATTATGACCTAATTCAAGAGGGCGCAAGCTTTGCTGAATCGGAACAACGACTGGCAACAATCACCGATTATATAAAAGAAAAACAAGCAGCATCTGGCATCAAGCTATTGTGGGGTACCGCCAACTGTTTTTCGAATCCTCGCTATATGAATGGCGCAGCCACCAACCCCGATTTTGATGTGGTTGCACGAGCAGGTGGACAAATTAAATTAGCCTTAGACGCCACGATCAAACTTGGTGGTGAGAACTATGTGTTTTGGGGAGGTAGAGAAGGTTATATGTCGCTGTTAAATACAGATATGGGGCGTGAATTGGATCATATGGGTCAGTTCTTAACCATGGCACGAGATTATGCACGAGCAAATGGTTTTAAGGGTACCTTTTTTATTGAGCCAAAACCAATGGAGCCCATGAAACATCAGTATGATTTTGACTGTGCTACCGCAATAGGTTTTTTAAACAAGTACGGTTTGGAAAAAGATTTCAAAATGAACATTGAAGTGAATCATGCTACCTTGGCACAACATACTTTTCAGCACGAATTGGAAGTTGCTGCAAATGCAGGGATGTTGGGCAGCTTAGACGCCAATAGAGGGGATTACCAAAATGGTTGGGATACCGACCAGTTCCCAAACAACATACAAGAAACAACTGAGGCTATGTTGGTATTCTTAAAAGCAGGAGGCTTGCAAGGCGGTGGAATCAATTTTGACGCTAAGATTAGAAGAAATTCAACGGATATGGAGGATGTATTCCATGCGCACATTGGTGGTGCCGATACTTTTGCAAGAGCACTGCTTATTGCTGACAAGATCATCACTTCTTCCCCTTACGAAAAGTTACGAGCAGCACGTTATGCATCTTTTGATTCAGGAAAAGGGAAAGATTTCGAAAATGGAACATTGTCGCTTCAAGATTTGTATGAGGTAGCTCAAGAGAACGGTGAACTGTCATTAAAAAGTGGTAAACAAGAATTGTTTGAAAATATCATAAATCAATACATCTAAAAATAGTAAAAACCAATCGTATTATGGAAACATCGGTAAAATCAGGATATCTTTTAAAATTAACACTAGTTGCAACCCTAGGTGGACTGTTATTTGGGTATGATACAGGCGTGATCTCAGGAACTGTAGGTTCTTTGGATAGCTTTTTTGTAACGCCAAAAGGGTTGTCGGAAACAGCTGCTAATGCTTTTAAAGGATTTATTGTTTCCAGTGCGTTAATTGGCTGTGTAATTGGCGGACTTTTTGGTGGACTTGTTAGCAAGAAGCTGGGCAGAAAAAAGGGATTAATTCTTGCAGCTGTTTTGTTCTTAATATCTGCCATTGGTTCTGCAATGCCAGAAATGTTTATTAATCCAATCGGTGATTTAGACCACACCTTTTCAACTATTTTTATTGTTTATAGGATTTTAGGAGGAATAGGTGTTGGTCTAGCTTCTATGCTTTCTCCTTTATATATTGCAGAAATTGCTCCTGCTAGTAGTCGTGGTAAGTTGGTTTCGTTTAATCAATTGGCGATAGTTGGCGGTTTTATGGTAGTCTATTTTGTAAACTATTTTATTTCACGTAGTGGTGGATCAGATGCTTGGTTAAATGAAGTTGGTTGGAGATGGATGTTTGCTTCAGAAGTTATCCCAGCAGGACTCTTTTTTATTTTGTTATTTCTTGTGCCAGATACACCCCGGTCTTTAATGTTAAAAAATAAGCCTAAAGAAGCTTTAGCGGTACTTGTTAATGTAAATGGTGAACAAGAAGGGAATAGAATTCTTGAAGAAATCAAGCAAACGGTTACGCAGCAATCGGGTAGACTTTTATCCTTTGGTTGGTTGGTGATTGTTATTGGAATCGCATTATCTATTTTTCAACAGTTTGTTGGGATTAACGTGGTGTTGTACTATGCTCCTGAAATTTTCAAGAAAATTGATCCAAACACAGATGGTGCATTATTATTGACCATTCTTGTGGGTATTGTAAACTTTCTCTTTACGATTATAGCTATTAGAACAGTTGATAAATATGGAAGAAAACCCCTCATGATTATTGGTGCTTTGGGTATGGCGCTAGCCATGTTTTCATTAGGGTTTGTATTCTATAGTGGCGCAACGGGCTATTTGGCTTTAGCGTGTATGATGCTATATGTAGCGAGTTTTGCTATGAGTTGGGGCCCCATTACATGGGTGTTACTTTCCGAAATTTTCCCAAATAAAATTCGTGGGAAAGCCTTGGCTATTGCTGTGGCAGCACAGTGGATATCCAACTATTTAGTATCGTTAACCTTCCCTATGATGGATGACAATAACTATTTAACGGAGCAATTTAATCACGGATTTGCGTACTGGATTTATGGAATCATGTCATTGTTAGCGATGATTTTCGTTTTAAAATTTGTTCCAGAAACTAAAGGAAAAACATTGGAGGAAATGGAAGGTGTTTGGAAATAATAGTATTAGCGCCCAAGGACTCAGCGTTTTTGCTATAAAATCAAACACATTTTGCCTACCGTTTTGTATTTTGTAAATGTAGATGATACAACAGATTTTTTCAAAACACAGTATGGCGGCTTACGATTTAAATGGAGCTACTACTCAAAGGGGTAATAAAAATACTGCCTTTTAAATAGTGAACATTTAGACCCTAACAAGCTAATGTTTTTTAGATTTTAAAATGGCAATTTTAGAAAATAAACATCCAAAACACGACACCATTACTGGGCTGAAACGCCTATTTGTATTCAAATGAGATTAGACGCCATGTATAATAATCAAATTGTAAATTGGGATGATTATATCAAATAAAAATTTATGAGAAGCCTTTATGCTATAGTTTTCACATTTTTGTTAAGTGGGATATTCTCTCATGCTCAAATAGAGTTACCTTATTTTTTTGGAGACAATATGGTTTTGCAACAAAAGGAAAAAGTTTCAATTTGGGGTAAAGACATTCCAAATACTTCAATAAGAATTTTAACAACTTGGGGAAGTAAAGCAACAACATTAGCGGATTCAAATGGATTTTGGTCAACATTAATTAAAACAAAAAATGGGTCATTTAAGTCTCACTCTTTAACAATTAAAGGGAGTGATACTGTAGAGCTCAAGAATATTCTTATTGGTGAAGTGTGGTTTTGCTCAGGTCAATCTAACATGGAAATGCCTCTGAAAGGACTAAGAGAATCTAAAGTTTTAAATGCAGACAACTACATTAAAATGGCAAACAACAAAAACATCCGATTGTTCAATAACGAAAGATCTGCTAGTATTTATCCTCGTTTTAATGTAAACGGTAAATGGGTTGCATCAGATGAGTTGCCGGCTAAAAACTTTAGTGCCATAGGTTATATGTTTGGTTCAAGACTTTACGAAGCTCTAAATGTACCAATTGGAATTATTGAATCGGCTTGGGGTGGAACGAGAATAGAAAGTTGGATCCCTAAAGAAGTTTTAGTTAAATATAAAGATATTACGTTTTTTAATCATCTTCCTGAACAACAAAATAAACAAAAGAAGCCTTCATTTTTATACAACGCTATGATTCATCCTTTTCAAAATTTTAATGTTAAGGGAGTGCTTTGGTATCAAGGAGAGTCTAATAGAACTAAACCAAAACCATATTATAATTATATGAAAGATTTAATTAGCTCTTGGCGAAGTCAATGGCAAAACAAAAATCTTCCGTTTTATTTTGTGCAAATAGCACCTTTTAATTACACCAAGTATAAAAAATCTGCTGGTATAGAGGCAAATATGATTCGCGAAGCTCAATTAGAAATAGCACATAATGTTAAAAATACTGAAATAGTGATTACTTCTGATGCAGGTGATTGTGATGATATTCACCCCTCAAAAAAAGAACGCATAGCCAATCGTTTATCTAACATCGCGCTTTCGAAGCAATATGATTTTAAGGGTTTGAATTACAGAAGCGGTACATTCAAAAGTATGTCCATAAAAAAGAACAAAGCGTTGCTCAAGTTTAAATTTCAAAAAAATGATTTTTTTATTGAAAGTGAAGATATCAAGGGATTTACCATTGCTGGCTCAGATAAAATTTTTCACACAGCAGAAGTTAGTTTTAGTGAAGACAGAAAAAGAATATTGCTTTACAGCGCGAAAGTAGAAAATCCTATTGCTGTAAGATATGGTTTCGAAGATTGTTTTGAAAGTAATTTAAAGACTAATTCAGGCTTGCCAATATCAATATTTAGAACTGATAATTGGTAAATTGGTTTTCTGCTAATATTTCCAAAGCCACAAACCGCTGTTAATCGCATCCTGTTTTCAACTTATTTTTCAGGACACAGCAGGATAGCTTATGATTTAAAGTACTTTAATTTTATTAACTTGAATATCACATAAATAATCCCAATTAAACAATCCATTAAGAAGTTTTTATATGTTTAAAAAAAACTATTTATTCGCTTTATTAAGTGTCGTGTCTGGTTTTAATATTGCTAGTGCCCAGCATGATAGCAATGAAAAACCCAATATCATTTTTATTCTAACTGACGATCAGCGTTTTGATGCCATTGGTTATGTTGGTAACGAATTTGCCCAAACTCCAGAAATGGATAAATTGGCTCAATCCGGTACCTACTTTAATAACGCTATCGTGACAACGCCAATTTGCGCAGCTAGTAGAGCTAGTATTTTCACAGGGTTGTACGAACGTTCACATAATTTCAACTTTCAAACGGGTAATGTTCGAGAGGAATATATGGCGAATTCATATCCAACGCTTCTTAAAAACAATGGATATCACACTGGTTTTTTTGGTAAATACGGTGTTCGATACAACGATTTAGACAAGCAATTTGATGAATATGAATCCTACGATAGAAACAATCGCTATAAAGATAAAAGAGGCTACTTCTATAAAACGATTGACAATGACACCGTTCATTTAACACGTTACACGGGACAAAAAGCAATTGATTTTATTGATAAAAACGCAACAAACGACAAACCATTCTGTTTGTCATTGAGTTTTAGTGCCCCTCATGCACATGATGGAGCCCCAAAGCAATATTTCTGGCAAAACACTACAGATAATTTATTGGCAGATACTACAATCCCAGATCCAGAATTGGGAGATGATAAGTACTTTTTGGCACAACCTAAAATGGTTCGTGAGGGATTCAATAGACTGCGTTGGACATGGCGATACGACACCCCAGAGAAGTATCAGCATAGTTTAAAAGGCTATTATAGAATGATATCTGGAATTGATTTAGAAATCAAAAAAATTCGTGAAAAACTTAGCGAAAAAGGATTGGACAAGAACACGGTAATCATTTTAATGGGAGATAATGGTTATTTCCTCGGTGAGCGTCAGTTTGCTGGAAAATGGTTGATGTACGATAATTCTATTCGTGTTCCCTTAATTGTTTTTGATCCTCGAGTGGATAAGCATCAAGATATTAATGATATGGTGCTTAATATTGATGTGACACAAACCATTGCAGATCTTGCTGGTGTAAAAGCGCCAGGCACTTGGCAAGGGAAAAGTTTATTGCCTATTGTAAAGCATGAGACAAATACAATTGAAAGAGATACAGTACTAATTGAACATATTTGGGATTTTGATGAAATTCCACCAAGCGAAGGAGTTAGAACTAAAAAATGGAAATATTTTCGATATGTTAATGATAAGTCTGTCGAAGAACTTTATGATTTAGAGAAAGACCCAAAAGAGATTAAAAACTTAATTGGGAAGAAAAAATATATAGCTGTTGCAGATAAACTTCGTGCAAAAACGGATGCGTTAATTAAGAAAAACAGCAATGCATATAGAGCTGCACCTACAGACTTAACTGTTGAGTTGATACGTGACCCAAGTACAGATGTCAAGATATTCGATTTAAAACCAGAGTTTGGGTGGACCGTACCTTTAGGCTCTAAATTCCAAGGAGCTTATCAGATATTAGTTGCGTCTAACAAAAAAGATATTGATAACAATAATGGAGATGTTTGGGATAGTGGAAGAGTAGCTTCTACTAAATCAACAGACGTGGAATATGCTGGAAATCCTTTAGAAATAGGGAAAACCTATTATTGGAAAGTTAGAATCTGGGAGCAAGAAAATCGATTGGTTGACTATTCAGATGCTCAAAAATTTACAACGGGAAAGCCAGACGACTATATCGTTTCGACAGAAAATAAATATATTGTAGACAAGGTAAATCCTGTTGAATTCGAGAAAAGAGGCGATTTTTACTTTATGGATTTTGGTAAGGCTGCGTTTGCAACTATAGACTTTACTTATGAAGCTAAGGAACAACACACCCTAACATTTAGAATTGGTGAAATGATTGATGCTAATGGGAATGTAAATAGAACACCGCCAGCAAGAAGTAACATTCGCTATCAAGAAATTAAGGTGGACGTAACTCCTGAAAAAACAAAATACCAAATAGAAATCAACCCAGTTCCGGACAAGCGTATGAAGGGGCCAAGTAAGGCTATACCATTGCCAGAAGGTTTTCCTGTACTACAACCTTTCAGATATGCTGAAGTTGAGGGGGCTAGGACAACTTTAAAACCTGAAGATTTTGAACAATTACGACACACAAGTTATTGGGATGACAACGCAAGTAGTTTTAGTAGCAACAATGATATTTTAAATCAAATATGGGATTTTTGTAAATACTCCATTAAAGCAACCACCTTTAACGGATTGTATGTTGATGGCGATAGAGAGCGTATTCCTTATGAAGCGGATGCTTACCTAAACCAATTAAGTCACTACACTACCGATAGAGAGTTTGCAATGGCAAGACGTACTATTGAGTATTTTATGGAGCACCCAACATGGCCTACAGAGTGGCAACAGCATGTTGCATTGTTAATCTATGCGGATTACATGTATACTGGAAATACAGAACTAATAGAGCGTTATTATGAGCCTTTAAAACATAAAACACTTTTTGAGTTATCCAATGAGGATGGTTTGATTACTTCTACAAAAGTTACAGAAGAGTTTATGTATAAGTTAGGTTTTAAACCTGGTTATAAAAAGGCATTAACTGATATTGTAGATTGGCCTTCAAAGAATTTTGCAGGGAGTAAAACAAAAGGAGAAAGAGATGGCTTTGTATTTAAACCTTACAGCACGGTAATAAATGCTTTCTTTTATGAGAACATGAAAATTATGACTGAGTTTGCAACACTGTTAGGAAAAACACAAGAGGCGTTAGATTTTGAATACAGAGCTGCAAAAGCTAAAAAAGCTTTGAATGAACAAATGTTCGACAAAGAACGTGGTGTTTATGTAGACGGAATTGATACAGATCATGCATCGCTTCACGCGAATATGATGCCTTTGGCTTTTGGCTTGGTTCCAGAAGAACACTTTGAGTCTGTGGTTAACTATGTTAAATCTAGAGGAATGGCTTGTAGTGTTTATGGCGCACAATTTTTAATGGATGGTTTATACAATGCAGGTGAAGCAGATTATGCACTCGAATTATTAGCAAGTAAAGCAAAAAGAAGTTGGTATAATATGATTAGGGTCGGCTCAACGATTAGTTTAGAAGCTTGGGATTATGAGTATAAAATAAACTTAGATTGGAATCATGCGTGGGGTGCAGCACCAGCGAATGTTATACCACGTGGTTTGTGGGGTATAAAACCAAAAACACCAGGATTTGGCGTAGTTACTATCAAACCGCAAATGAGTAAATTAAAAAGTAGTTCTATTGAGGTTCCAACCGTTAGAGGAAAAATAAAAGCAACCTATGAGTATAATGGAGCCAGGCTACAAACCTATACCATAGAAATACCAGGGAATATGGTGGCTGAGTTTTCATTGAATGGCTTAGAAGGAAAAGACCTCATTCATAATGGAGAAAAAGTGCCATCCGCATTTGAGTCTATTAGGCTTGCGCCAGGTAAGCATACGATACAACTAAAAATAAATTCATTTTAAATCAAAATGTCAATCACGACAAAGGATTGGCATTTTTTTTAAACTTCGTAAAAACAAAAATGTGAAAAAAAGTATTTTATTTTTTTTATGTTGTTTTTCACAATTTCAATGGGGGCAGGTCAAACAACTTGCCGTTACCTTGAACGAAGCATCACTGGTTTCGCCAGCAGGCGAAGGGGGCTTGTTTTTTGCTGGAACTAAAAATGTAAATTATAGATTTGGGCAAAGAATAAGTCCACATGGAGATTGTGTAGATGTGGTCAATGGATATGCTTTTGTTACTTGGTATAAAGGCGGTATGGATACTCGAAATTTAATGCTATCCAGAAAAAATTTAAATGTGCCAAACTCCAATTGGGTCACCATAGAATTTCCACATAAGCACGTGGGGCAAGGAGGTGAAATTCTAAAAGGCACAGGTATCCGAGGTGATTCTCATAATACAGCGGCTATAGGAGTAAGTACTATTGATAATACGATTCATATTATTTACGATATGCATGCCTACAGATCATCATCATTGCCCAATGACTTTTTTAATTACTCCGTGTCATTAAAAAACAAAGCTTTTGTTCCTGACGAAGATTTCACACTGGATATTTTTAATCCGAAACAAAATTATTTAAAACAGGGTAGAGACTACGAACGTATGACCTACCCAATGATACACAGAGCAGATGATGGAAGTTTGATTGCAAGATATCGACAAGGCGGCTCTGGAAATGGGGATATACTTTTAGCACACTATGACGGAATAGCGTGGTCCGATAATTGGTTATTTCATGAAGGAACTCTTGAATTACCAAACAGGAACAACATGTATGGCGGAGAACGTTTTTTAAATGGTAAGTTCTACAGCGGTTTCTCCATACGATATTCTACGAATAATGATGCCAATACCAGTAACGGCTATATGCTTAATAGTGGATTGTATTATGCATATACGAATGGCATTCCGAAAAATGCATCTACACCATGGTATGATGTTAATGATGCTTCTATTTCGTTACCAATCAGGAATAATATTAACCCTAATTTAGATCCTGTTCAATTTGCACAACCTGGTGATGATTATGGAACAGTCTCATTACCTAGATCGTCTTCTGACCCAGCTTGGACAGTTACTGAAAACGGTGCAATTCATTTTGTGCAAAGAGTTGATAGCAGAAACGTACATTATTATAAGTTGGCTACTGATACTAATTTTTCTAGTAATGTAGATGGGCTTATCCCAAATCCTCAAACTCGTGGGGAGCTTTATAGTTATAAAAACCATGTGTTTATGGTAGAGCTTTTAGGAGGAAAAGTATATATCAAAACAACTCCAGAAGGTCATAACGATTGGGAAACTGTTTACACAGGAACAGAAAGTATAAGCTTTGCACATTTTGATGCCTTTGTTGACGACAACAAATTATATGTTTATTTAATGCAAGATACAGGCAATAATACACCAGGAGTTGGTGATAAGCGCCCATTGTTTTTTCAAGAATTCACACTATCTGAAGTTGATGTTCCAGATGAAGTTGATAATTTGATTATTGAAGCTGAGGATTATACAACTGCTTCTGCAGATATTGTTATTGGCACCAATTCAGCTGCATCTGGGGGTGAATACATAGATTCGTTTTCTTCAAGTCAATTCTTAGAATATAAATTTGAATTAACAAATGCTGGTATTTATAATGTTATTCTTTTTGCATCCAACAGAAATAGAGATGACTCTATAATGGATATCGAAATTAACGGAACCTTGTATGATGATGTTCTAATTACCCGAACGTTTGACTGGAGTGTTTTTTCAGCAACAACAATTGAAAATGTTACTTTAAATCAAGGTGAAAATACGATTAAATTAAATCAAAGAAGATCCCTGTCCAGCGAGCCAGATAAAATTGAACTTGAGCTCACGACTCCATTAAGTATCAATCATTTTAATATTGAAAAGGTATTTGTATACCCCAACCCAACCGAGGGGATTATAAATATTACCCCAACCATCCAAAACCTTAAATATCGCTTAGTAAACCTTAAAGGTCAGCTCATGCAATCGGGAATAGTTTTGGACGATTATGTTGATGTTTCTAAACAAGCTCAGGGTATTTATTTTTTAGAACTATTTTCCAATACAGAAAGTGAACTAATAAAGATTGTTATCAAATAACATGATGTATAAGGATATTCTTTTTTGTTTTTTACTTCTGTTAACGTTCAGCTCTTGTAACCAACAAAAAGAAGTTGTTGTTGATGGTGAGCTTCAAAAATGGCATCGCATTACGCTTAATTTTGAAGGCCCAAAAACCAACGAGCTAGCAGATGATAATCCATTTTTGCATTACCGCTTAGATGTTACGTTTTCAAACGGCGACAAGACCTATAGGATACCTGGGTTTTATGCAGCAGATGGCAATGCCGCTGAGACGAGTTCAAGCAAAGGGAATATATGGCAAGTTCGGTTTACACCTGACACATTAGGTGAATGGACGTATAGCGTATCCTTTAAGAAAGGAGAAAATGTTGCTGTTTTAGATGATTTTTTAAGTGCTAAAAGTGCTGGCTTTATGGATGGTCAATCAGGTTCATTTACCATATATGCTTCAGATAAAACAGGAGTTGATAATAGAGCTAAAGGACGTTTACAATATATTGGTGAGTCCTATTTACAGTATGCAGAATCTGGAAAATACTTCATTAAATTAGGTGTTGACGCTCCAGAAAATTTATTGGCCTATAACGATATTGATGTTGCTACAAATGCGTTGGATTTTCAGAAAACTTGGGCACCCCACGCCAAAGATTTTGACACATCTGCAACGTCTTTTTTGTGGCAACAGGACAAAGGGAAAAATCTTTTGGGTGCGATTCGTTATTTAGCTGATGAAGGGTTAAATGTGTTTTCGTTTTTAACATTCAACGTAGACGGAGATGATCGAAATGTTTTTCCACATCTTTTAAAAGTACCCATTGAAAATTATGAAACCTACGCAAGTGTAAAAAAGAATAAAGAAGCTTGGGAAACCATGTTTCATAAAACACGATTTGATGTTTCAAAGCTAGATCAATGGGAGCGTATTTTCGAATACGCCGAAACTAAGGGTATGTTTTTACATTTTAAAACGCACGAAACAGAAACAGATCATTTGATGGATGAAGGAGTTTTTGATATTGAAGGAAAACTGTATTATCGCGAGCTTATTGCAAGGTTTGGTCACCATTTATCAATGAATTGGAACTTAGGTGAAGAAAACAATCAGCCTATTGAAGAAGCACTGAAAGTTGCCCATTATGTATCTAAATTAGATGCCTATAGCAGTCACTTAGTTATTCATACTTTCCCAAACAAGGATGATAGATTTGCGCATTTTATTGGTGATCAATCACCGTTGACTGGTGCCTCACTTCAATTAAGTCACCCAGACTTTAACGATGTCCACGCAAGAGTTCTAAAGTGGCGTAAAAAATCGAATATTACAGGCAAAAAATGGGCTATTGCGGTAGATGAGCCTGGAAAAGCCAATATTGCACTGTTGCCAGATAACGAAGATCCAGAACATAATTTTGCGCGCTCGAGAGCACTTTGGGGAACTTTGATGGCAGGTGGGTTTGGCGTAGAATGGTATTTTGGTTATGCCAGTCCAAATTCAGATCTAACATGTGAGGATTTTAGAAGTCGTGATTTATTTTGGGATCAAAACAAGTATGTACTTGATTTTTTCAATGACCATGTTCCGTTTTGGGAGATGGAGCCTAATGATAGCCTTACTTCTGATGATACTTCTTACTGTATGGTTAAGGAAGAAACTGTTTATCTCGTCTACGCTGAACATAATGCAGATAACATCATGTTACATTTGGGAAACTCTGGTAAAACGTTTCAAGTCAAATGGTTTGACCCTAGAAATGGGGGGGCTTTACAAAATGGTTCTATTGCAACTGTATCGGCAACAGGAGTTGTTCATTTAGGAATGCCGCCCTCACAAAGGAATAAAGACTGGGTAATACTTGTCAAATAATTATTCTTTAGGCAGGACAGGGCAGGACGCTTCCAAAAAGGTCAGACCATACATTTAGTTCGTTTTTATATTCACTTTTTATTTCAGAAAAGGCACTGTAATTTATGAGGTTCATTTTTTTGCTTGTTTCTTTATTTGTTATGTGTGCTTATTGGCTTCACGCTCAAAATCCAATTGTACCTGATCAAGGTTTAAACGACCCTCATATTCACATATTTGAGGATATGGCTTATGTTTATGCTTCACATGACAAATCCGTTGATAACAATATGTTTATTATGGAAGATTGGTGGGTATGGTCATCGCCAGATTTGGTAAACTGGACAAAAAGGAGTGTTCTTAATCCAAAAGACACTTACATTGGTAAACCTTATTCAAGATGTTGGGCAACAGATGCTGCATACAAGAATGGTAAATATTATTGGTATTTTTCTGAGGGAAATGAACAAACAGGCGTTATGGTAAGCGATACTCCTGTTGGTCCGTGGACAGACCCGCTAGGAAAGCCGTTACTGGCTTCAGATTTAACTCCTACCCATGAATATGACATGGCTATTTATGAAGAAAATGGAGACCATTATATCATTTTTGGTGTTTGGGATTACTATATCGCTAAATTGAATGCTGATATGATTAGTCTTGCTGAGCCGCCCAAAAAAATCAGCATTAATAACCCAAGAGGACCGTATAATCGTGATGGTAAAAACAATGAAATGCCCACAGACGACAAGCCTTTTGTACATAAATTTAATGGGAAATATTATTTGTCGTGGGGTTGTTTCTACGCCATGTCTGATAACTTATACGGGCCCTACAACTATGTAGATACAATTATTAAAGAAACCAGTTTTGCCGAAGGCTATGAAAGCCCAACATGGCCAAATGGTTTTTTGCAAGGACGTCATGGTAGTTTCTTTGAGTGGCACAATCAATCTTATTTTGTGTATTGCGATATTAGTCAAACAGGCAACCGTTATTTTAGAGATGCATTTATCAGTTACGTTCATTATAAAGATAATGGTGAGATAGCAACAATTAATGTTAATGGTGTTGGCGTAGGTCAGTATGATGTTAATATGGGATACATTGAAGCCGAAGATTATTTTGACGCCAACAATGTAAGGAAAACTGAAAACGTTATGGGTGGCTTTTCTATTTCCCCAAACGGGAGTAACAGTCATGTGATATATCCAAACATTCAAAATATTGTTTCAAAAAAGGCTATAGTATTTGAGGTTTTATCGAAAACAGAAACCGAAATTGAAGTCAGGGAAGGCAATCCAAGTGGTAAGATTTTAGCAACTTGCAGGTTTTCCTCCAATAGCACAAAGGCTTTTAGAAAAGAAAGTTTTAATGTGAAGGACTTGTACAATGGGCAAACAATATGTTTGGTTTTTAAATCAGCTTCAATTAAGAATTTAAAAATCAATAGATTTAATTTTAAATGAAATTAACATAAAACAAAAACAACCATAATTTTATATAAATAATGAAAATAAAATCACTTTCAATAGTCTCCATTCTATTCTTAATGGTACTGTCTTGTTCTAAGCTATCAGAAAAGGATTACAAAGATTCTTCGTTACCCATAGATGAGCGTGTTGAAGCACTTCTGTCAAAATTATCACTTGAAGAAAAAGTTGCACAAATGCGTATTTTTCATGCCAATATTGGCACAAAACCTGACGCAAATGGAAATTTAAAACTTTCAGATAAGGTTATTGAGAAACTAAAATTAGGTATTGCAGGGATAAAAAACCCAGGAGAACATATTGATGCCGTTGCCGCAGCGAAATTAAATAATGAACTTCAAAAATATATTATAGAAAATAACCGTTGGGGAATTCCAGCATTGTTTGTCACAGAATCCTATAATGGCGTAGATGCTGAAGGCTGCACCAAATTTGGACGTCCCATGACATCTGCGGCATCATTTAATCCAGAATTGGTACAAAGACAATGGGATGTAGTTGGTAGAGAAGCACGTTTAAGAGGGATGCACATGTGTCACTCGCCAGAAGCAGACATTGTTCGGGATCCACGTTTTGGTCGTATGTCTGAAGCCTTTGGAGAAGATACTTATCTAACCACACAAATGGTTAAAAATGCAGTAATAGGTGTACAAGGCAATTACAAAGGCTTAGGAAACGGAACACATATTGGTGCTGTAGCAAAACATTTTGCGGGTTACGGACAAGTTTTAGGTGGTTCTAATTTTGCTGCAATTGAAATTTCAGAACGAACCTTAATTGATGAAATTTATCCACCCTTTGAAGCTGCCGTAAAAGAAGCTAGGTCATTAGGAATAATGGCATCTCACGGAGATTTGAATGGTATTGCAAGTCATGGAAATCCAGCGTTGTTAACAGGTGTATTACGTGACCAATGGGGATTTGAAGGATATGTGGTATCAGATTCAAACGATATTGCACGTTTGTTTTATTTTATGAATGTAGCAGAGTCGCCTGAGGCTGCAGCCCAAATGGGTTTAGAAGCTGGGATTGATATTGATTTGTATGCAGAAGATTCATACGCATACTTGCCCGAGATGGTTAAGAAAAATCCAGCATTAGAAAAGCTAATTGACAGATCAGTTCGTCGTGTATTAAGAACAAAATTCATCTTAGGACTTTTTGATAACCCCTATATCGATATTGAAGAAACGAAAAAAGGTGTTCGTGCAGCATCGTCTTTAGAATTGGCAAAAGAGTCAGATTTAGAGTCCATTATTTTATTGAAAAATGAAAATAAGGCATTGCCTCTAAGCAAAGGAAAGTCAACTAAAATTGCACTTTTAGGCCCTTTATTAAATGATGATACTAAAGCGATGTTCGAATCTGTTTCAGGTTCAAAAATTAAGTATGTTGTAGAAAAAGGCTTTAATTTAACTGACGAAGCTAAAGGAAATCCTAGCCTAATAGATGCGGACCCTAGAGCTATCTCTAAAATGGTAAACATGGCAAGAAGTTCAGATATAGCCATTCTATTTTTAGGAGGCGATGAGTTTACCGCTAAAGAAGCGTATTTTAAGAATACTGTTGGAGATAGAGCAACTATCGAGCCTGTTGGTGCTCAAGACGAGCTGATTGAGAAAATTTCAGCTTTGGGAAAACCTGTAATCGTTGTATTAAAACACAGAAGAACTTTAGCCATTAATACCATTGCTGAGCAAGCAGATGCTATTTTGGATATTTGGGATTTGAGTGAATTTGGAGATGAATCGACGGCGAAAATTATTTTTGGAGAGGTCTCGCCATCAGGTAAATCACCAGTTACAATTCCTAGATCCATTGGACAGTTGCCTTATCATTACAGTATGAAAGAAATTAACTATAAAAAAGGCTATTTATTTTTAGAAGACGGACCAATTTATCCGTTTGGTCATGGCTTGAGTTATGGTGATTTTGAATATTCAGATATATCAATTTCTAGTGGAGAAATCACACCAGAAACGGAGCTTACTGTAAGTGTTAAGGTGACCAATAATGGTAGCATGAAAGCTAAAGAAGCGGTTCAAATGTATATTAAAGACGAAATAGGCTCGGTGACTAGACCAGATAAAGAATTAAAAGGTTTTGAAAAGATAGAATTAGAGGTTGGAGAAAGTAAAACAGTCACTTTTACCATCACACCTAAAATGTTAGAATTCACAGGAATTTCAATGAAAAAAGTTTTAGAGGCAGGAGATTATTCCGTTAAAGTAGGAACATCTTCTCAAGATTATTTAGAAACAACATTCAAATTAAAGAAATAAGACAACATGAAAAAAACGATTTTATTACTATTGGCGGTTACGTTATACAGTTGTTCAGTTACTCAAAAAGCAGTAGCCGTTCAATCCATTGATAAAGCTGAAGTTAAAGCAGCTATGATAAAGGCTTTAGAATGGCAAGAAGCACACCCTATTTTTGCAATACATCCTACAGATTGGACAAATGGTGCCTATTATACAGGTGTAGCAAGAGCACATCATACGACGAGAAATATGATGTATATGGCAGCGTTAAAAAATCAGGCAGTAGCTAATAATTGGCAACCATTCAAACGGTTATATCATGCTGACGACGTTGCTATTTCTTATAGCTACCTGTATGTTTCTGAAAACGAAAAAAGAAGAAATTTCGCAGATTTAGAACCTACAAAAAACTTCTTAGACGCTCATCTGTACGAAGATAATAATTGGAAAGCTGGTACAAATATCAGTAAAGAAGATAAAACCATTTTATGGTGGTGGTGTGATGCCTTGTTTATGGCACCACCAGTAATCAATTTATATGCTAAACAAACAGAGCAACCAAAGTATTTGGATGATATGCATAAGTATTACATGGAAACTTATAATAGATTGTACGACAAAGACGAAAATTTATTTGCTAGAGATATGCGTTATGTATGGCAAGGGAATGCAAGCGATAGTAAAGAACCAAATGGGAAAAAAATATTTTGGTCTAGAGGAAACGGTTGGGTAATTGGCGGTTTAGCATTACTGTTAGAGGACTTGCCAAAAGATTATAAGCATAGAGACTTTTATGTGAATTTATACAAAGAAATGGCTTCAAAATTATTGAAAATCCAACCAGAAGATGGCTTATGGCGCACTAGTTTATTAAGTCCAGAAACGTATAATCATGGTGAAGTTAGCGGTAGTGGTTTCCATACTTTTGCTTTAGCTTGGGGAATTAATAATGGTTTGGTTGATAAAAAACACACAGTTGCAGTCAAAAAGGCTTGGAACGCCATTGTGGCTTGTCAGCATGACGACGGCCGTGTAGGGTGGGTCCAAAATATTGGTGCTTTTCCAGAGCCTGCATCTGCAGATTCTTGGCAAAACTTTGGAACAGGTGCTTTTTTATTGGCAGGTAGTGAAATTTTAAAGTTAGATTAAAATATTTTGGGCGTTACCCCGCTTTTTAGCAGGGTCGGGCTTTCTGTTTCAAGTCCTTGCACCTCCTTTCATCGGGCTGCGGGCTTTTCATATAAGTTCCTTACGTGGACCAGTTTCACAGGAGGAAGTCTTCTCAAAGTGTAATATTTTTTAAATTATCTAATCAAAAGAATAAATTTAAATTGTCTAAATGCATACAAATGAAATTATTTAAAATATTGTTTTTGCTTTGTTTATGCATAACAAGTTGCCAAACAAAAAATGAAAAAAAGACTAAAACAAAGGAAGATGCTGCAGCATTAACAATACCAGAACGTCCAAATATTCTTTGGTTGGTAACGGAAGACATGGGGCCATATATACCGCCTTTTGGGGACAATACAGTTGCTACACCAAACCTTAGTCGTTTGGCGGAAGAAGGTGTTATATATCCTAATTTGTTTTCTACTTCTGGTGTTTGCGCACCTAGTAGAGCAGCTATCGCAACAGGGATGTATCCTTCTAGTATTGGTGCAAACCACATGCGGACAAATTCATACACCAAAGAAAGAGGTCTGCCTGCTTATGAATCTGTTCCCCCTTCTGAAGTGAAAATGATAAGCGAGTGGTTGCGAAAAGCAGGGTATTATTGCACCAATAATTATAAGACTGATTATCAATTTAAGGCACCTGTTACGGCTTGGGACGAGAATAGTCCTTATGCTCATTGGCGTAATAGGGGAGAAAATCAGCCTTTCTTTTCTGTAATTAATTTTACAGAAACACACGAATCTGGCTTATTTGAACCCTATGGATTTCGAGAAATTGAAACACGACATTATCATGCAGGAGATAACACTTACGATTGGAAAAACAAAGGAAGTTCCCATGCTAATAATCGCATGACGGAAGAAGATACTCCTGTACATTTATCTAAGGACACCAAATTTGATATTCCGCCTTATTTGGCGAATACTGCAAAGACACGTCGTGATATGTGGAAGTTATATAACAATATTGCTGAAATGGACAAACAAGTGGGAGCAGTATTAAAGCAGCTCGAAGACGACGGTTTGCTTGACAATACCATCGTCTTTTTCTACGGCGATCATGGAGGTCCATTGCCAAGAGAAAAAAGACTAATCTATGACTCTGGATTAAACACTCCTATGATTATCAGATTTCCTAAAAAATCCAAATCAGGAACTAATGATCATCAACTCATAAGTTTTGTCGATTTTGCGCCAACATTATTGTCGCTCATTGGTGAAGAGCCCAAACCCTATATGCAAGGGCAAGCCTTTTTGGGAACTTTTAAATCCGATAAACGTGAATTTATTCATGCTGCAGCAGATCGGTTTGATGCAGAAACAGATGTAATTAGAGCAGTAAGGAATAAGCGATTCAAATACATTAGAAACTATAGAACAGACCAAGGATATTATTTGCCTATAACTTATAGAGAGCGTATTCCATCCATGCAAGAATTATTGCGTTTAAAAGATGAAGGTCGGCTTGATGAAATTCAAAGCCAATGGTTTAGGGAAAGCAAACCAAAAGAGGAACTTTTTGATTGCTCTGTTGACCCTTATGAATTAAATAATCTTGCAGCTGACCCCGCCTTTCTAGAAACACTTCAAGCCCTTCGCTTAGAAATGGATGAATGGCTAATAACGATAGGTGATAATCCAGATTTACCAGAAAAAGAATTGATTAAAAAATTATGGAATGGTCGTGTTGCTCAATCTGTAACCTCTGATCCTGTTATAAGTACTAACAATGGTGTAGCTACCATAAGTTGCAACACAAAAGGTGCTTCTATAGGATATAAAGTCATTTTGGAAGGTAAGAAGGCTGCATCATCTTGGCAAATTTATCAAGATTCGATACCATTACCACTTGGGGCTAAATTGGTTACTCAGGCACACCGTATTGGTTATAAACCAAGTAAGACGGTTCAAATCCAATAAAAAAGGTTTGTAGTACTAAAATGTTACATTACCAATAGCGCAATCACGTCAATAACGTATAAAAGAGCGTTATTTTTGTACTCTTTCCGTAGTGGTGTCTGCCCATCTAATTTGACCTCTTCCACCTTTTACGCGATAAGCACCGTATCTAATTTTAGATTCCGTACCTCTGTCCGGTTCAGGAATGTTCCAATTAAACGCCTCTCCACCGATTACAGCATCGGCATAGTGTATTTTTTTCGATGCGTCGTTTGGATTTGCTCTAAAGCCCACCTCTAGCTCAATAGTTGTCGCAACATTTTTTCTAATATTAGTAAGAAAAACAACATCTCTTCCAGATCCAGATCCACCACGGTATTTAATTTGTTCTCTAAAAATATTAAAGGAAATTTGTGTTCGGTTGCCGTTACCATCTATTCCATATACAGGTTTTGCTAGAAACAAGCATATTGCGGGATCGGCAGAACCACCTCCGCCTGTGTGTTTTCCTTTGGCCTGCATGATGTACGTACCGTCACTGCTATCACTGTCGGTTTTTCCTGCTTCAAGGATTCTTACAACTCCAGTAAATTTAACGTAAGTACCAACAGTTGTTTTTGTTGCTACCGGAAGCGCACGTTCCATTCTGGGCTGTAAGGTGTTAGCAGCATCCTTATGGTTAGAACCAGCAGTTATGTTGTAAACGCCCCAAACCTTGCCATAAATTGTGCTTTCTGTGTAGTCTGCATAACAAGTTCTGTCGTCCATAGTCCCTACATTAACTGGATTTGGGATATCTTTTGTTCTTGAGTTGTTTCTGAACTCTGTTTTACATGATAAATCATCATCCAACACTTCATCAGTTGCTTCTGGCTCTGGAGTAGGAATGATGACAATGGGGTCTAATTCCTCGTTAATATCTTTATCAGACTGACAAGAATAAAATGCCACCAAAACAATTAGGAAGCATAATGAGGTAGTTTTATAAGTAAATTTTGATGTTTTCATGTGTGTTGTTCTGTGGTATTCAAATATAGCAAACGAACTTATTCAAAACTATCCTGTTGTATGCTGTTACAAAAAAGTTTTTAAGTGATTGCTGATGATTAAACACCAAAAATTGTTTCAGTGTACCGTAATTCAAAAGATTAGTTTTAATACATGACGCAACAGGATACTAAAAAAGACATTATACTTTTAATTTAAATCAAGTTTAAAAATTTAAGTAATGCGCAAATTTCAGTTTCTTTTTTTAGTGATATTCATTTTTAGTTGTGAGATGAAAAACGAAGAAAAATCATTTTCCTCGTCTGAAATTAGTGCAGCAGAACTATCAAAAAACTTTAAATCCCCCTCTTTTAAATTCCGTCCCGAGACGTGGTTTCATTTGAATGGGAATAACATATCAAAAGAAGGCTTAACGTTGGATTTGGAAGCTGTAAAAGCTTCTGGTTTGCAAGGAATACACCTTTTTAACAAAGCTGGAAGGTCTTTTCCTGGTGTAAAGCCAGTAAAAATATTATCACCCGAATGGGAGGATTTGATACGTCACGCAGCCGATGAGTGTAAGCGCTTAGGTTTAAAATTCACGATGCAGAACTGCCCAGGCTGGTCCATGACGGGTGGTCCTTGGGTTCCAGTAGAAGAAGCTCAACGTGAGTTGGTTGAATCGGTTTATAGGGTGTCAGGTGGTCAGGAGTTTAGTGAAATACTACCGATTAATGCACGTTATCTAACTCCCGATTATAACTATCAAGATGTTCAAGTGCTGGCGTTTCCAACCCCCAAAGGAGACGATGTGGCTCCTTTAATGCCTTCTCAAATTAAAACCAACAATGATTTAGTTCCATGGCAAGACATTTTTAATCCTGATGCCAAGCTAATCGTTACGCGAAAAACTACACATTTAGATAAGCCTTTAAAGCAGTATAGAATTCAAGGAATTTCAAAAGTAAATAATGCAAACACTTGGGTGAAAACTATTTTTGAAAAGAAGGTAACGTTACGTTCTATCCGTTTCCCACAACTACGTCACGCTGTTTTAAACACACAGTACCCACGAATTAACGTCAGGCTTAAGGTAGAGGCGCTTGTTGACGATACCCTAATCGAAATCGCATTACTAAAGGTTCCCGATGCAAATTGGAACGATAGACGTAAGCACCTTACGCTCGCCATTCCAGAAACAACTTCTACCGAATTTAAATTTACGTTTGAAGGTGAACATGCAATAGCGCCAGAATTTATCCGATTAAGTTCAAAGCCAAAACTCCATAACCACGAAGCAAAAGCCGCTAAAGTGCTAAGACGCCTTGAAAAAGAAGTTAATATTGGGTATGCTGATAATACAATTGTTAAGGCGAATACAATAATCAATCTGACTGATAAAATGACTGCCGATGGTAATTTGACTTGGGAAGTGCCACAGGGAGATTGGACAGTAGTGCGCTTTGGTCATGTTAACATGCGGCTAACAAACAAACCGGCTGTTCCTGAAGCTACGGGATGGGAGTCCAGTAAGCTAGATAAAATAGCTATAGAAAACCATTTGCGAAAGGGCATGATTGGTGATTTGATTAAAGATGGAGGGCCTATTGGCGATGGGAAATTACATGGTTTACTAATAGATAGCTGGGAAAGTCATGTGCCTACATGGACAACACACGCTGAAGATATGTTTATTGAATTTGAAAATAGAAGGGGGTATAGCATGAAACCTTATTTGCCTGCCACCATGGGATATGTTGTTGAAAGTCCAGCGCTAACAACCAAGTTTTTAAGAGACTTACGGCACACCATGGATGAGGTATTTATTGAGAATTTCTTTGAGCATTTTGCAACGGTAGCACACGATATGGGAGCTGAAGTTTATACCGAAGGAGCTGGAGGAGAAGTTTTGCCCATTGATCCGATGCGTTACTATGGTGTAAGTGATGTGCCTATGACAGAATTTTGGTACCCTAAAGCACCTTCTGCTCAAAATGAATATGCAAAGCCTGTTTTTAATGCGGCGTCTGCAGTTCATCTTTACAACAAGCCAGTTTTAGCAGCTGAAGCTTGTACTCAGGTGGGAGTGAAGTGGAATGAACACCCATTTTCAGTAAAATATTTGATTGACTACAACTTTACTAAAGGTATAAATCATTTGGTGTTTCATACCTTTTCACATACACCACAAACCGATGTGGTTCCAGGTTCAAGCTTTGGCGGTAATATTGGTTTTCCGTTAGTACGTGAGCAAACTTGGTGGAAATACATGTCTAACTGGACAGATTACCTAACCCGAAATCAGTATGTTTTGCAGCAAGGCGAATATGTAGCTGATGTGTTGCGTTATTATGGTGACCACTTTGAGCGACCACCTTTTGATCTAGATTTTTTTCCAAAAGGGTATAGGTTTGATTATCTGAATGCAGAGATTTTACACGATAAAGTGCAAGTGAAAAATGGTAAAATTCATGTCAAAGATGCGGGTGATTATCGAATTATCACACTTAGAGATTCGAAACAAATGCTGTTGTCTACTGCAAAAAAACTAAAAGAATTGGTGCTCAATGGAGCTGTAATCCTTGGTGATAAACCAGAGGATTCCCCAAGTTTGATGGATGATGAGGATGATATCAAAGCATTAAAAGCAATTTCCGATGAATTGTGGGGAAATACAGCAGCAGGTGTCAAAAAAACTGGAAAGGGGAAAGTGTATTGGGGAACAACCCTTGAAGCTGTTTTAGAGGCAGAGCGCATTGAACAAGATGTGATATTGCCAGAAGCATTGGATATCAATTGGATACATCGTGAAACAACGGATGCGCATATATATTTTTTAGCGTCAAATCACGACAAACCCGTTGATGCAGCAATAAGCTTTAGAGTTCAAGATGTTTATCCACAAATATGGAATGCTTTTAACGGAAAACAAGAAGATGCTAACATCTGGAGCGTGTCTGGTAATAGAACTGATGTCGCACTATCTTTCGCTCCAAGCGGAAGTGCAATTGTTGTTTTTTCAAAAGGTAATAAACAGCCTTTTGCCTCAAAGGTGACGCGCAACAATAAAGTTGTTTTAAGTTCGGCAAAAGGTTGGCATAAAGTTCATGACACAAACGTTTTTCCAAAAGTATTTTGGAAAGGAAATCAACTTGTAGCCTCTACTTCTGGCACATATCAATTTTATCAGGGTGTAGAAAAAACAACCAAAACCATAGATGTAGATGAGCAATTACTTCAAACAGATTGGGAACTAACGTTTGAGGACGGTTGGGACACACCAAAATCAATAACGCTACCCGTTTTAAAATCATTAACAAATGTGGAGCACGATGCTGTAAAGCACTATTCCGGGACGACAACCTATTCAAAAGTGTTTCGTCTTGCAAGTACTGGCAAAGCGGTCACCATTGATTTGGGAGCTGTTTCGAATATCGCGGCATTGTGGTGTAATGGAAAAAAGGTGGGTGTGAAATGGGCACCGCCCTTCTCGTTTGACATTACTGATGTTGTTCAAGAAGGAGAAAATAACCTTGTGGTGCAAGTCACCAATACTTGGCGAAATCAGCTCATTTTTGATAATAGAGGTGCTAATAAGCAAAAGAAAACATGGACTACCAATCCGCCTAAAAAGGGTGACGATACTTTGGACAGCTCGGGCTTATTAGGACCAGTTAGCATAAAGGTTATGGGTAATTAGCGCAGCAGGATAGTTCAGGATAGTGTATTAATTGTTAACAGTCAACTTTAACTCATCAATTTTCTTTAATAATGATAAAATTTAAAGCGCTAAAGCATTATTTTTTTGTTGGCTTCTTATGTGTTTCGGGTGTTTTAAATGCCCAGGTAATGCTTGAAAGAGAGGTTAAAATTACCGACATAGCCCTGCATTTTGACGGTGGTAAAGTTACTTCAGAAACAGCACCTAATTCAGCCTCAGGGTATGATTATGCTTTTGGTCCTCAGATATCAGCTCATGGAGATTGTGTTACTACATACAAAGAATATGTATTTATGACGTGGTATAAAGGAGGAAAACAAAACAGACAGATGATGTTAACCCGTTATAATACGGCGACGGGAACTCAAAAAACAATTGAATTTCCTCACCAACATACTGGATGGCGAAATGTTTGGTATATAGGGGAGTCACATAACACTATTGGTGTTGGGGTTAGTCCATTAGATGGAACCATTCACTTGCTTTTTGATATGCATGCTTACACCCGAACACGGCCAACTGACGGCAGTTTAAGTGATGATTATTTTAGATATTCGTATTCTAAAAAAAATGCCGCTGATGTTCCTGATGCGGACTTTACCTTAGATCAATTTGTAAAAGACAGTGATAACGATTATACCCACTTAAGTTTGAACGGGGTGGAGGATTATGGCGCATTTTCTGAACGCACATATCCGAAGTTTTTCACTAACAATCAAGGTGATTTGTTCTTTTCTATGCGGCAGGGAGCGAGTCCTAACGGAGGATATCATTTCGCAAAATATGATGCAAATTCGTCATCATGGTCTAATTTTGTAAAGTTTGCAGATAAAAATGCTAAAAATTATGGTGAGCCATATAACTGGGGGATGTATGGCAGGTTCAAGTATGTAGGTGGGAAAATCAGAATTGGTTTTCAGCGAAGACTTCAAGATACTAATGATAAGTATCTTTACCAAAATGGTTTTTATATAGCTTACTCGGACGATCAAAGTGGGCAGACGAATTGGAAAAATTATAACGGCACGTCTTTTACAACACCACTTAGAGATGCCGACAAAATATTGATTTACGAGCCTGGTGATCTTGTTTCAACCACACAAAAAGACAAAGTGTATATGGTTGGTGGTTTTGACTGGACAGTTACCGATAGGGGAGACGTTCATGTAATAGGGCAAGTGAAAGACAATCAATATAATGTGACTAAATACGTACACACCTATAGAAAAGCTGGTGATACAGCGTTTACTACATCAACAGATTTTGGTGGCGGGGATAGATTATATACTTCTGGGAATAATATTTATTTGATTGGGTTAAACGCTTCTGGCAGAATTTTTATTAAAAAGTCTCAGGGAGGAACCAATAATTTTCAAACGGTTTATGAAGCAACCTCAGGAAGGCGTTTTAGACATGGTGTAGCTTATGTAAACAATGGTAAGTTGTATTACTATATGATGGAAAACGCTTCAGGTGATCAACGACCGCTATATCTACAAATAATTGATTTAGATATTAATCAAGACCCCTATAGAGTGTCTTTAACTTCCCCTTATGACGGAGAGTCGTATAGTATAAACGAATCCATAACAATTTCAGCGGATGCCGTTGATGAAAATGGTTCCATTGCTAAAGTGCAGTTTCTTGTTGACGGTCAAGTTTATAGTGAAGATAGCACAGCTCCTTATACTGTTAATTGGTCATCAGATGTACTGGGATCAAAAACGATTCAAGCGGTTGCCGAGAATCAAAATAATCAAACCGTTTCATCAACAGCAATTACCATTCACATAAAAGTGGAAGACCCAACCGATTTGAGCGGTACTGTTTACAGAGTAAAGAATCTAGCCACTGGCAAATATTTGATGTCTTCTGGTTCTAATATTGTAGCTAGTGATACTGGTGAAGGTTCGGATAAGGAATGGCAATTTGTAAAGGCTGAGGTTCCTGGCGAAAATTTTTACAATATTGACAGTGAAGTTAAGGGTACGATACGTTTTACTGGTAGTTCTTCTGACCCAGGCTTGGTTAGTACATCTTGGGCCTCACCCATTGCTGTTTCCGATAAAATATGGACAATTATTCCTCATGATGATGGATCCTATAGTTTTGAAACTAATAACCGGAAAAGGTACTTATATCACAATATAGATGGCACTGTGAACCACAACTCAAACACTGATGACCGGAGCAAATGGTTGGTAGAATCTACTTCATTAAGTTTTGATGATTTAAATTTATTTATACCTTCTGTAAAAGTATACCCCAACCCAGCAAATGAATCATTTACTATTGCGCTTATCAATATTGCGCAAGCAGATGTTATTATGTACAACATAACAGGCAAAATTGTGTTTAGAGATAGGATCACAGATGATAATATCAAAATTGAAAACAACAACAGATTTTCTCCTGGGTTATATTTTATTAAGGTGTTGGCGCATGATCACAATGCTTATCATGCTAAGCTTTTGATTAAATAATAATTTGAGATTTATTATTGAAATAGGCAAAAGTCAGAACAATATTTTGTTCTGGCTTTTTTACTCTAACACTACAGGACAAAGCAGGATGGTTTTTAATTTATGTTTTGGTAATTTTTCACACATTAAACCAAAATAAAACAGATGCAAAGACGCAATTTTATTCAACTATCTACTCTTGCAGGAGTAGGCTTATCTATGCCTTTGGCTGGACTCTTTAATGCTTGTTCTAGCCACCCAGAACACTCTCAAGAATTTAAAAATCTGATTTCAGAGCTTTTGAAAGATTGGTGTGATGGTATGATCGCAATACAAATCAACGATCCTTCAAACATTGAAATGCATGGCTCATTAGATTGCCCATCCTGTTCTCACATCCATGGACGTTGCATGGATGCAGTTTATCCGTTTTTGTATATGGCAGATGTGTCAGGTGATCCAAAGTATGTTGAAGCAGCTAAATTAGTAATGACTTGGGCAGCGAATAATGTGTCACAAGAAAATGGTGCTTGGACAGTAGTTCCAAACCCAAAATCGTGGAAAGGGATTACCATTTTTGGCGCTATTGCTTTGGCAGAAGCATTACAATATCATGGTCATGTTCTAGATGAAGCTACTCGAAAGGCTTGGACAAAACGCTTAGGCAAAGCAGGTCAATATATTTACGATACATTCACTATAGATTTTACAAACATTAACTATCCAGGCACAGCGATTTATGGATTAAATTTAATAGGTAATGTATTAAATAGAGATGATTTTAAAGCAAGGAGTAAAACATTAGCTTCCGAAATTAAAACATACTTTACACCACAAGAGGGCTTACTTTTTGGAGAATGTAAAAAACCTTCGAGTAGATTAAGTGAAAAAGGATTGTATGGGGTGGATTTAGGCTACAATGTAGAAGAAACCCTTAATAGCTTGGTGATGTATGCGCTTAAAGAAAAAGATGAGGAGTTATTACAATTGGTCACCAAATCATTAAATAGTCATTTAGAATTTATGTTGCCTGACGGTGGTTGGGATAACAGCTGGGGAAATAGAATGTATAAATGGAGTTACTGGGGAAGTAGAACTTGCGATGGTAGCCAACCAGCATTTGCGATGTTGGCAGACGTGAATCCTGCATTTGGAACTGCTGCTGTGAAAAATACAGAATTATTAAAACGTTGTACTGCTGATGGACTAATACATGGCGGGCCAGGCTACATAGAAGCAGGTATTCCACCTTGTGTGCACCATACGTTTACGCACGCAAAACCTTTGGCGGCTTTGTTAGACCATTGGGAACACTTGCCCGAAATCAATGCAAATACTCCATTACCTAGACTCACTTCTGACGGGACAACATATTTTAAAGATTTAGATGTCACCCTTTTTGCTCGTGGAGACTGGAGGGGTACTGTTAGTGCTTACGATGCGGAATATCACTATAAAGAAGATTTTCGTCAAGCTACAGGTGCTAGCTTAGGTGTTTTGTACCATAATAAAGTTGGTTTATTGTGTGCAGCGAGTATGGCAGAATACCATATGGTAGAACCTTACAATCAACAGCCCCAACCAAATAAAGACATCGCATTAACCCCTAGAATAGAAACTTTTAAAAACGAAGAATGGTACACTAATTTGTATGATTTACAAGCCACAACTAACACGAGCGACATTGACGGTAAGGTTGTTATTTCTTCGGAAGTTTCATTAAAAAATCAAAAAAGAGAAGTCGTTACAAATACGGCATCAATATTTGATTTATCTTATGCATGTACAGACAATGGATTTAAAATAAAAGTAGCTTCAAACCAAGGAATAGCAGCACCAACTGCCTTTGTTTTACCCATAATTTCACCAAACAATGATGCAGTTACTAAAATTTCCGATACAGAAATTACAATCCAAAAACCAGAAGGTTTAGTGACGATAAAAGCAAATGTGCCTTTAAAAATAAAGGATATGGAAGGCAATAGAACCTTTAATATGGTACCTGGAGTTGAAGCTTTACCTTTAGAAGTGTTTTTTGAAGAAGGACAAAATGAGTTGCGCATTACTATCTCAGTAAGTTAGCGTTAGTGTCAGTTCGAGTGATTCCGATTTTTTTATCGCAATAGTATCGAGAACCATATCAATAGAACATAGTAATCTATCAAAAATGAAAAATAGGGCAGTACTTACAATGGTTTTACTATTCACAAGTATTATGTTTTATGCACAAAACGGAAACACTTACGAGAATCAAATTTTTAAAAGTAAACGTTCATTAATTTATTACAATATCAACCTAAACAATCAAGTAAAGAAAAAAATAAAAGAAAAGGATTCTTTTTTTTTAAGTAAGTATAAAATTGTGATAGAAGAGGCTGAAAAATTATTGCAATTCAATGCTAATCCTGTAACGAATAAAACAAAAATTCCAGCTAGTGGTAATAAACACGATTATTTAAGTTATGCTCCCTATAAATGGCCAGATGCTACAAAGCATGATGGGTTACCTTGGGTAACAAAAGACGGAGAGATAAACCCTGTTTCTAATGGTTATGACACCGATTTTAAAAGAGCTTCAGAGTTTTTTATGACTATTGAAACTTTATCCTGGGCGTTTTATTTTTCAGAGAATAAAAAGTATGCAAATAAGGCTATTGATCTAATCAAAATTTGGTACATCAATGCAGAAACCAAAGTAAATCCAAATATTAATTTTGGTCAATCAGTTCCAGGTGCTGCTGATGGACGAAAAGCAGGAGTGCAAGAATGGTTAAATCAATATCATGTAATAACGGCATTGCAAATTTTTGAACAGGCAGGAGTTCTGCCAAGTATAATTAAACAAGATATGGATATTTGGATGACTTCCTATCTTCGTTGGTTACTTACAGATAGTATGGCAGTTGAAGCAGGAAAAACTGGGCAAAATCACGCAAATCATTACAATCACCAAATAGTGGGTTTATTACTCTATTTAGACAGAGTAGAAAAAGCAAAACAAATTATAGAAAACGCAAAATACAACAGAATAGCAGTTCAAATTTTACCTAATGGAAGGCAACCCAAAGAAATGGGTAGAACACGATCTGTACACTATGCATCTTTAAACCTTTGGTCGTTAACAGAACTAACTTTTATTGGTAAAAAGTTAGGAGTTGATTTGTGGAATTTTAAAACAGAAGATGAGCGATCATTAAAAAACGCTTTTTCGTATTTAAAAAAATATATCAATCAACCAGAGAAATGGCCTTTTAAAGAAATCTCTAAGGGAGGTGTTTTACATACCATGAATGCTGAAATGAAACCAATGCTTTCTAAGGCTTCAACGCTTTTAAAAGAGCAATGGATCGATGGTAATTCTAAATTTTATCAAAATTTAACGGCTTTAGAAGTTTTACAATACCCACCTCTAGAACTGTTAAGTAATTAAACTTATTTAATTGTAGATAGAAATTTCCTAGGTGCTAGTCCCGTTTTTCTTTTAAATAATTTATTACATGACAATACAGGATAAAAAATTAATATGTTAGGAATATATTTAAGGAATTCTAATGAAAGCACTGTTTCTCTAGTTTAAGTCGTGATTATATTAAGAATCACAGAAACAAAATATTGATAAAAATGAAAATTAAATTAAACAAAACCATTTACTTAAAACTTATTTACCCTTTTTTATTATTAGTGATGTTATTTTCAGCTAGTTGTAGTAAATCTTCAATAGTAAAAACACAGGATTTGCGTTGTGAATACAAAGTAAATCCATTAGGAATTGACAATCCAAAACCACGATTGAGTTGGAAGCTAATTCAAAAAAAACAAACCAGAGGACAAAAACAAACCGCTTATCAAGTTTTAGTAGCAAGTAGTTTAGATAAATTAAATGATAACACAGGCGATGTTTGGGACTCAGGAAAAGTAAATTCAAATCAATCTGTAAACAACACATATCAAGGCAGTGCGTTAGAATCTGCAAAACAGTATTTCTGGAAAGTAAAGGTTTGGGATAAAGATGGAAATGCTTCCAATTGGAGCGAACCTGCAAAGTTTTCAATGGGATTACTCAAACAATCTGATTGGAAAGGCGATTGGATTCTAAAATCTGACCAGAAAAAAACCGACCACAATTGGTATAGAAAAAATGTGATACTCTCAGATAAAGCTGAATCAGCATTTGTGTTTGTAGGCTCTTTTGGATATCATGAATTGTATGTAAACGGAGAAAAAATCACCAAAAATGTGATGAATCCTGTATCAACTTACATGAAAAAAAGGATTGCCTATTTAACGTATGATATTTCTGATAAACTTAAAAAAGGAGATAATGTTATAGCCATTTGGCATGCCGCAGGATGGTCGCGTTGGAGACGTATTAGAGAGTATAGAAACATCCCTTTTGTGTTTAAAGCACAAGCAGAAATTATAGCAGGAGGCGAGCAAATCACTCTAAAATCCGATACCACTTGGAAAACTAAAAAAAGCCATACCGAATATTATGGCGATTGGGATATACTGCGTTTTGGTGGCGAAACTATAGACGATAGAAAACGAGAAGATGATTGGAACACCGCAGAATACGATGACAGCAATTGGATGAATGCCAGTATTTACAATCACGAAGTTTTAAATGGTCAAATTCCAGAGGGCAACAATATAAGTTTTGCGCTTAATAGCAGAAAAAATAGAGAAGTACGTGCATTATACAGCCCAATAACTGCTGAATTAAGTGCACAAATGGTAGAGCCTCAGGTAAAGTTTAAGGAGATCAAAGCCATTGCTGTAGATAAAAATGATGATGGTACCTATCGTATAGATATGGGAGAAAATTACACTGGATTTTTTGAAATGAATCTGCATAATGGCGTTGAGGGTGATTCCATTTTCTTTGAAATTAGTGATCAATTAGGGGAAACGTCCAGTTGGAATCAGAAGAGTAAATTCATCTACGGAAAATCAGGTAAAGGAAAATTCCAAAATCGCTTTAACGTTGCTGGTGGACGATGGATTACGGTTCATGGGGTAAAATATCAACCAAGAATTGAAGATGCTAGAGGGTATGTGGTTACCAACGACCGTAAGCAAATTAGCAAGTTTAAATCATCTAATACGCAACTCAATCAAATTTATCAGATTAACTTAAATACCTATTTGGCCAATACTATGGATGGCATTTTGGTTGATTGCCCGCATCGAGAGCGTCGTGGTTGGGGTGAAGTAACAGTTGCCGCCATGTATGGCGATGCATTGCCAAACTTTGAAAGTGGTGCCTATATGGATCAATATTTACAATTCACAAGAGATGCACAATTTTCTGACGGTAAAATTCGTGCTGTAATTAATGAAGAAGATCGTCCATTTCTAATGTGGAAAGCTAATAATCCATTAACAGTTTGGGAAACCTATAGCATGTTAGGAGATAAAAAAGTATTGGAAGACAATTACGAATCCATGCAAAAATGGATGGCGTGGTTATTTGAAAATTCAAACTACGAAACATCAGGTGCCATAAAAGCAGGAACACAAGGACTAAGAGAGTTTCCTGGATTAGGAGATTGGTGCACACCAAGAGGTAATTTTTGGACAAGTAGTAACTCACCAGAAGCCGTGCATTTTAACAATTGTTTGTATGCGTTTATGCTAGAGAACGCCGTGAATATTGCTGATGTTTTGGGTAATACCGATGATGCTAAAATCTATAACGATAGGTTAAAAGTGCAACGCGAAGCGACACATAAATTATCGTATAATCCAGAAACAGGTCAATACATAAAAGGATACCAAGTAGATCAAGCTTTTGCACTGTTATCAGGTGTAACACCAGCGTCTGAAAAAGAAAAAGTAGAAGCGAATTTGGTTGATAATGTACTGTATAAATTTCCGTATTACGACACAGGTAGCTCTGGGCAAGCATTATATACACGTTATTTTACAGAATCTGGCGAACGAATGGACTTAATTTATGAACTATTAAGAGACAAACATCATCCAAGCTATGGTTACTTTTTAGAGCAAGGTAAAACCGTATGGCCAGAACGTTGGTCAGCAGTAGGGAACAGTCAAATACACACCTGTTACACAGGAATTGGTGGCTATTTCATTAAAGGTTTTGGCGGTATTCGTCCAAACCCAGAACAATTAGGCATGCAAAATATGATTATTAAACCTGCACCTGTAGGTGATTTAACTTTTGCGAATACCGAATATGAATCCATGTATGGTAATGTAGTCGTCAACTGGAAAAAAGAAGACAAAGGTGCCACATTTCATATTGAAATCCCTATAAATACAACAGCTAAAGTATATCTACCAGCAACAAGTAAAGAGGGCATATATGAAAGCGGTGTTTTAGCTGCGAAAACTGAGGATATTTCCTATGTAGGAATGGAAAAAAACAAAGCGGTAGGTAATTACGTAATTTTTAATGTACCATCTGGAGTTTATGATTTTAAAGTAGATGAATTGCCTGTAATTCAATTTCCAGAACCGTTGCATGACACAGATAATTTAGCAAAATTAGGTAGAATGAATGCCTCGTCTATGTTTATTGAAACAGAGAAACTTCCTGGTTTTGAAGCTTTTAAAGCGAATGACGAAGATGACAAAACCCGCTGGTTAGCTGCTGAAAACAGCAACCAATATGTAGAAGTAGAATGGGTAAAACCACAAACCTTTAATAAAATTATTATTGATGAATATGAGAATAACATTTCGTCCTATGAACTTCAATATTGGGAAAACGAAGTATGGAAACCTATTGTAACAGGAACCACTTGTGGAGCCAATAAAACTCATCAATTTGATACTATTGAATCTTCAAAATGTAGGTTGTTTATTGTTGATGCAAAAGAAGCACCTTCAATCAGGGAGATACAAATACTAAATTAATAAGTATAACCCGAAACTGGATATCAATATGGGAACACATAGACGCGATTTTATAAAAAGCATGTCTGCAATAGGAATTCTAGGCGCAACATATCCTTTGTTATCATCATGCGTCAACAAAAACGGAAACGAATATCGAAACGAAACCATCACAAAAATTGAAATATTTCGATATGACATTAACATTCCACGTTATTTTTCATGGGGAACTTGGCATAACCGTCAGCATTTATTTATTAAGATATCTTCAGGAGATTTTTACGGGTGGACAGAAACACCAGCTTCAAAAAACAATCCAGATTTTAAACCTACGGCTTGGGTTGATTATTTAAAGCAATTCAAAGGTTTAACCATTGGTGAGGCCCAAAAATTAGTAGCATCAGAACAAGTATTAGGCACAAAGCGATCACTAAAAATGCTAGAGTCGTTAGATATGGGACTGTTAGATCTTTCGGGACGAATTCAAAATAAATCTGCTGTAGCATTATTAGGTTTAAACGGAACTAAACCAGTTCCAGGATTGTATTGCATTCTAGATAAAGACGAGAAAAAAGTACGAGAAGAAGCAGAAAAAAGTATTGAGCAAAACTTAGGCCATCACATGAAATTTAAAATGTATGGTGATGAAGAGGTTGACAAGAAGTTATTACGTACCATAAGAGATGTTTTAGGTGATGAGGCAGTGGTTATTTCTGATGCGAATAAAGGGTATAAAAAGTGGAGATCATTAGATGAGTTAAAAGAGATTTTAGACCGTTTTAGTGCAAATGGTTTAAATGCCATAGAAGATCCGGCACATTTGAAAACAAAACAATGGATAGAGTTGCAAAGTATGGTTGGTGATTTAACTTTGATTCCAGATGCTCCAATGCGTCCAGCTTGGAAAGGTATAGACACTATATCAAAAGGAATGGGAAGAATTTATAATTTACATCCTTCAACTATGGGAAGCTTAACGCATGCAGTACAATTGGCTCAAAAAGTAAAAGATATAGGCGCAAAAGTGATGATAGGTGATGATAGTTTGGTGGGACCTGCGTGTTCTGCGTGGCAACAAATAGCAATAGGAGTAGGAGCTACTTGGGTAGAAGCGATAGAGAAAAAGGAAGACTCTAAAATCTATTTAGAATGTTTGCAAAGCTCAGCTACAAAAAAGGAATCCAATGGATATTACTCCTTTAAATCAGCACCAGGTTTTGGTTTGGAATTAGATACCGATCGTTTAAAAAAGGTAAGTGAATTGTATATAAAAGTTTAAAGAAAATATAAATTTTTAAAAAACTGTTGAAAACGATAAAAAATATAATAATCATAGCTAAAAAAATAGTTCCTATTTTTTTTGTTACGTTATTTTTTTTCCTCTTGACGAATTGTCAAAAACAAGAAATTGTTCAAAAGCCAAATGTGCTGCTTATTTGTGTAGATGACCTACGTCCAGAGTTAAAGAGTTTTGGAGCAGAGTATATTAGCTCACCTAATATTGATGCTTTAGCGGAAAAAGGAATTAAATTTCAGAAACATTTTGTAAACTCTCCAAGCTGTGGTCCATCTCGATATACTTTATTAACAGGGCAATATGGGCCAGCTGGAAACAATGCACTTTTTAGCAGAGCAAAAAAAATAAAACAAGGCACTCAAAAAGTAGATAAAAGTATCCCAGAGTGGTTCAGAACATATGGCTATACAACGGTTTCGGTTGGAAAAGTATCTCACCACCCTGGAGGGAGAGGTGGAAAAAATTGGAATGATAGCACAAAAGTAGAAATGCCCACTGCGTGGGATAAGCATCTTATGCCAGTCGCGGAATGGGAAAACCCACGAGGAATGATGCATGGATTGGCTAATGGTCAGATTCGAGTGAAATCAGCTGATATGGCAGTTTTTCAGACTGTAGAAGGAGACGACAACATTTATCCAGATGGAGCAATTACAGATGAAGCTGTCAAACAACTAGGAGCACTTGCCAGTAATAAAGAAAAACCGTTTTTTCTTGCTGTTGGAATTATTAAACCACACCTGCCTTTTGGTGCACCAAAAACATATTATGATAGGTATGATGGTGTTGATCTTCCCGAAATAAAACATCCTCAAAAACCGAAAGGAAGAACAACATGGCATGGATCTGGTGAATTCATGAAATATAACCGTTGGGGTAAAAAACCTAATAAAGATGTTAATTTTGCGAATGATTTGCGTCGTCATTATGCTGCATGTGTCAGTTATGCAGATGCCCAAGTAGGCAAAATTCTTGCAGCATTAAAAAAAACAGGAGCAGATAAAAATACTATTGTTGTACTTTGGGGAGACCATGGTTGGCATTTAGGAGAACATGCAATTTGGGGAAAACACAGTTTGTTCGAGGAATCGTTACATGCGCCTTTAATAATTCATTATCCAGAAATGAAACATAAAGGTGCTAACGCAAATGCCATTGTTGAAACAGTCGATATATTCCCAACTCTATGCGATTTAGCTGGAATTGAAATTCCTGAACATAGCTATGGTGTGTCACTAAAAAAGATATTAGAAGCACCGAATACTACTGGACACGACGCTATAGCTTACAATAATAAAGCTTCAACGATTAGAACATCAACACATAGGTTGACTCTTCATAAAGATGGATTTGTAGAGTTGTATGCTCATACATCAAAAGAAAAGGAAACAAAAAACATTGCTGAGGAACAAAAAGAATTAGTCAAAGAGTTAAAGAAAAAGTTGAATGCTCGATTAGACAAAAACTAGTTTTCAATGCAAATAAATATAAAACAAAATTAAAATGATAAAAGTAGGATTATTTGGTATTGGCTTAGATACCTATTGGCCGCAATTTGAAGGCTTATTAGAACGGTTAGAAGGTTATCAACAACAAATAGCAACTAAAATGGAAAGTTTTGGAGCTAAGGTAGTCAATGTTGGTTTGGTAGATTCTCCAGTGGTAGCAAGAGAAAAAGCTCAGATATTAAAAACAGAAGATGTAGATATCTTGTTTTTATATATATCTACCTATGCCTTATCATCTACAGTTTTACCTGTGGTTCAGAAAGTAAAATGTCCGGTAGTGATTTTAAATATTCAACCTGTAGCAGCTATTGATTATGAGAGTTTTAATGCTTTGGGAGATCGTGGTAAAATGACTGGAGAGTGGTTAGCACATTGTCAGGCTTGTTCGGTACCAGAATTTGCAAATGTTTTTAATCGTGCAGGAATAGATTATGAATTTGTAACAGGTTATTTAGGAGAGCAAGTCGTTTGGGACGAAATTCAAGATTGGATAGATGCTACAAAAGTCGCTTCGATAATGCAAAATAATAGACTCGGTGTTTTAGGACATTATTATGCAGGTATGTTAGACGTATATTCCGATTTAACAAAACAATCTTCAGCTTTTGGAACGCATATAGAAATTGTCGAAATGTGTGAGGTAAAAAAGTACAGAGATGCAGTTACAGATGACGAGGTTGATGAAAAAATAACTGAATTCCAAAGTACCTTTGAAGTGATTGAT
>CALKOU010000002.1 GCA_938092005.1 uncultured Flavobacteriaceae bacterium | reverse complement strand
GAAACAAACAGCACACAGTCATTTAAAATCATCAAGCAATGAAAAATATTTTTATAATTTTTTTAGTCTCAATTACATCTTTAACCTATGCTCAAAACAGTATTCTTTTTGATGCATCAGATCAACAGTACCTTACCATTTTAAATGCGGATGACAGATTTAATGCAACTGCCGATTTTACCTATGAGGTATGGGTTAAATTCACTTCCAAGAGGTTTAATGGACAGAGGTTAGCTCCCTTTTTTGGCGGGCAACAACACGACTATGCAGCATTGTTAGATGACAGAATAGGGATGCGTTTAAACTCAAACGGCGTTTGTAGTGGTGATAGAACGTTTGGAAATACAAGTACAATTGAAACAAACACATGGTATCATATCGCTTATGTTAGATCCGGAAGTGTTGTTAGCCTATACCTCGATGGAACACTTTTAGGGACTACTGAATGTGCTCAAGAAGATGGTTCTGTCAAAGGAGTTTGGATGATAAATGCCGATACTATTAATATTGGTGCAATCTTTTGGAACACCAGCTATCTAGATGGATACATTGGTGGAATGAGATATGTTGTTGGGACTGCTTTGTATTCAGCGGATTTTACCCCGCAATTAAGATGGGAAAAAACTAATGAAACCATTTTATTGATGAACATTAAAAATGAAGATGCTGCATTCACTGACGAAAGTGATTATTCTAACACAATCAACGTGAATGGAAGTAGTTCATCCCCAACATTTGTAGCCGGAAATGGACCAACACTTCCAGCAGATATATTATTGAGTGGCGATGTTAGTGTTGAAAATAATTCAATAAAAAATGTAGCTGACCCTGTTTATGCTCAAGATGCAGCCACAAAAAATTATGTAGACAACTATTCTTTTACCCAATCCCAGGTTAATGAATTAATTAATGACTTAAGAAACGAACTCGGCAATCAAATTGATAATGACGGCGACGGTTATAACGAAAATAATGGCGATTGTGATGACACGAATGCTTTAATCAACCCAGAAGCCACAGAGCTTTGTGATGGAATTGATAATGATTGTGATGGTGAAGTGGATGAAGGAGTAGGAAACACTTGGTATGCCGATACAGATAGTGATGGATATGGAGGTTCAATTACTTTGCAATCTTGTTCACAACCTGATGGCTATGTATCTATTAGTGGAGACTGTGATGACACTGATGCATCCATATATCCAGGAGCTGAAGAAGTTTCTGATGGTGTAGACAATGACTGTGATGGTCAAGTGGATGAAGGACTAATAGGAGAAGAAATGGCTTCATGGTTTGGAGTTAACACAAGTACTACTCAGTATCCTCAAAATGCAAATATTCATGTTGATTATTTAACAGCTGCATCACAAAACTATTCAGGGTTAAATCCATATGCAGACAATAGAAATGTATGGACAACAACTAGCAATTCACCAGAAGTTGATATTAACTCAAGTCCGTTCTTATCATACAATTTATCATTATCATCAAGAGTAGATTTTGATCGTTTTGTAATACATGGGGCAGCACCAACCACTAATGGTATTAGATTACAATTAAGATGGAGTGTTGACAATTTTAGCTCTTCACTTGGAGATTTTACTCCGGGAGGATCTAGTTATAACCTTACGTCGGTTGATCTCTCTAATACGCAGACTGTACTTTCTGGAGATGTTGAATATCGGGTTTATTTTTATGCTGTCAGTGGCAATGTGTTTTTTTCAGGCACTGGACCTTATAATTCATTAGATGGAACAGATTCGGCATACACAAAATACGGAAGAGCATTTAGTGTTTTTGGAAGAGAAAAACCGTAGTTGCCATTTTATTAATGATACCTAATAACCTATTTGTCAACAACAAATTAAATATGCTTAATTGTGATAAAATTTTTAATTTTAGAGGGTCTCCATTGTGCGGTCCTTTCTTATATGTCAGCGCCTAACGGCAAGTGCGGCAGGGGCTAGACTAACCATTGAAGACATAAATCCTGCTGCAAACAGCATCTTTGTTTATCCCAACCCTACAGCTGACAGGGTATTTATACAAGCAGACAATATTTTAAAAGCGGAACTTTTTGACCTTATGGGCAGAAAAGTAATGGAAACAAACCAAGATCAAATGCATTTAGGTTGCTTAAATAACGGCTCGTTTGTCCTTCAAGTTACTACCGAGAACCACAATACACAATCATTTAAATTCATCAAACAATGAAGCATTTACTGCTAACAATACTCACTTCTCTATTTGTAGTTCCATTACTTAATGCTAAGGACATCAAGCTAAGCGGAACTGTCAGTGCCGAAAGCAATCAGATTAAAAATGTGGCAGATCCTACAGAGGCTCAAGATGCTGCAACTAAATCATATGCAGATGCCATTGTAGCAAGCCAAGGATTAATAAATTTCAATGGCTGGGATAATTATCAAGTTTGGAATGACAATACCACTATAAACTTAACACCAAATTCATTTGTCTTTCTAAATGCAGATAACACAACACTTGTTTTGCCAGACAACCCGGAAAACTGTTGTTTTGGGGATGCGATCTATATTTATGTTATGCGTAATGCGAACTCTGCTCGCCCCACTACTTTAAAGTCTAACAACCTTGTGATACAAGACCGTGCTGGAAATCAAGCCTGGTCTGGTCAATCGATAACAGGTATCTTCCAAGGTGGAGGAGGTCTGAATATGATTATTAATGTAGGAGATTATTGGATGGCAGGCAGCTTTGAAACTATGAATAATTAATAATTCATAGACATATCCTTTTCTTTTTTTTGCTACTTCTAAACCTCTTAGATAGGTTAAACTTACATTTAAACTTGAATGTCCCATAGCCTTTTGAAGGGTCGTTTTTGATGCTGTTCGCCCTAAGGAGCTTAAAATTTAAATTTATTTGGTCTAGGCTCGACTAAGGAGAAGAAGGGATAAATCATCGTTTGTTCCCATGAATCCCTTTTAGGAAATACAGCAAACTGTCCTTTCAGTCCAGGCATCTAAAGCATAAAAAGCCTTACAAATGTATTTGTAAGGCTTTTTATGCTTTTATCCACAGCTTTGCTGTGCTCTAAAGTGGAGAAGAAGGGATTCGAACCCTCGACCTCTTGACTGCCAGTCAAGCGCTCTAGCCAACTGAGCTACATCCCCAAATGTTTTTTTCGCCAACGGCGTCCA
This sequence comes from uncultured Flavobacteriaceae bacterium, assembly GCA_938092005.1. Classification (GTDB taxonomy): domain Bacteria; phylum Bacteroidota; class Bacteroidia; order Flavobacteriales; family Flavobacteriaceae; genus UBA7446. Next base: position 215,274 of record CALKOU010000002.1, on the reverse strand, counting down.
GCCGCTGATTTCAAGTATTTTTCTCTTTCTCGAGCTGTTGCTTGCGTAGCGTATGTTTCTGTGTGTATTACACGCCAGGGCACATACGGTTTTGTTGAGCGTACCTGACCTTTATTATGTGTTTTGAGGCGTTGTGATACATTCTTTGACATGCCAACATAATAGCAAGCACCTTTTTCGCTGTACAAGATATAAACAAAATACATTTTATCACTATTTCAATGAGCACTCCCCGCCCGTACCGAACGCTACGTTCGGGCGGGTAGCCAACTGAGCCCCGCCAGAATGACCTGTCGGGCTGGTACATCCCCAAATGTTTTTTTCGCCAACGGCGTCCAGCCGCTGTTTTCAAGTATTTTTCTCTTTCTCGAGCCACTACTTGCGTAGCGTATGTTTCTGTGTGTATTACACGCCAAGACAAAAATAAATCATTTTTTGTTCTAAGTTGGGGTCAACGTTGTTAAATACTTAGGTAACGCTGCCACTGAAGGAATTATCCCGTCTGGGACAATTGCACTTTTATCAACCAAGTTTTTACGGTACTTTCCTGTTTGTACCAGTACTGCATGACAGCCAACGGCTTGGGCACCTTTAATGTCGTTAACCAAATCATCGCCTACCATCAGCAACTCATCCGTTGCTATGTTTAAGAGTGTGCTTCCCATCTCAAAAAAAGCTGCTGTGGGTTTCCCTACTACATGTGCCTTTTTGCTGGTTGCGTGTTCCAGCGCCGCTACAAATGCACCACTGTCCAATTGCAGTCCTGCTTCGGTTTGAAAATAACGTCCTTTGTGGAGGGCAATGAGTTCGGCACCGTCAAGCAGTTGCGTCATAAGTTCGTTTAGCAAATCATAGTCCCAAGCATTACCAATATCACCCACCACAATGGCTTGCGGATCATCATTTGTTGACGGAGGATAATCTGCCTGTGCGGCTTCTGCGAGGATCAATCGGCAGCGTTGCAAACCCATTTTTTGAAGCTTTAGCACCCCAGCATAATTAGCACTTAGCAGTTCATTTTCATGAATGTCGAGCCCTAAGCCCTGGAGTTTTGCGACAAGTGCATTTCGTGAGCTAGTGGTGTTATTGGTCAAAAACTGGTACCTAATCCCTTGTTCACGCAACCATGCAAGGGTTTCGTTTCCTCCAGGAAGCAATTGCTTCCCTACGTAAAACACGCCATCTAAATCAAACAATATTCCTTTAATCGGTTTCATAACCTATGAATCGTTTATTCCGTATTTTTGCCTTGTTGCATAACAACAAAGATATGGGGAATCAAAAGATATCGGAAGGCGTACACGTTCATAATGAGCGCGCTGTGGCAACCATTACGTTTGCGCACCCCAAACACAATTGTTTTCCACAAGCGCAGCTAACTGCGCTTACAACCGCAATCAACACTTGTGATAAAGATGCTTCTGTTCGAGTTATTTTGCTACAAAGCGATCCTTCAAAAGCCTTTTGTGCAGGCGCCTCTTTTGATGAGCTTCTTGCCGTAAAAACTCCCGAGCAGGGAAAAACGTTTTTCATGGGATTTGCAAACCTTATTAACGCCATTCGGACGTGTTCCAAGCCTATTGTTGGACGGATTCATGGCAAGGCCATTGGTGGTGGCGTAGGTATTGTGGCGGCTTGTGATTATGCTATTGCCACAGAAAACGCCGATGTACGACTATCAGAATTAGCTATTGGCATAGGCCCTTTTGTTATTGCGCCTGCCGTTGCACGAAAAATTGGCGAAGCTGCCCTTGGTGCACTGGCACTGCAACCCAAGCAATGGAAAAACGCCCAATGGGCACTACAACATGGACTCTTTTCAGAGGTTTATGCAGATACAGAAACGGCTACTACTGCTGCCGTAGCATTGGCACAACAGCTAGCCACCTATGCGCCAGAAGCTGTAGCAGCATTAAAAAACACCTTGTGGGCAAATACCGATCACTGGACGGAACTGCTCCCCAAAAACGCAGAAATTTCTGGGCACCTATTGTTATTGCCCGAAACACAACACACCTTGCAACAACTAAAATCCAACGCATGAGTACCATACGAATAACCAAAAGCTTCACTTTTGAAACCGGTCATGCCCTGTATGGGTACGATGGCCTTTGCAAAAATGTACACGGACACAGCTACAAGCTCGATGTGACGGTAATTGGCACACCCATACAGGACAGCACGCATGTTAAATATGGGATGGTTATTGACTTTAAAGACTTAAAAAAGATTGTAAAGGGTGAAATTGTAGATGTTTTTGACCATGCTACGGTATTCAACCAAAACACACCTCATGTTGAATTAGCTAAAACTTTGGAAGCTAGCGGTCATAAAGTTCTATTGGTTGATTATCAGCCTACTAGTGAGGAAATGATTATTGACTTTGCCGCTAAAATTAACGCCAGACTTCCCAAAGGAATCGCCTTACACCACTTACGTTTACAGGAAACCGCTAGCTCCTATGCCGAGTGGTACGCTGCCGACCAGTAATTTGTATTTTTGCACCATGAACATACCCAAAGGGAAAAACGTTTACTTCGCTTCTGATAACCATCTCGGTGCACCGAACGCCGAAAAAAGCAGGCTGCGTGAGAAACAATTTATAGCTTGGTTAGATACCGTAAAAAAAGACGCTGCCGCCATTTATTTGATGGGTGATTTGTTTGATGTTTGGATTGAATACAAACGTGTGGTCCCCAAAGGATTTGTTCGTGTACTGGGTAAACTTGCCGAAATCGCTGATAGTGGCATTCCAATTTACTTTTTTGTGGGGAACCACGACATGTGGATGAAGGGGTATTTTGAGGATGAATTGGGAATTCCCGTTTTTTATCACCCCCAACAGCTTACGCTTAACGATAAGACATTTTTTATTGGTCATGGCGACGGATTAGGTCCTGGTGACAAGGGTTACAAGCGCATGAAAAAGGTGTTTAGTAACCGTCTTATTCAATTTTTATACCGCTGGATTCACCCTGATATTGGATTGCGTATTGCCCAACACCTTTCCTTAAAAAACCGACTACTTTCTGGTGATGATGACAAAATTTACAACGGCCCCGATGGAGAATGGTTGGTGCACTATTGCCGAAAAAAATTAGAGACCGAAAACATTGATTACTTTATTTTTGGTCACCGGCATCTTCCTCTTGAAATTGAGTTGCCTAAAAATGCGACTTATGTCAATTTGGGCGATTGGCTAGAATACAACACTTACGCTGTTTTCGATGGCGAAAAAATGACTTTGACTTCTTGGAATGATTGAACAAAAAAAGCATCAGTACGAATACGCCGTATTGGTTGGAATTATAAACCAAGAGCAAAGCGCACAACAGCTAAGCGACTATATGGACGAGCTTGCTTTTTTAACCCTAACTGCAGGTGGAAAAGTACTCAAACGCTTTACTCAAAAATTAGAAACGCCACATCCCAAAACCTTTATTGGAAGTGGGAAAATGGAAGATGTTCAAGCCTATGTGAAAACACACGATATCAGCACTGTGGTTTTTGATGATGAACTTACACCCGCCCAACAAAGCAATATTGAAGAGCTATTAAAATGTAAGATTTTAGATCGCACGGGGCTTATTTTAGACATTTTTGCGCAGCGTGCCAAAACCAGTTATGCCCGCACACAAGTGGAATTGGCACAATATCAGTACTTGTTGCCCCGACTCAAAGGGTTATGGACGCACTTGGAGCGTCAGCGTGGAGGTATCGGGATGCGTGGACCTGGAGAAACCGAAATTGAAACAGACCGCCGTATTGTACGTGACAAAATATCACTACTTAAAAAGAAATTAAAAACCATTGATAGACAAATGGCTACCCAACGTGGTAATCGGGGTGCCCTCATTCGTGTAGCACTTGTCGGTTATACCAATGTGGGAAAGTCTACGCTAATGAATGTGCTTAGTAAAAGCGATGTGTTTGCAGAAAACAAGCTCTTTGCTACGCTCGACACGACTGTGCGAAAGGTAGTCGTTGGCAACCTGCCTTTTTTGTTGTCTGATACTGTTGGCTTTATTCGGAAACTGCCTACTCAGTTGGTAGAAAGCTTTAAAAGTACCCTTGACGAAGTGCACGAGGCCGATTTGCTATTACATGTGGTTGATATTGCACACCCGCAGTTTGAATCGCATATTGCGTCTGTAAATGAACTATTGGCTGAGCTTAAGGTACAAGACAAACCTACGCTGATGGTGTTTAATAAAATTGACGCCTATACCCCCGAGGCATTTGACGAAACCGATTTGATGATTGAGCGCAGTAGTGAACACTACAGCCTAGACGAGTGGAAAGAAACGTGGATGGCCAAGACGCAAGGCGATGCAGTATTTATTTCGGCTGCTAAAAAAACAAACATGGAACACTTCCGAAACCGTGTATATCAAAAAGTACGAGAGCAACACATCACGCGATTTCCCTACAACCACTTTCTCTATCCAGAGATTGAAGTAGAAGAAGAGTAAAATATTTTTTGTTATATTAGCAGTGAACAAACCCCAAATCTGTTCTTCAAACTAAGATTTTTCTAGCTTTTTTTAAGACTTTTTGGGATTTGCCATGAACGGCATATTGCTGTTCAGCGTAGTTGCGCATTAATAAATTGATAATGAACGTTTGGGGCACCCCAACTTTAAAACGTAAAAACCATGAGTAAACAACTTCAAGACTTAACCAAGAAACACTGTGAAAACCCACCAGCTCGTTATGACGACTTAAAGGTGTTGTTTCTTAATTGTACCTTAAACCGAACCCCTGTGCTTTCACACACAGAAGGATTAATTGAAAAAGCCCAAATGGTATTTGAGTCTGTTGGGGCTTCTACAAAAGTAATCAGGCCGGTGGACTATGACATTCCTGCAGGCTTGGGGCTAGACATGTCAGAAACAGCCGAGTGGGATAAAGACGATTGGCCCATCATTCAGCGCGAGGTGGATGCTTGCGACATATTAATTTTGTGTACGTCTGTATGGCTGGGTGAAAAATCTTCTGTTTGTAACAGAACGTTAGAACGGATGTATGGCTATACACACCAATTCAATGACAAAGGACAATACCGTGATTATGGAAAAGTTGGCGCAACGCTTATCACAGGAAATGAAGATGGTGTAAAGCATTGTGCCATGAACATTTTGTTTTCACTGTCACATATTGGCTATACGGTGCCACCTCAAGCAGATGCCGGCTGGATGGGTGAGGCAGGCCCAGGGCCATCATATAGAGATCAAGGTTCGGGTGGACCTGAAAATGACTTTACAAACCGCAACACAAGCTTTTTGGTGTGGAATTGCTTGCACTTAGCACGCATGCTAAAAGACCAAGGCGGAGTGCCTGCTTATGGAAACTTACCCGATCAATGGCAAGCCGGTTGCCAAGCAGGATTTAGCAGCCCAGAGCATAAAAGGTAATATGATGCTTGTGCTTAGTTACATAGGAACACTGTTGTCTAACTCAAGTAAAAAAAACAAAAGGAAACCTCCAGTAGGATATTGTCCTAATTGTTGGGGGAATCAGAAATATGATAACCAAATTAGGACAATGTACAAAGATCAGCAGATAGATGTAAATAATCACCAGGCAAAACATGCATTTATTCAAGACTTTGTAATAACGCACCTAGATGGAATCAGATTGAAAAAAGGCAATAACAGCTTTGAGTGTCCTACGTGTAAAACAAAATATTCAAACCTATGAATGCAATTAAATCCTTTTTTGTAGCTATTTCTGAAGGAATAGATATAATAGGTGTTTCCATTTTGGTCTATGGTTTTGCAAAACTCCTAATTAAGTTTTTACGCCAAGAACTTGTAAAGAATTGGTTTAATGTTCCCATTCAAAAACTACAATTGCTGCGCTGTCAATTGGGGATTTATATTCTTTTGGCATTAGACTTTTTGATCGCCTCTGACATCATTCACACCATAATGGATATAAACACAGAAAAGCTTATTGAGTTGTCTGTAATGATTGTTTTGCGAACAGGAATAGGATACTTTTTAGGTAATGAGATGAAAGAGATTCACTCAGAAAAGGAAGATTAATGGGTATGGAATGGTATATCCCTTTTACAATTATTCCAGGGGTTGGCTTAATTATTTTGTCAACGTCTAATATCTTATTGAGCCTGAACGCAGAAATTACCAGTCTTAAAACAACAAAAGAAAAAAAGTATAAGCGGATAATTGAACTGAAACTCCATCAACTTAAAAAACTCAGTTGGGCAGCAGCACTACAATATGCAGGGCTTTTTAAGTTCCTCTTTTCAGGAATTATAGCCGCATTAGCGCCTCAGTTTAGTCTGCTATCAAAGTGCGTTTTAGTCCTTGGCGGATTGAGTATTGGCGCATCTATTTTTTTACTAATTGTTTATTCGTTTAAGGCCATCAAAATCAGACAACAAAACCTTTCATTATGAGTAAAAATAGCATTTGGCACAAAGTACTAACCCATAAAAAAATATTACCTGAAGGAAGGGTTAAAACAGTAACTGCTGGTCATCAGGGAATTTGCTTGACGCATTACAATGGTAAATTTTCTGCTTTAGACAACAGATGTCCACACCAAGGCGGACCGCTGGGAGAAGGGTCTATTGAAAACGGCATGCTACGTTGTCCATGGCACGGTTGGGATTTTGACCCCTGCACGGGTATCCCTCCAGGTGGTTTTGACGATGGTGTTAATACGTTTGAAGTTAAAGAAGAAGATAATTCAATTTATGTAGCCATCCCCGAAGAAGAACCCCACAAAGACACCATCTCTGATGTCATGGTTGAGACTATGGTCAATTGGGGAGTTAATACCGTTTTTGGTATGGTAGGCCATAGCAATTTGGGTGTCGCTGATGCTATGCGACGGCAAGAGAAAAAAGGTAACCTTCACTATTTTGGAGTTAGACACGAGGGTGCTGCAGCTTTCGCTGCGTCGGGATATGCCAAGCTAACGGGCAAACCTGCTGCTTGTTTTGGCATTGCCGGCCCAGGAGCTACCAATATGTTCACAGGTATGTGGGATGCCAAAGTAGATAGAGCACCACTTCTGGCACTTTCAGGTCAAGTGAACACACAAGTTGTTGGCACTGGTGCTTTTCAAGAAGTAGATTTAGTAAAGGCATTTGATAGCGTGTCTCAGTTTAATCACGCTGTCCACCTCAACTCAAATCATAGCGAGCTGATGTCGTTGGCTGTAAAAACAGCCTTAATTAAACGAGATGTAGTTCACCTAACATTTCCTGACGAAGTTGCATTTAAAGAAAAACCAGATAATGCCAAATCGCAAACACCAAAAAATAGAATTACGCCATTTAATATCTCGCCTCCGAAAGAAATGCTTGAAGAAGCTACGAACTTGATAAAAAAGGCGAAAAGACCTGTTATCATTGTTGGTCATGGTGCACGTTTTGAGATGGAGGCCATCATTTCGTATGCCGAAAGTTTAGACTGCCCCGTTATCACAACATTTAAGGGGAAAGGACTGATAGCGGATAATCATCCGCTAGGCTGCGGGGTGTTAGGACGAAGCGGAACGCCCATAGCTTCTTGGTTTATGAACGAGAGTGATTTGCTTATGGTTTTTGGGGCATCGTTTTCTAACCATACGGGAATAACACCCAAAAAACCCATCATTCAAGTTGATGTTGACCCTATGGCGTTAAGTAAATTCCATAAAGTGGACGTTGCGCTATGGGGCGAAATTTCGGAAACGGTACAGCTATTAAAATCTCAAACACAAGGAAAGACCAACACCACAAATCAAAGAGCTGAAATTGATAACCGATGGAGTCTTTGGAAAGAAGAAAAAGAGAGCCGACTAAAGGATTGCGGAAATGGGTTGAGTTCCATTGCCGTTTTTGATGCCATGAATAAAGTAATCCCAGAAAATGCAGTTATTGCTGTTGATGTAGGCAATAATACCTACTCTTTTGGACGTTATTTTGAACCAAAACATCAAGCCATTTTAATGTCAGGTTACTTAGGTTCTATAGGCTTTGCATTGCCAGCAGCCATGGGAGCATGGGCAGCCCAGGGGCATCAAAGACCTATTTGGTCGGTTTCAGGAGATGGGGGATTAGGTCAATATCTAGCCGAGATAAATACGTTGGTTAAATACAACATGAACATTAAGCACATTGTGTTAAACAATTCAGAATTAGGAAAAATTTCCAAAGAACAACGAGCAGCAGAAGTTGACGTTTGGCAAACGACCCTTTCTAATCCAAGCTTTGCAAAGTATGCTCAAAACTGTGGTGCATTAGGAATTCGAGTAGAAAAATTAGAAGATTTAATTCCTGCAATGGAAAAACTAAAAGCTTGTGATGGTCCGGCTTTATTGGAAGTGATCACAGATGTAAATTTAATATAGCACTAGATAAAATATTACAAAACTTAAAAAACGGCATAGCCGCACAAGGATACGATGTGGTACCATCGGATTTCTACAATGCCATTTGTATTCCAATTCCAAAGACTTCACGTACCTGTAACTCTTGAACCGCATTGTCGTCATAAACGAGCTGTACGATAATATTGGCAGAAAGGTTTTTGTTGACTTCCATATTCAGCGTAGCTTGATAATCCAAATCTACATTTTTGGGCTTGTCAAGATAATTGCTAAACAACCCAAGGCGTTGCTCAAAACGGACGTTTTTAAGCAATTCAGTAAGCCAAAAAGCATTTATGGCTCCTCCAAACTCAAGACGCGAGCTTTTTCCTTTTTCTACTCCAAAATAAGTGGTGTCGGGAGCTAAGTTTTGGGTAAACGTTTTGCTGACAAAAGTAAAACGGGGACTTATAGGTGCAAAATTTACCCAAAGATTATCGTGTTCTTTCCAGCTAAGACCAAATCCCAACTGCAAGTATGCAGGTGATAAGAAGCTTGATTTTTCAATGCGGATCTCCTTTCCGTTCGTATCAGTGCTATAGTCATACCCTTTGCTGAAAGGCGTTTTAAATCCTAAAAACGCTGAATAACTCCATAGCTTGGCAAATTGTTTGCCGAGTAAGGATTGTATTTCAAACCGGTCACTTGTTTTTTTATAAAACGAACTACCACTTGTTTTGGCAAGTCCGTAATCCAGTAAAAAGGTAGTGTCCCATGTCCAGGTGTCTTTTTTATAGTTTAGGGTATAATCAGCTAAGAAATTAAGCGAAACATTATTTTCTCCACCTAAGACCCAATTGCTAAAGGTAGCTTGATTAAACAATAACGAAGCGTTGCCGCTTTTTTTCCAGTTTGAAGTCTCTAGGGGTTCTTGTGCAAAAGATAAAATGCCACAGAAAAGGAGCATCCATAAGTAGTTTTTCATAATAATTTGATTCAGGTTCGAAGTACAAAAATAAAAAAGAAAACAGAAATAGCTCCCAATAACGGAAGATTTGTTACTTCAAATCCATGCGAACTCCAACGCCAAAGACTTCACGTACTTGTAAACGTTGAACCGCATTATCGTCATACACAAACTGCATGATAAGGTTAGTGGTGATGTATTCATTAACCCTCATTTCGGCACTTACTTGGTAGTCTAAATCCACATTTTTAGCTTTATCTAAGTAATCGGAATAGAGCCCCAAGCGTTGTTCTAAAGTTATGTTTTCTAAAGGGGAGAATTTATAAAAAGCATTTACGGAGGCACCCAATTCAAAGCGGTGATTATCACCTTTACGCACCCCAAAATATTCTTTTCCTTCTGCTAAATCCATCGTAAATTTTCTGCTTACCAGCGTAAGTCGTTGTGTAAACGGCGCCACGTTTACCCAAAGGTTTTTAGATTTTTTCCAATAAAGTCCAACCCCTAATTGAACATAAACGGGAGAGAAAAAATGCGTCCGTAAATTTCGTGTTTCATTTCCTTCATCATCTTTACCAAAGGTGTATCCTCGTGCAAACTGTGTTTTTATAGCAAAAACGGTCGAGTAGCTCCATTCCTTACTGAACTTTTTTCCCAAAAAAGACTGCAAGTCAAAGCGGTCATTAGTTTTGCGCAAAAACTTGGTGCCGCTTAGTTTTGTTAATCCAAAATCACCTAAAAATTTGGTGTCCCAGTTCCAGCCGTTTTTCTTATAACTTAGATCATAATCTGTATGAAAACTAAGCGATACGCTGTTTTGTCCACCAGAAGCCCACTCGCTAAACGCGGATTGGTTAAAAAGTAAGGTTGCTTTTCCACCTTTTTTCCACTCTTCATTTTGTTCGGGTGTGGGGTCTTGCGCTAGTAATAGTTGTGAACAGATTAAAGCGAATATGATGAATCGAATCATAAGTAATCAAATTTAGGGTTTCTTATACAAAGGTACAGAAGAACAGGCTTCTCCGTAGGATAATTTTTTCACAATGGGGGTAAGTTTTGCAGCTAATAATCCTAAGGCCTGTTGCGGTACGGGCTTATTAGAACAGCCTTTAATCATCACCATACCATCTTGATAGGCAGCGAAGTCTATTTGTGCCAATTTCTCGCTAAACAGTTGCTGCTCCAAATCGTTGAGGTTTCCTACCAATACAAATTGCGTTACGGGCTGCAAATACGTTACCAGGAGTAGTGTTGCCCATTGCGGCACAAGTACGTCTTGCGGACAATACACGGCAACCAAATGGTTTTGATACGCTTGCCAATTGTGGGATTTAAGTCGTTCTCGAAAAGACTGCTCGCGTAATACTACGCCTTCATCCAAAAAGTCTGTGATGGAAAGTAGGGTACGTGTGCCTTCTTGATATAGCGTTTCTAAATCAATGACCTGTAGCGCACTATTTGCCACTCGATTGACAATTTGATCTCCCATTACAAAAACCCGAGTTCTAGTTTTGCTTCTTCACTAATCAAGTCACGTGTCCATGGTGGGTCAAAGGTGAGTTCAAGCTCAACTTCATTGACTTCGTCCAATTCCCGAACTTTTTCTTTAACTTCTTGTGGCAAACTTTCTGCCACTGGGCAGTTTGGTGTGGTCAGGGTCATGAGAATTTTCACGTCGTTATCTTCGTTTACAAAAACGTCATAGATAAGTCCAAGCTCATAAATATCAACAGGAATTTCGGGATCATAGATTGTTTTAAGTACCCGAACAATTTTTTCACCAAGTGCTTCTGTATCCATAGCCATAATTAAGAGAGTTGTGTTTGATACGCCAGTGCGTACATTTTAAGTTGTTTTATCATGGAAACCAATCCGTTGGCACGTGTTGGTGACAAATGTTCTTTGAGCCCAATGTCGTCAATAAATGAGGTGTCGGCTGCTAAGATATCTTTGGGATGTTGCTTTGAAAAAGCACGAATCAAAATGGCAATGATTCCCTTTGTAATAATGGCGTCGCTATCGGCGGTGAAAACAACCTTATCCCCCTCCAATTCAGCATGTACCCAAACCTTACTTTGACACCCTTTAATGATATTATCGTCTGTTTTGTATTCGTCTGCAATAAGCGGTAACGACTTACCAAGATCAATCATGTATTCGTAGCGTTGCATCCAATCATCAAACATGGAAAACTCTTCTACAATATCAGCTTGTTTTGTGGCTATACTCATAGGATAAAGATACGGATTAACGCAACATAGCGACTGCTTTTTCAACGCCAGCCACAAAACGTTCTACTTCTTCGTGTGTGTTGTAGAAGGCAAACGAAGCACGAACCGTTCCTGGAATTTGATAGTGATCCATAATAGGTTGGCAACAATGATGTCCTGTTCGCACGGCAATTCCCATTTTATCCAAAAGTGTTCCAATGTCGTAGGGGTGCAACCCGTCTACATTAAAAGAAATAACAGCAACTTTGTTTTCTACATCTCCATAGATACGCAACCCATCGATTTGCTTTAGTTTTTCAGTAGCATGACGCATCAAGTCATATTCATGTGCGGCAATGGCATCAAAGCCAATACCACTCATGTAGTCTATCGCTGCGCCAAAGCCTACACCTCCTGCAATGTTGGGCGTACCCGCTTCAAATTTATGCGGCAAATCTGCATAGGTTGTTTTCTCAAACGTTACTTGGTCTATCATCTCGCCACCTCCTTGATAGGGAGGAAGCTTGCGCAACCATGCTTCTTTTCCATACAACATCCCAATTCCTGTTGGGCCGCAGATTTTATGTGCAGACGTAGTATAAAAATCTGCATTAAGCGCTTGCACGTCAGGCACCATGTGTGGTGTAGCTTGCGCTCCATCAATAAGTACGGCAGCACCCACAGCATGTGCTTTTTCAATGATTTCTTCAATAGGGTTGATAATCCCCAAAGCGTTGGATACATGGTTGACAAATACCACTTTTGTACGAGAACTCAACAGCGCTTCATAGACACCCATGTCTAGTGTGCCGTTTTCGGTTATGGGAATGACCTTTAGCTGCGCACCTGTGCGTTCACATAGCATTTGCCAAGGCACGATGTTGGCGTGGTGTTCCAGTTCAGAAACAATTAGCTCATCGTCTTTTTGCAACAAGGATGCAAAGCCATTGGCAACCATATTAATGGCATGTGTTGTCCCAGATGTTAAAATGATTTCATGTGCTAATGCAGCGTTAAAATGCGCTTGTATTTTTTGACGAGCAGCTTCAAACTGATCGGTTGCCTCTTGACTTAAGGCATGTACACCACGGTGGATGTTGGCGTTGGTATGCTTGTAATAGTCGCTAATGGCATCAATAACGGGGAGCGGCGTTTGTGAAGTAGCAGCATTGTCTAAATACACCAAAGGTTGCCCGTTAACCTGACGATGTAGGATGGGAAAATCCGCTCTAATTTTCGTTAAATCAAGCGTGGTATTATACATCAAACCCAATGTTTACACCCAGTTTGTTTGCGATCAGTTTGTTGATGCGTTTTTTTACAGAGTCTATTTGAACACTTTGCAGCACGTTGTTGGCAAAGGCATATGTCAATAGCCCACGCGCTTCTTTTTTGGGAATTCCTCGTGATTGCAGGTAAAACAATGCATCTTCATCCAACTGACCAATGGTACAGCCATGGCTACACTTTACGTCGTCGGCAAAAATTTCCAACTGCGGCTTGGTGTTGATACTTGCCTTATCGTCCATCAAAATATTGTTGTTTTGTTGGAAGGCGTTGGTTTTTTGTGCTTCTTTTTCCACGATGATTTTTCCATTAAACACACCTGTTGCTTTTTCAGCAAAAATCCCTTTATAATCTTGATGACTTTCGCTATTGGGTTGGGCATGATGCACAAGTGTGTGATGATCCACAAACTGTGTGCCTTCAATCAAAGTAATACCTTTCATCGTAGAATTGATTTCAGCATCCTTGTGATAAAAGTTAAGATTGTTTCGCGTTAACTTCCCGCCAAACGAAAAGGTATGCACCTTGGCGTGACTGTGTTTTTGTTGCGAAATATATGTGCTGTCAATCAACGAGGCTTCTGTGTGATCATTTTGGATTTTATAGTAATCCAACTGTGCGTTTTGTGCTGTGAAAACTTCGGTAACCACATTGGTAAAAGTGGCATTTTCTGACAAGCTCTGGTGTCGTTCTACAATTTGTATCTCAGCATTTTTTTCCAATACAATCAGGTTGCGCGGCTGCACCAATAGTTTTGGATTTTTAGCGGTAGAAAAATGAATGATTTGCACGGGTTTTTCAACCACTTTTCCTTCGGGCACATAAATATATGCTCCTTCTTTGGTAAAGGCTGTATTCAATGCCGTTAGCGATTCTTCTTTTTCTGCAATGGTGTTAAAATACTTTTTGACAACAGCTGCGTATTTCTTTTTTGTAAGTGCTGCCGATAGCAAGCAAATATCAGCACCCTCGTGTGTGGTTTCCGACAAATAGGCATTATAAACGCCGTCTACAAAAACAATTTTATAGGTGTCTACGTCCTGTAAAATGTATGGCTTGACATCTTCCAGTTTTAGGCTTGCGTCTTCTTTAGGAAAGACCGAAAAGTTTGTTTTGGTCAGATTTCGCAACGAAGTGTATTTCCAGTCCTCTTCTTTTTTGGTTGGAAACCCTTGTTGTTCAAATACCTCAATGGCGGCGGCGCGCTCATCTTGCAATGTGCGTTGTGGGCCGTCTTGTGCATCAAATGCCAAGTAAGAAGACAGTAAGGTTTCTTGTAAATCCATTTAAGCGCCTTGTTTTATCCAGTCGTAGCCTTTTTCTTCAAGTGCTAATGCCAATTCTTTGGTGCCTGATTTCACAATTTTTCCTTCATGCAGTACGTGTACAAAGTCAGGAACAATGTAATCCAGCAAACGTTGGTAGTGCGTAATGACCACAATGGCATTGTTACTTCCTTTAAGTTTATTGACCCCGTTGGCCACGATGCGAAGTGCATCAATGTCCAGTCCAGAGTCTGTTTCGTCCAAAATGGCGAGTTTGGGTTCGAGCATGGCCATTTGAAAAATCTCGTTTCGTTTTTTCTCACCACCCGAAAAACCTTCGTTTAGGGAACGAGATAAAAAGCGGGAATCAATTTCCAAAAGTGCTGCTTTTTCACGAATCTTCTTTAGCATTTCGTTGGCAGGCATGTCCTCCAACCCTTTTGCTTTTCGGTTTTGATTGATCGCCGTTTTGATAAAGTTGGTTACCGTTATACCTGGAATTTCAACGGGATATTGAAACGACAAAAAGATACCTTTGTGCGCACGTTCATCTGCGCTTAGCTCAGCAATGTCTTCGCCGTCAAACAAGATAGACCCTTGCGAAACTTCATAGTCTTCATGACCTGCAATCACGGTTGAAAGCGTGCTTTTCCCAGAACCGTTAGGTCCCATTATGGCATGTACTTCTCCAGGTTTTACGTCTAGGTTAATTCCTTGAAGAATGGTTTTGCCTTCGCAACCGGCATGTAAATTGTCTATGCTTAGCATATGTTAATTGGGTTTGATAATAGATTTATCGGCAGGATTCACGAGCGAATCTATCGATGTTATTTTAATGATTTGTTCCCAGCCTTCTTCGGCAGTATTGTCTTGAACAACTCCTTTAACGTAAACAGGAATCATGTCATATTGGTCGCGCTTAAGGGGCACACACAACTCGTGCAGGGCATGCATATTATCATCAATAAGAACACCGTAAATTTCAGTACCTGTATTGAGAACGGCAGCATCAGCAAAGTATAAAAACTCCCCGTAAAATTGTGGGTTTACATCTGATTTTTTAGGCGTTTGGGTGCAGGCTGCAACAAACGCTAACAGGAAAAGAATACTATATTTTTTCATGATTTAGGATTTATCCAACAGAGCCTTCTAATGAAATTTCAAGTAGTTTTTGTGCTTCAACAGCAAACTCCATTGGAAGTTTATTTAAAACTTCTTTGCTAAAACCATTCACTATTAGAGCAATGGCTTTTTCGGTGTCAATACCACGTTGGTTACAATAAAAAATTTGGTCTTCACCAATTTTACTGGTCGTGGCCTCGTGTTCTATTTTAGCGGTTTTACTTTTTGCTTCGATATACGGAAAGGTGTGCGCGCCACATTTATTGCCCATCAACAATGAGTCGCATTGCGAAAAGTTACGTGCATTTTTAGCATTCGCACCTACTTTAACCAAACCCCGATAACTGTTGTGCGATTGCCCAGCAGAAATCCCTTTGGAAATAATGGTGCTTTTGGTGCGCTTGCCTAAATGAATCATTTTGGTGCCCGTGTCGGCTTGTTGATGATTGTTGGTTACGGCAATAGAATAAAACTCGCCAATGCTATCGTTCCCTTTCAAAATACATGATGGATATTTCCAAGTCACGGCAGAGCCTGTTTCGACTTGCGTCCATGAAATTTTAGCGCGCTCTTGGCAAATACCGCGTTTGGTCACAAAGTTAAACACACCTCCCTTACCGTCTTTATCACCAGGGAACCAGTTCTGTACGGTGGAATATTTGATTTCTGCATCATCCAACGCAACAAGTTCTACTACCGCTGCGTGTAATTGATTTTCGTCGCGGGCAGGTGCCGTACAGCCCTCTAAATAACTTACATAACTGCCTTCATCAGCAATGACAAGTGTACGTTCAAACTGCCCTGTTCCCGCTTGATTAATGCGGAAATAAGTTGATAATTCCATGGGACAACGAACCCCTTTGGGAATGTAGCAAAACGAACCATCGGAAAATACCGCTGAGTTGAGTGCTGCGTAATAGTTGTCGGTACGTGGAATAACGCTACCGATGTATTTTTTTACCAATTCGGGATGCTCTTTAATGGCTTCTGAAATGGAACAGAAAATAATGCCCTTTTCTGCTAGGGTTTCTTTGAAGGTAGTGGCTACCGATACCGAGTCCATGACAATGTCAACGGCAACACCCGCTAATTTTTTTTGTTCGTCAAGTGAAATCCCCAGTTTTTCAAAGGTTTTGAGTAGCTCGGGATCTACTTCGTCAAGGCTGTCGTATTGCACTTTTCCTTTGGGTGCCGAATAGTATGCGATTTCCTGAAGATTGGGTTTTTCGTAAGTTACGTTTGCCCATTCGGGTTCGTCCATTTCCAAGAACTTTTCATAGGCCTCTAAACGCCACTTGAGCATCCAAGCAGGCTCGTTTTTGCGCTGTGAAATGGCACGAACCACCGCTTCATTAAGCCCAACAGGAAAAGTATCCGATTCAATATCGGTGTAAAACCCATAGGCGTACTCTTGCGTTTCGAGCTCTTTTTTTAATTCTTCTTCGGTATATGCCATAGCCTTATTTTAAAGCGAAAAACTTTCACCACAACCACAAGTTCGGTTTGCGTTGGGGTTGTTAAATACAAACCCTTTACCATTTAAACCACCCGAATATTCAAGTGTGGTACCCACAAGATACAAAAAGCTTTTTTTGTCCACGACAATGCGCACATTGTTGTCTTCAAAAACCTTATCGTCATCGGTTAACGATGCATCAAATTTAAGCTCATAGGACAAGCCTGAACAACCACCGCTTTTTACGCCTACGCGTACAAAATGCGAATGAGTATCCACGCCATCGTCTTGCATCATTTGTGCAACTTTGTCTCGTGCCTGTGAAGAAACTTTTATCATAGCCTTATTTGGATTCATTCCAAAGTGCAAATATATCACATTTTAGGTTGTTGACATACTAAATAATGTGGCAAACACGCAACCCTCCTCTTTATTGTTATATTCATTTTTTTAGTATCTTGCAAGTCCAAATTTTTATTGCCTCATGAAACCTGCATTACTACTTCATATTTTTCTGTGTCTTTTTGTTTACACAACCTCTTTTTCACAAACACCACCAACAAACAACAACCCCAATGATGCTACTGCCTTAACTGTTGGCGCGGGTGTGTGCAGTGGAAATACCACAGGTACGTTGGTAGACGCAACCAACTCCGGTATTGCAACGCCCAGTTGTGGCGAAGGTATTGGCTCAGATGTGTGGTACACTGCCGTGGTGCCTGCTTCGGGAAACCTTGTCATAGAAACCTATAAGGCGGGGAATACATCCATTAATACGGTTCTTACGGTTTACTCCAAAGACGCTTCTGATAACTACACTGAGGTAGGATGCGATGACGATGGCGGCAAAGACAATTTTTCCAATCTTGTACTAACCGATCAAATAGCTAGCGCTACGCTTTACATTCGCGTTTGGGGCAAAAACCAAGTGCAACAACCCTTTGAAGTTTGTGCTTGGGAGCCTACTGCAGTTGCTGGTAACGACAGTCCTGATACGGCTACGGCACTACCCGTAGGTTCAGTTTCATGCAGCACTAGAGTATCGGGTTCTAGCGTTGCTGCCACAAATTCTAAAATAACGGCCCCCAGTTGTGGATCAGGTCTTAGTAGCGATTTATGGTATACGGTTGTGGTACCGGGTTCTGGAAGACTTATCATTGAAACCTATAATCGTTTAGGTTATCTTTTTGACACAGTGCTTACGGCATATACCAAAGATGGCGCAGGAAACTACACGGAAATTGCATGCGATGATAATGGGGCGCGCGCAGATCTTTCCAGACTTAAATTAGCAGGACTAACCGCAGGAAATACCTTATACATACGTGTGTGGGGCAACGACCAAGCGCGAGGACCTTTTGAACTATGCGCATGGGAGCCCGCAACCGTTATCTCTAATGACACGCCTAAAAATCCTTTTGCTTTAAACATAGGCTCGGGTTCTTGTGGAAGTAAGGTAGTCGTTGACACCGAAAATGCGCACGATTCTGGTATTGAGCTACCTAGTTGTGTAGAAGACACCTCTGTTTTGGATGCGTGGTATGCGGTTGTAGTGCCTGCTTCAGGAAGCTTTGTGGTAGAAACGTCCAATATAGCAGCTCCCGACGACGAGCGCTTTGATAATAATGCTCTCGAAACAAATGATCCGTCGCTTGCTGTTTATACCAAAGCAGGCGCAACCTATACCGAGATTGGCTGCGCAAATAGAGGAGCGTTAACAAGCTCAGGTGCCGCACTTACAGTAACGGGTCAAACGCCGGGGAGCATATGCTACATTCGCACCTGGGCTTTCAACCAGAATGCAAGTCGCCCTACGGGTCGTTTTGAGCTTTGTGCTTGGGAGCCAACAACAGTTGCTGCCAATGATACCCCTGACGCTGCTATTGCCCTAACCGTTGGTACAGGTGCGTGCAGCAACACTTCTGGCACCACCGCTACTGCTGGTAAGTCTGCCGTTGAAAATCCCAATTGTGGCACAGGTCTAACCCGAGATGTGTGGTATACGGCTGTAGTACCCAGCTCGGGGAATCTTAATATCGAATCCTCCAGGGTGTCTACTGTTTACACCAAAGACGGTTCAGGTAATTACACGGAAATTGCGTGTAATACAAGCGGAGAGCTGTTCTTAACTGGTCAGGCTGTGGGGACCACCCTTTACCTTCGCATTTGGGGGAATGGTGAAGCTCATGGCTCTTTTAAAGTATGTGCATGGGAGCCAACAGGATTTGTTGCTAATAACGACCCCACAGCTGCCACGGCACTAACCGTAGGTTCGGGTTCTTGTAGTGATCAAATGGCAGGCGCCACCACTGCTGCCACCTTGTCTGCTGTGGCAGCACCCAGTTGTGACACAGGTATCACCAGTGATGTATGGTATACCGCCGTGGTCCCTGCCTCGGGAAATCTTAAAGTTGAAACTTCTGGGGATGTGCTAGCAGCCTACACCAAAGACAGTTCAAATAATTATACAGAAATAGGATGCGACAGTACACTTATACTCACAAACCAAACTCCTAACGAAACGCTTTATTTTCGTGTTGGTACCCAGTCTCGCGGCTCTTTTAACATTTGTACTTGGGAGCCTGTTGCGAGTCTTCCCAACAACAAACCGGATGGCGCTATTGCCCTAAACGTTCGAGGTCAAGCTTGCTTTAGCTTCAATAGAACAACGGGTAGTACGGTTGATGCTAGTGCTTCTGGCATTGCAGCTCCCAGTTGTGGAGCAGGTGCTGTTGTGGATATATGGTATACGGCAGAAGTACCTGCTTCTGGAAATCTTACCATAGAAACCTTTGATGATGGCTACACCTCTTTTGATTCGGTACTTACGGTTTATACTTCAGATGGCATGGGCAACTATACAGAAATTGAATGCGATGATAACGGAGGCAGCGGTAGTCTTTCCAAAGTTACCGTAATGAATCAAACGGCTGGTGATATCCTTTATGTACGTATTTGGGGGTATAATCAAGCTCGCGGTTCTTTTGGGGTATGCGCTTGGAATGCTACAATTCCCACCAATAATAACCCTGATAATGCCACTCCGCTTAGCGCAAGTATGGGGTCGTGTACTAGCAACACTCAGGGCTCCACATCCGAAGCTACGGACTCTGGCATTGCAGCACCTAGTTGCGGAAAAGGTCTTGTTTCAGATGTATGGTATGCGGTAGAAGTGCCTAGTTCAGGGAATCTTAACGTAGAGGGATTTGATACTGGCGATTTTTTGGACACGGTGCTTACCGCATATACCAAAGACGGTTCAAATAATTACACGGAAATTGCGTGCGATAATGACGGAGAACAAAGAGAAATTATTTGTGCAGAGGATGATATGGACTGCGTTGAAGGAGAAATAGAAAGATATTCCAAACTTGTACTTAAGGGCCAAACGCCTGGCAGTATGATTTACGTTCGCGTTTGGGGCAACGAATACAGTCGCGGAGATTTTAAGATATGTACGTATGAACCAGCTTCAATTGCAACAAACGACACTCCTGCTACGGCTACGGCACTAATCGTAGGTTTGGGCTCATGTAGCGATAAAGCCCCAGGCTCCACTGTTGATGCGAGTGCTTCTGGAATTGCAGCACCTAGTTGCGGAGAAGGCTTAACCTCGGACGTGTGGTATACCGCCAAAGTCCCTACATCTGGAAACCTTACCATAGAGACCTCTGATACTGGTGACTTTTTGGACACAGTGATTACGGCTTACACTTCGGATGGTATGGGGAATTATACCGAAATAGGATGTGATGACGAGGGCGGCGAAGATAGTTACTCGAGACTTATACTGTCGGGTCAAACCGCAGATGCTACCCTTTACATTCGTGTTTGGGGTTACGACGGAAAACGTGGGTCTTTTGAAGTGTGTGCTTGGGAACAAACCACTGCTACCAGCAACGATACTCCTGCCAACGCTACTGCCTTAACCTTGAGTACAGGTTCTTGTGAGAATAAAGTTGAAGGTTCCACAATTGACGCAAGTGATTCTGGGATTGGTGGGGCTCCTAGTTGCGGAACGGGTTTAAATAGCGATGTGTGGTATACGGTTGTAGTTCCAGCTTCAGGAAATATTGCTTTAACAACCTATCATATTGACTACTTTAATCCGGCGTTGACGGTTTATTCTAAAGATGCTTCGGACAACTACGCGCAGGTTGGTTGCCATAATGAAGAATTTGGCGGCAAACTTGTAGTAACAGGTCAAACCGCTGGAGCTACCCTTTATGTTCGTGCTTGGGGTTATGGCGGAAATCGCGGTTCTTTTGAGATTTGTGCTTGGGAACCTTCAGCAGTTCCAGCTAATGACACTCCTGCCACAGCCACTGCCCTAACTGTAGGGTCGGGATCATGTAGTGCAAAGACTCAAGGGTCAACCAATGATGCTAGTGCTTCTGGTATTGCAGCTCCTAGCTGTGGAGATGAAATTGATACAGACGTATGGTATAGTGCCGTAGTTCCTGCTTCGGGAAATCTTATAGTCGAAACCTATGATGTTGGCGATTATTTAGACGCTGTGCTTACTGTTTACACAACTGATGGCTTGGGCAATTACACCGAAATAGGATGTGATGATGAAGGAGGCGAAGATGGTCACGCCAAATTCTTACTAACAGGTCAAACCCCTGGCGATACGCTGTATTTTAGAGTATGGGGTTATGAAAGATACAGAGGCTCTTTTGAAATCTGCGCTTGGGATCCTGCTGCAGTTGCGGTCAATAATACGCCTGCCACTGCTACAGCCTTAACCATAGGATTGGGCTCATGTAGTGCTAAAGCTTCAGGATCAACCCTCGATGCTAGCAACTCTGGTGTTGTAGCATCAAGTTGTGGAATTGATCTAGGCAGCGATGTGTGGTACACCGCATTAGTGCCTGCTTCAGGGAATCTGCATTTTGAAACCTTTAATGTTGGAGATGCTTTCTTTGACACGGTGCTTACCATTTACACCAAAGACAGTTCGGATGTCTATACGGAAGTTGGCTGTGATGATGACGGAGAAAGTGGAAGCCTATCCAAACTACTATTAACAGACCTAACGCCCGGTAACATGCTTTATATTCGTGTTTGGGGCAATAACCATGAACGCAGATCTTTTGAGCTTTGCGCTTGGGAACCTACTGCAATTCCCGTAAATGATTACCCCACCACGGCTACTGTCTTATCTGTAGGATCGGGTGCATGCGGCGATAAAACAGCAGGTGCTACGGATGACGCCAGCAATTCTGGTGTTGCAGCGCCTAGTTGCGGGACAAACATAACCAGTGACGTATGGTATTCGGTTACCGTGCCTGCTTCGGGGAACATTGGTGTAGAAGCTGCAGAAAGTTCTTTTAGTGCTATTCTTAGTGCTTATACCGATGATGGCTTGGGGAATTACACCGAGGTGGGATGTGTAGTTAACAGCGGAGACGAAACCAAACTAATACTGCCGGAGCAAACCCCAGGCAGTATGCTTTATATTCGGGTTGGTGGTAACAACCGGTCTCGCGGATCTTTTGAAGTTTGTGCATGGGAACCTGCAACCATTGCTGCCAACAACAACCCCGACGATGCTGTTGCGCTAACAATAGGCTCGGGAGCATGTTACGATAAGGTTTCAGGCTCCACGGTTAATGCCAACAATTCTGGTGTTACAGCTCCTAGTTGTGGAGAAGATATTGTTTCGGATGTTTGGTATACGGCCGTAGTGCCCGCTTCAGGGAACCTTTTTGTAGAAACCTCTAGTGTTACTTCAGGTTTCACTTTTGACACAGTACTCACAGCTTATACAAAAGATAGCTCCAATGTTTTTACGGAAGTGGCTTGTGATAATGATAACGGTTTAGGAAGTCTATCCAAACTTATCTTAATAGGTCAAACTCCTGGCAGTACGCTTTACATTCGCGTTTCAGGAAACAACCACCACAGGGGATCGTTTGCGGTATGCGCATGGGAGCCTATTGCAATCCCTGCCAATAATAATCCTGCTGCTGCTGTTGCCTTAACCATAGGAGTGGAGTCCTGTAGCAGTAAAGCCCCTGGGTCTACTACAGTTGCTAGTAATTCAGGAGTTGCAGCACCTAGTTGCGGAACAGGCTTAAGCAATGATGTATGGTATACCGCTGTGGTGCCTGCCACCGGAAATATTACTGTGGAAACCTATAACGCTGGAGGCTTCTTTAGATCTGTGATTTCGGCTTACACTAAAGACGGGTTAGGAAATTACATGGAAATTGGCTGTGATGATGATGGCGGAGTGGGCACACTCTCCAAACTCGAACTAACAGGTCAAACGGCAGGAGCTACCCTTTACATTCGTGTTTGGGGTTCTGGTGGAAACCGAAATGTATTTGAGGTATGTGCTTGGGAGCATACGCCACTAAGCACTTCGGAAATAGAAATAGAAGCCTTAACGGTTTATCCTAACCCTACCACCAACATCTTGCATATAGATACCCAAATACCATTAGAATCGGTCGGCGAGGCTCCCGAACCGCAAGCAACGGTGTATAGCCTAACGGGCGCGCAAGTTTTGGCACCTGTATCGCTGGAAGGAACAAACCCATCGTTGGATGTTTCAGTACTGCCAACGGGAATTTATATGTTGCAAATCACGCATGATAAGGGAAGTGTATATATGAAGTTTGTTAAGGAATAAAGGACTATTAAAACGTAAGTTTATAAAACATAAACCGACAGGTGAAGTGTTGTAAAACAAAAGAGTTGACATATATGGAAACTTTTTATATTTTTGTTTACAAACAGAGCAAATGATGGTATGAATCCAAAATTTGAAATTGTTTTTCTTAAAGAAGCCATACATTTCATGTCTAGGTTAGACTTGAAAACTAGAAAGAAAATATACTTTAATTTGGACAGAGCCAGATTTGAAAATAATCCAAAATTGTTTAAAAAATTAACACATCACATATGGGAGTTTAGAGTACTTTACAAAAGAACTCAATACAGAATGTTTGCTTTTTGGGATAAGACCGACACAACCAACACCCTTGTAATTGTATCACACGGTATGGTCAAAAAAGTAGGAGCTGTTCCAAAGACAGAAATCCAAAAAGCCTTAGTTAGTAGAGCTGTATATTTTGAAACTTAAGTTATGGCATTATGAAAACAAAGAAGAAGAATAATAGCAACATGATGACACTGGACCAAATGAAGGATCGTGATCTTGGTAAGGTTGGAACCCCAGAACGCAATGCTTATGAATTTGATTTACGGGTGGCATTATTAGGAAGTATGATTAAGAAAGTCCGAAAAGAGCGTAACCTAACACAAGAACAATTAGGAGCATTACTAGGCGTTCAAAAATCTCAAATTTCCAAACTGGAGCGCAATACCAAAAACATAACGGTAGGCACAATTTTAAGTGTTTTTCATGCATTGCAAGCAAATATTCGGTTTAGTGTAGAACTCAACGAATCATTTGAAGTAGCATAGTATTGCTTAAGAAACGTTGCGGATGCTTCATTTATCAAGTTCTTAATACTTCTTAAAATTGTCGAAGTATGGAAGTATTGTGTGCGCGTAAAATACGCTACATTTGCGCCATGCTAGAAGAAAAAAAACCTTCCAAAACATCACTTGAAGAATTGGGCGAATTTGCCCTTATTGATCAGCTTACCAAAGCGGCCACAACGGCGATGCCATCAACGGTTCACGGTATTGGTGACGATGCCGCAGTGCTTAACCACGACGGAGAAACCGTTGTTAGCACCGATATGCTTATTGAAGGCGTACACTTTGATTTGGGCTATATGCCCCTTAAGCATTTGGGGTATAAGGCAGTGGTGGTAAACCTGTCAGATATTTATGCCATGGGCGCACAAGCCACTCAAATATTGGTTTCAATAGCGGTGTCCAATCGCTTTACGCTAGAAGCCATTGAGGAGCTCTACGCCGGTATTCATTTGGCATGTAAAACCTATGGTGTGGACTTGGTAGGTGGCGATACGACCTCGTCCAAACAGGGGCTTCAACTATCGGTAACGGCTTTAGGAAAAGCACCCAAAACAGGAGCTGTACTGCGTAGTGGTGCCAACGACAATGATTTATTGGTCGTGTCAGGTGATTTGGGAGCGGCCTATATGGGCTTGCAAGTATTGGCACGAGAAAACGAGGTGTTTAAAGTAAACCCCAACCATAAACCCGATTTAGAACCCTACACTTATTTGGTGGAACGTCAACTTAAGCCCGAAGCGCGAAAAGATATTGTCGGTTTGTTGGAGGCCTTAGAAGTAATCCCTACAGCCATGATTGATATTAGCGATGGACTGTCTTCTGAAATTTTGCATTTATGTCAAAAAAGCGAGGTGGGGTGCCGTCTTTATGAAGATAAAATTCCCTTAGACCCACAGTTTATTTCGGTCTGTGAAGAGTTTAATGTAGACAGTACTACACTAGCACTTAGCGGTGGTGAGGATTATGAATTGCTTTTTACCGTCAAACAAGAAGATTTTGACAAGATTAAAGGCAACCCCAACCTTAGTGTTATTGGACACATGACCACCAAAGGCGACGGCGCCCATTTGGTTACCCGTGGCGATGAGGTGATTCCACTAAAAGCCCAAGGCTGGAAGGCGTTTTAAGCATTCATCAACGCCTCAATTTCATCGGGGTCAAGGGGAATATTGGCCATTAAATTAATGGGGGCTCCCGTTTCTTGCACCACCACGTCATCTTCCAATCGGATACCAAAGTCCTCGTTGGGAATATAAATTCCAGGCTCAACGGTAAACACCATATTGGCTTGCATGGGTTCGTCCAAAAGTCCGTAATCGTGTGTGTCCAATCCCAAATGGTGTGAGGTGCCGTGCATAAAGTATTTTTTATAGGCTTCTGCGTTTTCCGAAACTTCTTTTTTGGTGAGTAGTTGTACGTCTACCAAAGCACTGCTCATGAGTTTGCCCACTTCCAAGTGGTATTCCTTCCAAAGTGTACCGGGTACCAACAATTGGGTGGCTTCATTTTTGACCTTGAGTACGGCATCGTAAACGGTGCGTTGGCGTTTGCTAAAGCGACCCGAAACGGGAAGGGTACGGGTCATATCAGAAGCATAGTTGCCGTATTCCGCACCTACATCTAAAAGCAGCATATCGCCCGCTTGGCATTGTTGGTTATTTTCTATATAGTGTAATACGTTGCTGTTGGTCCCCGATGCAATAATGGGGGTATAGGCAAAGCCTTTGGAGCGGTTTCGCAAAAACTCATGCGCAAATTCCGCTTCAATCTCATATTCCCAAACACCAGGTTTTACAAAACGTAGAACACGTCTAAAGCCTTTTTCGGTAATGTTGCAAGCGTGTTGGATGTGTGCAATTTCTTCTGGGTCTTTAACCGATCGTAATCCTTGTAGTATGGGATTGCTTTTTTCGTAGGTGTGCTTTGGAAACTGTTCTTTGCACCATGCAATAAAACGGTCTTCGCGGGTTTGGGTTTCTACTTTTGCACGGTAATGCTCGTTAGTATTGATGTAAATATTCTCAGCTTCCTTGGCTAATTCCAAAAAGGCTGCTTCAAAGGCTGTTGTCCACTGCACGTTTTTAATCCCAGAAACTGCAGTGGTTTCTTTTTTGGTGAGTTTGTGTCCTTCCCAAACGGCAATATGGGCGTTGGTTTCACGAACAAAAACCATTTCACGTTGGGCGGGGTCTTTGGCATCGGGATAGAGGAGTACAATGGTTTCTTCTTGGTCAATACCAGTGAGGTAAAACAAATCCCGGTGTTGCTCAAAAGGCAAGGTGCTATCGGCGCTAATGGGGTAAATATCGTTAGCGTTAAAGACAGCAATGCTATTGGGTTTGAGCTGCGCCATAAATCGTTGGCGGTGTTTGGTAAAAACAGAAGATGGTAGGCGTGTGTATTTCATAGCGTAAAGTAAAAAAATTATCTTCACATAAATTTAGCACCATGAAAAACCTGTTTTTTTGTTTGTTCTTCTGTTTTGCAATGGCGCAGCCTGCCGCAACCTCCCCTCAAAATATTCGTCATGTGGCAGCACAAATGGATACGCTTGTGGCCTCTTCATGGGTTGCCAACGTTCCCCTTACCAACATTGGCCCAAGCGTTATGAGTGGTCGGGTGACCGACTTGGACGTAAATCCCAATGCTCCCCATGAGTTTTATGTGGCTTACGCCTCGGGTGGATTGTGGTATACGCAAAACAACGGCACTACTTTCTCAGCTGTTATGGACAATAGTCCCACTCAAAACATAGGCGATATTGCGGTACACTGGCCTTCGCACACCATTTATGTAGGCACTGGCGAAAACAATGCTTCACGCTCGTCCTATGCTGGAATTGGTATTTTAAAATTAACAGATAAAGGTGCCAGTTGGCAATCCATTGGATTGGAGGAAGCACACCACATTGGAAAAATTGAAATCAACCCCAACAACCCCAACGAGGTAGTGGTAGGTGTTACAGGTCCGTTATACTCCAAAAGCGATAAACGTGGAATTTACAAAACAAATAACGGCGGACAATCGTGGACGCAAACGCTTGTTCTTGATGATCCAGCGGGTATTATTGAGATAAGCGTAGTTCCCAGCAACTATAAAATTCAATATGCTGCTGCTTGGGAAAAAGACCGCAAAGCATGGGATTTTAAAGGAAGTGGTGCAGCTTCGGGAATCTATAAAAGTATTGATGCAGGCGCAACATGGACTCGTATTAGTACGCCAAACAGCGGATTTCCACAAGGAACAGGAGTAGGGCGCATTGGTGTAGCTGCATTTGATGTTAATACCGTTTATGCCATAGTGGACAATCAAGATCGAAGGCCGGCAAACGAACAAACCGCAACCAAGCTTCGAAAGCAAGATTTTGAAGGAATTTCCCTAGAAGCCTTTATGGCGATTGACAAAAACGTACTAGCAGCATTTTTAAAAGACAATAGTTTCCCTAAAGCATACACAGCAGATCGAATTCGTGAAGAAGTGCGCAATGGAAAACTCAAGCCGGCGGATATTGCATTATTTCTTAGCAATGCAAATGCCGATTTGTTTGATACCCCCGTGGTGGGTGCACAAGTGTTTAGAAGTGATGATGGCGGCACAACGTGGCGTAAAACACACGCAGGCTTTTTGGACGACATTTATTACAGCTATGGCTACTATTTTGGAATGGTTCACGTATCGCCAATCGACAAAAATCACATTTATATTTACGGAGTACCCATTTTAGAATCTACTGATGGAGGAGAACAGTTTAAGACCCTAGATGCACCTAATGTTCACGTCGATCATCACGCCTTGTGGATCAACCCACAAAACCCCAAACATCTTGTTAATGGAAACGACGGTGGGGTAAACATTTCCTATGACGGAGGTGAAAACTGGATTAAAGCCAATCAACCCCCCGTAGGTCAGTTTTACACCATCTATGCAGATATGCAAAAACCTTATCACGTCTATGGCGGTTTGCAAGATAATGGCGTTTGGGAAGCTGTTCATACCACAACAGAAAGTGTGGGTTGGCATCAAAGCGGTCATAACGCTTGGACAGGCATTATGGGTGGCGATGGTATGCAAATACAAGTAGACAAACGCAATCCCAACTTGGTGTATACAGGCTATCAGTTTGGGAATTATTTTCGCATTGATCGCAAGAGTGGTAAACGCAGCCACATTCAACCTAAACACCAATTGGGGGAGGCACCCTTTCGATTCAACTGGCAAACGCCCATTTTACTATCACCGCACAATAATGATATTCTTTATTTAGGGAGTAATAGGCTCCATCGTTCGCTTAATAAAGGAGATGATTGGGAAACGATTTCAGATGATCTTACAAATGGACCCAAAACAGGAAATGTGCCCTATGGTACGCTAACGACCCTAGACGAATCACACGATACCTTCGGAACGCTTGTGGTAGGCTCTGACGACGGGCGTATTCATGTATCGCAGGATAGTGGTGCTACTTGGACATGCATCAGCAACGACTTGCCGCAAAATCTATGGGTAAGTAGACTTCAATTTTCAAAACATTACCCCAATCGTATTTATGCCACCTTAAACGGCTACCGTTGGGATGATTTTATGCCCTATGCTTATGTCTCGGATGATATGGGGGAAACCTGACAATCTATTCGTGCAAACCTTCCCAATGCGCCTGTAAATGTTATTCGTGAAGATGTTACCGACGAAAATATCCTTTACATAGGCACAGACAACGGACTCTTTGTAAGCATTGATAAAGGCGCCAGTTGGCAGCTTTTTGATGCAAACATACCTCGTGTAGCCGTTCATGATTTGTTTATTCAGGCCGAGGAAAATCATTTGTTGGTAGGCACACATGGGCGTTCCATTTATATGGTGGCACTAGATGCCATTCAACAGTTACCTAAGCTTTCAAGCAAAGCATTTGCAGTGATACAGCCAAAGGCACAGCAACACAATAGGCGTTGGGGAAGCAAAAGCCGCGTGTGGTATGATGCGTTTACGCCTTCCTTTGCATGGACATTTTTTGCGCAAGAACCAACCGATGGTGTTTGGTCTTTGGAGTCGGAAAAAAAGGTGGTAGTGTTTGAACAAGCTGTTCGTTTAGCAAAAGGGCTTCAGGAAATTCCATATTCGTTTGTGTTGGATGCTGGTGCTGTTAAAGCATTTAGTCGCAAACACAAAACCTCCCTTAATCCTGCTGACGATGGTCGTGTTTATTTGCCCAAAGGCACGTATACACTACTTTGGAACGACGTGCCACAAACTACCCTGACATTGGAGTAGTTTTGTTTCACGTTTATACTTGTTTTTAAGCATATATTTAAACAAAAAATCACAAGTATATTAGAATTATACTAAATAGCTCAAATCCTTTGGTTATCAGTTGTTCAGCACCTAATTTTGCAGTGCAACTAATGCCAATACACATGAGTTCACTCTTGTCATCCACCATACTTCGAAAAGTAGCCATGGCGCTGTCGGGCATCTTTTTGATGGTTTTCTTACTACAACACTTTGTAATCAACATTACTTCGGTGTTTAGCGCTACGATTTTTAACCAGTTTTCCCATTTTATGGGAACAAATGCCCTAGTGCAGTTTGCACTACAGCCGGTGCTTATTGGAGGCGTCATATTCCATTTTGTGATGGGATTTGTACTTGATATCCAAAACCGCAAAGCTCGCGGTACTCGTTATGCTGTTTATAAAGGAAGTGCTAATGCGCCTTGGGTGTCGCGTAACATGCTTATTTCTGGAGCAACGATACTGGCCTTTTTAGGCTTGCATTTTTATGATTTTTGGGTGCCAGAAATCAATTACAAATACATTGAGGTGTTGCCCGAAGATCCAAATCGCTACCACGAAGAATTGGTGCATAAATTTGAAGACCTTACACGTGTTGTTATTTACGTTATTTCGTTTTTCTTTTTGTCATTACATCTTTCGCACGGATTTGCATCTTCATTTCAATCTATGGGCGTTAACAACAAATACACGCCAACGTTTAAGTCGCTTGGCAAATTATACGCTATCGGTATTCCATTAGGCTTTGCGTTTATTGCAATCTTTCACTTTTTAAATCATTAACATGGCCAAACTTGATGCTAAAATTCCCGAAGGCCCAATAGCCGAAAAGTGGACCAACCACAAAAACAATATCAATTTAGTTAGTCCTGCAAACAAGCGTCTTATTGACGTGATTGTTGTTGGAACAGGTCTTGCGGGCGGCTCAGCTGCTGCTTCTCTTGCCGAACTAGGTTATAACGTAAAAGCGTTTTGTTTTCAAGATTCGCCTCGTCGTGCGCACTCCATTGCGGCTCAGGGTGGTATTAACGCTGCTAAAAACTACCAAGGGGACGGTGACTCCATTCATCGTCTTTTTTATGATACTGTAAAGGGTGGAGATTACCGCTCTAGAGAAGCCAATGTGCACCGTTTGGCTGAGGTTTCTACCAACATCATCGATCAATGTGTGGCACAAGGGGTTCCTTTTGCCAGAGATTATGGGGGTTTATTAGACAACCGATCTTTTGGTGGGGTGTTGGTTTCTAGAACATTTTACGCCAAAGGACAAACGGGTCAGCAGTTGTTGTTGGGTGCATACTCTGCGATGAATCGTCAAATTGGCCGTGGAAAAATCAAAATGTACAGCCGTCACGAAATGCTTGACCTAGTAAAAGTGGACGGAAAAGCGCGTGGAATTATTACACGTAACTTGGTAACGGGCGAAATTGAACGCCATGCAGCACATGCAGTTGTTGTAGCTTCTGGTGGATATGGCAACTTGTTTTTCTTGTCAACCAACGCTATGGGAAGCAACGTAACAGCATCTTGGAAAATTCACAAACAAGGCGCCTATTTTGCGAATCCGTGTTTTACACAAATACACCCCACATGTATTCCTGTTTCTGGCGATCATCAGTCTAAGCTAACCCTAATGTCAGAATCGTTGCGTAACGACGGACGCATTTGGGTTCCTAAGAAAAAAGAAGATGCCGCCGCCATTCGTGAGGGCAAACTAAAGCCTACCGAATTGGCAGAGGAAGACAGAGATTACTACCTAGAGCGTCGTTATCCGGCCTTTGGAAACTTAGTGCCTCGAGATGTTGCTTCACGTGCTGCCAAAGAACGTTGTGACGAAGGCTATGGTGTGAATAAGACAGGTGAAGCGGTTTACTTAGACTTTGCTGCTGCCATTGAGCGTTACGGCAAAGAGGAAGCACACGTTAAAGGCTTAGACGAAAACGATACTACACTCGTACAAAAATTGGGTAAAGCAATTATCAAAGCTAAATACGGGAACTTGTTTCAGATGTACGAAAAAATTGTAGATCAAAACCCTTATGAAACCCCGATGATGATTTACCCTGCGGTACATTACACCATGGGCGGCGTATGGGTAGATTACAACCTTATGACAACTGTACCAGGATGTTTTGCTATTGGTGAAGCGAATTTCTCAGATCACGGTGCCAACCGATTAGGAGCCTCTGCGTTGATGCAAGGACTGGCCGATGGGTATTTTGTATTACCCTATACGATTGGAGACTATCTGGCCGATGACATTCGTACAGGGCCTATTTCTACAGACACACCAGAATTTGAGGCAGCTGAGCAATCTGTACGTACCCAAATAGATGCTTTTCTTACCAATAAGGGAACCAAAACCGTTGATTACTTCCATCGGAAACTTGGTAAAATCATTTGGAATAAATGTGGAATGTCCCGTAACGAAAAAGGCTTAAAAGAAGCTATGGCGGAGGTAAAAGCATTGCGAGAGGAGTTTTACAAGGATGTGTTTGTTCCTGGAACAGCAGACTCGTTTAACGAGCCATTGGCCAAAGCACTACGTGTTGCGGACTTTTTAGAATTGGGCGAATTGTTTGCTAAAGATGCACTTGAACGCACAGAGTCCTGTGGAGGACATTTTAGAGAGGAATCACAATCACCAGAAGGTGAGGCCCTTAGAGATGACAAAAACTTCACCTTTGTTTCAGCATGGGAATACAAAGGAGAACCAAGCGACGCAAAGCTTCACAAAGAAGCCTTGAAGTACGAAAATATAGAACTAAAAACACGATCATATAAGTAGTGAGTAGTAAGCAATAAAAAATAACTATTGCCTATTCCCTCAGGGCTAATAAACTTAATTATGAAACTGACATTAAAAATTTGGCGTCAAGAAAACGCTACCGCAAAAGGAAGTATGCAGACCTATTCTCTAGACGGTGTTTCACCCGACATGTCGTTTTTAGAAATGATGGATGTGCTCAATGAGCAACTTATGGAACAGGGGATTGAACCTGTAGCCTTTGACCACGACTGCCGTGAAGGGATTTGTGGTTCATGCTCCATGTTCATCAACGGTGAAGCACATGGCCCTGACCGACTTGTTACGACCTGTCAACTTCACATGCGCAAGTTTAAAGACGGCGACACCATCCATATTGAACCTTTTAGAGCAAAACCTTTCCCGGTTATTAAAGACTTGGTTGTTGACCGTACTGCATTTGATCGCATACAACATGCGGGTGGTTTTATTTCGGTAAACACTTCTGGAAACACACAAGATGCCAATGCTATTCCTATTGAAAAAGCAGATGCAGATAAGGCTTTTGATGCGGCAACTTGTATTGGTTGTGGTGCTTGTGTAGCAACGTGTAAGAACGCTTCAGCCATGTTGTTTGTTTCTGCCAAAGTATCGCAATATGCACTATTGCCACAAGGACAAGTGGAAGCTACCGACCGTGTGCTTAATATGGTCAAGCAAATGGATGAAGAAGGCTTTGGAAACTGTACCAATACCGGTGCTTGTGAAGTGGAGTGTCCTAAAGGAATTTCGTTAGAAAATATCGCACGTATGAATCGTGAGTTTCTTTCAGCGAATGTGAAAGGTTAAAGCGGTGCACTAATCATCCACTGTACACCAAATTTATCAGCGCACATACCCCAATAGCAGTTCCAAAAAGTTTCTGACGGGGGCATAATGGCTTGTCCGCCATTTGATAATCCAGCAAATACTCTGTCTGCCTCTTTTTTGTTTTCTACATCTAATGAGATGGAATAATTGTTTCCAGGCTTATGTTGCTGACAATGATCGCCTGCCACATCACTTCCCATAATTGCTACAGTATCGTTAATGGGAAGGGAACAATGCATCATTCGGTCTTGGTGCGCCTTACCTACGTCTGACATTCCTGAATTGGCTGGTGCCTCTGCATAGGTCATGGCTTCAATTTTTGTATTAAAAACGTTGGCATAGTGTTCAAATGCTTCTTTGCAGGTGCCGTCAAAATTGAGGTAAATACTTAGGGTTTTCATAAAAGTTAAATTTAGGGTTCCTTCAAATCTACAAAAAATACTAACTTCAAAACATGAATTTTCTCCACCTTGCTGTTCTTCAACACGATATCATTTGGCATGATCCCGTTGCTAATCAACAAGCATTAGCGGCACAAATAGATGCCTTAGCTTCGGAAACCAACCTAGTGGTATTGCCCGAAATGTGGGCTACAGGCTTTACTATGACGCCTAACAAAGTAGCTGAACCTATGGACGGCGTTTCCCTTCAATGGATGAAAACCATGGCAACAACCCATAATACCGCCATTTGCGGGAGTCTTGCCATTAAAGAAGGAACACATTATTACAACCGATTTTTATTTGTGCACCCTAACGGAAACGTAGACTTTTATGACAAAGCACATCCGTATACCCCCTCAGGAGAGCCACGGGTTTATCGTGCTGGAAAAGCATCTATTTTAATTGAATATGCGGGCTTTCGCATACGTCCGTTGGTGTGTTATGATTTACGCTTTCCGGTATTTGCACGCAACACCAATCAGTATGATGTGCTGCTTTGCGTTGCCAATTGGCCAGCCACACGTATCCAAGCATGGAATGCGCTGTTGCGCGCAAGAGCTATTGAAAACATGGCCTATTGTGTGGGTGTAAATCGTATTGGTAAGGATGCTTATCACCTGTCTTATCCAGGCGCGTCGGCTGCGTATAATGCACTTGGAGATGCGCTTCTTTACATGGGTGAAAAAACAACTTCTGGAGCCGCAACACTAGACCTGAAGGCATTGCATGCGGTTCGTGAAAAACTTCCTTTTTTGGATGATCGAGATGCCTTTATTCTAAAATAAATTGCTCTTGCAATTCCCAATTTGCGCGTACATCTAGTAGCGTTGGGAAATGATATACGGCTTCGGGTTTTTGCTTGTTGAGATAGTTACCTGTGTCCCATTTGCCATTGCCATTTTCATCAATGCGAACACGGACGTAGTATTTGTTGGGTAACAAATACGCAAACCGATAAGTGCCTCTAAACTCAGTCACATACATGGAGCGGACAACTTCTTCTTTTTGGTCTATGATGTCAATAAAAATAGGAAAGGAAGGTACATTTGCTAAACGCAACGAAAGGTTCCCATAATCTACACGGCTTTTAGTAGCAAGTTTAGCAGCAAGTGTATCGTTTGTTACACCAAAAAAGTCGGTAATAGCACCGGGTAAAAATGTCACATCATATTTTTCACTTGGAAAAACATCAAACTGCATGACGAGTTCATGTTTATTTTTTTGCACAATCGTAAAGGGTACGGCTAAAGAGTCTTTATCCAGCAGCGAAATGGAATCCTGAAAAAAACGTCTAATGGGCGTGTTGGTTCTAATTTTGAATGTATCTGCAAGCTGTAAGGTTCCTTTAGGATCAAATGTTATGGTTAGCGAATCGGCGGTTGCTTTACGGGTACGGTACGAATAGGCTTTAGTTAAGGTGTCGTGGCGGAGTGTAAACAATAGGGAATCAGTCTCTATTCCGTTGAACCAATAATATAAGGTATCGGTCTTTTGATCATGTGTAACAACAGAAGTAAAGCTATCTGACACCTCTGTGTCCAATATGATTTCAATATCCGAATTCCCCGTGTAGCCAAATCCAATCCTATTCTTTCCAGCTTGATAAGCCCTGCCAAAGGCAAAAGAAGGCTCTTCTTGAAATAAAGACAAGTTAAAAAGGCTGTCATTTGGCAGTGTAATAATAGTGTGGGGCGCATCGATTTTATCTACTGATGGATCAAAAACATAGTTTTTAGACACATCTTTAAGTGCTGCCAACACATAATTTCCTGCCTTTAGGTTGGGCAAGGTAAAATCGGTTAGACTGTCAAGCGTATTGGTGTAATAAAGCGGCTTGTTTTTAAAAATAACAGAGTCGTTATTGATGCTGTCCACGGCATAAAGCATGACCGACACAAAAGATTCAGCTGTCCTGGCGATTGCGTCTGAAATACTTCCGCGTAGTTGTAGCGAATCAATGGTTTCTCCTGTGGAGAATACATACGAAAAGAAGGAGAGCGGATTGCCTTCGTTATTATCCACAATACTTTCGCCAAAATTAAATGTGTAGGTGGTGTTGGGTGCAAGTGTATCCAGAAACTCAATTTCGATGTACTTAGCGGCTACGCTTTGTGGCGAAATGATATATGCACTTTGGTCGAGTGGAGGTGAGATTACCAACTGTTCTCGAAGCTTGTTTAACTTGATATATTCATCAAAATAAATACGGACCTTATCTTCTTTAAAAGCCGTTGTTTTTTGACTGGGTTCCGCCCGAAGAACTTCAGGTGGGGTTTCGTCTTTTGGGCCACCCGTTGGTGAACCACGACGCGCACACTGAACAAACACAGCACAAATAAGGAATATTAAAAAGAGCCGTTTTAGCATGCTACAAAATAACGACTATTTTCTCGCTTACGGAAGGATGTTTTGTGCATAGGCCATACCCAGAATTGAAATTTTTTGTGTGACGCCTTGAAGCAATGCATTTCCACATGCCGTTAGTGTTGCTCCAGTTGTAATCACATCATCAACGAGAAGTAAGTGATTGTACTCTTTTGTGTGATGTATGCTAAAGGCATTTTTGACTTCTTCCCAGCGCTCTTTTCGCGTCATGTGAACAAGTGTTTTGGTTTGTTCTTCTCGTAGCAACACCTGCTTCAAGTAGGGTACTCCAAGTTGTTTTGCCCAGTATTGCCCAAAGCGCTCCACCTGATTATAACCGCGCTTGCGTTCTCGTTTTGGATGTAAAGGAACTGGAACAACAGCATCGCAAAAGAACATGGGGTGCTTTTTAGGTAATCGTGCGAAACATTGTTGTGCCATCCAAACACCAATATTGGGTTTGCCTTGATACTTTAGTGCATGTAGCAGGTCTTGAATGGGCGTTTTCTGTTTAAAATAAAAGGGAGCATAGGCACTTTCTAAGGGTAGGTATTGCCGCAACAATGCGTTAAGCTGGTTGTTTTCTTCACATTCAAAATAGGTTTTTGGAAGCTGTGCTTGACAGCGTACACACAGCCACTGCTGCTTTTTTGGCAATGCAGCCTTGCATCCCCAACAGCACTTTGGAAACCATACAGCAAGTAAATCGTCAAGCATGGGTTTAAGATTCTGATTTTGGTAAGGGTTAAATTAGTAAAACTTATCCTATTTTTGCCTCATGGCAAACCAAGAACTCTTCAAAAAAGTACTTTCCCATGCCAAAGAGTATGGGTTTGTTTTTCAATCCAGTGAAATCTACGACGGTTTAAGTGCCGTATACGACTACGGACAACAAGGCGTTGCCCTCAAAAAAAACCTGCGAGACTATTGGTGGAAAGCCATGGTGCAGCTCAATGAAAATATAGTAGGCTTAGATGCGGCTATTTTAATGCATCCAACCACATGGAAAGCTTCTGGACACGTAGATGCCTTTAATGATCCACTAATAGACAATAAAGATTCTAAAAAACGCTATCGCGCCGATGTGTTGGTTGAGGATTATGTGGGTAAACTGGAAACAAAAATTGAAAAAGAGGTCAAAAAAGCGGCTAAGCGTTTTGGCGATGCTTTTGACAAAGAACAGTTTTTAGCTACAAACCCACGAGTGCTGGGCTACAAAGAAAAAGGGGATGCTATTTTAAAGCGTTTGGGGAAATCGTTGGAAAATGAAGATTTGGCAGACGTAAAGTCACTCATTGAAGAATTGGAAATTGTTTGTCCTGTTTCGGGCAGTAAAAACTGGACCGAGGTCAAGCAATTTAACTTGATGTTTGGCACCAAATTGGGTGCTTCTGCTGAAAGCGCAACAGAGCTCTATCTGCGACCAGAAACAGCACAAGGAATTTTTGTAAACTTTTTAAACGTTCAAAAAACAGGGCGGATGAAGCTTCCCTTTGGGATTGCCCAAACGGGCAAGGCGTTTCGCAATGAGATTGTAGCACGTCAGTTTATTTTTCGAATGCGTGAATTTGAGCAAATGGAAATGCAATTCTTTATTCCGCCAGGAACCCAAAAAGAATGGTATGCACATTGGAAGGAAACCCGCCTTAAGTGGCACCATTCACTTGGTTTGGGGGAGGACAATTACCGCTTTCACGACCACGAAAAGTTAGCACACTACGCCGATGCCGCTTGTGACATTGAATTTAAATTTCCATTTGGATTTAAAGAGTTGGAGGGCATTCATTCCCGCACCGATTTTGACTTGAGCAGCCACGAGGAATTTTCAGGAAAAAAACTGCAATATTTTGATCCAGAGCGACAAGAAAACTATGTGCCTTATGTGTTGGAAACTTCTATTGGCTTAGATCGTTTATTCTTAGCTGTGTTTTCTCATGCGCTGCAAGAGGAGTCCTTAGAGGACGGTTCTTCTCGTACCGTATTGCGTTTGCCTGCTGTGGTGGCACCTACCAAAGTAGCGGTATTGCCTTTGGTCAAAAAAGATGGGCTTCCTGCTATAGCCAAGACATTGACCGAAGAACTTAAATGGGACATGACGGTTGCTTATGACGAAAAAGATGCAGTTGGTCGTCGTTACAGACGTCAAGATGCGCTGGGAACCCCGTTTTGCATTACGGTTGATCATCAAACGGTGGAAGACCAAACGGTTACCATTCGCTATCGCGATACCATGGCACAAGAACGTTTGACCATGACCGAGGCAAAAGCTAAAATAAGCAAAGCAGTATCATTTCAAAATTGGCTAGGACAACTTTAGAATCGCTTTCCAATGGCAAGACCAACCCGGCCATGACCATCGGCTCCGTTGTCAATTTTGTTTAAATAGCGACCGAAACCTACAAAGGCTTCAAACGAAAATCCATTGCGGTTTACCCACTTTTTCCCAAGTGCAATCCCCATAGAAAACTGAAATACATCTTTGTTTGGGGAGCTGGATTTGAATTTATGAAAGTTAGCAGACACAAAAGAGCTAAACACCTCTACAAATAAGCCACTGGCACCAAAGTCTTTACGATTTAAAAAATAGAAACGATAATAAGGGGTTAGCGCAAAATTTTGATAAGTATTTTCGTTGTCCCCAAAATTAGCTAGAGCAGAAATGCCATAACCATTGGATTGATCTAGAACACGCTCATAATACAAATGAACAGTAGGATAAAGGACTAAATCAAGGGCATTAAGCCTGATTTCATGGCTTCCAAATGCATCCGCATATTCATCAGATGAATCTTTAACAATTTCAACTTTAGTAATACCATCATCGTCTTGTTGGGCGTAAGCCCCAAAGCAGCCGATAAGGAATAGGACATAATAAAGCGGTTTTTTCATGATTTTAAGATTGAGTTCAACACAAATATACCTAAATTTTGCGCGATTTGTTTGTACTTTAGCATTTGTGAATATCATCTCCTATAATGTGAACGGCATACGCGCAGCCCTAAACAAAGGCTTTTTAGACTGGCTGCAAGCCGCAGCTCCTGACGTGTTATGCTTACAAGAAACCAAGGCACGTCCCGAACAACTCGACGTAACAGTTTTTGAACAAGCAGGATACCCCTATCACTATTGGTTTTCAGCACAAAAAAAAGGCTACAGTTCTGTGGCGGTTTTGTGCAAACAAAAACCCAAGCACATTGAATATGGCACAGGCATTGACTACATGGATTTTGAAGGGCGCAATCTGCGTGTAGACTTTGAAAACGTTTCTGTGATGAGCTTGTACTTACCCTCAGGCACCAACCCTAATCGTTTGAACTATAAGTTTACGTATATGGACGATTTTCAAGCGTATATAAATGCGCTTAAAAATGAAATCCCCAACCTAGTTATCTGTGGGGATTATAATATTTGTCATCAAGCCATAGACATTCACGACCCGGTGCGCAACGCTAAGGTTTCGGGCTTTTTACCCGAGGAACGTGCTTGGCTTGACGGTTTTATTCAAAGCGGTTTTGTGGATTCATTTCGGCAGCTAAACAACGAACCTCACCAATACAGTTGGTGGAGTTACCGCGCCAATGCTCGTGCTAACAACAAAGGCTGGCGTATTGATTACGCCATGGTAAGCGAGCAGCTCAAAGACCGCATCAAACGTGCCTTTATTCTCCCCAAAGCTGTCCATTCTGACCACTGTCCTGTTGGCGTAACATTAGATTTATAAAGATTAATGAAATACACGACCATCCCACACACCGATATTCGGGTAAGTAAAATTTGCCTGGGCACCATGACATGGGGCAACCAAAACACCCCACAAGAGGGATTTGAACAAATGGACTATGCCTTAGACCAAGGCGTTAATTTTTTTGATACAGCAGAGCTTTATCCAG
Source organism: uncultured Flavobacteriaceae bacterium (assembly GCA_938092005.1). GTDB lineage: Bacteria > Bacteroidota > Bacteroidia > Flavobacteriales > Flavobacteriaceae > UBA7446. The sequence continues at coordinate 175,586 of CALKOU010000002.1, read as the reverse complement.
TACCTGCAAATGCGGATACTTATGCGGATACGGAGCGCATTATGGGCGATTGGTTTGCACAGACCCATAACCGAGACAAGGTGGTGTTGGCAACCAAAATTGCGGGCCCCGGATCGTACACTGCCCATATTCGTACTTCAGGCTTTACACCAGAAAGCATCCGCGAAGCATTAGAGGGTAGTTTAAAACGTTTAAAGACCGATTATATTGATTTGTATCAATTGCATTGGCCGCAGCGCAATGCTAATTTTTTTGGGAAGCGTGACTATACGCCAGATCCAAATGAAAAATGGGAAAACGATTTCCAGCAAATTTTAGAAACTCTTGAAGGGTTTATTAAAGAAGGAAAAATTAGACATATTGGGTTGTCTAACGAAACCCCCTGGGGTGCTATGAAGTATTTAGCGCTTTCTGAACACAAAAATCTACCCCGAATGAAAACGATTCAAAACCCGTATTCATTACTTAATCGAACCTTTGAAGTGGGAAATGCAGAGGTTTCGCATCGAGAGCAATTGGGGTTGTTAGCATATTCACCTATGGCGTTTGGGATTCTGTCGGGGAAATACCGTAACGGACAACTTCCAGACAAAAGCCGACTAAAATTATTCCCCAGAATGGCACGTTACAACAGCGAACAATCACTTGCAGCTACGGATGCCTATGCTGCTATTGCCGAGAAGCACAACATGACGTTGGCACAACTATCGTTGGCGTTTGTTACCGACCGACCTTTTATGACTTCCAATATCATTGGCGCGACCACCATGCCACAGCTTAAAGAGAATATTGGATCTGCTGAAATCACACTTTCACAAGAAATTTTAGATGAAATTAATGCGGTGCATGACCGTATGCCCAACCCTGCGCCTTAAAACAAATGCGCCACCAAGTCTTGAATGGTAGCCATTCGAATGACTTCCAGTCCTTTTGGGACGGTTTTTACGGCTTGTGCAACAACCATTCGCTCAAAGCCGAGCTTGGCAGCCTCTTGCATACGCTGTTCCATTTTGGGGACATTGCGCAACTCGCCTGAGAGCCCTACCTCAGCAGCAAAGGTGTAGCCTTTTGGAATGGCAACGTCTAAACTACTTGATAGAATGGCAACCATTACTGACAAATCTAATCCGGGGTCGTCTAAGCGGATACCACCAGCAAGGTTTAAGAAAACATCTTTTGCGCCTAGCTGAAAGCCAGCGCGTTTTTCCAATACCGCCAACAGCATATTCAACCGTTTGTTGTCAAAGCCAGTACTGCTGCGCTGGGGCGTGCCATAAACGGCAGAGCTAACCAAGGCTTGTACTTCAATGAGCATGGGGCGTATACCTTCAACGGTTGCGCCTATGGCGTGTCCGCTAAGCCCTGCACTCTCCGAAGATATAAGCAAAGCACTAGGATTAGAAACGCCTAATAACCCCTCTTGTGCCATGGTATAAATCCCCAGTTCGGCAGTAGTCCCAAAGCGGTTTTTGTGTGCTCGTAAAATGCGATAAACATGATTGCGATCCCCTTCAAAGTGAAGCACGGTGTCTACCATGTGTTCTAAAATTTTTGGACCAGCAATGGCTCCGTCTTTGGTAATATGTCCCACTAAGAAGATAGGGGTTTGGGTGTTTTTAGCATATTGGATCAACTCGGCGGTACAAGCACGAATTTGCGATACGCTTCCTGCGGTGCTGTCCACTACATCGGAATGAAGCGTTTGAATCGAGTCAATGATCACAAGCGCGGGTTTAAGCGTTCCTAAATGATGCAGCAGTGCTTGTGTGTGCGTTTCGGTTAGCAGATAACAATCGCTAGACTCTTGGGTTACGCGTGCACTTCGCAGTTTGATTTGTTGTTCGCTTTCTTCTCCCGAAACATAGACCACTTTTCCAGCAACCGACATGGCTACTTGTAACAATAAGGTTGACTTCCCAATTCCCGGTTCGCCTCCCACAAGCACCATCGCACCAGGAACAATACCACCACCGAGTACACGATCAAGTTCATGATCACCAGACGACATACGTTTAAGGGTGTCAACAGCTACGTCTTGAATGCGTACAGGCCTAGCCTTAACAGGCGCCGATTGTTCAGACTGCCAAGCTGTTGTCTTGGGTTGTTCCAATACTTCCTCATGAAGGGTATTCCACGACTTACACGAACTACATTGCCCTTGCCATTGGGCGTGTTGTGTGCCACAATGGGTACAAAAAAAAGCTTTTTTGACTTTTGCCATAGGGCGAAGCTAATTAATATTTTTTGGACATAATGGGTAGCATCAAAAAAGATAAGCTACCAAACACCACAACCATAAGGGTTTGCCCCGTCCACATCACCCAGCCAAATGCCAACGCTTGTGGGTAAGGTATAGCAAAGGCTTCAAGCACTGCCGCCACAGCCAGTGGATACAGACCTATGCCACCATTGGTGGCCGACATGGCAAATCCGCCTGCAATAAAAGCAGGAAGAATTGCAGATAAGGACAGGTTGCTAGTTTGAGGCAACGCAAAAGTCACCACCCAAAACATGGCCAAATACATGGCCCAAATAAACAAGGTGTGCGCAATAAATGCCCACTTGTGTTTCATGGTGCGTATGGAAAGCATCCCAGACCAAAGGCCATTAAAAAAAGCCATTGCTTTTAGTGCCCATGCTTTTTGGGAGTGTTTGAGTTGTTTGATGATAAGCACAAACAAACCAATTAATACCAGCGCAATGATCAGATGTTGCACATGAAATGAAGGTTCACCGATAATTGAGAAAAGGATATCACGTTGCAACACAAATCCAACACCAATAAATGAAAAAAGCATGATAAGGTCTACAACGCGCTCTGTTACGATGGTGCCAAAGCCCTTTTCAAAAGGCACTTTGGCGTAGCTTGCCAAGGCTGTTGCCCGCAACACCTCACCAGATCTAGGAATGCCGAGATTAGCAAAGTAGGAAATCATAACGGTCAAGGTTCGCATCATAAAGCTAGGCTGATACCCAAGTGGACCTAGTAAATAATGCCATCGGTATGCACGAGATAAATGACTCAAAGCACCAAATAACAGCGATAATAAAACAAATCTTAAATCAGCTTGTTTGATAGCGTCAAAAATTTGTTCCCGATCGTCAGTAGAGGTATTTGCAAACGAAAAATAAATAAGGTACACCCCCAGCGCTAACGGGGCTATTTTTTTGAGCAGTTTGAGAAATGCAGACATGGATTTAGTCTAACAAATTGGTCGTTGTATTAGGGAAAATAAGCGTTGGTTTGAATGATTTTGCATCATCAAACGGCATGGCTGCGTAGCTAATTATGATGATGATATCTCCTTTTTGAACCTTTCTAGCTGCAGGGCCGTTGAGAGTAATTTCACCAGAGTTGGCAGCTCCCTCAATAACGTAGGTTTCCAGACGCTCCCCGTTATTGACGTTTACTATTTGTACTTTTTCACCCGCAATAATATTGGCGGCATCCATAAGCGTACGATCAATGGTAATGCTCCCGATATAATCGAGTTCGGCACCTGTTACGGTTACTCGGTGAATCTTAGATTTTAAAATCTCAATTTGCATGTGGCAAAGGTACTTATTTTAATGCGATATTATCTATTAGGCGCACACCTTCAACAGACGCTGCAACAAAGAGACGTTTGTTTTGTTTGTTATCGAGTTCCGATACCTCTTGCAGTGTTTTTTCGTTAACACAAAGGGCGTAGTGCAAGGTAACATTAGGTTGTTTGGCAAATGCGGTATTGATTTTTGATTCTATTGCTGACAGTGAAGTTGCATTTGCAGCACAATCGGACAGCACTTGATAAATAAAACCAGCATTTGATCGCGCTTCTTTTGAAAGGAGTTCATTTCTTGAGCTCATGGCAAGACCGTTTGCTTCACGTACAATGGGGCAACCGATAATTGCTGTTTCAATGCGGTATTTTTTTGCCCAATTCCGAATGACTTGCAATTGTTGAAAGTCTTTTTCGCCAAAATAAGCCCGATTGGGTTTTAGTGCATTAAAAAGTTTAGAAACAATGGTGATAACACCATTAAAATGTCCTGGCCTGTCGGCACCTTCCATGACAGTATCTAGCCCGTCTAAAGGGTAGTTTTGTGCAGTTAAACCTTCGGGATACATCTCGTTAGCAGCAGGTGCAAAAATATTAATGTTAGGGTCAATTTCGTATATGGAAGCTACATCGTCCTGTAAGCTTACGGGATATTTTTCTAGATCATCTTGTTTGTCAAACTGTGTTGGGTTCACAAAAATGGTAACCCAAACATGTTCACTCTCACGATGTGCTTGTGCGATGAGTGCTAAATGCCCTTTATGCAATGCACCCATAGTAGGAACAACACCAAGTGCGTTACCTGTATAGGTTTCTCGAGCAGCATGTAATGCTTTTAACGTGTGGTATAGTGGCATATCGGTATATCCTAACGAATTGGCACAAAAGTCGGTTAAATTTTAGTAATTTTGTGATTTAACTCATAAAACGACTTACGTTCACATGAAAGACAAAAAGATATTATACATATCATCAGAAGTCGTTCCGTATTTGCCACATAGTGAATTAGCTAACTTAGGATTCGAAGTTCCAAAAATGGTAAATGATCGTGGCGGTCATACACGTATTTTTATCCCTAAGTACGGACTTATCAATGAGCGTCGTCATCAGTTACACGAAGTAATTCGTCTTTCTGGAATGAACCTTGTCATAAATGATATTGATATGCCGTTGATCATAAAGGTTGCATCTATTCCAAAGGAACGTATGCAGGTATATTTCATAGACAACGACGATTATTTTAAGGGACGTGCATTACATTCTGAAGAAGGTGGTGCTTTGTACCCCGACAATGATGAACGAGCTATTTTCTTTGCCAAAGGGGTTATTGAAACCGTAAAAAAATTAAATTGGTCACCCGATATTATTCATGCACAAGGCTGGATTGCTTCATTGGTTCCGTTGTATTGTAAGTACTATTACAAAGATGAACCCTTACTGGCCAATACTAAAGTTGTAACATCTTTATATGCACCCCCGTTTGCTGATAAACTTAGTGGCGATTTGCATTCAAAAATTGCTTTTGATGGCATTCCTACCGAGCACATTGAAGGGTTAAAAGACGCAACGCTTGACAATATGTTTGCGAACGCTGCCCAACATTCGGATGGTATTATTCTTGCTAGTGATGCTGTAAGTGCTGCGGTTAAGAAAAGCGTAAAAGCGAGTGCGAAACCCATCTTGGAGCTTAGCAACGAATCCGATGTATTAACTGCCCACGAAACCTTTTACCAGACTGATTTTTAATCACACCATGATAAAAAAATGTATCCTACTCTTCACAATTATGCTATTTATAGCTTCCTGTGACAAAAAATTTAACGATGTTGGTGCTGAAGTCCTTCCACCAAATTCCTATGTTGGAAAAAGGGTGTATTACCCTGTTGGCGTAAGCCAAACGTTGTTAGATGTTGTTCAAACCAATAACACTCCTGTAGTGCAGTTGGGTGAGCGTCAAGATAGATTATACGGGAATACGTCTGCCGCTATTGTTTCACAACTAAGCTTGAGTGCTCTATCTCCAAATTTTGGAGCCCTGTCTGCTCAAGGAGAAATAGACGATAGTTTTGATGAGCAGGAAACGGTCACAGATGTATGGCTTGAAATCCCTTTTTTTACCAACCAGACAGATGCTGACGGTGATGGCTTGATTGATGTATATGACATTGACGATACCGATCCGAATAGTGATTCGGATGGCGATGGCGCAAGTGATAGTATTGAACGAAATAATGGTACCGACCCAACAAATCCCGATACAGATGGTGACGGTATCTTAGATGGAGAAGATCCAGAAACGGTACATCCGAATCCTGACAGGATGCTTTATGAGATTGATTCGCTCTTTGGAGATCGCAGTGCTTCATTTGATGTTGAGGTAAATAAACTTAATTATTTTTTGCGTCAGTTGGATCCCAATCAAAATTTTGAACAAGGGCAAGCCTATACTACAGATTTTCCTATTGCTACCTATAAAGAAGAATTACTAGCAAATCAGAACATAACACTTGACTTCAACGAGATTGTTAGAGATGATGCTGCTAACCTGTCTCCCAGACTGCGTGTGCCGCTTAGTAAAGAAGCCTTTCAGCGACTTATTTTAGATAAGGAAGGTGCAACGGCATTTTCTAGTGTGAGCGATTGGCGCGATTATTTCCGCGCTATTTCTATTGAAACAAGTAACTTTAGTAGTCCACTGCTTATGCTCTTGGACGTCAACAATATGGCCATTCGAATGGCCTACACGTATAAAGGAAAAAAAGCGGATACGACTCCTGTCGAAATTGAAGATGTTGCGGCTGAGTTTTTAATAAGCACAGCAGGTGCTATTCGATTCAATACCCTCACAAAAACTACTACTGCCGACGCTGCATTGAACAGCATTGTAACAGCATCAGCGCCTGAGCAACTTGCCTTAAGCGGTGGGTTGGGTAGCGTGGCTACCCTAAAGTTGTTTGAAGACAACGAGACGTTAGAAGCTATTAAAGGCAAGTCTTGGCTACTGAACGAAGCAAACCTTACCTTCTATGTAGATAAGGAAGCCGTACGCGCTTATGACCTGTCACTTCCAGAGCGTTTGTATGTTTACAATGCGAACACATCGGAGCCACTTGTTGACTTTTCACAAGATGCTACAGCGAGTAATACCCTAGCAAAGCTTTTGTATGGCGGATTCTTACTTGAAGATGAAGACAACGATAGACAGTATTATAAAGTTAGAATAACGGATCATCTCCAAAACATTATCAATAATGATGCTGCGAACGTACCCCTTCAAGTAGCATTAACAAACGTATTGCCAAACCAAACCTTGGTTCCCATGGCAGCTGTTCAGAACACAGAAATTGGAAGTGTACCTACCGGTACCGTTGCCGCACCTAAGTCGGCTGTTTTTGTGGGGCCAAACCCTTCAAACCTTGATCTGGCTGACTTAAAATTACAGCTGGAGATTTTCTATACCGAGACCAATCAATAAAGAGAGAAGCAGCTCATAGTTGCAGGCAAATGCTAGCAGTGGGTTGCTTTTTTATGCTTGGCATAGGTTTTCCATTCGTTAGTTTGATGGAGCGTCGAAGAAATAAATCATAATTCTTTTCGCAATCGCGCTACAGGAGCACCAATCATTTCACGGTATTTGGCAACGGTACGGCGGGCTATGGGATAGCCTTTTTCGTTCATGATTTTCATAAGCTGTTCGTCTGTTAGTGGGCTGGATTTATCTTCTGCATCAATAACGTCAGCGAGCACTTTTTTCACTTCAATTGTTGAGATTTCCTCACCAGCAGCGTTGGTAATCCCTTCTGAGAAAAACCATTTCACCAATTTAGTGCCGTAGGGTGTGTCTACATATTTGCTGTTGGCAACACGAGACACGGTAGAAATATCCATACCAATGCGATCAGCAATATCTTTAAGGATCATGGGCTTTAGCTTTTGTTCGTCTCCAGTAAGGAAATAGGCTTCTTGAAAATCCATGATGGTTCTCATGGTTTCGTGAAGGGTATGCTGGCGTTGCTTTATGGCATCAATAAACCAACGCGCCGCATCGAGTTTTTGTTTGATAAACTGCACCGCTTTTTGTTGCTCTTTGTTTTTTTGTTTGGCTTCTTTATAGCCCGAAAGCATGTTCCGATATTCGGCAGAAACATGTAACTCTGGCGCGTTTCGTCCATTGAGCATTAGGTTGAGTTGCCCATCCATAAGCTGTATGCTAAAGTCGGGTACAATCTGAGCGTTGATTTTGGTATTTCCACCAAAGGCAGCCCCTGGTTTTGGGTTTAATTTTTCAACTTCAGTCATGGCTGCTTTTAAGGCTTCATCGTCTATGTTTAGGCGTTGTTTTATTTTGCTGTAATGCTTTTTGCTAAAGGCATCAAACAAATCTCTAACGAGTAGTATAGCATGGTCAACGGCAGTGCTTTTTGTTTTTCGTTTAAGCTGAATTAGCAGGCAGTCTTGTAAATCTAGTGCCCCCACACCCGCTGGGTCTAACTGTTGCACGTAAGTTAATACGTTTTGGACTTCCTCTTTGTTGGTGTATACGTTTTCCGTAAATGCCAAGTCGTCAACAATATCCAGCAGTTCGCGCCTAATATAGCCACTGGTGTCTATGCTTCCCACCAAAAAAGCAGCAATGCGGTATTCTTGTTCACTAAAGGTAAAGGTGTCCAGTTGTGCCATCAACTGCTGGTGAAAACTAACGCCTGCCGCATAGGGTACATGTTTGTCTTCATCGTCTGCGCTGTAGTTCTGGCTTCGTAAACGGTATTCTGGAATTTCGTCGTCGCTTAAATAAGCATCAATATCAATATCATCGGTTTCGATTACCTCACCGCGATCTTCCTCCGAGGTGTCAAATTCATCTTGGCGCTCATCGTTTTCTTTACCGGAGGCTAAGGCTGGATTTTCTTCAATCTCTCTAAGGATTTGTTGCTCAAACGATTGTATGGGCAACTGAATCAACTTCATGAGCTGAATTTGCTGTGGCGAAAGCTTTTGTGAAAGCTTGAATTGAAGATGTTGTTTAAGCATGTATTATGTTTGGGTATTTAAAGGTACAAAAAACCCTCGCATACTGCCTAAAACGATGCGTTTTGTGGTGTTCTAGGATATGGAATTACATCGCGAATGTTACCCATTCCAGTGGTGTAGAGGACCAAACGCTCAAAACCAAGCCCAAAACCAGCATGAACGGCTGAGCCAAAACGACGTAAATCGGTATACCACCACAATTCTTCTTCGTCTATATCCATAGCTTTCATACGCTCTTGGAGCTTGTCTAGACGTTCTTCACGTTGCGAGCCCCCCACCATTTCACCAACGCCCGGAAACAACACATCCATGGCACGAACGGTTTTGCCGTCGTCGTTCATCCGCATATAAAAGGCTTTTATTTCTGCTGGATAATCAAACAAAATAACAGGACTCGTAAAGTGTTTTTCTACCAAATAGCGTTCGTGTTCGCTTTGTAAGTCAATACCCCAACCATCGACAAGGTATTTGAATTTTTTCTTTTTGTTTGGCTTGGAGTTTCGCAAGATTTCAATAGCCTCTGTGTAGGAGACTCTCTTAAATTCGTTTTGGGTCACAAACTGTAAGCGCTCCAAAAGCCCCATTGGACTGCGTTCCAATTGTGGTTTCTTTGCTTCCTCTTGCGCAAAGCGTTGATCCAAAAAGCCTAGGTCTTCCTTGCAGTGTTCTAATACATACGCCAACACCGACTTGATAAAATCCTCTGCTAAATCCATGTTGTCATCCAAATCATTAAAAGCCACCTCGGGTTCAATCATCCAAAACTCAGCCAAATGGCGTGACGTATTGGAGTTTTCGGCACGAAACGTAGGTCCAAACGTGTAGACTTTTCCAAGTCCCATGGCGTAAGTTTCAGCCTCTAACTGTCCCGACACCGTAAGGTTGGTTTCTTTGCCAAAAAAGTCGGGTTCATCGTTTTTTTCTTCTGGATTTAGTGTTGTTACTCGAAACATTTCACCAGCACCCTCCGCATCACTTCCTGTGATGATAGGGGTATGTACCTGATAAAAACCGTTCTCTGTAAAGTATTGGTGTACGGCAAAAGATAAGGCAGCACGAACACGCATTACGGCAGCAAAGGTGTTGGTGCGTACACGTAAATGTGCTTTTTCACGCAAGAACTCTAATGAGTGTTTTTTAGGTTGTATGGGGTATTCATCTGGGTCAGAAGTGCCAAGAACCCTAATGGTGTCTACTTGTATTTCAACGCTTTGCCCTTTGCCTTGGCTTTCAACTAGTGTGCCTGTTATTTCAAGAGCTGCTCCCGTATTGATTTCTGCAAGAACCGCTTCTGGTGTTTGTTCAAAATCAACAACACACTGTAAATTGGCTAAACAAGAGCCATCGTTTAAGGCAATAAACCGATTGGCGCGAAAGGTGCGTACCCAACCACTAACACTTACGGTTTGATTGAGCTGTTCTCCCGAAAAAAGCTGACGGATATCCATAGATATGAGTTAAAAATCAACAACAAATATAGCGCAATTATTCTGCTTCGTTCTCGGGCAAAATTTGAAATTTAGGCTCTTTTAAAATCTTATCATTTGCTATTTGCTTTTCGAGCGAAAGCAATAGTGCCGGCAGTAAAATTAAGTTTGCTAACATGGCAAAAAGTAAGGTTGCCGAAACCAGTCCCCCAAGGGCAACGGTTCCTCCATAGCTAGAAATCATAAAGACCGAAAAGCCAAAAAATAATACAATAGAGGTATAGAACATACTCACGCCTGTTTCCCGTAGGGCTGCGTAAACCGATTTTTTAATGTTCCATTTTGTTGCTTGCAACTCTTGACGGTACTTTACTAAGAAGTGAATGGTGTCATCAACCGAAATTCCAAAAGCTACACTAAACACCAAAATGGTTGATGGCTTGATTGCAATACCTAAAAAGCCCATCATCCCAGCAGTGAGAATAAGCGGAATTACATTGGGCAGTAATGAAATAAGAATCATGCGGAAGGATCGGAACATATAGGCCATAAACAACGCAATGAGCAGGATTGCCAGCCCTAACGAAACCACCAAATTACGCACCAAAAAACGTGTTCCCTTAAGGTAGCCTAGCGCCTTTCCTGTCATGGAAACTTCAAACTGCTCTGGCGCAAAATACTTGTCAATGCTTTTTTCAATAAGCTTTTCAATGTCCTCCATGCGTTCGGTAGTAACGTCTTGCAGCATCACTGTCATTCGGGCATACTGTCCGGTTGAGTCTATCAGTCGGGTTAGAAAATTGGCTTCTCCGCTTAGGTTTTTGGCATGCGCTCTAATAAAATTATTTTCTTGATTTGTTGGTAGCTGAAAATATTTCGGGCTACCGTTATAAAACGACTGCTTTAGATACTTTGCTACAGCTACTGCCGACACAGGATTGGAAAGTTCTGGAATTTCTCGCAAATCGTTTTCCAACCGATGCATACGATTGAGGGTGCTGAGGCGTGTGGCACCATTTTTTCGTTTGGTGTCAATCATGATTTCAATGGGCATCACCCCCTTAAAATGGGTTTCAAAAAAACGAATGTCTTGATAGAAAGCAGCTTTTTTGGGCATGTCGTCAATAATGGTTCCTGACAACCGAACTTCATAAATCCCAACAATACTTAGCATGAGTGCAAAAACGGAGATAAAGTAAACCGAAACCCTGCGGTGCTTTACCATGTTTTCCATCCATTTCACAAAACCAGACATCCATTGCCTGTTGAGGTGTTCTAAATGCTTTTTTTTAGGCAACGCCATAAAGCTGTAAATGATGGGAATGAGTAGCAGCGATAGTAAGAAAATTAACATGATGTTAATCGAGGCTACAATGCCAAACTCTCGTAACAAGCTGCTATTTGTAAGCGTAAAGGTGGCAAACCCACAAGCGGTTGTCATGTTAGTCATCAGTGTAGCATTTCCAATTTTGGAAATAACACGCTGTAGTGAACGGGCTTGATTGCCGTGTTTTTTGATTTCGTTTTGGTATTTATTGATCAGAAAAATGCAGTTGGGCACCCCAATCACAATAATAATGGGCGGGATAAGCGCCGTGAGTACGGTAATTTCGTAGCCCAATAAACCGATGATCCCAAATGCCCACATCACTCCAATGACCACAATAGACATAGAAATAAACGTAGCGCGATAGGAACGAAAGAAAAAGAAGAAAATAAGCGTTGTTACCAAAGTTGCCATAACAACGAATAAGCCTATTTCGTCAAGGATCATTTTAGCATTAATCGTACGGATATAGGGCATCCCGGAAACCCGAATATCAAGCCCCGTATTTGCTTCAAAGGCATTGACTTTTTCAGCTAAATTTTCATCAACAAATTGCTGGCGTGCGCCGCTGTTGACTACTTCGGGGTGTAGGTAAATGGCGGTTTGAATAACATTTGTTTCTTGGTTGAATAATAAACCGTTGTAGAGGGGTTGTTGTTTGTAGAGCCATTGCTTTAAAGCGGCGGCGTCTTCCTTTGTTTTGGGTTGTTGGTAGGGAATAGGCGCTACTTCAAATGTTTTTTCCCTTTTGTTGCGTTTGAGTTGTGTTAGTCTACTGATATCGACCACATTTTCAACACTTGACGACAGGGCCAAACTATCTCCTAATGCTGCCCAAGCAGCCAATTTATCTGGGCTAAAAAAGGCGTCGTCTTCAACGGCAATAACAATCATGTTTCCTTCTTCGCCAAAGCGATCTAAAAAGGTCTCATAAAAGGTGTTAAAGGGATGGTCGTCGGGCAATAGGTTTGCTTCCGTAAAACTAAAACGGATGTTGCCCCATTGTGTAGACAAAAAGAAAGTTGTGGCTAGGATGGCCAACAAAAAAACAATACGGTTGCGGAGGATAAGCCGCGCCACGCTTTCCCAAAAGCGTGTGTTGATCCATTTTATCATAGCAATATAATGTCCACGAGCTGTTTACACAGTCATGATTTCTTTTTCTTTTGCCTGATATTTTGTGTCTATCGAGGCAATATAGGTATCGGTTATTTCTTGAATATCAACTTCAGCGTTTTTCAGCTCGTCTTCGGAAATATCCAACTTTTTTAATTCGTTGTTAGCGTCTTTACGGGCATTGCGAATACCCACTTTTGCGTGCTCGCCTTCTGCTTTGGCTTGCTTCACCAACTCACGACGACGCTCTTCTGTTAATGGAGGAATACTAATTATAATGGATTCACCATTGTTCATGGGGTTAAAACCCAGGTTAGCAACCATAATGGCTTTTTCAATTTCTGGAATTAAGTTTTTTTCCCATGGCTGAACCGAAAGTGTTTGCGCGTCGGGGGTGTTGACATTGGCAACTTGGCTAAGCGGCGTTTGCGACCCGTAATAGTCTACTTTTACGGTAGATAACATGACTGGGTTTGCCTTGCCAGCTCGTATGTTCACAAAAGATTTGTCTAAGTGGTCTAAGGCCTTATCCATGGCCTCTTTTGCGGTGTCAATAACAAAGGATATTTCTTCCATAATTTATAAGTTTACCAGTGTTCCAATAGATTCGCCCTTCACTACCTTTTTAAGGTTTCCAGGTTTGTTCATGTCAAAAACGATGATGGGCAGTTCGTTTTCTTGACTGAGCGTAAAGGCCGTTGAGTCCATGACTTTTAGCCCTTTGCTTAATACATCCTTAAAGGAAATATGTTCAAATTTTTCTGCGGTTTTATCCTTTTCAGGGTCAGCGGAATAAATACCGTCTACGCGTGTTCCTTTCAAAATTACATCTGCACCTACCTCAATGGCACGCAACACAGCTGCTGAGTCTGTTGTAAAAAACGGATTTCCTGTTCCTGCACCAAAAATCACAACACGCCCTTTTTGAAGGTGGCGCACCGCGCGACGTTTGATATACGGTTCAGCAACAGCTTCAATTTTAATGGCAGTTTGTAGTCGGGTGGGCACTTCCGCATCTTCAAGGGCACTTTGGAGTGCCATGCCGTTGATACAGGTTGCCAACATACCCATATAGTCACCTTGCACGCGATCCATGCCATTTGAGGCTGCAGCAACCCCCCTAAAGATGTTTCCACCCCCAATAACAACAGCAACTTCTACTCCCATGCCTACAATTTCCTTGATGTCTTGTGCATATTCGCTAAGACGCTTGGGGTCAATACCGTGAGTACGTTCGCCCATAAGTGCTTCGCCGCTTAGTTTTAAAAGAATCCGTTTATATGCCATGGAGTATGTTTATGCAAATATAAGAAGTTCGGGGTTTAGTTGTAGCCATCTATGGCAGTATGCAAACGAAAGTTGTTCAATCACGTTTTAAAAGCTAAATATGTTCTTATTCTGAGGGAAGCCCAGGCATAATCTTACGAATGGATTCCAGGGAATAATAATTGGTTGGCGTAACGGTATGCATAGCCTTAAACGCATCAAACTCTGTTTTGGAAATGGAACGAAATGAATTAAAGTAGATGGTTTTTTTGCTGATGGTTTCACCGCTGTAATTAACGTCCATAGACAGTACATTTTGCCTGTTACGCCCTTTTACTACTTTGTTTTTTTCAATGACTTTAAACGGTCTTTTAAGTCCTAGTTTTGTGTTTTCTTCTTCTTTTATTTGATACAAGGTGTATTTTCCCAATTGATTTTTGACAAAGACATAGGTTCTATCGTTAAGCTGTTTTTGAAAAAATAACCCGAATAACTTTATCCTTGATGCGTGTTTGTTGTTGTGGTACGTTATTTTATGCACGCCAAAATCTTCTATGTCAACAAGTAGGTATCCGCTATAATCTTTCTTCTTTTTAGATGAAAAACGCAATTTATAGGTAGGCACTCGTTGGTCGTAGACAATCCCCTCATTTGTCAAGTCGTATTTGTTGGGTTTACCTAAAAAGGGCAGCGCCCAGTTTTTCTCGTTAAAAAGGATGGTGTTGACCAATCGTTTTAGCCTACCGAGCTGTATATCCGCATATTTTGCCGGCGTTATGTTGTTACTGTCTTGTACTATTGAATCCACTTCTTGCCCGATGTTATTGTCTGCTTTTACAGAAATTAGCGGCCCTGATTTTACCTTAAAATAAGAGTCTTTTTTTACTCTTTTATTCAGAATGTCTTGAATGGTTTCTTGCATGGAGTTATAGGTGCTTTCTGAAAGGGAATCTTGTAAGTTCGCCGATTGCGTTACCTGCAATTTGTGATCTTTTATGCTACCGTTGTCCCGCAGCCATTTACTTTTGATGTAATGGGTACTGCTATCGCGCTCAGGAATTTTTTCCAAGATTTCATCTACAAAAGATTGGTCGAGTTCTTTTATGGTAGATTTCTTGATTTCAATTGTCATTTTTTGGACTACATCAACATCTTTTTTAACTACATACACCTCACTGGCAGAAAGACCAAAGTCCATATTTTGGGCGGTATTCTTGCGCACACGCTCCATAATTTCTTCTGCCGTTAGGGTTCTGTTGGATACAACCACCGCACTTAGCTGCACTGTTTTTGGCATTAAATAGAGGCTGTCTTTAAGCTGGTCAGCACCTATTTTTTTGAGGGCATACCCCATACAAGATAATGTTATGGAATCTACAGCTTTGGTTTTTCCCCAATAAAACGCACCTGTACCACTTGCGATAACGCCTTTGTTACCGTCATAAACATGAACAAAAGGTATGGGCTCTTGGGTTAGGCTGTCCAAGACGATAATGTGTTGCGCAAAAGCGGTTGCAACACTAAAGAAACATATAAGGTAAAGAAGCTTTTTCATCAAGCATTTGGATTTGGATAGCAGCAAGATAAAAAAAAAGACCCCCAAATGGAGGTCTTTATGAAAAGTTTAATACGGAATTAAGACTTAGCCCAGTGCCAAACGCTTAAATCCAGTAACGTTAAGGTCGGCATGTACCGACTTTACATAGGCAGAAACACTTTGTTTGCTATCTTTAATAAACGCTTGATGTACAAGTGTGTTGTCTTTAAAGAAACGCTTGATTTTTCCTTTAGCAATATTATCAAGCATGGCTTCGGGTTTACCTTCTTGACGCAATTGGTCTTTGGCAATCTCAATTTCTTTTTCGATTACAGCAGCATCAACTCCTTCTTCGTTTAATGCGATAGGGTTCATGGCTGCAGCTTGCATGGCTACGTTTTTAGCCGCTTCAGCAGCACCTTCAACAGAAGCTGAAAGGCTTACTAGCGTTGCAATTTTGTTTCCTGCGTGGATGTATGAACCTATAAAAGGAGCTTCCAAACGTTCAAATCCACCAATTTCGATTTTCTCACCAATAACACCTGTTTGTTCGGTAAGCTTATCAGCAACCGAAATACTACCCTCAAAAGGAGCCGCTAAAAAAGCTTCTTTAGAATCGTGTGCTAATGCAATATCAGCAAGTTTGTTGGCAAGTGCTACATAACTGTCATTTTTTGCAACAAAGTCCGTTTCACAGTTTACCGAAACCACAACACCAACAGATGCATCATCGTTTACACGTGCAATGACAGCCCCTTCAGATGAATCTCTATCGGCGCGGTTTGCAGCCACTTTTTGTCCTTTTTTACGAAGCAATTCAATAGCGGCTTCAAAATCGCCACCCGCTTCTACAAGCGCTTTTTTACAGTCCATCATACCTGCACCCGTAGATTTGCGCAGTTTGTTTACTTCAGCAGCAGTAATTTTTGACATAATGTTTTCTTTATTTTTCTTCTTTGGTTTTTTCGTCAACTTCGACAGGCTCAGTTGCCGTTTCGACAGGCTCAGTTGCCGTTTCAGCAGGCTCAGTATCGGCAGGTTTTTCCGCTTCAACAACAGCAGCTTCTTCAGTTGGAGTTTCCTCAGCAACAGGAGCAGCTTCCGCAGCTGGAGCTTCTGTAACAGCTTCTGCTACAACTTCTTCAGCAGTTGGTGCAACAACCTCACCTTCCGATGCAGCAGCATCAGCGTCTGATTTTTCTTTTTGACGTTCTTGCATTCCCTCAGCAACAGCAGCTGTCACCAATGTCATGATTTTTTCAATTGATTTTGATGCATCATCATTCGCAGGAATCACGTAATCCACATCACGTGGGTCAGCGTTGGTATCCACCATTGCAAAGATGGGAATGTTTAGTTTTTGTGCTTCCTTAACGGCAATGTGCTCGCGACGGATATCCACAATAAACAATGCACCAGGCAAACGTGTCATATCTGAAATAGAACCTAAGTTCTTTTCTAGTTTGGCACGCAAACGGTCTACTTGTAATTTTTCCTTTTTAGAAAGGGTATTGAATGTGCCATCAGCTTTCATTTTATCAATGGCTGCCATCTTTTTAACCGCCTTGCGGATGGTAACAAAGTTGGTAAGCATACCCCCAGGCCAGCGCTCGGTAATGTATGGCATGTTTACGTTTGCAACTTTTTGAGAAACGATATCTTTTGCTTGCTTTTTTGTAGCAACAAACAAAATTTTACGACCCGAAGCAGCAATTTTCTTGAGTGCTTCGTTAGCTTCTTCGATTTTAGCAACCGATTTGTAAAGGTTGATGATGTGGATCCCGTTGCGCTCCATATAGATATATGGGGCCATGTTAGGGTTCCATTTGCGGGTAAGGTGACCAAAATGCACACCGGCATCGAGTAGGTCTTTGACTTCTATTTTAGACATTGTTGTAATAGTTTACGTTCCCTGATTAGCAATACTTAAGTGGCGATGTCTCGGCCTTGAGCATTTAGATGCTAAACTAATGGCAACAAATTAATGGTATTTAAATGAACTTGATGTTGCGCAAGCGCAACGGTAAGGTTAACGTTTCGAGAATTGGAATTTTTTTCGTGCCTTTTTCTGACCAAATTTCTTACGCTCCACCATACGTGGGTCACGCGTAAGTAGTCCTTCTGGCTTTAACGCCAAACGGTGCTCTTCGTCAATGGCACATAATGCTCTTGAAATCGCAAGACGTACCGCCTCAGCTTGTCCGTTTGGTCCTCCACCTACAACAGATGCAGATAGATTATACTGTCCAGTTGTTTCTGTTAATGCGAAAGGCTGGTTTACTTTATATTGTAATGTTGCTGGCGCAAAATAAACGTCCAATGGTTTTTTGTTTACCGTGATTTCACCTTTTCCTTCAGATAGGTATACACGTGCAATGGCTGTTTTGCGACGACCAATTTTGTGGATGGTTTCCATATTAATTTAAATCGTTGATGTTTAGTTCTTTAGGCTGTTGTCCACCGTGATTGTGCTCGGCACCTTCAATAACATAAAGGTTTCGGAACAACTCAGCACCTAATTTGTTTTTTGGAAGCATACCCTTTACGGCTTTTTCAACAACACGTGTTGGGTCTTTTTCAAATACTTCGGTAGCGGTAAGGGATCGTTGACCACCTGGATATCCGGTGTGTCGGATATAGGTTTTTTCGGTCCACTTATTGCCTGTTAGTTTAATTTTTTCAGCATTGATTACAATGACATTGTCGCCACAGTCTACGTGAGGCGTAAAGCTTGGCTTGTATTTGCCACGCAATAGCTTGGCTACTTTTGAAGAAAAGCGACCTAGAATTTGGTCGGCGGCATCAACTACAACCCACTGTTTATCAGCGTTTTGCTTGTTGATGGATACGGTTTTATAACTTAATGAGTCCACTATATACGTTTTTGCTCGTTATCGCCGTACAGAAATGTACCTCTGTTTGGCGGGCTGCAAATGTACAAACTATCCCCAATAATGCAAACGCTATTTTTAGATTTGTTTTAAAGCAATCCATTGCCTTTGTTAATTGATTTTAACTATCTTAATAGTTACTTCTTTGTTGTTGTCAAGATGAATTTTAGCAAAATACAATCCTGCTCTCAATCCTTTTAGAGAAAAACGCACAATATTTTGACCCTCAACTTGATGACAAACACGTCCCTTTGCATCGTACAAAATTAACTTCTGAACATTAACAGAACTACTGAAATTTATTGCTTCTGTTGTTGGGTTTGGATATACAATTGTGTATGGATTATCCGTTGTTGAACCAAGTGTTTGCCCACAGGCCACACTCACAGCATAGCCAAAATCTTTATTGGTATTGAAATAAACGTCGTGGTAGTATTCATCAAGCTTATTAGCCAACCAGCCATCATCGTCTCCATTTGTTCCAATAGGAACAGTGCCTAAAGTCGAACCACCACCCCAACAAATATTAAATACATTCATTTCAGCCAATCGCTTGAGCTGATTTGTAGTCCAATCATGTGTGTCCTTCATCAGAAGTTCGCTAACTGTTGATGATGAACCATAATGACTTCCTCCATTTAAAGAGATGTTTTTTACCACATCTACTGCGTTTGCTGCGCCTGCATTCAAAGAGCTATCGCCAAGCAAGTATTGTGGCGCTACCGAAGAAAATCGAGTTGGATCAAAATTAACAAGAGTTTCAGAATCAGTAGGAACGTGTCCTCCAGGAATTTGCCACAACATGACAGGTGGATTTCCAATACCAGCCGCAATTACCTTGCAATAATCTAAATATTTATTCCAGTGTTGTGGTGTCCAAGCATAAAACAAGCGTCCGTCGGGTCCAAAACAGTCACGTTCATATCGATCAAAGGCAACAAAGTCAGGCTTCCAATCTCCTTTATATACGCCAAGGTCATTCATAAAAGCAGCAACTTTATTCCCAATAGTTTGAGGATCACTAGCTTCATTAGCATCATTAAAAACCCATAAAGCAGAACCTGCAGACCATACGTTCTGTTGATAACCAAATGGAATGCTACACGCTCCAACATAGGTTATGGTGTAGTTTATTGATTGTAAATACCCTTTAAAGTTGTTCTCAAATGTTGGCAAATTGGATACGTCAATATTAGCATCCTCAAAGGCTAATTTAATTTTTGCATTTACATCAAAATGCTTAGTCAGTATTCCTTCATCATGCCCGTTTATTACATCTTGTTGAATAGCACCAAGTAAATCTGGACTTACGATTAGAGAAGCGGGATAAGGGTGTTCATCGTCTTTAAAGTTAAGCATCACGTTGATTTCTTCAATCAGACTTCTATAGTGAAAATACAAATTGTCTCCTTCTAAATCTTTTATTGCTTCTTTACTTCCGCCGCCTGATGCGTTAGCTGTGTAATGAATCATTAATGGCATTACATTTCTATTCATTTCAGCTTCTAGTCGTCGGCTTTGTTCTATTGTATTTTGGGTTGCGTAAGTAGGCGCTATTTTACCTCTATCGCCAGCACCATCATTACCAGAATATTTAAAAATGACATCTATTTTAGTGTCTTCAAAGTTTGAATCAATAGATGCAGAGGCGCTAGTTACAGTACCGTGACTTAAATAATTTGGATAACCTTTGACTGAAAATGGATAAATAGATGTAGCTGAAAAAGTAACGTTAATACTGTTTGACCCATTACTCGAAACACTAACCATTGGAGCGTGGCTTGGAGTGTAAACTTCCTCTGCCTCTAAGTCTGTAACATTTTCAATTTTTAACAAATAATTGGATAGTAACACTTGTAGAACCCGATTTTCTCCGTTGGAAATAATTAAATCATACTTTACTTCCCCTGATGTACTTGTCAGCGTGGCTGGAACAGAAGCTTCATTTGGGAGCCCACTAACATTGATTGTATATAAGGCTGTTTCAACACGCTCTTTATTGAAACTCAACGTTAGACTTGCACCACTGTTTGACACGATAGTTGATGGGCTAGCTAGTGTGCTTTCACTTATGTACCGATACGTCCCTTCAACAAAATTTTCAGACCATACGTTATATGCTTTTCCAATACGCATGGCTACCATATCATTTTCACTAATGGTTATGTTTTTCGCAGCGCTACTGCCTTGTGCTCTATAATAGATTTGGGTTTCATGATGATCATTTCCTGATAGATATATTTTTATATCATTAAACAAAGGAGGTACATTTCCGTCAACAAAGAATTCCATACTATTTGCTAATTCATTTAAAGAAGTTGTGTAGGCTTTAACATGTGCTACGATGGTAAAAGAATCATTCTTTTTTAATTTACTGTTTACCCAACTGCCAGATGGGAACACGTGTGTTACAGAGTGAATATATTTGCCTTCATCATCAACAATCGAAATAAGCAAACTCTGATCGTCAGGATAGCTTAAATTTCCTGGGACGTAATTAAACAATGCAAAATGATTAATATCTGAATTATATCGAAAAACGCCTTTATTCATTTCGATGTCGTTGTCACCAGTATTTTTTATAGTAGTCGTGAGTTTATATAAAGTGTTGTCATAAGATTCAACTGCAAACTTCATGTTTATACTGTAAGTGTTCGAAGCAGTTGAACCTATTTTAGTAAATGTTTGCCCGATGCAAAAACTTGATAATAAAAGAAATAAAGATATATGTGATTGAAGAAGCGTAGATTTCATAAATAAAAAATTTGAGGAATTTCAAATATATGTAATGGAGCTTCTACTACAAAAATTAAAATGTTAAAATCAATCTATTTGATTTTAACATTGCAAACGCTATTTTTAGATTTGTTTTTGGGACAGAAAAGATAATATGTGGCACTTGTTAATGTTTACAAAACATAATTAATACAACTGACTCGTTTAGCAGTAGCTAGAATGTAACTCCTAAACTGACACCCACATGGGGTTTTTCTCTAAGTACTACTGGAGTTTCATTACCAACGTATTCAAGGAGGGGCTTACTACCATTCATATAATATTGAGAAAGTTCTCCAAACAGATTTAATGAAATTATGATTGTATCTGTTTTTTTGAGAGGGAATGCCAAACCATATCTTATGTGTGTCCCAGCTTTAAACCGTTCATAGTTCAGAGAAAAATTATTTGAGAATTGTAAATAAGTAAACGCATTATCTCTGCCAGTAAAATGTAGCTGAAATCGAGCACCCAAGCGCAACATGGAAAGCTTTTGCACAGATTGGTAATTATATCCGCCTACCGGCCCTATGCTCAGGTTTTCAAAAATAAAATATCCATGATACCCTTGAACCCCAAAAGAATTTAATACAAACCCAGAGTCCTCTAAATCTACATGTGTATATTCATGAGGTGCAGATTTGTACTCATATTCCCAATCACTTGGAAAACCAAAATCGAGTTCAACCGAAGTTTTCCATTTATCTTGAGCAAAACTATTTGCTGAAGCCACTAAAACAACCAGTATTAAATATTGTTTCATGATTTTAAAATTTGGTGCACATTGATTTTCCAAGTTACAAAGGATAACCCAAAAATCAAGTCAAAAACTTTAAAATCAATGCGCTTCCAGCCAGTTCTGCCCGATCCCGATGTCAACGGTAAGTGGAACTTGAAGGGAATAGGCGGCTTCCATTTCGGTTTTTACAAGCTGTGTTAGGGCATCCAGTTCCGATTTTGGACACTCAAACACCAGTTCGTCATGCACTTGCAGGAGCATTTGTGCCTTAAAGTGTTGCTCTTGCATTTTGTCATATATAGTCAGCATGGCTAGCTTGATGATATCGGCAGCACTTCCTTGAATGGGCGCATTGATGGCGTTGCGTTCGGCAGCACCACGTACTATGGCGTTTCGAGAATTGATGTCTTTTAAATAACGGCGTCTGCCCAAAACGGTGGCCACATAGCCATGCTCTCGGGCAAAATCCACTTGCTCACTCATATATGCCTTTAGTTTGGGGTAGCTTTCATAGTACGCATCAATAAGGGCTTTTGCTTCTTTGCGATTGAGCGTGGTTTGATTGCTAAGCCCAAAGGCCGACACGCCATAAATAATACCAAAATTGACGGTTTTGGCTTGACTTCGTTGTTCTCGTGTCACTTCAGAAAGGGGCACATGAAATACTTTTGCTGCTGTGGCTGCGTGTATATCTTCGTTGTTGTTAAAAGCCGCCAACATGCTTGGGTCTTCACTCAATGAAGCGATGATGCGCAGTTCAATTTGAGAGTAATCCGCCGCCATAAGCACGTGCGCATCGTCTTTGGCCACAAAGGCTTTTCGCACCTGCTGCCCTCTGGGTGTACGAATGGGAATATTTTGCAAGTTTGGATGGTTACTGCTTAGTCGGCCAGTGGCAGCAACCGCTTGATTGTAAACCGTGTGGATGCGTTTTGTGGTTGTATTCACGTCTTCGGGCAATGCCGATACATAAGTGTTGTTGAGTTTTTGAACGCTGCGCCATTCCAAAATATCAGCTACAATGGGGTGTTCTTTAGCCAGGGTTGAAAGCACATCTTCAGCGGTGGAGTATTGTCCCGTTTTGGTTTTTTTGGGTTTGTCTACCAATTTTAGCTTGTCAAATAGCACAGGCCCCAATTGTTTGGGAGATGCCAAATTAAAGGTCTCGCCTGCTTGCTCAAAAATGCGTTGTTCTAATGCTGTTGCTTCGTCTTGTAACGTTTTGGACATGGTGTTTAAATAGGGTACGTCTACGCTAATCCCTGCCAGTTCCATGGCTGCTAAGACCCGTATCAAAGGAAGTTCAACCTTGTCCAACAATGAGCGTTGTTCGTTTTTACCAAGCTCCTGTTCAAAATGCTCTTTAAGTTGCCAGGTAATGTCGGCATCTTCTGCTGCATATTCGGTTTGCTGATCTAGCGGAACGTGACGCATGGATCCTTGATTTTTCCCTTTTTTGCCAATCAAATCCGTAATGGGTTTTGGGCGATATGCAAGATAGGTTTCGGCCAGTACGTCCATATTATGCCGCATGTCGGGATTGATGATATAGTGTGCTAGCATGGTATCAAACAGCGGTCCTTTGACCGTTACGCCATGCTGTTGCATAATTTTAATGTCATACTTTAGGTTTTGCCCCACCTTTTCAATGGCTTCATTTTCAAAAAAAGGCAACAACGAAGCAAGTATGGCTTCACGCTCGTTTTGATCTTCAGGAACGGGCACATAATAACCCGTGTGCGCTTGCCAACAAAAGGCAATGCCCACTAGCGATGCGCTAATGGCGTCTAACCCTGTGGTTTCGGTATCAAAACACACGCTTTTTTGCGCGAGCATGGTTTGAACGAGTAATTTCCGTTCCAGTTTTGTTTGAACACACTGGTAGTGATGCGGAGTATCATCGAGTGATTTGAATGATGAAATCGTATCGTTTTGTCCACCTCCGGGCTGATTAAACAAATCAAACGCAACGGGGGCTGCTTTTTCCTGAGGTTTTGCCTCAATGACGGTTTCTTCCGTTGGCTTAAAGACCTTGATAAAGGTTTCGCTTAAGCGTCTGAACTCAAGTTCTTGAAACAATTCACTCACGGCAGGCACATCCGGATCTGATAGCTTGTAGTCATCGGCATCAAACTGCACAGGAACATCCAATAAAATACGTGCCAACTTCTTAGATAACAATCCAAGTTCTTTGTTGGCTTCAATTTTTTCTTTCATTTTACCCTTTAGCTCATGGGTGTGTTCCAATAGGGCTTCCATACTTCCATATTGTGCTAGAAATTTTTTAGCTGTTTTGTCGCCAACGCCTGGAAGGCCGGGGATGTTATCCACCGCATCGCCCATCATGCCCAAATAATCAATGACTTGATCGGGGTGTTTGATTTCAAATTTTTCTTGTACTTCGGGTATACCCCAAATTTCGATGCCATTGCCCATGCGCGCGGGGCGATACATGAATATGTTTTCAGAAACCAACTGTGCAAAGTCTTTGTCAGGGGTTACCATAAAAACTTCAAAATTTTCTTTTTCGGCTTGTTTGGCTAGGGTGCCAATAATGTCATCGGCTTCATATCCTTCCAGTTCAATAATGGGAATATGCAGCGCTTTAAGTAGGGTTTGAATATAGGGCACCGCAATTTTTATGGCTTCAGGTGTTTCAGATCGGTTGGCTTTGTAGTCTGTAAAAAGGTCGTTTCTGAATTGGGAGCCTCCTTTGTCAAATGCAACTGCCAAATGATCGGGGCGTTCTCTTTTGATGACATCAAAAAGGGAGTTAGTAAAGCCCAAAATGGCACTGGTGTCCATGCCTTTAGAGTTGATTCTTGGATTTTTGATAAATGCATAATAGCCACGAAAAATCAGCGCATAAGCATCTAGAAGGAACAAGCGGTTTTTGGACATAGTGGGTTTTAAAGCTGTGTTAAAAATAGCAACAATAAAGGGAAACGTGGTAAGGAATTTTCAACAATATGCGGGTGTCAATAGCTGCTTTATTCGTTGAGTTGTGGAAAAAATGTATTTTTGACCCATAAAACAAACATCATGTCCAAGTTTGGAGAACTAATTGATGCTAACATTCCCATTCTGTTAAGTTTTTATACAGATTGGAACGACCCTTCTGTGCAAATGCATGCGGTATTACGTGATGTGGCTGCAGCTCTGGGCGACAACGGGAAGGTAGTAAAGATAGATGTGGATAAAAACCCCAAGTTAGCTGAAGCATTACGTGTAAAAGGATTGCCAGCGCTTATGATTTATAAGGCAGGTGAAATGGTATGGCGCCAAAGTGGCGAACAAGACGCCAACACGTTGATCGGCTTAATGAAAGATTTTATCTAATCCTGCTGATAAGGAGTAATTGCTTTTTTGAAAGCTTTATTCGCTGTTGCTACACGGTCTAAATCAGGCTCAACCGCTTGATAGGTTTCTAGTATATCTTGATATCCCGTAATTTCAATCGCAATACTTTCTTTGTAGTATTGTAATTCTTCTGTTGGAATTTGACTAAATAACGTGAGTCTGTTTTGATAAACTTGTGCAATCGCATCAAACAACAAACGCCCAGATTCCTCCATTTCAGCATCAAACAATACGCGGACATAAGGTTTCATGGGTGTGTAATAATCATAGGCCGAGTACAAAGGCGCAAAAGACCGAGAACTTTCAATAAAATCTTGAATTAACGCTTGCGCAACTTCGGTATGTTGTGCCGCGACAGCTGCTTCCACGACTGCTCTGTAACGCTCCACATCCGTGATGATAACCTCTTCATAGCCACTTATGTTTCCCGTTCCTAGTGACTTGTAATACTTGAGTTTGTCTTGGTATTTATCAGCAATTTTTTGCGCCAAATCTCCTGCTTTTTCTTGTGCTCCTGCTTGATAATAAGCAGCCACAACAGGGGTTACAAGACTGTAATATCCAAAATATTCAAGTGGCATTTTTTCCATAACTAGGTCTAAAACCTTAATAGCCTCTTCGGATTTGTTTTCTTTAGTGAGCTGCTCAGCTAGTCGCGTTAAATTGCTACGGAACGAAATGCTGTTTTTTCGTGTTTCGGGATCGTGGTAGATATCCGGACTATTGGCATTTCCCCAATCCCATTTTTTGATGATATCCACCATTTTTTTACTGTCAATACGCCCCATTTGGTATGGGTTAATAGGGTTCTCAGGCGTTTTGATAGGAACAAGCTTATACACTAATCCGTCGAGTTGTAAGTACTCTTTCATCCATATATATTCCTGATCATCATAGCTTCCGCCTGTAAAATATATAGGACGCTTCCAATCGTTGTTGTACAAAATATCCAGCATCATCAAACGGTTTTTATACAAACCCGATGTGGGTAAATCAATGTCAATATAGTCCACAATTAAATCGGCATCTTCGGCGTTAACAATACCACTTTTAAGCACATTTTCTTTGTTGACAGGCACTCTTATTTTGTTGGTGGGGTAGTACACCATTTCTTGTGTTCCTTGCGGTACTCTGTCAAGATCAACTTCATATTGTTGTAGCAAATGTCTGTATCGCGTACGAGGGTGATCGCTCGCCACCCAAGTCATAAAATCAGCTAAGTCCCAGCGCACACTGTCGTTGACGGCTTCAAATTTCACATAGTCTCGCGTTCCATAGGCATATTGCTTGTGGGAGAGTTGTGATGGAATTGGATTGCTTTGGTAGGTTTTACGCTTCAACTGATCAATATACCAGTCGGTAGCCAGCAGTTGGGTGTTGATGCTGCGCACATCGGTGCGATACCCTTCAATTTCTTGCGCATACCAAATGGCAAAAGTGTCGTTATCGCCAATGGTAAAAATCATGGCGTCTTTGTCTTCTTCAATGGAATCCAGATAGGCTTTTGCTGTTGATTGTGCTGTGTATCGGTTCGAGCGGTCATGGTCATCCCAGTTTTGAGAACCCATAAGCACTGGAACAGCCAGTAGGCATACCCCTACAGCTAGAGGTGCTGCCACTTTAGCAGACACCACTTTTTTAAGACTATCAGCAAGTGCTACAACGCCAATACCTATACACATGGCAAACACATAGAAAGACCCTACGAGAGCATAGTCTCGTTCTCGCGGTTCGAATACGCGCTCGTTGAGATATACTTTAAGTGCTAAGCCTGTGAAGAGGAAAAACACCAAAAGCACCCAAAACCGTTTTTTGTCTTGTTGATACAAAAACAAGGCGCCAAGTAATCCTAAAAACAAGGGCAACATATAATAGGTATTACGACCTTTGTTGTTTTTAGCGTCTTGGTAGAGATTTTTTTGGGGTCCAAGGCGCTGGCTGTCTAGCCAAGAAATACCGCTAATCCAATTTCCATTAAATACATCAAGTTTTCCCTGCTCGTCGTTTTGTTTCCCAGCAAAATTCCACATAAAGTAACGGAAGTACATGTAGTTAATTTGGAAATTGAAAATGTATGTGATGTTGTCTAGTAATGAAGGTTTTTCAATATCAATATAGGATCCAAAGCGTTGTAAAAATTCATGATACCCTTGTGCGTCAACCTCTTGATTGTTGACCTTCCCAATAAAGTCGTTGATCAAATCAATAAGTTGCTCTTGATTTCGATATTCGGGTTTAATATCAAAATCAGGTGCACCAAAATAGGTGATGTAGTTTATGGCATTGCCGGAACTCCACATACGAGGTAAGATTCCCGTGTGTTTGCTATTGGCATTGATGCGCGCATCTTTCCAATTGTTCACAACTACATAGCGCCCTTTTTTGAGGTCTTTTTCGTATTTAGGTTTATCGTTTTTATACGGGTCATCGGAATCTTGCCCTGCATACATGTCGGTGTACATGGGACCATAGAACAAATGCGTTTCGGGATATTGTTCCAAGTTGTAATAGGCCAATAAGGCACGGGCGTCGGTGGGAGCATTTTCGTTGATAACGGTATTGGCATTGGCGCGTATGGGCAACATAATCCAAGACGAAAATCCGATTAGAATAAACCCAATACACCACAGCCCTGTGTTGAGCTGAACCCATTTTTTTTGCTGTGTTTTGCGGATGGCCCATACAAAAAGCACAAGAATAGATAGCCCTGCGATAACAGTCCCTGAGTTAAAAGGCAATCCAAACGAATTGACAAAAAACACTTCGGCATTGCCAAAGTAGGACAATGTTAACGGGAGTAATAGCTTAAAAACAAATAATAAAACAGCTACCGAGACGATATTTGCGATTACAAACGATTTCCAGGTGAAGCTGTAGTTTTTGAAATAATACAGCATTCCAATAGCAGGTACGGTAAGTAGCCCCATAAAGTGTACGCCAAATGAAAGCCCAATGAGAAAGGCAATAAGCACCAACCAGCGATCGCCACGTGGGGTGAGCATTTCTGCTTCCCAGCGCAATCCCAACCAAAACATGGCAGAGGTAATCAGCATGGCCATGGCATACACCTCAGCTTCAACGGCATTAAACCAAAAACTATCTGAAAATGTGTAGCTCAACACACCTACAACGGCAGCTCCCAGCACCAAAAACAAGGAAGATCCTGTTGGATTTTCGTTTTTTAGAACAAATTTTGTGATGATGCGCGTTAGCGACCAAAACATAAATAAAATAGTAAACGCACTAGCCATTACAGACATCATATTGACCCAGAAAGCAATGTTTTCGGGTCCGCTCGCAAAGGATGAGAAAAACGCACCCATCATTTGAAAAAGAGGTGCTCCAGGCGGGTGTCCAACCTGTAATTTAGCTGAAGTAGCGATATATTCACTGCAATCCCAATAGCTTGCTGTGGGTTCAACAGTTAGGTAGTAGGTGACAAATGCAACACAAAACACAAACCACCCTGTTAGGGTGTTTCCTTTGGCGTAGTTCATAGGATTTCTAAAGGCACTAAATTACAATATCTACTAAAACTTCGCATAAGATTTTTGAAACTATTGGCGCAACAAAAACTTTGTGTTATTTTTGCCAACCGTTTGACACTGCATTTAACGTTATATTGTTTTTGTACGATGATGTTTTTTGACCTTTAAACGAAGCTTGATATAGTGGCCTATGGTGTAACTGGCAACACGTCTGATTTTGGTTCAGAAGAGTCTAGGTTCGAGCCCTAGTAGGCCAACAAAGCCCCCATTCATACTTGAGTGGGGGTTTTTATTTACCCAATTGTAGCAGTTATTACTGACTTCAAATCATCTCAATTAAAAAAATTTCTAAAAACTAAATGGGTTGTTACAAATACGATGATTTGTAAAAAATTCTTTTATCTAAATTTAGATTTTTCATAACACTTTCTTTATATCGTTTGAGCTTTAGCAATTTTAGATGTATGGCTTGCGGATGCCCTGCTTCGAAGTAGGATTTTGCTTTGAGGTAAGGTTAAATGATGTTTCGCTTTCGTAAATAACGGACTACCTCGTCTGTTTCATAGACCTTTATCTGTCAAGTAGTTAAAATTAGCTAAGGGCTTGTCTTTTAGCTCTTGTGGCATTGGGGCAGATTCTTGTGTTTCTTTAAACTGGATAGCTTTAAAGTTAAGCAGACCTCGTAACTCTTCCCAGTTTTTAAATTCTTTTTGCGGTAGGGGGTTACCCTCTTTTATTGTAATTGTAGTCATCTTAGTAAGATTTACCTGTAAATATACAAAATCCAATGTTATCCCATAAATACCGCACATACGATAAAAGATAAAAATGCTTATTGATGGTCAGAGATTTCAAAAACAACAAGTCTGTTTTGTTCTTTTTTGGCATAGGCACGATATTTTCGCGTAATTCTAAAATACCAAATACCACTGGAATAAGGATGTCGTTTTTTTAGTTGAACTTGCTGATAATGTCCTTCTATTATATAGCTTTTTTGTATTCCTTTAAGATGTGGCGACTTTTCAAATAAGTTACCACCGTATCATACTCAAAAACATCCATGTATTACAGGTTGTGCAGCTTGGGGCTTGCATCGTTTTCGTATGCTTTCAAAGACTTCAGAACATGTTTGGACAATTTCTTTTCGTCGGCTTCCCAAAGAATAGCATAACCGTGTAGTTCGGCAAGGTCTTCCATCAAATCCTTGTAGTTATCGTACGGCTTTTTACTTAAGTTTTCTTTTAGCGAGTCGTCATTGATAGTAATTGTAGTCATCTTAGTAAGATTTACCTGTAAATATACAAAATCCAATATTATTCCTATATTTGCACCGTTTAACGGGAAGAGGTAGGGGGACATAGTCCTCTTTTTTATTTTATGGAGTTTAATAAACAGGTACAGGATTTACTTAGCGAAGCATTAGCGGCGCAGCCCACTTTGTTTTTGGTGGACATGCACATCGATGCTGCTTCGCACATTCGTGTAGTCCTCGATGGTGACACTGGTGTTACCTTAGAGCAATGCATGCAAGTAAGTCGCCATATTGAACATAATTTAGACCGGGAAGAACACGATTTTTCGCTTGAGGTAGGTTCTGCTGGAGCAGCAGCTCCACTCACCATTCCGCGCCAGTACAAAAAGCATGTAGGGCGTATTTTGAAAATCATCACCAACAGCGACGAAGAATTAAAAGGCACGCTAACGGCTATTGACGACCAAAGTATTGCGTTGCAATGGAAGGCACGTGAACCTAAACCCGTTGGCAAAGGAAAACATACGGTAACCAAAGATGCTAAAGTATCTTATACCGAAATTAAAAAAGCAACAGTTCAAATTCAATTTAACAAGTAATATGGAAAATCTCGCCCTTATAGAGTCGTTTTCGGAGTTTAAAGACGAAAAATTCATCGACCGAGTAACCCTAATGTCAATTCTTGAAGAAGTATTTCGCAATACCTTAAAAAAGAAATACGGAACCGATGACAACTTTGATATTATTATTAACCCAGACAAAGGGGATTTAGAAATTTGGCGCAACCGTGTTGTTGTGGAAGACGGAGAGGTCGAAGATCCAAACGAAGAAATTGAGCTTACCGAAGCACGTAAAATTGAACCCGACTTTGAAGTAGGTGAAGACGTTTCTGAAGAAGTTAAATTGGCCGATCTAGGACGACGATCTGTATTGACGTTACGTCAAAATTTGGTGGCACGTATTCACGAGCACGACAACACCATCATCTACAAACAGTTTATTGATCTTGTTGGAGAGATTTATACGGCAGAAGTGCATCACATTCGTAATCGCGTGGTGATTTTGTTAGACGATGAAGGAAACGAAATTATCTTGCCAAAAGACAAGCAAATTCCATCTGATTTTTATAGAAAGGGCGACAATGTTCGAGGTATTATTGAAAGTGTTGAGCTTAAAGGTTCAAAGCCCAGCATTATCATGTCTAGAACAGCACCTAAGTTTTTAGAAAAGTTGTTTGAACAAGAAATACCAGAAGTTTTTGATGGTCTTATTACCATCAAAAAAGCTGTGCGTATTCCAGGAGAAAAGGCTAAAGTAGCTGTTGACTCCTATGACGATCGTATTGATCCGGTTGGAGCATGTGTGGGAATGAAAGGCTCTCGAATTCATGGAATTGTTCGTGAGTTAGGGAACGAAAATATTGATGTTATCAATTTCACCAACAACACCCAACTTTTAATCACTCGGGCGTTGAGTCCAGCGAAAGTAACTTCTGTTAAAATAAACGAGGATACCAAACGTGTTGAGGTAATGATGGATCCAAGTGAGGTCTCTAAAGCTATTGGACGTGGCGGTTTTAACATTCGTCTAGCAGGCCAACTAACCGGTTATGAAATTGACGTCTACCGTGAAGGTATGGAAGAAGACGTTGAGCTGACAGAATTCTCAGATGAGATCGAAGCTTGGGTTATTGAAGAGTTTAAGAAAGTAGGGCTAGACACAGCAAAAAGTGTTCTAGAAGAGGATGTAGAGGACTTAATAAAGCGTACCGATTTGGAAGAAGAAACCATTATGGACATACGCAGAATATTAAGTGCGGAATTCTCAAACGAATAACCAAGGCAATTTTTTATTTTTGATTGCGCAAAAAAGTATATGGCAGATTTAAAAACAATTCGAATAAATAAAGTACTCCGCGAACTAAACATTTCGTTGGATCGTGCGGTGGAACACCTGTCCGACAAAGGACATCAGGTAGAGGCACGACCTACAGCAAAAATTTCGCAACAGGAGTATGAACTTCTTTTGGATGCGTTTCAAACCGATCGTTCTAAAAAAGAAGCTTCTCACGAAGTATTTGAAGAAAAGCGTAAAGAAAAAGAAGCCATTCGTGAACAGGCTCAAAAGGAAACAGAAGCACCTGTAGTTGCACCTTCAAAACCTGTTACTGTTGTTAAAGCGCAGGCAAACCTTAGTGGTTTGAAAACCGTTGGTAAAATTGACTTAGATCCAAAGCCTAAGGTTAAAAAGGAAGCTCCAAAAGAAGCAGCGCCTAAAAAAGATACACCTAAAAAAGAGGAACCTAAGAAAGAAGCACCAAAAACGGAAGTACCGAAAAAAGAAGCTCCTCAAGCCGAAGCTACTCAAGTAGAAACTCCTCAAGCCGAAGTTAAAAAAGAGGCAGCAACGCCTGCTCCTACAGAAGTTGTTGAGCCAGCCAAGCCAAGCGCAGCACCTTCAGCTACTAACCCTGGCAAGATTGAGACGCAATACAAAAAACTAAGCGGTCTTAAATCAGCAGGTGAAAAAATTGATCTATCAAAATTTAAAAAACCAGAGCCTAAAAAATCTGCAGATAGCGATGGCAATAAACGCCGTAGAAAACGCATCACTAAAGATACAGGACCAGGTAATCGTAGGCCTAATAATCGCGGTCAAAAACAACAACGACCAGCAGTAACAAAAGAAGAACCTACAGAAGAAGAAATCCAAAAGCAAATTCGCGAAACCCTAGAAAAGCTTCAAGGGAAAACAAGCAAGTCAAAAGGGGCTAAGTATCGTCGTGAAAAAAGAGATTCTCACCGATTAAAATCAGCCGAAGAAGAAGCGCAGCAAGAAGCAGCAAGTAAGGTCTTAAAGGTCACCGAGTTTGTTACCGTTGGAGAGGTTGCTACCATGATGGATATTAGCTCCACGCAAATTATTTCAGCTTGTATGTCGCTTGGTATTATGGTAACCATGAACCAACGTTTAGACGCGGAAACACTATCTGTGGTAGCAGAGGAATTTGGCTTCGAAGTTGAGTTTATTACTGCTGATATTGAAGAAGCGGTTGAAGAGGTTCAAGATAAGCCCGAAGATTTAAAACCCCGTGCACCAATCGTTACTGTAATGGGACACGTTGACCACGGTAAAACATCGTTTTTAGATTATGTTCGAAACGCAAATGTTATCGAAGGAGAATCTGGTGGTATTACACAACACATTGGTGCCTATAGCGTAAAAGTTAAAAGCGGACAAAATATCGCATTTCTTGATACGCCAGGTCACGAGGCGTTTACAGCCATGCGAGCAAGAGGAACACAAGTTACCGACTTAGTGATTATTGTAGTTGCTGCAGATGACGATATTAAACCGCAAACAAAAGAAGCCATTAGTCACGCACAAGCAGCTTCTGTGCCTATCGTATTTGCCATTAACAAAATGGATTTACCAACGGCTAACCCCGATAAAATTAAGGAAAGCCTCGCTGGCATGAATTTGTTGGTTGAAGATTGGGGTGGTAAAATCCAATCACATGATATTTCTGCAAAAACAGGACAAGGCGTCGAAGAACTTCTTGAAAAAGTATTGTTAGAGGCAGAATTGTTGGAATTAAAAGCAAACCCAAACAAAGCCGCACAAGGAACAGTTGTGGAGGCATTTTTAGATAAGGGACGTGGCTATGTATCAACCATTTTGGTTCAGGCGGGTACGCTCAAAATTGGTGATTACCTTTTAGCAGGACGCCACAGCGGTAAAATAAAAGCAATGCAAGATGAACATGGTCGTGAGTTAACAGAAGCTGGCCCATCTACGCCTGTATCAATTCTTGGTCTTGATGGCGCACCTCAAGCAGGTGACCGCTTTAATGTATATGCTGACGAACGTGAAGCTAAGCAAATTGCTGCCAAACGTACGCAATTGGTGCGTGAACAATCGGTTCGTACGCAACGCCACATTACGCTTGACGAAATTGGACGACGTATTGCATTGGGTGACTTTAAAGAATTAAACATTATCCTTAAAGGTGACGTGGATGGTTCTGTGGAGGCTCTAACCGATTCGTTCCAAAAACTATCCACTGAAGAAATTCAGGTTAATATTATCCACAAAGGCGTAGGTGCTATTACGGAGTCTGATGTGCTATTGGCCTCAGCCTCTGACGCCATTGTTATTGGTTTTAACGTTCGTCCTGTAGGAACAGCACGCCAATTGGCAGAAAAAGAAGAGATTGATGTGCGAAGTTATTCCATTATCTATGACGCGATTAATGATCTTAAAGACGCCATGGAAGGGATGCTTTCTCCAGAATTTAAAGAAGAAATTACGGGGAACGCTGAAATTCGAGAAACCTTTAAAATTTCCAAAGTTGGTACCATTGCAGGTTGTATGGTAACAGACGGTAAAATTGTTCGAAACTCTGGCGTTCGTGTTATCCGCGAAGGTGTTGTGATCCACACGGGAACCTTGGAGTCTCTCAAGCGTTTCAAAGATGATGCTAAAGAAGTTACCAAAGGCTATGATTGTGGACTACAAGTCAAAGGGTTTAACGATATCAAAGAAGGCGATATTGTTGAAGGCTACCAAGAAATTGCTATTAAGAAAAAACTTAAATAACCTTACGGTTTAAGCACAAATGCCGAGCGGAATTTTCGCTTAACTCTTGTGAGTACAGCGAGTGCTTCCCGTTCTGTTACGAAGCTTCCTGCACGTATTTTGTAATTAGGTGTCTCAAAGATTAGTTGTGCCGTTATTTCTGGAAATAGCGTTTGGAAACGTTCCAGTTCGGCAGTAGTTGCTTCAAAAACACCGTAATAAACTTGAATGGTAAATTGTTTCTTTGCAGCACTCTCACGATCAAGAGTTATTTTTTTTTGCAATAAGGTGTCTAACTTTTCTGGCGCGTGTATTTGAACTTGCGCTTCTTGAGCTATTAAAGCGCTACTGTATAGAAGGATACAAAAAAGAAAACGAGTTATTCGTAGGCTCATGTGATTTTTATATGAAGCAAAAATACACCATTATTTAAATTAAAGTTTGTTAAAATAACATGAAACAGATTTTAACTAAATTGCACAAAACCAATATTTTAACATGTTATTTAGACAAATTATAAATTATAACTTTGATGAAGATGTAGTTTTTAAAATGAGGTCTGTGTTGTAATTTTGTACTCAGATTTGCAAGGTGTAAATTTAACCAACAACTAACCTCATATGTATAAGGACAGCTTATTAGCTCACCTTCCATTACTGCTTCTAACACTCTGTTTCAGCTTTGTTGTTAATGCTCAAGAGCCTGATATTCAAAAAGGTAAATCGCTATTCAATGCTAATTGTGCTGCTTGTCATAAGCTAAATAAGCGCGCTGTAGGTCCTGCCTTAGCGGGCGTAAGTGCTAAATATGACAAAGAATGGCTATATAGCTGGATTAAGAATTCAACAGCCATGGTTAAATCTGGTGATGCGCAAGCAGTAGCCATTTATGAAGAATATAATGGTTCTGTGATGACGTCATTTCCTCAACTTTCAAACGAGGACATTGATAACATTCTAGCTTACACGGATTATACTCCCCCTGCTCCTGCTGTTCCTGTAGCGCAAGCAACGGGTACTGCGCAGTCGGATGGAGGATTCTCAAACGATTTAATCCTTGTAATTTTATTACTCGTTTTAGCCGCACTAGTTGTCATGTTGTTTTTGGTCAACAAAACACTTCATAAAATTGCTACCGCCAACGGCATAGACACGGTTAAGAAAGAAAAAGAGAAACGCACACCCCTTTGGAAAGCTTACGCGCAAAATCCATTTTTAGTGTTTGTTACGGTGGTGTTTTTACTACTCTCAAGCGCTTATGTCGGTTACAGCTATTTGATGCAAGTAGGGATTGATCAAGGGTATATGCCTATTCAGCCGATTCATTACTCCCATAAAATACACGCTGGTGATAACCAAATTGAATGCAAATATTGTCATTCTTCCGCTAGAGTATCGAAGCATTCGGGAATTCCCTCCCTTAATGTATGTATGAACTGTCATATGAATATTGCAGAGTATAACGGTGAAGAGGATTTAGAAAAAGGATATACAAAAGAATTTTACACGAACGAAATCAAAAAGCTTTACAAAGCTGTTGGTTGGGACGAACAAACACAAAGCTACACGGGTGAAACACAACCTGTAAAGTGGGTGCGTATTCACAATCTTCCCGATTTTGTGTATTTCAATCACGCACAGCACGTTTCTGTGGCAGGCGTTGCGTGTCAGAAATGTCACGGACCTGTTGAGGAAATGGAAATCATGTATCAGCACTCTTCGCTTACAATGGGGTGGTGTATCAACTGTCACCGTGAAACAAACGTTAACGTAAAAGACAACGGGTATTACACCAAAATTCACGAAGAGTTGTCTAAAAAGTACGGAGTAGATAAACTAACCGCTGCCCAAATGGGTGGATTGGAGTGTGGAAAGTGTCACTATTAAGAATTAGCATATGTCCAATCAAAAGAAATACTGGAAAAGCGAAGTAGAATTAAACGAGAATGCTGCTTGGGTAGAAGATTTGACTCAAAAAGAGTTTGCTCAAAAGCTTCCTGAGGACGTCTTGGGGAATTCTGAATTGCCAGAAAGCGATACTTCACGTCGAGACTTTTTAAAATACATGGGCTTTAGTACAGCTGCAGCAACGCTAGCAGCATGTGAAGGGCCTATCAACACATCTATTCCTTACGTTGTTCAGCCAGAACAAATTATTCCAGGAGTAGCAAACTATTACGCCACAACACTAATCGATGGTTTTGATGTTGCGAGTATTCTCATCAAAACACGCGAAGGGCGACCTATTAAGGTTGAAAACAACCCCGATGCTCCTGTTAACAATGTAGCAAACGCACGTGTACAAGCATCTGTGTTGTCGTTGTATGACAGCATGCGGGTGCAAGGTCCTGCACAATCTGGCATTGATGTAAGTTGGGAAACACTTGAAGCCAATGTGGGTAAGCAGTTAGCTGAACTTGCTGATAAAAACGAAGAAGTGGTGCTAATAACCCCTTCTTTAGCAAGTCCAACTACAAACAAAATCATCAAAGATTTCCAAGCAAAGTATCCAAACGTTACCCACCATGTGTACGATGCCGTTTCGGAAACCGCAGCGCTTAATGCCTTTGAAAAAGCGTATGGCAAGCGCGCGCTACCTAGCTATGATTTCAGTAAGGCTACGTGTATTGTTTCTGTTGGGGCTGATATTTTAGGCGATTGGCAAGGTGGTGGTTTTGGCGCAGACTATGCCAAAACACGTGTGCCTAAAGGCAAAAAGGGTAAAGCTAAAATGTCCAAACACTATCAGTTTGAATCCAACATGACATTGTCGGGTGCCAGTGCTGATCAACGTGTGCCATCTACTGCTACAGAACAGCAGTTTGTGCTAGCCGCACTTTATGGAGCATTGACCAACAAATCATACCCAACATCGCTTTCTAAAGGATTAAAGGAAAAAGTTGCTGCTCTAGCTACAGAACTTAAAGCAGCAGGCAAAGGTGCCATTGTTGTTACTGGCCTTCAAAATGAAGACGCCCAGCGTGCAGCCTTAGCCATTAACAAATTATTAGGTTCAAGTGTTATAGACCCACAACGTAATTCTTCGCTTCGTCATGGTGACGCAAGTCAAATAGACCAAGTCGTTAATGATCTTAATGGAGGTAAAATTAAAGGCGTTATTATGGCGGGTGTTAACCCTGCATATACGCTTCCTAACGCTGATGCATTTATTGCTGGTTTAAAAAAGGCAACATTATCGTTGAGCTTTTCCATGAAAAATGATGAAACAGCTGTGCATTGTCAATGGGTGGCACCGACACCTCATTATTTAGAGTCTTGGGGAGACGTGGAAATGAAAACAGGGCACTATGCACTCATGCAGCCTACCATTAGACCGCTCTTTGACACCAAACAATTTCAAGATGTACTGCTTGGTTTCACTGACCGTTCAGAAACCTATTCGGATGCCATCAAAACTTATTGGAGTTCAAACATATTAGGGGGCGCTTCCTTTAATGAAGCACTTCACGATGGGTTCTTTGTTTCGGGCAAAGCCAATCGTTTACAATATCGTGATAATGTCGATGCATTGATGCAGCGCCTAGTTCGTGCGAAATCAAAAGCAGGGTTGGAATTACACCTTTACACCAAAACAGGAATTGGTGACGGACAGCAAGCCAACAACCCTTGGCTACAAGAGTTCCCAGACCCTATTTCACGTGTAACGTGGGATAACTACTTGACAGTTTCCAAAGCTGATGCTGAAGCTCTTGGACTCAAAAACATGAACCAGTCTGATGGTGCCTTAGACGGTAACATTGCAGAAATCACACTCAACAACACAACAGTTAAAGCCCCGGTGCTAATTCAGCCAGGTCAAGCTGTTGGAACTGTTGGACTTGCACTTGGATACGGAAAAACCGCTGGTGTGAAGTCTGAAATGCAAGTGGGTACCAACGCTTACCCGTTGTATCAGAACTTTAACACGGTTCAAAATGTAACCGTTACGGCTACTGCTGATATGCATGAATTTGCATGTACGCAGTTGCAAAATACGTTGATGGGAAGAGGCGAAATTGTTCGTGAAACTTCCTTAGAGATATTCAACACCAAGGATGCCAAATACTGGAACCCCATGACACAAGTATCACGTGATCATGAGGAGATAGATGTTACTTCCCCCGACGCGGATATGTGGCAAACGTTTGATCGTTCAATTGGACATCACTTTAATTTATCGATTGACTTAAACGCATGTACAGGCTGTGGCGCTTGTGTAATAGCTTGTCATGCTGAGAATAATGTTCCTGTAGTAGGGAAACAAGAGATTCGTAAATCTCGTGATATGCACTGGTTGCGTATTGACCGCTACTACTCAGCTGAAGAGACTTTTAAAGGCGATTTAGAAACAGTTGAAAATATCAGTGGGTTAGGCGATTCACTTTCAACGTTTAATGGAATGGAAGATCCGTCTGCTAATCCACAAGTAACCTTCCAACCCGTGATGTGTCAGCACTGTAATCATGCACCTTGTGAAACGGTATGTCCTGTTGCAGCGAGTTCACATGGGCGTCAAGGTCAAAATCACATGGCGTATAACCGCTGTGTAGGTACGCGATACTGTGCAAACAACTGTCCTTATAAAGTACGTCGTTTCAACTGGTTCTTGTACAACAAAAACGACGAGTTTGATTATCACATGAATGACGATCTAGGCCGCATGGTATTAAACCCAGATGTTGTTGTGCGTTCACGTGGTGTCATGGAAAAATGTTCTCTATGTATCCAGATGACACAAAAAACAATTTTGGATGCCAAGCTGGAAGGACGCGAAATAAAAGATGGTGAATTCCAAACGGCATGCTCAAATGCATGTGGTACAGGGGCTTTAGCTTTTGGCGATATTAACGACAAAGAGAGCAAGGTAGCTCACCTAAAAGAAGACAAGCGTATGTATCACTTGTTAGAAAGCATTGGTACAAAACCAAATGTGATGTATCAAGTTAAAGTAAGAAACACTTAAGGATCGATTTATGGCAAGTCACTACGAAGCACCCATTAGAAAGCCCTTAGTAACAGGGAATAAATCGTACCACGACGTAACGGTTGATATTGCTGCACCCGTTGAAAACCCACCCAACAAGCAATGGTTTATTGCTTTTGGAATTGCATTAACTGCATTTCTTTGGGGATTGGGATGTATCGTTTACACCGTTTCAACAGGAATTGGTGTTTGGGGACTCAACAAAACCATTGGATGGGCTTGGGATATCACCAATTTCGTTTGGTGGGTAGGTATTGGCCACGCTGGAACGCTGATTTCTGCCGTGCTATTATTGTTCCGTCAAAAGTGGCGTATGGCCATTAACCGCTCTGCGGAAGCCATGACGATTTTCTCGGTTATCCAAGCAGGATTGTTTCCTATCATTCACATGGGGCGTCCGTGGTTGGCATATTGGGTATTACCTATTCCAAACCAGTTTGGATCACTTTGGGTAAATTTCAACTCGCCTTTACTTTGGGACGTTTTTGCAATCTCAACGTATCTATCTGTATCGCTTGTATTCTGGTGGACAGGTTTATTACCTGACTTTGCTATGATACGCGATCGCGCAGTTAAACCATTCCAAAAGAAAATTTACGGATTGTTAAGTTTTGGTTGGAGTGGACGCGCTAAAGACTGGCAGCGTTTTGAAGAGGTTTCATTGGTATTAGCAGGTTTGGCAACACCTTTGGTATTGTCGGTACACACCATTGTATCTTTTGACTTTGCTACTTCGGTAATCCCAGGATGGCACACCACCATTTTCCCTCCCTATTTTGTTGCAGGAGCGATTTTCTCTGGATTTGCCATGGTAAACACGCTTCTTATTATCATGCGTAAGGTCTCAAGACTTGAAAATTACATCACGCTACAACACATTGAATTGATGAATATTGTGATTATGATCACAGGTTCTATTGTTGGTGTGGCTTATATTACGGAACTGTTTATTGCTTGGTATTCAGGAGTTGAATACGAACAGTACGCTTTCTTGAATCGTGCTACTGGACCTTACTGGTGGGCATACTGGGCGATGATGACTTGTAACGTTTTTTCACCTCAATTGATGTGGTCAAAGAAATTACGAACAAGTATTATGTTCTCGTTCATCATTTCCATAGTGGTAAACATTGGAATGTGGTTTGAGCGATTTGTAATTATCGTTACTTCTTTGCATCGAGATTATTTACCATCATCTTGGACCATGTTCTCGCCAACGTTTGTAGACATTGGTATTTTCATTGGAACAATCGGATTCTTCTTTGTGTTGTTCTTGCTTTATGCACGAACTTTCCCTGTGATTGCACAAGCAGAGGTAAAATCTATTTTGAAATCGTCAGGAGACAAATACAAAAACAACCATAGCCATGAGTAGTAAATTAGTACATGCCGTTTATGACGATGATGATACGCTTTTGCACGCGGTTAAAGACGTAAAAAAAGCCGATTATCACATTGAGGAAGTCTTTACCCCTTTTCCGGTTCACGGTCTTGACCATGCCATGGGATTAGCTGGTACGCGTATTGCCATAATGGCCTTTATGTATGGTGTTTTGGGCTTTATAGTTGCCATTACCATGATTAATTATATCATGATTGCAGACTGGCCACAAAATATTGGTGGTAAGCCTAGCTTTTCATTTTTGGAAAACTTACCCGCTTTTGTCCCTGTTATTTTTGAGATGACTGTGTTTTTTGCGGCACACTTGATGGTTATTACTTTTTATTTGCGCAGTCGTTTATGGCCGTTCAAAAAAGCTGAAAACCCAATGCCAGAAACTACTGATGATAAGTTTTTGATGCAAGTAGCCATTAGCGGAGACGAGAAAAAATTAGTTAGTCTTCTGAAAAATTCAGGAGCTATAGATGTTAGTATTCACGAAAATCAAGACGCATGAAAAAAGTAAGTATCCTTGCCGTTTTAAGTTCTCTCTTATTGGTGTCTTGTTTTGATTCGTCTAAACCGAATTACCAATATTTCCCCAATATGTATGAGTCTGTTGGTTATGAAACCTATGCTGAGTCTACAGCTTTCAATAATGGAATAGAAGCACAACTTCCTGCTGAAGGTTCTGTTGCTCGTGGATGGGCACCCTATGATTACTCAGACACAAACGATGGTTACGAATCAGCTAAAGCTGACCTAAAATCTCCCCTAGCATTAACCGATGAGCACCGTGCTGAGGGAAAAGAATTATACGGAGTTTATTGTGCTGTATGTCACGGTTCAAAAGGCGATGGTCAAGGCATCTTAATGAAACGTGAAAAGTTTTTGGGTATACCTAGTTATGCCGACAGAGATATTACGGAAGGAAGTATTTATCATGTATTGATGTATGGTAAAAACGCCATGGGCTCACACGCAGGACAGGTGAATGCTACCGAACGCTGGCAGATTGCCCAACATGTAATGTATTTACGTAACGAATTGACAAAATAATTGGCCATGTATACCTTTACACAACGACTGAAAATTACCGCCTATGTGCTAATGGGACTAGGTCTTATTGGGTTAACCATCGGCTTTTTGAGCACTCCTGATACTGTAGCTGAAGCACAGGCTATGGTTGCAGATGCTCACGGTGGTCATGGCGACAGTCATGCTGCCGACGCACACGGAGCAGCGGATAGCGATACACATGCAGGAGAGCACGCTGATGCTTCTCATGACAGTTCTCATGACGCGCATGCTGATGCATCACATGGAGACGATCATG
Source organism: uncultured Flavobacteriaceae bacterium (assembly GCA_938092005.1). GTDB lineage: Bacteria > Bacteroidota > Bacteroidia > Flavobacteriales > Flavobacteriaceae > UBA7446. Next base: position 133,557 of record CALKOU010000002.1, on the reverse strand, counting down.
GAGATGCACATGGTGAACACTTGCTTCACCAATTACAAAACAAACCTTGGGCTGCTTTGTATGTGGCTGCCTTTTTCTTTTTTATGATAGCATTAGGCACCTTGGCATTTTACGCTATTCAGCGCGCTGCGCAAGCGGGTTGGCCCATTTTGCTTTACCGTGTCATGGAAGGAATAACGGCTTATTTGGTTCCTGGATCTATCATCATTTATGTGTTCCTAGTCTTGACAGGACTGCACGCTAATCACCTATTTGTTTGGATGGATGCAGATACCGTAGCCCATGATGAAATCATTCAAGGAAAAGTAGGTTACCTCAATGTTCCCTTCTTTATGCTTCGTGCAGCAATCTACCTTATTGGCTGGAACCTTTATCGTTATTTTTCACGAAGATTTTCACTTGCACAAGACAGTGCAGCAACTGGGGATATCCGAAACTACAAAAAGAATTTCCGCATGTCTGCTGCGTTCTTGGTATTCTTTTTTGTTACCGAGTCTATGATGTCTTGGGATTGGATTATGTCATTAGACCCACACTGGTTTAGTACGCTATTTGGTTGGTATGTTTTAGCAAGTATGTTGGTAACAGCTGTTACGGTAATTGCACTGGTCACAATTTATCTTAAATCAAAAGGCTATTTGCCAAAAGTAAACCACAATCACTTACACGACTTAGCAAAATTTATGTTTGGGCTTAGCGTTTTCTGGACGTACTTATGGTTTTCTCAATTTATGCTTATTTGGTATTCAAACATTCCAGAAGAAGTAACGTATTTCCTTACTCGAATTGATGATTACAACTTACCTTTCTTTGGTATGGTTGTGTTGAACTTTGTTTTCCCATTACTTATTTTAATGAGTAGTGATTACAAGCGTTCTAATTGGATTATTGTCATGGCAGGAATCATGATTGTTATTGGCCACTATATTGATATTTTCAATATGGTTATGCCAGCTACTGTTGGTGACCAATGGTTTATTGGATGGCCTGAATTGGGTGGATTCCTTTTCTTTGCAGGGCTCTTTATTTATGTGGTGTTCCGCGCCATAAGTAAGGCTCCTCTAGAAGCAAGTGGCGATCCATATGTTGGAGAGAGTGAAAAATTTGTGTATTAATTAGGAAACAGATAAATGACTACAGCTATTCTTTTTGTGATTTTGGTTTTAGTGGGGGTTGCCATTTGGCAAATCACCAAGATTTTTGAGCTTTCTCAATTCAACAAAACCAAAGACGATTCTCAAGTTGCCAACGATAAAGACAACAACTGGAATGGTCAATTGATGTTCGCCTTTTTGGTGTTTATATATTTAATCACCATTTATTCTTTTTGGGCTTGGGGAGATGTTTTGCTACCCGAATCAGCTTCAGAACATGGTCAAGACATTGACCGTTTGATGTGGATTTCGTTTGCGCTTATCTTTTTTGTTCAAACCATTACGCAAGCGTTGTTGCACTATTTCTCATGGAAATACCGCGGTCGTAAAGAGCAAAAAGCATTGTTCTATGCGGACAACGATAAACTCGAATTTATTTGGACTATTATCCCTGTAATTACCCTAGCTGGTTTAATCATGTATGGTCTTTTCACGTGGACTTCAATTATGAATATTGAAGATAACGACGAGGCGTTAGTTGTTGAGCTTTATGCACAACAATTTAACTGGAAGGCGCGCTACGCCGGTGAAGATGGTGTTTTAGGAGATGCTAACGTTCGCTTTTTACAAGATTATGAGGGGCGAAATCTGGTTGGTATTGACTCCTCTGACCCCAATGGATTAGATGACGTAATCGTCCAAGAATTACACTTGCCAAAAGGACGTGAAGTAATTTTTAAAATGCGTTCGCAAGATGTATTGCATTCTGCATACATGCCACACTTTAGAGCACAAATGAATTGCGTTCCTGGAATGATTACCGAATTTGCATTTACCCCTACCATGACTACAGAGGAGATGCGACAAACACCAGAAATGGCCGCTAAAGTGGCTAAGATTAATAAAATTAGATATGATAACACCCAAGCATTAATGGCCAAAGGGGAAGAAGGCTTGGATGCGTATCAGTTTGATTATTTGTTACTTTGCAACAAAATTTGTGGTGCATCACACTACAACATGCAAATGAAAATTGTGGTAGAAGAAGAAAAAGATTTTAACAATTGGTTGGCACAGCAAACTACCTTTGCCCAAACCATCCAACAGTAAAAAGATAGCTATGGGAGCAGATCACGCACATCATAAAGAAACATTTATTACCAAGTACATCTTTAGTCAAGACCATAAGATGATTGCCAAACAATACCTGATAACAGGGTTGATAATGGGTATCATTGGTATTGCTATGTCCTTGTTGTTCCGCCTTCAATTGGCTTGGCCAGAAAAATCATTCTGGGTTTTTGAAACGTTCTTAGGAAAATGGGCACCTGAAGGGGTGATGGATCCAAATGTCTATTTGGCATTGGTAACCATACACGGTACGTTAATGGTGTTCTTTGTATTAACCGCTGGACTGAGCGGTACGTTTAGTAACCTCCTTATTCCATTGCAGATTGGTGCACGTGATATGGCATCGGGTCTTTTAAACATGATATCCTATTGGTTATTTTTCCTATCATCAGTTATCATGATTGCTTCCCTTTTCGTAGAATCGGGGCCGGCTGCTGCGGGTTGGACCATATACCCTCCGCTTAGCGCCTTGCCACAAGCACAACCTGGTTCTGGTCTTGGAATGACGCTTTGGTTGGTATCTATGGCCATCTTTATTGCGTCTTCATTATTGGGATCACTAAACTATATTGTTACGGTAATCAACTTGCGTACGAAAGGAATGTCCATGACACGTTTACCATTGACCATTTGGGCGTTCTTTGTAACGGCTATCATTGGTGTGGTTTCGTTTCCTGTTTTATTATCTGCAGCTTTGTTGTTGATCATGGATAGAAGTTTTGGAACATCATTCTTTTTGTCCGATATTTTCATTCAAGGTGAAGTTTTACACTACCAAGGTGGTTCGCCCGTTTTATATGAACATTTGTTTTGGTTCTTAGGGCACCCTGAAGTATATATTGTACTGTTACCAGCACTAGGAATTACTTCCGAAGTATTGGCTACAAATGCACGTAAACCCATTTTTGGATATCGTGCTATGGTGGCTTCTATTCTAGCTATTGCGTTCCTTTCAACCATTGTTTGGGGGCACCACATGTTTATTTCAGGAATGAATCCATTCTTAGGTTCTGTATTTACGTTTACAACGCTATTGATTGCGATCCCTTCAGCGGTAAAAGCATTTAATTATATCACCACACTGTGGAAAGGTAATCTCCAATTAAATCCTGGAATGTTGTTTTCCATTGGTTTGGTTTCAACATTTATTACCGGAGGTTTAACCGGAATTATTCTTGGGGATAGTACACTAGACATTAACGTACACGACACCTATTTTGTAGTGGCACACTTCCACTTGGTAATGGGTATATCGGCACTCTATGGATTATTTGCAGGTGTTTATCATTGGTTCCCAAAAATGTTTGGTCGTATGATGAACAAAAACCTAGGATATGTTCACTTTTGGGTAACGGCTGTTTGTGCGTACGGAGTCTTTTTCCCGATGCACTTTATTGGAATGGCAGGATTACCAAGACGTTATTACTCTAACACGGCATTTCCATATTTCGACGACCTTGCAAACATTAACGTTGTCATTACCATTTTTGCACTAATTGCAGGTGCAGCACAATTGGTGTTCTTGTACAATTTTATTAGTAGTATTTTCTACGGCAAAAAAGCAGTACAGAATCCTTGGAAATCCAACACCTTAGAATGGACAACACCAGTAGAACATATCCACGGGAACTGGCCAAAGGAAATTCCTCACGTACACCGTTGGGCGTATGATTACTCCAAGCCAGGACACGATGAGGATTTTATCCCACAAAACGTTCCACTAGCCGAAGGCGAAGAAGAACTACAACACTAGAATTTCATCCCGTTGCAACTCCAGCAACGGGATTTTTTTTACACCTTGATGTAATTCAATTGTCTTAACACAATTGTATTGGCTGCTGTGTGGCATTACGTTTAATTGCTGACTTGCAGGCGACAATAAAGGCACACCAATAGCCAAACCCCTAAGGATAAGTAATATTCCGACCAATGCTGTTGTTAGGGGCAATGCAAAGCGAAGAAGTTTCTTTTTGGGAAGCATTATGGATGTTGGCAATAGATATACGATTCCCATAGCTGGCAATGTTCCAAGTCCAAAAAAACACATAAATAGCGCCCCTTTGATAGGATCAAAAAAGGCAGTGCTTGCCGCTAATGCAGTGTACACCAATCCGCATCGTAACCATGGGACAGCATCAAGTTGGGGAACGCTTGGCTTCGTTACTGCTGTATATTAAAGATGAGTTCGGTACGCAACCCGATGGTGCCTTAAACATTTACATGAAACGTGCAGAAATGGCCAATTTTATTGGTACCGCAACCGAGTCCATGATCCGTACCCTAAAACGTTTTGAACGTAACGGCTGGGTAAGAACCCACAAAAAAGCCATTTACCTAAGCAACGAGCAAGCATTACATCTCTTGGTGGAAGGCTATCGTGCAAATAATGCATTTGTGTAAGAGCTTTTTCTTTTCCGTATCTTTGGGTGGATGAATGAAAACCTCGATCCCACTGGAGAACACTTAAGTCATGAGGAGCATGATATTGATCGTGCTTTACGTCCACTTTCGTTTGATGACTTTAGCGGTCAGCCGCAAGTGCTCGAAAATTTGGAAATTTTTGTTGCGGCAGCCAATCAACGGGAAGAAGCCCTTGATCATACGCTGTTGCACGGCCCACCGGGACTTGGAAAAACCACACTTGCCCACATACTTGCACATGAGCTGGGCGTAAACCTTAAACTCACGTCAGGGCCGGTACTTGACAAGCCGGGTGATTTAGCAGGCTTGCTTACGAACCTCCAGCCACGAGACGTTTTGTTTATTGATGAAATTCACAGACTTAGCCCTATTGTGGAGGAGTATTTATACTCTGCAATGGAAGACTACCGCATTGACATCATGATCGAAACGGGGCCAAATGCACGTTCCGTTCAAATAGAATTAAGCCCTTTTACGCTGGTGGGAGCCACCACTAGATCGGGATTGCTAACGGCACCCATGCGTGCTCGTTTTGGCATCAACAGCCGTTTGGAATATTATTCAACAGAAATATTGGCAGGTATTGTAACGCGAAGCGCAGAAATTTTAAACATTCCCATTCACGATAAGGCTGCTATTGAAATTGCCAGTAGGAGTCGCGGAACACCTCGTATTGCCAACGCTCTGTTGCGCCGTATTCGTGATTTTGCGCAAATCAAAGGAGATGGTACCATCAATATTGACATTACCCAAATTGGGTTAAAAGCACTAAATGTTGATGCAAATGGATTGGACGAAATGGACAACAAAATCTTGACAACCCTGATAGACAAATTTAAGGGCGGCCCAGTGGGGATTACCACACTTGCAACAGCCGTTTCTGAAAATGGTGAAACCATCGAAGAAGTGTACGAGCCTTTTCTGATTCAAGAGGGGTTTATTATGCGTACACCTCGTGGAAGAGAGGTTACCGAAAAGGCATACCGCCATTTGGGCAAGTCCATGCCAAATTCCCAAAAAGGATTATTTTGAGTGGTGCAGCACAGCATGCTGCGATTGTCAAACAAATAGCCCAAGACTTGGGCTTTATGGCTTGTGGCATTTCAAAAGCCGATTTTTTAGAAGAAGAAGCGCCAAGATTGGAGCAATGGCTCACACAAAACTACCATGGAGAAATGGGGTATATGGCGCGCAACTTTGATAAGCGTTTGGACCCACGTAAATTGGTGCCGGGATCAAAAAGTGTGGTTTCCTTGTTGTTCAATTACTTTCCCAATTCGTTACCAACGGATGAAAATGCTCCTAAGGTGGCACGCTATGCTTACGGTAAAGATTACCACCGTGTGGTGAAAGACAAACTCTTTGCGTTTATGCACGAAATCCAAACCAAAATTGGCGCGGTGGAAGGACGTGTGTTTGTTGATTCTGCTCCCGTACTTGAAAAAGCATGGGCGGCTAAAAGTGGCTTAGGTTGGGTAGGTAAAAACACCAACCTCATTCGCAAGCAAAACGGATCTTATTTTTTTATTGCGGAAATCATTATAGACTTAGAACTTGAGTACGACACAGCGGTAACAGATCATTGTGGTAGTTGCACGGCTTGCTTAGATGCCTGCCCAACCAACGCTTTTGTGGCTCCTTACCAAATGGACGCTAGCAAGTGTATTTCGTATTTTACCATTGAGCTTAAAGATGCGATTCCAGCAGAAGTAAAAGGACAATTTGATAATTGGGCGTTTGGCTGTGATATTTGCCAAGAAGTTTGTCCCTGGAATCGGTTTTCACAACCACATAGCGAACCTGATTTTTTACCCAAACCCGAACTTATGAGCATGACAAAAAATGATTGGGAAGATATCACGGAGGAGGTCTTTAATCGATTGTTTGAAGCAAGTGCTGTTCAGCGTACAGGATTTGAGGGATTAAAACGTAATTTAGCTTTTTTAAAATAGCAATAATTCAATACCTTCACTTTTTTTAAACCCTATGAGCAAAGAAAGCAAACGGCGCGAGGCACTTGTATATCACGCAAAGCCAAAACCGGGGAAGCTTGAAGTAATCCCAAGTAAACCTTACACCAGTCAACGAGACCTATCATTAGCCTATTCTCCAGGTGTAGCAGCACCCTGTTTGGAGATTGAAAAAACACCCGAAAACGTTTATCGATACACCAATAAAGCCAATTTGGTTGCCGTGATTTCTAACGGTACTGCCGTTTTGGGATTGGGAGACATTGGACCCGAAGCATCAAAACCCGTGATGGAAGGTAAGGGATTGCTGTTCAAAATCTTTGCTGGAATTGATGTGTTTGACATTGAAGTGGACACAAAAGATGTAGATGCATTTGTTGAAACCGTAAAAAATATTGCCCCAACTTTTGGAGGTATTAACCTTGAAGATATTAAGGCCCCTGAGGCTTTTGAAATTGAGCGACGCTTGGTAGCGGAACTTAATATTCCCGTGATGCACGACGATCAACACGGGACGGCTATCATTTCTGGTGCTGCTTTGTTGAACGCTGTTGAGCTTGCCAATAAAGACATGGCATCTATCAAAATGGTCATTAGTGGTGCTGGAGCGGCCGCTATTTCTTGTGCACGTCTCTACCGGGCATTGGGCGTATTGCCGCAAAACATGATGATGACCGATAGCAAAGGAATCATACGAGCAGACCGAGAACAACTAACACCACAAAAACAAGAGTTTGCAACCAAGCATGATGTACACACCTTAGAGGAAGCGTTGCAAGACGCCGATGTGTTTATTGGCCTTTCAAAAGCCAATATCATGACTACCGAAATGTTACAAGCAATGGCCGAAAAGCCCATTGTTTTTGCTATGGCAAATCCTGATCCTGAGATTGACTATAGTCTTGCAGTTGCCACAAGAGATGACGTTATTATGGCTACGGGAAGATCCGATTTCCCCAATCAAGTTAATAACGTACTTGGATTTCCGTTTATTTTCCGAGGGGCATTAGATGTTAGAGCAACCAAAATCAACGAAGCCATGAAAATGGCTGCGGTGCATGCCTTAGCGGATTTAGCAAAGGAAACCGTTCCCGAGCAAGTGAACATCGCTTACGGCACTACCAAACTTGCCTTTGGTAATGATTACATCATTCCTAAACCTTTTGATCCGCGCCTTATTGCCACCATACCCATGGCGGTTGCTAAAGCGGCTATGGAAAGCGGTGTTGCGCAAGCTCCGATTACGGACTGGGCAAAATACCAAGAGGAATTACACCAGCGAACAGGCTCTGACAAAAAATTAGTGCGTCTTATTTCTAGTCAAGCCAAGCGAAAACTGCAACGTGTTGTCTATGCCGAAGGGGATGAATTGGATGTGTTAAAAGCAGCACAATTGGTGTATGAAGAGGGAATTGCACACCCTATTCTGTTGGGGAACAAAGAACGGATTACCGAGCTCATGCGAGCCTTAGAGTTTGAAGCAGATATCCCGATCATTGACCCAAAAAAAGAAGCTGTAAAAGAACAGCGCGAAGCTTACGCAAAAACCTATTGGCAATTGCGCCAACGCAAAGGTGTCACGCTATACGATGCGGAAAGTCGGATGAGAGAGCGTAATTATTTTGCTGCTATGATGGTGCGTGAAGGAGATGCCGACGCCATGATTTCGGGTTATAGCCGCAGTTACCCTAACGTGTTAAAACCTGTGCTACATGTTATTGATCGAGCTGATGGTGTAAATCGTGTGGCAACCACCAACCTTATGATTACCAATCGCGGGCCGCTATTTTTGGCAGACACTTCGATTAATATTGATCCAAGCGCAAAAGACTTAGCAAAAATTGCACAAATGACGGCGCATACGGCAACCCTATTTGGTATACAACCCAAAGTAGCCATGCTATCGTATTCCAACTTTGGATCTTCTAAAAACGAAGACGCTCAGCGAGTGAATCAAGCCGTTTCGTTATTGCATCGCTATACGCCAGATATTGATGTAGATGGTCCTATTCAAGCAGACTTTGCCCTCAACAAAACCATGCTAACAGATAAATTCCCATTTTCAAAAATTGCGGGTAAGCAGGTAAATACGTTGTTGTTTCCCGATTTGAACGCAGCAAATATTGCCTACAAACTTATTAAAGAAATGGATCAAGCGTTGTCTATTGGGCCCATTATGATGGGATTAAAACATGCAGTACATATTTTACAATTAGGGGCTAGCGTTGATGAAATTGTTCACATGACAGCTGTGGCAGCTGTTGACGCACAAAACAAAAAAACATGATAACACAACTAAGAGGAAGACTTGTTAGCAAGACCCCCACAACGATAGTTGTGGATTGTAGCGGGGTAGGCTATGAAGTGCATATTTCGCTAAATACGTATGGCCAACTCCCCGAAGATGAGCAAATACGAATCCATACACACCTGCAGGTGCGTGAAGATGCGCATACGCTCTATGGTTTTATGGATCAGGTGGAGCGAAGTGTATTCCGTTTGTTGTTAAGTGTAAGTGGCATTGGCGCCAACACGGCAAGAACCGTTTTGTCTTCCATGAATCCACAGGAAGTGGTACAGGCCATACAAACCGATAACGTTGCTGCTATTCAAGCCGTGAAAGGAATTGGTGCTAAAACAGCACAACGTGTAATTGTTGATTTAAGAGATAAAGTAACAGGTTTAGTGGGTGATGAAGAAATTGCATTGACTTCAAACAATACCCAGCGTGATGAAGCGTTATCTGCATTGAGTGTATTGGGTTATCCTGTAAAACAAACACAAAAGATAGTCGACGGACTGTTGCAAGTGGAACCCGACATGCCAGTGGACAGGTTGATTAAAAATGCACTGAACAAGTTATAAATGGGAAGCAAAACCAATAAAAAATTAGGGTTTTTAGTGCTGCTATGCACTTTTTTTGCTGTTGATGTATTTGGGCAAAACACGCCAAACACGGCTGTAGATAGTTTGGTTTTGGCTCAAAATCTTCAACAAATTTCTATAAAAAACAAACCAGCGTCTTTTGCAACATCCTACACTTATGACCCCAAACTGAATTTGTATTTCTACAACGTAAAAGTGGGTAGTATTGATGCAGAGCGCCCTTTAGCGCTTACACCAGAAGAATACCGCCAGCGTGTTTTTGTTGAAAAATCTAGAGCCTATGTTCGCGAAAAACAACAGGCACTTGCAGGAATTGTTGAGGACGAAGATACCCAACTTGACCAATTGCCCGACTACTACGTTAATTCTAAATTTTTTGAAACCATTTTTGGCAGCAATGAGATTGATATCCGACCACAAGGTTCTGCCAGTATTGACTTAGGACTTCGTTACCAAAAGTCTGGTAACCCAAGCCTTTCGCCCCGGAACCAAAGTAATTTGGGGTTTGACTTCAACCAACGCATTAACCTGGCCTTAACAGGAACAATAGGTACTCGATTACGTGTAAACGCAAACTACGACACGCAATCTACTTTTGATTTTCAACGTGTTGTCAAGTTGGAATTTTTTCCAGAAGATTTGGTTCCCAGCAGCGTGTCCAACACCATAAATAAAGGGAAGAATCTGCTTAATAAAGGCAAAGATTTGACCAACAAAGGGCAAGGCTTACTCAACAAAGCAAACAGTTTAAAAGATCAAGGCATTAGCGGGAACGAAGACGGAATCCTCCAAAAATTGGAAGTGGGTAATGTTTCCATGCCCATAAACAGTTCGCTCATTACGGGTGCGCAGAGCCTTTTTGGAGTTAAAGCAGAACTCAAGTTTGGAAACACCAACATTGCAGCTGTTATTTCGGAACAACGCTCACAATCACAAACCATTCAAGCTAGTGGCGACGGAACCTTAGAAGAATTTTCATTGTTTGCCTTGGATTATGAAGATAATCGACACTTCTTTTTAGCGCAGTATTTTAGAGATCATTACGATGCATCTGTGAAAACATATCCCTATGTCAATTCTCCCATTGACATCACACGCGTAGAAGTTTGGGTAACCAACCGTTCAGCACAAACTACCAACGTTCGAAACCTTGTGGCGTTACAAGATTTAGGTGAATCCAATCCAGAGGCTGTTTTATTAGACGATTTAACATCGGGATTTTTTAATGCGGCTCCCAATGCTTACCCCGATAACGAGGTTAATAAAATAGATCCGCTTGCTATTGGAAGTACAGGATTGTTGACCAACGATATTCGAGATATTGCCACCACTCGCAATGGATTTGGGACGCTTTCACCACAAGTGAATGAAGGACGCGATTATGCTGTTTTGGAAAGTGCACGTAAGCTGACGCAAAATGAATATACCTTGCACAGACAGTTAGGGTATATTTCCTTAAATCAATCGCTTAATAATGACGAAGTATTGGCAGTTGCGTTTCAATACACGGTCAACGGGCAAACCTATCAAGTAGGTGAATTTGCAGGCGATGGTGTAGCTGCAACTACTGTTTCGGGAACCCCTGAAGCGCCTATAGTTGACAACAACAGCTTAGTGGTTAAAATGCTAAAAAGTTCTGTGTTAGATGTGGCACAACCTGTATTTGATTTGATGATGAAAAACGTCTATAATATTGGCGCATTTCAGTTAGACCAAGAAGATTTTGTTTTTAATATTGTTTACACAGACCCTTCCCCCACAAACTTTATTACTCCTGCTGCTGAACAAGATGCTCAAGATAAGTGGCCCGAAGGAACAGAAGAACGTATTTTATTAAATCTTTTTGGCCTCGATAAACTCAATATATATCAAGACACACAACCTGAAGGAGATGGTTTTTTTGATTTCATAAGTGGCATTACCGTACTGCCTGAACAGGGGCAGATTATTTTTCCAAGCGTGGAACCTTTTGGGGAATACTTATTCGAATTGCTTAAATCCAACGATTCACAAGAGGACTATACCGATAGAAATCGCTATAACGCAAATCAAAAGAAATATGTCTTCAAGGAGATGTATGAAATCACGAAAGCTGATGCTGCAGACTTTCAACGCTACAACAAATTTGAGCTTAAAGGACGTTACAAATCATCAGGTGGCGGACAAGGTATTGCACTTGGCGCGTTCAATGTGCCAAGAGGTTCGGTTCGTGTTACTGCAGGGGGAAGGTTGCTTCAAGAGGGACTGGACTACACGGTAAACTACCAATTAGGCCGTGTTACTATTTTGAACGATGCCATTAAAAATTCTAATATTCCCGTTGAAGTTTCTACCGAAAGCAACACGCTTTTTGGTCAGCAGAACAAGCGTTTTATGGGCTTTACAGCAGAACATAAAGTAAACGATGACCTTCTCATTGGCGGTACCTATATGCGCTTAAGCGAGCGTCCGCTCACTCAAAAAGCCAACTATGGCTCAGAGCCCGTGAATAATACGATGTTGGGGATAAGTACGAATTTCTCCAAAGAGATCCCTTTCCTTACAAGGATGGTCAACAAGCTCCCTAATATTGACACGCAGGTAGCCTCAAACGTTTCGATTCGTGCCGAGGCGGCCTATTTGCAAGTTGGGCAGCCAAGAGGAACCCAACTCAATAATGCTGCAACCACCTATATTGATGATTTTGAGGGAACCCAAACCAATTTTGATATCCGCGATACCTATTCGTGGTTTTTATCAAGTGTGCCAGCTCCGTCACAACAGCTTCCTATTGCAGGAGCAAATGCAAACGTTGACGATATAAGTGCTGGTTTCCAACGCGCTAAACTTTCCTGGTACAACATCGACCCTTTGTTTTATTCAGGAAGACGCCCAAGCGGTATTTCAGATGATGATTTATCGATCAATGAAGCCCGACGTATTTTTATCGAAGAAATTTTCCCACAACAAGATTTGGTTCAAGGGCAGTCACAAGTGCAGTACACATTTGATTTAGCCTATTACCCTGCTGAGCGAGGCCCCTATAATAATGCGCCTACGTTTGGAACAAATCCAGAGGAGAATTGGGCGGGAATAACGCGCGCCATGTCCACTACTGATTTTGCGCAATCTAATGTAGAGTATATAGAGTTTTGGCTTTTAGACACCTTTACAAATCAAACCACCCCAGATGATGATTTAGGTGAATTGGTGTTTCATTTAGGAAATATTTCTGAGGATGTATTAAAAGATGGACGTAAGGTATATGAAAATGGGCTTCCAGCTGCTGGCCAAAATACCGCCACGTATAACACTGCATGGGGAATAACCCCGGCTACCCAGTCGCTTGTTTATGCTTTTGACGCCGATGGGCAAAACCGCTCTTTACAAGACTTAGGTTTGGACGGTCTTACCGACGCGGAAGAACGATTAATTTACACAAACGGTCCTGCGGAGGATCCTGCGGGGGACAACTACACCTATTTTGCACAAGGTAGTGGATCTGTTTTGGAGCGCTATAAAAATTACAACGGTACTCAAGGAAACTCACCGCTAGAGGTTACGGAACAATTTAGAGGTTCATATACCATTCCCGACGCTGAAGATTTGAATCAAGACAACACGATGAATACCATTGATCGGTATTTTCAATATCGAATTCCGATTCAAAAAAACATGCAGGTGGGAAGTCACCCTTTCTTGGTAGATGTGCGTGAAAAAGATAATATCGAATTACCAAACGGTCAGGTTACCTCTTCACGTTGGCTACAATTCCGTGTTCCTGTAGTCCCCGATTATTATGAAGCTCCTTCAAACAGGAATTATTTTGAAGCTATCAATGGGATGGACGATTTAAGATCCATTCGCTTTATGCGGATGATGTTAACAGGTTTTGAGCAAGCTGCCGTTTTCCGTTTTGGAACCTTGGATGTTGTTCGTGCCGATTGGACACGCGTTCCATCTCCACTAAACACAGAAGAAATCCCTTATCCAAACACACAACTTCAAGTAAGTGCTGTGAATATTTTGGAGAACGAAACAAGAACTCCCATACGCTACAAATTACCTCCGGGGATTGTTCGAGAAACCTTAAATAGCTACAACAATCTTATTCGTGAAAATGAGCAGTCGCTGTCGTTGCGTGTAAAAGATTTAGCACCCAAAGATGCGCAAGGGGTGTATAAGAATATCGATTTAGATATGCGCCAATACAAACGTTTGCGCATGTTCTTGCATGCGGAGTCCTTACCCGACGAAATCCCACTTCCTGGTGAGGGAGCCAACGATGATATTGATGAACGTATGGTTGCCTTTATTCGATTGGGAACTGACATTGACGAAAACTATTATCAAATCGAAATTCCACTAAAGCCAACAGCTTATACCAATGGTGTTTCTAACAATTTAAGCGCAGAGGAGATTTGGCAAACCGCATCTAATGAAATTGATATTCCAGTTGATTTACTCACGAAACTAAAGGCCAAATCAATTGCAGAACGGGAACTAAAAGGAGCGACCTATTTTGATGAAGAACTTGAAAAAATTAATGAGTTTGATCCTCACTCTGGGTTACCTGGCGATAAAAAGTATAAATTATCGATTCGGGGTAATCCAAGTCTTGGTGCCATTCGCACCCTAGTTGTTGGCGTTAAAAACCCTAATACAACTCCAGGCAAAAAACTATTTGGCGAGGTCTGGTTTAATGAACTCCGTCTTTCTGAGATTGACTCTAAGGGGGGCTGGGCAGCTGTTGGTACGGTGGATGCTAATCTGGCTGATTTTGCTAATGTAACCGTAAACGGTGCTATTTCAACCGTTGGTTTTGGTGCCATTGACCAATCACCCAACCAACGTAGTCAAGATGATACCCGTTCGTATGGTATTGCGACAAGCGTGAATGCAGGGATGTTATTCCCTCAAAAATGGGGCTTGGTGCTTCCAGTTAGCTACAGTTATAATCAGGAGGTAATCACACCAAAATACGACCCTTATTACCGCGATATTAAATTACAAGATAGGCTTGATACAGCTGCTAACGATTCGGAACGTGATGCCATTCGAGAGCAAGCCGTAAGCATTGCGAAGCTTAAAAGTATTAACTTGATAGGGGTGCGTAAACAACGTGGCGCCAATGCCAAGCAAGACTTCTTTGATGTTGAAAATTTGGATTTATCCTATTCATATAACGAAGAAAAACGTCAAGACTTTGAGATCGAGGATTATGCGTACCAAAATGTTCGTTTGGGTGCTGGCTATAATTATTCATTCAAGCCCTTATCATTAAAACCACTAAGCAAGGTAACGGCCATTTCCACAAAAAAATATTTGCGTTGGCTTTCGGAGTTGAACTTGAATTTGATGCCTAGCTCGGTTTCGCTTGCTGCCAATATCAATAGAACTTTTCAAAGTCAGCGTTTCCGACAAGTGTATTTGGAGGGCATGGATGCTTCGAGTCAGTTGCCATTACCCGACTTACAACAACGTAATTATTTGTTTGATTGGCTGTTTACGGTAAACCATAATTTGACCAATTCATTCCGAATTGATTTTTCAGCATCCAGTCGAAACATTGTCCGCAATTATTTAGAGAATGGAGCAGCTGGAACGACCCAAGTCAACACATCACTTGACATATGGGACGGTCTATGGGACACAGGACAAATGGATCGTTTTGATCAATCTTTTGGCGCAACGTATCAGTTACCTTTTAAATTATTACCTGTACTTTCGTTTTTGGATGCAACCTATTCTTATACTGGAAACTTTAATTGGCAGCGTGGTGCAAATGCGCTTGCTAACGTAGTGGATGAAAACAACAATGCACTTGGGATTGTACATACCTTGCAAAATGCCAATACCATACAGTGGAATGCAAATGCAAACATGCAAGCACTTTACAATACAATAGGCCTGCGGAAAAACAATAAAAATCGAGATAAGAATAAGCCAGGAATACAACTAAAAAACACCTTGGTAGGTATGTTAACGGCTGTACGTAGGGTTCAGTTCACATATAGCGAAAACAACGGGACAGTACTTCCGGGGTATACACAAAATATTGGCTTTTTAGGCACTGCGAATCCTGGATTAGCATTTGCACTTGGGCGTCAAGAAGACATTCGTTTTGAAGCTGCTAAAAGAGGTTGGTTGACAAACTTCCCCAACTTTAATCAAGCCTATACAACGGTTCATAATAACGACATGAGTTATAATGCCGAAATAGGCCTGTTGCAAGGATTACAACTTGACCTTACTGGAAACAAAACCTATTCAGAAAACAACTCGGAAAACTTTAGTGTTGTAAATGGCGTGTACAACGCGTTGTCACCACGCTTGTTTGGTAACTTCGAAATTTCAACCATACTGTTGCGCACTTCATTTAGCGGCAGTGGATTGGAGTCAAAAGCTTTTGATGATCTTAAAGCAAACCGATTGGTTATCGCACAACGCTTGGCATCGGCACGTGGAATACCAAGCAATGATGTTGATGCAGATGGTTTTCCGAATGGTTATGGCAAAACCAATCAAGCCGTCCTTATTCCTGCGTTTTTGTCTGCCTACTCTGGCGCTGATCCTAACTCAGTAACCATGGATGCAAAACGTAAGTTTCCACTTCCTAACTGGAGTTTACAGTATACGGGGCTTATGCGCTTAAAATCATTTAAACAACGTTTTAGACGATTTGCTATTTCGCACGGTTATCGCGCAAGCCACACGCTTAATGCCTTTACTACAAATCTGGAGTATCAGCCTAACAAGACAGATCAGTCGGGGAACTTACTCAATAGAATTTTGTACACAAACGTAAACTTAGTGGAACAGTTTAATCCTTTGGTAAAGGTTGATTTCGAACTTAAAAACAGCATGCAAGTTTCTGCCGAGGTGCGTAAAGATCGTGCATTGTCGTTGTCATTAGACAATAACTTACTCACCGAGACTTCGGGTGATGAGTGGATTGTAGGTTTAGGCTACCGAATCAAAGATGTTAAGTTCAATACTAATGTTGGCGGAAAAGCACAAAAGTTAAAAGGGGATATTAATATCAAGGCAGACTTGTCTGTTCGAGATAATATTACACTTATCAGAAACCTCGATATTCTAAGCGATCAAGTAACAGCTGGTCAGCGTTTGTGGTCACTAAAAGTATCGGCTGATTATGCGCTTTCGCGCAACTTTAATGCGCTCTTTTTCTATGATCATGCTTTTTCAAAATTTGCCATTTCAACGGCCTTTCCACAAACCAATATTCGTTCTGGGATTACCTTGCGCTATAATTTTGGAAATTAAACCGCTTTTGCATTACTTTTAAAAAAAATTAATTATGAATATTCCACAAGATTTAAAATACACCCAAGATCACGAATGGGTGCGTATTGAAGGGGATGAGGCTACCGTTGGGATCACCGATTTTGCTCAGAGCGAGTTAGGTGATATCGTTTATGTAGAAGTGGAAACGGTTGGCGAAACACTAGATAGAGAAGCGGTGTTTGGAACAGTTGAAGCGGTTAAAACAGTTTCAGACTTATTTCTTCCACTTACTGGTGAAATAATTGCTTTTAATGAATCGCTTGAAGACACTCCTGAACTCGTGAACGAAGATCCATATGGCGAAGGTTGGGTTGTGAAGATAAAACTGAGCGAGCCATCTGAAATTGCAGGGTTACTTTCAGACGAAGGCTATCAAGCTGTAATTGCTTAATTCAGCGCATCTAAAAAGTTATTTACTATACTTAATTAAATTCATTATTTTAGCCCTTAGCTAAACGATTCAAATGCAACCGAAAAAAAATCCTAACGCTGATTTAAGAAAAAATGGCAAATTATACTTTGCTATTGGTCTATGCTTGGTACTTTTTGTTTCCTGGCAGGCAATCGAATGGAAAACATACGATAAAACGCTTTACGGTTACGAAGCCTTAGACGTAGATGCCGACGACGATGAACTGGTACCGCTCACAGAACAAATTAAAACGCCACCACCACCACCGCCACCGCCTGCACCTGAAATTATTGAGATAGTAGAAGACGAAGAGGAAGTTGAAGAAACGGTGATTGAGTCAACCGAAACTACCCAAGAAGAGATTATTGAGGAAGTAGAAGTAATGGAGGAAGATTTTGATGTTGATGTTCCTTTTGCAATCATTGAAGATGTTCCCTTGTTCCCAGGTTGTGAACGTGTTAAAAAGTCAGAGCGCAGAAAATGCTTTCAAGAAAAGATTCAACGTCATATTGCGCGAAACTTCCGCTATCCTGAAATAGCTCAAGAAATGGGCATTCAAGGAAGGGTATATGTGCAATTTATTATTTCCAAAGACGGTTCCATTACAGGAATACGTACACGTGGACCAGATAAAAATTTGGAAAAAGAAGCCAATCGCATTATCAGTAAGCTTCCAACCATGACGCCAGGTAAGCAACGTGGACGTCCAGTGCGGGTGCCCTTTAGCATCCCCATCACGTTTAGATTACAATAACACAAACCCGGCATTAGCCGGGTTTTTTTTTGGCAAAATTTTTGTATGTTTGATAACCCAATTCATTAAACCTGCGTTATGGAACCAAAAAAAAATCCAAAATCCGATTTAACAAAAAACAGCATCCTATATTTTTCTATAGGTCTATGTCTCGTTCTTTTTCTTTCATGGCAACTAGTAGAACTAAAAACCTACGACAAGTCGCCTATTGATATTGATGCACTTACCATTAATGAAGACGACGATGAAGAAGTACCGCTAACCGAACAACTCAAAACACCACCGCCACCGCCGCCACCCGCAGCTCCTCAAATTATTGAAATAGTTGAAGACGAAGAGGAGGTTGAAGAAACGGTCATTGAATCTACCGAAACAACACAAGAAGAAGTGATTGAGGACGTTGAGGTTTTAGAGGAAGAAGTAGACGTTGACGTTCCTTTTGCCATTATTGAGGACGTGCCGTTATTTCCAGGTTGCGAACGTGTTGCAAAATCGGAGCGTAGGAAATGTTTTCAAGAAAAGGTACAACGCCACATAAATAAAAATTTCCGCTATCCAGAAATTGCACAAGAAATGGGTGTTCAGGGGCGTGTATATGTACAATTTGTTATTGATAAAGACGGATCCATTACCAGTATTAGAACACGTGGTCCAGATAAAAACTTGGAAAAAGAAGCACATCGTATTATTTCAAAGCTTCCTACCATGACACCTGGTAAGCAACGTGGACGTGCGGTTCGTGTTCCGTTTAGTATTCCCATTACCTTTCGTTTGCAATAGTTAGGAAAAGCATTGTGTTCTTTTGCGGGTATTCCGTTGCGTAACCTCCTTTTGTACAGTATCTTTGCATTCGCATTTGTATATCTTGTATGTCCGTTACTACTCATAAACCCCTTACGCTTTCACTTTTTGTGAACGACTTTTTGTTGCTTACAAAGTCGCGGCTAACGCTTACGGTAGTTTTTTCTTCAATCGCGGGGTATTTATTAGCGGCTCAGGCACCTTCAGCTTTACATATTTTACTTCTTTCTTTAGGTGGTTATGGATTGGCTGGTGCATCAAATGCGTTCAATCAAATCATTGAAAAAGACATTGACGCTAAAATGAAGCGTACGCAAAACCGCCCCATTCCTACAGGGCGTATGACAACGCAAACCGCTTTTATTATTGCTACTATACTATTGGTTTTAGGCTTGGTTGTATTGTATGGGTTTAACCCCAAGACAGCCATGTTTGGCGCCATATCTGTTTTTTTATATTGCTGTGCCTATACGCCACTTAAAACCAAAACCCCACTTTCTGTATTTGTAGGTGCCATTCCAGGTGCTATACCCTTTATGTTGGGCTGGGTTTCTGCAACGGGAACTTTTGGCATAGAATCAGGAGTGCTGTTTATGATTCAGTTTTTTTGGCAATTTCCTCATTTTTGGGCAATAGGTTGGATGATGCATAAAGACTACCAGCGCGCAGGGATTAATATGCTACCAACGGGAAAGCCCGATAGCGCAACAGCACTACAAATTATTCTCTATACGCTTTGGACAATGGTCGTGTCGTTATTTCCAGTTTTGGGATTAAGCGGTGCATTACAGTTATCATATTTTGCTGCAATCTTGGTAGGGATAATGGGTTTAGTCTTACTTTGGTACGGTATTGTATTATACCGAAATCAAACACAGTCAAGTGCCAAAAAACTAATGATTATTAGCATTGTATACATTACCGTAGTACAATGGATTTACGTAATTGATAAATTTATATAGATGAGTTTTCACCCTTCCTTAACAACGCCCCAAGCAAAAGCAAAAAAAATGATGTTGTGGTTTGCTATGATTAGCATGACGATGATGTTTGCAGGCTTAACG
Organism: uncultured Flavobacteriaceae bacterium; assembly: GCA_938092005.1. Lineage (GTDB taxonomy): Bacteria > Bacteroidota > Bacteroidia > Flavobacteriales > Flavobacteriaceae > UBA7446. The sequence goes on along the minus strand of CALKOU010000002.1, from coordinate 113,737 downwards.
AGTGCTTATGTTGTTAGCAAAGCACGTCCCGATTGGCTTGAAAATTTCAACCTTCCAGCAGCTTTTCATTTTAGTACTCTTGTGATCGTATTGAGTAGCATTAGTTTTTGGATGGCATTTAAATCTTTAAAAGAAAGAAATGCAGCGGCGGTAACACGCTACACGGTATTTACGCTATTGCTTGCGATTGCTTTTTCGGTTAGTCAGTGGGTTGGATTCAGCTCCGTTGTGGCGGATGGATATTATTTTACAGGTTCTGAGAGTAGCGTGACCACTTCGTTTTTGTATGTGATTGTGATCACACACTTTGCGCACCTTATTGGTGGAATTGTCGTATTGCTAATAGTGTTGCTAAATCATATTAACGGAAGGTATCAAGACAAGCCGCTTGGGTTTGTGCTGGCGCATACCTTCTGGCATTTTCTAGGATTTTTGTGGCTCTATTTATTTGTATTCTTATTCTTTTTAAGATAAACTTTAATGTGTAATTTTGTAACTAATTTAACCAACAACCACTCATGGAAGCAACAACAACTGACATAGTAGAAAACGAAAGTGTTTGGGGCGGCGGTAATAAACCTTTAAATGCATCTTATGGAAAAATGATGATGTGGTTTTTCATCGTTTCGGATGCGCTTACCTTCTCTGGATTTTTGGTCGCTTATGGCTTTTCTCGTTTTAAAAATATTGACTCATGGCCCATTGCTGATGAGGTGTTCTATCACTTTCCGTTTTTACACGGTGTGAATGCACCCATGTACTACGTAGCATTGATGACGTTTATCCTTATCTTTTCATCTGTTACCATGGTGCTTGCCGTGGATGCGGGACACAAAATGCAAAAAAGCAAAGTAGCTGTATACATGCTACTCACCATTATTGGTGGTGCTGTTTTTGTAGGCTCGCAAGCTTGGGAGTGGAAAAACTTTATTCAAGGTGAATATGGTGCTGTTGAGACCAAGGGGGGGCAGATTTTACAGTTTGTTTCTGCTGACTCTGGCGAGCGTGTAACGCTTTCGTCGTTTGCAACCACACAGGCCACTGACCGTGCGCAGCATGCTGCTGATAACGGTATTTGGTACGTAGACGAGGCGACACTTCCAAACTACAGCGTTGCTGAGGTACAAGAAGGCTTTTTAGCGAACCCGGATTTACGTATCAAAACAGAAATGATTGATGCGGACACAGGGCACAAAATAGTTCTTGACCGTGCTGCATCAGAGGCAAAAATTGCCCAAGCCATGCATGTTGTTGAGGGCGCTAACTTGGTGCGTAACGAATACGGAAATCGACTTTTTGCCGATTTCTTTTTCTTTATAACTGGATTCCACGGATTCCACGTACTTTCTGGAGTTATTATTAACTGTATTATCTTTTTTAATGTCTTACTTGGCACCTATGAACGTAGAGGACACTACGAAATGGTAGAAAAAGTAGGGCTGTACTGGCACTTTGTAGATCTCGTTTGGGTATTTGTATTCACATTCTTTTATTTGGTATAACATGGCACATAATCTTTCTATTTTTCGTGGACTCGTAACATTCAAATCTAACATTCAAAAAATTTGGGGCGTTCTCATTTTTCTATCTATCGTAACCGCTGTTGAGGTTGCGTTAGGGATTATCAAGCCAGCAGTTTTATTAACCCCTGTATTGGGGATGAAAGGACTGAATTGGATTTTCATCATCCTTACGATTGTTAAAGCCTATTATATAGCTTGGGATTTCATGCACCTTCGAGATGAAAAACGTAGTTTTACGTCATCTATCGTACTTCCATTATTGATTCTCATTCCATACCTTACTTTTATTTTACTTGTTGAGGCTGACTATATCTACAATGTAATGTTTGATGGGTTTCTAAGTTGGAATTTCTAAACAGATTATGAAAAAATACATTGTACTTGCCATCTTATTTGTTTTTCCGTTGGCGGTATATTTGTTTTTTGCTTCTGGAGTAAATCATTTTGCCAAGCTCCCTGTGCTGACCCAAGACGTGGAAGAAGTGGCGCAGTATTCCGATTTTCAATTTAAAGACCGCATCACCATTCTTGCTTTTTTTGGCAATGCTCTTGAAGACAAAAAGACCCTGGCGTTAAATCTAAATCAGATGATTTACAAACGGTTTTATCAGTTTGAAGACTTTCAATTTCTAATTGCACTACCGCAAGGTACTGAAGCCCAAGCGGAAGCCCTTAAATTTGAAATAGCAGGGGTTACAGGAACGGATATGTCGAATTGGAATGTCGTGTTTTTAGCTCAAGATCAGTTAGAAGGATTGTTCGGTAGCTTATATTTACCACTGTCGCTTGATCAAAACTTTGCTAGCCCGTATGTGTTCATTGTTGATCGTGATGGGAATTTGCGAGGTCGTGACGATGATGATTTTGTTGGGTACGATGCTCGCTCCGCTGCAGATATTAACAACAACATGGTGGATGATGTCAAGGTTATCCTGGCCGAATATCGATTGGCACTTAAAAAATACAATCAAACCCGAACGCCATAATTCATGCGTCAATATTCTTACATAGCCATTGCCTTTATCATTTTGGTTTTTGGAATTATTTTTATTCCAAGAATCGTAACCCGAATACAGCAATCCGATCGTGTGGACGCTTCACGTCTTAGCGCTGAAATGCCGCTAGCCTTTATTGAACTTAATGGTGAAGCAAAACAGGTTCCCGACTTTGTGTTTACCAATCAAGACAACAGGATAATCTCAAATGAAGACTATTTAGGCAAAGTATATGTTGTTGAGTTTTTCTTTACAACTTGCCCAACCATTTGTCCAATTATGAACACCAACATGAAGCGTTTGGAAAATGCTTTTGGAAATCGAGATGATTTTGGTATTGCTTCGGTTACCATTGATCCTGAAAAAGACACCCCCGAACAGTTAAAACGCTACGCAGAAAATTTAGAGGTATTTAGTCAAAATTGGCATTTCCTTACGGGTGATATTGACAGCATCTATGCGTTAGCAAATAAAGGATTCAACATTTTTGCGGGTATAAATCCTGACGTAGCAGGTGGCTTTGAGCATCAAGGTTACTTTGCCCTTGTGGATAAAAATGGCTACCTTCGTTCAAGAACGGATCGTTTTGGTAACCCAATCGTTTATTACTTGGGAATCCCCGAAGGTGAGAGCGAAGTTCAAGGAACGGATATGCTAATCGAAGATGTTCAAAAATTGCTAGAAAATGAATAAGAAATCCCATAATACGTACAATGCAATTATTATTGCCGTATCTGTTCTGATACCTGTAGTTGTTGCTTTATTGTCGCGCACGCGCATACCAAATGTAGCATCCTTAGACATGTTGCCTCCTATATATGCCGTTATCAACGGGTTAACAGCCATTTTGCTGATTGCCGCTGTGATGCAAATCAAGCGTGGAAATAGAAAAAAGCATGAGCAGCTTATGAAGGTTAATATTTTCTTGTCGCTCTTGTTTTTGCTCATGTACATCGCGTATCACGTTACTTCAGATATGACAAAATATGGAGGGGATGATACGAGTCGTTACATTTATTATTTCATTCTAGCATCACATATTATCCTTTCTGTTGTGCTGGTACCTTTAGTGCTTTTCACCTACAAACACGCTGCATTGCGTGAGTTTGATAAGCATAGGCGTTTGGCAAAAATTACATTCCCTATTTGGTTTTATGTGGCGGTAACAGGAGTTGTCGTTTACCTTATGATTTCGCCATATTATTAATGAAACACCAATGTTGTTGAGTCTTTTTGCAAATCTTGTTAGTGCGCAATGCGCTATGTGTAGAGCCGTTTTGGAAACGGGAGCAGATGCGCAAACAGCAAAAAGTCTTAATGATGGAATTGTATACCTCATGGTGATTCCTTACGTGCTTGTGGGAATTGTTGGTTATGCCGTTTATAAGCAGCTAAACAAAAAATAATACTTTTGTAACAGAATGCGCATCTTCTCGTTAAGGTAAATGAAGCGCGCACTAGTGCATTTTTCTTACTATGATTAAAATAAAAGATTTGCATAAATCCTATGCTATGGGAAAAAGCACCCTCCATGTTTTGAAGGGTGTTGATTTTGGTGTAGAATCGGGTGAGATGGTAGCTATTATGGGCTCCTCGGGATCCGGGAAATCGACGCTACTCAATATTTTGGGAATGCTAGATGTTGCTGATTCGGGGACTTATGATTTAGATGGGAAAGTTATCAAAGACTTAGACGAAACCAAGGCCGCCATTTACCGCAATAAGTTTTTGGGATTTGTGTTTCAATCGTTTAATTTAATATCCTACAAAACAGCACTGGAGAATGTAATGCTTCCATTATATTACCAAAAAATTAACCGTAAAGAACGCCAAAAACGGGCATTGAAATTTCTAGAACACGTGGGGTTGGGTCCTTGGGCTACGCATCATCCGAACGAATTATCTGGGGGACAAAAACAACGCGTTGCCATTGCACGTGCATTGGTTTCGGAACCGAAGGTACTACTAGCCGATGAGCCTACGGGTGCTTTGGATACTAAAACTTCCTATGAGCTCATGGGGCTACTACAAAGCATAAACGATCAAGGAATCACCTTACTTATTGTTACACACGAAGAGGACATTGCCAATATGTGTAAGCGGATTGTCCATGTGCGCGACGGAGTAATTGTTGAGGATAAAAAAATCAAACAAGTCAAGGCAAGTCAATATGTGGAGTAGAGACCGTTGGCAAGAGATGTTTTATACCTTACGCAAAAACAAATTGCGTACGACTTTGTCTGGTTTTACCGTAGCTTTAGGAATCTTCATTTTTGTAATTCTCTTTGGTTTTGGAAATGGTTTAAAAAACGCATTTGAGCAGTTTTTTATAGATGATGCTACCAATACCATTTGGCTTTATCCCGGGCAAACCGAAAAACCCTACCGAGGCTACAAGGCAAAGCGCCGCATTATTTTCAAAAACGATGATTTGGTTGACATCCAGCAAAACTTCACATTTTTTTTGGACTACATCACCCCTCGAATTTCAAGAGGAGCACTGGTAAAGCAAGGAAAAGAGAGCAATAATTACACCATTAGGGCTGTGGCACCTGGACATCAGTTTGCTGAAAAAACATTAGTGACAAAAGGAAGATACATTAATGAACAAGACATAAAAGACAAAACCAAATATGCGACCATCGGCAGATTAGTTGAGCAAGATTTATTTGGTTCTGTATCCGCGCTTGGTGAAAATATTGATGTTGGCGGAATATCATTTAAAGTTGTAGGTGTGTTTAAAGATGAGGGTGGTGACAACGAAGAACGTCTCATTTATATTCCGTACACAACACGACAGCAAATTGAAAAAAGCAATGATAGAGTAGATCAAATTTTGGTAGCATTCCGACCAGAATTGGGTTATGCAGGTGCTTTGGCGTTTGAGAAAAAACTCAACACCTTTATGCGTAAAAAACACAACATTGCACCCAATGACAGAAGCGGCATTTATGTTCGAAATGTGGCTGCAGATTTGAAACAATCACAGCAGTTTGCGAGTGTTTTACAAATCATTGTCACTTTTGTTGGTTTGGGAACCCTTTTAGCCGGCATTATTGGGATTTCAAACATCATGGTATTTGTGGTTAAAGAACGCACCAAAGAATTAGGCATTCGAAAAGCTATTGGGGCAACACCCAAATCGGTAGTAGGTATGATATTACATGAATCTGTTTTTATTACTGCTATTGCAGGTTATGTGGGATTGTTGGCTGGGGTTGGAACCTTGGCTCTAATAGGGGATTCCCTCGAGGACTATTTTATTATCAATCCTTATATCGGGACAACAACGGCAGTAGGTGCAACCTTAATATTGGTTGTTTTTGGTGCTATAGCTGGATATATTCCCGCCCGCCGAGCTGCTAAAATTAAACCCATCATTGCTTTAAGAGACGCATAATGCTTAAAACACTATTTGATCGCGATACCTGGCAAGAGATTTTTGGATCTATCCAAAAAAACAAACTACGAACTGTGGTAACGGTTATAGGGGTTTTGTGGGGAATTTTTATTTACATCACCCTTTCGGGAGCTTCAAAAGGATTGGATAATGGTTTTGAGCGCGAATTTGAAGAAGTAGCTATTAATAGTTTGTTTGTGTGGGCGCAACGCACCAGCATACCCTTCGATGGCTTTAGAACAGGCAGGGGTCTACAACTTAAATTGGATGACAAAACGTACTTAACGCAACGCATTCCACAACTTCAATACGTTGCACCACGCATCGCAAGAGGTGTTTTTGGCGGAAACGGCTCCGCTGTTAAGCGCGAAGGAAAAAGCGGTAATTATGCTATCTATGGTGACTTTCCGATTTTAGTCAAAATAGCTACAAAAGACATCTTTGATGGTGGACGTTTTATCAATCAATCCGATATTGACTACCAGCGAAAAGTTTGTGTTATTGGTGAGCGTACGCAAAAAGAACTTTTTGATGAAAAGGAAGATCCTATAGGGGGATTTGTCGAAATAGACGGCATGTACTTTCAGGTGGTTGGTGTGCACAAATACACGCCTGGTGGCGGGTTTGAAAGCGACAGCGATATCTTTATTCCTTTCACAACATTCAAGTTGTTGTACAACACGGGTAATAACGTAGACTGGTTTGCTATGGCAGCTTATGACGATGCAGATGTGGTAGCTGTTGAAGCTGATATTAAAGCTGCTTTGAAAGTAAAACACCGTGTACATCCAGATGACGAACGTGCTTTTGGGAGTTTTAATTTAGGAGAGGTTTTTAATAAAGTCAAAGGCTTTTCAAAAGGGATGAATATTTTATCACTGATTGTTGGTATTGCGACGATTTTGGCAGGGGTTATCGGAATTGGAAATATTTTACTGATTTCGGTTCGAGAGCGTACCAAAGAACTGGGTATTCGCCGTGCATTGGGCGCAACACCAAGTGAGGTCCGCATGCAAATCATTATTGAATCCGTTTTTTTAACCCTTGTCGCAGGAATTTTAGGAATCATATTAGGGTCTTTTGTTTTAGCCATCATTAACCTAATGACATCTGGAGGCACTTCGTTTCCATATACAAATCCAACAGTACCCATCAAATTTATTTTAGGCGCGCTTGGTCTAATGGTCGGATTGGGAACCTTAATTGGTCTCATTCCTGCACAGCGTGCCGTTAGTATTAAACCCATAGACGCATTAAGAGAAGAATAATAACACAAAAACGTATATCATGAAGATAACCAAATACCTTATCATCGGCTTCCTTGTTTTCGGCTTGCTTTTCTCAGTAGCTTATTTTGCCAAAACCAATAGTAAATCTGCTATTACATACGAAACAGAGCAGTTGTCAAAAAAAACGATTGAAAAAGAAACCGTTATAACAGGAAAAATAATCCCTGAGGACGAAGTGGAAGTAAAACCACAAATAGGTGGAATTATTGACCGCATTTATGTTAAAGAAGGAGATCAAGTATCCTCTGGAGATCTTATTGCTCGCATTAAAGTAGTGCCTAATGAGCAAAACTTAAATGCCGCCAAAGGACGTCTCAAGAAGGCTCAAATTGCTTTAGCAACACGAGGCAAAGATTTTGAGCGCAACAAAAAATTATATGATAAAGGCATTATTGCCAACGCAGAATACATATCTATTGAGTTACAATATAACCAAGCAAAGCAAGATGTGCTTAACGCCAAAACTGATTTACAAATAATTAGGGAAGGTTCTGTTGGTGGCTCAAGTGCTGCAAATACCAATATCCGTGCTACGGTTTCTGGAACTGTTTTGGAAATACCTGTCAAAGAAGGAGATCAGGTAATAGAGTCCAACAACTTTAACTCGGGAACTACTATAGCCGCCATTGCCGATTTATCAAAAATGATTTTTGAAGGAAAAGTGGATGAAGCCGAGGTTGCATCGCTGCGTATAGGTACTGCACTAAAGGTTAGTTTAGGAGCGATTGAAGACCAAGAACTTAGCGCTAATCTAAAATTCATAGCTCCAAAGGGAACAGAAGAACAAGGTGCCGTTCAATTTAAAATAGAAGCCGATATGGTACTTAATGATAGCATTGTGGTACGTGCGGGTTATAGCGCCAATGCGTCTATTATCCTCGATCGCAAAGAAGATGTTTTAGCACTGCGAGAAGCACTTATTCAATTTGATCGAAAAACACAAGAACCATATGTAGAGGTAATGGTTGAAGATCAAAAATTTGAACGCCGTCAGGTGAAACTCGGTATTGCTGATGGTATTTATGTTGAAATCCTTGAGGGAATTGAACAAGAAGATGCTGTCAAAGTGTGGAACCGCACAGAAGAACGCAACGACGCTAATGAAAATACGGAAGAAGATGATGCCTAAATACCTAACCCTATTTTGTTTTACGCTATTTGCCTTGGGCTATGGACAACAAACAGCTCCATGGACACTTGAGGCAGCGGTAGAACACGCCGTCAAAAACAACCTACAAATTCGAAATGCTTATTTGGATGTTATTGACGCTGAAACCTATAAAAGTCAAGCTATCGGAAATTTTTTACCGTCTTTGAACTTTTCAGCCGGACACTCTTGGAACGCTGGATTAAACCGAAATCTTACAACCAACTTATTAGAAGACATGACAAATCAGTTTTCGAGTGGTGGTTTGGATATGAGTGTTACCTTATACAACGGAAAACGAAACATCTATCAATTGATGAGTGCTAACTTAGGGGTTTTGGCACAACAATATCAACTGGAAGACATGAAAGAAGATGTGATGCTTCTTGTTGTAAACGGCTATTTGCAAGTTCTTTTTAGTAAAGAAAATGTAGCTGTTCAAAACAACCAACTTTTGGTGGCTAAGTCAGAGTTGGAGCAAACAAAATCTCTAGTAGATGCAGGAGTTTTACCTGAAGGAGAACTGTTTGAACTGCAAGCAACAGTAGCAGCACAAGAACAACAAACAGTAGCTGCAGCAAACGATTTTGAGATTGCTCGCATAGCATTGGCGCAGTTGTTATTAATTGAGGATTATCAGAATTTTACAATTGCCGATACAGATTACAACATGGTGGCTTCTATAATTCTTGATAAATCACCAAAGGAACTTTACGATAAGGCGATTACGTCAAGAAATGATATTTTATTTGCAAAAACGAATGTTGAAATTGCAGAAGCAAATCTTAAGGTTGCTAAAGCGGCGTATCAACCTACCCTAACAGGGTATTATGGCTATAGCTCCCGTATATCGTATGCAGACCGCCTTGTGGGTACAGACACTTTTTCATCATACCCTATTGGTGTGGTGGCGGCAACTGGTCAACAGGTGGTTACACTCAGGCCTGATACACAGGTAGCCAAACACATGTCTATTGGAGAGCAGTTAGGACAAAACGACGGTCATAATTTTGGGTTTAATCTTCGTATTCCAATTCTGAATGGTCTTGCCGTTAAGAATAATGTACGCCGAAACAAAGTGAACGTGGAACGTTCTAATACGTTGCTCTCACAACAAAAACAAAACCTAGAACGCACTATTTATCAGTCCTATGCCGATGCAAAAGGTGGTATTATTGCTTACGAAGCTGCTCAAAAAACGACTGAAGCTCGAAAACTTGCATACGACTATGCACAAGATCGCTTTACGAACGGTGCGGCAACATCTTTGGAGTTTTCACAAGCTAAACAACGTTTTGATGCAGCGGTTTCGGCTGAACTTCGCGCAAAGTTTGATGCTATTTTTCGCATTAAAATTTTAGAATTTTATTTTGGTATTCCTCTAACGCTCTAATGTAGTATTTTTGCCCAGTGGCAAACATCTTAAACATAGAAACCTCAACGGAACAATGCGCAGTAGCATTGTCTAACGGAGTCAAAACGCTAGCTTCACGTCAAGTACTTGAAAGAAGTTTTACGCACGCAAAGCAATTGCACACTTTAATTGAAGAGGTGTTGGCGGAGGTAAGCATTTTACCAAACCAGTTAGCAGCAGTCGCTGTTAGCGAAGGCCCCGGTTCTTTTACGGGGCTACGAATTGGATGTGTTGCTGCTAAAGGCCTAGCCTTTGCACTAGACATTCCGCTTATTGCGATTCCGACACTACAAATTTTAGCGGCACCATATTGGAAAAAAACGAAGGTAGTTGCGCTATTAGATGCACGTCGTGATGAGGTGTATGCTGCTGTTTTTCAACAAGGAGGAGCACTCCAAACAACAACTCATGCCCATGTCATAACGGATGATTCTTTTGCTTCTTTGGCAAATGAGGAGGTTTGCTTTGTTGGTACTGGTGCTGAAAAAGCAAAAAAAATGTTACCACTAAACCCAAATTGGACATTTGTTTCTGTTCACCCAGCGGCTACTGCCATGCCAACATTGGCGCATGCTGCTTATGAAACAAAACAGTTTGCCAACATCCACGCCTTTACACCTGCTTACCTTAAACCAGTTCGCATAACACCATCCAAAAAAGATGCGTTGGGACGTGTGATTTAAGTGTTAATGTTTTAAATATAGCCCACTTCTATTGTAGTCTAAAACAGCTTTTGCAGATGTGAGCACATCGTCACCTAATATTCCATCAACGGGTGTGGCACCCAGCCGTTCCAGAGCAGCGTTGACATTAGTCATGTCAAACAAGATGATCTCTTGATGTTCTGCTTCCCACGAACCAATATAAAGTTTATTGCCTTCGCTATGACGTGTTTCCATTTCAGCACTACTGGCTGAGGCAGCTTGTTGTTCCGTAGCAGCGGCATTGATTTTAAAGTGTGCTTCTTTATCCCAAGCCACGCAAGTATGCGATGCGCCGCTGTCAACAATAAACAAAGCGTCAATACCATTAAGTACAACCTTACATACATAATGACCAGATTTCACTTTTTTTAATGACACACGACCGTAGCCTTTACGACGCAACAATGAAGATAAGCTATATTTCATGGCTTAAAGATACAGGCATTCCGTTATTTTTGCGTTATGCTAATAGATACCCACACACATTTATATGTATCGGAATTTGATCATGACAGGCGGGACATGATACAGCGCGCACAAGATGCTGGTGTTTCAACCTTTGTGCTGCCGGCTATTGACTCCGAAACTACGGAAGCCATGCACACCCTCAAGCAAGACTATCCAGAAAACATATTTCTTATGATGGGATTGCACCCTACACATGTTGGGGAAAATCTAGCAGATGAGCTATGGCATGTGCGTCAGCAATTGGAAACAAACACCTTTGTTGCTGTTGGTGAAATAGGGATGGATTTGTATTGGGATAAAACATACAAGAAGGAACAGCAAGAGGCATTCGCACAACAAATAGACTGGGCATTAGAGTTTGATTTGCCCATAGTGATTCATTGCCGCGAGGCTTTTGATGAAATTTTCGAGGTATTAGACGGTGTACAAGATCCTCGCTTACGAGGTGTTTTTCATTGTTTCACTGGAAATCTTCAGCAAGCAGAACATGCGATAAATCTCAACATGCTACTAGGTATTGGTGGGGTAGTTACCTTTAAGAATAGTGGATTGGCAGAAACGGTTGCTAACATTTCAATGGATCATATTGTGCTAGAAACCGACGCACCTTATTTAGCTCCCACACCATTTCGTGGTAAACGGAATGAGTCGTCTTATATGACGTTTGTGGCGGATAAAGTGGCTACTGCACATCAAATTAGTGTTAGTGAAGTGTCAAAAAAGACAACAAATAATGCTAAAAAGCTGTTTGGGATTTAACTTTTTTTAGGGCTTTTTTTTTTCGATATTTACGCCCAATTAGAGAGGTGGCCGAGTGGTCGAAGGCGCACGCCTGGAAAGTGTGTATTCCGTTATCGCGGAATCGAGGGTTCGAATCCCTTCCTCTCTGCTGCAAAATGTGTCTGTTTTTTTATATATTTAGCATCGTTAAAATAATTTAATTTAGAAACTTTAATATAATTTTAAATGAAACGTTTTTTTTCCCTTACTGTCTTAGTACTTTGCCTAATGGCTTCTGCAACAATGGTTGCTCAAGAAACTGAATCTCAAGAGTCAGATACGCTTGTCGTTCAAGAAACGGAAGCTGCAAGCGAAGTCCCTGCCGAAATGGCTCAAGAAGAGCCTCAACCACAAAAAGCAGGTTTTACACAAGAACTTAAAAAGAGATTTATAGAAGGTGGCCCCGGATTTATGGGGATTGTTCTTTTATGTTTGATTCTTGGTCTTGCTATCGCAATCGAGCGTATTATCTTTTTAAACTTATCCACAACCAATACTGCAAAACTAACTTCATCTGTTGAAGAAGCACTTCAGTCTGGTGGTGTTGAAGCAGCCAAAGAAGTTTGCCGAAACACGAAAGGCCCCGTTGCGTCTATTTTCTATCAAGGTCTTGATCGTTCAGGTGAAGGCGTTGAGAGTGCCGAAAAAGCGGTTGTCGCTTATGGAGGTGTTCAAATGGGTCAACTTGAAAAGAACGTATCTTGGATTTCGTTGTTTATCGCACTTGCTCCAATGCTTGGATTTATGGGTACGGTAATTGGTATGATTCAGGCATTTGATAAAATCGAAGCTGCTGGAGATATGCAACCCTCACTTGTTGCAGGTGGTATTAAAGTTGCACTTCTTACGACGGTATTTGGTTTGATTGTTGCTATTATTCTACAAATCTTTTACAACTACATCATTGCTAAAATTGACAGTATTGTAAACGATATGGAAGACGCGTCTATCACATTGATTGACCTTCTTGCAGCAAATCAAAAATAATTCATAAAACACCCTTATTATGAATATCAAAAATATTACAAAATATGTAGCATTGGCACTGGGCGTAATCGGCTTGATTTTACAAGTTGTTATATTACGTAAAGGAGATGATGCTATTGAGATGGATAGTTTGGCTGGGAATTTTTCCTCAGTTTCTCCCATGATTAATTTGGCAATACTTATTTTAATAGTAGTAGTTCTTATTACGCTATTTTCATCATTTGCTACGCTAGCTTCAAATGCTGCTAAACTAAAAAAGGCAGGTATTTCGATTGCTGCTTTTGGTGCAGTTGTGTTGCTTTCTTTTCTTCTTTCAGAAGGTGTTGAAACACCTTTAAAAGATGGAGATATACTATCAGCTTCAGGTTCAAGATTGGTTGAAACTGGACTACGCACTTTTTACTTTTTAGCTGTTATTGCTATTGGTGCTATGGTGTTTTCTGGTGTAAAGCGACTTTTTAAATAATACGTTATGGCAAAAAGATCTGCACCCGAAGTGAATGCAGGGTCCATGGCCGATATCGCATTCTTGCTACTGATTTTCTTTTTGGTAACAACTACTATTGAAACCGATTCGGGTCTTAATCGTAAGTTGCCACCAATGGAGGATGTTGTTGATCCACCCGTGATTAAAGAGCGAAACATCTTTACTGTGGTGGTAAATAAAAATAACGATTTGTTAGTAGAAGAAAAGCCCATGCAGATAAGTGAGCTACGTGAAGCCGCTGTTGCCTTTTTGGACAACGGTGGTGGAAAAGGCGATGATGCTTGCGATTTCTGTCAAGGCGCTCGCGATACCAGTTCATCTGATAATCCTGAAAAAGCGGTAATATCATTGAAAAATGACCGTGAAACAGACTACAGGGTTTATATAGCAGTTCAAAACGAACTTGTAGCTGCTTACAACGAATTACGAAATCGTGAGTTTGCACGCTTAAACCCAAACTTGGGCTTGAGTTTTGTAGAAGCGGATCGTCGTTATTCTGATCCAAGAACCTCAACTTCTGATAAGGAATCGCTTAAGCCAAGGCTAGCTGAAGTAAAAGCATTATTCCCTCAGAAATTGTCTGAAGCTGAACCCTCTAAAACAAATTAGTATGTCTAAGTTTAAGAAGAAAAAAGGCGGAGATTTACCTGCAATTTCTACGGCATCATTGCCCGATATTGTATTTATGTTATTGTTCTTTTTTATGGTCGCTACCGTGATGCGCGACAGTACGCTTATGGTTGCCAATACGCTTCCTGCAGCCGACCAGGTGCAAAAGCTTGATAAAAAAGACCGTGTTATGTATATCTACGCTGGTAAACCCAGTGACCGCTATCAAGATAAGTTTGGAACACAACCAAAAATACAGCTAAACGATAAATTTGCTACCGTTGCCGATGTTGGAGCTTTTGTTCTCGCTGAACGCGCATCAAAACGTCAAGAACTTCAAAATGTGCTCACGACTGCCCTTAAGGTTGACGGGGAAACAAATATGGGCTTGATCACAGATATTAAGCAAGAACTAAGAAAAGTGAATGCGTTAAAAATTAATTACACCACGCGTAATGGTGATTACTCGCAAAATTTAAAATAGCTTTATCTAATAGTATTATATACACCCTTAGGTACTACCTAAGGGTGTTTTTTTTCCGTTTATATTTAGGTCATGAAAAGGTATTGCTGCTTATTGTTATTGGTCATTACAACTTCACTTTTTGCCCAAACCGATACGCCTACATTTAGAGAAGATCAAATCTATTTAAGTGTTGCTTACCCTTATTTTAATGATGCTCCAAGTTCCTTGATTCAAAACAAACTTTCCTATTCACTTGCCTTTGGAGTTGTACGTGATATGCCACTTAACCGCTCAAGAACATTAGCATTGGGCCTTGGGTTGGGTTGGGATCAGACAATATTATATAATAACACACGATTTTCCTCAATAGATAACGCTATTAGTACAGCATTAGTTGATGAAGGTTATCAGCAAAACTTCCTTCGAATTCAGTCCCTTGCTATCCCTTTGGAGTTACGTTGGCGCAATGCCACTGAAATCAAACATGCTTTTTGGCGTATTCATACGGGCATTAGCTTACATGCGCCACTACAATTGAAATCCATTTATAAAACCCCAACAGGTGTAGAAGTAACTTCAATACTTCCATCAAATAGAACGGTTTTGCGTTGGAATATACATTTTGGTTTCAACACATGGAATATTAGTATCGCACATGATATACAGCCTTGGGCCTCTTTTGATACATCAAATGCACAATTTGATATGAAATTCACAAAAATTGGCTTGATTTTTTATATTTTATGAGAAAATAGCGAGTTAAAATTTCCTTTCCGATAGGAATCAAAAAATCAATATCTTTACAGCCATAACAATTAAAACAATAACTATGAATATTTTACTTCGAGTTATGCTGCTATGCCTATCAACGGCAATGGTAGCCCAAACACAAATCTCGGGTACTGTTAACGATGCTAATGGTCAGCCAGTTCCTGGCGCAAATGTCGTATTGGACAGTACAACAGGTACGGTTACTGACTTTGACGGTAACTTTACACTCAACACCACCCAAACACCACCGTTTACATTAACGATTTCGAGTGTAGGGTTGGAAACAAAATCTGTATCGGTTTCATCTGCCGCTCAGGGACTAAGCATTACACTTGGTGAATCCTCAACGCAACTTGACGAAATCATTGTATCGGCTTCTCGAATGGCCGAACGTATATTTGAATCACCCGTGACCGTTGAAAAATTTAGTATTCAACAAATTGAACGCACGCCTGCTGCAGATTATTTCAATGGGTTGGAAAACTTAAGAGGTATTCAGTTGAATCAAGGTGGTTTGGTCTTTAACCAAGTAAGCACGCGTGGTTTTGCTACCGTTTATAACGAAGGTTTTGTTACGCTTGTAGATGGAATGAACAACCAAGCACCTGTATTTGGATTTGCTGTTGGTAACCTCGTTGGACTCAATGAGCTTGACGTTCAAAGTATCGAGGTGCTTCCTGGTGCGGCTTCTGCACTCTATGGAGCAGATGCTTATAAGGGAATTATGTTCTTAAACAGTAAAAATCCTTTTGATCACGAAGGGATTAGTGCCTATTACAAAACAGGTGTTACGGAACAAGAATCAGCAGGTAATAATGAGTTCACAGACTTCGGTATCCGCATGGCTACAAAGCTTAGTGATAAATGGGCGATTAAAGCGACATTCTCACACAAAGAAGGAACAGAATGGGCTGCAACAGACTACCGACACAATGTAGATGGTAAGCCGGTAAACGGATATAACCCAGATGCTCCTGATTACAACGCAATCAACCAGTATGGTGAAGTTGCTGTAAGCTCTTCTGCGCAATGGGATGCTCTTTATGCTTTAACACAAAATCCTTTGCTGTTAAACTTAAAAGCTGCTGCGCCTAACTACTTTGACTCTGTAATGACTACAGGGTACAATGAGGCTGATTTGATCGACTCAAAAGCAACCAATACCAAAGGAAACTTTGCTGTTCACTTCCGTCCTAACGAGAATACTGAAGTTGTGTTGTCATCGCTTGTTGGTACAGGTAGCTCACCACTTCAAGCAACGGGAAGATATTTTATTGATAGTTTTAAATTACAACAACACAAACTTGAAGTAAATTCAGGTGGACTTACTGCTAGGGTTTACATGACCAAAGAAAATAGTGGTAATACTTTCCAGATGGAAGCCGCTGCTATTGGTGTTGCTAACGCACAACCAGGAGGTATACTAAATGGCTGGGGAAGTACTTACCTACAAACATATTTAGGTGCTGCTGCTGTTGCTAATGGTTTAACACCTGACTTAGCTGGTATTTCAGGCTTGCTCGGTGTTATTGGTGGAGATATTTTGACTGGAGGGAAGTCTATTAATAACCTTCCTGCTTTTGCTCCGCTGGGAGGAAATACCGTTTTTGCACACAAAGCAGCACGTGTAGCTGCCAACGCAAACATGTTAGCCCCTGGCACAAGCCAATTTAATACTGCATTAAATACCATGACTTCTAATCCCTTTAAAATTGGTTCAGGTGCTGTAATTGTAGATAACTCACAAGTTATCGACGCTGATTTGATCTATGACTTTGAAGATTCATTAGAATTTGCCAATATTATTGCAGGAGCCTCATACAGAAGTTCTGAGTTAGATACTGATGGCACACTTTACACGGATTATGATGGTCCTATTACATACTATCAGTATGGTGCATTTGTACAAGCCAAAAAGGATTTATTCAACGATTTTGTTAGTGTTACTGCATCGTTGCGTTATGACAAAAGCGAATTTTTTGACGCAAACATTACACCGCGTCTAGGGTTGTTATTTAACCTTTCAGAAAATCAAAACATTCGTGTTTCGTATCAGCAAGGTTTCCGTAACCCAACCAATCAAGATCAATACATTGCTCTTGACGCAGGTGCGGCAATATTGTTAGGTTCTTCACCTGATAGTATTGATCGATATACACAGACAGTTGCATTAGAAAACAACTCTACTGCAACGATCACAGGAGACTATATTTTTACGCCTGGCGTTGCAAAGCTTCTTAATGGGGCAGATGCTAATTTAGAACATGTAGATTCTGAGTTTGTACGTTCTTTAGACTTAGGTTATCGTTACAACTCAAACGGATTTACATTTGACTTAAGTGCCTATTATAGCGACTACGATGACTATATTGGAGCAACTAATGTAATCATCCCTGTTTTGGGTGCTGGCATTACAGATCCAATTGGACAAGGCAGTTATGCTATTTACAGTGTTGACTCTAACCAAGACGAGGACTTTAAGTCTTATGGAGTAAACGTGAGTGCCACACAAGCGCTTTCTCAAAACCTTCTTGTTAACTTGGTGTATGAATTTAACGAGTTAGATTACACCGTTGGGAATGATCCATCATTTGAAACATCTTGGAACACGCCAACACACAGAGTAAAAGCAGGATTGAGCGGTAATTTTAACCCGATTTCATTTAATGTTAACGCGCGTTACAATACAGAATACTTGTTTGAATCTACATTTGTTGATGAGATGATTGACGCAAATACTGTGGTTGATGCTCAGATAACAGTTGACCTTGCTAAATTAAACGCAAAACTTCGTGTGGGGGGTAATAATATTGGTGGAAACGAATATGTTAGCCTTGCAGGTAGTGGCCGCATAGGAAGTATTTACTACACATCAATTTTATTTGATTTCTAGTAGGTAAATTACAAACAAAAAAAAGCATCCATCGCTTCGCGAACTTCGTTGAGTGATGGGTGCTTTTTTTTTGAAAAAAAGACATTATTAGTCGTTGAATTTCGCCTATATTTGCACTCAAATTTAGAGGGTATTTAACCCTATTTGAACTAACAATTCTTCAACTATGTCACAGAGTACAGGTAATGTTTCCCAAGTCATTGGCCCAGTAGTAGATGTATCCTTTGATACTTCAGCCACAACCCTTCCAGATATTTATGATTCATTAGAAATCAAAAAAACAGACGGTTCAACTCTTGTACTTGAAGTGCAGTCGCATATTGGTGAAGACCAAGTGCGCACCATTTCTATGGATTCAACGGATGGTTTGGAACGTGGTGCAGAAGTAGTTGCAACCGGAAACCCAATTCAAATGCCAATTGGCGATGATATTTATGGGCGCTTATTTAACGTAATTGGCGATGCCATTGACGGAATTGGCGACTTGCCAAAAACGGGAGATGACGGTCTTGCGATTCACAGACAGGCACCTGCTTTTGAGGAGCTTTCCACTTCAACAGAAGTACTTTATACAGGTATTAAAGTAATTGACCTTATTGAGCCTTATGCTAAAGGAGGTAAAATTGGATTGTTTGGTGGAGCTGGTGTTGGTAAAACCGTATTGATTCAAGAATTGATTAACAACATTGCAAAAGGACACGGAGGACTTTCTGTATTTGCTGGAGTAGGCGAGCGTACTCGTGAAGGAAACGACTTGTTACGTGAAATGCTAGAATCTGGCATTATTAAATACGGTGACGAATTTATGGAGTCTATGGAAGCAGGCGGATGGGATTTGTCTAAAGTAGACAAAGAAGCCATGAAAGACTCTAAGGCAACTTTCGTATTTGGACAAATGAACGAGCCACCAGGAGCACGTGCTCGAGTAGCCCTTTCTGGTTTAACAGTTGCTGAGTATTTCCGTGACGGAGCAGGTTCTGATCAGGGAAAAGACGTATTGTTTTTTGTAGATAACATTTTCCGATTTACACAAGCAGGTTCTGAGGTTTCTGCACTTCTTGGACGTATGCCTTCAGCGGTAGGATATCAGCCTACACTAGCAACCGAAATGGGTGCGATGCAAGAGCGTATTACATCTACTAAAAAAGGTTCGATTACATCTGTACAAGCGGTATATGTACCTGCGGATGACCTTACCGATCCCGCACCGGCAACTACCTTTGCACACTTAGATGCAACAACGGTATTATCGCGTAAAATTGCAGAATTAGGTATCTATCCGGCAGTAGATCCACTAGATTCTACTTCAAGAATTTTAACACCTGAAATTCTAGGTGATGAACATTACAACTGTGCGCAACGTGTAAAAGAGTTGCTACAACGTTACAAAGAGCTACAGGATATTATTGCCATTCTTGGTATGGAAGAACTGTCTGAAGAAGACAAACTTGCTGTAGCAAGAGCAAGACGTGTTCAACGTTTCTTGTCTCAGCCATTCCACGTAGCAGAGCAGTTTACAGGTATCCCTGGTGTGTTGGTAGACATTAAAGACACGATCAAAGGCTTTAACATGATTATGGATGGTGAATTAGATCACCTTCCAGAAGCTGCCTTTAACCTTAAGGGTACTATTGAAGAAGCTATTGAAGCGGGTGAAAAAATGCTTGCAGAAGCAAACGCATAATAACTATGTATTTAGAGATTGTAAGTCCTGAAGCTACATTGTTCAAAGGAGAAGTTACAGCTGTTTCTGTACCTGGTGAGCAGGGTTCTTTTCAAGTGTTGAATAACCATGCCGCTATTGTTTCATCATTAGCACCTGGTGAGGCTAAAATTGAAGGTCAGTTAACCATAGACGATGCTTTTAAATCCTTTTTTACCCAACAAGGAAACGATACCATTGTAGCACTGGTAAATGGTGGCACTTTTGAAATGAACAATAACAACGCCATTTTATTTGTGGACTGATTTTATAGGATTCCTTTAAATCAATAACATTTTAACGCTACGTATGAAACGTATTTTACTTTCCGCTCTTGTGGTGGCACTTACTTTGGCCCCCGCTTTTGCACAAACGGCCCTTGATGAGGTTGTGGTTTCTTCTCCACGCCTTGATGTGCCTTTTTCTGACGATTCAAAATCTGTCACGGTAATTACGGCCGAGCAAATTGCAGAAACCCCAGTTTCAAATTTGGTGGACTTACTTCGTTTCCAAGCAGGAGTTGATATTCGCCGCCAAGGGATTGAGGGCGCACAAGCCGATGTGTATTTACGAGGAGGTACTTTTGATCAAGTGCTGTTACTCATTGATGGCATTCGTGTTGACGATCCGCAAACAGGACATCACACATTGAACAGTGCATTGCCCTTAGAAGTAATTGAACGCATTGAAATCGTAAAGGGACCAGCAGCGCGTGTTTATGGACAAAATGCGCTAACGGGCGCCATTAACATTGTCACTAAAAAAGAAGGGAAAAAGGGCGCTACACTTACCGCTAGGCAGGGTAGTTTTCATACCACGCACCTTGGCGCAACGGCTCAAAACTTTAGCGAGAACCAACAACACGTGGTTCACTTTTCTAGATTAAGTAGTGAAGGGTACCGATACAATACCGATTTAGATAACCTCCATTTTTTTACACACAGTGCTTTTGGAACATCCAAAAATCTAAAGCTTCTTACCATGTTTAACGAACGTAAGTTTGGAGCCAACGGATTTTATCGAAATCCTAATAGACCACCCAATGTAGATCAGTATGAGCAGACACAAAGTAGTTTGGTGGCACTAACAACGCAATATGCAACGGAAAAAGTAGTCTGGACGCCCAGAATATTTTGGAAACGTGGTCAAGATGAATATGTTTTTATTCGTAACAACCCAAGTTTTTTCCGTAATCTACACATCAATAATAAAGTTGGCTTTTCTGTTGATGCCAAAATTAACCACAGCAATGGTAACCTGAGCGGATTTGGAGCTGAGCTTTCACATGTTAATATACAATCCAATAATCTTGGTGAGCGCAAGCGTACGATTGCACATTTATTTTTTGAGCATCGTTTGAAGTTGAATAATCTTAGCGTGACTCCTGGTTTTGCATTGAGTCATTTTTCAGACGTTGATACCTTTTTCTATCCAGGTTTAGATTTAGGCCTTCGAATTTCTGATAAGGCTAGGGCTACCTTTAATACAGGATACACCTACCGTGTTCCCACCTATACCGATTTATACTACAACGGACCAACAGCTTTAGGAAATGCCAATTTAAAACCCGAAAAAGCACTGAGTCATGAGCTTAGTTTTCGTTATGATACGGCTAACCTTCAACTCGAAGCAGCTTTGTTTCAGCGCAATAGCAAGAACCTAATTGATTACGTTGAAGTAACAACTGGCGATGCTGCTTTTGTGGCAGCTAACATTCATGATGTGACTACTGTGGGTGGCGAGCTTAATACGTCTTTGCATTATGCTTTGGGTAAGCAGCGACACACGTTTACTGTTTCCTATGGTTATATTAAAGACAACTATACCAAATCCGTAATATCACGATATGCGTTAAATTCGCTTAAGCACAACCTTAATTTACAGCTAGTAAAAAACATTTGTGCGAATTTGTCTGGGTCGGCTTCATACCGATATGCAACTAGAGCACTGGGCGGCCATTTTAACGTTTTAAATGCGCAACTCGAATATGTTTCGGGTGATTTGACACTTCAATTACAAGGGCGTAACCTATTTGACGCTTCGTACTATGAGAACCTAATTCCAATGCCTGGTGCACATGGAATGGTTTCCCTTCGCTATGCCCTTTAATCCATATTGCTAAGACGGTTAATTTGTTGGTAGATTAATTCGGTTTCCCAACCGCGATAGGCAAGGTATTGATATAATTTTTGTTTTCTCACTTGCGGTTTTTGACCATCAAGTTGTTCCCAACGTTTGGTGCTGAGTTCCTTTATTTTTTGAGCGTAAGCTTCTGGTTCAATCGTCGCAAGTGCTTTTTTGATATCATAAGCTGAAACAGCTCTAGCTTTAAGTTCCCGCGTGATCCGCATGTTACCCCAGTGTTTGATAGCAAACTTTCCGCGGGCAAACTGCTGTGCGAAACGAGTTTCATTGAGATAATTTTCGGACACCAATGATCCTATGATTTGATCTATTGCTTCGGCTATCATGCCCATGTTTTGTAGCTTGTCTTTCACTTCTCTGTGACAACGTTCTTGATAGGCACAGTAGCGACGTAGTTTGTTGAGCGCTTCAGAAACCGAATGTGTTTTCATATTGGCTAAAATAAAAAAAGCGGCACTAAGGCCGCTTTTTGTTTTATACGTGTATCACTTTTCCTTTTCCATCAAAGAAACGGTAGTGTAAATAGGTGTACGCATCACGTGGCATCACTTTGATCCACTTGTTGTACTCAAAGTACCACTTGGTACGCTCAGACTTCAATCCTTTTGTTACATAAGCTGCAATAAAAGGGTGTAAGTGCAACACTATTTTTTTCTTTTTGTGTTTTGGATTAGCTAAAATCTTTTCCAAGTCCGCTTTGATTTTATCCATTAAGACAATCGGTGCTTCAACCTCTCCATTAATATTTGGATTGGGTTCGGCTGTTTTGATATCCATTTCTGGACGAACGCGTTGTCGTGTCATTTGAATCAGTCCAATTCTGCTTGGAGGCAAAATTTTATGTTTCGCACGATCGCTTTCCATTTCCTTACGGAAATGTTCAAAAAGTTTTTTCCGGTTTTCATGCTTAATCATGTCAATAAAATCAATCACGATAATCCCACCCATGTCGCGCAAGCGTAACTGGCGCGCTATTTCTGTAGCAGCAATCATGTTTACCTCTAAGGCTGTATCTTCTTGATTTTTTGCCTTATTGGAACGATTCCCACTGTTTACATCAATAACATGAAGGGCTTCGGTATGTTCAACAATCAAATACGCACCTCTATTCATGGAAACTGTTCTTCCAAAGGAGGCTTTGATTTGTCGTTCAATTCCAAAGTGCTCAAAAATGGGCACTTCGTTTTTAAAGAGCTTTGCAATAGTTACTCTTTCGGGAGCAATTTGCTGCAAATATTCTTGTACTTCAGCTAATAGTTCTGGATCATCAACGTGTATACCAGTAAATCCATCATCAAAAATATCTCTCAAAATAGAAGAAGCTCTGTTAAGCTCACTCAATACTCTAGAGGGATAGTCTGCTTTTTGGATTTTTTTACACATTTGAACCCAACGATTGTAAAGATCTTCTAGATCTTTATCGAGTTCAGCTACTTTCTTGCCTTCTGCCACGGTTCGGATAATAACACCAAAACCTTTTGGCTTAATACTCATAACGAGCTTTTTTAAGCGGTTCTTTTCTTCTCGTGTCGAAATTTTTTGCGACATCGATACACGATTTGAAAAAGGAACCAAAACCAAATACCTTCCAGCCAAGGACAGCTCCGAACTGATACGGGGTCCTTTAGTGGAGATAGGTTCTTTGATAATTTGCACAAGTAGAGATTGATTGGCCTGAACAGCGTCTGTAATGACACCATCTTTGTTAATTTCAGGCTCTAATGGGTAGTCCTTTATTGAAAAGTCTTTTACTTTTCCAGAACCAGCACGCTTGATAAATTTTAGCAGCGTTGACACTTTTGGACCGAGGTCGTGATAGTGTAAAAACGCATCTTTTTCATACCCTACGTTTACAAAAGCGGCGTTTAGGCCGGATAGGGTTTTTTTGATTTTTGCTAAGAAAATATCACCTACGTGAAACTTATTATCTTCAATTTCTTTGTGAAACTCAACGAGCTTTCCATCTTTGAGTAAGGCAAAATCAACTGCAGAGGATCGCGAACGAATAATTAGTTCTTTACTCACAATAATGATTTTTAGATTCACAATGACTGTGAATCAATTGAACAATTTTACGGCGGATTCAAATTAGAGTGAACAATTCTAATGTTGTTCCATGTCAAAGAACGTAATGTTCAGGATCAAAGAAGCTTACTTTTTCTTATGTCGATTAGCACGACTTCTTTTCTTACGCTTGTGCGTGGCTACCTTGTGTCTTTTACGTTTTTTACCACTTGGCATATGTTATAATCTAAATAATTAATAATGTGTAGGCGTTAGTCAACGGCTACTTTAGTTTTAACTTTCTCCAAGAAAACCTTTGCAGGCTTAAATGAAGGTATATTATGTGCTGGAATATCGATGGTAATGTTCTTTGAAATATTGCGACCCTTCTTGGCTTTGCGTGTTTTCACTACAAAGCTTCCAAATCCGCGCAAATAAACGTTATCACCAGATTCTAATGCACTTCTTATTTCTTTCATAAAGTGATTTACAATTTCTTGTGCATCACCTTTCTCAACTCCCAGTTTATCTGAAATGTTTGATACGATTTCGGCTTTTGTCATCCTTAAATTCTTATGTGGTTGTAAATTTTAGGTGAGCAAATATAAAAATTTAATTCTACGTTTATATGTTTTTAAACATCTAAAAATCATTCTTTGATTGTATTTTTGGATGAATGAATCGATTCAGTACGAAATTGTTAGCGTGGTATGAGGAACATAAACGCGATTTACCGTGGCGACAAACAAGAGAACCATATGTGGTATGGCTCTCTGAGATTATCTTACAGCAAACACGAGTTGCGCAAGGACTACCGTATTTTGAACGTTTTTTATCAGCTTATCCTACCGTTAAGGATTTGGCCAACGCAAATGAAGATGCTGTTTTTAAGCATTGGCAAGGGTTAGGTTACTACAGTCGTGCGCGTAACTTGCATAAAACGGCTAAACGAATTACAGAACAATACAAGGGCTTTTTTCCAAACACATACAACGAATTAGTAAAACTTCCTGGGATAGGACCATATACCGCCAGTGCCATTTCCTCCATATGTTTTGATGAAGTACGTGCTGTTGTTGACGGTAATGTATATCGTGTTTTGGCACGTCATTTTGATGTTGAAAGCCCTATCAATCAACCTAAAGGGGTAAAAGTATTCCAGGAGTTGGCACAAAATTTAATAGCTACATCTTCGCCAGGGGAGTACAATCAAGCTATTATGGAGTTTGGCGCATTGCATTGCACTCCTAAAACCCCTCATTGCAGCAGCTGTCCTTTTGCCGATAGTTGCTTGGCGTTAGCACAGGGCAACATTGCAGCGCGACCACAAAAGCTAAAAGCGAATCCAGTTAGAAAAAGGCATTTTCACTACCTGATTCCTCTTGATTCGTACAACAACACATTGTTGACTAAAAGAACACACAAAGATATATGGCAAGGTTTGTATGAATTTCCTCTCGTGGAAGCGCCACATCATTTATCTGAAGAAGATTTAAGAGCACACCCAAATACACCAACATGGGCGCACAAAGCTGTATGGTCAAAATTTCAAGAAAAAGCAATTATCCATAAGTTGTCTCATCAAGCGTTGCACACGCATTTTTATATTTTAGAAAATATTGAGGAAGAGCTATCTGTTCCATGGGCTACCGTATCTGATTATGCAGTGCCTAGGTTGATTGAACGATTTTTGGACAAGTTCAATCGATAATGTACATTTGATATAAAATCTATTATGAGCGGAACACTTAACAAAGTTATGCTGATTGGACACTTAGGCGATAACGTTAAAGTTACATACTTTGATGGCGGAAATTGCTTGGGAAGATTTCCAATTGCAACCAATGAAACCTACACCAGTAAACAAACAGGCGAGAAAGTCACCAATACAGAGTGGCATAACGTAATTGTGCGCAACAAAGCAGCCGAAATATGCGAGAAATACCTTAAAAAAGGAGATCGTGTTTATGTTGAGGGGCGCATCAAAACACGCAAATGGCAAGGAGAAGATGGTAATGATCGATACTCAACTGAAGTACATGTGGATGATTTTACCTTTTTAACACCACGTCCAAGTGATGGAGCCGCACCACAAACGCAAGTGGCGCAACCCCAGCAAGCACCAACAAACCAACCTGCAAGTGATGATGACTTGCCTTTTTAAACGCTAATTGTTGGAGATTTCCTTTTTGGTTATTGGTTTTGAGACAGTAGAAACAGCAAAAATTATCATACTGCTTTTACTACTGCTAGGCTCTGCATTGATTTCAGGTTCAGAAGTTGCCTTTTTTTCGCTGTCACCTTCATTTATTAAAAAAGCAATAAATGCTCCGTACAAATCTGCACGTACAATCGCACTATTGCGCAAGAATCCAAGACGCTTGTTAGCGATTATCTTGCTTTTAAACAACCTTATTAATATTGCTACAGTATTACTTTTTGCATCGCTCACAAAGCTGTTATTTGGATCTATTTCACACCCTGGAATTCGCTTTTTTGCAGAGGTTGGTATCATCACTACCGTTGTGCTTTTGTTTGGAGAAATACTTCCTAAAATATATGCAAACAAAAACCCCGAAGGCTTTGCAAAACGAATGGCTATTCCGATTTATTTGCTCGACAAATATGTCTTTTTTGCATTGACATACCCTATGAGCTACCTTACTCTAATTCTTCAAAAATGGCTTGGTAAAACAACTTCAAACATATCTGTTGATCATTTGTCACAAGCCTTAGAAATGACAGATGATTCGGAGACAACTAAAGACGAACAAAAGATTTTGAAGGGCATTGTAACCTTTGGCAATACCGATACCAAGCAAGTAATGTGTCCACGTATTGATGTTTTTGCATTGGAGGAACAAACTGCTTTTGCTGAAGTAGTGGAGCAAATTGTGAATAAGGGCTTTTCACGTGTACCTGTTTACAGCGAAACAATAGATACGGTAATGGGTGTGCTTTATGTGAAAGATGTATTACCACATTTGGATAAAAAGAATTACAAGTGGACAGACCTAATTAGAGCTCCTTATTTTGTTCCAGAAAACAAAAAACTTGATGATTTGCTTCAAGAATTTCAAGCAAAACGCATTCACCTTGCCATTGTTGTGGACGAATATGGCGGAACTTCTGGTGTTATTTCGTTAGAGGATGTCATTGAGCAAATTGTTGGAGATATCACCGATGAATTTGATGAAACAGACATCAGTTATTCTAAACTTAATGACAACACCTTTATTTTTGATGGTAAAACATCATTACAAGATTTTTATGGCGTCACTAAGCTTTCAAATATCGAAGAGATTGAGCAAAATAAAGGAGAGTCTGAAACTGTTGCAGGGTTTATTTTAGAACAATTGGGTGCTTTTCCCAAAGTGAATACTGCCCTTCGTTTTGGAAACATTATTTTTACCATTGAGGCAGTTGATCGAAAGCGTATTAAACAAGTTAAAATACAACTCCACTCATGATACGCATATTGATATTGATGCTTGTTTTATTTGGTTGTCAACACCCTACTCCTAAACCAAACGCAGCATTGGCGTTAGTCTATCCAAATCCAACATACCAAACTTTTGATGCAACTCCGTGTACATATCAGTTCATGCACAATAAAGCAGCCATTCCAAAGCTGTTGTCTGCATGTGGCACAACGGTACATTATCCAGCGTTAAAGGCAAAGCTTTACATTACTTATTTCAATTTAAATGAAGCATCAATGGATACACTCCTGATGGATTTCGAAAAACGGCTAAAGGTTTTTGGCAATGGAACCCAACAGCTTAAAGAAAGCGCTTACGAGGACCCCCAAAATGGCGTGATAGGAAGCTGTGTTACGCTTATTGGTGACTCGCCGTCCAACTTACATTTCTTTGGCACAGACACAAAACGTCATTTCATTTCAGGCTCATTACTATTTGAAGCAGCACCGAACTACGATTCCCTTGCGCCAGCAATTAGCTACATTAAAAATGATGTACAGAAAATGCTAGAAACACTTCGCTGGGATTAGTGGCTTTCTTTTTTCTTGGCACAACATTCCTTTTTGCAAGAAGCATCACAAGCCTTTTTGTCTTTTTTGCCTTCTTTCTTGCAACATGCTTTTTCACATGTCTTGTCACATTTCTTCTTTTTGGAACAACATTCTTTCTTGCAAGAAGCATCACATTTTTTGCCAGATGATTTTAATTTAAGTGCCGGTATTGCAGTAGCATCCCCAACTTTGTAATCATCTCCTAAGGCTTCAATAGTAGCACGCATATCGTCAAAAGAAATCAATGTGGAATCAAATGACACAGACGCTGTTTTTGCTTCAAAATCTACTTTAGAAACAGCAACTCCTTCCATGGCTGCTACTTTCTTTTCAATGCGAGCTGCACAACCTACTTCGCATGTCATTCCCTCAACAGCAAATGAAATATGTGAAAGGTTTTCGTTTGTGATTGTCGTTGTTACCTCTTCATTGTGGGCAACTGTTTTTTTCTCTGGATTTTTGGTGGTACAGCTAACAACAAGAAGTACCAGTATATAAAAAATAGGGCGTTTCATAATATCAAGTTTTCACAAATATAGGTAAATATTTATATGTTATTTCGTTGAATTTCATCAGCTTTGCCCTGCTATGGTTAAGATTCCACAAAACAAATACCTGTACCTTTTTCTGCTTTCGTTGATTTGGGGAAGTTCCTATATTTTAATCAAACGTGGATTAGTGGGGTTATCACCTATTGAGTTAGGGAGTGTTCGTATTGTTTTAAGTACATGCTTCTTAGTCATTATGGGATATCGTTCTCTCAAAGGATTAAGCAAATATCAATGGAAATGGCTGATTATAACAGGCTTTTTGGGGACGTTTTTTCCTTCTTTCTTTTTTGCTTTTGCACAGCAACACATTGACTCCTCTGTAGCCGCTATTTTAAATTCGTTAACCCCCATTTTTACACTATTGGTGGGAGTTGTTTTATTTGCCGTTCGCATTCTCGCACGTCAGTATGTTGGGGTTACGTTAGGTTTTATAGGATCAGTAGGCTTAATATGGGGCGGAACACAAATTAATGCTGCGCAACCCACGGGTTATGTGCTTTTAATAATGACTGCCTCTATGTGTTATGCCGTTAATATTTACTTTTTAAAACATAAACTTGCTGATGTTTCCCCAATGGCAATGACGCTTGGAAACTTTATTGCCATATTACCACCAGCTATTTTATTTCTACTTTACAATAACTTCTTTTCTTTAGAAGTGCTTCAAACAGACGCTGTTCAAAAAAGTTTAGGGTTTATTGCCCTGCTTGCGTTTTTTGGAACAGCCATTGCCAAAGTCATGTTTAACCGTTTTGTTAAAATGGCTTCTGCTGTATTTGTGTCATCCGTAACATATACGTTGCCTATTGTTGCGCTCTTTTGGGGCACCTTAGACGGAGAAAAAATAAACGGCTATCAGTTGTTGGCAACTGCCGTTATTCTCTTAGGGGTTTCTATGGCACATAAATCAAAGAAGCATCAAAAAAAGTAATGCTTGCTACTTAAGCTCAGGGTTTAGTTCAACTTTGTCGAGTGTCAATGAAATTTCTTGACCGCCTAAATCAAAACTCTTTTTACCAGGCATCAATAAACCAGACAACTCTTTATAGTCAGAATAGTTGGTATTGTTTGTTTGCATTTGCCCATTGAAATTTGTCAAAGTAGATTCTTTAATCCGCAGGCCTGTATCTACACTGTAATAGTTTGTATAACGTACTCCAGTGCCAGGAACGTTTACGACATAAACTTCAGTGTCGTTGATGGTTTCAATTCCTTCGAGGACAGCTTCTTCAGAGTTGAGTATTCCTATTTCGGGGAGAACACCTAGTGTCTTTTTGAGATCGTCATGAATCAGTTTAGGCATGTCCATTTGATTTGGCCCCTGCTTAATATAAGCCGATGTTTCAGAAACAACACTTGACATCATGGCATTTCCACCTACAGAAAACACTTGTTTTACGTTATCTGATGAGTAGAACTCTTCTACGACAACATTCATTTGCATAAAATTACCCTCATAGGTTAACTTTAATGATGTCAAATCGTCAACGGTATTGACCCCTGTCTTTTCAATAAATGTTTTTAAAACTTGAGCTGCAGTAACACCACCAGCAATGGCTTTTTTTCTCGGACGATCAATAGTAACCCCGTATTTATCATAATATTGGACAGGAAGTGTTTTCCCATTGAAGCTTACTTTTTCAAGATTGTCCAAAACGTCTACTCCCTTACCCGTAACAATAACTCTAGCTTGATCGACATTAAAATATTTTTGGGCAACGGTTCTTACATTTTCAGCTGTAACAGCATTTATGTTATCTAAGTAGTTTTTGTAAAAATCGCCGTCTAAATTTTCTGTAGCGATTTCAAGGGCAAACCGTGCAATGGTTGCAGGATTTTCTAATGAACGAACAAAACTACCTACATATTTTGCTTTCGCTTTTTTCAATTCACTATCGGAAACGAGATCGGTGCGTATGCGTTTAATCTCACTCAAAAGTTCAACTACTGCGCTATCTGTGACTTCGTTTCGTACACTTGCCGTTGCACGAAAACGCGAGGCTGTTCGCTTGTTGTTTCCAATACTTGAATAGGAGCCATATGTATACCCTTTGTCTTCACGAAGATTTAGAAACAAACGTGCCTCTCCACCACCTCCTAGAATGGAATTTGCCATTAAAACAGCAAAATAGTCAGCATCTTTTTTGGCTAATGTAGTGGTGCTTTGAACAACTACTTCTGATTGAACTGCGTTTGGCATGTTGACAAAATCAATTTGCGTAGCTCGTGGGTTTTTCACTTCTGGAATTGGGCTTGACGCAACTGGGTTTGGTTTCCATTTACCAAAAAACTTTTTGACCAATGGTTTTACAGTTTCCATATCAATGTCTCCAACTACCACCAAATATGCGTTGTTAGGTCTAAATCTAAAATCATAAAATCGCTGAACATCGGCTAATTTTATATTGTTTACCGTTCCTGATGTTATGTATTCACCATAGGGGTGACTTCCACCATAAGCTAAAAGGCTTTCCACACGCCTTGCTGCTGTAGTAACGTCTTTTTCAGCTGATTTTAAACCATCAATAATTACATCTCGTTCTTTGGTAAATTCTTCTTCCGTAAACTTTGGATTTAGCGCAGCATCTGCCATCATCTGAAATGTTCTTTCAAAGTAGCGCGTAAGCGATTGCGCAAAGGCACCAGAGGTGCTTATGCTGATGTTACCACCCATAAAGTCTACTTCATCATAAAAGCTGTCTTTTGCTATTTTTTTAGAACCCTTTCCTAGCATGCTGCTTGTTAACTGGCTCAGTCCAGCTTTGATTCCTTCTAAAATAGGTGGATTGTCTAACGTTAGGCTCGCACTTACTTGTGGCAGCTTGCGATTTTCGACAACCATTACCGTTAGGCCGTTTTTTAGTTTAAACTGTTGTGGTTCTTTAACTTGAACTATGGGCGCAGGCCCTGGGGTAGGTTGGTTGCTTCGGTCAACTTGTGCAGTAGCAACGAAAACGAATAATGATGTAAATAAAACGAGTAATTTTTTCATAATGCGACTATTAATTAGTTTCAGATTCTGGCAAGTATTCTAATACTAAGCGTTGATTTGATTTTAAATATTTGTTGGCAACATCTCGAATTTCTTCACGCGTTATGGAGCGGTAAATATCAATTTCGTTATTGATCAAGTTGGTGTCACCATAAAGCATATGATACCGAGCAAGTGAATTAGCAATACCCTCTATAGACGCATTTGAGCTTACAAAGCCATTTTCAAATTTATTGAGGAGTTTTTGATAGTCACGTTCCGAAATAAGATCCGTTTGTACTTTCACAATTTCTTCGTCCATTTCTGTTACCAAATCAGCGAGTTCAAAATCTCCCTGAGGAAGTCCAAACACAACATACATGCTATAGTCTTCTTGTGCAATATTGAAAGCTCCTGTTTGCAGCGCCATTTTCTTTTCGTCCACAAGCTTTTTGTATAATTTTGAACTAGGCCCATCACTCAAATAAGTAGAAATCATATCCAAAACACGCGAATCTCTGTCTTTAAAGGAAGGCGTGCGGTATGCTGTAACAATTGCAGGTATTTGAATGTTTGTGTCATAAGCTTGCGCTGTAATGGGTTCTGTGATGGGGTCCTCTGTATAGACACCTCTTTCTATAGCAGCTCCTTTTGGAATGCTGCCAAAATAAGCTTCAACCATCCCTTTGGTTTTGTCCATTTCAATATCACCAGCTACTACGAGCGTAGCATTGTTAGGCACGTAAAACTTTTTATTAAAAGTCAAAAATTCATCTAGTGTTGCAGCATCTAAGTGTTCCATTTCACCAATGGTAGTCCATCGGTATGGATGTTTTGTGAAAAGATGTTTTTTTACATTTTCTAAAAACTTACCGTAAGGTTGGTTGTCAACTCGAAGGCGTTTTTCTTCTTTTACAACTTCGTTTTGAGTATCAACACCATCTTGGTTAATGATTGGGTGCAACATACGCTCAGATTCCATCCAAAGACCAAGCTCTAGATTATTGGAAGGAAAAACTTCATAATAATAGGTGCGGTCGTCTGTGGTGTTGGCATTGTTTGTTCCGCCATTTTCCGTCACGATTGAAAACCAGGCACCTTTGTCAATATTTTCAGTCCCTTCAAACAATAGGTGTTCGAAAAAGTGGGCAAACCCCGTCCGATCGGGTTGTTCGTCTTTAGCACCTACATGATACATCACAGATGTAGTTACAA
Organism: uncultured Flavobacteriaceae bacterium; assembly: GCA_938092005.1. Lineage (GTDB taxonomy): Bacteria > Bacteroidota > Bacteroidia > Flavobacteriales > Flavobacteriaceae > UBA7446. The sequence goes on along the minus strand of CALKOU010000002.1, from coordinate 81,183 downwards.
CTGGCGCCGAATTGTCTTGGTGAAGAATGACATGCAGACCGTTAGGCAAATCATATTCTTCAAAAGAAACGGATTGTGCGCTAACAAGGCCCATAACTAAAATTAGGGTTATTGAAAATGTAGCTTTCATCATAATTGAATTTTTCTAAAGTTAATTAATTATTATTACATGGTAACGAGTAGAAAATAATAATGTTACACAATAAAAACATTGCCTGATATTATACAAGATTGTATATTTGCCCCCGCTTCGATTAGAAGTGTTAATAAAACAAAAGATATGTTTGCAATCGTAGAGATAGCAGGGCAGCAATTTAAAGTTGCAAAAGACCAAAAGGTATTTGTACACCGTTTAGATGCCAAAACAGGAGATAAGGTTTCTTTTGACCAAGTCTATATGTTGGCTGACGGAGACAATATTTCTGTAGGCGCCCCGGCTGTAGCCAATGCTTCGGTAGAAGCAAAAGTGGTCCGTCATTTGAAAGATGACAAAGTAATTGTGTTTAAAAAGAAACGTCGCAAGGGATACCGTGTTAAAAACGGACACCGTCAGTCGTTGACAGAAATTGTTATCGAATCTGTTGGTGTTGGTAAAGCCAAAAAGGCTGCGCCTAAAGCGAAAGCTGAAGCTCCAAAGGCTAAAGCTGAGGCACCAAAAGCAAAAGCTGAAGCGCCAAAAGCTGCTAAGAAAGCTGCGCCAAAAGCTGCTAAGAAAGCTGCGCCAAAAGCCGCAGCAGACTTTTCAACCAAAACGGTAGCTGAGCTAAAAGAATTAGCAAAAGCAGCTGGTGTAACAGGCATTTCGTCAATGAAAAAAGCTGACTTGATTGCAGCACTTGAAGCAAAAAAATAAAAATTAGTATACCATGGCACACAAAAAAGGAGTAGGTAGTTCTAAGAACGGAAGAGAATCAGAATCGAAACGCTTAGGCGTGAAAATTTTTGGAGGACAACAAGCCATTGCAGGCAATATTATTGTTCGTCAACGTGGTACTGCACACCACCCAGGAGATAATGTATATTTAGGTAAAGACCATACGCTTCACGCTAAAGTGGACGGTGTGGTGCGTTTTACCAAAAAGAAAAACAATCGTTCGTATGTTTCTGTAGATCCTATTCAGGCATAAACAGTAAACTACAAGAAAAAACAAAACCCCGATGCATTGCATCGGGGTTTTTTGGTTTCTATACTTATATTAATAGGTAATTTAGTACCTATAATACTCAGGCTTATAAGGCCCAGCAACAGGAACACTGATATAGTCTGCCTGTTCTTTGTCTAATTCTTCAAGCTCCACACCGAGTTTGTCAAGGTGTAAGCGCGCTACTTTTTCGTCCAAATGCTTAGGAAGCATATACACTTTGTTCTCGTAGCGATCAGCATGTTTCCAAAGTTCAATTTGTGCTAAGGTTTGGTTGGTAAATGAGTTACTCATCACAAAACTAGGGTGTCCCGTAGCACAGCCTAAGTTTACCAATCGTCCTTCTGCTAAAACGATAATATCTTTGCCTTCAACAGTGTATTTATCCACCTGAGGCTTGATTTCTACTTTGCTTGTGCCGTAGTTATCGTTGAGCCAAGTCATATCAATTTCATTATCAAAGTGGCCAATGTTACACACAATAGCTTTGTCTTTCATCGCACGGAAATGACGTTCGTTAACGATGTCTTTGTTTCCAGTTGCAGTTACAATAATATCGGCATTGCCAATTACGGTATCTAACTTTTTCACTTCAAAACCGTCCATAGAAGCTTGCAGCGCACAAATCGGGTCAATTTCAGTAACGGTTACAATAGCACCTGCACCTTGGAAAGAAGCCACGGTTCCTTTCCCAACATCGCCGTAACCTGCTACAACAACACGTTTTCCAGCAAGCATGATGTCTGTTGCGCGACGTACTGCATCCACTGCAGATTCTTTACATCCGTATTTGTTGTCAAACTTCGATTTAGTAACCGAGTCGTTTACATTAATGGCAGGAATGGGAAGTGTGCCGTTTTGCACACGTTCATAGAGGCGGTGAACACCTGTTGTGGTTTCTTCAGAAAGTCCTTTGATGCCAGCTGCAAGCTCAGGAAACTCGTCAAGGATCATGTTGGTAAGGTCGCCACCGTCATCTAAAATCATGTTTAGCGGCTCACGGTCCTCGCCAAAGAAAATCGTTTGTTCGATACACCAGTTAAATTCTTCTTCGTTCATGCCTTTCCATGCATAAACAGGGATGCCAGCAGCAGCAATGGCAGCAGCAGCGTGGTCTTGTGTTGAGAATATATTACATGAACTCCAAGTAACATCAGCACCAAGTGCTGTTAGGGTTTCAATAAGCACTGCCGTTTGAATGGTCATGTGCAAGCATCCCGCAATGCGCGCGCCTTTTAGCGGTTGTGCAGCACCATATTCTTCACGAAGTGCCATTAGCCCAGGCATTTCTGCCTCTGCCAATTCAATTTCTTTTCTTCCCCATTCGGCAAGTGAAATGTCTTTTACCTTATAGGGCACGTAAGTAGTTGTTTTAGTAGCCATAGTTGTATATTTGATTCTTAGCAATTAGTCTGCAAATTTACGGTATTTCATGCCCATTTACAAAAAACATAGCGTGCCTAATAATACCCAGCTTTTGGTGTGGCATATTACCGAAAGTGAAGCGGTGTTAAGGGAGGGGATTCTACTTACTGAATTGTGCTTCAATAGGTTAGACATGATGAAATCACCCATTCATCGCTGTGGTTTTTTAAGCGTACGACAGCTTTTGGCTGGTGTTGGATACACCCCTAAAGACCTTTTCTATGATACGTTTGGAAAGCCGCATTTAAAAGATGGGAAGTTTATTTCAATCTCACATTCGCATACGTTTGCTGCTATTGCTGTTGGTGACAAACCTCTTGGAGTAGATATTGAACTCGAACAACCAAAAGTACACCGAATAGCACCGAGGTTTTTGCATGCTTCTGAAATAACTCCTACTGCCTCCGACAGAAGATTAACCACACAGTGGTGTATCAAAGAAGCCGCTTATAAAGCACTTGGTAAAAATGGCCTTAGTTTTCTGCACCATATCCGTACCGAAAATATGGATGAGATTCATCCGAAAGCACTTGTGCAGCAACAAAATAGACAAATAGAACTCAAAAACTGGGTGTATCACTGGGAAAATTTTTCTTGTGCCCTAGCAATAATATCAGACTAACATGGAAATATCGGTTGAATTAACATTAACACCCCTTCAAGATAATTTTGAAGCACCCATTATCCAATTTATTAAAACCCTTCGTGCAACTGGATGTGTCGTACACGAAACTCCGTTGAGCACCCAGATTTATGGTGAATTTTCCAACGTGATGGCGCATGTTACCAAGGCTACTAAACAGGCTTTTGAACAAACAGAACACATTGTTCTAAACATGAAAATAGTCAAATCTAATCGCAGCGATTATGAGCCTTCTTTTTGAGTTTCTTTTTGGGCAATATGCGCAGTATGCACCTGTTGATATTGCGCTTGAAATTATAGGTGTTGTATTTGGCTTTTTGAGTGTTTGGTATGCCAAGCGGAACCTGATTTTGGTGTTTCCAATGGGCTTGATTTCAACAGCAATATTTGTCTATTTGCTATTGAAGTGGGAGCTTTTAGGTGATATGATGATTAATGCCTATTATTTTGCCATGAGTATTTACGGGTGGTATGTATGGACGCGTAAATCAAATGATTCCGTTACGCCAATAACACGTACAACATCTAATGAAAAAAGAGTTTCTACCTTTATTTTTATTGCTACACTTGCCTTTGTTTACATCGTTTATCAAACTGCTGATAAATGGACTTCTTGGACAGCTTATGTGGATACACTAACCACCGCCGTTTTCTTTGTGGGGATGTGGCTGATGGCACGACGCAAAATTGAAAATTGGATTTTTTGGATTGTTGGAGATGTTATTTCCGTACCCTTATACTTTTACAAGGGATTGACGTTTACCAGTTTTCAATATCTTATCTTTACACTTGTAGCCATTTATGGATATTTAGCATGGAAGAAAATCTTAAACAGCTCCCAAGTTCCTGTGTAAAAGTGGTCTTTTTTGGACCTGAATCAACGGGAAAAACCACTTTGGCTGAAGCACTCGCATCCGTTTATCAAACAAAGTGGGTGCCTGAATTTGCACGCGAATACTTAGAGGATAAATTGGAAAGAACAAATGAAATATGTGCGCCAGAGGATATTTACCCAATAGCTTCCGGACAAATGCAACTCGAGAATACGCTTGCTAAACAGGCGAATACCTTTCTTTTTTGTGATACAAATTTGTTGTCTACACAAGTTTATTCAGAAGCTTATTTTGATGGTTGGTGTGACGAGCGCGTTCGCATGGCAAACCGTAAAAATCACTATGATATATACTTTTTGACAGATATTGACGTTCCTTTTGAACATGACTTGTTACGTGATCGTCCTCATCAACGGCAAGAAATGCTCAATGCCTTCAAGACTGCCTTAAAAAAGCAAAATATAGCCTACACCATATTAAATGGCACACACGAAACACGATTAAAGTGTGTTCGGGAACAGTTAAAACAATATGTATGAAACATAGGTTTACAAGTCAAGATTTAGAGCTTTTTAAAGAAGTAGGTGTTTCGGCTGAAGATGTAGCTTCACAGTTTACGCTTCTTGAAAAAGACATGAATACTACTAAGCTAGCAAGACCTGCAACGGTTAGGGACGGGATTACAAAGTTGTCTGAAGACGAAATGTGTACCTATGCCGAAACCTTTGACCGTCAAAAAAACACCTTTTCGTTAATTCGGTTTATTCCTGCATCGGGAATGGCAACACGAATGTTTAAATTCCTTCACTATTTTAAAAATCATTATGATGTAAAAAAAGAAACTCTACGCAGCTACTTGAACAGAAAAAAAACATATAAACTAGGTGTTTTTATTGGCGGGCTCGAAAAGCTCCCGTTTTACAAGCAAATCAAATCGCAAATAACAGAAATTCAAAATGGTGCTTTTCAACACGATTATAGATATTTATTTATCCAAAAAACAGTTCACCTTTTAAGCACCCTGCCCAAAGCACTTATTCCTTTTCATGCCTATCAAGGTCATACGCGTACTGCTGCAGAAGAGCAATTGTTTTTTTCAAAGGAGTTTATGGTTGCTGATAACACCATGAATATTCACTTCACAATTCCACCCACAACAACTAAGGATTTTCAAGAGGTGCTATCACCAAGTATTGCCAAAATAAAAGATGCGTATGCTGTGAAAACACAGTTGTCTTTTTCACATCAAAAAAGAAGTACTGATGCTGTGGCCGCACTGTTAGACAATAGTCCTTATCGAGATGACAAAGGAAACCTGTTTTTTAGAGCAGCAGGCCACGGGTCGCTCATTGATAACCTAAATGATCTTGAAGAACAAATCATTTTTTTGAGCAATATTGACAATATTGCTGTGGAGGTTTATCACGAAAAGGCTGCTTATTTTAAAAAAATACTTGCAGGTGTTTTGATAACAACGTTGCAACAAGTGCATCAATATTGTCGTGCTATGGATGAACAAGAATCCTGTGTTGTTGATGAGATTTTACGCTTTGCACAAGAAAAACTCAATATCCATGTTCCAGAGTCTTTAACAGGCGATGCGTTGTTTTCATTTTTAAAACAAAAACTTAACCGCCCCCTTCGCGTGTGTGGGATGGTTAAAAACGAAGGAGAGCCAGGCGGAGGTCCTTTTTGGGTTGACAAAGATGGGCAGCTAAGTCTACAAATTGTTGAAGGGGCTCAAGTGAATGATGCAGATAAATCACAAAAGAAGATCTTCCAAGCGGGTACGCATTTTAACCCTGTTGACATTGTATGCGCTACACACAATTACAAAGGACAAAAGTATGACCTAAAAAAGTTTATTGACCAAGACAGTTATTTTGTAGTTGAAAAGTCATTAGGTGGAACAAACATTAAGGGAATGGAACGCCCTGGATTGTGGAATGGTGCCATGGCAGATTGGAATACCCTTTTTGTTGAAGTGCCTGTTCGAACATTCAACCCAGTAAAAACAGTAAACGATCTGCTTCGTCCCATGCATCAATCCATTTAATTGAGTTATATTTGCAACATCTCTAGGGGTGCCTAACGGCTGAGATTATACCCATTGAACCTGGGCAGGTAATGCTGCCAAGGAATATGTTTCACTTAAAATTATTGTAAATAATACCCCTTTATTTGCCCAAAGCAAATGAAATTCATTATTACACTTATGCTTGCAGGTAGCCTGGTGGCACAACAAGCAAACACAACTCAAGACACGATTACCGTTAGTACCGTAGCATTAGAATCCGTTACGGTTAGTGCCCTAAGGGCAACAAAAGATACGCCAATGGCGTTTACCAATATTTCTGAAGAAGAACTCAACAAACAAAATTTAGGAAAAGACCTTCCTGTTTTGTTGCGTTTTCTGCCTAGCGTAGTTACCACTAGCGACGCAGGAGCAGGGGTGGGCTACACAGGAATACGCGTTCGTGGTAGCGACGCAACGCGCGTCAACGTTACCATTAATGGTATTGCCTATAACGATGCTGAGTCCCATGGAACATTTTGGGTTAATCTCTCTGATTTTGCTTCTTCTGTAGAAGATTTGCAAGTACAACGTGGTGTGGGAACATCAACTAATGGAGCGGCTGCGTTTGGCGCAAGTATCAATATCAATACCAATGACAGCTCTGAGGAATCGTTCGCATTACTCTCATCAAGCGTTGGTAGCTTTAATACGTTAAAGAACACGGTTAAATTTTCTACAGGAACCTCAGCTAATGGGTTTGAGCTTAGCGGACGCTTATCAAATATTACATCTGATGGTTATATTGATCGCGCATCGTCTAACCTTAAAGGATACTTTTTGCAAGGAACCTATACTTCTGAAAACACAAAAGTAAAGGCCTTAACATTTGGCGGTCATGAACGTACGTATCAAGCTTGGTATGGGATTGATCAGGATGTTTTGAAAAAGAACAGAACCTATAACCCTGCTGGAGCTCAATACGACGAGGAAGGAAACTTGCAAGGATATTACGACGATCAAGTGGATCATTATAACCAAGACCATACACAGCTTCATATAGAACAACGACTAAATGAGCATTCGAGGTTATCACTAGGATTAAATTACACGCACGGCTATGGCTACTACCAAGAATTTTACGATTTATGGTATGATCAGAATGTAAGTTTTGGTGGAGATACAGAATATGATTACCTAAAATTAGAACCCTTCACAATCAACGGGCAATCCATTACAACAACTGAAAACGCAGTACACAAGTGGTTGGATAATGATTTTTATGTGGCAAACCTTCTTTTTCATACAAATGTGGAAAACGTCAATATGAGTTCAGGTGCGTATTACAGCCATTACGAGGGCTTGCATTTTGGCGAACTGATGTGGGCGAGTACAGCCAATGCAAATCCAAATCATCGTTTTTATGAAAACACGGGAACAAAAATAGATAGTAATGTTTTTACTAAGGTGGATGTTTCGATTGATGAAAAATGGAGTTTATACGCCGATCTACAACTTCGCTGGATTGATTACAAGGTGGGTGGAGAAGTTGCGGGGCCAGAAAGCTTTACCGTAAATGATGCCCATACCTTTTTTAATCCTAAGGGAGGGTTCGTATATAAACCGACTGCGAAGCATCAATTTTATGCATCTTATGCTAAGGCACACAAAGAACCCAACCGAACCGATTTTGAAAACGGCAACCCTGTTCCTGAAGAATTGGATGATTTTGAATTGGGGTGGCGTTGGAAAACAAGCCATGCGTTTTTAAATGCAAATCTTTACTATATGAACTATAAAAATCAATTGGTACTTACTGGGGCAATTGATGAAGTAGGCGCACCTATTCGTGCCAATTCAGGTGATAGTTTTCGTCGTGGTATTGAACTAGAAGGTGGTTGGAACATTACTCCTAATTTAAACTGGCAAGCCAACTTGTCTTGGAGTAAAAACAGAAACAAAGACAAATATTTTAAAAGGGACGGTGCATTACAAGCATTGGGGGATACCCGCCTCGCCTTTTCACCATCGCTTATTGCTGCTGAACAATTAACCTATTCGCAAGACAACTGGTCGGTTTCGTTTGTTAGCAAATATGTAGGGGAACAGTATATGGGGAACATTGATGCTGAGCTATCCAAACTTGACGATTATCTTATCAGTGACATTCAGTTTCAAGCGGTTATTCTAAATAAGGCAAATACACCAACATTAAACCTTACCGTACATATCCACAACGTTTTTGATACCCTCTTTACGTCCAATGGATATTTTTATACGTATGATGATGATTGGAGTTCAGCAACAGCAATTACAACAATAGAAGGTGTTGGGTATTACCCTCAAGCTGGACGCCATATTATGGCAGGGCTTACACTTAAATTTTAGATAGAGGCTGAGGATTTCATAGAAATAGCTGTAGATCAAGTGAACGTGTATTTTGCCTTGCAAAACTTTTAATTATAAATCCGCACTTGAGTTCCGTTTTGTTGGACTTTGTAAAACAACAGGCTATAGGTAGCCCCTTCTGTAAGGGGCTGCCCAGTAGCCAAACTGTATTGATAGTCTTCGCAGGTACACGAAGCAGTAACCCCGTTGATTCGTAATGACGAACAACTGCTAGGTGCGTGATTGGGGCAACTGGCTTCCCAAGCCATAATAGTTCCTGCTAGATTAAAAAGCAGTAGTCCTTTAATACCACCATTTACCCAGTACAAGCTACCCCCTTGATAGTTCAAGTTGTCAAAAGCGGGCAGCGAAAGATTGATGTTTTGGTCAAATCGGGTTTCGTACAAAAACGGATTGCGTTCAACGTTATTTTTGGCACATCCCAATAAGAAAAAAAACAGCATAAAAACAAGATGCTTCATAGGGATAAAACGCAAGAAAAATGAAAATTGTATATTTGTACGCATCCCTTAAAAGTAAGGGATTTTTTAATAATACCCCCCATGAGTACAGTTTCATATTATACAGCCGAAGGGCTTAAAAAATTAAGGGAAGAGCTTAATCATCTTAAAGATGTAGAGCGTCCACGTGCGTCACAGGCTATTGCCGAAGCACGTGACAAAGGTGATTTGAGCGAAAATGCTGAGTATGATGCCGCAAAAGAGGCACAAGGTATGTTGGAAATGAAAATTGCCAAAATGGAAGAAACACTTGCAGGCGCACGTGTTATTGACGAATCGCAATTGGATGTCTCTAAAGTTTTGGTGCTTTCTAAGGTTCGCATAAAGAATCTTGCTAACAACATGGAAATGAACTACACCCTTGTTGCTGAAAGCGAAGCCGATCTTAAGTCTGGTAAAATATCCGTGAATTCTCCTATTGGTAAAGGCCTGTTGGGTAAAGAAGTGGGCGATACCGCAGAAGTTTCTGTTCCTAACGGCAAAATACAATTCGAAGTTTTATCTATTGATCGCTAATGGCTTCCATTTTTAGTCGCATTATTGCCGGTGAACTCCCAGCGCACATTGTTGCTGAGGATGACACGCATATTGCGTTCTTAGATGTTAACCCCAATGCGTTGGGTCACACCCTTTGCGTGCCCAAAAAAGAAGTTGACCAGCTTTTCGATTTGCCCGAAGCAGCATACAATCAGTTGCTGTTGTTCAGTCGCCGCGTGGCTAATGCCCTACAACAAGTAGTTTCGTGTAAGCGAATAGGCCTTACTGTTATTGGTTTGGAAGTGCCACATGTTCATGTTCATTTGATTCCCTTAAATGAAATGGCAGATGCCACGTTTCAAAAAAAAGTGAATCCTTCAAAAGAATCGATGGAGCTGCTTGCGCAACAAATTAGCGCTGCTTTTTCTCAATAGGTAGCTCTATTTCAAATGTGGTGCCAGTTTCCGAGCTCCCTGCAAGCCTAAGTTTACCTTCGTGATATTGTTCTACAATTCGTTTGGCTAATGCCAAACCAAGACCCCACCCTCTTTTTTTGGTTGTAATTCCTGCTTCAAAAATCTTTTTTTGAAGTTTTTTAGGAATACCGCTGCCGCTATCTTTTATACGAATCAATGCTGTCTTTTCCCAAGATATATGAATCCCAATATTTCCTTTACCACGAATAGCGTCAATACTGTTTTTGATTATGTTTTCCAAGACCCAAGTCATAAGTTCCGTATTGATACTGACTGTTTGCTCATGTTCGTCTTGATGCAATTCAAGCGTGATGTCTTTGGGCATGCGTATGCGCATATAAGCCACTAAATCATCGAGAACAACACTGATTTTAGTACCTTCTCGATTTGGCAACGAACCAATTTTTGAAAAGCGTGCACTAATGGTTTCTAAGCGTGTCACGTCGGTTTTTATACGTGCCAATATTTTAGGATCTATGTCTTCTTCCAACAACGTTAGCCATCCCAATAAAGACGAAATAGGTGTTCCCAATTGATGTGCGGTTTCTTTGGCCATTCCTGTCCACAACTTGTTTTCTGTGGCTTGCTGCGTGGTTTTGTAATACGCAAATACAAGTCCTCCCAAAAAAACCACAATGAGGAAAAATGCAATGGGATAATATCGAAGTTGGTTTATGATATTAGATCGACCATAATACATTTTTTGGTGCAAACTGTCTTTGTACATGATTTCAATTGGCCGATGGACAGTGCTGAAGGCTTCTTTTAATTTGTGGACGTATCCAACAGAGTCGTGTGCTAATTTTCGCTGATCAATATTATTCGAAAAAAGCAGTTTGTTTTCACGATCCACCACAATCATAGGAATGCTGTTTTCGGCAGTAAGTACCTGAAAGGTTAGTGGGTCTATGGGTGCTTCAAGATTATTGTTGGCAGCTAACTTTTGTTGTGCTAGCCCCCACAATTCCATTTGCTTTTTTTCGTCTTCTTCAATCCGCTGTATAAGTCGGTACGTATTCCAAAGCGTAATACCAGCAAAGCCCAAAGCGAGTAAAAACCCCGCAAATCGGATTAGTCGGGGCCGTGTTGTTAGTGAAATAAGACTCATATACACGAATATAGTGTAATTTCAACGTTTAGAATCTCATCAAATTGAGTAAATTTGTATGAACAAGATTAACCAAGGCATGGAAATTACAGGAAAAATCAAACAGATTGGAGAAACCAAAGAATACGGATCAAACGGATTCCAAAAGCGCGAAGTGGTTGTTACCACAGAGGAGCAGTATCCGCAGCACATTTTGATCGAATTTGTTCAAGACAAGTGTAGCATACTCAATGCTTATGCTGTTGGCCAACGTGTAAAAGTTGGGATCAATTTGCGTGGTCGTGAGTGGCAAAACCCTCAAGGTGAAATAAAATATTTTAACTCTGTTCAAGGCTGGCGTATAGATGCAGCTGATGCTGGGGCAGCAACTCCACCGCCACCAGCACCGCCTTTTGAAACCATGCCAGAAACTGACAAAGAAGCACCGGACGACCTCCCCTTCTAACAACATGTATCATCTTTCAGAAGCTTTACGATTTCCTTCACCTCATTTGGCAACGGAAGAGGGAATTGTAGCCGTTGGCGGCGATTTACGTCCTGAGCGGGTGCTAATGGCATACCAAAAAGGTATTTTCCCGTGGTTTGAAAAAGATGATTTTCTTATTTGGTGGAGCCCCGACCCAAGAATGGTACTTTTCCCGGACCAACTCCATATTTCAAAAAGCATGCGAGCGTTTTTAAAGAAGCATACCTATGAAGTCACGTTTAACAAAGCCTTTAACCAAGTCGTAAAATCCTGTGCTGGAGTAAAACGCTTTGGGCAAACAGGCACTTGGATTACGCCAGGACTTATGGAAGTCTATGAAACCTTACACGAACAAGGTCACGCACATTCAGTAGAAGTTTGGGATGGCGCTGAGCTTGTAGGTGGGCTGTATGGCATTGATGTTGGACAGGTGTTTTGTGGCGAAAGCATGTTCTCAAAAGCTAGTAATTCAAGTAAGCTAGCGCTGATTTACCTTGCACGTGAACTTAAGAAGAACAACTATAAACTTATTGACTGTCAGGTGCCTACCGCTCATTTGATAAGTATGGGTGCTAAGCCCATTTCAAGAAAAGAATTTCTTACGTACTTGGACTAAGTGCTGCCACTTCGTTGCGCCTAAAGCAATCCAAAACATGATCATTTACCATACCTACGGCTTGCATGTGTGCATACATGGTGATTTTTCCAATATACTTGAATCCACGCTTTTTTAAGTCGTTGCTCATTTGTGTTGCTAAAGCAGTCGTTTGTGGGAGTTCTTGCGTTTTGTTGTATTTGTTTTGAAGGGGAATCCCGTTGGTATAGGACCACATGAAATCACTAAAACTTCCCACTTCTTTTTGAATGTTAAGGAACGCCTGTGCGTTTGCAATAGCCCCCGTAATCTTACCTCGATTTCGAATAATCCCTTTGTTTTTCAAACAGCTATCCACATCATATTGCGTCATTTGTGCAACACGATTTGCATCAAAGCCATAAAAAGCGTCACGGAAATTTTCGCGTTTTTTCAAAACACTCCACCACGACAATCCAGCTTGAAATGTTTCAAGTAAAAGTGCTTCAAATAGCTTTTGGTCTTCAAAAATGGGAACGCCCCATTCTTTATCGTGATAGGCAATATAAGTGGGGTTTGCCAAGCACCAGTCGCAACGAAAAGGTTCCATGTCGGTTTATTTTTGCTCCAAGCTACGCAAAAAGGCATCAAGTGTCAAGCTGTTGGAAATGGTATAATTGCCAATTGCGGTTCGGCGTAGTGCGGTCAAATGTGCGCCACAACCCAGTTGTTGCCCAAAATCATGGGCTAAAGAACGAATATAAGTGCCTTTGCTGCAGCTAACGCTAAAACGTACATCGGGTATGTTGATGTTTGTAAGCTCAATATTGGAAATGTGCACCGTTCTTGTAGGAATTTCGGTGGTTTTGCCAGCTCTTGCTAGGGTGTACAGCCGTTTGCCATCTTTTTTAATAGCAGAATGTAAGGGTGGTTTTTGTTGGATATCTCCTACAAAATGAGTGCATGTTTTATGTAAGACTTCATCCGTAATATAACCCGTGGGTTTAGGATCGCTAATAGCCGTTTCTAAGTCGTATGAAGGCGTGGTGGCACCTAATCGAAATGTGCCGGTATAGTTTTTGTCCATGCCCATATACTGTTCTATTTGCTTGGTCATACGCCCTGTACAAATGATCATGAGCCCCGATGCCAATGGGTCAAGAGTGCCTGCATGTCCGACTTTGATTTTTTTGATAGCAAACTCTTTTCGAATGGCCCAGCGTATTTTGTTAACCACCTGAAAGGAGGTCCACTCCAGCGGCTTGTCAATGAGCAATAATTGCCCTTCTAAAAAGGCTTCTTTTGAAAATATTATATCCATGCGACTACAGATGCGGTTATGCCAACAACAAGACAATAGATTGCAAAATAACTCAGTTTGCTACGCTTTACCAACGCAATCATCCAAGTGCATGCCAAAATACCCGACACCAAAGCAGCAATAAAACCTGCACTTAGCGGAACAAAATCCATACCGGCAAAGGCAGTTGTGCCATGATCTAACACCGATTTGACCATGCTCCCCAAAATAAGCGGAATTACCATTAAAAAAGAAAAACGTGCAGCTTCTGGCCTTGCTGTTCCTATGAGTAATGCAGTAGCTATAGTGGCACCACTTCTCGATATGCCAGGGAGTATGGCAATGGCTTGCGCAACCCCAATTAACAATGCAATCTTATAGGTAATGGGTTGGTCTTTACTCGTAGCCTTATCGGTAAAAAAAAGCAGTGCTGCTGTGATGCATAACATGGCACCTACCAAAGCCAGGTTGGTTTCAAAAAGAGCCGTAATACGATCTTCAAAAAACAAGCCTACCAAAACCGCAGGCAGCATGGAAATGATAATATACCCTACAAATGTTCGAGCCTGAGACTGTTCTTTTTTGAAAACACCTTGTGCAATCTCCCAAACATCTTTTCTAAATACTATCAGGGTTGCAATGGCTGTTGCAGCATGCACCAAAAGTGTGAAAAGAAGGTTTTCGGCTGGAAGCTGATCGTTTCCGAGAATGGCGGTAAACAGCGCCAAATGACCACTAGAAGAAACAGGTAAAAATTCCGTTAGGCCTTGGACAAGTCCTAATAAAATGGCTTCCCAAAAACCCATTATTTTTTCTTAGTTGCTAAAATAGCTACAACCAGCACGCCAAAGCCTGCTAGCACTAGTGTGGGAGCTACTCGAATGCGCAACGGACTGTAAATGGCTGGGTTAAACACGTTGGGATCATCACTTCCACCACCTGTCATCAGTACAAATCCCAAAACAATAAGCGCAAGCCCAACGCCCATAATGCGATAGGTGCGTTTGCCAAATAAAAACTCTTTTTCGTTTTTCATATCAATACACAATATCATAGGTTAGTCTCAAGTGCCTTTGCGTGGCAAAATAAGCACTTAGGGCACAAATGAGCACCGAACAACTTAATAGGGCAGCGGACAATAACATTAACGTATCCACAGTACCCCACCAATCTACTTGAGGTGCTAAGCGCGACAAAAAGCTAAGCAAGCCTGCAAAACCTCCCAGAGCAATTACAGCACTCAGGCTTCCCAATAACACATAACGCCACAAAAACGGACGCCGAATAAATCCTTTTTTTGCTCCAACTAAGAGCATGGTTTGAATAATGAGCCGCTTGCTGTAAATCGATAATTTTATGGAATGATTGATAAGCAGTAGCGCAATACCAATAAAAACACCACTACAAATCAGCAGCCAAAAGCTAAACCGTTGAATGTTTTGATTGAGAAGTACAATAAGCGGTCGATCGTAGAGCACCTCAGAAATAAAAGGTTTTTGCTCCATGACGTCGCTCAAACTATCCAATACTTCGGTGGTAACAAAATCAGCTTTTAGCCCAATATCTAAAGCATCTTGTAGCGGGTTATAGCCTAAAAAATCCATAAAGTCTTCTCCAATTGTAGTGCTGTGTTCTGCGGCTGCGGTTTCTTTGGAGACAAAGCGAACCGACTTGGTAAACGTTGCTAACCGCATGGTGGTTGTAAGCTGTTCGCGTTCCATTTCTTTGGTTTCGTCATCCAAAAAAACGGTCATGGTCACCTGTTCTTTAAAATAATTGGCAATGGACTGGCTGTTAAGCAACACAAACCCCAACACGCTCAACACAAAAAGCACCAAAGTAGTACTGCTCACTACCGAGAGATAAGAAGTTAAAAGACGACGTTTATAAAGACGAGCTGCGGACATAGTTGTTCTAAGCCATAAAAATAGAAAATATGACGGAACAAATGTTAGTCTAATCCATAAAGCTCGTTTTTAAAATGTTATTTTTGCTGCTTAATTGCGTATATGGGATATCCGTTTCACGAAATCGAAAAAAAATGGCAATCGGTTTGGGCATCAAAGCAAACCTATAAGGTTGCACAACCCTCCGATAAGCCCAAGTATTATGTGTTGGATATGTTTCCTTATCCGTCTGGTGCAGGACTTCACGTAGGGCATCCGCTGGGCTATATCGCTAGTGATATTGTTTCGCGCTACAAACGCCACAAAGGATTTAATGTACTGCATCCACAAGGCTATGATTCGTTTGGGCTTCCAGCCGAGCAATATGCTATTCAAACAGGACAGCACCCTGCCATTACCACCGAAACCAATATCAAGCGTTATCGAGAGCAGTTAGACCGCATGGGATTCTCTTTTGATTGGTCAAGAGAAGTACGCACCTCAGACCCAAATTACTACCGCTGGACGCAACATATTTTTTCATTGCTTTTTAATGCGTGGTACGACACCCAACAAGACAAAGCACGTCCTGTTGACGCACTAATCGCCCACCTAGAAATGCATGGTACTCAAGATTTGAATGCTGTTTGCGACGACGACACACCCCAACTAACAGCCGGTGCATGGCAGCAAATGAGCGCAACCGCACAAGCGCAATTTTTACTTCATTATCGCCTGACGTATTTGGCAGAAACAGAAGTAAACTGGTGTCCTGCTTTGGGAACTGTACTTGCCAATGATGAGGTTGTTCAGGGCGTTTCAGAACGTGGCGGTCATCCCGTGGAACGTAAAAAAATGAAGCAATGGATTATGCGTATTTCTGCATATGCCGATAGGTTGCTTGAAGGATTGCATGCTATTGATTGGCCTGAGCCGCTCAAAGAAATGCAGCGGAATTGGATTGGAAAATCGGTGGGTGCAAGCGTTCGCTTTCAAGTTGAAAGCAGTGATCGTGAAATAGAAGTATTTACCACACGCCCCGACACCTTGTTTGGGGTTACCTTTTTGACATTAGCACCCGAACACGAGTGGGTTTCTGAAATGACCACTGCTGCACAACAAGCCGAAGTAGATGCGTATGTTGCCCAAACAGCACAACGAAGTGAGCGGGAACGCATGAGCGAAGTAGACCGCATTAGCGGAGTGTTTACAGGTGCTTACGCACGCCATCCCATAACGCAAGAAAAAATTCCTATTTGGATAGGTGATTATGTGCTTGCAGGCTATGGTACGGGGGCTGTTATGGCGGTACCTTGTGGCGATCAGCGGGATTTTGATTTTGCTACACATTTTGGATTGCCCATCAAAAACATCTTTAAGGACGTGGATGTTTCCAAAGCTGCCTTTGCCGACAAAGCGAATACCGTTATCGCCCATTCCGATTTCCTTGACGGACTTTCGTGTGCAGCAGCAACAGAAAAAATAATTGAACGTTTGCATGAATTAGGCATGGGAGAAGGAGCAACGACCTATCGCTTACGCGATGCGGTATTTAGTCGACAACGTTATTGGGGTGAGCCTATTCCTGTATATTATGTCAATGAACAACCGCAGCTTATTCCCGACGACTGCCTGCCTTTACAGCTTCCCGAAGTGTCCAAGTATTTACCAACGTCCGACGGTGCTCCTCCGTTAGGCAACGCTACAGATTGGGCATGGGATATCACACAAAATAAAGTAGTGTCAAATGATGCTGTTGATCACAAAACCGTTTTTCCAATCGAGAAAAATACCATGCCGGGTTGGGCTGGTAGTTCGTGGTATTTTAACCGCTATATGGATGCGCATAACAACGAGGCTTTTGCCAGTGCAGAAGCATTGGATTACTGGAAAGAAGTGGATTTGTATTTGGGCGGTAGTGAGCATGCCACGGGACACTTATTGTATTCCAGATTTTGGCAGTATTTCCTATACGATTTCGGTCTTGTTCCTGTAAAAGACTTTGCAAAAAAACTGATTAATCAAGGGATGATATTGGGTGAAAGTGCTTTTATTTATCGTATTCCTGATACGCAAACCTATCTCTCCAAAGGCTTGTGCAAAGGCAAGAAAGTTATTCCGGTGCATGTGGACGTGTCTTTAGTATCGGCTCAAAACGAATTGGATATTGAAGGGCTTAAACAATGGCAGCCTCATTTTTCTGATGCGACATTTGAATTGGACAACGGGAAATATGTGGTCGGCCGAGAGGTTGAAAAGATGTCAAAGTCCAAATACAACGTTGTAAACCCAGACGCTATTTGTGACCAATATGGCGCAGATACCTTGCGTATGTATGAAATGTTTTTGGGTCCCATTGAACAAGCCAAACCTTGGAATACTGCGGGTATTTCGGGGGTAAGCAATTTTCTTAACAAGTTTTGGCGGCTGTTTCACAACGGTGATGACTTTGTTGTAAGTGATGACCAACCCACAAAAGAATCGCTTAAAACCCTGCATAAAACCATAGAAAAAGTAACACAAGATATTGATACCTTTTCACTCAATACTTCTGTAAGTGCGTTTATGATTGCAACCAATGAACTCACAGTGCAAAAATGCAATCATCGGGAAATTTTAGCGCCTTTAACGGTCTTGCTTGCGCCATTCGCACCGCATATTTGCGAGGAGCTTTGGGCGTTGTTGGGCAACACAGAGTCCATCACAACGGCGGCGTACCCAGTTGTAAATCCCGTTTATTTAAAAGATGACACAAAAGCTTATCCCATTAGTTTTAATGGTAAAATGCGCTTTACGTTGGCATTGCCTACTTCCTTAAGTAAGGATGAAATTGAGGCTGCTGTCATGCAAGAGGAACGCACACAAACTTATTTGGATGGGAAAACACCCAAAAAAGTGATTGTTGTTCCCAATAAGATTGTCAATATTGTTGTATGATAAACCCCGAATACATCGGTTTTTTTGCCGCCATGCTTACCACCTCAGCTTTTTTGCCGCAGGCCTATAAAATTTGGAAATCCAAAACAGCTGACGGTTTGTCACTTACCATGTATTTGGTTATGGGTACTGGTACATTGAGTTGGCTGGCGTATGGCATAATGATTAAAAGTCCTTCGATGATCGTTGCCAATGTAATCTCGACATTAATTATTGTATTTATCATTATCTTTATACTTCGTTCCAAAAAGTAATCTGGTATTATTATTGCCAAATTCAAAACAAAAAAAGTCATGATAGGAGAATATTATTTGTTGATAGCCGTTTTTGCTGGCGCTAGTATGTGGGTTCAATATAAGCTCAAAGCTACCTTTAAAAAATATTCAAAGGTGCAGCTCGGCAACCAAATGTCGGGGAAAGAAATTGCTGAAAAAATGCTTTCAGACCATGGAATTCGGGATGTAAAAGTTACAGCTGTTCGTGGAAAACTTACCGATCATTACAATCCAAAAACCAAAACTGTTAACCTTAGTGAAAGCGTGTATCATGAACGCAACGCCGCCGCCGCCGCTGTAGCTGCACACGAATGTGGACACGCCGTACAGCATGCCCAGAGCTATGAATGGTTGCAGTTTCGTTCACTATTGGTTCCTGTGGTAAGTGTGGCCTCTTCATTGTCTATGTACATCATCTTTGGTGGTTTTATGTTGGGGATTAGTTCGGCTATGGGGTACAATGTTGCTGTTGCTGGTGTGGTGCTTTTTGGACTTGGTACCTTGTTTAGTTTTGTGACCCTTCCAGTTGAGTATGATGCAAGCAACCGCGCATTGGCTTGGCTGCAACGTAAAAATATGGTCAATCAACGTGAGTTTGCCATGTCAAAAGACGCCCTCAAATGGGCTGCACGAACGTATGTAGTAGCTGCCATTGGCTCATTGGCAACGCTTATTTATTTTGCGCTTAGGGTGTCAGGCTCAAGACGCTAAATGTTGATTTGACGATCAATTTGTTGGTGAAGGGAAATAAAGGTTTCAGTTCTGGAAACCCCATCGATAGATTGAATTTTATGATTGAGTAATTGCATTAAATGCTCGTTATTCTTACATAGTATTTTTATCAAAATACTCCAATTGCCTGTGGTGTAATGGCACTCGACCACTTCTGGAATTTTTTTCAACTGTGCTACTGCTTCAGGATTACGCATGGCTTTATCCAAATAAACACCAATATAGGCTGTTGTGGAATATCCCAGTGATGCTGGGTTGAGTTTTAAATAACTGCCTGTAATCAAATTTACGTCCTCGAGTTTCTTTAGTCTTTGATGTACAGCAGATCCAGAAAGATCCAGTTGCCGTGCTATTTCTTGTACGGGAGTTCGTGCATTTTGCATTAAAACACGCAATATGGCTTTATCAATGCCATCCAATACAGCCTGTTTGTCTTGTTTTTTCAATACCTTTATTTTCGGACCATAAACTTAGTAAACTATTTTGAAGAAAATAAAGATGAAAGATAAACAACAACGTATTTGGGGGGTGCTTTTTTGTGGAAGCGCCGTTATTTTAGGTGCCTTTGGAGCTCATCTATTGGAAACCATGCTTTCAGAAGAAGCCCTTCGATCCTATGAAGTAGGGGTACGGTATCAGTTTTTTCACGGCTTGGCATTGTTGTTTATAGGACAAACAACGAGCACAACAAGGGGATTTCGTACCGTTGCACTTTTTTTTGTAATTGGAACCCTTTTGTTTTCGGGCTCCATCTACGGGCTTTCACTTGGAAGCATTAGTACTACAGAAAATACGTTTCGCTTTTTGGGTCCTGTAACGCCGTTGGGTGGCACCCTGCTCATTATTGGCTGGGCATGTTTGCTTGTTGAATATATACGACGCTAACTAGCGTTTGTTGGCTTCAGCAATATACACATCCAAGGCTTTTGTCATGGATGGGTTTTCGGGTGTTGGTGCTAAAATATCAATACGCAAATTCTTGTTGAGTGCTGCTTTTTCGGTAGAATTTCCAAAAACAGCGATACGTGTTTCGTTTTGTTCAAAATCAGGGAAATTGTGAAACAACGATTCTATTCCTGAAGGACTAAAAAACACCAAAATATCGTAATAAACATCACGTAAGTCAGACAAATCACTGATGACTGTTTTGTAAAACACTCCTTTGGTCCAGTTTATTCCAGCAGCATCAAGCTTTTCAGGGATGCTTGGCTTTAACATATCGGAACATGGCAGCAAAAAAGATTCGTCTTTGTATTTGACGGTTTCTTTTAAGAGGTCATCAAGTGTTCGCTTGCCAACATAAATCTTACGCTTGCGATACACGACATATTTTTGCAAATAGTATGCAACTGCTTCTGATTGACAAAAATAACGAAGCGTACTAGGTACACTATACCGCAATTCTTCTGCTAAACGGAAGAAGTGATCCACTGCGTTTCTGCTTGTGAAAATGATGGCAGTAAACTGTGTGATATCAATTTTTTGCAAACGAACTTCGCGAGACGATACCCCTTCAACATGAATAAAAGGTCTAAAGTCTATGGTTACCTTACGCTTATATATAAGTTGGTTGTAAGGAGAATTATCAACTGACGGAGCCGGCTGTGAAACCAAAATGGTTTTTACTTTGGCGGGTTTTGTCAGAATTTGAGTGTTTGTGTTGCTAGCCATACTGGGGCGATTTCAGAGGCGCAAATATACAAAATAATATACACCTGCTTGACATGAAATTGCCTTAAATAAAGTTTAAATATGTTTAAGTGAATTGCAACAAAACCAACAACATAGCTGCCAACAAAAATAACAGTTGGTAAACCTGAAAAACCTACAAATGCGCCTGCGAACAACAGACAACAAAACAAAAAAGCAAGTTTTTCTTTGTGTAGTGTGCGTACATAGAAGATTTTAAATAACGTTTCTTGTTGATTAAAAAAAGACATAAAAGCTCCTTCCAAAAATGCTCGTAGCCCCCAAAACAGCAAAAAGCTACCCGCGTAGATTGTTGCGTCTAAATTAAAACTAGCCGCGCTAAAATGTTTGGTAACAAAAACATGTGTTAGGACGCCGAAAACCATGCTTCTTATCAAAAATGGAATAATGGAAAAAGCACGCGCAAGTTTAAAAGGTTTGTTAAGCTCGTTAGTATTGTTGACGCTTTGCCAAAAAAAAGTCATGGATACTAAACGTGATTCATAGATCAGCTTTAATGTCGTGAGTAACGCCAAAACGATTACCAAAAAAAGACCGAAGTAATGATCGCCAAGTTCTCGCAGTTCATACATAATACAAAAGTATCCAATTTTTTAAGGGTTGTTCGCATATTTAAATACGTATTTTAGCTGTCTATGAATTCAGCACTTGTTGTCATACCCACATACAACGAAGCAGACAATATTCAACAGATTGTCAGTGCTGTTATGGATTTGTCCATACCCTTAGATGTTTTGGTAGTTGATGATACTTCGCCCGATGGTACTGCTAACCTTGTTCGGCAATTAATGGCAACACATGCAGGGCTTCACTTAGAAGTGCGAAAGCTTAAAGAGGGTCTTGGACCTGCTTACATACACGGGTTTAAATGGGCACTTGAAAAAGACTACAGCTATATATTTGAAATGGATGCTGATTTTTCGCACCCGCCACAGGCACTAGCTCCCATGCTTGCATTACTTGAAAAAAACCAAACGGATATCGTGGTAGGGTCGCGATACAAAAAGGGTATTCGCGTACGCCAATGGCCGTTAGGGAGGATTTTACTTTCAGTAGGTGCCTCTTTATATGTGCGGTTTGTCACGGGGCTTCCCGTTGCAGACCCCACAGCTGGTTATGTTGGATATAAGGCTAAAGTGCTTTCGACTATAGATTTAGATGACATTAGATTTAAGGGCTATGCGTTTCAAATAGCATTAAAATTTTGGGCTTGGAAAAAGAACTTTCGAATTGTGGAATTCCCTATTATTTTTACAGACCGAAAAGCAGGAGATTCAAAAATGAATACTTCTATTATAAGCGAAGCCATTTTTGGTATTGTAGTTATGAAATGGCGAAGTCTTTTTAAAAAATAAACATGAGTAAAATATTAATTAAGGCTGCACGTGTGGTAAACGAAGGATTAACACGTACGTTAGATGTGCTTGTTGAAGGGGAACGCATTGCGGCAATTGAAAAAAACATAGCCATAACCCATGATATGTTTGTGATTGATGGATCTGGAAAACATTTGCTGCCTGGATGTATTGATGATCAGGTTCATTTTAGGGAGCCTGGACTTACGCACAAAGCAACTATTGGTACCGAATCAAAAGCGTGCTTAGCGGGTGGGATAACTTCCTACCTTGAAATGCCAAACACAAATCCACAAACAACAACTGCGCAGGCGTATGCCGATAAATTAGCGGTTGCAGCCAAAACGTCGTGGGTTAACTACGGATTCTTATTTGGTGGCACCAATGATAATCTAGATGAAATAAAGGCGATAGACGTAAAAACAACACCAGGACTTAAGCTGTTTCTGGGTTCTTCAACGGGCAACATGCTGGTTGACGATCCAGCTACGCTAAAGTCCATTTTCACTGCCTTTAAGCTTCCTATTGCGGTGCATTGCGAAGATGAACAAACCATTAAATCAAATTTAGAAGCTTACATGGATAAGTTTGGTGACGACATTCCTATTGCGCACCATCCCGACATTCGTTCGGAAGAGGCCTGCTATTTGTCTTCCTCAAAAGCCATTGCATTAGCAAAAGAAACGGGTGCTCGCCTACACGTTTTTCATTTGTCTACAGCGCGGGAAACAAACTTGTTTGGCAATGATGTTCCGCTGGAGCAAAAACAAATAACATCGGAAGTGTGCATTCATCATTTATGGTTTTCTGATGAAGATTATGCCCAAAAAGGAACGCATATCAAATGGAACCCTGCTGTCAAAGCTGCGAGCGATAGGGCAGGACTTTGGGAGGCATTGAACGATGATAGGATTGATATTATTGCAACCGACCATGCTCCACACACATTGGAAGAAAAAGATCAGCCATACACAAAAGCACCATCAGGCGGCCCTATGGTGCAGCACGCGCTACCTGTAATGCTGGAATGTGTTAAGCAAGGCAAGATTAGTATTGAAAAAGTAGTTGAAAAAATGTGTCATAACCCAGCTATTTTATTTTCTGTCAAAGATCGTGGTTACATAAGACCTGGTTATTTTGCTGATTTAGTTCTTGTTGATACCGAACAAGAGCAAACCGTAACTCGTGATAATGTCTTATACAAATGTGGTTGGTCTCCGCTTGAGGGAACTACCTTGCGTGGCGTAGTAACACACACCCTTTTGAACGGTACGCTTATGTATGAGAAGGGGAACATAAAAGAAGCATATTGTGCGAAACCTTTAACATTCACACGATGAAAAGACTTCTTTTTTTCTTGTTGCTGGTATTCGTTGCTAGTTGTACACAAGATCGTATTCCAAAGCCAGAGCCGTTTATGAGCGAAGAACAGCTCATTGCCTTTCACGTAGATTTAGCTTTGGTTAACGCATCTACTGGTATTTCAAAAGAGCACTATGTTCCTTTAGATTCGCTTTACACATTTCATGGTATTGACAGTCTTATTTTTGTTCAAAACAACACCTATTACGCTTCCAAGTTAAAGCAATACATACGCATTTTTGAAGCTGTTGAAGCAAGGATTGAAGCATTGGAAAAAACAGACACTACAAGTAACCCCAGTCTTAAAGTAAAGGTTGAATAAATTTCCACACCCCCTTTTGGGTTCGTTAACATAGGTTTATATTTGCTAAAACGAATAACATGGCATCATTTGTAGAAGAACTTACATGGCGCGGAATGGTGCATGACATCATGCCAGAAACCGAAGCAACACTTGCTAAGGGAGCAACGGCAGGCTATATTGGCTTTGACCCAACAGCCGACTCATTGCACATTGGCAGTTTGGTTCAAATCATGATTCTGATGCATTTTCAACGCTATGGCCACAAACCATATGCGCTTGTTGGTGGTGCTACCGGTATGATTGGTGACCCGTCTGGGAAATCAGCAGAACGTAACTTGCTCGATAATGAAACTCTTACACGTAATTGTAAAGGGATAGAAACGCAACTATCGAAATTTTTAGATTTTGACAGCGCCAAACCCAATGGTGCCGTATTGGTAAATAATTATGATTGGATGAAGTCCTTTAGTTTGATTGACTTTGCTCGAGACATTGGCAAACACCTTACGGTTAATTATATGATGGCAAAGGATTCGGTAAAAAAACGTTTGGGTTCCGAATCAAAAGAAGGCATGTCGTTTACTGAGTTTACGTACCAACTTATACAGGGCTATGATTTTCTTCATTTGTACGAGCATCACAACTGTTTGCTTCAAATGGGCGGCAGTGATCAATGGGGAAATATTACCACTGGAACTGAACTTATTCGTCGTAAGCTTTCTGGGAAAGCATATGCCTTAACATGTCCGCTTATTACAAAATCAGATGGAACAAAATTTGGCAAAACGGAAGGCGGTAATGTGTGGCTAGACCCAGAAAAAACATCACCCTACAAGTTTTACCAATATTGGCTTAATGCATCAGATGAAGATGCTGAGAAGTACATCAAGATTTTTACCTTCTTGTCGAAAGAAGAAATAGCGGGGCTTATTGCTGCGCATCGTGAAGCGCCACACCAGCGACAATTACAACGAAAACTTGCGCAAGAAGTAACGGCTATGGTTCATTCGTTAGATGATGTTGATCGTGCTGAGCAAGCTGCTCAACTGTTGTTTGGAAAGGCAACAACCGACACTTTAAAATCATTAGACGCACAAACACTCTTAGATATTTTTGAAGGGGTGCCACAGGCAGAAATTACTACAGAAAACCTTGCTGGTGAAGGTCTTTCCATTACGGATGCTTTAGCAGGTATAACTGGATTTTTGAAATCCAACGGAGAAGCGCGCCGTGCACTTAAAGAAAACTCAATTTCTGTAAACAAAGAAAAGGTTACAGACGCTAAAAATATTACGGAAGCTGACCTTATTTGTGGCAGTTATGTTTTGTTGCAGCGTGGTAAAAAGAATTACTTTTTGTTAGTGGTTAAGCCGTCATAAGGGAACACCCTCTAACGTCCGACGCATCAAACCTGCCTAATACCTCAAACGTGCCGTTTGCGTGACATCTGCCCAAATCTTGTGTTGCAATAAATGCACAGGAATCTTTATTTGAAAGATCTATAACATTTAAACCGCCGGTTCCTGTGGTGGTCACTTTTTTGGGCTCATGCACGTCCCTAATTAGCACTTGCATGCTTGGCGATGCCTGAAACACACCCTTCCCCTTGGAGTAGGCTTGCGATAACATTTCGGTCATACCATATTCGCTATGAATGCTTGGCACACCAAATCCTTTTTGGAGCAATTGATGTAATTCTTCGCGTATCAGCTCTTTTCGACGTCCTTTCATGCCCCCTGTTTCCATGATAATGGTATTGTTAAGTTTAATGGGGTATTGCTCACAAAAATCCAATAATGCAAAACTTACTCCAATCAAAAGGGTTGGTTTTTCTTGTTTGCTTAAAGCTGTAAGAGCTTTATGAAGGGCATCAAATTGGTTAAGGTAAAACCCGCTGTGCTCTTTTTTAGCTCTTCTGATAAGGTCTTGACACATATACACCAATGAGGCATTGGGTCGCTCAAGATATCCAGGGAGTAATGCCAAAATATGATAATCACTTGGGTTTCCGTAAAAATGTGAAAATCCTTCCTGAAAACTTTGTTCGTATTGCGCTAACGAAGCAACATGATGCTTGCTTGTCACGCCTCCTGTGCCCGAACTCTCAAAGACGATTTCGTCATTTTTTTCACAGCTAATACGATGTGTTTTAAAAAAGCTAATGGGAATAAAAGGAATTTGAACGAGACTTTTTACGTCAGAAGGGCTTACGTGCATGAGGTCGCAAAAGGAACGATATACGTTGCTGTGCTTAAATTGATACACAAATAAATCTAAGGCTTCTTTCTCAAATGCACTCATGTGGTCAAATGTATTGATGATTTTTTAAATAGTAACCTTTGCATCACATTAGAATTTTTATATTTGGGGGAACAACGCCAATATGAAAAAAAAGAACACGCGAATTCTGCTTGTAGATGACGAGCCAGACATACTGGAGATTTTAGAATATAACATTTCTAATGAGGGGTATCAGGTCAAAAGAGCCAAAAATGGCTTGGAGGCGTTAAAAAAAGCGAGTGAGTGGAAACCTCATTTGGTTTTACTCGATGTGATGATGCCTGAAATGGATGGGATTGAAACCTGTGAACAGCTTCGGAAAGATGCTAATTTAGCGGATTTAATCATCGTATTTTTGACCGCCAGAAGTGAAGACTATTCTCAAGTGGCTGGTCTTGATGCAGGGGCTGACGATTACATTACAAAGCCTATTAAGCCAAAGGTGTTGTTAAGCAAGATCAAAGCTATCTTGCGACGTGTTAAAGATTCAAGTGCCAAAAACTACATTGAAGTTGGTGATTTGATTGTCAACAGAGAAGAATATAAAGTTGTCCTTAATGGTGTTGAAATTAATTTACCCCGAAAAGAGTTTGAGTTGCTAGCCTTACTTGCTTCAAAACCACAGAAAGTGTTTGAACGTGAAGAAATTTTAAATCGTGTTTGGGGCAATGAGGTTGTTGTTGGCGGAAGAACCATTGACGTTCACATTCGAAAGTTACGTGAAAAAATTGGGGATAAACACTTCAAAACCATCAAGGGTGTAGGATACAAATACGTGGAGTAGCATGGCTAAAAGACCACAAAATTCCTATCGTTTTTCGCTAATTTCATCTGCGTTTATAACGGTTTTTATTGTTTTGTTGAATGCCGTTATGTTGGTGACATTTACAGATGAAAAACCTTTTGGTTACGATAAAATAGCACCTCTGGCTCTCTCTGTGGTAATTATTTTTACAATTTCGTTTTTGCTTTTCTATTATCGAATCGATAGGTTTATGTACAAGGAAGTAAAGCAATTATATCAGGATTTGGAGCCCAACTTTCGCGGTGAATTAAACGATATTCTTATCACGGACAACATGGACTCCTTACTAGAAAACGTTAAAGAGTTAGCACTCAAACGTAGCGTAGAAATAGACAGTCTTAAAGATCAGGCTGCTTTTCGAAGAGAGTTTTTGGGTAATGTTGCCCACGAACTTAAAACGCCGTTGTTTACGGTGCAAGGTTATATTCTTACTCTTTTAGACGGTGCTTACAAAGATTCTGCTGTGAATAAGAAGTATTTGGAACGTGCTAGTAAAGGGGTAGAGCGTCTTACGTATATTGTAAAAGACCTTGATTTGCTAACCAAGTTAGAAAAAGAGAATACGGAGTTGGATACACAGAACTTTGACATTGTTGCCTTAATCCAAAGTGTTTTTGAAATGCTAGAAATGCAGGCTTCCAAATCTAATATACGTCTTGAATTTGATCAAAAATATGAACTAGCTATCCCTGTTTTTGCCGACCAAGAACGCATCCAGCAAGTGGTGACGAATCTTGTTATGAATTCGATTAAATACGGCAAGAATAAGGGAACGACAGAAGTTAGTATACAACCTATTTATGAAGACAAAATTATTGTTCGTATTCGTGACAACGGAGAAGGAATTGAAGAGGAACACCTGCCTAGATTATTTGAGCGGTTTTATCGTGTAGATAAAAGTGGAAATCGAAGCATGGGAGGGTCTGGCCTTGGCCTTGCGATTGTTAAGCATATAATTGAGGCACACGGCGAACAAATCTTGGTGGAGAGTCAGCCCGAAATAGGCTCTGAATTTTCATTTACCTTAGAAAAAGGCAATTTTGCTGAGGTAGCATAATACCATCTTGTGGGAAGTAAAAACAAATTAAAACGTTTTAAGGAAAACGAGTCTTTCGAAAATGTGATTCAACCGACTCGTGAGGCACTGCTTGCAGGGGATTTTTCACGCAAAGGGATGTGGTCTTCCTATTTTCAAAACAACAATCCCATCGTGGTTGAGTTGGGTTGTGGTAAAGGGGAGTACACCGTAGGTCTTGCGCGTAAAAACCCAAACATAAACTATATTGGGATTGATATTAAAGGTGCGCGTTTTTGGCGAGGAGCTAAAACAGCTCTTGAAGAAGACTTGACCAATGTTGCTTTTGTTCGTACACAAATAGAATTGGTTGAACAAGTTTTTGCCCAAGACGAAGTATCGGAAATTTGGATCACATTTCCCGATCCACAATATAAATTCAAGCGCACCCATCATCGTCTAACAAACCCAATATTCCTTCGCAGATACCAAAATATTCTAAAGCCAGAGGGCGTCCTGCATTTAAAAACAGATTCCTCTTTCTTACATGGCTATACACTCGGACTTTTAGACGGTTGGGGCATTAAACCACAAATGGCACATCATGATATTTACCATTATGTTCATGCGCCTCAAGATGTTGTTGGCATTCAAACGTTTTACGAACAGCAGTATCGCGAGCAAGGCATTCCCATAACATATCTTAAGTTTTCATTCCCTACCCATGTCTCAAACCAATGATTTTTTCGATCGTGTGTATGAAGTTGTACGTCAAATACCTTATGGTCAGGTAACAAGTTACGGCGCTATTGCTCGATTTTTGGGCGCTGCTAAAAGTGCTCGAACGGTAGGTTATGCCATGAATGCTGCACATTCACGAGAAGATGTACCAGCGCACCGTGTTGTTAATCGAAATGGGATGCTTACGGGGAAGCACCATTTTGGGGGAATCAATACCATGCAACAGCTTTTAGAAGCTGAAGGGCATGTGGTAAACCAAGACCAGATACAAAACTTTGATGCCGTTTTTTGGGATCCAAACCTATAGCTGTAATCTTAATGCTATACGCTATATTTGTATGCTTATTTAGACTGAATGAAAATTACACGTACCGCTATCGAAGAAGCACTTTCAACCATTAGTTTGCCTGGTGATGGCAAAAACATAATGGAACGTAATGCTGTTAAAAACATCAATATTTTTGGTGATGAAGTGGTCATAGACGTCGTAATGCAAAACCCTGCATTACAAGCAAAGAAAAAGGCAGAGGTTTCCATCATGAAAGTAATTCATGACACGGTTAATGAAAAAGCAAAAATATCGGTCAATATCACTGTTGAAGCACCTCAAAAAAAGGAAGCAAACTTGATTAAAGGCAAGCCTATTGATGGGATACAAAACATTGTAGCCGTTGCTTCTGGAAAGGGCGGAGTGGGTAAGTCTACAGTAACAGCAAACCTAGCCGTTTCGTTGGCCAATATGGGCTTTAAAGTGGGAGTGTTGGACGCAGATATTTACGGTCCTTCGATGCCTATCATGTTTGATGTGGCTAACGAACGCCCGCTTGCCAAAAATATTGATGGCGTTTCCAAAATGGTACCTGTAGCGAATTTTGGTGTAAAAATGTTGTCGATTGGTTTTTTTACCAAACCAGACCAAGCGGTAATATGGCGTGGGCCTATGGCAGCAAAAGCCCTTAACCAGATGATTTTTGATGCTGCTTGGGGTGACCTTGATTTTTTACTTATTGATTTGCCACCAGGCACAGGTGATATTCACTTGAGTATTATGCAGTCACTGCCCATAACAGGAGCTGTGGTTGTGAGTACGCCGCAGGCTGTTGCACTTGCCGATGCTAAGAAAGGAGTTGCGATGTTTCAACAAGAAAATATCCAAGTCCCTGTACTGGGTGTTATTGAAAATATGGCCTATTTCACACCAGAAGAATTGCCTGAAAATAAATACTATATTTTTGGAAAGGCGGGAGCTAAGTACTTAGCAGAAGACCTGAAAGTTCCATTTTTGGGAGAGTTGCCTCTTGTGCAAAGTATACGTGAAGCAGGTGACGTAGGACGTCCTGCTGCTATGCAAGAACAAACAGAGGTTACCCAAGCTTTTATTGAAGTAACAAGAGCTGTTGTGCAGCAAGTGGTGCAACGAAACGAACAACTACCGCCCACTGAGGCTATTAAAATAACCACCATGGCTGGCTGTGCCGCCGTAACTAAAAAATAAACCATATGTCTGACCTAAATCAACGTGTAGAAACAGCCCTAGAGGAAATTCGTCCTTTCTTGAAATCGGACGGAGGTGATATTGCTTTAATTGGTATTGAAGACGCCACGGTTAAGGTACAACTTTTGGGTGCGTGTGTGGGTTGTGCTGTAAATCAAATGACCTTAAAACAAGGCGTAGAATTAACCATCAAAAAGCATGCTCCTGAAATACAAGAAGTGGTTAGTGTGGATTAGTTATAGTCCAATTCATAGATTGTACAACAATAAAAAAGCCTCCATTATGGAGGCTTTTATTTTTTTAAGTGATATCGTTTAACTTGTTTTTCTCGAAACAATAGCAACTAAAACACCACCTATTACGTACATGGCAAGCCAGTAAATGCTATCTAGCGCGTAGAAAGGAGCTTCAAAAGCATCAGTAGTTGAATACCGTATAAAGCCTATTGAAATAGTTTCTAAAAGGGCTATCCACAATCCGAAAACAAATCCATTTTTATTATTAAAGTCTCCACCCGCCCACTTTTGGAAAATACGCACAAATGCATAGGCTAGTAGCAGAACACCAACCGCTAATATACCAGGCATTATCTCAGTCCGCATGATGTCAATTAACACATACTCTTCAAAGCAATCTGTAGTTACAGCATAAAAACCAGCAGGTATAAAATAAAAAAACAAAAAGGCCACAATAGTAGACCATATGATAGATTTTGAAAACATAATAATTTGATTTTGGTTAAGTACCTCAAAAGTATAAAAAATAATTTAAGCGCTTTTTTTGATAGAAAAACATCATGTTACAGTGTATATTTGTAGGGTATGGAACAACGCTTTATATTTAAAAATAGAAAACCGAGACTAGACGTATTCCATACGGTATGGCAGGCGCCTAGCAATATTGCACTTATAAAATATTGGGGCAAAACGGCACCACAACTTCCTAAAAACGCATCGCTTAGCTTTACTCTTTCCGATGCCTTCACACAAACAGCGGTAACCTTTAAACCACTAAAAACCCCAACCGAAACCGTCTCGTTTCGTATTGTTTTTGAAGGAGAAGAAAAGCCTAGTTTTCGTCCAAAACTGGAAACTTTTTTTGAACAAATAGTGCTTTATCAGTCCTTTTTACTTCACTACACACTTGAAATAAGTTCACACAACACCTTTCCACATAGTAGCGGTATTGCTTCTTCCGCTTCGTCTATGGCTGCTTTGGCTGCTTGCTTGATGGATTTGGAAGCACAATTATCACCTATGAGTGAAGACCTAAAGAAAGAAAAAACATCCTTTTTGGCAAGGTTAGGATCGGGGAGTGCTAGTAGGAGCATTCAAGGTCCCATGATGGCATGGGGTGCCCACGAAGCCATACCACATTCATCCGATTTAGTGGCAGTTGGCGTTGATGCGATTCACCCTGTATTTCAATCCTACTGCGATACCATTTTATTGGTAGATAAGGGGCAAAAACAAGTGAGCAGTACGTTGGGACATCAACT
This sequence comes from uncultured Flavobacteriaceae bacterium, assembly GCA_938092005.1. Classification (GTDB taxonomy): domain Bacteria; phylum Bacteroidota; class Bacteroidia; order Flavobacteriales; family Flavobacteriaceae; genus UBA7446. The sequence goes on along the minus strand of CALKOU010000002.1, from coordinate 49,421 downwards.
TATGCACAACCACCCGTATGCCGAACAACGGTTTGCACAAGCCAATAGGCAACTAAAGAATTTAGTGCCCGTTTTGCAAAGCGGTGATTTGGATGCATTTATTCCTATTGTGGAAAAAGAAGCTTTGGATTTGCATGCCATGATGATGACTTCTGACCCGTATTTTATTTTGATGCAGCCAAACACGCTTCATATCATTCAGGCAATATGGAGCTTTAGGACTAAAACCAACATTCCCGTTTGTTTTACGCTAGATGCAGGAGCTAATGTTCACGTACTTTACCCAAAAAATGTAGCAAAAGAAGTCATGGCATTTATCGAAAGTGATCTGCTATCCTTTTGCGAAAACCGTCAATGTGTGCACGACAGGGTTGGTGTGGGAATAAAAAAAGCCTAAATTTGTGACGTGAAAGGACCACTGTTTTACGCAAAAATATTACTCTTTGGAGAATATGGTATCATCAAAAACGCCAAAGGCTTATCGATTCCATACAACTACTACAAAGGTGCGTTGCGGATGGATGACAATACTTCCGAGACAGCTATTTCATCCAATCAAAAACTTATAGCATTTGCCCAACACCTAACCACTCTTGAAAGTGAACTGGTTCAGTTTGATCACAAGCGCTTGCAAGCCGACTTGGACAAGGGAATGTACTTTGACAGCAGTATTCCACAAGGTTACGGCGTGGGAAGTAGTGGTGCTTTGGTAGCTGCAATTTACGATCGTTATGCTATTGAAAAAATTACAGTACTTGAAAATCTAACCCGTGAAAAGCTAACCACGCTTAAGACTATTTTTGCAACGATGGAATCGTTTTTCCACGGTAAATCATCTGGCCTAGATCCATTGAATAGCTTTTTGAGCTTACCCATTTTGATTCATTCAAAATCGAAAATCGAGCCAACGGGTATCCCTTCGCAATCACCAAAAGGAAAAGCAGCAGTTTTTCTTTTAGACAGCGGAATGACAAGCGAAACAGCACCTTTGGTTTCTATATTTTTAGACAATTTAGAAGCGCCTGCTTTTCGCAAAATGATGAAAGATGAGTTTATTGCTATTTCGGATCGCTGTATTGAGCACTTTTTAAATGGCAACATTACAGATTTGTTTTCCGATGTTAAAAAGCTTTCCTCAGTAGTATTAGAACACTTCAACCCGATGATTCCAAAACGTTTTCGTTCGATTTGGAAAAAGGGAATCGAAACCAACGCTTACTATCTAAAACTATGTGGTTCGGGTGGTGGAGGCTATATCCTTGGTTTTACACAAGACTTACCCAAAGCAAAGACCCTTCTTGCTGACCATCAGTTAGAGGTCGTTTATACTTTTTAACATGCGCGCCCCAAGGTTATCAAAGCAATTGTTTCTACAAGCAATTGGTCTGTTTTCGTTGGTTCGAGTGGTTAATATTAGTGTGCTGATGCTCGCACAACTACTAACGGCCGTTTTTATTTTTTCTAAAATGGACATCATGCCGACGTTAAAAAACGTCGAGCTTTGGCTCATTGTATTGGCAACGGCCTTTAGCGTATCAGGTGGATACATTTTCAATGCTTTTTTTGATGAAGAAAAAGACTTAATAAATCGTCCACAAAAAACCATACTGGAGCGGCATATTTCTGCCAAAACAAAATTAGCCATGTATTTTATTTGCTCTGTTATGGCGCTTCTTGTAGCAAGTTATGTGTCTTTTCGTGCGGTTTTGTTTTTTACAGCATATATGATTGCCATGTTTTTGTATTCATCTTTTTTGAAACGTGACTTGTGGTTTGGCACGCTTACGAGTACGCTCCTTACCATATTACCGTTTTTTGCCATCACGGTTTATTACAACAATTTTTCGTGGGAGATTTTGACACATGCCGCTTACTTGTATACGCTGATCAGCATTCGAGAGTTCATCAAAGATTTGTATAACCTCAAAGGAGATATGGCACAGAATTATCACACCTTCCCAGTAGTTTGGGGGGAACGCAGAACTAAAAAACTTATCAGTATTTTAATTGCATGCGCCATGGTGGTGATTGTGTTGCTCTATACCTTTTTTGAGCTAAATGCCATGCGCTACTATTTTGCTGTAGCTGTCATATTACTATTGGTTTTACTCGTGTTATTATGGCGTTTATCAACAACACGCCACATCGGGTTACTCCTACAATTTACAAGGCTTATTATTTTATTTGGGATAATAAGTTTACCATTACTACGTCTTAACGTTTAACCTTCTTACTTTTGCATGGCATAACAACGTCATGAATAAGAAAAAAACAGCAACACCCACAGATGGGATTCGATTAAATAAGTATATCGCCCATGCGGGTATTTGCTCGCGACGAGAAGCCGATATGTACATCAAGTTAGGTTCGGTTAAAGTGAACAATAAAATCATGACAGAGATGGGCTATAAGGTTAAGCCTACCGATGAAGTTCATTTTGACGGTCAGCGACTACAGGCCGAAAAGCCTACCTATGTGCTTTTGAATAAACCTAAAGGATTTATTACGACCACCAGAGATGAAAAAGGACGTAAAACGGTTATGGACTTGGTTGCCAATGCTACTAAGGCACGTGTTGTGCCCGTTGGTAGATTAGACCGTCCTACTACGGGATTGTTGTTGTTTACTAACGACGGGGATTTAGCAAAGAAGCTAACCCACCCCAGTACGGGAGTGAAAAAACTATATCATGTGGTTCTTGACAAGAACGTCAGTGGTCAACATTTACAAAGCATCAAAGCAGGTATTACCTTAGACGACGGAGCTATCAAGGCTGATGAGGTAAGTTTTGTACAGGGCGCCTCTAAGCGCGAGGTTGGCATTGCGTTGCATTCGGGTCGAAACCGAATTGTACGCCGCATTTTTGAACACTTAGGGTACGAAGTGATATCCTTGGATCGAGTGTTGTTTGCTGGATTGACTAAAAAAGATTTGCCTCGTGGTCACTGGCGTCATTTGTCTCAATCAGAGGTACAGCAACTGAAGATGTTGTAAGAAACAACGTATAAATGCATTTTTTTAAGCATAAAAAAACCCCTCGCGTTAGCGAAGGGTTTGTGGTACCTCCAGGAATCGAACCAGGGACACAAGGATTTTCAGTCCTTTGCTCTACCAACTGAGCTAAGGTACCCTGCAAAATGCAGGCACAAATATACTTGCTTTCCAAGAATTGACAAGCCGCTTGGAAAAAAACTTCTACTTTTACTCCATGAGCAAGACAAAGCATTTGGTATTGGACATTGGTAATACACATACCAAATACGGTTACTTTGAGGCTGGTAAGCTGTTAGACAGCGGTTTATGTACCCATTGGGACTCAAATGAATGGGACCTATTTCATCAACAAACGCCTTTTACAAAAGTGCTTGTTGGTACGGTTGGCGCAATTACAAAACAGATTCTTTCGTTGCTTCCAAAGTCGTGTGATGTTGTTTTTATTGACGATACCACCCGATATCCCTTTTCCAGTGCCTATGACAATATCCATGCACTAGGCACCGACCGCAGAGCTGGATTAGCAGGAGCCATGCTTACGCACCCAAACACTTCAGTACTTATTATAGACGCGGGGAGTTGCATTACGTATGATTATTTAGACGCCTCCGGACATCATGCTGGTGGCGCTATTTCGCCAGGGCGAGGCATGCGGTATAGCGCTTTACATATGTTTACTGCAAATTTGCCGCTTTTAGACCCAATTGATACAATTCCTGAAATGGGAATTTCAACAGCTACCAGCATGTCATTGGGCGTAGAAGCAGGTGTTGTAGCAGAAATACATGCTCAAATTGAAGCGTTTTCTAAAAAGTTTGGCAATTTTACCATAATTTTAACAGGCGGAGACGCCAATTTTTTGATTAAAAACATAAAATACCCCATATTTGCGAGCGATGATCTAATACTAAGTGGTCTTCAACACCTACTGATGTTCAATTCACTACATGAAAAATAAATTTTTAAGCCTTTTAGTTGTCCTTACAGCATCGTTTGCTCTTGGTCAAAATGCAACCCTTTCACCATATTCTTATTTTGGATTTGGACAGGTCGCTAACGGTACAACAGCTGAAAATGCCATGATGGGTGGGATTACGGTATATGCCGATAGCACGCAGTTCAGTTTAAACAACCCTGCAACCCTGAAAAAATTAGACTTTGTTCAATATCGAGTAGGTGCAGCGTACAATTCAATGGAGCAAATTTCGAGCAATGGAAGCGGAACAACTTCAACGGCATCGTTGAATTATCTTGCTTTGAGTGTTCCTACAAAGCATTTTGCTTTTAGTTTCGGTCTAAGGCCAAAAACTAACCTTGGATACCGACTTCGCATAGATGGTCAGTTAGAGGGTTTGAATGCATCCACTTTTTATGAAGGCACTGGGGGTGTTAACAGTACATTTTTGAGCGTAGCTTTTGCTCCTGTTAATGGGTTGCGTTTAGGGGTTTCGGCAAACTATAACTTTGGCTTGACCGAAAAAACGTTTACACAAAACACTTCAGGTATTCAGCGAGGCACTCAAATTGTTACACGATCTGAGTTGAGCGGCATTCAATATGTTCTTGGTGCGCATTACGATAAGCTTATCAAGTCTAAGTATCTTCTGCAATTGGCGGCTACTTATACACCAGCTGCTTCATTAGAAAGTGTTAATTCTCGCACTATTGGCTCTACAACTACTTCAGGAGCTTATGGCTCATTCGAAACCGTTAATTTAGGAAGTTTGGCCAACACTTCAAATAAGTTGGCTTCAGAAACCACTGTTGGCGCTGGTATTGGATTGCCTCAAAAATGGTTTTTGGGAGCTTCATATTTGTCTACTGATAAAGGAATTACAAATCCACTAGAAACAAATATGGATGTCAGCTATGTTGCGTCTTCTATATTTTCTGTCGGAGGATTTTATATTCCAAAATACGATTCATTTACAAATTATTTAAGCCGTGTTGTTTATCGGGTTGGTGCACGTTGGGAACACACAGGGCTTGAGCTTAAAAATCAATCCATTAAAGATTTTGGCATAACCTTTGGAGTTGGTTTGCCTGTAAGCGGATTGTCAAAGATAAATATTGGTGTAGCATTCGGACAACGCGGAACCTTAGATGCCGGATTAATTAAAGAAAACTATACCAATATCATGCTTGGGTTTTCACTGAGCGACATTTGGTTTATTAAAAGAAAATACGATTAATACTTATTATGAAAAACAAACTACTTTTTTTGATGATAGTGAGCGGACTAGTTGCTTCTGCTCAAGTTGATAAAAGTTCATGCCCTGCCAACTTATCTATTTTTGCCGAGTTTGCTAAGGTTAAAAATTACGATGCAGCCTACCAGCCTTGGTTAGATGTTCGCAATACCTGCCCTGAACTTAATGTAGCAACCTTTAAATATGGTGAGCGTATTTTAGCTCATAAAATTAAAAATGCAACTGACGATAAAGCAGCATTTCAAACAGCTTTGATCGCGCTTTACGATGACTGGATTACATACTTCCCCACAACAAAAAGAGGTGCGAGCGAAGTAGGTCAAATTCTTTCATCTAAGGCACAAGCTATGGTGGACTATAGTCTTGGAACCAAACAAGAGGCTTATGATATTTTTGATCAAGCTTTTACAGAAGATCCTAGTAGTTTTAAAAGTCCAAAACGCTTGTATACGTACTTCAAAACGGCATACCAATTATACAAGCAAGGGGATAGCTCTGCTGAAATGTTGTTTAATAAATATGAAGATGTCTCTGAAAAGTTTGAGTTAGAACAAACAAAATTGGCTAAAAAATTAGATGTTATTCTTACAAAGCTTGACAGTGGCGAGGCATTGACTTCAAGAGAGCAGCGCAATAAACGTGTTTATGAAACCAACGTGTTGGCCTTTTCTACATACGCTGGCAACCTAGAAGCAATGATTTCAAAAGAATCAAGTTGTGAAAATTTGATTCCGCTTTACCGCAAAAACTTTGAAGCAAATAAAACAAACAGTTTGTGGCTTAACCGTGCAGCAAGCCGTATGGATGCTAAAGAGTGTTCAGACGATCCATTGTTTGTGGAGTTGGTTGAAGCATTACATGCGATTAACCCTTCTGCGAACTCGGCTTATTATTTAGGTATTCTAAAGGACAAAGCTGGCGACAGTAAGGCTGCTTTGGCATATTACGAAGAGTCCCTAACCCTTGAGCAGGATCAGTATCGCAAGGCTTCTATTCTGTACAAAATTGCAGTTAAGTTTAAGACACGTGGTTTAAAAAGTAAAGCGCGCTCTTATGCGTATAAAGCCTTAAAAAATCAACCTTCAATGGGTAAGGCCTATATCTTAATTGCAAGTTTATATGCTGCTAGCGCAAACGACTGTGGAACTACCCAGTTTGAGAAGCGTGCGGTGTATTGGTTGGCAGCCAAAACAGCGCGAAAAGCAGCTGCTGTTGATTCTGGAAGCAAGAAAATGGCACTTAAATTGGCAGTAAGCTATGAGGGTAGAGCGCCTAGTAAAACGGATATTTTTACGGAGGGAAAAGCTGGTGAAACGATTCGTTTTTCATGTTGGATAAACGATAGCGTCAGCGTCCCGCAGTTATAATATGAGGCAGCCCGTACATTTCTCCAATATCTTTTTGGTGCTTTTAGTACTGGTTGTGTGTTCATGCAAGGATAACTTTGAGCAAGTTAAGCGTATCAGTCAATTTGATGCACTTCCAGTTGGAGAGGCTGATACCATTCGTGTCGTATATACAGAGGATGCAAAAACAATTGCCATATTGACTGCTCCTAAAAATGTAGATTACACCAATCAACCATTTCCATACTCAGAGTTTCCCAATGGTGTTCAAGTTGTTTTTTATGACGAAAACGATAACGAAACCTATGTGCGAGCAGACTACGGGATTATGTATAACCGCACAGATATAGTGGATTTGCAAGGCAACGTTCACATCACCACTCCAGAGGGAGCTGATTTAAAAACCTCGCAATTGTATTGGGATGTTAATAGAGAGTGGGTTTTTACGCAAGAAAACTTTACCTTTAAAAATGAAGATTATGATATTGCTGCCAACACATTAGATGCCAGCAGATCGTTTGATAAAATAACCACAGGACCACTTGTTGGTAATGTATTAGTAGAAGAAGAATTATGATTAAATTTTACCGTATTTCAGAAATGATCTACCTCGTTTTTGGAGGTTTATTTGTATTTCGTGCCGTTTATTTTTACGGCTCAGAAGAAGCACGAACTACACTTGACGTAGCCATAGCAGCTATTGCTATTTTTATGTTTTTTATAAGAAGGCGTTACCGCAAAAAGCTCGAGGAGCGTAAGGAGCAATAACTACTATGACAGTTGAAATTACCGTTTTGGCGATAAGCCTTTTGCTATCGGCTTTTTTTTCTGGAATGGAAATTGCTTTTGTGTCTTCCAACAAGATTAGGCTTGAAATCCAAAAAACACAACAAAAGGGTTTTGGAACGCTATTAAAATCGTTTACCAAAAGTCCTTCTCGTTTTATTGTTTCCATGTTGGTTGGCAATAACATAGCCTTGGTGGTGTACGGAATTTATGCAGGAGAACTTATAGTTCGTCAATTATTTCCAGAATATCAAGACGTTAGTTCACTACCATTATATGTTATTTTTTATCAAACCTTAATTTCCACTGCTGTTATTTTGATAACCGCTGAGTTTTTGCCAAAAGTATTTTTTCAGATTTATGCCAATAGATTCTTGAGTCTGTTTGCACTTCCTGCATACTTGTTTTACCAGCTTATGAAGCCTTTGAGTTGGGTGGTATTGCGTTTTTCTGACAGGGTATTGCATCGTTTTTTCCGACTTCAAAAACAGGAGGAACCTCTTGCCTTTAGCAAAGTAGAATTAGGAGATTTTGTTTCTGAGCATATGGAAACGACAAGCGAGGAAGATCAAGATGCAGAATTACAATTGTTTCATAACGCCCTGTCTTTTACAAATCTAAAAGCTCGGGAAGCGATGGTGCCAAGAGCTGAAATGATAGCTGTAGATCGCTATGAAAAGCCCAAAAACTTATTGGAGATATTTTCCTCTACTGGATTTTCAAAAATTTTGGTTTATGCCCAAACGATGGATAACATCATTGGGTATGTGCATGCTTTTGACATGTTTAAAAAACCAAAGACATTACACTCCGTAATTAAGGCTGTTGAATGGATTCCAGAGACCATGCGCATTCAAGATGTGTTTAATCAGTTGGTCAAAAAGCGGCGTAGTGTTGCTGTGGTTCTTGATGAATTTGGCGGAACTGCTGGCATGCTAACGCTCGAAGATATCATTGAGGAATTGTTTGGCGAAATTGAAGATGAACACGATACGGTAAGCAATGTGGCCATCACACATGATGACGGCTCATTTACTTTTTCGGCACGTTTAGAAATTGATGAAATTAACACAGAATATGATATTACACTGCCCATTTCAGAATCATATGAAACGCTTGGTGGATTAATTGTACATCATACTGCAGATATTCCTTCAGAAGGCGAACGTGTTGTTATTCAGGGTTTTGTGTTTGAAATGCTAGAGGTGTCTAATACGAAGATTGATTTAGTACGCATATACCCAGAATAGCATTTAAAATTCATCTTTTAATTGTATTTTTGCAAGCAGTCTAAAAAAATTATACACCATGGCTATCTTAGGTAAAATTCGAGAACGATCCATTTTTTTAATATTCATTATTGGAATGGCACTTATGGCGTTTGTATTCACAGGCGTTTTTGATGGCAATTCTACCCCTACCCAAGATCCTATTTTGGTTGTTGATGGTGAGGAAGTAGGAATTGAAGCGTTTAGTCGTCAGGTGGATTATGCCGAGCGTAATTACCGAATGTCTACCTTACAAGCCGTAAATTTTGCTTTTGAACAAAGCACAAATGCTAAGGTGTTCGAACAAACTTTTGAGAATCTAGGACTAGAAGTGGGAAAAAACCACATCCAAGAGTTTTTGAAAAATGATCCTAATTTTTCATCTGATCCGCAGTTTGTAGACGAAAATGGTGTTTTTGATCCGCAGCGCTTTACCGACTTTATTTTAGATTTAAGACAAAATAATCCACAAGGTTTTGAGCAATGGAAAGCACAAGAAGCCTCTATTGCAAACAACATTCAGGTGCAGCACTACCAAGATATGGTAAATGCTGGTTTGAATGTGACTGACTTTGAAGCGCAACAAGAGTACGCACTTCAAAACAATCTAGTTGATCTTGAATTTGTTCGTATTCCAGTTACTTATGTTGCTGATAGCTTGGTTTCGGTAACAGATACAGATGTTAAAAAATACATTAAGGAAAACAGCGACGCATACCAACAAGAAGCATCTAGAAGTGTGCGGTATGTTCAGTTTGATGTGACACCAACTCCAGAAGACAAATTGCTTATTGAAAACGAGCTAAGAATATTATTGACAGATCGAAAGGTTTTTAATGAGGTTTCCAAGCAAGAAGAAACGCTTTTGTCTTTTGCTAATACTTCAGAAGAAGCTTTAGCCTCTTTTGTGAATGAATATTCAGAAATTCCATACAATGACACTTATGTTACGGAATCGGAACTTTCTGGAAATTATGCGAACACGTTGTTTAATCTTTCAAAGGGAGAAGTATTTGGGCCTTATGAAGATAATGGATACAGCAAGCTTTCAAAGATGGTGGCTAAAGTAAAAAGAGGTAAAGCCAAAGCGCGCCATATCTTAGTTGCTTTCAAAGGGGCGTCACGCGCCCAGGAAAGCATTACGCTTTCAAAATCTCAAGCAAGAAAAGAGGCATACAGCATCCTAAGAAAAGTGAGAAGAGGTGGCGACTTTGCTGTATTGGCTCGTGAAAACTCAGACGGCCCTTCAGGTCCAAGAGGTGGTGAACTTCCTGAGTTTATTCGCGACGAAATGGTAGCTCCTTTTAGTGATTTTGTTTTTAAAAGTCGCAACGGTGCTACTGGAGTAGTTGAGACGGAATTTGGATATCATGTTATTGAGGTTTTGGATAAAAAAGATGTAGTAAAATTGGCTACTATTTCTAAAAAACTACTTCCTTCAGACGCTACTGCAAATCGTATTTATACAGCAGCATCGCAGTTTGAATTTGATTTACAGAACAACGATTTTATAGCCCTTGCTAATCAACGTAACTTATCTGTTCGTGAGGTTAACGATCTTAAAATTTTAGATGAGTCATTTCCTGGTCTTGGTGCGCAGCGTCAAATTGTTCGTTGGGCTTTTGAAGAAGACCGTATCGCATTAGATGTAAAACGTTTTTCATATAACACTGACGGATTTCTTGTTGTTCAGGTATCTGATGTTAAAAATGAGGGACTAGTAGCAGCAGCAGATGTAAGTGCTACTGTATTGCCATTAGTATTAAACGAAAAAAAGAAAGCGTATATCACAGATCAAATTAAAAGCTATACTTCACTAGAAGAAATTGCTGATCAATTTGGTCAATCGGTTAGTTCAGCAAATGCTGTGAACAGAAAAACAGCCATGCTTGCAGGAGCCGCACAAGAAACTAAAGTTGTTGGTGCTGCCTTTGGGTTAGCCACAGGAACTTTGTCTGCACCCATTGTAGGCAACAGTGGTGTATATGTAGTAAAACCAATTGCGCAAACTACTGCAGAGGTGCTCCCTAGCTACGCTGGATTTAAAGCATCTCTTTCAAATAGCAGTAAACAAAATATTCAGCTTACTGTGGTAAATGCGCTAAAAGCTGATTTCTCTATTGAGGATAACAGACATCTGTATTACTAGTATTTCTTCCAAAAGTAGGATTTAACCTACACACCTCTTTGTTTTTTGTTACGTTCACTTAGTGACGTTTTGCTGTCGTTTGGCTTCCAAATGATACACATTCGTGATGATTCGTTATCATGGCTCATGAATATCTCAAATTCGTAGTGTAAAGAACAAATATTTCTTTTAAAATAAGAATAAACTTCTTAACCTTTTTTGCCCACTTAGGGTTCTTTTTGTAGCGATGAACCTTTTTTTTGCTTTGATTGTTATGCTACGCTAAGGAATTTGGTCGGGAACATTCTCGACCAGTTCTTTAGTAAAAAAAAGTCCCACCGAAGCGGGACGCTGGACAAATGTCCACGGCAAAAGCCTTATTGTGATAAGATAATACAAATGTAATCATTTTTATGAAACAAGTTTTAGGATTATTTATCGGAACGGAATCTATTGGATGGTCACTCGTTAGACACGAATCACATTCCCAAATTATTACGATGGGTACACGAGTGTTTTCATCTTTTGTTGATCATTTAGGTGAAGGTGAACGCGAGTGCTCAAATGCTACTTTAAGAACAAAATCAAGAAACGAACGAAAAATTTATTTACGTAGAAAGTATAGAAAACGAAAAGTACTTTCTTTTTTGGCCGAAAACGGTTTTTGTCCGCTTAAACCCCATGAAATGACCAAGTGGCGTGCGGATAAGAAGTCCACATCAAGAACCAAAATAATGAACATTTGGCTTGCTTTAGATCCTTATGTGTTACGCGAAAAAGGATTGCGTGAGAAAATTTCAAAACTAGAGTTTGGACGTGTTTTATATCACTTCAGTCAACGGAGAGGAAAAATTATGGTTGACATTGACAATAAATCAAAAGCAAAGACTTTGTTGGAAGGACTTCCTGTTGCAAATCGAATTGGCATTGCGCACACCTACCAACATCTTACGAATCAACATTTAGGCACTTACTTAAATTCAATTATTCCTGCAAAGCATACGCCCTACAGCTATCAAACAAACCGAGCGCGAAACCGTTATTTAGACCGAGAAATGATTGTTGACGAAATCAATGCGTTATTTGACCAGCAACAGCACTATCATAAGAATTTAACATCAGCACTAAGACGTGTATTAATTGGAGAAGATAATCGCTCTGGTATTATGTTTTTTAAGCGTCCAGCTTTATACAAAAGACTTCGGGGTAGCGCCATGACATGTCGTTATGAAGAAAATAAAAAGGCCATGTGGAAAAGCCACCCCCTACAGGAGTGGTACGACATATACGTTTGGTTGGATTCTATTAGAATTTATGGGGAAATATTAACACAAAAGCAGCGTGAAAAGGCTCTATCGGTAGCAACTAAATATTCAAGTTTTATTTTTAAAAAAGTGCGTAGTGCTACAGGTGTAGATGATCAAGATGCTTTTAATTATGATGACTCAGATAAAATATATTTATCGAACACCATAGTACATCTTAGTCGTAAGACTTCATTTGGTTCTCGATTTTTCAAATTATCACTAGATGAACAGCATCACTTATGGCATGATTTTCATTTCTACACTGACAAAGAGATGCTAAAAGAAAGACTTGTGACCAAATGGGGGTTGTCACGTGGTAAAGCCATTAAACTTTCACAGTTTAAACTAAAACCTGGTTATGGTAAGTTGAGCATGAAGGCAGCTCGTGCCATACTTCCATTTTTAAAAGATAGACATCATGTTAAGGCAGCTGTTGTTTTGGGGAGTGTTAAGAATGCTATTGGGGTTGATGCTTGGAATAAAATGTCCGAAAAAAAAATCGCTTCAATCATCAATTTTATCGAAACAGTGATTGCTGATAATAAGATTAATAGTTTGAATTGGATAGTAGATTTTGAAAATATTTTTGATATCCGTCTTAATCCTGAAAAATTATATATCACCCAGCATCCCAAAGGAAGCGACTCGTTACCAGTAGACCCCGATGAAAATTACAGCATTTTCCGCGAGTATAAGCCTGTAGCGCAAAAGCCTATTTTTGAATTGCGTAAAATTGTAAATAAGCTTATTCAAGATTACGGTGCTATTGATCAAATCAATTTTGCCATGACCCCACAATTAAAAACCAACGCTCGGAATCGAAAGGCAATTTATATTGACCGGAAGATACGAGAACAACAGCTGCCCAAAATTCATAATGCTGTTATTGATGCGGGTCAAAACCCTACGCATTCTAACCTAATGAAATACAAGCTTTGGTTGGAATGGAACAAAATCTGCCCATTTACCAACACGGCCATATCATTGGAAATGCTGTTTTCGGAAGAGGTGTCAATAGTTTACATCCTACCATGGAATCGATTTTTTAATGATAGTGACAAAAACAAAACGCTTTGCATGCGTTTTTTTAAGGAAGAGCTGCAAGGGATAACGCCATATGAGTATTTTAAAAAACAACCTTCTGGTGTTTGGGAAAAAGTCAAAACACGGGTGTTGCAACAGCTTATGCAAGGATCAGGCAAACATGTTGCCTATCAAAAATACAAGCACTTTGTGCTGTCTGTGTATGCTGAAGATTCGGTAGATAAAGAGTTTAATGATCATCACAATTTAGCAATTAAAGTCAAAAGCTATCTGTCTCAAGTGTGTCCTGCTGTTGTTGCTGCGCGTGGTAATTCTTTAAGCAGTTTGAGAAGAAAGTGGGGAATCAAATCTTTAGGCCCATATGAACATAAACCACGATTCTATAATTCAAGGGAACCTGCTTTGAATGCATTGGTAACGGCACTCAACTCCCCCAAATATTTAGAGGAGTTGCGGTATTGGAATCGATACGAGCCTGCTTTATATCGTGAAATTTTCCCAACGCCTTGGATGCGATTCACAAGTGATGTGGCAAACTATTACAATAAGATTGCGGTCTCTTTTGATGTTAATAATGATGTAGCACGTTTATTAAACCATAAGAAGGATGGGGTTGTATCTCTTTCTCCTCGAGGAAAATTGCATTTAGATAGTTTTTATGGCAAGCGGAAAGGAGCAGATGGAAAAGATGCATTTCACATTAGAAAGTCTTTAAAATCGCTAACCACTGCTAAGCAAGTAAATAAAATTGTTGACCCCGAAATCCGTGAATTGGTTTACGACCAAATTGATTTACATGGTGGCTTTGAAAATGGTAAGATTCCTAAAAATGCGTTGACAAAAACTAGTGATACCGGTTGGGAAACAAACGTTTTTTTACCAAACAGTAATGGTGATAAGGTGCCTGTTCGAAAAGTCAGAATGAGAGAGAATGTTAGCAATGCGGTACAGCTTACCAAAGGCGTAAACAAATATGTTAACCCTAGAAAAAATCATCATGTTATGATATACATAACACTTGATGGTGAATTTAAAGAAGAAATAATTTCATTTTGGGAAGCAGTGAAAAGAATAAGAAATAAGGAATCGTTATACCAATTGCCTAGTGACGGACGTTCAATTGTTACGACCCTTCATATTGATGACTGCTTTATATTAGGCCTGTCAAAATCTGAAATAGATTACCGTGTGCAAGAAGGAATTAGCCTGTGGGAAAACGTGTATCGCGTTCAGCGTATTTCGAGCAAGTATTATGAATTTCGACAAGTTTATGACTTTGACGTATATAGCCAAACGTACCCAAATTATATTCGTATTTTAAATTTTGGAGATAAAAAAACAGGGTGGCTTACCTATAATCCAGTAAAAATTTCGATTAGCTTATTAGGAAATATCACCTCTTATGATAACCCTTTAAAAGTTCCAGAGATGCAATAAGGAAGTTACCGTTTTGTTTAGTTAAAATTTATTGTGATTTGATACAAAACGTTTTTCAGTACTTGTATTTTAGTAAGTATAGTATTGTGATTTGAAAATAATAGACTTCCTGTTGCTCCTGGTTCTTTTACATAACGCTCGAAAAAACTTCCCACGCCTTAGGAGCAAAAAATAGCAAATAGATAAAGGATACAACAAACTTGAGCACGACACCTGTTAAAAACCCAATAAATGAACCAAGCGCAGCTCTGAACGCTTTTTTACGATTACTATTTTGGCTTAATTCTCCTGCAAATGCGCCAATAAAGGGTCCAAAAATGATTCCAAATGGCATAAACAAAAGCCCTAAAAGCATGCCGATCGTACTGCCAATTGTTCCAGCCTTTGTTCCCCCCAATGCTTTCGTTCCAAGTATTGGGATTAGGTAATCAAGTACCATTATTAATAAGGCTATGGCTAGTGTCCAGCCCAAAAAATGCCAATCTTGTGGAATGACACTTGTGTAATGTAATGCTAATAACCCAAGCCAACTTGTTAATGGACCTGGTATGATAGGCAAAAAGCTACCTGCCAAACCAAGCATAATGAATATAAAGCCCAAAAGTAATAGTAACATATCCATAGTTCGAAAGTACAAATTATTGATAAGGCTCTGCTCGTAATGCGCTTAATTTTTTTACTTTTATACCATGAAGATTTGTGGTTTGTTTTTCACGCTTGTCCTGCTTGTTTTTGGATGCACAAACCCCAAAACAAAACCACAGCCTCCGAATGTCAATTGGACCTCGTTCGATGAACCTCCGTTGTATTCTGAATGTCCGCAAGAAGACGTAACATTAAATTGGGCGTGTTTTGCTAAGTCTCTTCAAAAACGATTAGACAAAAAACTTGCCACAGAAAGCAAAGTTCTCATGTCAACTGCTGACACATTATTTATTACCCTGAAAGTGGATACGATTGGAAAAGTTTCAATTGTGGATTACTCACAAATGAAATCAGCACATATGTCATCAGAATTAGTGGCTGCGTTAACCACGGTAATAGATGCGCTGCCATTATTTCATCCGGCTTTTAAAACCAATCTCGAAGTTCCTGTTGAGGCACAATGGACATTACCTGTTGCTATTCACAGATAGTATTTATTCCCTATTTTTACGCATGGCCGATTCACGGATTATTTTAGGCGTAGACCCCGGAACAACAATAATGGGGTTTGGTATTATCAAAGTAGAGGCGAATACGCTAACGTGTTTACAGCTTGATGAGTTGAAGCTAAGTCAATACAAAAGTCACTATTTGCGATTAGGCCATATATATGAAAGAACCTCAGAACTCATCAAGACATATAAACCAGACGAGATGGCGCTTGAAGCTCCTTTTTTTGGCAAAAATGTGCAGTCAATGCTTAAGCTTGGGCGCGCACAAGGTGTTGCTATAGCTGCAGGTATTGCTCATGAATTAGCTGTTTTTGAATACTCTCCACGCAAAATAAAAATGGCAATAACTGGTAATGGAAATGCTTCCAAAGAACAAGTAGCAAAAATGTTACAGCAAATGCTAAAACTTAAAGAACTCCCAAAAAATCTAGATGCAACCGATGGTTTAGCAGCAGCTGTTTGTCACTATTTCAACCCTGTACAAGAAGGTGAGAAAAGCTACTCGGGCTGGGCATCATTTGTCCAAAAAGAATCGCATCGTATCAAAAAATAAAGATGTCTGGTATTTACCTTCATATCCCTTTTTGTAGAAAGGCATGTCATTATTGTAATTTTCATTTTTCTACATCAGCCAATTATAAGGACGAGATGGTTGCCGCCCTCCAAAAAGAAATGGGTCTTCGCAAAGGTGAGCTCCACGCACCAGTTGAATCCATCTATTTTGGTGGCGGAACTCCCTCTATGGTTACGGCAGCTCAAATTAAAGCTCTCATTCATGAAGTGTATCTCCATTTTGATGTAGTTGACTATCCTGAAATCACCCTTGAAGCTAACCCCGATGACTTAACAAAGCCCTATTTAAGTGCTCTTAAAGAAAGTGGTGTTAATCGACTTTCTATTGGGATTCAGTCTTTTCACGATAAGGAATTAGAGCTGATGAATCGTGCGCACAACAGAAAACAGGCGCTGCAATCTGTCCTTTGGGCACAAGAATTGTTTGATAATATTTCCATTGATTTACTTTACGGAACACCCCACACCACATTTGAAGATTGGCAAAAGAACTTAGAAACAGCACTTGCTCTAGATGTTCCACATATTTCATCTTATGCACTTACTTTAGAACCCAAAACAGCATTAGATCATTTTGTTAAAAAAGGGGTTGTTTCATTACTGGATGAAAAAGAAGTAGAACATCAGTTTTTGTATTTAGTAGATGTTTTAACCCAAACAGGTTATGAGCATTATGAGCTTTCCAGTTTTGGCAAACCTGGATATCGGTCACGCAACAATACAGCCTATTGGCAAGGGAAGCCCTATTTGGGTATTGGTCCGTCTGCACATGGTTATGATGGCGAAAACCGCTATTGGAATATGAGCAATAACGCTGCATATTTGAAAGAAATAGCACAAGGTCAAATTCCGCAAACAACCGAAAAGTTACGTGAAATTGATAAATTTAATGAAGCGATCATGATAGGACTTCGTGCTTCTTGGGGGGTATCGTTACAAGCTATGGAAACAGCGCTAGGATTGCGTTACCGCATACACCTTGAGCAACAAGCCCAACGCTTTATACACCAGGGGCTGTTGCAAATTGAAAATCAATCGCTTAAGACAACTTCTAAAGGAGCTTTTTTAGCCGATGGAATTGCCGCCGATTTGTTTCTTATCGATTTTCTTGAAAAAGCTGAGTAAAGTGATGGTAAAAATGAGGGATTGTTTCGATTCCTTTTAGAAAATTAAAGACCCCAAAATGCTCGTTAGGCGAGTGTATGGCATCGCTGTCTAGACCAAACCCCATTAAGATGGTTTTGCTTTTTAGTGTTTCCTCAAAAAGCGCAACAATGGGAATACTACCACCATCTCGCATAGGAAGGGGGGCTTTGCCAAAGGTTTCCAAATAGGCTTTACGCGCTGCCTGAAATTCCAGTCCATCAGAATGCATAACATAAGCTTCACCACCGTGATGCGGCGTTACCTTTACCCTTACGCCTTTAGGCGCAAGTGACATAAAGTGTTTTGTGAACAACGCCGTAATTTCATCTGATTTTTGATTGGGAACCAATCGCATGGATATTTTGGCATAGGCCTTACTTGCAATAACGGTTTTGGCACCTTCGCCCGTATAGCCGCCCCAAATACCGTTTACATCAAGTGTAGGACGAATCGATTTACGTTCAAGAGTTGTATAGCCTTCTTCGCCGTGCACGCTTTCAATGTCAAGCGCTTTTTGGTATGCTTCTAAAGAAAACGGTATGGTTGCCATTTCATCACGTTCTTCGCGGCTCAGCCCAGCCACCTTATCATAAAACCCAGGAATGGTAATGTGGTTGTCGTCGTCGTGTAACGAGGCAATCATTTGTGTTAAAATATTGATAGGATTCGCAACCGCTCCGCCATACAGGCCTGAGTGTAGATCACGATTGGGACCCGTTAGCTCCACTTCAACATAGCTGAGCCCTCTAAGACCAGTAGTAATGGAAGGAATGTCGTTTGCCAACATCCCCGTATCTGAAATTAAAATCACATCATTGGCAAGTTTTTTGGTGTTGGCACGAACAAAATCTTCCAGGTTGTCACTGCCCACTTCTTCTTCTCCTTCAATCATAAACTTTATGTTGCAGGGTAGGCCACCGTTTTGCTCCATGACCTCCATGGCTTTGATATGCATAAACATCTGCCCCTTGTCATCACACGCACCACGCGCAAAAATGGCTCCTTCTGGGTGATTAGCTGTTTTTTTGACGACAGGGTCAAAAGGATCGTTGTCCCAAAGGTCTAGCGGGTCGGGTGGCTGCACGTCGTAGTGTCCATATACCAAAACAGTGGGTAATTTAGGATCAACAATTTTTTCTCCGTACACAATAGGATACCCATTTGTTGCACAAAGTTCTGTGTGCGTACAACCTACTTCTTTTAATGCTGCTTGCACTGCTTTTGCAGCGGCTTCCATGTGGTGTGTGTAAGCAGAATCGGCACTTATGGACGGAATGCGAATCAGTGAAAATAATTCTTCTAAAAACCGTTTTTTATGTTTCTGGATGTAATCCGTAAAGGTTGGCATGTGTTAAAAATATGCTACTAAGGTAAAAAAATGTTCTTCCATAAGAAAGTGGTTTTGAATTGTAGAAACATCCTTATATTTGCGCTCCACTTGCGGGTGTGGTGAAATTGGTAGACACGCTAGACTTAGGATCTAGTGCTTCACGGCGTGGGGGTTCGAGTCCCTTCACCCGCACAAAAAACCTCAACTAACGTTGGGGTTTTTTTATGAGCTATGAACACAACTTTCCCTATGAATTTTTAACAGACATCACAAGAAATTTGTGTTTTTAATGTTACCTAAACGTTAACTTAATGTAAATTTTAATATATTTACACAGTAATTAATGTTCCAAATTAATACACCTACTATGAAACGATACAAACATTTCATGTTTTATTTAAGAAGATATGCGCAAAAATGCAAAGCATTTTTTGAGTTAACCATGATGACATAAGTTAAATTTTAATGGCCTATTGTTAGATTCACTTGAATCGATGTTACTGTGGATTTTAAAGAAAATAGTCAATGTTTTTTCGCGGATATATTAAGATTTAATGACATCACTAAAATGTGTTTCGTAATAAGTCGCTCGATTTTCTTTATCCATTCCTGCGGTGGCTTCCATAAACCAATTTCGATCAGCTTTGCTTTTAAAAACCCACACACAAATGCTGTTTTTGCTGTGGTAAATGGCTTTGAGTTCATCGTCAATGGCACAAAGTTCTTGAGGGATTTCAGTAGGAATACATATCATAAGGTTTGATTTAGGAGATCTAACGTCTTTTGGGTAGCCCCTTGATTTTGGCGTACAAATGCTGCGTTTTGTTTCCCTTTTTCAGTTCGCAACGCATCGTTTTGCATGAGTTCTATTAGTTGTTTGGTGCAGTCATTTGCAGTTGAAATGGATATAACACCCCCAAAATTAATGAGTGCTTTTGCTTCAGGGAATTTTTGATAGTTCTTACCAATGATCACGGGTATGCCCTCAGCAGCAGGCTCCAAAATATTGTGCAGCCCCGATGTGCCCATACCGCCGCCTACATAGGCAATGGCGCCGTAGGCATAACAACGACTTAGCATGCCCACCGTATCAAGCACCAGGACCGGACAGTCTTTTCGTTCTGATTCGTTGGTTTGGGTATAGCGTTGGCTTCCCTTAGGGAGCTTTGTCATCAGCTTGTTTAGTTTCTCTTCGTGTGTTTCGTGCGGAGCTATTAGCCAACACCAATCTTTTGGGGTTTGCGCAATGGCATCAGCAAGTACCGCCTCATCCTCGGGCCAAGTACTACCCGCCACAATACATTTTCGTGCGCCAACAAACGTTTTCATAAATGCAAGCGGTTCTTTAGAGGCTCCAACCCGGTCAAATCGGGTATCGCCTGAAACACTGCTGTTCTCAATACCTATTTGATGCAGCAGTTGTAAGGATTCCTTGTTTTGAACAAACAAATGGGTAAAGCCTTTAATGAGTTTGCGGTAGTTTTTGCCCCACGGCTTAAAGAAAATGTGTTTTTTTCTGAACAATCCTGCGACTAAATACAGCGGAATATTTTGGTGTTGTATTTGTCGGATGAGGTTTGGCCAAAACTCATATTTGACCAGCATGACCAATGCTGGATTGACACGTTTAATAAAACGTTTGACATCTTTTTTGGTATCCCATGGCAGGTAAGTAGTCAAGTTGGCAATACCATGATTTTTACGAACCTCATAGCCCGAAGGCGAAAAAAAGGTTACCAAATAAAAATAGTCAGGATGTTGCGCTTTGAGTGCTTGGAGTACAGGTAGTCCTTGTTCGTATTCCCCTAACGAGGCACAGTGCATCCACACCACTTTAGCATCCTTAGGAATGCTTTCCAACTGCGTCCAAATCTCTTTGCGCCCCGCCACAAAGCTTTTTGATTTTACAGACGTATTAACGACAGGAGCTACAGCTTTGGCAACAGATACAGCAAATGAATAGAAAAAAGACATGCCTCAAAGATACTTATTTCGCCAACAGGCGTTTGTTTTTTGTAATTTTGTATCACTAAAAAATTGCGATGCGAAAAATCCAAATGGTCGATTTACAGACCCAGTATCAATTTATCAAACCTCAGGTGGATGCAGGGATGCAAGAAGTACTCTCCACGGGTCAGTTTATAAATGGTCCTGCTGTAAAACGTTTTCAAGCCAATCTTGAAGCTTATCTAGGTGTAAAACACGTAATTCCATGTGCCAACGGAACCGATGCGCTTCAAGTAGCCATGATGGGCTTGGGATTAAAACCAGGAGATGAGGTTATTACAGCAGATTTTACTTTTGCGGCCACTGTTGAGGTTATTGCTCTTTTGGGGCTTACGCCCGTTTTGGTAGATGTGCTTCCCGATACCTTTAATATTGACCCTGATGCCATTGAAAAAGCCATTACGACTAATACTAAGGCCATTGTACCGGTGCACCTTTTTGGGCAAGTAGCTGACATGAATCGTATCATGGACATTGCCAACAAACACAATTTGTTTGTTATTGAAGACAATGCACAGGGTATTGGGGCTACCTATACAAACACAGCGGGCGAAAAAATTAAAACAGGGAGTATTGGACATGTGGGTTCAACCTCTTTTTTTCCTTCCAAAAATTTAGGTTGCTACGGCGACGGCGGTGCTATTTTTACCAACGATGACGATTTAGCGCATACCATCAGAGGAATTGTAAATCATGGGATGTATAAGCGTTATCATCACGATGTAGTGGGGGTAAACTCTAGGTTGGATAGCCTTCAGGCTGTTGTGTTAAATGAAAAATTAAGACTACTTGATTTTTACAATGAGCTTCGTAAATGGGCAGCGATTCGTTACACACAATTGTTACAAGATCATCCTAAAATTTTAACACCAATAACTTCAGGCGATTGCGACTCACATGTATATCATCAATATACCCTTCGCTTGGTGGATACCGACCGTGATGCAGTAGTAGCACATTTTCAAGAGTTAGGAATCCCTTGCGGTGTTTATTACCCGATTCCCTTACACTTGCAAAAAGCCTATGTTGATGAGCGCTACAAGGAAAAAGATTTTACGGTAACCAATCAGCTGATACACGAGGTTATTTCATTGCCTATGCACAGTGAGTTGGATGAAGCGCAAATTCAATTTATTTGCAAATCACTTTTGGCGTTTTTGGGCTAACCCATTACCGCCGATTGCACCTGTGCTTCGCGGTCAATTTTCTTAACCAATCCTTGTAGG
Source organism: uncultured Flavobacteriaceae bacterium (assembly GCA_938092005.1). Classification (GTDB taxonomy): domain Bacteria; phylum Bacteroidota; class Bacteroidia; order Flavobacteriales; family Flavobacteriaceae; genus UBA7446. Next base: position 27,462 of record CALKOU010000002.1, on the reverse strand, counting down.
ACTTTACCCGGACCGTATTCTGTGAACAGGGTAGCGCCATCTTGTCGCATGTTTTGAATGATTTGCGTCCATTTCACAGGGCCCGTGAGTTGCGCAATAAGATTTTTCTGAATCACGTTGGCATCTTGTGTTGGCGCAGCCGTAACGTTTTGGTAGATAGGACAGCTAGGCGTTTGAAACGAAGTTTCTAAAATAGCGTTTGCTAATTCTTCCTGTGCAGGTTCCATAAGTGGCGAGTGAAACGCACCACCAACAGGCAATAACAATGCGCGTTTGGCTCCTTTTTCTTTTAGCACTTCACAAGCACGTTCAACAGCTGCATATGCTCCTGAAATGACCAATTGCCCAGGGCAGTTATAATTGGCAGCAACAACAACGCCCGTAATATCTTGACATACTTGCGCTACAACATCATCGCCTAGTGCCAATACTGCCGCCATAGTTCCTTTGGTTACATCACAAGCAGCTTGCATGGCTTGCGCTCGCTTGGATACTAACGATAGTCCGTCTTCAAACGATAAAGCCCCTGTTGCCGTTAAGGCAGAAAATTCACCCAATGAATGACCAGCAGCCATATCGGGATTGGTTTTTTGTGCTAATTCATATGAAATAACGGAGTGTAAAAAAATGGCAGGTTGGGTAACCTTCGTTTGCTTTAGTGCTTCGGCATCTCCGTCAAACATAATATCCGTAATTGAAAACCCTAAAATATCATTGGCGGTGTTAAAGCGCTCTTGTGCCAAAGCACTTTGTTCGTAAAGGTCTTTTCCCATACCAACAAATTGGGCACCTTGCCCAGGAAACATAGCTACATTCATGCGTTTATTTTTTCGTATCGTATAAAAGAGAAAGCGTATTTGTGTTTTTCGTCTACGTCGCGGTTTTCACGCCATACTTCCCGCCACACTTTCGAATCTATTTCGGGGAAGAAGGTATCTGCCTCAAAGTCGGCATGCACCCTAGTTAGTTCAATGGAATCTGCATAGTTTAACCCCTGACGATAAATTTCACCACCACCAATAATAAAGGGCTGCTCATCTTCTTGCGCTAAGGCTAAGGCTGCCTCCAAAGAGTGTACTACTTGTGCATCTTCGGCGGTGTAATCTTTTTGTCTTGTGACAATAACATTCGTTCGGTTGGGAAGTGCTTTTGGCATAGACTCAAACGTCTTTCTCCCCATAATGACATGATGTCCTTTAGTTAAATTTTTAAAATGTTTTAAGTCGTCAGACAAATGCCAAATCAGTTTGTTGTCTTTGCCCAGCGCATTGTTTTCAGCAGCAGCAGCAATCATCGTAATGTTTTTCTTTTGTCGTTCACGTTCCCATTCAGCACTCGCTTTCAGGGTAGCTTCTTTGTCCATATTGCGTTTTAATTTTTCAACTTTCAATGCTTGTTTTTCTAGAAGGAAGTCCATTTGTTGTGTTTCCCAAGCCTTTCCCATAAAAGTATGAAAGACAAAAACACGTAAAAAGTGGAGCAATAACAAAATACCAAGCAACGTAGCAAGGATGTAGGACCATTGTAATCCGAAAGGCATAAAATCTGCCATATAATCAAAAGCTAGATTGATGATTAGGGCGAAAAAATTAAGAAAAAGGGACGCCAGTAGGTGATTGTGAAACCATCGTTTTTGGGCAATGCGTTGTTGTGCGTGTTCAACAAGTGTAACTTGCTGGGGATCTATGGTAGAAGTTGGTTTTCGTTTGCGAAACATAAGATGAGAATTATACAGCGACCGTTCCTTTTATGCCTGGATGTGGATCATAATTTAAGATTTCAATATCCTCATATTTAAAATCAAAAAGGTCGTTAATGTTAGGGTTAAGCTTTAGCGTTGGTAAGGGTTTTGGACTTCTGCTAAGTTGCAATGCAACTTGCTCAAAGTGATTGGTGTAAATGTGTGCGTCGCCAAGGGTGTGGATAAACTCACCAGCTTGATACCCGCAAACTTGCGCCATCATCTCGGTAAGCAAGGCATAGGACGCAATGTTAAACGGCACCCCTAAGAAAATATCAGCACTGCGTTGGTATAATTGACAAGATAGTTTTCCGTCAGCTACATAAAATTGAAAAAATGCATGACAAGGCGGTAGTGCCGCTTTTCCGTTCGCAACATTTTCATCAAAAGACTTAGATGTATCAGGCAGTACGCTTGGATTCCATGCCGATACCAACATGCGTCGGCTGTTGGGGTTAGACTTTAATGTTTCGACGACTTGCTTTAACTGATCCAAGTCTTCACTATTCCAGTTGCGCCATTGATGGCCATAAACAGGTCCTAAATCACCATTTTCGTCTGCCCATTCGTTCCAAATGCGAACGCCGTTAGCTGTAAGGTATTCGATATTAGTATCGCCTTTGATGAACCACAACAGTTCGTGAATGACAGATTTTAAATGTATTTTTTTGGTTGTAACTAGGGGGAATCCTTTAGATAAATCAAAGCGCATTTGGTGACCAAAAACACTACGTGTTCCTGTTCCCGTTCTGTCTCCTTTAACAGCACCTTCATCGAGTGCCCGTCGAACCAAATCTAAATACTGTTGCATTCGTTGTTTTTTGTAAAAATAATGGCTTGATTAAAATATCCAGCATCTACACGAATAGTTTTTCAAAAGGTTTTCAACTATTAGCCTAACAACGCAAGGAAGTGCAATAGCATAAGTGTTCTAAAAATAGGTGAAAGGCTAATGGCACTAGAACCCCACTTATGCTTTATCTGAACGCTTAGAGATTTCGTCTCTTAATTGCGCAGCAAGCTCATAATCTTCTTTTTTTACTGCCTTTTTAATGGCATTTTCAAGCTCTTCGTTGGACAAATCGTCATAGTTTGTTTCAGTAGATATGTCGTCAGCAAGCGTTCCTGCAGCAGGCATATCTCCTTTTTCAAACACGATTCCAGCTTTTTCCAATACACTTTCATGTGTGTATATGGGTGCTTTAAATCGAAGCGCTAACGACACAGCATCGGAAGTTCTGGAGTCTATAATTTCTTCAATTTTGTCGCGCTCGCAAATCAAACTTGAATAAAAAACGCCGTCTACTAGTTTGGTAATGATGATACGCTTGATGGCAATATCAAAGCGATATGCAAAATTCTTAAACAAGTCATGTGTGAACGGGCGTTGTGGTTTGATGTCTTTGTCAAGGTTGACCGCAATGGACTGGGCTTCAAACTCACCAATAACCACGGGGAGTTTGCGTTTTCCATCTACTTCATCCAAAATCATGGCATAAGCACCACTTTGATTTTGGCTGTATGTAATGCGGTTTACACGAAGTTGAATAAGGCTCATGACAAAGCTTGTTCTAAATGAACCCTAAAAGTACAAAATTAGGGTATTATGATTGCGCTTTAAATGCTTTTAGTTTTTCGGTAAGTGCAGGAACAACCTCAAAGGCGTCTCCCACAATACCGTAATCAGCAGCTTTAAAGAACGGAGCTTCTGGATCGTTATTGATAACTACTTTTACTTTTGATGCATTAACACCTGCCAAATGCTGGATAGCGCCTGAAATACCAATGGCTATGTAAAGGTTTGTGGAAACAGGCTTTCCTGTCTGTCCTACGTGTTCATCATGCGAACGCCAACCCATGTCAGAAACAGGTTTTGAACATGCCGTAGCAGCATTTAATACGTCGGCAAGATCTTCGATCAAATGCCAATTTTCAGGCCCTTTTAACCCTCTTCCTCCTGAAACCACTACATCGGCATCGGCAATGGTTGCTTTGCCCGTTTCTTTGCTCATGGAAACTTGATCTAAATTGGATGCAGTATGTTCGGGGCTATCGTTTTCAACAACACAATCTACAAACTGTTCAACGGTGCCAAAAGAATTATTTCCTACTCCTATGATATTAATTTCAGCGTCGAGTTCAGTATGCACAAATGCCTTGTTTGTATATGCAGTTCGCTTAACGGTAAGTGGCTCAAGTTTATTTGGTAAGGCCACTGCGTTTGGTACATAAGCTGCATTGTTTTTTGCCGCAAGCAATGGTGCTAAAAACTTAGCATCGGCACTACTGCTCACCACAATATGTGTTGCGTTGGTATTGCTAATGTATTGTGATAATGCGTGCGCATATACGTTTGCATCGAATTGTTCAGGCGCATTGATAATGTTATACACTTTTGAAATACCGTATTGACCTAGGTCTTGAGCATTATCGGCATTAAAAGCAACGGCTAGGCTGTTTGTGTTTAAGCTTTTAGCTAGCGCAGCTGCATACGAGGCAACCTCAGCGGCATTGCGCTTAAGGGTGTTGTTTTCAGTTTCGGCAAATAGAAGTACAGACATAATAAAAGGTTAAATAACGTTAGCTTCTTTGTGTAATAGTTCAATAAGTTGGTCTATGTCATCTGCAGGTACAAGTTTAACATCGGCCTTTGGTGCTGGTTTTTCATACAACACATCTTGTGTAGCAGCACTTGCTTGTTGTGGAGCAATTACTTCAAAAGGCTTTTGTCGAGCCTGCATGATCCCACGCATGTTTGGTATTTTAAGATCTGATTCTTCTACGAGTCCTTTTTGTCCTCCAATAACAATAGGGAGTGTGCCTTTAAGTTTTTCACGTCCTCCATCCATTTCACGTTCTGCAACGGCTTCATTGCCGTTTATCTCAAGACCAACACAGTTGGGGATAAAGGGGATATCCAACAACCCAGCTAGCATTCCAGGTACCATAGAACCGTTATAGTCAATAGATTCACGACCCGCAATAATAAGGTCATAAGAGTTGGCAGTAACAAATGCAGCAAGTTCTTTGGCTACAGCCCCACCATCTATGGCGGGCGTGTCAATGCGAAATGCTTTGTCTGCCCCAATAGCAAGACATTTTCGCAACGTTGGATCGGCCATAGCTGATCCAACATGAACAACATGTATTTGTGCGCCTTGCTTTTCTTTTAACCAAATGGCTCGCGTCAATCCAAACTCATCGTTTGGGTTGATGATATATTGGACACCACCCGTGTTAAACTTTGTGTTGTTTTCAACGAAATTTATTTTAGAAGTTGTGTCGGGAACATGACTAATGCAAACTAATACATTCATGGAAATGGAATTTAAGTCAAATGTATAAAAAAATGCTATGCACGCATAATAATTAGAACTCTTTTGCTATTGGCTATTTTATTGCTACTTTTGCGCCACTAAAATCAGCTATGAGAACCATACAATTTAGAGAAGCTATTTGCGAGGCGATGTCTGAGGAAATGCGCTTAGACGAAAGCATTTATTTGATGGGTGAAGAAGTTGCCGAATACAACGGTGCTTATAAAGCCTCTAAAGGAATGCTTGATGAGTTTGGAGAAAAGCGTGTTATAGACACACCCATTTCAGAACTTGGATTTGCAGGAATCGGAGTAGGTTCAACCATGACCGGAAATCGGCCCATAATTGAATTTATGACATTCAATTTTGCACTTGTAGGTATTGATCAAATTATCAATAATGCTGCAAAAATTCGCCAAATGTCAGGAGGGCAATTTCCTTGCCCTATTGTATTTCGCGGCCCTACGGCTTCTGCTGGTCAGCTGGCTGCAACACACTCACAAGCTTTTGAAAGTTGGTATGCCAACTGTCCTGGCTTAAAGGTAATTGTACCTTCAAATCCATACGATGCTAAAGGACTTTTGAAAGCAGCCATTCGTGATGATGATCCTGTTATTTTTATGGAATCTGAACAGATGTATGGCGATAAATGCGAAGTACCTGATGGTGAATATGTTTTGCCAATTGGTGTAGCTGAAATTAAGCAACAGGGTACAGATGTTACCATCGTATCTTTTGGAAAGATTTTTAAGGAAGCCCAAAAAGCAGCCGATGCACTTGCTCAGGAAAACATATCCTGCGAACTTATTGATTTAAGAACAATACGTCCGCTAGATATAAACACCATCATTGAATCGGTTAAAAAAACCAACCGCTTGGTGATTTTAGAAGAGGCATGGCCGTTTGGAAATATCTCTACAGAAATCACATACCAAGTACAAAGTCAGGCATTTGACTATTTAGACGCACCTGTTCAAAAAATCAATACTGCCGACACCCCAGCACCATACTCACCTGTACTCCTAAAAGAGTGGTTACCTAACCATGAGGATGTTGTACGTGCTGTTAAAAAAGTAATGAATTAATTAAAGATACCTTCCTAATCATGAATGAATTTGCCTTTTATATTCCCATAGTACTTGCCGTTTTTGGATTACTAGTTATGCTTTTTAAAGCACAATGGGTTCGTAAACAATCTGCTGGAAACAGTACCATGCACGAAATTTCAAGTGCCATTAAAGAAGGTGCGCTTGCGTTTTTGAATGCAGAATACCGCTTACTGTTGTTTTTTGTTTTGGGTGCTTCCGTTGCTCTTTATGTGGTCTCAACATTGGTGCCATCTACCCATTGGATGATCGTTCCTGCCTTTATTCTGGGAGCCATATTTAGTGCGTTTGCTGGAAATATTGGTATGCGCATTGCTACAGATGCAAATTCACGCACTGCAGAGGCTGCCAAAACGAGTTTGCCAAATGCGTTAAAAGTTTCATTTAATGGAGGGACGGTTATGGGACTAGGTGTAGCTGGTTTAGCTGTTCTTGGATTGAGCTTATTATTTTTATTTTTCCTTTCCCAATACATGACCCAAGATGGTAGCTTTTATGCCAACATGACCATAGTGTTAGAAACACTTGCAGGTTTTTCTCTTGGCGCTGAGTCCATTGCATTATTTGCACGTGTGGGTGGTGGTATTTATACCAAAGCTGCTGACGTTGGTGCCGATTTGGTTGGAAAAGTTGAAGCGGGAATCCCTGAAGATGACCCTAGAAATCCTGCCACGATTGCCGACAATGTTGGTGATAATGTTGGAGATGTTGCGGGTATGGGTGCCGATTTGTTTGGCTCTTATGTTGCCACAGTGTTGGCTGCCATGGTACTTGGTAACTATGTTATTAAAGACATGTTCGATGCAGGTACAACCCTTACATCATTTGATGGCATGGGCCCCATATTGCTTCCGCTGCTTATTGCAGGGGTTGGGGTGTTAGCCTCTATTATTGGTACGCTTTTTGTCCGCATCAAAGACAATTCAGCTAAAGAATCACAGGTGCAGCGCGCACTTGATGCTGGAAACTGGATTGCCATTTTGATCACGCTTGCGGCAAGTTGGTTTCTTATTGAATGGATGCTTCCAGAAACCCTTAACATGACCTTTTTTGGTGAAGGAACCAAAGCTGTTCCATCCGTTAATGTTTTTGGAGCTGCTTGTATTGGTTTAGCCGTTGGGGCACTTATTTCCATGGTAACCGCTTACTATACCTCACTAGGTAAAAAGCCGGTTATGGACATTGTACAAAACAGTTCAACTGGAGCTGCAACAAACATTATTGCAGGTCTAGCTGTTGGGATGAAATCTACATTTTTATCTGTAATATTATTTGCTGCTGCTATTTATGGCTCTTATGCGCTTGCAGGATTTTATGGTGTTGCTCTTGCTGCTTCAGCTATGATGGCAACCACTGCTATGCAATTAGCAATTGATGCATTTGGACCCATTGCTGATAATGCAGGCGGTGTAGCCGAGATGAGTGAATTAGATCCAGAAGTACGTGAACGCACCGATATTTTGGATTCTGTGGGGAATACTACCGCAGCAGTGGGTAAAGGTTTTGCGATTGCCTCTGCTGCACTTACAGCACTTGCCCTTTTTGCAGCTTATGTAACCTTCACAGGAATTGATGGTATAAATATTTTCAAAGCTGACGTATTGGCTATGTTGTTTATTGGCGGCATGATACCTGTTGTATTCTCAGCCCTTGCTATGCAGTCTGTTGGAAAAGCGGCTATGGAAATGGTACGTGAAGTACGTCGCCAGTTTAAAGAAATTCCAGGAATTTTAGAAGGAAAAGCAAAGCCAGAGTATGCTAAATGTGTTGATATCTCGACCAAAGCAGCACTTAAAGAAATGTTGATTCCAGGTTTAATTACAATTGTTACACCAATTCTAATCGGACTCATATTTGGTGCAGAACCACTGGGTGGTTATATGGCAGGTGTTTGTGTTTCGGGTGTAATGTGGGCCATTTTTCAGAACAATGCAGGTGGTGCATGGGACAACGCTAAAAAATCTCTTGAAGCAGGGGTTGAAATTGACGGTAAGCTTGAAGAAAAAGGGGGAGATGCCCACAAGGCAGCCGTTACTGGCGACACGGTTGGTGATCCATTTAAAGATACTTCTGGTCCTTCCATGAACATTCTCATCAAACTTACATGTCTAATTGGTCTTGTGCTTGCTCCGTTATTAGGCGATGCACATGCTAATGATGCAGAGGTTCTTCAAGTTGAAGTTCAAATGGAGCGCACGGATGAAGGTATGGCTAAAGGCACCATTTCAGTAGTTACAAGCAAAGATGGTCAAGAAGTGGAGCAAGTTAAAGTATTTGAAGGCACTGCAGACGAAGTTCAAGAAGCCATTACTTCTGCTGAAAATGAATTAGGCGTTACGAAGTAAACGACCTCAGCGTAAGCTTAGAAGTATTTAAATCTCGATTATCTCGTAAATAACCCTGTTAATTCAGCATCGATTTTTTCGACAACAGAACCAAAATCTTCTTTGTTGTCAACAAAATTCAATTCATCAACATCAATGATAAGGAGTTTCCCTTTGTCGTAGTTATGTACCCAAGCCTCATAGCGCTCGTTGAGTCTGCTTAAGTATTCTATGCTAATCGAATTTTCATATTCTCTTCCACGCTTATGAATTTGAGAGACAAGGTTTGAGATAGAACTTCTCAAGTAAATCATCAAATCTGGTCCTTTGACCAATGACTCCATAAGTTCAAACACAGCTTGGTAATTCTTAAAATCACGATGCGTCATCAGCCCCATAGCATTCAGGTTTGGCGCAAAAATGTAAGCGTCTTCATAAATGGATCGGTCTTGCACCACATCATTTCCTTTTTTGTGAATATCCAAAAGTTGTCTAAAACGACTGTTTAGAAAATAAATTTGAAGGTTAAAAGACCAACGTTCCATTTCGGCATAAAAATCATCTAAATAGGGGTTCTTAACCACGTCCTCATAAAGTGCTTCCCAACCGTAGTGTTTGTGTAGTAATTCGGTAAGTGTTGTCTTTCCTGCTCCTATATTTCCTGCTATGGCAATATGCATGTCTAAATTTTAGCCTAATATAAGTATCTTTCCAAAAAAATATGTCTTAGTTAGCTTTAGTTTAAGCTATTTTTTTTGAAATATTAAAATATAATAAAGCAAACTTTTTAACTGTTCCGAGGTCTAAGTAAAAATAACTTTTTATGCGCATACTTCTTTTAGCACTATCAATTTTAGTAACAAGTATTTCAAACGCACAGCTTTCCAAAGCAACGTATACAATGAAAGTTAGCATGGATATTGATTTTAGTGCTAATCCTAATATTCCAAAGAATGTTGTAGATCGCATCAAAAAACGCATGTCTGAACCCCAAAAATTTCATTTGTTTTTTGATCAAGGACAATCACTGTATAAAAAAGAAGAAAAGCTTGAAAGCCCACAAGGGGAAAGAGGTCGTATGTCCATGCGTTTTGGAGGTGGTTCAGGAAGCATAATACACACCGACTTAGCTGCTCGCAAACAAACAAGTCAGCAGGAACTCTTTGGCAAGTTGTTTTTAGTGTCAAAAGATGAACAAAATAGAAAATGGAAATTTACAGGCGCATCAAAACAAATAGGGAAGTATACGGCCTATGAGGCAACATATACCACCAAGCAAGCCCCTGATAATTTTCGTATGTCTTTTGGAAGGCGAAACGCCGGTGATGAAAAAGAAGGAAAACCCGAAAAAGTTGATGTTACCGTTTCAGTATGGTTCACCCCCGATGTTCCTATTTCTGCTGGACCAGCGGGCTATTTTGGTCTACCCGGACTGGTTTTAATGGTACAAGATGGCAATCGTGTGCTTGTTTGTACAGAAGTTCAGCTGAATACAGCTGAAAAGTTTAAGCTTGAACCACCAAAAAAGGGCGTTAAAGTCACACAAGAGGAATTTTCTAAAATAAGGGATGAAAAGTCCAAAGAGATGCGTGAGCGCTTTCGAAACAATGGAAACAGGCGCGGTAATGGGAATCGTATCATGATAAGGGGTTAGGATGATAAAAATTAGAAAAGTAGCGGTATTGCTTGCCGTAATGTTATCTGCAGCAAGTAGCGCTCAAAACATCAGATTTGAAGGAGTAGTTTTAGATAGTTTAGGAGTAGTTATTTCTACAGCAAATATTGTTGCGACAAATCAAGAAACAAATCGCATGGATAATTTTGCCATTTCTGATTTGGAAGGCAAATTTTCTATTGGCATTAAGAAAGGGGTGTCTTACAAAATCAAAGTATCCTATTTGGGATATAAGCCAGTTGAGCTCGAGCGCAAATCTTCAATAGACTTAAACGAGGTTGTTGTAATGTACGAACAAGCCGAGCAGTTGGACGGCGTTGAGGTTACCTATGAAATGCCCGTCTCCATTCAAGGGGATACGATTGTATACAATGTCGATTCATTTAATACAGGTTCTGAGCGTAAATTAAAAGATGTTTTAGAGAATTTACCAGGCGTTGAAATCAATGACGACGGACAAATTGAAGTTGAAGGGCGACAGGTAACAAAAGTCATGGTAGAAGGCAAAGATTTTTTTGATGGTGATTCCAAGATCGCCACGGAGAATATTCCTGCTAATGCGATTGATAAAGTCCAGGTATTAAAAAACTTCAACGAAGTATCTCAGTTGAGCGGCGTTACCAACAACGACGACAACATGGCGATTAACATCAAATTAAAAGAGGGGAAAGATAAATTTTGGTTTGGTGAGCTTGGCGGCGGAGGCGGCGAAAAAGACCGATTTTTATTAAATCCTAAAGTGTTTTACTATAGTCCAAAAACAAGTATTAATTTTCTTGGCAACAGTAATAACTTAGGTCAAAATCCTTTTACCCGCCGTGATTATTTTAGATTTACAGGAGGATTTCGAAACCAAAGTAACCAAAGCGGCTCTTCTATTAACATTCAAACCGACGATGTAGGACTTTCCAATCTTCAAAACAATAATGCCGCGGCTATTGATAATGACTTTGCAGCCACCAACTTTTCATACGCGCCCAATGCGGGGTTGAACTTTTCTGGATTTGCTATTTTTTCTCAAAACAACACCAAAATCAATTCCATTCGAGAGCGAACGTTTACAACAACTGGAGTGACAGAAACAACAGATAACAATTTTGCTCAAGTGAATACCTCACAACTGTACAAGTTCAGTACGCTTTACAATGCCAATCCAAGCTTTCAGTTTGAATATGATATTTTTTATCGCAAAGCAGATGAAATAGAAAACAGCGACATCCTATCAACAGCTGCAAGACAAGAAAATATAGCCTCGCTAAGAACCCAAACACCTTTGCAGTTGAGTCAAAATCTGAATGCTTATTTCACACGTAATGAGCAACACATTTTTGCCTTAGAATTACAACACACATTACAAGAAGAAAATCCATTTTTTGAATTACAGAAAGAGCGTATTCTTTTTCCTGATGTGCTCCCATTGGTAGAGCAGCCCGATGGATATTTAGTGCAACAAAATCGTTTTACCAAAACCAATAAGCTCGATGGACGATTGGAGTATTATTATATGTTGTCGGATACTTCAAGTCTAAACCTAACGCTTGGTACCACCCAAGTACGTCAAGACTATGACTCAACTATAGGTAATACGATCAATGGCACATTAACCCTTTTTGATCAACCGAATTTGATCAACGATGTGCGCTATGATTTCTCAGACGTATATGGAGCTCTCCGGTACAGAATAAAAACAGGCAAATTCACCATTAATCCTGGAGTAACACTGCACCAATATGATATTAAAACGCTTCAATTAAATCCTACAAACAGCAATGAAACAAGACTGTTGCCTGATGTTTGGGTGCGCTATCAGCTTCGGGACTCAGAAAATATTCGATTTACGTACCGTGCCCAGTTACAATACTCAGATGTTAGCAGATTAGGAGACGCATACACCTTTAGTAACTACAATAGACTATTTGTTGGTAATAGCTCGCTTCGTCCTGCTTATTTTCACAACTATTCCCTCAATTATTTTAACTTTAACATGTTCAATTTCACGAATATTTTTATTCGTATGAATTATCAAAAACAGTTTGACACTTTTAAAACAGTTAATACAATTAATGGGATTAATAGAGAATCATCACCATTTAATTCGCCAAAAGCAGAAGAACGCATCAACGTAAATGCACGACTACAAAAGCGATTCAATAACCTGAAAACAAGCCTCACGCTTCGTGCTACAAAAAGAAAAACGTATAATATTGTTAATGGAGACTTACGCCAGTTTGATTATTTTACACAATTTGGAAGTGCTTCATTGGCAACAAACTTTAAGGCAGCCCCTAACATTGAGATTGGATATAGTTATAACAACAACCGCTCAAAAGATGAAGATCAGGTTAGGTACTACATAACCGAGCGCCCTTTTGTTGGGGTGGATGCTGCTTTTTTAGACGGGTTTATTTTTTTGGCAGACTATAGTTTCTTTGATTACAGACTGGGCAGTACATCATTAAATAATTATGATGATTTGTCCATGTCATTGCTATATAACAAAAAAGACAGCAAATGGGAATTTGGTCTTCAAGCAACGAATCTGCTTAATAATGGAAGTATCAACAGCGATAATTTTTCAGGCATTACGCAAACAACAACTTCTTACATTATCCAACCCCGATTTATTTTTCTAACCCTTAAATACCTCATTTAAGTTATATTTGCAATATTAAAACCCAATATCATGCGAAACGCAATTATTATCCTGACATTTTTTACAACCACATTTGCATCAGCGCAATTATTTAACGATTTAGAAAAAATACTAGCCGCAACAACTGAAGATGCACAACTTTTGGCAGACGCCTATATTGCCCCTGTTGGTCAATCGCTAACCTATGGCCTTAATGGTGGCTGGTCATCATCGGCAAAAACACACAAAAAATTGGGGTTTGATATCACTGTTGGCGTTGTGTCGCCAAGCGTTCCTGATGGTTCAAAATCATTTGATATTAATGAATTGGGATTGAGCAAGCTTACGACTACTTCTACTACCGCAAGCACTGCTTTTGGACCAGCAGGTGGCACTACATTTACAGAAACCACTACTGGAGCTACATTCCAATTACCTGGTGGTCTTGAAGATGATTTGATCCTCAACTCATTACCAACCCCTTATTTGCAGGCTGGAGTTGGTTTATTTTTTGATACCGACGTAATCCTTCACTACATCCCAAAATCAAAATTCAAAGGCTTTGAAGTTGATTTGTTTGGGATAGGCATTAAGCACAACCTCATGCAATATTTGGGACTACTGGACAAGCTTCCGTTAAACGTTTCTGCTCTTGCGTCATATTCAAAACTTAATGGGGAGTATTTTTTCAATGATCTTAATAAAACCGAAAAACTAACCTTGGGCGTAGATACTTTTTTAGTGCAAGCATTAGCCTCTCTAGATTTTCCTATCATAAGCGTGATGGCAGGGTTTGGCTACAGTAACGGCGATGTAGCTTTTAACATGTTAGGTGATTATTCTCCTATTTATCCAGGAACACCTAAAGATCCGTTAAGTTCAGAAAAATCTTATTCGGGAGCTCACGGATTGGTTGGACTTCGAGCAAACTTACTGTTCTTAAAGATATTTGCTAATTACACGCTTCAGGAATTCAATACCCTAAATGTTGGGGTTTCTGTAAGTTTTAGATAAAATTTCTTTGTAAAGTTTCATCTTGTCGTATATTTGTGCCCACAGAGGAAGGATTTGACTGATTGCAACCTCTCAAAAAAACTGCTAAAACAGCTTGCTTTTGATTACTGCAATCAGTCAATATACTCCCCAAAAGCAAGATTATGTCATATTTTTTTACATCAGAATCAGTAGGTGAAGGCCATCCAGACAAGGTTTCCGACCAGATTAGTGATGCACTACTAGATCATTTTATAGCGTTCGATCCCAAAAGTAAAGTAGCTTGCGAAACCTTGGTTACTACCGGTCAAGCTGTTGTTGCTGGTGAGGTAAAGAGCAAAACGTACCTCGATATTCAGTCCATTACGCGGCGCACCATTAACCGAATTGGCTACAATAAAGACGCCTACCAGTTTTCAGGCGATTCTTGTGGCGTGATTTCGCTCATTCATGAGCAATCTCCTGATATCAATCAGGGAGTGGATCGAGAAGAAAGCGCTGAACAAGGTGCTGGTGACCAAGGTATTATGTTTGGTTACGCCACCGACGAAACTGAAAACTACATGCCTTTAGCACTTGATATTTCTCACAAGATTATGCGTGTGTTGTCTGATTTTCGAAGAGAAAGAACAGCTATTCCGTATTTAAGACCAGATGCAAAATCACAAGTTACGCTAGAATATACAGATGACAACAAGCCATTGCGTGTGGACACCATCGTTATCTCAACCCAACATGACGCCTTTGATATAGACGATGTGATGCTTGCCAAAATCAGAAAAGATTTAATTGGATTGGTTATCCCAAAAGTTATTGCGGATTACCCTAAGCATATTCAAGCATTGTTTGGGAACGACATCGCCTATCACATTAACCCAACAGGAAAATTTGTCATTGGCGGGCCGCACGGCGATACGGGGCTTACTGGGCGTAAAATTATCGTGGACACCTATGGTGGAAAAGGAGCTCACGGCGGAGGTGCTTTTAGTGGTAAAGATCCATCGAAAGTAGATCGTAGTGCCGCATACGCAGCGCGACACATCGCAAAAAACCTGGTTGCTGCTGGAGTTTGCAACGAAGTGCTCGTACAGCTCAGTTACGCTATTGGCGTAGCTGCACCAACCTCTATTTTTATCAATACTTACGGAACCTCAAATACGACGTTTACAGATGCTGAAATTGCTGAAAAAGTGGCACAACACATCGATTTAACGCCCTATGGTATTGAGCAACGCCTAAAACTTCGTAATCCTATTTATGAAGAAACAGCAGCTTATGGCCATATGGGACGAAGCCCAAAAATTGTAACAAAAACATTTGAATCTCCTTACAACGGACGCAT
The DNA here is from genome assembly GCA_938092005.1 of uncultured Flavobacteriaceae bacterium. Taxonomy (GTDB): domain Bacteria; phylum Bacteroidota; class Bacteroidia; order Flavobacteriales; family Flavobacteriaceae; genus UBA7446. The sequence continues at coordinate 12,332 of CALKOU010000002.1, read as the reverse complement.
TGACTGCGAAGTTGAGCTGTTTACATGGGAGAAATTAGATTTAACAGAACCCTTCAAAACCCTTTTAATTAAATAAATATGAGTAATTCAAAATTTTCTACAGATGCATTGCACGTAGGACACGACGTAACACAAACACAAGGAACACGCGCAGTACCTTTGTACCAATCAACATCTTTTGTATTTAATAATGCTGAGCATGCAGCAAATTTATTTGCGCTTGCAGAGCCCGGCTATATCTACACACGTCTTAATAACCCAACCACTGATGTCTTGGAACAGCGTTTAGCTGCTCTTGAAGGCGGTATAGCAGCGGTTGCAACATGTTCTGGTACTGCAGCCGTATCAACAGGTATTCTTACCTTTTTAAAAGCGGGTGATCACATCGTTTCTTCCAACAGCTTATACGGCGGTTCTTACAACATGTTAAAATCAATGTTACCACGCTTTGGTATCACAACTACATTTGTTGACCCAAATGATGTGTCTAATTTTGAAGATGCTGTTCAAGAAAATACCCGTCTCATTTTTGCTGAGTCGCTGGGAAATCCTAAGCTAGATGTGCTTGATTTGGCTGCGATTTCTAAAGTTGCGCAAAAGCATAAAATTCCTTTTATGGTGGACAGCACGGTAGCTACACCTGCATTATTAAACCCTATTGAGCATGGCGCAAACATCGTCATTCACTCACTTACCAAATACCTAAACGGTAACGGTACTTCCATGGGAGGTGTTATTATCGACGCTGGAACTTTTGATTGGTCAAGTGGTAAATTCCCTGAGTTTACTTCGCCATCTCCGTCGTATCACGGCTTAAATTATCACGAGGCACTAGGCCCCGCTGCTTACATCGCAAGAGTTCGAATTGAAGGCTTACGCGACTTAGGAGGTGCCATTAGTCCATTTAATGCATTCCAAATCATTCAGGGAATAGAAACCCTTTCGGTAAGAATGCAAAAGCACAGTCAAAATGCACTAGAGTTAGCGGAGTGGTTAAGTGAAAATGATGCAGTGGAATGGGTGAATTACCCAGGACTTGAGTCAAGCAAATACAACGCTTTAGCAAAGCAATACCTGCCTAACGGACAAAGTGGTGTTGTTACTTTTGGTGCTAAAGGTGGATTTGAAGCAGCAAAGAAAATTGCAGATAACACCAAATTATTCTCATTACTTGCAAACTTCGGAGACTCGAAGTCACTGATCATTCACAACGCAAGTACCACACACCAACAGTTAACACCTGAACAACAAGAAGAAACAGGAGTTACAAATGATCTTATTCGTTTGTCTGTCGGATTAGAAGATATAGAAGATTTGAAAGCAGATTTACAAGCAGCTTTTGACACACTGTAATTTTTAAAAGGAAAAAGGCAAAATGTCATCACTTCAAAAACACAACATTCCTTCTTTTCAATTGCGTAGTGGTAAGGTTACTCCATTAACCTTAACCTACCAAGTATTTGGACAACCCCTTGACAAGGCACCTGTGGTTTTGGTAAACCACTCCCTTACAGGTAATTCCAATGTTTCGGGAGAAGAAGGATGGTGGAGTGCTATTATTGGCCCTAACAAGCTGATAGATACCGAGGTGTATAGCGTTATTGCCTTTAATTTTCCTGGAAATGGCTTTGTTGATAATTTTTTAGTGGACTATAAAGAATGGACACTACGAGACGTGTCGGAAGCCTTTAAAGTTGCGTTAGACGCACTTGGCATTACGGAACTCTATGCAGCTATTGGCGGGTCTATTGGTGGTGCATTGGCATGGGAAATGGCGGTTTCATACCCACAATTTATTCAAAATGTGATTCCAATTGCATGTCATTGGGAAGCCTCAGATTGGATATTGGCAAACGTACTGCTCCAAGATCGATTGCTTAAAAACTCTGAAAACCCACTTGAAGATGCACGCATTCACGCCATGCTTTGCTATAGAACGCCACAGTCGTTTAAATCAAGGTTTGGACGTACCATTCACCCCAAACTTAATCGGTACAATGTAGAAACCTGGTTGCTCTATCATGGCGATAAATTAGCGGATCGTTTTGATCCACGTGCTTATCTGTCCATGAATCACTTGTTGGGGTCTGTTGATATTTGTTCTCAACGGGAATCCTTTGAAGCACTCGTGCAAAAAATTTCGGGGAATATATTCTTGGTGTCTATTGATACAGATTTGTTTTTTACACACGATGACAACAGAGAAACCTATCGTCGTTTGTTGAATGTTAAACCCAATGTGTTCTTTAAAACCATTAACTCCATTCACGGACATGATGCCTTTTTAATAGAAAACGACCAATTGAACCAATTGTTAAAAGAAGTATTTACGCCAATTCACGAACCCATATGAATGTAAAACTAACACATCAATCAGGATATCATGCCACTATCGAAAATGATAGGGGGTATCAAATTGCTATTGATAACAAATCGGTTGAAAAACCCCAGGGTGCTAGTCCAATGGAGCTGTTACTTATGGGTGTTGCGGGTTGCTCTAGCATTGATATTATATCGATCTTAAAGAAGAAAAAAGCAAGCTTTGATACACTTAACATTGAAGTAAACGGTGAGCGTCCTGATAAAGTTGCACCATCGTTATTTACTAAGATTCACGCAACTGTTACGGTTACAGGCGATATAAAACCCGAAAAAGTATACCGCGCGGCCGAGTTGTCGTTTACCAAATACTGCTCTGTTTCCCTAACATTGGCAGCTACCGCTGAAATCACATTTTCTGTAATTGTAAATAATAGTACTTATGAGCCCAAAAAAATTTGAAACAAGTGCTGTTCGCACACAAGTTGAGCGTTCGCAACACGACGAACATAGTGTGCCTCTTTTTTTAACCTCAAGCTTTGTTTTTGAGGATGCGGAAGAGATGCGTGCTTCTTTTGCTGAAGAAAAAAAGCGAAACGTTTACAGCCGTTTCACAAACCCCAACACCAACGAATTTGTTGAGAAAATTTGTCAAATGGAAGGGGCAGAAGAAGGCTGTGCTTTTGCTACTGGTATGGCCGCAGTTTTTGGAACCTTTGCCGCATTATTAAACAGTGGCGATCACATTCTTTCGGCACGTGCTGTATTTGGATCAACACATGGATTGTTTACTAAGTTTTTACCCAAATGGAACATTCAAACCACCTATTTTGATGTAGCAGATTTGGATCGTTTTGAGGAGTTGGTAACCCCAAACACCAAAGTGATTTATGCCGAATCGCCAACCAACCCTGGATTACAGGTATTAGATTTGGAACGCTTGGGTGTTTTGGCGAAAAAGCACAACCTTATTTTAATCATTGACAATTGCTTCGCAACGCCATATTTGCAGCAGCCTATGGACTTTGGTGCTGATTTGGTTATTCATTCCGCTACCAAACTCATAGATGGTCAAGGTAGAGTACTGGGTGGAATAACCGTAGGTCGTGCCGATTTAATGGAAGAAATTACAGCTTTTGCACGCAACACTGGACCTGCCATGTCACCCTTTAACGCATGGACACTTTCTAAAAGTTTGGAAACACTAGCACTTCGCGTAGATCGACACTGTGATAATGCCGAAAAAGTTGCTGATTTTTTACTGCAACACAAAGCAGTAGAGGAGGTACGCTTTCCTTTTCATAAAGCCCATCCGCAGTATGCCATTGCAAAAAAGCAAATGAAGCGTGGTGGTAATATTGTGGCTTTTCAAGTCAAAAATGGAATTGAAGGCGGGAAACAATTTATGGACAATGTAGCCATGTGTTCACGTTCCTCAAACTTAGGCGATTCACGAACAATTGTTACCCAGCCCTCCATATCAACACACAGCAAGCTAAGTGTCGAAGATCGTTTGGCAGTTGGTATTACAGATGGACTCATTCGTATTTCTGTTGGGTTAGAACATATCGACGATATTATTGGGGATATAAAACAAGCCTTAGATAAACTGGTATGAGTAAGCTAAATGCTTTATTAGCCGAGCGTATACTGGTGCTTGACGGTGCCATGGGCACCATGTTACAGCAATATGGTTTTTCAGAAGCCGATTTTAGGGGAGATCGTTTTGGTAATCATACGGTTCCACTTGCTGGAAATAACGATTTGCTATCCATCACCCAACCCGATGCTATTTATGAAGTGCATGCAAAGTACTTAGAAGCTGGAGCTGATATTATAGAAACCAATACCTTTTCAAGTACACGTATAGCCATGGCAGATTATGCTTTGGAAGATTATGTTGAGGAACTTAACGTTGCATCTGCAAAAGTTGCACGTAAGGCAGCGGACGATTTTACAACCAAAGACCCAAGCAAACCTCGTTTTGTAGTGGGTTCTATTGGGCCAACCAACAAAACGGCCAGTATGTCTCCAGATGTTAACGACCCGGGATATCGCGCCGTTACGTTCAACGAACTAAAAGCGGCTTATCGCGAGCAAACTCTGGGTCTTATCAAAGGAGGTGTAGACATGCTAATGGTCGAAACCGTTTTTGACACCCTCAACGCCAAAGCAGCGTTATTTGCAATTGACGAAATTAAAGAAGAGCAGCAATTGGACATGCCCGTTATGGTGAGCGGCACCATTACCGATGCTTCGGGGCGTACGCTTTCTGGACAAACCGTAGAGGCTTTTTTGATATCCATTTCCCATATTGATTTGTTGAGCGTAGGATTCAATTGCGCCTTGGGCGCTGATCAATTAAAACCTTATATACAACGCTTGGGACAAGAAACCACCCGATTTGTCTCGGCACATCCCAACGCTGGACTACCCAACGCTTTTGGTGAATACGATCAAACAGCTGAGCAAATGTGCATCCTTATGGAACCCTATATGGCCGACGGACTTGTTAACATTATTGGCGGATGCTGCGGTTCAACTCCCGAGCATATTGCTGCACTAGCGCAAGCAGCAGCAAAACACAAACCCAGACCCATTCTTCAACATGCCTAATCCAACGTTCTTAACGCTTTCGGGCTTAGAGCCTCTTGTGGTACGTCCAGACACCAATTTTGTTAACGTAGGAGAACGCACCAACGTTACAGGTTCTCGACGCTTTTTACGCCTTATTGAACAAGACGATTTAGAAACAGCACTTGAAGTAGCACGCGACCAGGTTGAAGGCGGAGCCCAGATTTTGGATGTGAATATGGATGAAGGTATGATCGACGGTGTTGCAGCCATGACCCGATTCCTCAACCTCATTCAGTCTGAACCAGATATTGCTCGAATCCCGATCATGATTGATAGCTCTAAATGGGAGATTATTGAAGCAGGACTACAAGTCGTACAGGGCAAATGCGTGGTCAATTCTATTAGTTTAAAGGAGGGAGAAGCTGTATTTATTAGCCAAGCCAAAAAAATTCTGCGCTACGGTGCTGCGGTTATTGTCATGGCGTTTGATGAAGACGGACAAGCCGACTCATTTGAGCGTCGTATTGAAATCTGTAAACGTTCCTATGATATTCTTGTAAACGCAGTTGGTTTTCCTCCCTCAGATATCATTTTTGATCCTAATATTTTTCCTGTGGCAACAGGAATGGAAGAGCATAAAACCAATGCGTTGGACTTTTTTAAGGCCACGAAGTGGATTCGTGAAAATTTGCCCCACGCACACATTAGTGGAGGTGTGAGTAATGTTTCGTTCTCTTTTAGAGGAAACAATGCTGTGCGTGAAGCCATGCACGCTGCATTCTTATATCACGGCATTCAACATGGGATGACCATGGGTATTGTAAACCCAACCATGCTTGAGGTGTATGACGAGATTCCAAAAGATTTATTGGAGCGTGTTGAGGATGTGTTGCTCAACCGCCGAGACGATGCTACCGAGCGTTTATTGGATTTTGCTGAACGCGTAAAAGGTGATACGAAAGCTAAAAGCAAAAACGATTTGACATGGCGCAAGCAAGAGCTTCAAGCCAGAATTACCCACGCGTTGGTTAAGGGAATTGATCAATTTGTAGTGGAAGATATTGAGGAAGCCAGGCAACAAGCCAAAGCACCAATCGAAGTTATCGAAGGGCCATTAATGGATGGAATGAACGTTGTAGGCGATTTGTTTGGCAGCGGGAAAATGTTCTTGCCACAAGTGGTAAAATCGGCACGAGTAATGAAAAAAGCCGTTGCTTATTTACTACCTTATATAGAAGCCTCTCAATCGGGAAAACCCGAAGCTGCTGGTAAAATTTTAATGGCAACTGTAAAAGGCGATGTCCACGATATTGGCAAAAACATCGTGAGTGTAGTACTCGGATGCAACAACTATGACATAATTGACATGGGCGTTATGGTACCGCCAGAGCGTATCATTGAAACGGCTCTAGCTGAACAAGTAGATGCCATTGGACTCTCGGGTTTAATTACCCCATCCTTAGACGAGATGGTTTACCTCGTTAAAGAGCTAAACAAAACCGGCCATAACATTCCAGTTCTTATTGGAGGGGCAACAACATCCAAAGCGCATACGGCAGTTAAGATTGCACCGCAGTACGACCATGCGGTGGTGCATGTAAACGATGCTTCTCGTGCCGTGACCGTAGTGGGGAACTTGCTTCAGCCCAAGACAAAGGACGCCTATAAGGCAACCATAAAATCAGATTACGACGATTTTCGCACTCGCTTTCAAAAGCGCAGCGAGCACAAAACTTATGTGTCGTTAGCAGAAGCCCGTACAAAGCGGTTAAAGATTGATTTCGAAAGTCAGCAACCCATGCCACCAAAACAATTGGGGATTCAACAAATAGATCAAGAGCTTTCAGCACTTGTTGACTATATCGATTGGACTCCTTTTTTCCGTTCGTGGGATTTGCATGGAAAGTATCCAGCCATTTTAACCGACGACATTGTAGGGGAGCAGGCTACCCAACTTTTTGAAGACGCACAAGCCATGCTTCAACAAGTTATAGCGGGTAAGCTCCTCAAAGCAAAGGCGGTTTTTGGATTATTTAAAGCCAATAGTACTGTGCAGGATGATATCGAGGTAAGCCATAACAACCAAACCTATTTCTTTAGAACCCTACGCCAGCAATTGTTAAAAAGCAAAGGCAAACCCTATCGCGCCTTGTCAGACTACATTGCGCCAACAGCTTCAGGAATTCAAGATTATATGGGATGTTTTTGTGTTACAGCAGGATTTGGTACGGCAGAATTGGCTAAGGAATTTGAAGCGCGTAACGACGATTACAACAGCATTATGATCAAAGCGCTTGCCGACCGTTTTGCTGAGGCATTTGCGGAATATTTGCACGAGCAAGTTCGTATTACGCACTGGGGCTACCAACCTAACGAGTCGTTGACTAACGAAGAGCTAATCAAAGAATCGTACAACGGTATTCGTCCTGCGCCGGGATATCCCGCTTGCCCAGACCACTTGGAAAAAGAAACCATTTGGGAGTTGTTACAGGTCAAAGAACGCATTGGCGTTGAACTTACAGAGAGTCTTGCCATGTGGCCTGCGGCATCGGTTTCGGGCTACTATTTTGCGCATCCAGAGGCTGCGTATTTCGGTTTAGGCAAGATTACAAAAGAGCAAGTTCAAGATTACGCTACACGAAAAAATATAACGATTGAAAAAGCCACACAGTGGCTACAACCTAACCTAAAGGAATAAGATGAAAGTAACCGAACACATTCGACAATCAGCGGAGCAGACGCAGTTTTCATTTGAGATTCTACCGCCGTTGAAAGGGCAGAATATTCAAACCATTTTTGATAACATAGATCCGTTGATGGAGTTTAATCCTCCCTTTATTGATGTTACTTATCATCGTGAAGAATACGAGTACAAAGAATTGCCAGGCGGACTTTTAGAAAAGCGTGTTGTGCGTAAGCGTCCAGGAACGGTAGGTATTTGTGCCGCCATTCAAAACAAGTATAAAGTGGATGCTATTCCACACGTGTTGTGTGGTGGGTTTACCAAAGAGGATACGGAAAACTTTTTGATTGATATGGGTTTTTTGGGGATTGATAATGTGGTAGCACTTCGTGGCGATGCCGTAAAGTCTGAAACCTATTTTAAACCTGAGCCAAAAGGGAATGCTTACGCATTGGATTTGGTGCATCAAATTTCAGACATGAACAAAGGGGTTTATTTGGATGAGGACATCCAAAACAAAGCACAAACCGATTTTTGCATTGGTGTTGCGGCCTACCCCGAAAAGCATATGGAAGCACCCAACATGGAAAGCGATATTCATTTTTTAAAGAAGAAAATTGAAGCTGGCGCCGACTATGTGGTCACGCAAATGTTTTTTGATAACAGCAAGTATTTTGCTTTTGTGGATAGTTGTAGGGCTGCAGGAATTGAAGTGCCCATTATCCCAGGATTAAAGCCATTGGCCACACAAAAACAACTGAACATGATTCCACATCGCTTTCATGTAGACTTACCCGAGGCACTAATCAAAGAGGTGCTAAAAGCTAAGACCAGAGAAGCCGTTAGAGAAGCAGGAATTGAATGGTGTATTGCACAAAGCAAGGAGCTTATAGACGCAGGCGTGCCCTTTTTGCATTACTACTCCATGGGTAAATCGGATAATATTCACAAGGTTGCCAGCACGGTGTTTTAAATGTCCTTACGGTGAGCTTGTCGAACTTCTTGCGGTGAGCTTGTCGAACTTCTTGCGGTGAGCTTGTCGAACTTCTCGCGGTGAGCTTGTCGAACTTCTTGCGGTGAGCTTGTCGAACTGCACTAACCCTTATCTTCTATTTTTCTTGCTTTTGCAAGTGCGGTGGCAACTAAACCAGCAGGTACGGTTACTATCCCAACCCCGATGATTAAAACAAAAAAGGTGAAAATTTTTCCTCCTACGGTTATTGGTACGATATCTCCGTAACCTACGGTGGTTAGAGTAACAATTGCCCACCAAAAACTGTGGAAAATGGAACTGAATATTTCGGGTTGAACATCTCCTTCAAAGAAATAAATACCTGCGGATGACAAAAACATCAAAATTCCTGCTACGATAAAAAACAATACCATTTCTTCTTTTGCAATTCGGGCAGCAACATGGAACCTGTGTAAAGCCTTGTTATAGCGTATCAGTTTTAAGGCTCGAAAGATTCTGAAAATCCTAAAGACTCTTAGCGCTCGCAAATCAAAGGTTGCCCGTAAATAGAAGGGAAGAATGGCTAACAGGTCCACAATTCCATAAAAACTAAAGATGTATTGCAAGGGTTTTTTGGCAACATACACCCTTAGGAGGTATTCAATAGAAAAAATAGCAATACACGATATCTCAATCCACATAAGAATTTGTATTGTAGCAGCACTATTGTTTGGTAGCGTTTCAATGGAAAAGGAGACCAATGACACCAAAATAAGTACTTGAATGACGTAGTCAAATAGCTTTCCCCATTTGGTGGTATTGTTTTCTACGATAGTTCTTAATTTTTCTTTCATCAGTTTTGGTTTTGCCATTAGTTAATACCCTCTTTTTGTAAGTTCATCAAAGATGCCTTTGGGGTTTAAAACACCATTTCCATAAACTTCATCAATACCAGGTTCACCAATATCATAGGCTGTACTAAAAATCAACTGTGCAATTTCATCATTCGTATAATGTGGTGCTCTTCTTTTTATTTCGGCTGCCATTTTAACAACATAAGGTGCTGAAAAACTTGTTCCTGATTCATAAGAACCCTCGGTTGATGAAAAATTAAAGTATGTTGAAATCCACCTGCTTTTTATAACAGGACCAGGTTTTTGACCTGAAAACTCACTTGTGCCAACAATGATAAGATTTTTAGCTAGTGCTGGTCGTTCGTGTATGACATGCGCAACAAACAAGTCACACGCCTGATCTAAAACTAAGGCTTCTTCTATCCGTTCGCAATTTGCAGACTCTTCGGGATTTGTATTGCATCCAAAATAGGGCGCCAAATGATCGAACCAAGATAAGCCTCCGTGTTCCTTAGCAAACGCATAGGCTTCTTGCGTACAGGTATTTGTGGTGTTTCCAGCAGAAGTAACCACTAAAGGAAACTCAGGGAATTTTTCTTTGGTTAAAAATTGTGCCAAGTTGTTTTTAGCATTGCTTAGATGGTTGCTGCTGAAGCTAATGTTCACAATATCTGCGGGATGTTTATTGGGATTTAAGTCATCAACATTTTCGGTTACATGATACTTGATGTCTTCGTGCAAGTCGAAAATGACTTCTTGCTTGTTCTTTGTGTCAAACGCCGTTAGGTCAAGCGGTTGTAGCTTATTTGTAAGCACTTGAACAACGGTCCTGCCATGAGCATCTGCATCAATGATGAGCACATTTATTTTCGGTTTGATAACCACATCAGGATTGTCATCGTCATTTTCACAGGCAATGATGAATGCAATTAGCAGTAGGAATGCTATTTTTCTCATGATCTGGGGTTTGGGTTAAACTATGATTATCGAGCACTATACTTATAGTCAAAGGTAAAATCATTTTTGGTGGTTGTATTAACTCCTGTGATTTTTAACACCACATAGTACTCCATGTTTCTGATTTTTGCTACATAGAGATCTCCGTTTTGAACGGAGTTTACGGTTGTCGAACTACTACCTTGGTCATAGGCGTTTTTGATGCTTGTTTTGGTGGCATTATCATAGTTAAAATTGGAGACCTTAACATATTTTGTGGTTCCATTTCCGCCGTGAAGTCCACCCCAAATGCTACTAGCCCCTGAAGTGAATCCAAATGCTGTGGTAGTAGTCTCAAGCCCATTGTGTTCTAACATGTCTCTGTTTGGATTATTACCAAGGGGTTCCACGCCATTTATATAGTCATGTGCTATAAAATTATAAGCCGACTGCTTTCCTCTCTCATTGGGGCAACACACTTCATCACCGTGGTGTTCATACAGTTGTTTCCCTTTGATTTCTGTGACTGTGTCCACTTGTGAACTTTTTTTGACATCGTCTTTTTCACAAGCCGTGATGCATACGATAAGTAATAGTAGGATGCTGATTTTTTTCATGATTTGGATTTTAAATGATCTTTCTCCTAAATCACAAGAATCTTGCCAGATTTTAATAGCTTTCTCTTAGCTAGTGGTTAGTCGGTTTTCAAACCGTCCACCGCAATTGGGGCAAATATTTTCCAATACCCCCTCCACGCATTCTTTGCAAAAGGTGCAGGCATAAGAGCAGACCATAGCTTCCTCGCTAGTGCTGGGCAGGCTTTTGTTGCAGTGTTCACAGTTTAACTTTATCATGACTTAAGTAGGTTTTATTTGGGTTTTTCAATTAGGAGCAATGACGTTGTTCTAGCAACAACCCGAATTGGGATCACAGCTCACGCCACTAGCCGTAACACGTACCCGAGGTTTTTCTTGCGGAATACCACATTGATTGGGAGCTAAGCAAGCCGTTTGCGTATTGAGTAGTTGAAAGGCAATGCCGTCAAATGCCAAGCGATAGCGTCCAATGGTGCTTTCTTGATATTCCACTTCTACTTCCATATCGGTGTATGCCAACTGTTTTTCGGCTAGTTGCAATATCTCTAAAACGCTATCGGGTTTTAGGCGATGGTCGGTGTCTGACGCCACCCAAAGCTGTAAGTTGAGTTTGTTTTCTTGCCGTAGCGTACCGCCACAGTCAATGTAATTTCGTGTTACATGCCCCACCTCGGTAAGGTGAAAATGTGCAGGAACAAACTGCCCATTGGGGAGTTGAAACTGTAGGGTGTCTAATTGACCAAGCGTTTGTTTAAAAGCGGAAAGCTGCATCTTTTTTTTCAAAGATATAAGGATTTACTTTATTTTCCTCGATAATACGCCCAGATAGCTGCCATGGCAATAAAGCCAACGCCCATACCAATAACAGCGCCAATGTGTACGGCGTGTTTAATAAAGCCAATACCAACGCCAAGCATTAAACAGCCGACAAAGACTAAGCCTCCGATGCGGTTTTCAAGTTTGTTTTTTTCTTCATGATTTTGGGGTTTAGAGTTTTTTTTTGGCACGAGACAAAGCTCTGTCTGCCGACAGGCAGGCTCGCGCCAGCGGGGGCTTTTAGCGTTGGCATTATTTTAAATGATTTAATTGTTCAATATCAAATCCTATTTTTTCAGCTTTCTCATACATCCAAATCTGCGCTTGTTGAATTATTGAATCTATGATTTTATTCATCCATACAGCTGAACCATTTTTTTCACTTTCAGAAATAAACATATCGTGAAAACCAATAGACATATTTATAGTTCTTTCTGTTTCATCTGCTATTTTCAAGGATGAAAATATATGCGATTTTTCAAGATGAACAAATGAATTTCCTGCTTGGTAAATATCTTTAACCCATTCCATTCCTTCTACCTTTGATATTTCTAAATAGAGTGTACTGTCATCTAATTTAATTTTTGTTCCATTCAATT
>CALKOU010000001.1 GCA_938092005.1 uncultured Flavobacteriaceae bacterium | reverse complement strand
AGTCGTATGCCCCAAAAACCAAAACCAATCGATGCCAAACAAAGCAAGATGGCAATGCCCAATACGGGGATATACATCGGGTGCTCTTGATTTTTAAAAGCCGAAGTCAACACCGTAGGGCCTATGAATGCAAGTACCACTGCATAGGACATGGCACGTAGCCCTCGAAATAAATTTCGTTTGTTCATCTCAGTTTTCTGTAGCTGTAAAGATAAAGGTATCACGCTCAATTACCCTAAAATAACCCATAGGAAATGCGCTTGGATTGGCAGTGTTTTCGATATTCCCGCGCAGTGTGGACTTTGCCGTAGCAAAAGGCCCACCTCCATCTTGACCTGCATGCGAAATAAGAATTTGCATATAGGTATAAAAGTTTTTATCCACTCCCATAAGATGTACAGGAGTTGGTGTGTTTTTTGGGAAGTACTCGTCGTAGAAGAATGAAAAATGAACTTGATTACCGTTATAAAATTCATCTCGCGTTACAACCAAATTGTTATAGCCAAAGTCTGTTAAATAGTAATTGCCTTCTTCGGGTCTGTCGGTAAAACTTATGATTGCCTCTACAGCATCTCCCGATATCAATGTGTTTTCTCCTTGCGTAATGGCATCTATACGTGTCGAAAGCGCTAATGATGCTGTTGCGGTATAGCGGATACCATCCACCAACACATGAAGCGTGTATGTTGTATTTGCTGTTACCGTTACGTCAGCCAGTTGGTAATGACCTGGTGTTTCTTCTTGTGCTATTTGTGCTACATCACCGTGTTGAAGGGTGATTTCTGCTCCCGACACATAGGGTACTTCAACGCTGTAGAAGTCAGTGGTTTTCGAAAGCACAACTTCCAAAGTCCCTGTTGTTTCCCCTACTGGGCGCCACAGCATGGCATCAATCACGATATTGTCGACTACTTCGGGTAGCGGCACATCAATAGGGTCTTCACAACTAATAAAGAGCAAGAGTCCTAGTAAAAATAGTGTGTTTTTCATCAGAAACGAATATTATATGTTACAGAGGGGATGATACCAAAAATGGACAGCTTAAAGGCTTGATTTTTCCCCGTTTCGGCATCTTGTTTAAAACTAATGGTAGCGGCATTTCTACGGTTGTAAACGTTGTAAATACCAAACACCCAACTCCCCTTTATGCGTTTGTCTTGTTGTTTTTGGGGGGTAAGAGTTGCAGCAATATCAATACGGTGGTAGGCAGGGAGGCGTTGTCCGTTGCGCAGTCCAAAGCTAGGCACACGGGTCCCCATAAATTCATATTGCCCAGTCGGGTAGGTGATGGGTTGTCCCGTTTGAAAAATAGCGTTAGCGTCCCATTTCCAACGTTTGTTATGCGCATAGCTGATGCTGATACTCAAGTCGTGGGTTTTGTCATAGGGCGCACGGTACCAAGCTCCTTGATTAATACCTGGTTCGTTGGGTTGAAGTCCAGGGGTGCGTTGTTCGGCACGCGATAAGGTGTAGCCTACCAAACCAGTTACCCTGCCTTGCGTTTTTTTATACAACAGTTCCAATCCGTAGGCACGTGCGGTACCGGGAAGTAAAATCTGCTCTATGGCATCGTTGGCAACCAGCTCAGCACCGTCTATGTAGTCGTATCGATTATCGGTTTTTTTATAAAATACTTCCGTTTCAAATGAGTTTCCTCCTTCGCTTTCGGTGACATAGCCCAATGCCCACTGATCCGATTGTTGTGGTTTGAGGTAACGTCCGCTAGGCGTCCATACGTCCAGAGGTGTAGGGGAGGTGGTATTGGAAATCAAATGGAGGTATTGATTTACCCGTTGGTAACTTGCTTTCCAAGCACTTTTTTCTTGACGGTAAGCAACGGTTAGCCTGGGTTCTATATTGGTGTAGTTTTGTTTGCTATCCCTTTTATTGTAGATTCCAATAGGCGTTCCTTCTTGATAGCTATTTAAATTGGGGTTAAAATCAACGGGCTGACCGTTGGCATACTCAAACAAGCCCGATTGTGCTAAGCGGTTAAATTGATTCACACGAATGCCATAGTGTAATGCCCATTTTTCCGATATATCGTGTTTTGCACTAAGGTATACCGATGCTTCGGCGGCAAATTTATGTTGCAACTGTTCTGGATTAAAGCCAGAGGTTTCCGTAAGCGGTTGGATGTATCCTGGGTTAAAGCTATAGTAGGTTCCTTGCACTCCTGTTTCAAGCGTTAGCTTTTCAGATATATTATAGCTTAAATCGTATTTCACATTAAAATTCTGAATACCCGAATCCCAGTCAAAGCCTACAAAATCAAGCGCTAAGCCATAATAGTAATCGCTGTAAATAAGCGATAAGTTTCCAAAAATTTTAGGAGAGATGATGCTGTTCCAACGCAGGTTAACCACCGTGTTTCCATAGGTATTCACAAAAGTATTGTCAAACGATACCACATCACGCCCAAAGTATCCCGAGAGCAGTAATCTGTTCTTTTCGTTTATAGGAAGCGTTATTTTGGTATTGAGATCATAGAAGTAGGCCAAGTTATCCTGTCCTGCTGCTTTGAGAAACAAATGTGCATAGGTGCCTCTACCGGCAAGTAAAAAAGACCCTTTTCCAAGCGGCCCTTCTAGTAAGCCTCGACTGGATACCACGCCAACACCCCCATTAAAACGCAACCGGTCTTTTGCTCCTTCTTTTTGGTCAATACGCAATACCGAAGCGGCTCGTCCGCCATAGGCAGCAGGAATTCCACCTTTATAGAGCTGAATGTCTTTAATCGCATCGGAATTAAAAACCGAGAAAAACCCAAACAGGTGTGAGGAATTAAAAATGGTGGCCTCGTCTAGTAAGATTAGGTTCTGATCGGCGCCACCCCCACGTACATTAAAGCCCGAAGCCCCTTCGCCAGCACTTGTTACTCCTGGCAACAGTTGTATGGTTTTTAACACGTCCGATTCACCAAACACTACAGGCGTTTGTTTGATGGTACTTGCAGACAACCGGTTCACGCTCATTTCAGGGGAGCGCATGCGAATTCGTTCAACATCTTCGCTAACAATAACCTCGTTCAATGTTTCGAATTGGGGTAGAAGTGTAATATCTAACGTTTGATTTTGGTTGAGTTCCAAAGAAATACGCTTGGTTTCAAAGCCAAGGTTTTGGACCACCAATTGATAGCTTCCAATTGGGAGTGTTAGCGAGTATACGCCGTAGTTGTTGCTCACCGTACCTAAGGCTGTGCCTTCAGCATAGAGCGTAACGCCTAATAGGGTTTCTTGGGTGTCTGCGGCCGTTACGGTGCCACTAAGTGTATAGGATTGGGCAAACGAGGTGACCCCTACACATATCCATAAAAGTAAAAGATAGCGCATCAAAGCAATTTTTTGCTAAGATACGCATCCTTGTTTATGCGTTAAGCGCTGTGTCTAAATTTTCTTTAATGGCAGCAAGAAACTCTTGTGTGGTGAGGTAGTGCTCACGTGTCATTTCTTCTTTGTGAATCAACATAGCCAAGTCTTTGGTCATTTGGCCACTTTCAACAGTTTGCACACAAACTTCTTCTAAAGTGGTACAAAAGCTAGCCAAATCGTTGTTCTTGTCCAGTTTCGCACGGTGTGCCAACCCACGTGTCCATGCAAAAATGGAAGCAATTGGGTTTGTTGATGTTTCTTTTCCTTGTTGGTGCTGACGGTAGTGACGGGTTACGGTACCGTGAGCAGCTTCTGCTTCAAGTGTTTTTCCGTCAGGTGTTACTAGGGTAGAGGTCATCAATCCTAAAGAACCAAAGCCTTGAGCTACGGTATCAGACTGTACGTCTCCGTCATAGTTTTTACACGCCCATACAAAACCACCGTTCCACTTCATGGCTGCAGCAACCATATCGTCAATAAGACGGTGCTCGTAAGTAATACCTAAGGCTTCAAACTGATCAATAAATTCATTTTCATAGACTTCTTGGAAAATATCCTTAAAGCGACCGTCATAAGCTTTCATGATGGTATTTTTTGTGGAGAGGTACAACGGCCATTTTTTGCTTACAGCACGATTCATACACGAGCGTGCAAATCCATAAATAGACGAGTCGATGTTGTACATGCTCATGGCTACACCGCCTTCTTGGAAGTTGTATACTTCCCATGTTTTGGCTTCACTGCCATCTTCAGGAGTAAAGGTCATGGTCAGTTTCCCTTTTCCTTTAATTACAGTGTCGGTAGCGCGGTACTGGTCACCAAAGGCATGACGGCCAATGCAAATAGGCTGTGTCCAACCTTGTACATAACGCGGTACATTACTCATGATGATTGGCTCACGGAATACAGTTCCACCAACAATATTACGGATGGTTCCGTTTGGCGAGCGCCACATTTCTTTTAAGTCAAATTCTTCTACGCGGTTTTCGTCTGGTGTGATGGTAGCACATTTGATACCAACGTGGTATTTTTTAATGGCTTCAGCAGCATCAATGGTGATTTGATCATCCGTTTCATCTCGTGAAGTTACACTAAGATCGTAGTAAAGAAGTTCTACATCTAGGTAGGGAAGGATAAGTTGTTGTTTGATGAAATCCCAAATGATACGTGTCATTTCATCTCCGTCCATTTCTACTACTGGGTTTGCTACATGAATTTTAGCCATGGTGTTTGTTGTTTAATGGGCGCAAATATACGCCCCGTTAAGGTATAAAAAAACAACAGCTCAATATTTTGAGCTGTTGTGTTGGGTTTGTAACAAAAAAAGTGACTGAGCTCAGTCACCCGACAGGTCAAAGACTACTTAAACTGACGATCTTTGATACGTGCTTTTTTACCGGTGAGTTCACGGAAGTAGTAGATACGCGAGCGGCGTACTTTACCACGTGCGTTTACCTCAATTTTTTGAATGCCAGGTAAATTGATTGGGAAGATACGCTCCACACCAACGGTTCCAGACATTTTACGAATGGTAAAGGTTTTGGTTGCACCGCTGCCTTTGATCTGAATAACCACGCCTTTAAAAAACTGGGTACGTACTTTACTCCCTTCGCGAATTTCGTAATAAACGGTTATGGTGTCTCCGGATTGGAAACTAGGAATTTCTTTTTTGGATACAAATTCGTCCTGAACAAACTGTAATAGGGGTTCCATCTTGTATTATTTAAATGAATGCCAGGAAACATACACGGACCTCGCCAGCGGTTTCAAAGCGGTTGCAAATATACACCTTATATTTAACTCCACAAAACCACCAAGAAGCCTAGTAAAATTATGTGAAAAAACATGTTTTGTAGGATTATGCCTACAAATTTAGTGTTGTTAATGTTGTCATTTCATGCGTGTTTAACGTCTGTTTATGACAATATTGCCCACATTGGAGCAGTATTGCGACCTGTTGCCCGTTCTTAAAATAATTTAGCAGTGTAAAAGAAATTAAAATACAGAACAAAAATGTAATTCTGTTTTTTTTTACCCATAAATACTAACAAATATTTGAATATTAAACACAAATTTTAACAAATGTTCAAAAATGATTAATTTTGAAGCACATATGAAACATATATACGCAACCATATTATTAGTATTAGCAACCACCACAGCTACCGCACAATGGTATGTTGAACTAGGTGTGACCAACAGTAATCTTTCATCTTATTCAACTACAGCCGCTCCAGGGCAAGTGCCAACACCCACGGATCTTGATTCGTATAGTGGTCTTCGCGATTTTTCCTATGGCTTTGGTTATTTGTTTTCACTAAAATCTAAAGAAGCTCGCATCGCAAGCAACGGAAAACCCGCATTTTTTCGCTTAGGTATCGGGGCTGGATTTGAGCAAAGCAACCTAAGAACCAATGCCACCATTCACAACGTTGCCTATCCCAATATCTACAATTTGGCACAAGCACAAGGACGCTTGGGGATTTACCTAACCCCCGTACTGTTCCGAAGCAAACAAATAAATGCCGATGGCAGCCGCAGCCCTCGTGTATTTTTAGACCTCCACGCAGGAGCAGCCCATAACCTATACACCAGTGCTACACAACATTACGGCAACACGTTAATCAACTTGTTGCACGATAGCAACGAGTTTAATAAAACCTATAGTTCTTATTTCTACGGTGCGGGCGTGCAGTTTTCGATTAGCAAATACCTACAACTGTATGCTCGCTATGCCGTGGATAATGCTTTTGAGTTCACAGAAATAAACAACCAAAACAATACGGAACGTTACCGTATCTATAAAGACAAAGCTTCAATAGGTCTTGTTATAGACCTATCGGCAAAGCGCCGCCATAAAAAGGAACAACAACAACAGCAACATCACACGCATCAAGAAGATATAGCCGCATTATCCAGCAGTTTACAGACCGATATCCAAACCCTTCAAGCGCGGTTGGTGGATCAAGAAGAAAAAATCAATATGTTGGAAACAGAGCAAGCGCACCTTGACGCACGCCTGCACCCCGATGGATTCAAATGTTTGTTTGCCTTTACAGCCGTACACTTTGCACTCAACGACGCAAGCGTTAACGAATCGCTTTACGGCCAACAACTGACCAAAGTGGCGCAGTTTCTAGAAAAAAATCCAAAAGTGATCCTCACCATAGTGGGGTATGCCGATCCCTCTGGCGCGGAATCACTCAACATGAAGCTTTCGCACCAACGTGCAGAAGCTGTAAAAGACTATTTGATGAAAAACCATGGCGTTTCGCAACAACGCATGATATGGTTGGGCGCTGGTGAAACCAAACGCTTTGATCCCAACACCCATTCAAAAAATAGAAGAACTGAATTGTATATAACAACACAAGAATAACCAGACAATATGACTACTGTAAACCAATCTCGTTTTGTGAATACCTTTATTTGGGTGGCCTTGCTACTGCTCAGCAGCATCTCATTAGTTGCACAGCAAGCAGGAATTCCATACCAAGCTTATATCATAGATACCAACGCTGGCTATGTGTTAGGTGAACAAATCAAAGACGTTCCGCTTGCCAACAGCAACGTATTGCTCCATTTTGAAATACGCAACGAAAACGGACAAGTGGAATACATCGAACATATTGAAGTTGAAACCGATGCTTATGGCTTGGCTTCTACCATAGTAGGTGTGGGGAATGGAACACCCCAAGCCGGTACGCAATTCAGTGATATTGACTGGAACGGAAAAAAGAAAACCTTAAACATTGATATTGATTTTTCGAATTCGGGAAACAACTTTGTTGACCAAGGCGAAATGCCCATCATTTACATCCCAGGCCCCGCTCAAAGTGCGGTGGTTGGACTTAGCACTGGAACAGGAGCGCCTACGGCAACCCAGCCCGCATCACCTAACGCAGGCGATGTGTACGTAGACGAAACCACAGGAGCTATGTATTCCTTTAACGGAACCACTTGGGTGGCTGCTGGTAGCGGTAGCGGCAAAGGCGTTACAACAGGTTCGGGTGCGCCTACGGCAACCCAACCCGCATCACCTAACGCAGGCGATGTGTATGTAGACGAAACCACAGGAATCCTATACGCTCATAACGGAACCACTTGGGTGGCTGCTGGTAGCGGTAGCGACAAAGGGATTACAACGGGATCGGGTGCACCTCATTCCTCAAACCCATTGGATCCCGATGCAGGCGACCTTTATGTGGACCATACCACCGGTTATATTTATACCTACAACGGTACCACCAACGAATGGGAATCGCAACGCCAAACCACCACCACCTTGGCCCTAGTGACCAACGACAACGGAACCCCTGCTGACCCTTCGGACGACTTTGACCAATTGGTATATACCAACGAAAACAACGACAAAAACAGCATTGATATCGCAACATTGGTTCAAGCGCAAAACGGCCTTACGGTTGTTAACGGAGCTGTGGAATTGGGCGGTACGCTAACCAAACCCACCACCATCACCACTTCGGCGACCAACACGCTTACCATTAACGGACTGCAAGAAGAAACGGCTTTTGATGTTGATACCGATGAAGTCTTGATCATAGACCAGCCGAGTGGCGTGATCAAACGTACCTCGGTGGCTGGACTGATGGCAGTTGAACAAAAAGAATCGTTGGTAGTGGCAACAAACGACGGCGACAGGGACTTTGATACCCCGCTTAAGATTACCAGCGCTCAAAAAATAAACGTATACCGCAATGGCGCCCGCGTAAGCTTTACAACAGTAGACGACGACACCATACGACTGGAGTCTGAAGCAAGCTGTTACAAAGGCGACGAAATACGTATCGTACAACTTAAATAAACCAGAAAATATAAACGAAGTATAAATCAATACTAATTCTAAATCATAAATCATGAATACATATATATCACAATCAACCACAATAAGCAGCCTCAAATCTTTTTTGGCCCTTAGCATCATCTTCCTATTTGGAAGCATAAGCGCAATAGCGCAGAATACAGACGCTTCTGACGGAGTAGCCCAAGGCGATGCCGCCGGGGTATCGGTCAAACTGATCGACAACAAGGGTACCATTAAGTACTTGCAATCCAATAACGGTATTACTACTGTTACTTCTACTGAAGCGGACAACAAAACCACCACCACATGGCAGTTGGGCGGTACCTTGACAGAAGCCACCTACATTGATGTTGATGGCAATGCGTTTGCCCTTGACGGTTTAAAGTTGGAAACAGGAGCAGCTTCGGCAAGTAGTACAGAAGCACCTGATCAATCCGATCACGGAGATGCTGGTGCTACTGGCTGGACACTTGTTGTTCGCGACGAAGCCACTGGCGAATTCCGTAAGTTATTAGCAACAGATCTTGTTTCGGGCATTCGCGTTGAGCACACTCAGTCAGCAGATGCTGCAGCAAATGTTGAAATTACCGTTACGGGACTACCTGCCCTAACGGCTGGTTCTACCATTGCAAAACTGTTTGTATACCGCAACGGCGCCAAACTACGCTCGGGTACTGACTTTACGGCAGCAGCCGACAAAGTAACCATTACGTATAGTGCTACGGACTTACCGATGTACAAAAACGACGTCGTTGAAATTCAGTACATCAAGTAAAGAGGAAAACACAGCTCTTATTACTTGATTTAGAACAAAAACAGGATGTTGCCCTGCGACATCTGACCCCAGTCAAACCCGCAACATCCTGCTTTTTGTCTTAGCACCCCTATGGGGTAACACCAACGGGAATAACCCTTAAAACCAACACTAAAAAAACAAAACATGATGTTTACCACAAACACCCTCAATAGTCTCAAAGCCTACACCATAGCGGTTGTATGCGGCCTGCTGTTGCTGTTTGCTGCGCCAAACGCCACGGCACAAGCCCTACCTGCCATTGATAACAAAGGAACCATACGCACCATTTATAACGGGATGCGCGATTGGGTGCTAGCAGCTGCCTATATGGAAGGCCAATTTGTGGTACGCGACAACATCATTTACCGCGCCAATGCCGCCATTGCTGCCAATACCGCTTTTGCGGAAGGCACCACCGGCGCCACTTGGACCCTAATCTCAGGTGCCGATGGCAACCATGTGGTAGGCACCATAGACGGAAACAAACCCGATACCACCCCCACCGAACCCACAGCCGCCAACCTACCCGATAGCCCCATAGCTGGCGATACGGTAGCTGAAATATACGATGCCACTGCCGTACACTATTCCTATGACGGTACCAACTGGAGCATCACAGCCGAATATCCGATTAGTGGTCTTTGGGAACCTGTTGGTAGTGGAACCATGGTTGTTCCAGCCGAATTTGGTCCCGTTCAATCTAATGTATTAACGTCTAGTATGACGGCAACACAGCCGAGTACATATTTAACTAATGTAGCGAGTAATGCCATCAATGGCGACACAACTTCTGATCGTTCGCTTTCAAATAGTCAGGCCTTTCCATGGTGGAAGCTTGATATGGGCGGCGTATTTGCTTTAGACAAGGTTCGTTTATATCAGCATGGGTCAAGTCAACAACGTTTGTCAAATGTTCATGTGATTATATCGGAGAATGACATTACGTTACCCGCAGTGCCAACGCAGGCTGATGTAGATGGGTTATTGGCAACAACAGGAGTTACATCTGTATATCACGCAGGTCAGGTGGCAAGCCCTTCAGGTGAGGTAAGCTTTGCTTCTAGGACGAACGCTCGTTATATGATCATTGTACGTAATGTTGCTACCAATGATTTTCTACAAATGAGAGAAGTAGAAGCCGAAGGAGCGGAGCAGATAAGCCCAGCTACTACGGGTATTGCAGCAGCGGTATCGATACCAAGTCAGGTAGGGGTTAATGTGGCCTTGCCCACGGATACCTTCCATGTAGGTGGGGACACAAGACTTGAAGGTGCGCTAAAAGATAGCAACAACCAGGCTGGTACGGCAGGACAAATCTTGTCGTCAACGGCAACGGGCACACAGTGGATCAACAGCGGTACCCATACGGGTAGCGGTGCACCAACAAGCACCAACCCTGAGAACCCTAACGCAGGGGATATCTATGTAGATGAAAGCACAGGTGATGTATATACGTTTGATGGTACGAACTGGGTACAGGCAAACCGAACGACTTCGGGAAGCGGAGCACCAACAAGCACGACCCCAGCCAATCCACAAGCAGGGGATATTTATGTAGACGAAAGCACAGGTGATGTATATACGTTTAACGGCAGTACTAACGCATGGGAAAATCAACGTGCAGACATGCTATGGAAAGAAGCACAAACCAATGGTGAAACGATTGGCTCTATTTCTGAGAATGTGTTAAACCCCAGTATGACGGCAACACAATCATCTACGCATATGCATAATAATCAAGAGGCAAGTAATGCCATTAATGGAAATACGAGCAATCCACAAGAGCGAGCCGGTACAGGTGGTGGTGATCATTCTTGGTGGAAAGTGGATATGGGAACAGTCTTCGCCATCAATAAAGTACGTCTTTATCAGGCTGGAAACGACAGCCCAACCAATCACCAATTTTTATCTGATATTTATGTGATTTTGTCAGAGACGGATATAAACCTTCCAACTGTACCAACGCAAGCAAATATCGACACTTTGGTTGCTGATATGGGTACTACTGCAGTCTATCATAGTGGCGCAATTTCTTATCCATTTGGAGATGTGAATTTTCCAGGGCATACTAGAGCACGCTATATGATCGTGGTTCGTTACATTAACGGTACTTTTCAGACACCCATAGCGATACGAGAAGTAGAAGCTGAAGGCTATGAAATTCTACCTCCTGGTAGTGATGGTGCCGTGTCAATTCCTAATGCTGTGGGTGTGAATGTAGCAGCCCCCACCGATACCTTCCATGTAGGCGGTGATGCCCGAATCGAAGGTGCACTAAAGGATAGCAACAACAATGCAGGAACCGCAGGACAAATCTTGTCATCTACGGCAACAGGTACCCGGTGGTTAGATGTTGATGGCGATGGCGATGTGGTCAGTACCGACACGGGGAATGTCATTATTGAAGGTACAGATGGTTTAGCATTTTTAAACGAAACAGCTCTTGGTCAATATTCGGGACCAGGTGCTCCAACAAGTACCAGTCCAGCAAATCCCGAAGCTGGCGATCTTTATGTAGATGACGGCACAGGGGATGTGTATTCTTATAACGGGAGTACTTGGGTTAACCAGAGCAACAATTGGGAACTTACAGGAAATGCTGGAACCAATCCTACAACCAACTTTTTAGGAACTACCGATAATGTTGACGTAGTGCTACGTGCCAACAACGTGGAGCGAATGCGCCTAAAAGCTAATGGCGATGTAGGTATTGGTACCAATGATCCTACTCGAAAATTAGATGTTGTTGGAGAAGCACGTGTACGAGGGCTTGTAGGGCCTGGTATCATAAGCTCGGACAGCGATGGTAACTTGAGTGAAAACACTCTATTTAATGTCAGAAGCAGCTTTGAACAGTGGGACAACCTTAATTTTGGTAGCCACTTGTCAAAAGTCACCTTTGTCGGAAGGGCGGCACTTGCAGCTGGTGGTACTGCTATTTCTTTTGAGGTTATCTATGAAGGGACAAGTTTTACCATTCTAGACACCTATAATGTTACGATTGCGACTCCGTCGGCAAACGTATTGCGACTTTCCAGTGGCTCTTTTTCTATGGACCTTAGTTTTGATAAAGCGAATGGAACCATTGAAATCCTAAACGGTCATAGTCACAATTGGATTCAAGGAACGTTTTTAGTACAAGCGTGGTAATAGGTTTTAAAAAACAAAAGTGAAGGATTAGGTACACTGAGCTTCGTTCGGCGAGGCTTCGGTCGGCGAGGCTCCCGAACCGCCCGAACCGTGTCGAAGTGTCCGTTCAGGCAGGCCTGCCCGTTCCGTTCAGGCGGGTGGGCAGGCTTAAAAGAATCAGACAAAAGAGTAGTTGATATACTACGTTATGAAAGCATATGTATACATATTGAAATGTGAGGGAAATGATACGCATTTCACGGGGGTTACCCACGATTTAGAGCGTACGGTTCGTGAGCATAAACTCGGGAAGGGTGGACGTTATACCAAGCGCACAGCACCCGTAAGTTTGAGGTATTCTCGTAAATGTAAAAACATGAATGAGGCAAAGGCGTATCAAAAAATCATACGACGCTGGCCACACTATGTGAAGCGAGCTTTTCTTGAGAATGATATAGAAACACTTATGAAATTTAAAGGTTGGAAGTGACTTCGGCACGGTTCGGACACTGAGCTTGTCAAAGTGTCCGAACCGTGTCGAAGTGTCGAAGTGTCCTAAGCAGAGAAATCCTATATTTTGTATATTTAATTCTCCAATAGCAAGCCCATGTCTCTTATAAAAACCATTGGTAATAAAATCTTCTATATACGCGAAACGCCTGTATTATTAGATAGCGATTTGGCGGCATGGTACAATGTAGAAACACGTGTGCTTAAGCAAACTGTTCGTCGAAACAGAGAGCGTTTCCCACAAGATTTTATGTTCGAACTTGCGGAAAATGAAATGCATGTAATGGTATCACAAAATGTGATACCTAACAAAGGTGTTCTAGGTGGTGCAACTCCTTTTGCTTTTACTCAAGAGGGTGTTGCTATGTTGAGTGGTTTGTTGCGATCTCCAAAAGCCATAGCTGTTAATGTTGGTATTATGCGTGCCTTTGTTACTATGCGCCAACATGCTCAAAACTACGAAGCCCTTGCCACGGCTCTTAAAAAACTGGAAAACAACACCAATCACCGCTTTGCCGAAGTGGGTCAAGTGTTGGATGCCTTATTGGAGCAAAAGCAGCTTCAGGAAAATCAAAAGCAACGTAAACGAATTGGGATAATTTATGGAAACCGTTAGGGAGACACTGAAACAAGTTCAGTGTGACAGGCTGGATTATTGGTGTTGTGACCCACGCCCATGTCATTCCGGACTTGTTTCAGAATCCATCCTTTGTCCTCCTCCTTGTCATTCTGAATTTATTTCAGAATCCACCCCTTTGTCATCCTCCTTGTCATTCCGAACTTGTTTCAGAATCCACCCCTTTGTCCTCCTCCTTGTCATTCCGGACTTGTTTCGGAATCCATTCAGGCTTGTTTCAGAATCAGAATCAGTGTGACAGGCTGGATTATTGGTGTTGTGACCCACGCCCATGTCATTCCTTGTTATCCTGAATTTATTTCAGGATCCACCGCCTTGTCAATCCAGCAAATCTGGTCTTTTGCTTTGCGTGATTTTTAGGGCTTGTTCTTCGCGCCAGGCTTCTACTTTTGGGGTATTACCAGAAGTTAGGATTTCCGGTACTTGATGTCCGTTATAATCGGCGGGTCGGGTATAAACAGGAGGAGCAAGCAATCCGTCTTGAAACGAATCGGTTAGGGCAGAGGTTTCATTCCCTAATACGCCGGGAATCAGCCGTATAAGGCTATCGCAAAGCACGGCTGCCGCCAATTCACCACCTGATAACACATAGTCGCCAATGGAGATTTCATGCGTTACAAATAGGTCACGCACCCGTTGATCTACGCCTTTGTAATGCCCACATAGTACGATGATATTTCCCATTAGTGAGAGTTGATTGGCCTTGCTTTGATTTAACACTTCACCATCAGGAGTCATATAAATAACAGCATCGTAGTCCCGTGCGGCTTTGAGCTCGCTGATGCATGTGTCAATAGGCTCGATCATCAAAACCATACCAGCACCGCCTCCATAGGGGTAGTCGTCTACTTGTTTGTAGTTGTTGGTGGTGTAATCACGGAGGTTGTGAAAATGCACCTCCACTAATTTGGCGTCTTGTGCACGCTTCATGATGGATCCCTCAAAGGGGCTTCGCATCAGGTCGGGTACTACGCTTATAATATCAATTCGCATGGGGTAAAGATAGGAATAGTTAATTAGGCTATAGTGGGTTAGGGGATAGTTAGAACTAGTTGGCGGAAAGCAAATAAGAGCTTATGCTATTTTGTAAATTTATGGTGCCAAAAATCTATTATTATGAACAGCCCGTTATCTACACAAAGTATTGAAGCGAAACCAATTTCTATTAAAGGTCAACAAGTGCTTATTGACCGAGATGTAGCACAACTGTGTGGCGTTCAAACCAAACGAATCAATGAGGCAGTAAAAAACAATAAAGATAAATTTCCAGCGGGCTATTTGGTAGCATTGACAACAAAAGAATGGAGTGTTTTGCGGTCGAAAATTTCGACCACAAACTTTTCCAAAACAAGAGTACCTCCCAAAGCCTTTACCGAAAAAAGAATAGTAGTCTATTCAAAAATAAAGCGCATTTTTTCACCTTTTTTATTCATAAACGTAAGTTCATAAATGCTGTTTTCGTCAAGGGCAATCACGTCTTCATTGGATGTCACTTCCTTACCGTTTACGGCAAGAAGTACATCACCTTCTTGAACGCCCCTTCTGTAAAGGCGGTTATTTTGTACGCCCGACACATAAACACCTTCTTTTGTGCCATAAGTTTTGGCTTCTTTAGGGCTTAAGTCACGAAGGCGCATGCCATAGTAATTGATAAACGGTGTGCGTTTAAGCACCACAGCAACGGTTTCTTCTTTGCCTTCGCGCACAAAGGTCACATCCACGGTATCACCAGGACGTTTAGAACCTAAATACCCGGTCATGTCAGCAAACCTGCGAATGGGTGTATTGTCAATGCGAGTGATGATATCTTCTTCTTGCATACCAGCTTCTTTTGCACCCATGTTTTCTTCTAATCCCGCAACATAGAACCCTTCGGTTTCTTCAATGCCGAGTTGCTCGGCAATGCGCGCGTTAAGTCCGTTGCCTGTAACACCCAACAAGGCTTTCTGGACGTTTCCGTATTCTACGATATCTTCAAAAATTTTACGCGCGATGTTGCTTGGTACTGCAAACGAATAGCCAATGAAGGTACCCATGCCGTTACTTGTTATGGCGGTATTAATTCCGATTAAATCTCCGTTTAAATTGATTAATGCCCCACCACTGTTTCCAGAATTTACCGCAGCATCGGTTTGAATAAACGATTGGCTTTTGTTGTCATAATCATTCAGATCACGTGACTTGGCACTGATGATGCCTGCGGTTACGGTTGAGTTTAGGTTATAGGGGTTGCCCACGGCAAGCACCCATTCTCCGATTCGGGTATTGTCGGAATCGGCAAAGCGCACATAGGGAAACGCTTCATTTCCTTTGATTTTTAGCACTGCAATATCAGCATTGGCATCTGATCCTATAAGCTCGGCTTCAAAGACTTTGTTGTCATTGGTTGTGATTTGAATTTCTGTAGCGTTTTCAATCACGTGGTTGTTGGTAATGATATAACCATCTGAAGAAACGATAACCCCTGATCCCATTCCAACACGTGGGTATTCTCGAGAAGGGGTGTTGTAGAAAAACTCCCAAAGATTACTGGGTTGTTGGGAGCCTCCACTACTGGTATTGGTAATGTGTACTACCGCATCAATTGTTTTTTCGGCCGCCATGGTAAAGTCTGTGGAGGTGTTTATAGGGGATGCGGATGTTGCGAAATTGGTGTTTACAATCGGTGGCGCCGGAGGAGTGTAGACCACTGTTTTTTGATGGATTTCGTGATAGCCTAATAGTGTTAGAAAAGCGGCACCAAACGCTACCGCACTGTATTTAAGGAATGATTTCATCTGTTTTTTTTAATTGTTGTTGTCAGTCAGATGTAACCTTCAATGAAAAAACAATCACGCTTCAAAAGGGTCATGATCATTTTAAACATGTAGGTTTCATAACGTTTCATTTTTATACTCACTCAAAAGTAGCATATCCATTTTTTAAGAAAAAGGGCTTTAACGCATTTTTAACACCTAGACCGCATCTGATTTTGGCTATATTTGCGCATGATTTTTTCATTTGTAAAATATCAGGGCACAGGGAATGACTTTGTTATTGTCGATAATCGAGACGGTCAATTTCCGATACAAAATCACGAGGGTATAGCACAGCTTTGTCATCGTAACTTCGGTATTGGTGCCGATGGTTTTATTGCTATCGAATCCGATGAAAAGGCGGATTTTTTTATGCGCTATTTTAATGCTGATGGTCATGAGGGCAGCCTTTGTGGTAACGGGTCTAGGTGTGCAATACACTATGCCAATACGTTAGGTCTTACGCAAGAAGATGTCGTTTTCCGCGCCGCCGACGGCTTGCACCAAGCACGTATTGTAGGCGATGAAGTAGCGCTTGAGCTGCACCCCATTTCAAATTGGGAATCACGTGAAGCCGCTCTTTTTTTGGATACGGGATCACCACATCATGTGGTTTTTGTGGCTGATGTTGATGCTGTAGATGTAGCCACCCAAGGCGCAGCTATCGCACATGGCGCACCCTATTTTTCAGACGGGACTAACGTAAATTTTGTAGCTGTTACAGGCGATGCTTCGCTTTCTGTTCGCACCTTTGAACGTGGCGTTGAAGCCGAAACGCTTTCGTGTGGTACAGGAGTTACGGCCTCGGCTATTGCTGCACATATTACCAAACGAGTAATAACAGAACACATTGCCATTCACACCAGAGGTGGTGCATTGAAGGTTTCATTCACCCCTACGGATAACGGTTATAAAGCTGTAGTCCTACAAGGACCAGCAACCCCCGTTTTTAACGGACAATTTGATATAGACACCCTATGATTAAACGCGTATTATTAGCAACCGTGTTATTAAGTGTTGTTATTGGAGGGCTTTTTGTTTTTCACTTTTACCGTGTATTTTTTGCTGCAAATACGGCTTTTGAAACACCTAAGCAGGAGGTTTTAATTCCATCGGTTGACACCAACATTGCCGCTTTTGACACCCTTTCACGTATTGTTGAACGTTTTGACTTTTTTCAGCAAGCGGCAACCCGTAAGGGATACAACCCAATCCCCGGTCGTTTTATAATCGATTATGGGATGAACAACAACGATATGATTAATCGCTTGCGTTCTGCGAACACACCTATTCGTCTGACATTCAATAATCAGAAAACGTTGATGCATCTTGCATCTTATGTAGCAACTAAAATTGAGGCCGATAGTACTGCTATCATGCAAGCGTTTTACAATCCCGATTTTTTGATGGAAAATGGTCTTTCCAAAGACAATATCTTTTCAATTTGTTTACCCAATACATATGAAGTTTTTTGGAACACTTCAGCCGATGCGTTTCGGGATAAGATGTTGCGTTCATACAACGCCTTTTGGACTCCAAAACGTGAGACTGCTCGAAGAAAAATAAACCTTTCAAGGGAAGAAGTCGTTGCGTTGGCTGCAGTGGTGCATAAGGAGTCATATCGTGTAGATGAGCGCCCAATAGTGGCGGGCGTTTATCTAAACCGCTTGCGCAAACGCATGCGCTTGCAAGCCGACCCAACTGTTATTTATGCACTAATGCGCAAGGCTAATAATTATGATCTTGATATACGGCGTGTTCTTTATGCAGATTTAAAAATTAAATCCCCCTATAATACATATCGCAACAGAGGAATTCCACCTGGACCCATTACCATGCCTGATATTAGCGCCATTGATGCGGTACTATTTGCGAGCCGTCATAAGTATGTTTATTTTGTTGCTGACCCCAGTCGTGCAGGGTACCATTTGTTTGCTACAAACTTATCACAACACAACAAAAACAAAAAAACCTATACGCGTTGGTTGCGCGAAAAAAAAATCTACCGGTAAGTGTTTAGCTGCCTAGAATAGAAAAAACAGTTGGTCTTTTGTGAAGGTCTATTTTGATGTCTCGCCAGCTTTGAGCAGGTGCGGTTTTGATCCATTCAGTAGTTAATGTGATGTCACAGGCTACATTGAGCAATGTCTTGGGGCGAAGTGCCCTGCTAAGTTCGTTTAACAATGCATTGTTGCGGTATGGGGTTTCAATAAATACTTGTGTCTGATTTTGTTCAATAGATTTTTTCTCAAACAATTTGATTGCTTTTTTACGCGCAGCTTTATCAATAGGTAAATAGCCATTAAAGGCAAACGATTGTCCATTAAGTCCTGCAGCCATGACAGCTAATAATATCGAAGAAGGTCCAACTAAAGGCACAACACGAATATGATGCTGATGCGCACGTGCCACAAGATCTGCTCCTGGATCTGCAATTCCAGGACATCCAGCATCGGTGATCAAACCTATATCACGACCATCAAGTAGGGGGGTTAGCATGGCGTTTAGATCTTCTTCGGAAGTAAACTTATTAAGTAAATGAACTTCAATGGTGTCTTGTGGGGTGCTAGGACTAATGCTTTTCACAAATGCTCTCCCTGCTTTTTCTTTTTCGAAAATAAAACACCGCAACGATTCAATGGTTTTTTTAACCGACAGCGGCATGACTTCAAGCGGAGCCGTTTCGCCCAAAACATTGGGGATTAAATAAAGCCGACCTGATTTTTGTTCATTCATGGCGTATGTTTTGCTAGCCATAACCTACAACAATTATGTAGCAATTCAAAAACTTGCGCAAAACCATCGTCACCTCCATAGTAAGGATCTGGCACATGTGATGCAGCAACCCCACTAGCGGCTGTTATAAGTGCTATTTTTTGTCGTTGGTCGTTTGTGGTGCATAAGGCGCGGGTGTTTGCCAAATTTTCTTCATCCATTACCAATATGTGATCAAAGGTATTGATGTCGTCAGCTGTAAGTTGTCGGGCTTGTTGGTGGCTGATGTCAATATTGTTTTGGGCAGCAATGGCAATGCTTCGTGGGTCGGGTGCTGCGTCTGTGTGATAGTTGGCTGTACCAGCAGAATCAATGTAAAAATCCTGTGCGCTAGTCATATGGCGCAAGATACCTTCTGCTAATGGTGAGCGGCAAATATTACCCAAACACACCATAAGCACTTTTGTTTTCATGCTTTAATTTGAAAGCTTTTTGGTTAGGTCATCCACATATTTGCGGAATTGCTTGTCCGTAAAGGCAAGGTTGTCAACGGTTTTACATGCGTGAAGTACGGTTGCGTGATCGCGGTGACCAATTTTAGATCCAATACTTGCCAAAGATGCTTTTGTCATTTTCTTTGCAAAAAACATAGCAAGTTGTCGTGCCTGTACAATATGACGTTTTCTTGTCTTGGACTGTAGGGTAGTGACATCCATTTGGAAATATTCCGACACCACTTTTTGAATGTGATCAATGGAAATTTCACGTTTGGTGTTGCGCACAAATTTTTCCACTACTTGCTTGGCTAATTCTAGCGTAACTTCCTTACGATTGAAGGATGCTTGTGCAATAAGTGAGATAATGGCTCCCTCAAGTTCGCGTACGTTTGTTTTGACGGACTTGGCAACAAAGTCAATAATTTCTTCTGGCATTTCAACACCATCGCGGTACAATTTGTTTTTCAGAATTGACACACGAGTTTCGTAATCGGGACGTTGTAATTCTGCTGACAGTCCCCACTTAAATCGGGATAAGAGGCGTTGCTCAATATCTTGCATGTCAACAGGGGCTTTGTCAGATGTTAAGATAACTTGTTTCCCGTTTTGATGCAGGTGGTTGAAGATGTGAAAGAATACATCTTGAGTTCCTGATTTTCCTGAAAAGAATTGAACGTCGTCAATAATAAGTACGTCCATTACTTGATAAAAGTGAATGAAGTCGTTTCGGTTATTTTTCTTAACCGCTTCAATATACTGTTGTGTAAATTTTTCAGCAGAAATATACAGTACTGTTTTTTCGGGATATTTACTTTTAATATCCACTCCAATAGCATGCGAAAGGTGTGTCTTGCCAAGTCCAACCCCACCAAAAATGAGTAGTGGATTAAACGAGGTGCCTCCAGGCTTATTAGACACGGCAATTCCAGCTGATCGCGCTAATCGGTTAGCGTCACCTTCAAGAAAATTTTCAAAGTTATAACTTGGATTTAGTTGCGATTCTACTTTTAAGTTTCGTATGCCAGGGATAACAAACGGATTCTTAAGTTCAGCAGTTTTGGATCGTAAAGGCGCCTCAACGTCTTGTACTTTAATACGTCCTTTATTTTGACTGGGAATACTTTCGGTAAACGCTTGCTTATTCCCAAAAGTGTTCTCCATTCGAATTACATAAACGAGCCGTGCATGCGCACCAAGTTCTTTTGTTAATGCAACCTTAAGCACATCAACGTAGTGCTCTTCTAACCACTCGTAAAAAAATTTACTAGGAACTTCAACATTCAATGCATCACCATTAAGCTTTAGCGGTTTAATGGGCTCAAACCAAGTTCTAAAGGCTTGATTATGAATGTTATCCTTGATAAAACTCAAGCAATTTCCCCATACGCTATCAGCGGTATTATGCATTTTTCTTATTGGTTATTGTAGTTGTAAGTTAATTATTAAAACAAATTACTGGGGTGAAAATCTGCTTAATTGAACAGTACAAATATGTGTTGAATTTTTTTTAAAAAAAAGTGGTTTTGCTATTGAATTTTCAGAAAGTTTTATGCATCTTAAAACACTTCATATAACAAACGTTTTGAAAGAATATTCCTACAATGTGTAATAAAAAAACTACAAGCTCATGCGTTGTTCAATACCATCAAGTTGATCAAATGGGAATTGTGCATCACGCTCAATATGCTTACTTTTTGGAGCAATCCCGTATCGAATGGTTGCAGCATCAGGGAGTTAGCTATGCTGCTCTAGAAAAAGACGGTATTTTGTTGCCTTTGACTGATATTTCAATACATTATAAACAACCGCTACGTTTTGAGGATCGCTTTTTTGTTCACGTATCTTTAGAATCGCTAGATGGTTTTTTTGTTACGTTTTCATATCGTATTGAAGATGTTGCAAAAAGGATTGTAGCAACGGCATCAACGCGTTTGGTTTTTGTAGATGCAGCTTCCCGGAAAGCCATCAAATGCCCTAAATTTTTAGAGTCTGTTTTTCATTTAGGATGATTTGTAGTTGATCTCCTACAAGTTTTTGAGTCATTTTTTTCCCTAATGGTTCTTTGGGTGCTTTTACACCGTCATTAAGTTTAGTTTTGGATTGGAT
Organism: uncultured Flavobacteriaceae bacterium; assembly: GCA_938092005.1. Taxonomy (GTDB): domain Bacteria; phylum Bacteroidota; class Bacteroidia; order Flavobacteriales; family Flavobacteriaceae; genus UBA7446. The sequence continues at coordinate 248,354 of CALKOU010000001.1, read as the reverse complement.
AATACGGCATTCATCCCAAATATTTTTTTCAATAAAGCCTTCGATTGTATGTGCACCTCCTTCAACTAGAATGGATTGTATTTCGTTTTGATGTGCCCAAAGCAATACTTGCTCTAAAATTGCATTTGCATTAACCTTATGCCATTGTGTTTGCTGTGCGGTTTCTGATTTTATGGTATTGAAAACAATTGTTTGTGCATCTTGATGTAGCACATTCGCTTTTTTTGAAATACTGTTCCTAGGATCCAGAACCATTCTAATGGGGTTTGTGCCTGCCCATTTTCGCGTTGTGAGTGTAGGATTGTCATGTTCTACCGTTTTCCTGCCAACCAGTATAGCGTGTTCTTCGGCGCGCCAGCGGTGCGCTAATTGCTGACTATGAGCATCACTTATCCAAAACACGTCTCCCTTTTTATCATCTCTTGGGGCAATATATCCATCTGCTGACTGTGCCCACTTGATTATTATATAAGGACGCTTTTTTGTGTGGAAGCAATAAAATCGTTTGTTTAGGGTAATACATGCTTGTTTCAAAACATCGCTTATGACCGTTACACCAGCATCCTGTAACCTTTTGATACCTTGTCCGGCTACTTTTGGATTGGGGTCTTTAGCGCCAACCACTACTTTTTTGATTCCTTTGGTTAAGATCAAATCGCTACAAGGAGGTGTTTTACCGTGATGCGAACAGGGTTCCAGACTTACATATAATGTAGCTTGAGCTAATTGTTCCTCAGTAAGTCCTTTTAATGCGTTAACCTCTGCATGCGGACTGCCTGCTTTTTGGTGCCACCCTTCACCAATGATTTTCTCGTTAATGACCACTACCGCACCAACCATAGGGTTTGGATAGGTGTACCCCAGCCCTTTTTGGGCTAGCGTGATACAGCGGCGCATAAAAATCTCGTGAGAAGGATGCAATGGGATTGTGTATTTTAGCAAAAATATCAAATATCTGCATGCAACAAGAATTTCATTTGCGACCCATTGGGATTCGAGATAACAAGCCGTTAGCAAAAGTGCTTCGTGAAGTACTCGTTGCTTTTGGTGTTCCTAAAACGGGAACGGCTTATGCCGATCCAGAGCTTGATGCCATGTTTGAAGCCTATGACAAGCCAAGACATACATACTGGGTAGTTGCCCAAGGAAATACTGTTTTAGGTGGTGGTGGCATTGCGCCACTTTTGCGTGGAGATGCTGCGGTATGTGAATTGCAGAAAATGTACTTTGATCCTCAAGCAAGAGGTAAAGGCCTCGGGCAGCGCATGATGACACAATTACTTGATCAAGCGCGTTCTTTTGGATTTAAGCTCTGTTATTTGGAAACCATGCCCAATATGATAGCAGCACAAAAATGTTATTCGGCAAATGGCTTTCAATATGTAGATGCCCCCATGGGAGATACAGGCCACTACTCATGTCCAGTTTGGATGACAAAATCATTGGTGTGACGGTTGCGGAGCTTAGAAATCGTTTTGATAAAGGGTTAGCAAATGATTACCCCTTTGAAGAAATCAGACAATATTTTAATATGCTGTGTGCAGCATATTATGGATTTAGCGCAGCTGAAGTAGTGCTTCATTTGCAACAAACCTTAACGGTTGTACAAGAGCAAATGATGCTCGATGCATTGGTAGCATTGCAACAACATAAACCGATACAATACGTATTGGGGGAGGTGACTTTTGAGAACGTAACACTATGTGTAGACGAAACCGTGTTGATCCCACGTCCCGAAACAGCAGAATTGGTACAGTGGGTATTGTCTGAACATGATAACCATGAGAAACTTCGTGTTTTAGATATAGGAACAGGAAGTGGATGTGTAGCCATTGCGTTAAAAAAGGCACGCCCAAACTGGGATGTCACCGCTTGGGATGTAGATTCAGATGCGCTTAAAACAGCAATTCAAAACGCGCAACGCAATGCTGTTTGTGTTGCATTTGAAGAAGTTGATGTGCTTGCTTCTAATCTTAAAAAAGGAGCATGGGATATTATTGTTTCAAATCCACCTTACGTCCCCGAGTCATTTAAGGAACAAACAAAACCACATGTGTTATGCGAACCCCAACATGCTATTTTTGTCCCTGAGACAAATCCATTATTGTTTTATGATCGTATTGTTTCCTATGCAACGACTCAGTTGCAAGCTGAGGGGAGTGTGTATTTTGAAGGACATGCTCCATTAATGAAAGCCCTTGAATTGCTTTTAAAGAAAACAGGATTTTACGATATTGTACTTCGAAATGATTTTAGAAATAACCCAAGATTGATACGCGCATATTATTCATGAATACAGCTGAAAAGATAAACCAATTAAGAGCCGAGCTTCACGAGCACAATCGACGATATTACATTGAAGATGCGCCTGTTATTTCTGATTTAGTATTTGATCAAAAACTCGCAGAACTTAAAGCGCTCGAAGATGCCAATCCAAGTTTGTTTGATGGTAATTCGCCAACCCAACGGGTAGGAGGTGGCGTGACCAAAAACTTCAACACCTTAGCACACGAATATCGCATGTATTCGCTGGATAATTCATATAACCGACAAGACTTATTGGATTGGGAACAACGCATACATAAAAACGTAGGTGTGGATGCATTGGATTACACCTGTGAACTTAAATATGATGGAGCCTCAATCAGTTTAACCTATGAAAATGGAGCGTTAGTGCGAGCACTTACGCGTGGTGACGGTTTTCAAGGGGATGAGGTTACCCAGAATATCAAAACCATTAAAACGGTTCCGTTACAGATTTCAGCTAGCGATGTACCCGAACGTTTTACGATTCGAGGCGAGATTATATTGCCTTTGTCTGGCTTTGAACAGATGAATAAACAGCGTGTTGCCCAGGGAGAAGAGCCCTATATGAATCCACGTAATACGGCTTCGGGGAGTTTAAAATTGCAAGACAGTTCTTTGGTTGCTGAACGCCCATTGGATTGTTTTTTATATCAGGTTGTCACCGATCGCAATGTATTTAAAACCCAATTGGCTTCGCTTGAAGCAGCCAAACGATGGGGTTTTTACGTGCCTAGTCATTTTACTCACGCTGCTAACATGCAGGAAGTGTTTGCATTTCTAGACTATTGGGAGCAAGAGCGAAGTGCATTGCCTTACGAGATTGATGGGGTTGTTGTAAAAGTAAACCAACTAGCTTATCAGGAACAACTGGGGTATACGGCCAAATCACCACGATGGGCTATGGCCTATAAGTTTAAAGCAGAAGCGGTTGAAACCCAGTTAGAGGATGTGGTGTATCAAGTTGGTAGAACGGGGGCTATTACCCCTGTTGCACAGCTAAAACCCGTATTGTTGGGGGGCACAATTGTTAAACGTGCTTCTTTGCATAATGCGGACTTTATAGCGGGGCTTGATTTGCATATGCATGATGTGGTTTCGGTAGAAAAAGGAGGTGAAATTATTCCAAAAATTACATCTGTTAATCACAAAAAACGATTACCGAATAACCCACCCATAAATTATATTTCACATTGTCCAGAATGCCACACGTCTTTGGTCAGAAATCCAGAGGAGGCACAGCACTATTGCCCTAACGTATCGGGTTGCTTGCCGCAGCGCGTGGGGCGCGTGGCGCACTATATTTCACGTAAGGCCATGGATATTGACGGGCTTGGAGCGGAAACCATACAGTTGTTGATAAAAAACAATCGCATTGAAAGTTATGCTGATCTGTATGCGCTGACGGAACACGATTTGATTTCGTTAGAGCGCCTCGCTGAAAAATCTGCACATAATATTGTTCAAGCCATTGCTGCTTCAGTCACAGTTCCATTTCACCGAGTTGTTTTTGCTTTGGGCATTCGTTACGTTGGTCAAACAGTGGCCAAAAAATTGGCACAACATTTTGGTACGATTGACGCATTAATGAAGGCTAGTGTAGCTGAATTAGAGACGGTCGATGAAATAGGCATACGGATAGCGCAAAGCGTTGTGGCTTTCTTTGCTGATGGTGTTAACCGCATGACCATTGAACAATTACGAGCAGCTGGCGTACAGCTCGAGCAAGCTATTTCCTCTCAACCCATTTCTGACGTGTTAGCCGATATGCGTTTTGTGGTATCGGGTGTTTTTAGTCGTTATTCTAGAGATGAATTAAAAGCAACCATTGAGCAGCACGGAGGTAAAGTTTCATCTTCTATTTCAAAGAATACTACGTATTTGGTGGCAGGTGACAAAATGGGTCCTGCAAAGAAGATAAAAGCGGAGGGATTTGGTGTTAAGATTATTTCGGAGATAGATTTTGATGCACTAATTAACGCATGATTGTTGCATTTGTAACAAACCGTTAGTTTTTTATAATATAATGGTGTAAACATCTAAGTGGGATTAATGAAATCACTACTTTTGCGCCGATGAATTTTTTTGCTAAACGTGTCGTTAATCAGCAGTTAAATGCCCTTGATATAAGGTTGGGTGCAAAACCTAAATCGGTACGTCGTATGATTTTTATTCACGATACAGATTTGGATCTTACGGAAGCTCAGTACGAAGATATGTGTAGTTTTTTTTCACCAAAATATTACTCGATCGAGCGCGTTAATTTTCATGAAAATAAAAAAATGTTAGAAGGATTGCCAAAGCCACATTTGCATCCTAAAAGTTTGGATTGGCGTGGTCGAATTTTAGCCGAGGATTTAAAATTTTCCCTTGCGCAAGAGTATGATATAGCCATTCATTTTGTACAAGATGCAACCCTTTCGTTAACTTCTTTTTCTGCACAATTAAAAGCTTCTTTTCGAATTGGTCCATCGTGTCTTGATAACCGACTCAATGATTTGGTGTTACCGGCCCGTACAGATTTCGGCGGCTTTTTAAATGACTTGAAAACCTATTTTAATAAGATTAATGCAAATGCATAAGCTAACAGCAACATCAACAGGAGTAGCCGTAATCACTCCCTTTAAGGCAGATGGTTCTGTGGACATAGATGCCCTTGCAAGCATTATTCATTTCTTAATTGATGATGGTATTGACTTCCTTGTTGCTTTAGGAACAACAGGTGAGTCTGTAACGTTAACTGCAAAAGAGCGCAAAACCATTTTTGACACGTTTGTTCGTGAAACCAACCAGCGTGTTCCGTTGATCATGGGTGTTGGAGGCAATTGCACACATACTTTGGTAAAAACATTCCAAGAACTTGATACCACGGGATTTGAAGCAATACTTTCGGTTACCCCGTACTACAATCGCCCAACGCAAGAAGGTTTGTACCAGCACTATATGGCACTGGATGCCGTTACCCCATTACCTATTATCATGTATAATGTACCAGGTCGTACTGGGGTAAATATGACGGCTGAAACAACCGTTCGTATTGCAAATGCTGCTACAAACATTATAGGCGTTAAGGATGCTAGTGGTGATTTACATCAGGGCAAGGAAATAATAACCAATAGCCCAGCTGATTTTTTAACTTTTTCTGGTGACGACGAAACTGCAATTCCCCTGACGTTGTTGGGAGGTGATGGTGTTATTTCTGTGGCTGCAGGAGGTTTTCCAAAAACATTTAAGGCGGGAATGGATGCGGCGCTAAACCAAAACGAAGAGGAGGCTAATCGCATCAATAACACGCTTAAGCCCGTAATTGATTTGTTGTTTCAAGAAGGAAACCCTGCTGGAATCAAGGCTGTTTCAGCTCTTTTAGGCTTGTGTTCTTCGACTGTTCGTTTGCCTTTGGTTAAGGCTACTGATCAACTTGTTACGGCATTAAAACCTTTTGTGGAGCAGTTGGATTAAATCGTACTCCCAACCGTATTCCTGTCGTATTATGTCCTGAGTTAGGAAATTTTAAATCAGCATTTGATTCATGACGAAACAACACGGTACTGATAATCCAAATACGTGGATTGTACTTTATTCTTATTCCAATGCCAACATTATCTGAAAAGGCAAGTCCGGCCGCCAAGCGTTCTGTTTGTTGCGAAGTGTACATCGGGCCAATGGCAGCATACCCAAACAGTGCTGTTTTTGGAGTTAAATAATATGACAGTTCAATTCCAAGATGTGTAGCAATTTGATGGATGCTTTTTTTCTTAAGCATAGTCTCTTGAAAGTTTTCTGGTAAATTAATGAATTTAGGACTTGTTGTAAACCATTTATTTATCAATTGGTGTTGTGAAAGGTAATAGCCTCCCTCAGCCGTAATTGTTGCCCCCACGGATCCCATATCAAATTGTTTCACTACAAATTGCGCAAGTATGTGTTGCTGTGTAAGCCTATAATCCTTGTCGTTATAGGGAAAGGTTTGCTGCGTACTATAGCCAACATGTATGCCCCAGGGAAAAACAACTTTATTTTCTTGTGCCACTAGCAGGTGAGACGAAAACAAGAAACTTAAAGCTAATAAATAAGATGTAGGCATTTGCCTCATAATATGGATGGTTTTGATTAAATTAGCCGCCATGAAAGTACCACATTATTTAATTGTAAGCCTACTTTTTCTAGTTGTAGGTTGTAGTGATTTTCAAAAGGCATTAAAGAGCGAAGATCTTGGTGTTAAGAACGATCTGGCTCAAAGCTTATATGATAAAGGAGATTATAGGAGAGCATCGCAACTCTTTGAACAATTAAAAGGGGCATACCGTGGGAAGCCACAAGCCGAACGTATTGTTTTCTTTTACGCAAACACGCTTCTCGAAACCAAGCGTTATATTTTAGCAGCATACGAATTTGAGACATTTGTAAAGGCATACCCTAAAAGTCAAAAAGCAGACGAAGCTTATTTTATGATGGCTTATGCCTATTACATGACCTCTCCAAAGTACAGCTTAGATCAGACAGATACATTTGAAGCTCTTGATAAATTGCAAGAATTTATCGATCGTTATCCACAAAGCGAGCACATGGAAGATGCGAACGCAATGGCTCAAGAACTTCGTATTAAGACAGAAAAAAAAGGGTTTGAAACAGCAAAACAGTACAATACGATTCGCGATTACAAAGCCTCTGTAAAGGCTCTGGATAATTTTATTGCAGATAATCCGGGTACTTCCTTCCGAGAAGCAGCACTAGTTGTTCAGTTTTCTGCCATGGCAACACTGGCTATTAATAGCGTTGCGTATAAGAAGGAAAAAAGGTTAGAAGACGCTAAGGCTAAGTTTGACAATTTCAAACGTTTATATCCCGAATCTACTCATATGGAAGAAGCGCAAAAGCTAATGGAAGATATTGAGCAAGAAATCCGTACTTTTGCATCCAATTAAATAATACGCATGGACTTAAAAAGCACACAAGCCGCAGCTACAACAAAAACATACGATCGCAACGAACTTGATGCGACCACTGGTAACATTTACGAAAGTATTTCTGTAATGGCAAAGCGTGCCGTGCAAATTAATGAGGATATCAAAACAGAACTGTTTGAGAAACTAGAAGAATTTGCAACACCTACAGAAAACCTAGAGGAAATATTTGAAAACAAAGAGCAGATAGAAGTTTCTAAGTTTTATGAAAAGCTTCCAAAGCCACACGCTATTGCTATTGAGCAGTGGCTCCAAGAAAAGATTTATTATCGGCACACAGATGCTGACGCAAGTAAATAGACATGTCTATTCTGCATGACAAGCGAATTCTACTCGGGATATCGGGGAGTATAGCGGCCTACAAGACGCCAAATATTGCTCGATTACTTGTCAAAGCAGGTGCTACGGTTCAGGTTATTATGACCGATTCCGCAAAAGGTTTCGTCACACCCCTTACATTATCAACGCTCACCAACCGTGAAGTATTATCATCTTTTACGCAAGACGACAACGACAATGCGGTTTGGAATAATCACGTTGCATTAGGTCTTTGGGCTGATGTGATGCTTGTTGCCCCAGCTTCTGCCAATACCCTTGCCAAGATGGCTACTGCTGCCGCTGACAATCTGCTTTTAGCTACTTACCTTTCTGCAAAATGCCCTGTTTTTTTTGCGCCAGCTATGGATTTGGACATGCACAAACACCCGGCTAATAAGAAAAATATAGAGCAATTAATCGCTAATGGGAACATGCATATTCCTGCTACTTCTGGTTCTTTGGCTAGTGGATTAGAAGGCGAAGGGAGAATGGAAGAACCCGAACAAATCGTAGCTCGAATGGCATCCTATTTTGAGTCGAAATCGCCACTTTCGGGTAAAAAAATAACCATTACAGCAGGTCCCACATACGAACCTATTGATCCTGTACGTTTTATTGGAAATCATTCGTCAGGAAAAATGGGATATGCACTAGCAAATGTTGCAGCAAAACAGGGAGCAGAAGTTACCTTAATTAGCGGTCCAACGGCTGGTAATAAAGCGCATCCCAATGTTTCGTTAGTTTCTGTTACCACAGCACAACAAATGTTAGCGGCTTGTTTGGATGTTTACGAAAAAACAGATGCCCTTATTATGACGGCTGCGGTTGCTGACTTTAAGCCTGCTGAGAAAGCTAATCAGAAAATCAAAAAGCAGGAGGGGGTGGCAACCATTCCGCTTGAACCAACGACAGATATTTTAAAAACGCTTGGTAAAAAGAAACAGCATCAACGCTTAATAGGGTTTGCATTAGAAACGCAAGATGCTTTGCGCTATGGACAGCAAAAACTTGCACAAAAGAATTTGGATGGGATTGTTGTAAATTCACTCGCGGATGCTGGAGCTGGATTTGGACATGATACCAACAAAATTTCATTCTTGCAAGCTGACAAAGAAGCAGTACACTATCCTCTAAAACCAAAAGAGGATGTAGCTGCGGATGTGTTGAATCACTTAAAAAATATGTTTGATGAACGTTAAAATGCTTTTTTTTGTTTTTGTATGCAGTACTTTTTCTTGGGCGCAACCCGTTACGGTAACTTTAACGGTAAATACCGATTTAGTAGATCAAACCAATGTAACTCCATTGCAAACACTTGAGAAGGCGGCACAAGACTTTCTAAACAATACACGTTGGACTACTGAAAGGGGAACTAACACCTCCGAAATTTCAATCGCAATGTTATTAACCGTTAACAGCGTGAATAACAATTCATATGTTGGAACCCTGCAAGTCCAGTCGGGAAGGTTGGTTTACAACACCAATTATACAGCGCCACTTGTTAATTATCTAGACAGCAGCTTTGCGTTTACCTATCAGGAATTTCAACCTTTTTACTACGACGTAAACCGATTTAACAACAATCTTGTTTCGGTTTTGTCTTATTATATCAATTTGGTTATTGGAATGGAGCTTGACAGTTTTTCGCCCCTTGGTGGGACACCTTATTTTGAACGTGCGCGAACCATTGCGAATGCAGCACAGGCTAGCAATGCTTCTGGCTGGGCGGCCAACCAACGCCAAAATGGGAGGTATGACCTTATTGATGAACTATCATCACCCGCCCTCAAAGATTTCCGAACCCTTGTTTATGAGTACCACCGCAATGGTTTAGATGTCATGACCGACCAGTCGAAAGACGCCAAAACACATATTGCAGACCAACTAATAGCTTTGCAAAACGTAATGCGTCGTCAGCCAAATTCGTATCTAATCCAATCATTTTTTGATGCTAAAGCCGAGGAAATTGGACAGCTTTTTAGTAGTGGTCCTGAAATTGAAACACAAGATTTGATTCGTTTTCTGAATCGATTTGTGCCTAGTATGTCGTCCTACTGGAGCAGTATTCCGCGTTAATAACTTCATGTCTTTAAGTGGAAGAAACACACTATATTTGAAATAACGTCAACAATAAGCCGTGTTACTTTCACTATCCATCAAAAACTTTTCACTCATTGAAGACCTAGAGGTGTCTTTTGATTCGGGGTTGTGTATTTTGACGGGTGAAACAGGCTCTGGAAAATCCATTTTACTACAAGCATTATCACTTATTTTAGGACAGCGCGCCGATTTGTCTACTATTCGTGCCCATGCATCAAAATGCATAGTGGAAGCTACTTTTGATATTGACAAACACAGGATAAAAGACGTTTTTGAGCAACTGGATTTGGATGCGGAACGCCACACGATTATTCGACGAGAACTTAGTGCATCAGGTAAGTCACGAGCATTTATTAATGATACACCCACCACACTTGATGCGCTCAAAAAGATCGGAAATTCCTTGGTTGACATCCACACCCAGCGGCAAACCCTGCAGCTTACGGATCAATCATTTTATTTGAACTTGATTGATGCTTACAACGTTAATGTAACCCCTTTGCAAGATTACAGAAAAGCCTATGCGCAATGGCGTAGTGGTGTTGCTGAATTGGAAACTTTAGTAGCCCGTCAACGAAAATCGGATGAGGCCTTAGATTATCATAAATTTTTACGCAACGAGCTAGAGCAGGTAACGCTCTCACCAAATTGCATGGAACGTTTGGAAGAAGAAGCCAATGTGTTACGAAATGCCACAGGGCTTCAAGCTGCGCTTTCTGAGGTTGTTTCTATAAGTATGCAAGAGGGACTTGGGATTCAAGATCAAGTTATTACCATTACTCAGTTATTAGCTAAAATTTCAGACTTAGGGGGCGCATACAAATCACTTTACGATCGTGTGTCTAGTATAGGTATTGAAATAGCAGACGTAGTAACTGAGGCACAACAATTGGGCGAAGCCGTACAAGGCGATCCTCTACGTTTGCAAGAGGTTGAAGAACAACTTAGTACGCTAAATCACTTGTGTCAAAAACATCAGCTTCAAGATGCAGCCGGGCTCATTGAAAAACGGGAACATCTGCGGCAACTATGTGATGGAGCCGAAGCTATGGATGAAGAAATACAACTAGTACAGCAAGAGGTGCTTCAATCCAAAAAGGCATTGGATAATGCAGCCATAATATTGCACAATGAACGGCAACAACTTTGTGAGCCGCTTGCTGATGCGTTAGCGTTGCGTTCACGCGACTTAGGTATGGAACATGTTCGTTTCTCATTGGAGCTCAACCCCCTTGACATGCCTACAAGTAATGGTACTGATGAAGCTATACTGCTTTTTTCTGCTAACAAAGGGGTAGCTTTTGCGCCACTAAGTAAAGTAGCTTCGGGCGGAGAATTATCGCGAATCATGTTGGTGATTAAGTCTATTATGGCTGAGAAAACCCAACTCCCAACATTAGTTTTAGACGAAATTGACACAGGTGTTTCAGGAGAAATGGCAAATGCTATGGGCAAGCGTATGCACGACATGAGCCGTCACATGCAAGTGATTTCGATTACGCACCTTCCGCAAATAGCTGCATTAGCCGACGCACATTACAAAGTTTATAAGAAAGTGGTTGGAGAATCCACACAAACATTTTTAATACCTCTTGATGAAGAGGGCAGAATTGAAGAACTTGCAGAAATGCTGAGTGGTAAGGATGTTAAGGCATCTGCCCGAACGCATGCCCGCGAGTTACGAAACGTATAATTTAAATTACAACTATGAGTTACGGATTATTAAAAGGAAAACGAGGTATCATTTTTGGCGCATTGGACGAAAACTCCATCGCTTGGAAAACGGCACAACGTGTGCATGAGGAAGGTGGTAGTTTTGTGTTAACAAACGCACCCATTGCTATGCGTATGGGTACCATCAACCAATTGGCTGAAGCAACAGGCTCTAAAATTATCCCTGCTGACGCTACTTCTTTAGAAGATTTAGAAAAATTGGTAAATGAAGCTGTTGAGGTTTTGGGGGGTAAAATTGACTTTGTGTTACACTCTATTGGTATGTCTGTCAATGTAAGAAAAGGACGTTCTTACACCGATCAAAAATACGATTGGACCGCTAAGGGATGGGATGTTTCTGCTGGTTCGTTCCATAAAGTGATGCAAGTGCTTTATAAGCAAGACGCTATGAGTGAGTGGGGCAGTATTGTAGCCTTATCTTATATGGCGGCACAACGTGTGTTTCCAGATTATAATGATATGGCAGACAACAAAGCTTTTTTAGAGTCTATTGCTCGAAGTTTTGGGTATTTTTTTGGACGTGACAAAAAAGTACGTGTCAATACCATTTCACAATCACCAACACCCACAACAGCTGGTAAAGGAGTGAAAGGTTTTGATGGTTTTATTTCATACGCTGAAAAAATGTCACCATTAGGAAATGCATCCGCATTAGACTGTGCAAATTATACGGTTTCACTTTTTTCTGATTTGACGCGAAAAGTAACGCTTCAAAACCTGTTTCACGATGGTGGATTTTCCAACATGGGAGTTAGTGATGCCGTCATGCAAGCCTTTGAAGACCAGTAAATAACAACTAGAATGCCCAAGCAACAGCGAATACGTAGATCAAGGTTTTTAGGATCAAAGCAAGGACTCTTGTTCCTCGTTTTCGCTGCGCTTATTTGGGTACTTAGTGCGCTGTCAGAAACCTACACTAGCGTTGCTCCGGTACATGTAGCGTTTCATAACGATACCGAGTCTATTATACTAACCGAAAATCGAATGGAGGTTTTGGCTAGCGTTTCCGCCTCTGGTTTTTCGATTTTCTTTAAACGTCTTTTTCCTCGTGAACTAAGACTTTCCACAAGCAATTTGCCAGAACTAGACCTAGATAACCCTGTTGTTACGACGAGGTTCTTGTTTGATGCTTACCGCCGTCAAAATCCTAGTGGGGATGGATTAAATGGATTTGTTTTGTCTTCTGTGCGCTTACCCATTACGAAAGCTTCGGTAAAGTCTTTTAAACCTGTACTGATTGCTCCTCCAGTATTAGCGGCGGGATACCAGTTGACTTCTCCTATTCAGCTTAGTATTGATCAAGTCGTTGCTTCGGGTGGCAGCGAAACGCTAAAGTTGTTGGATACTGCCTTTTTTGAGTTGACTTCTAATGAGGTTGTAAAGGAAGATTTTATTTTAAAGGCTAGACTTTTAGATTCCATTACTGTTTTAGCAGATTGGAATGCTACTGAAATTGAAGTTAGTGGTCAAGTTGATCGTTATTCCGACATATCTTTTGTGTTGCCTTTAGCAATACAAAATGCTCCAGATAGTTTAGATATTCTGCTTACATCTACGCAGGTAACGCTAAAATTTGCCGCACCACTTGCTAGTTTACGAAGTATTAATGCCACAGATTTTAGGGCTGACGTAACCTATGACCCTTCAGCAACCGGGCAGTTACCTGTTCGCATTACGGGTTTGCCCGACAACGCAAAACAAGTTGTAGTAACACCGCCAACGGTTTCATACCTTATTTCGGAATGAAACACTATGCGCTTACTGGGGGAATAGGGAGTGGGAAATCTACAGTGCTTTCTATGTTTGAGGATTTGGGGGTGCCCACTTTTGCTGCAGATGAATCTGCAAAGCACGCCATGGAGCATGATGCAGTGCTTCGGGATAAAATTATAGCAACATTTGGTGCAGCGTCTTACAATAAAGGCAAATTAAACAGACTTTTTATTGCCGATCAAGTTTTTGGCAATGATGAAAAGCTAAGCCAACTCAATGCAATTGTTCATCCAGCTGCTCGCGAGGCATATATAAATTGGCACAAACAACAAGATACTCCTTACACGCTCTATGAATTTCCACTAGTCTTTGAACTAGGAGAGCAAGATCGATTTGACGGGGTTATTTTAGTTGTTAGCCCTGAGTCGCAGCGAATAGAAAGAGTGCAGATACGTGACAATACCACAGAACAATCCATACGAAACCGAATGCTGCACCAGTGGTCTGATGAAAAAAAGATACCGCTAACCAATATGATAATTCAAAACAATAGTTTGGACGAAACAAATTTGCAGGTTGCCAAACTTCATCAACAGTTGTTGCAAAGTTGAGCAGTGTCGTAAAGGTTGTGTATTTTTACTTAAACATTAAACCAACTATTGGCGTGTTATCAAGAGCATATTATAAAGTTTTATTGAAATGAAAAAGCGTTTGTTTAGCACATTAATTGCGCTTATGGCGGTTTCGCTGTTGGGTATTATTGTTGTCCAGACCTTTTGGATTCAAACAAACCTGACAAATCGCGATCGTCAATTTTCGTTAAGCGTCAATAACGCACTGGCAGCAGTTTCGGAACAAATTAAAGAGCGTGAACTTCGTGATTATATCAGTGCTACTCAAAAAATAATGGATAGCATTGGCTCGCCGAAAGCATCACAACTAACAGAAGTGTTTCAGTACATTGACAGGTCAACAGTTGAAAACAAAGCCCTTTTGGTTTCGCGAGGAATCATTGAAGATTCTTATGGAATTTTCCCTGAATTATTTGATCCAATGTCTTCAGACTCTACTCCTATTTTGGACTATCGTAGCATCATGGCTACAACTGTTCTTGAGGAAGATGTTGAGAACACCATCAATAATATGTCATCAACAGAGCGCATGCAGCGCATCGCGCGTTTGTCATCTATGGATAAGGCAAAATATGAAAATATTTTTATGGACATTGCCGCCAATAAGCCTATTGAAAAACGCGCAAGTACTTTTGAGTTGGAATTGCTTTTAGGGCAAGAGCTATTGCTACGCGATATTGATATTGATTTTGATTTTCGTGTTTTCGAGGGAAATAGAATGTCTCAATTAGGCACCGATGCTTTTTTACAAAACGTCAACAGTCCTACATACAGAACTCCTTTGTTTGTCGATGAAAACGGAGAAAGTAAATATGAAATACGTCTTATTTTTCCAGAGAAAGACGCTTTTTTAAGGTCATCAGTGGCCAGTTCCATCGCACTTTCTATTCTTTTTACTGTTATTTTGATTGGTGTATTTACCATTACACTTTTCCAAGCCTTAAAGCAAAAGAAGATATCCGATATTAAGACAGACTTTATCAACAACATGACGCATGAGTTTAAAACACCCATTGCGACCATACAGTTGGCACTAGATGCATTAGGAACTCCGGTTATTGCCAAACAACCCGATAAAGTAACACAATACCTGGGCATGATTCGTGATGAAAGCAGCCGCATGAACACGCAAGTAGAAAATGTCTTGCAAATATCTAGATTGGATAGGCGAGAGTTAGAACTTACTACTACTATGTTAGATCCTCACATTCCAATTAAAACGGCTGTTGAACATGTGCGTCTATTGGTAGATCAGCGTGAAGGAACGCTTCGAATAGCGCTGGATCCATTACAAATCAAACTCCCCATTTCCGAATCTCACATGACAAATGTTTGGGTTAACTTATTAGAAAACGCCATAAAATACTCAGATAACCATGTTGAAATAGACGTGGTTACCATTATTTCAAATGATACATTTACGGTTACCATTCAAGATAGGGGAATTGGTATGAGTGCCAGTGTAAGCCGTAAGGTTTTTACTCGATTTTACCGAGAAGAATCGGGTGATATTCACAACGTTAAAGGACATGGATTAGGTCTTTCTTACGTAAAACGAATTGTTGAATTACATGATGGCACGATATATGTTAAGAGTCAACCAGGAAAAGGAAGTACTTTTACCGTACGTTTCCCACTAAAACACACCTTATGATTACGGAAAAGAAAAAAGTTTTATTGGTAGAAGATGATCAAAATTTTGGTGCCATATTACGCGATTATTTGGAGCTAAACGATTATGACGTAGTATTGGCTCGCAATGGGGTAGAAGGTGGCGAAAAATTTAATAAAGGAAGCTTTGATATTTGTTTATTAGATGTGATGATGCCCTACAAAGATGGCTTTACGCTTGCCAAGGAAATAAGAAAATCAGACATGTCTGTTCCTATTATTTTTTTAACGGCAAAATCGATGAAAGAAGACGTCGTAAAAGGGTATAACATTGGTGCTGATGATTATTTGACGAAGCCTTTTGACTCCGATGTGCTCTTGCTCAAAATGAAAGCGATGTTTCAGCGTATGGAACAAAATGTTGTAAATTTAGATAAAGCAACACATTTGTTTACCATTGGTAAGTTTTCATTTAATGCCAAACTAAGAGAATTATCTTTTGAAGAGAATCTCCCTGTAAAGCTTTCGCCTAAAGAAGGATCTCTATTGCAATTACTAGCTTTGCATCAAAACGATTTGATGCCGCGTGAGCTAGCACTGAAAAAGATTTGGAAAGATGACACCTACTTCACTTCTCGTTCCATGGACGTGTACATTGCTAAACTTCGCAAACATTTAAAAGTAGACCCAAGTATTGAAATAACAAACATCCACGGTGAGGGATTCCGTATGACCGTGTCAGCTTGATCTTGGGTGGAATGTTGAAATCACGTCTTTTAAGTGTCGCCGACTCATATGTATATAACGTTCTGTAGTCGTAATACTGGCATGTCCCATCATGTGTTGCACCAATTGAATGTCGGCACCATTTTCTACCAAGTGCGTGGCAAACGAATGCCTAAGGGTATGCGGGCTGATGTTTTTCTGAATGTTAGCATCGATAGCTGCTTTTTTTACTATGGTAAATACCATAACACGCGTCATGGATTTTCCTCGATTATTCAAAAACAAAACATCTTCAAAGCCACGTGCAATTTTTTTATGAAACTGTAATTTTAGATACGCATCAACTTGATCGATAGTGCTATCCGCAATAGGTACCCACCGCAACTTATCGCCTTTTCCTCTTACGCGAATAAGCCCTTTTTCGAAAAATAAATCGGAATGTTTGAGCGATGTCAGCTCGCTAACACGAAGGCCACAACTGTAAAGTAATTCTAGCATGCATCGGTTTCGAATTCCGTGTTTTGAATTCTCGTCAATGGACTGTATAAGGGCGTCAACTTCTTGAAGAGCTAGTGTGTCAGGGAATGTTTTCCTTGTTTTGGGTGTTTCTAATAATAGAGTTGGGTTGTCTTTTCGGTACCCTTCTAGGCTCATGTATCCAAAAAAACCTTTTATTCCAGATAATATCCGCGACTGGCTAGGAGGTTGCACCTCTTTGGATAGCTGATAAACAAAATCTTTTAGCGTTTCATCATCAATGGTTAACGGAGTGTTTTTCGTGTCAAGTGTTTCGCAATAACGCATCAAACGCCTTACATCAAACTGATAGCTTTCAATCGTATTTTTAGAAAGCCCCAGTTCTAATTGCAAGTAAAACCCATATGCCGTTAATGCTTTTTCCCATTGCATACCCAAAAATACGGATTGATTGACAAGAGTTTCTTAGTTTTGAACAAAATATATCATGAAGATTACCATCATCAACGGACCAAACCTGAATCTACTCGGCAAACGTGAGCCTGAAATTTACGGTACTCAAGGTTTTGAAGGATATTTAGATGAACTTAAAACACGTTTTTCAAATGTCGATTTTGAATATATTCAATCAAACATTGAAGGGGAATTGATTGATGCACTTCATGAGCATGGTTTTTCTGCCGATGGAATTGTGTTAAATGCCGGTGCTTATACGCACACCTCTGTTGGGATTGGCGATGCTATTAAAGCCATTGAAACAGCTGTAGTGGAGGTTCATATTTCAAACACCTTTTCACGAGAAGATTTTCGTCACACTTCATATATCACCCCTAATGCTAAAGGGCTTATTTTAGGGTTTGGTTTAGATGTATACCGTTTAGCTATTGAAAGCTTTTTGGCAAAGTAACGGCTTACACAGGCCGATGACGATTTCCTTTTGTAAGTGTTTTTTCAACAAACCAATCCACGAGTTTGTCTGGTAAGTAATAGGCCAAAAGTTTAAATACAAATACGTTTTTGTGAACGATATACCGCGTTTTAGGGTTTTGTTTCGTCAAGCATTTTAGAATTACTTTTGAGGTGTTTTCAACGGGTAATGCATTTTTTTCTATGTTTTCAATCATACCATCTGCTTTTTGCAAAACATCAAAATAGTCTGTTTCGGCATATGGACGCATGCTGTTTAGATTCTTTTGCCAAATTTTTGTTTTGATGGGACCTGGTTCAATAGCCATTACTTTTATGCCATAGCGTCGGAGCTCACGTCTGTAGATGTCTGTCATGCTTTCTAATCCATGTTTTGAAATGGAATAAGCACCATTAAACGGGGAGTTAAACAACCCTGATATTGAGCTTATGTTTATGATTCTGCCTGGCTTTCCTTTAAAATCAGGCTTCGTACCAAGTAGGGGTAAGAATACATTGGTAATGCGCCGTACTGCTTTTAGATTTATGTCTAACTGTTGTTCAAAATCTGCTTCTGACATAAATTGCAAAGGACCTGGAACAGCAACGCCTGCGTTGTTGATTAGGCCGTCTAAACGATCACATTGCTCATATACAAGCTTTGATGCTTTTATGACCGCATCGTGGTCTTGCACGTCAAAAACTAAAGGGGTAAAGCGCTCGGAGTAAGCTGATGTAAGGAGTTGTGCATCTGCTTCTTTTCGCACGCTGCCAAAAATGTGATAGCCTTTTTGATGTAATAGTCTTAATGCATCACCACCAATACCTGATGATACACCTGTAATTAACACACACTTTGTCATGATTGGATTTTATGATTAGGTGTGCAAAATAACGATTAACTATCAATGATTTGTCTTATGTGATATTCTAAGTGCTCGAGGTAGTCATTGATTAAAAAAAGCAAGCTCGTTGCTGTTTGATTGGGTAGCCTAGCTTGTTCTTGTAGTGTTTTTTCATCGAGCTGTTCAATGACATGAATAATTTGCCTGTTTAAGCTAGCCCAAAGTGCTATTAGATTTTTGATGTCTGCTCCTTGATAGTCGTTGAAATGCACCAATTCATCTTGATAATAATCTATAATTTGATAGGGTTTTTTCTTAAAACGAATTTCGGTAAATCGTTTAAGGTTATGTATTGCTGAGTCAATAAGATGACCTAAAATCTCTTTTTTTGACCACTTTTTTGGCGATGGTTTAGCTGTAAGTAGCTGTGGTTTTGCGCCTTCTAGGTATGTTTTTGTTACATCAACCAACTGATTGAATCGGGATATACTACAATTCATAATTTAAAGATTTGGATCTCTAAAGGTATAAAAAAAGCAGCCAATGGGCTGCTTTTAAATCACTTAACGTATGAGCTTGATGATCGAGATTTAATATTCCGAAACTTGCTTCGAAATTTTAAGCTCATTTCTTTTTTATGCCTCGAGCTTTTTTGAGGTCGTTTGTTACATATGTATTACCTCGTCATAGGCGTCGGCAACGGCTTCCATCATGGCCTCACTCATGGTGGGGTGTGGGTGCACTGCCTTGAGTACTTCATGGCCTGTGGTTTCTAGTTTTCTTCCAAGAACGGCCTCAGCGATCATATCGGTTACTCCAGCACCAATCATATGACAACCTAGCCATTCTCCGTATTTGGCATCAAAAATGACTTTAATAAAACCATCAGGTGTTCCGCTAGCTTGTGCTTTACCAGATGCTGAAAATGGAAATTTCCCCACTTTAATATCAAGACCTTGCTCTTTAGCTTGTGCTTCGGTAAGCCCAACTGATGCAATTTCAGGGCTGCTGTATGTACAGCCAGGAATATTGCCATAATCTAATGGCTCAACGTGTTGCCCGGCAATTTTTTCAACACAAAGGATTCCCTCTGCAGATGCAACGTGCGCCAATGCTTGTCCAGCGGTGATATCTCCAATGGCATAGTATCCAGGAATGTTCGTTTGATAAAAATCATTTACCAGTACTTTGTCACGATCCGTGGCAATACCTACTTTTTCTAAACCAATGTTTTCGAGGTTGGTTTTAATACCTACCGCAGAAAGCACCACATCAGCCTCAAGTACTTCTTCTCCCTTTTTAGTTTTAACGGTTGCTTTAACACCTTTTCCAGAAGTATCAACAGACGTTACCTCTGCATTTGTCATGATTTTGATACCACTCTTTTTGAAAGAGCGTTCCATTTGCTTAGAAATTTCTTCATCTTCAACAGGGACAATTCTAGGCTGATATTCAACGATGGTGACATCTGTGCCCATAGCGTTATAGAAATACGCAAACTCCACGCCAATAGCACCAGATCCAACGACAATAAGTTTTTTAGGTTGCTTTTCTAGCGTCATGGCTTTACGGTAACCAATTACTTTTTCGCCATCTTGCGGTAAGCTAGGGAGTTCACGTGAACGTGCACCAGTAGCTACAATAATATGCTGTGCAGACAACTCTTGTTCACTGCCATCTTCAGCTTTTACGTGCACTTTTTTTCCGGGCAGTAGAGAACCATACCCCATGATGACATCAATTTTATTTTTTTTCATTAAAAATTGAACGCCTTTGCTCATTGTTCCAGCAACGTTACGGCTACGGTTAACAACAGCATCAAAATCTTTATCGAATTCTTTTACGGTTAGTCCGTAATCTTCGGCATGTTTTAGATATTCAAAGACTTGCGCTGATTTGATAAGTGCTTTTGTGGGAATACACCCCCAGTTAAGACAAACGCCTCCAAGACTTTCTTTTTCTACAACCGCCGTTTTAAACCCTAGCTGGGATGCGCGAATTGCTGTTACATAGCCTCCTGGGCCGCTTCCTAAAACAATGATATCGTATTGGCTCATATGGTAAAGTTTTTGCAAAAATACGAAACAGACCTTTATTCTTCGCCTTTGTCCTCAGATTTAAAATCGAGGGATACAGAATTCACACAATAGCGAAGTCCTGTGTTGGTTGGACCATCGTTAAAAACATGTCCAAGATGTCCATCACAATTGTTGCAAATAATCTCAGTTCGCACCATTCCAACCGAGGTGTCTTTTTCATATCGGATTTTTCCTTCAATAGCGGAATCAAAACTAGGCCACCCACAATCACTTCTAAATTTTGAGGTGCTTTCAAAAAGAGGTTCCTTACAAGCAAAACAACTATATATGCCTTCTTTAAAGTGTAGGTTGTATTCCCCTGTATGAGGATATTCAGTTCCTTTTTGGCGTAAAACTCTAAAGGCTTCAGAGTTGAGCTTGTCTTTCCAGTAGCTGTCTGTTTTTTTCATGTCTTTTGCTTTTATTGATTCTTGCTTTGTTGATTTTATAGATTGTTGACCACAGGCTTGAAGGGTTAACAAGAGGCATAGTAATAAAGGGTATACTGAAATTTTCATGATGTATGAATAAATGATATTATTTGTTTTATGACCGTTTCATCCCGAAGAATGCGCCGGTGACCAAGCCCCTTTGTTTTTATTAATGTAGCATTGGGGTGATGTTTGTGAATGTTATCGGCACACGTAACCCCAATGTCATAATCGTCTTCATCATGAACAATCAATGTTGGTGTTTGTTGTTGTCTCACAACATAACTTGCGTCATATTCCCTGATGTTAACGTTGTATTTTTGTTCAAAATAGGCGGTCATGCGTTTCGCTGTTTTTAGGTTTAATCCTACCGATAAAATAAAGTTATCAAAAATCGTGCGCATTAAGTCTCCGGAGCCTATCGTTACAATTTTTTTAACAGTTGAAGGTTGTTCACAATACTTAAGAATGGCCATGCTTCCAAGTGAATGCCCGATAAGCACATCAAATCCATCAAAACGCTTGTTTAAGGATTCAATAGATGCCACCCATTGCAGCATGTTAGTCAAGTTTCCTGTTGATTTTCCGTGCGCTGGGGCATCGAATGAAACAACATGATAGCCTATCTTGTGTAAGCTTTCGGCAATGGCATAGAGTTGGGTTCCCCTTCCACTCCATCCATGTGCCAATAACACTTTTGCACCATTATTTTGCCATTCGTACATCATGATATTTTCATTAATGGCTGGAACACGAATAAGTTTTTTGTTGCAACGGGAAAGCGTTTCTTGCTCTTTTTCTGGTAATTTGAACTTGAGTGGTTTTGAAAAAATATAAGCTGCAATACGCATGGCTGTATGTGGAGAAATACGTTCAATATTCTTAAGCGTCATTTTCAACCAACCCGGAACAGCGATACCTTGCTGATGTTTTTTTTTCTTTTTCATGAAACAAAGTTAACGTTCTGCTTTTTTATGTCTTGAAACATTTTTGTTTATTTGAGGAAACAATGAAAATGCCACAATACAAAAAGGGAGATAAAAAGTTACTTCAAGCGTGGGCTTCATATGATTGGGCTAACTCTGTTTATTTCTTAGTTGTCATATCAACCATTTTTCCGCTTTACTACGGTTATATATGTGATGGACAATCGCACTTGGAAGTCTTTGGAATGTCTTTTAAAAACACAGCATTAATAAGTTATGTTACCGCCATGGCATTTGTGGTTATAGCACTTTGGTCTCCCATCCTCTCGGGTATAGCAGATTATATGGGGAACAAAAAACGCTTTATGCAGTTTTATTGTTATTTGGGTGCTTCGGCATGTGTTGGTCTTTATTGGTTTGATATTCAAAATATTTATTGGGGGTTATTATTTTATTTTTTAGCCCTAGTAGGCGCTTGGTCTAGTTTGGTATTTTACAATTCGTACCTTCCTGATATTGCTTACCCAGAACAACAAAACCGCATTAGTGCCAAAGGTTTTGCCTTGGGTTATGTGGGTAGCGTATTGTTATTGATTGTCAACTTACTAATGGTAATGCAACCTCAATGGTTTGGCATTAGTGGTGAAGGTGGAGCGGCTTCGCTGAAAGCCATGCGCTATGCTTTTATCACAGTAGGACTTTGGTGGTTTGGCTTTAGTCATATTGCTTTTTATCATTTGCCAAGAGGAAATAAAGACAAGGTATACACCAAAGATATTTTCTTTAACGGCTATCGTGAACTGCGTTCCGTTTGGAGAAGTCTTAAAAACCTAAGCTTTTTAAAACGATATTTAGGCGCGTTTTTTGTTTTTAGCATGGCCTTGCAAACGGTTATGTTGGTTGCGGCTTATTTTGGTGAACAAGAAATTTCTTGGTCTGGTGAGGAAAAAACGATGGGGCTCATTATCAGTATTTTACTTATTCAAATCATTGCTATTTTTGGCGCACTATTGTCATCTCGATTGGCTAACAAATGGGGGAACATCAAAACGCTTATTTTACTCAATGGCATATGGGTAATATTGTGTGTAATAGCCTATTTTATTTACGAACCAATTGAGTTTTATATCGTTGCTGGTTTTGTTGGGTTATGCATGGGTGGAATCCAGTCTGTTGCGCGGTCAACATATTCACAACTCATACCTGAGACAATAGATACAACATCTTATTTTAGTTTTTATGATGTTGCTGAAAAGGTTGGTATTGTCATTGGAATGCTTATGTATGCTACAATAGATCAAATAACAGGGAGTATGCGAAGTGCTATTTTATTTTTTATTGCATTCTTTCTAATAGGAATGTTGTTGCTTATTCGTCTTCAAAAAAAGAATGCTAATGCTATTTAGCTTCTCAACGCCTCGAGACGTCACCAGAGCCAACTATTTTTTCTTCAATTTCAGCAACATCTCGATTGACTTCTACATCTCCTGAGCCTATAATTTTCACATAGAGCTTTTCTTTTACATTTGTTGAAATATCGCCAGAACCTACAATATTTGCGTCACAGTTTTGTGATATTAGGTCATGTGCATTTAGGTCTCCAGACCCTGTCACGCTGGCATCAAAAGAATGCGTATTTCCTTGAATGTCCATATCTCCCGAACCTGTTACTTTTGCCTCAACCCTTGAAGCCTCAACAGCTACACGCAAATCTCCAGACCCGTTAATTTTTAGGCGGATGAGGTCTCCTTTTAAAGGAGCTTTCCCTGTTATATCTCCAGATCCGTTTAGTGCTATGTGATTCAATTTTGACCCAGGAAGTGTTATTTTTATGCTATTCCCTTTTGATGGATAAAGGTCTTTTCGTTTTGCGGTTTTAATGATAAGGGTATTATCTTTTACTTCAGTAATGATATATGGTAGTAAATTTTTTTCACTTTTTATAGTGATTGCAGTAGTGTTGTCGCCAACCAGTTCCACATCAAAGCTCCCATGTACTTGAAGCGCCTCATAAGGGCTAAGTTTACGGGTTTCGGTACTGGTTTCTCCGTTTCCTCTTATTTTCTTGTTCCATTGTGCTTGACTGGGAACCGTTATTAAGATGACAAATAGTGTAACAAATGCTTTCATGATTATGAATTTGGTTATAGGTATAACGCACCATCAGACGTTTTGTTACAATGGCATGGAGTTTGAAATTATTAATTATATCAAATAAAACCAGCTGTTTTAGACGTTTTTACACAAAAAGCGGACAAAATGGCACACACACTTTTTATGTCTCAAAATAAAATATTGTCATTAGATTCACTGTTACCTCAAGATTTAGAGGATGAAGCAGATTTAATTCCACTCATGACCTCTGATGATGAGGAAGCCATGCAGAAGGAACCTGTTCCAGAAGAATTGCCCATACTTCCGCTTAAAAACACTGTATTGTTTCCAGGTGTAGTTATTCCTATAACGGCTAGTAGAGATCGTTCTGTTAAGCTTATCAAGGAAGTGAATAACGGCAACAAGCTGTTGGGGGTTGTGGCACAACAAAATGGTGAAACCAAATCTCCATCACCAAATGACCTTTATGATAAAGGAACTTTAGCAAAGGTGTTGCGTGTACTTAAAATGCCCGATGGAAATACGACCGTAATTCTTCAAGGGAAGAAACGATTCCAAACCGAACAATATACTAGCGAGCAGCCTTTTTTGAAGGCGCAGGTGACCGCTTTAGAAGAAGTTCGCCCAGAAAATGATGATCCAAATTTTAATGCTATCATTGATTCTATTCGAGATATGGCACTTAAAATTATTTCTCACAATCCTGAAATTCCGTCTGAGGCCTCTTTTGCAATCAAGAATATTCAAAGCAATACATTTTTGATCAATTTTGTTTCTTCCAATATGAACATGTCTGTTGCCGAAAAGCAAGAAATACTCATGTTGGATGATCTTGAACAACGCGCCATGTTGTGCTTAAAGAAAATGAATGTTGAGTTTCAAAAACTGACACTAAAAAACGATATTCAAAGTAAAGTTCGCAACGATTTAGACCAACAACAGCGCGAATATTTTTTACATCAACAGATGAAAACCATACAAGAAGAATTGGGTGGTGTTTCTTTTGATGAAGAAGTGCATGAAATGCGTGAACGTGCCAAAACCAAATTGTGGGATGAAAAAGTGGCGCAACACTTTAATAAAGAGCTTGCCAAGTTAGAACGTATGAACCCACAAGTAGCTGAATACTCGGTTCAACGAAACTATTTAGACTTATACTTAGACCTTCCTTGGAATACTTTTTCTGAAGATTCTTTTGATCTTAACAAAGCGCAAACTATTTTGGATCGCGATCACTTTGGATTGGATAAGGTAAAACAACGTATTGTAGAACACCTTGCGGTACTCAAGCTTCGAAACGATATGAAGTCACCCATTATTTGTTTGGTTGGCCCTCCTGGTGTTGGTAAAACATCACTTGGAAAATCCATTGCTGAGGCGTTGGGAAGAAAGTATGTACGTATGTCGTTGGGTGGAATGCGCGACGAGGCCGAAATTCGAGGACATCGTAAAACCTATATTGGTGCCATGCCAGGCAGGGTAGTGCAAAACATCAAAAAAGCAACTACTTCTAATCCTGTTTTTGTACTTGATGAATTAGATAAACTTGCAGAAAGTGCACAGGGCGATCCGTCATCAGCAATGCTAGAAGTACTAGATCCAGAGCAAAATACTAGTTTCTATGACAACTATTTAGAAACGGGTTATGATTTATCGAAAGTGATGTTTATTGCTACGGCAAACTCGCTTTCTACCATTCAACCTGCACTACGTGACCGAATGGAAATTATTGAGGTTTCGGGTTATACCGTGGAGGAAAAAGTTCAGATAGGATTGCGCTATTTATTGCCAAAACAGATTACAGAACATGGGCTAAAAAAAGCAGCGGTAAAGCTTCCCAAAGCCACCATGTTGCATTTGGTTTCGGGATACACACGCGAGTCGGGCGTTCGTGGTTTGGAAAAACAGATTGCTAAGGTAGTGCGTCATTATGCTATGCTTGAGGCAAAAGAAACGCCTCGAGATGCGAAGCTTTTAAAGGATGAATTGGAATCTATACTGGGTCCTGCAAAGATGCTCCGTGATGTGTACGAAAACAACAATGTTGCTGGAGTTGTTACGGGTCTTGCTTGGACACGTGTAGGAGGCGATATCCTTTTTATTGAGTCGTCGATTAGTAAAGGTAACGGTGTGCTTTCCATTACTGGGAATTTAGGGAAAGTAATGAAAGAGTCTGCTACCATTGCCTTACAGTATATCAAAGCACATGCTGTGGAGTTGGAAATTTCAGAAGATTTTTTCGCGAAGCATAATTTTCATATTCACGTCCCCGAAGGTGCTACCCCAAAAGATGGACCAAGCGCAGGAATTACCATGATTACTTCTTTGGTATCGAGCATTTTAAAACGCAAGGTTAAAAACCGCATTGCCATGACTGGGGAAATTACCTTAAGGGGTAAAGTATTGCCTGTTGGAGGTGTCAAAGAAAAGATACTTGCTGCCAAGCGTGCTAACATTAAAGAAATTGTATTAAGTGAGAAAAATAAAGCGGATATCAACGAAATTCCAGAACGTTACCTAAAGGGATTAACGTTTCATTTTGTACGTACGATTGATGAGGTACTTGACATTGCCATTACCAAACAACGTACATCAGGTACGAAAAAGCGTTAATTTGCGTTTTTGTTAAGATGAAGCGTTTTGTGGCTTGTTGTTTATTGGGGTATGCCGTTTCCGCATATACACAAATTGGCGGCGATGCTACGTTCCGTTTTTTGGAACTTACGAACACACCACGCCAATTGTCTTTGGGTAATCCAATTACCCTTCAAGACAAAGATATTAGCACCACCCTTGCCAATCCTGCTGTAATACGTGGGTTGCATGGGGGGCAAGTCATGGTAAATTATGAACCTTATTTTGATGGTATTCATCGTGGGACAGCAGCCTATGGCTATACTATTAACAGGCAAAAAGCCCTAGTGTTTGATGTGAATTATATCCACTATGGCACTTTTGATGGTGCTGATGAATTGGGTAATCCTACGGCATCTTTTACGGGAAGTGAAGTTGCGCTGGGGATTGCCACTTCGCATTATTTCTTGCGTCCTAACCTGCATTTAGGCGCACGGTTGCGCTATGTGTTATCAAGCTTAGAAGCTTACACCTCAACAGGTTTGACGGCCGACATTGGGGTTTACTATAGTCCAGTTGCAAAGCCATGGCGCCTTTCACTGGTTTATCAGCATTTGGGTCGGCAATTATCTGCCTATGAAGATGTGTATGAGCCCTTGCCTGCTAATTTAACCTTTGGTTTTTCTAGTGCATTACAACACTTGCCGTTGCGGTGGCATATATCCTTACATCATTTAAACAAATGGCCATTGTATTTTGATAATCCAGAAGAAGCTACGCAAAACCTAAATGGTGCTTCCAGCCAGTCCAAAGCGGGATTGCTTAAAAAGCTCTCCCGGCACGCTACTTTTGGAGTTGAAGTATTTCCAGAAGGTTTATTCTCCATTCGTTTGGGGTATCATGCGCAACGTGCAGCAGAATTACGTATTTTAGACCTCCGTAACTTTTCAGGTCTATCGTTTGGTGTGGGGATGCAATTACGCCGTTTGCGTTTTCAAATTAGTCATGCCCGATACAATGTAGCTGGAAACCGTATTTTTTTGGGATTAACCTTGGAACCTCGACCATGACAACACCTTTTGTAATTGCCATTGACGGCGCTTCTTCAACTGGAAAAAGTACCCTTGCCAAAGGGCTTGCTAAAGCTTTAGGATTTGTCCATGTTGATTCTGGTGCCATGTATCGTGGACTCACACTTTATGCCCAACAAAACGGATGGTTAATAAATCAACAGCTTGACAAGGCTTCGCTTATTGCACATTTAGATGATATTCAGTTATCGTTTAAAAAGGGTGCGTTGTATGTAAACGGTAACGATGTAAGTGCTGAAATTAGAAGCATGAAGGTATCGGATGTAGTAAGCCAAGTAGCTGCTGTTTCTGAAATACGCGCTTTTTTGGTAGCGCAACAACGCATTATGGGTGCTAATCAAGCCGTAGTTATGGACGGTCGGGATATAGGTACCGTTGTATTTCCTAAGGCTAATTTAAAACTGTTTTTGACCGCAGATGCCAACATTCGAGCGCAACGCCGTTACGATGAGCTAATCGCCCAAAATGGTTCAACTACGTTTGAGGACGTATTGACAAACATCACCCAACGTGATCATCTAGATAGCACTCGAGCAGATTCTCCTTTAATACAAGCTGAGGATGCCATTGCGTTAGATGCGACACAGTTTACCGTTGATGGAATGCTAAAGTATGTATTGACCTTGGTAAGGGATCGAATAATGGGCATATAATTCATTCTCATAATGTTCTAAAACCGACTTGAAAAACGCAGCTCCACTCCCTTAAAGTCCAACACCTCATAGCAAACGCCTGCGTTACATGCAGGACCACCACGCCGCTCTCCAATAAATAGTTGTAAGCTGTTTTTTCGATTGACTTGATAGCGCATGTTTATACCGGCCCAAAACCGTGTCCCTTCCTCAACCAGAAAAGAATCGGTGCTCCATTCGGCTACAACCGATCCAATAAGCTTTGGTATGGGATTATAGCCCAAAACCATAACATGATTTAGATAAGTTTCAGCCAAACGCTCAAACGATTGAAATTCATAATCTATGGTATAGGCATGTGTTTTTGTGGCTTTTAAAACCGTATTGATACCAGTAGATATTCGATTGTCCTCAAGTTTAAAAGGGTCTTTAGCATAGTCCGCAAAAATCTTTACATCGTGCTTTGATGCGAAAGTAAAATCGTACTCAACAAAATACTCTTCGAAAACAGTTTTGGTGTTAAAGTCATTGATTGCTTTGGTATAGTTAAGGGTTATGGTTGAAAAATCAGGAAAACTATAAAACGCTTCGAGTTGATAGCCATTTTCATTGGCGGGTTGTAGTACGTGTGTGCTTCGATTTAGGACGCTGTAGGAATGTTCCTTTACAAGTGCTGGCGGTTCATTGATTCCAGAACCAATTAAAAAGTTTTTATAGTTTTTATACTCGACGCTAAGCCCCAAGGATTTATACGTATAACTCAAGCCTGCATAAGCGGCAAAAGAAGCCCTGTTTGAGAAGTCAGAAACATCAAAATCGCTGATGTTTTTACTTACTTCTGTATAATATGTCAACGAAGGGCTAATACTTCCCGATAGGGTGGTCATAAAATATTGGGTGCTTTTGGATGCATTTTTATGGTTCATAAACGCAAAGCCAAGTGTTTGTTGTTTTTTGTGGAATGCCGAGTAGATTACCGAAATTTCGTCTGCTCTTCGTTGATTCCTGTGCTGCGTTGGTGGAAAAACATAGTTTAAGGGTTTACCATAAATAAGCTTAGTTTCGAAGTTTTGAAACCGAAATTTGGCAATTGCACCCTGTATATCTCGATTAAAATAATGCCGAGAGCGATAACTTAAATCCTCAAGAACAGCTCCTGGAATTTCAAACGAACGCAATAAAGTCCCCCGACCAATGGTTTCGTAGAAATTCCCCACACGAATATCAAAAGTTTTTTGCTTATACCGCAACGAGAGTTGCGATAGGTTTACATAGCTGCTTCCATTTCTTGGTGATTGAAATACTTCCAAGCTTCCACTGGCTTTAAAGCTTTTGTGTTTATAGTTGGTGACCAAACGATTGTAAAATGCCGAAAAAGAACTGGCATCAGTTGGTAATCCTCCATATTGATATTCTGACAGATTATTTCCGCTAAACTGAGCAAGACCGTCAGCAGAAAACCAGAGCGCACAAAACACCCATACCCATATGTTTTTATGCATTATTAAAGTACATTAAGTTGCTGGTCAATTGCTTTTTTAATGTGTTCATCATCACCAGAAACAAAACCTTCGTGGGTCCACACGATATTGCCTGATGCGTCTACCATGATAAGCGTAGGGAAAAGCATAATGTTCAGATCATTTTTTACTGCTGCGTCAATATCCAAAAGCACAGGATATTGAATTCGCAACGATTTGCTCAGCGGAACAACTTTTGAAATGCTTCTTGGTCCGTCACAGTTAATCCCAATTATTTCCACGCCTTTTTCTTTGTAATTAGCATAGATGTCGTTTAAGTACGGGATGGCCTTTTTACACGGTTTGCACCACGAAGCCCAAAAGTCAATAAGGGTAAGGTTCTCTCCTTTGAGTTCTTCAAACTCTTGTAGGTTATTCTGCAGATCTTTGAGTTCAAAATTGTCTACGATTTGTGCTAATCCATAAGAAGGGAGTAACACTAAACAGAATAAAATAACATATGTTTTCATGATAAGGTTTTGGGTTTGATAGCATACGCAATTTGCGCATTTAGTTTGACAAAAGCGTACTGATTTTTGCTTTTGCAGTCGCAATATCTCCATTGGCATTTCGACTGCCTTTAAACGCAATTTCTTTGTTCTTGTCTAGCACAACGATGCGATCGTAAGACGTTTCGAAATCCGATGCTACGCTTGAAGCTTTTAATAATAAGGGATAAGATACTCCTGTGGAGGTTTTAAAGGCTTGTACCGAAGCCGAATTTCCATTCCAAACATCTAAACCTAAAAGAACATAATCATCATTTGATGAAAATGAATTAACCAATTCTCTTTGTATTGTTGATGCTGCAGATTTGCATGTTGGGCAACCATTACCAAAAAAGAATAGTGAGACTACTTTGTTGTCATAGTCAGATAAGCTAACATCGTTTCCGTCTAATGACTTGAGTGTAAAGCTATATTTGCTACTTCCTTGATTGTTGTCGGATTTAGGTGTTACAAGCTCTAATACTTTTGCTTCAGCAGCGGCTAAGTCGTTGCCAGCAAGTTGAGTACCCTTAAACACTACTTCCCTTTCTTTGTTGAGCACTATAAGCCTGTCGTATGTAGTTTGATACGTTGTTGCTACACTAGAAGCATTTAACAGTAAAGGAAATGTGATTCCCGTTTGTGATTTAAACGCATTTACAGCAGCATTATTTCCATCCCATTGATCAAGACCAATAATGGCATAATCATCGTTTGCTGCAAAAGGTGTTTTTAATGTTTTTTCTATATCAGGACCAGCAGCAATACAGAATGGGCAGTTACTGCCAAAAAAGTACAACACCACAACCTTATTTTCATAATCGGCAAGGTTAATGGTTCCGTTGTCTAATGATGCTAACGAAAACAAAGGTGCTTTGTCTTCTGATGTTGTGTTGTTGGGAGGGGTCATGGTCTTTTTATCGTCTACATCGTCTTTCGAACACGCAAAAGTTAATAAAACGAAAAAGAGATATACGAATGGTTTAAGATGCGTTTTTAGTGCATAAAAGGAATTTGTATTTTTCATGATCTGGGTTTTTCATTCTTAATATTGTTACAATAAATATGCCAAGGACGTTTGTTGTTTGCTAAAAAAACAACAATCAGCGTATGGAGAATATTTCTAAGGAAGTCAATTTCCCGCCTCCTCTAGTTCCGCTGCCTGCAGCTGTATAAATAGCCCCATTATGAACTACGGCATTTGTGCCATGCCTACCTGTAATCATATTGTGATGTACGGCCCATCTGCCCGTTAATAGATCGAGTGATTGCGTTTGATTATGTGCTAATTTTTGATTGCTTTCCCCTCCAAAATACACCAACTGCTCATGTAGCAAAACAATTGCGCCTGCTGCTGAAGGAATAGCTAAATCATGTTCCATGGTATACCACGTTTGTTTTTCAAAATCATAGTAATCCACTTGAGGAACAGTAGCTCCAAAAAAAGCACTAAACTTAGTTGGATTATGAACACTAGTGTTTCTGCCCCCAACACAATAGAGTTTGTTCTTTGCTACCACCGC
This sequence comes from uncultured Flavobacteriaceae bacterium, assembly GCA_938092005.1. Classification (GTDB taxonomy): domain Bacteria; phylum Bacteroidota; class Bacteroidia; order Flavobacteriales; family Flavobacteriaceae; genus UBA7446. The sequence continues at coordinate 216,646 of CALKOU010000001.1, read as the reverse complement.
TGAAAAATGATCTCGGATGTGTGGCGCATCTGTTAATGTCTTCCATGTTTTTGTTTTGAGATCATAGCAGTCAAATAAATTTGTGGTTCCACTAGTATGCCCAAGTTTAATTCCTCCTACCAAAAAAATTTTGTCATTGTATACTGTTGCTCCTGCGCTTCCCCTGCGTCGTTCTTTCGGAATTTCAGCTCCTTTTTTCCAAAGATCGTTTTCGGGATAATAGCACCAAATATGCGTTAATGGTTTTTCCTTTGGGTAACGTCCCGTCATGCCTCCCACAATGTAGATGATACTGTCATGCACAACCGCTTGAAAATGATGCATTTCAAATGGGGTTTTCTTTTTGGTTTCCCATGCGTTTGTGTTGGGATCATATACATTAACAGGATGGATTCCACGTCCGCCAATGAGGTAGAATTTACCCTTATATGCTACAAATCCATTTTCGTGCCTTCCAGAGGGAAGATTTTTAGTGCTTATCGTATCCCATTGGTACCGGTCAAATTGTGCTGAAAGGGTGGGTTTAACAGAGAGCAGTGCAACAAATAGTAGTAACGCTATATATCTTTTCATAGTTGGTTATCGCAATAATAGCACCTAAAATAGGTAAGTTTTGTCTATAAACATATAAAACAGTAAATTTGCCGTCCTCTTGAGAAGCGCCTTAGAGTAATACGAGAGGAAAAACAAATATAACTCTTCTGTTGGGCAGCGCTATTACTCCGCCAAACAGAATACAAATAACCGCAGCATGGCTGATGAAAAACAAGCTGTAGAAGAAACAACTGAAGAAGTTGTTGCTACAACAGAAGCTACTACTGAAGAAGTAGCTACCCCACAAGAAGATTCCACTCCAACCGTTTCACCTGAAGAATTTCTTGCCAATTTTGACTGGCAAAACTACGAAGATGGCATTGAAGCCGTTGAGGATGGTAAACTAAAAGAATTCGAAAAACTCGTTTCTGAAAACTTTGTTGACACTCAAGGTGCCGACGTAGTCACAGGTAAAGTCATTCACATGACAGACCGCGAAGCGATTATCGATATTAATGCAAAGTCTGAAGGTGTTATTTCACTCAATGAATTCCGCTACAACCCTGACCTAAAAGTTGGTGATACGGTTGAAGTGATGATTGATACTAGAGAAGACAAAACTGGACAACTTGTATTGTCACACCGTAAGGCACGCACCATCATGGCATGGGATCGTGTTAACGCAGCACACGATAATCAAGAAGTCGTTACTGGTTTTGTAAAATGCCGTACCAAAGGTGGTATGATTGTCGATGTGTTTGGCATTGAGGCATTCTTACCTGGTTCGCAAATTGATGTGAAGCCTATCCGTGACTACGATCAGTACGTAAACAAAAACATGGAATTCAAGATTGTTAAGATCAACCATGAATTTAAGAACGTGGTAGTGTCGCACAAAGCACTTATTGAGGCTGATATCGAAGAACAGAAAAAAGAAATCATTTCACAACTTGAGAAAGGTCAAGTACTTGAAGGTACTGTGAAAAACATCACGTCTTACGGGGTGTTTATCGATCTTGGAGGTGTAGATGGTCTAGTACATATCACAGACTTGTCTTGGAACCGTATTAGCCACCCAAGCGAAATCTTGGAAGTTGAGCAAAAGCTCAATGTGGTAATCCTTGACTTTGACGATGATAAATCACGCATTCAACTAGGTGTGAAGCAATTATCACAACACCCATGGGAAGCTATTGACGAAAAAATGAACGAAGGCGAAACCGTAAAAGGTAAAGTCACCGTTATTGCTGACTACGGCGCATTTGTTGAAGTAGCCCCTGGAGTTGAAGGACTTGTTCACGTTTCTGAAATGTCATGGAGTACGCACTTGCGTTCTGCTCAAGACTTTGTTAAAGTAGGAGATGAGGTAGAGGCAGTAATCCTAAACCTTGACCGTGAAGAACGTAAAATGTCATTAGGTATTAAGCAACTTTCACAAGACCCTTGGACAGATATCACCATTAAATATCCATTAGGTTCTAAACATACAGGTGTTGTTCGTAACTACACCAACTTTGGTGTTTTTGTTGAACTTGAAGAAGGTATTGACGGGTTAATTTATATCTCTGACTTATCTTGGACAAAGAAAGTGAAGCACCCATCTGAGGTGGTAACTGTTGGTCAAGAGCTTGACGTAATTGTTCTTGAGTTGGATGTTGATGGTCGTAAATTAAGCCTTGGACACAAGCAAACGACAGACAACCCTTGGGAGAAATACGCTAAAACCTATGCCGAAGGTTCAAGTCATGAATTAGCACTTACTGAAATCGTTGACAAAGGCGCTACTATTGTTCTTAACGATGATATCACGGCATTTGTTCCGGGTCGTCATCTTGAGAAACAAGACGGTACGAAACTCACAAAAGGCGAAACAGCTGAATTTAAAGTTATCGAGTTTAACAAAGACTTTAAGCGAGTTGTTATGTCTCACGCAGCAGTTTACAAAGGTGTAGAAGCTGACAACGTTAAAACTGCACGTCGCAAAATGTCTGACAACGCTGAAAAATCCACCCTAGGTGATTTAGACGCACTAGCAGACCTTAAGCGTAAAATGGAAGGTGGTGAATAATCACCTTTAAGTAGTAGTAAAACAAAAAGGGAGCTAAATGCTCCCTTTTTTTATGCAATATTGTTAGCAATAAAGTCGCCAACGTCTGAAGTGGAATAGTTGTTTTCAGGGAAAACTTCTGGAGTGCAAACGCCTTGTGCAAGCGCTAGGTCAACAGCTGATCGTACCGCTTCTGCTTCTTTATCCATATCAAATTGGGTAAGCATCATCGCAGCAGATAAAATCATGGCTATGGGGTTAGCAATGCCTTTCCCAGCACCTTGTGGAAATGAACCGTGAATAGGTTCAAACAAGGCATGGGTATCTCCAACAGAAGCCGAAGGCAAAAGCCCAATAGATCCACCAATTACACTTCCCTCATCAGAAATAATATCACCAAAGAGGTTGCTGGTAAGCATTACGTCAAACTGATTGGGTGCCAAAATCATTTGCATGGCTGCATTGTCAACAAACAAAAAGCGTAGCTCCACATCAGGGTATTCAGCCTTGTGTAGTTCGGTAACTACTCTTCGCCATAGACGAGAGCTTTCCAGAACATTTGCTTTGTCAACAAGCGTCAAGATATTACGTCTTTTACGCGCTGCCACAAAAGCTTTGTGTGCAATGCGTTCAATTTCACTTCGTGTGTATTCACATAGGTCAGAGGCAGTATTCTTATCCTCCGACAATTTCTTTTCGCCAAAATAAATACCCCCTGTAAGTTCGCGATACATTTCAAAATCGGTGCCCTTAACACGTTCTTCTTTTAGTGGTGATTGATGCAACAGAGCATCAAATGTTTTAACGGGTCTGATATTGCAAAACAAACCCAGTGCTTTTCGAATAGCTAAAAGTCCTTGTTCGGGACGCACCTTTGCGTTGGGATCGTTATCATATTTTGGATCGCCAATGGCGCCAAATAGAACAGCGTCGCTTTCCAAGCTAGCTTTTAGCGTTGCCTCTGGAAGGGGTGTCCCCGTTTTATCAATGGCAATAGCTCCCATGTCTGCATAGGTGTATTCAAAGGTATGGTCATACACTTTGGCAACGGCATCAAGCACTTTAACAGCTTCACGCACGATTTCAGGTCCAATCCCATCTCCAGGAAGTACGGCAATATTTTTTTTCATGATGTAAGGTTTTTAAGAACGGTTTTGCTCAAAAGCTTCAATGGCTTCCTTTTGACTTAGTAAGTAATCAATATCGTCATAACCATTTAGCATGCACATTTTTTTGTAGTCATTGATTTCAAACGAAACGGCAATATCCGTTTCGGCAATGCTAAGCTGTTGGTTTTCTAAATCAACGGTTGCTTGAACTCCTTTGTTTTCCTCAATGGCAGCAAAAATGCGTTGTAACACTTCTGGTGACACTTGGATAGGGAGAATCCCATTGTTTAGTGCGTTACCTTTAAAGATGTCAGCAAAAAAACTGGAGATAACCACACGAAAACCATAATCAGCAAGTGCCCACGCGGCATGCTCACGACTTGAACCACAACCAAAGTTGTTTCCTGCCACCAAGATGGAACCCGAGTATTGCGATTGGTTTAGTGTAAAATCTTCTTTTGTTTCTCCGTCAGTTGTAAAACGCCAGTCGCGAAAAAGGTTTTCACCAAAGCCTTTACGATCAGTGGCTTTTAGAAAACGTGCTGGAATAATCTGGTCTGTATCCACATTTTCCACTGTTAGTGGAACCATGCTGCTTTGTAATAGGGTAAATTTTTTCATTATGCTTGACTTACATCCACAATTTTTCCAGCTACCGCCGCTGCCGCCGCTGTTACGGGACTTGCTAATAACGTTCGTGCTCCTTGTCCTTGACGACCTTCAAAATTTCTATTTGAAGTAGAAACACAATAGGCACCAGCAGGAATTTTATCATCATTCATCGCTAAACAAGCAGAACATCCTGCTTGACGCAAAGTAAAGCCGGCGTCCTCAAAAATTTGATCAAGGCCTTCTGCTATAATCTGTTTGGCTACTTGCTGTGACCCAGGAACGATTAGTGCCGACACATCTGGCGACTTCTGTTTTCCTTTAATATGTGCCGCAGCAGCTCTAAAGTCTTCAATTCTTGAATTGGTACAGCTACCAATAAAAACATGGCTGATAGGCATGTTCAACAAGCTTGTTCCTGCTTCCAAGCCCATATAGTTTAGCGACTTGACAAAACTTGCATCGTTTGAAGTTGGAATATGTTCTGATATTTTGACACCCATTCCCGGATTGGTTCCATAGGTGATCATGGGTTTGATGTCGGTAGCATCAAAATGATGTTCGGTGTCAAATGTGGCGCCCTCATCCGTTGGAAGTGTTTTCCAATGTGCAATTTTGGCGGTTAGTTCCTCGTCTTTAGGGGCAAATTCACGACCTGCGACATAATCAAAGGTAGTTTGGTCGGGTGCTATCATACCCCCACGTGCGCCCATTTCAATACTCATGTTGCAAACAGTCATGCGACCTTCCATGCTCATTTCTTCAAAGACATTGCCCGCAAATTCAACAAAATGACCTGTTCCGGCATCGGTGCCTAGTTTTGAAATAACATACAATACCACATCCTTTGGTTGAACGGAAGGGTGTAGTTTTCCCGATACTACAACACGCATGCTTTTGGGTTTCGCTACCAGTACGCATTGACTAGCAAAAACTTGTGCTACTTGGCTGGTTCCAATCCCAAAGGCGATGGTTCCAAAGGCACCATGGGTTGATGTATGGCTATCGCCACATACCATGGTCATCCCTGGTTGGGTTACGCCAAGTTCTGGACCAATAACATGCACAATCCCTTGATAAGGGTGTCCTAAACCATATAGGTTTACCCCATACTGATCGCAGTTTTTAGTGAGTTGACTCACTTGCTTTCTAGAAAGCGCATCTTGTATTGGTAAGTGCTGATTTTCTGTTGGCACATTGTGATCAGCAGTTGCCACCACTTGATTGGGTCTAAAAAGGGGAATCCCTTTTTCCTCTAAAACATTAAACGCTTGTGGACTTGTTACCTCGTGAATGAGGTGTTTGTCGATGTACAAAATATCTGGTCCATTCTCAACAGATGATACAACATGGCTGTCCCAGACTTTATCAAAAAGTGTTTTTTTCATGTAGCTATAAACTTATTCCAGCTGATTTAACTATTTCTGGAATGTCGTTGTCGTTAATTTCTTTCTTTTTATCAGCAAAGGTTAAAAAGGTTGCGTAAGCAAGATCCAATTCATCTTTGGTGAGTTCAATGCCAATATTTTTGGCACGGTAGGCAAGGGCAGCACGACCGCTTCTTGCTGTTAATACAATGGACGAAGTATCTACACCAACATCATGTGGGTTGATGATTTCGTATGTTTCTCTGTTTTTAATCACACCGTCTTGGTGAATACCTGAGCTGTGCGCAAATGCATTGGCACCAACAATAGCTTTGTTGGGTTGTACGACCATGCCCATAGCATCTGAAACCATTTGACTTGTTTCCGACAACATTTGAGTTTGTATGTTGGTGTCAAGTCCAAGATTAGGATGTTGACGCATGATCATCACCACCTCTTCTAGAGAAGTGTTTCCGGCACGCTCGCCAATACCGTTAATGGTACACTCAATTTGTCTTGCTCCATTAATCACACCAGCAATGGAATTTGCAGTGGCTAATCCTAAATCGTTGTGGCAATGACACGAGAGTGTTGCTTTGTGAATGGAAGGCACATGCTCCATTAAATATTTTATTTTGGCTCCGTACTCATCGGGGAGGCAATACCCTGTTGTGTCAGGGATATTGAGAACAGTTGCACCCGCTTGAATCATGGCTTCACAAACTTGCGCTAAGAAAGCGTTGTCGGTTCTTCCGGCATCTTCGGCATAGAATTCAACGTCTTCCACAAACGTTCTGGCATATTTCACAGCTGCTGCGCCACGCTCGATAATTTTCTCACGTGTTGATCTAAACTTGTGTTGAATGTGTGAGTCAGATGTCCCAATACCTGTGTGAATACGCGCACGGTTGGCAGGCTTTAATGCTTCTGCAGCAACCTCAATATCTTTTTGTACGGCTCGTGTAAGTCCACAAACAATGGCGTTACGAACGGTTTTCGCAACATCGTTAACTGCTTGGAAATCACCAGGGGAAGAAATAGGAAATCCTGCTTCTATAATATCAACACCAAGATCGTCAAGACGTTTGGCTAAAATGAGCTTTTGTTCTTTGTTGAGTTTACAACCTGGAACTTGCTCCCCGTCTCGTAGTGTGGTGTCAAAAATTTGAACGTGTTCTTGTTTCATGCAAAAAGCGTTAAAGGCAAAAGTAACCAATTTTATATTTTGTCATAATAGAATTGCGTTTAAAATGTAATTCGCATGTTAGGTTTTGATCAATCAGCTACCGCATCCCATAAAACTTCGCTTGGTGGTGGGGCAGTAAAGGTCATTTTTTCTTTTTTAACAGGGTGCGTTAAGCTTAGTTCACGGGCATGTAAATGAATACTGCCATTTTTGTTGGGTCGTGCCGCGCCGTATTTTAAGTCGCCTTTGATGGTGAGTCCTTCCGCACTCAATTGCGCTCTAATTTGGTGGTGCCTTCCTGTCAATAGCTCAATTTCTAACAATGAATACCGATTCAACGCAACTTTCTCGCTGTAAATCAATTCGCTGAATTTGCTATTTGGAACTTCCTTGCGGTGTGCATAGGATTTGTTTTGTGCAGGTTTTCGCAACAAATAATGTGACAAACGGGTAGGCTCTTGTTTTGGGTTTCCGCTTACAATAGCCCAGTATTTTTTTTGGGTTGTTTTTTCGACAAACTGCTTGTTTAGTCTCGACAAAGCTTTAGATGTTTTTGCTAATACCATAACGCCACTTGTTGGACGGTCTAACCGATGGACCAGTCCTAAATATACATTTCCAGGTTTTTGATCACGCACTTTAATCAATTGCTTTATGACTTCTAAGACCGAAGGGTCTTTGGTGTTATCGCCTTGTGACAACATTCCTGCTGGCTTGTTGATAACCAGAAGATGATTGTCTTCAAAAAGGATGGTAGGTTGCAACTAGTATTGTTCGTCTTGGTTTGGAAAATTACGTGACTTAACATCTTTAACATACTGCTGTATGGCAGTTGTCATTTGATCATACAAATTCATATAACGACGTAAAAAACGAGGGCTGAATTCGGTAGTAAGGCCAAGCATGTCGTGCAGTACCAACACCTGACCGTCAACAGCGCCACCAGCACCAATGCCAATAACAGGAATGCTTACCGCAGCAGCTACTTTTTTGGCTAAGTCAGCAGGAATTTTTTCAAGCACCAAGGCAAAACAGCCTAGTTTTTCTAAAAGTTTTGCGTCTTCCAATAATTTTGCTGCTTCTGCTTCTTCTCGTGCTCTTACCGTATAGGTTCCAAACTTATAAATGGATTGGGGCGTGAGTCCCAAGTGCCCCATTACTGGAATACCAGCATTCAAAATGCGGATTAAAGAATCTTTTATTTCGGCACCGCCTTCAATTTTTACGGCGTGCGCTCCCGCTTCTTTCATGATTCGAATAGAAGAACGAAGGGCTTCTTTGGGATCTGATTGGTAGCTTCCAAAGGGTAAGTCAACCACTACAAGCGCTCGTTGTACTGCTCGAACTACCGCCGAAGCGTGGTAAATCATTTGATCAAGCGTAATGGGCAGTGTTGTTTCGTGTCCTGACATCACATTTGATGCAGAGTCGCCCACTAAAATAACATCTATTTGAGCGGCATCAACAGCCTTTGCCATTGAGTAATCGTAAGCCGTTAGCATGGAGATTTTAGTTCCTGCTTGCTTCATCTCAATGAGCGAGTTCGTTGTAATGCGCTTGTACGCTTTTGCAGCTGCTGACATATTATTTTTTTTCAAAAATACATTATTGATGGCATATGACCCATACATGACACCCTGTCATGATTTTGATGTGGCATAGAGATTGAAATAGGTAGAGAAAATATATTTAAATGAGTAAGATTATTGGTATTGATTTGGGAACTACAAACTCTTGTGTTTCTGTAATGGAAGGTAACGAGCCTGTTGTAATTCCAAATGCTGAAGGAAAGCGCACAACCCCATCGGTTATTGCGTTTGTTGAAGGTGGCGAAATTAAAGTAGGTGACCCTGCGAAACGACAAGCTGTTACAAACCCTACAAAAACCATTTCGTCCATAAAACGCTTTATGGGAAACAAGTTCTCGGAGTCTAAAAACGATGTTGAGCGCGTTCCATACAAAGTAGTAAATGGAGATAATGACACCCCTAGAGTTGATATTGACGGTCGTTTATACACGCCTCAAGAGCTATCAGCAATGGTGCTTCAAAAAATGAAAAAAACCGCTGAAGATTATCTTGGGCAGACCGTAACAGAAGCTGTTGTTACCGTACCTGCATACTTTAATGATGCGCAACGTCAAGCTACAAAAGAAGCAGGTGAAATTTCTGGACTAAAAGTGCAACGTATTATCAATGAACCAACTGCCGCAGCCTTAGCTTATGGGTTAGATAAAGGAGGTTCTGACAAGAAAATCGCCGTTTATGATCTAGGTGGTGGAACATTTGACATTTCCATTCTTGAACTAGGAGATGGTGTTTTTGAAGTACTGTCTACCAATGGTGATACCCACCTTGGTGGTGACGATTTTGATGATGTGGTGATTCACTGGCTGGCTTACGAATTCCAAGAAGCTGAGGATATTGATTTGCGCAAAGACCCAATGGCATTGCAACGCTTAAAAGAAGCAGCTGAAAAAGCAAAAATTGAATTGTCTTCTTCTGCGCAAACAGAGATTAATCTCCCTTATATTACAGCTACTGCTTCTGGACCTAAACACTTGGTAAAAACGCTCACCCGTGCAAAGTTTGAACAATTGGCAGATGAGTTGGTAAAACGCTCTATGAATCCTGTAAAAAATGCGTTAGATGACGCAGGTCTTTCTACTGGTGATATTGACGAAGTGATCTTAGTAGGTGGTTCAACCCGTATTCCTATTATTCAAGAAGAAGTGGAAAAATTCTTTGGTAAGAAACCTTCAAAGGGTGTAAACCCAGATGAGGTAGTTGCCGTAGGTGCAGCTATTCAAGGCGGCGTACTCACAGGTGATGTTAAAGATGTATTGTTGTTAGACGTAACACCTTTATCACTTGGTATTGAAACCATGGGTGGTGTCATGACCAAGCTTATTGAGTCCAATACAACCATTCCTACAAAGAAATCACAAGTGTTTTCTACTGCTGCTGATAACCAGCCATCTGTTGAAATACACGTACTGCAAGGAGAGCGTTCCATGGCTACAGACAACAAAACCATTGGTCGTTTTCACTTAGATGGCATTCCACCTGCACAGCGTGGTGTACCGCAAATTGAAGTAACGTTTGATATTGATGCTAATGGCTTGATTCAGGTTACAGCTTTGGATAAAGCAACTAATAAATCTCAAGATATTCGAATTGAGGCCTCTTCTGGTCTTACTGAGGAAGAAATTGAGCGTATGCGCCAAGAAGCTGAAGCCAATGCGGATGCTGATAAGAAAGCTAAAGAACAAGTAGACGTGCTTAACAATGCTGATCAGATGATTTTCCAAACAGAAAAACAACTAAAAGAGTTTGGAGATAAGCTTTCGGATGATAAAAAGGCACCTGTTGAGGCGGCACTTGAAACGTTGAAAAAAGCGTATGAAGCAAAAGATTTAGAAGCAATCAAACCTGCACTTGACACCATCAATGAAGCATGGAAACAGGCTTCTGAAGAAATGTATAAAGCACAGCAAGAGGCTGGGGGCGAAACACCTCCTACCGACGATGCTAATGCGTCTTCTTCATCTGATGACGATGTTGAGGATGTTGACTTTGAAGAAGTTAAATAACAAAAGTGCGCCCCGCAAAGCGGGGCGCACACTTTTTATATGGATAATCAACTCATTTTAAAAAACCTACAACAACGTTGTGCCAATACTTTTGTTGATACGCTTGGCGTTACTTTTGTGGAGCTAGGAGCAGATTATCTTATTGCAAAAATGCCCGTAACTCCTACAGTTCATCAAGTAGACGGCGTGCTTCACGGAGGGGCTACAGCTGCTTTAGCAGAAACCGTAGGTAGTGCCGCTTGTGCTATTCTTTGTAAAACAGAAAATGTATTGATGCGTGGTATTGAGATATCGGCGAATCATGTGCGTGGCGTTCGTGATGGTTTTGTTTATGCTAAAGCAACCCCTGTCCATAAAGGAAAAACCATGCAGCATTGGTCAATAGAAATTACAGATGATTCAGGTAAACTTGTGTCCTCTTGTAAGCTAACCACGTTAACACTGCCCGTTAAAAAATAAACTGATTTAATCATATTTGGGATGTATGTAGAGCAAGTTCGCAAACAAAAAAATAAGACTTGGTTCTATGTGCTAGGAACCCTTATCTTAGTTTTGGCTATCGCATTAGCTGGAATGCCTTTCGAGTTTGCGCTTGTAAAAGCACTAGGCATCGAAATGCAAGGGTTGTCTTCGTTGACCATTTATGAACGACTGCAAACTTTACCTTCAAACACCACCCTTTTTTATACGCTATTCCCTTTTTCAGTAGCATTTGCGGTGATGCTTATTGTAATAAAAACCCTTCATCACTTGCCCATTAAAACACTTGTCACTTCTAGGGATAAGGTTGATTGGGGTAGGGTAGGTTTTGGTTTTTTAGTTGTTATAGGTGTGTCTGCAGTTTTATTAGCATTAAGCTATTTTGCAAACCCCGAAAGCATTGCGTGGAATTTTGATGCCAAAGCATTTGCGATATTGTTTGCGATTAGCATCTTTATGATTCCGCTTCAAACCACGGTTGAGGAATTGTTTTTCCGAGGCTATTTGATGCAAGGGCTAGGGTTAACGTTTTCAAAACGTATTTTTCCTTTTGTGCTGACCTCCGTATTTTTTGGTCTGTTACATTACGCTAATCCAGAAGTTGATAAACTGGGCGATGCTATCTTGATTTCATATGTGGCAACAGGTTTTTTTTTAGGTGCCATCACCCTTATGGACGAAGGGCTGGAATTGGCCATAGGCTATCATGCCGGGAACAACTTGTTTTTGTCTTTGGTGTTGTCCTCAGATTGGACTGTTTTTCAAACAAATGCGCTGTTTAGAGATGTTTCAGATCCAGTTTTATCAAAATATATTGTGGGCCCTTTAGTGGTTTACGGCTTGTTGTTTTTCATATTTGCTCGTAAATACAAGTGGAAAAATTACAAATCTCATCTAATTACAGCACCTGAAATAGTGCAATCTCATTAGTCTCGCCCAATCATGTTTTTGGGCTGTACCCATTCATCAAATTCTTCAGCCGTAAGATATCCTGTTTCAAGGGCTGCTTCTTTAAGTGTAAGGTTCTTTTTGTGCGCTAAACCAGCAATTTCTGCTGCTTTGTAATATCCAATTTTTGGATTGAGTGCTGTCACAAGCATTAACGAATTTTTAAGCAATTCGTCAACTTTAGCTGTATTGGGTTGAATGCCTTTTGCGCAGTTGACATCAAAACTAACGCATGCATCTCCTAAAAGTTCTGCTGACTCTAGCACGTTTAATGCCATTACGGGTTTGTAAACATTGAGCTCAAAGTGCCCTTGTGATCCAGCAAATGCAACGGTTGCGTCATTGCCCATAACTTGGGTGCAAACCATGGTAAGGGCTTCACATTGCGTTGGATTTACTTTTCCTGGCATAATGGAACTTCCAGGTTCGTTAGCAGGTATTATAAGCTCGCCAATACCCGAGCGTGGACCACTTGCCATCATGCGAATATCATTACCGATCTTAAAAAGTGAAACGGCCAATTGACGCAACGCACCATGTGTTTCCACAAGCGCATCATGGGCAGCAAGTGCTTCAAACTTATTTTCAGCAGTAACAAATGGGAGTCCTGTAAATTGTGCGATGTAAGCAGCTACTTTTTCAGCATATCCTTTTGGTGTGTTGATGCCTGTTCCTACAGCAGTTCCACCAAGTGCAAGTTGTGCCAAATGTGGCAATGCGTTTTCTAGTGCATTTATGCCTTGGTTTAATTGGGCTACATATCCTGAAAATTCCTGTCCCAAGCTCAACGGGGTTGCATCCATAAAGTGCGTACGACCAATTTTGATAACATCATCAAAATCGTTGGCTTTTTGAACTAAAGTATCGCGCAATTGTTTTATTCCTGGAAGTGTTGTCTCAATAATTTTTTTGTAAATGGCAATGTGCATTCCGGTAGGGAAGGTGTCGTTTGAAGATTGTGACTTATTTACATCGTCATTTGGAAGTAGCGTTCGTTCCCCTTCTCCTAACACATTGCCTTCTAGTACATGGGCACGATTGGCAATAACTTCATTGACATTCATGTTGGATTGCGTACCTGAACCGGTTTGCCACGCCACTAGTGGAAAATGGTCGTTGAGCTTACCTGCTTCAATTTCATCACAAACTTGCGCAATTAAATCTCGTTTGTTTGTGTCCAAAACGCCTAGTTCTTCGTTGGTGTATGCAGCGGCTTTTTTTAGAACTGCAAAGCCATAAACAATGTCCATGGGCATACTGCCTGCTTTTCCAATTTTAAAGTTGTTTCGGGAACGTTCGGTTTGTGCACCCCAATATTTATCAGCGGGAACTTGAACAGCACCCATGGTATCTTTTTCGGTACGAAATTTCATGCGGTTGTTTTGTGCAAAAATACAAAAGCATTAGCACATTCTTAGTTGTTCATTATGTTTCCAATATGTACCTTTGTCAAAACTTCATCCATGATTGAATTTGATCAATATTTAGGTTTCTTAGCTTTCTTGACCATCCTAACCATAGGATTTTGGTTGATGATTTTCCTAATTACGTTTGTTATTCCCTTTTGGTTAACAGGTAACTTGATGCAATGGCTCAAAGAAAAGCGTCAAAAAGCTAAATCGTAACTACAAGTCAAAACCGCCTCCATCTCCGTAGTTTTCAACACCTCTTCTTGAGCTTTCTTTATCTTGCTTAAATCTGTAGGTAAAGGTGAGTTTGTAAACAGGTCTTCTTCGTTGATACTCTGCTGTTGTAGCTATATTATCCGTTAACGTATTCCATCTGTAAATACTCGTATTAAACACGTCAGTGAAATTTAAATTTATTGTGGCATTATTCTTCAAAATGTCTTTGCTGATACCAACACTAGTACCGCCAAATGCTTTGCGATTACCAAAGGCTGATTGTTGCCCACCTACATACCATACGTTTATTTGCATATTGATGTCCCTGGGAAGGTTTAGATTGTTGCGAAAATTCCCAGACCAGCTTTCATTGGTATTGTCAAGAACTAGATTTTCATATGTTCCTTTATCAACACTGCGAAAGATGTTAAAACTGATGTTTGTACGCCACTTAGGCGACCAGCGCATTGAGCTGTTTGCTTCGATACCTAACCGGTCTTGTCGTCCCAAGTTGATTGGGAAACGCTTGATTACGGCTGTGTTTTCCCCATTGACTTCAACAAATTCTCCTGACGCTACCGTAATGCGTTGTCTTGGTTTATAGGTGCGTGTAAAATAAACGGAACTGCTGAGCGTGAATTTCTTGAATTGTTTTAAATAACCTAAATCAAAACCATCGGAATAACTAGGAACTAAGTTTGGGTTTCCTTGAAAAAAACTTGTTTCACTCGCTCTTGATCTAAACGGATTTAAACTTCTTGATCGAGGTCTAGAAATACGTCGGTTATACCCAAATGTAATGTTGTCCGTTTCGGATAATTCAAGACCAATGTTTAGCGTTGGGAAAAAGCCATTAAATGTTTTAGTGTCTTCTTCTAATGTTGTTTTTTGTACAACGGACCAATCTGTATGCTCGTACCGTAAGCCTGCAAGCACTGAGAAACCATTCCATTTTTTACCATATTGGCTGTAGAAGGCATGAATGGATTGTTCATAGTCTAAAAAATTTGTAAGGTTTTCATTAATAATAAAAGTGCCGTTTTCGTCTTTTGTTTGAACGGTAAACCCTGTATCTTGATTTTCCTTTGTTGTTCGATACCCAGCTTCAAATTGCGTGTTTTTGTCAATAGGCCAAACATAATCCACTTGCGCTAGAAGCTGTTTTTGAGCTTCCTCCGTATTGTTTTCTTCTAATGGACTACGGTTACTTTGAGGAAATAATTGCTGTGTTATCAGGTCTGAAAACTCATCCTCAATAGTTTCTTCTGTTTGGACGGTAACATCAAGTTTATGCCCCACGTCATCAAACTTGTGGGTAACTGAAAAACTCAATTGTTTGTTAATGTCTTTGTCTTCCTCAATTTCAGAACGAAGCGATTGGGTTACAGCTGCTCCCAATAAGGAATGGTTTTGATCGTTTTGGGTTATGTCGTCGCCATCTCTGTAATTATTCACATACGAAAACGTGAATTTTGTTTTGCTGGTAATGTCGGCATCCATACCTAAATTCACGTTTGTTCCAACTCTTCTTCGATCAAATGTGCGTCTTTCCTCAAATTGGTCGAAAGTTGAAACAGAAGTGTATGTGTTTCTCTGAAATGCACCTCCCATATCGGTATTGTCTCGATACCCGGAGTTGGTGAAAAAATTAAACTTTCCAATCTTATAATTAAGACTGGCATTGGCACCATAGCTTTCGAATTTTCCAACTGATGCATTAAATACACCGTTAAGCCCTTTTAAGGAATTTTTAGCGAGAATGATATTCACAATCCCTGACGACCCTTCGGCCTGATAACGTGCAGAAGGAGCTGTAATAACTTCCACCCGCTCTATTGATTCGGCGGGTAAGTCTGCAAGCGCATCAATACCATTTAAGCCTACCAATCCTGAAGGTTTTCCGTCTATTAAGATTCGAACGTTGGTACTTCCTCTTAATTCTAGATTCCCATCTAAATCTAAGGACAAGGACGGTATGTTTTCTAAAACATCGGAGACATTCGTGCCTTTAGCATTCAGGTTTTGTCCAACATTATAAACCCGTTTGTCCAATCTAATTTCCACATCAGATCTCCGTCCGACAAGGTCAATACCTGCCAATTGATTTTCTTTTGGTTCCAGTTGAAGTGCCCCTAAGTTTGTTCTTTTTGTTAACTCCTTTTTGAAAATAAGCGTTTCATAACCAATATAATCTACTTGAATTTCAACGTTTGAAACACTACTTACAATAGATGCTTTTCCATTTTCATCCGAAACGGCTCCTCCAATAAGTTTTTTGTTGGCTGCGTTACGTAAGGTAATCGTAGCAAATGGTAGAAAATCACTGGTAATTTTATCTTCAATTGTTGCAGTAATGGTGTATCGTTGTTGACAAAACCCTGCATTTAATCCCAACAATACTGAGGCAATTATTGCTAACTTATTCATTCATTTTTTTTGTAAAAGTAATCTTTTAAATGGCGAAATAAAATCCAACGCGAAGCGTGCTTAGTCAATTCCGAGCATGTTTAAATCTCTTTTGAGTTTAGCAGCTTCGGTAAAGTGAATGCCGTGAATTCCTAGTTTTTTGGCTGCTTCAATATTTTCAAGTTTATCGTCTATAAAAACGGCTTTTTCGGCTTTGATATTGTAACGATTAAGGGTTAGGCTGTAAATGCGCTCATCGGGTTTTTTCATTTTTTCTGTTCCCGAAACTACAATTCCGTCAAACCAAGACAAAAAGTCAAATCGTTCTACTGCCACTGGAAAGGTTTCATGACTCCAATTGGTGAGTCCAATTAGTTTGTATTTTTTCTGTTCTTTAAAATGTTTTAGGAGTGCAACAGTTTCGGTGTGTTCATATCCAAGCATGTCCTCCCAACGGTCATAATACATACGAATAAGTCGCTCGTGTTCTGGAAACATAGCCACACGTTCTTCCGTAGCTTTTTGAATCAAATAGCCAGCATCTTGATTGTCGTTCCATTCCCAAGAACAAATGGTGTTTAAAAAATTACTCATTGCTTCTTGGTCTCCTCTGAATTCTTTAAGGTAAACATAGGCAGGGTTCCAGTCAATGAGAACACCGCCAAAATCAAAAATAAGGGTGTCTATATTTTTCATAAGTCTTCGTTTTTGGGTTGATTTTGAGTCATTAAAAAGGCCTTTAAAAAGCTATCTATATTGCCGTTGAGGACATCTTCAACTGCTGCTGTTTCTTCTTGCGTTCGAACATCTTTTATAAGCTTGTAAGGGTGTAACACATAATTTCTTATTTGCGAACCCCATTCAATTTTCATTTTACCCGCTTCAATATCTTCACGCGCTTCCATGCGTTTTTGCAACTCTATTTCATACAATTGTGAACGAAGCATTTGCATGGCACGATCTCTGTTGTCGTGTTGAGATCTGGTTTCGGAGCAGGAAATTTGAATGCCAGAAGGTTTGTGTACCAGTTGTACTTTGGTTTCTACCTTATTTACATTTTGTCCACCTGCACCACTTGATCGCGCTGTGGTAATTTCAATATCAGCAGGATTAATTTCTATTTCAATGGAGTCATCAACTAATGGATATACATAAACTGAGGCGAAGCTTGTATGGCGTTTGGCGTTGCTATCAAATGGAGAAATCCGAACCAATCTGTGTACTCCGTTTTCCCCTTTGAGCCATCCAAAGGCATATGCACCATCAATTTCTAAGGTTACGGTTTTAATTCCCGCAACATCTCCTTCTTGTAGGTTAAGTTCACGAATCTTAAACCCTTTTTTTTCTGCCCACATTTGATACATGCGCATGAGCATGGCAGCCCAGTCACAGCTTTCGGTACCGCCGGCACCTGCTGTAACCTGTATTACGGCACTAAGGTTGTCACCTTCATCAGACAACATGTTTTTGAATTCTAGTTCCTCAAAATGATTGATGGTGACTTCGAAATGATCTTTGAGTGCTGTCTCTTCAACGTCACCCGACTTAAAGAATTCAAGCAACACTTCTAGCTCTTCAACCAGTTGCGCAGCTTTTTCATAATCCATAACCCATTGCTTTACACTGCGTAGCTCGCGCATAAATAGCTCTGCCTTTTTGGAATCGTTCCAAAATGCTGGGTCTAATGTTTTTTCTTCCTTGTTGGCAATCTCAATTGTTCGGGCATCAATGTCAAAGATACCTCCTTAGCGCACCTAGGCGCTCTAAAAGACTTTTAAGTTGGTCTTGATTCAATTTTTTGTACTTTAGGTTTGTAAAAATACATTATTATGTCCTCAAAACTCACATTAGCGGCTTATTTTTGCCTCTTAATTAGTTGTACACACATGACACAAACTCCACCTGATGCAATTGCAAAGGATAAAACATTGTCCATGCACGGAGACACCCGTATTGATCCTTATTTTTGGTTAAATAACAGAGAAGATCCAGAAGTTATTCAGTACTTAAATGACGAAAATAGCTTTACAAAATCGGTGCTTGAGCCGTCAGAAAAGTTGCAAAAGAATCTTTTTGAAGAAATGAAAGGACGCATTAAAGAAGATGATAGCTCTGTCCCATATTTTTTAAACGAGTATTGGTATATCAGTAGATATGAAAAAGGAAAGGATTATCCAATCTACACCCGAAAGCACAAAACGCTGGATGCTAAAGAAGAAATTCTACTTGATGTAAATGAATTGGCTAAAGAATTGTCGTATTGCCAAGTCTCTGGGTTGAGCATTAGTCCAGACAACACCAAATTGGCGTATGGTATTGATACGCTTTCTAGAAGAATTTATACCATTAAGGTTAAAGATTTACTGACAGGTCAAATATTAGAAGATGAAATTACGGGTGTTAGTTCATATGCTGCGTGGGCAGCTGATAGCAAAACTTTTTTTTACACTTCAAAAGATGAGGAGACCCTTCGAACAGATCAAATTTATCGTCATAAAGTAGGTCAAAGTCAAACGGATGATGTATTGGTTTTTGAGGAGAAAGACGAAACATTTTACACTTTTGTTTATCCTTCTAAGTCTCGTGAATACATCATGATTGGTTCAACAAGTACCTTGACATCAGAATATCAGTATTTACCCAGCAATACACCAAATGGTAGTTTTAAATTGGTTCAGAAACGAGAACGAGGGTTGGAGTATGACGTGTCCCACTTTGAAGATATGTTTTACATTTCTACAAATGCAGATAATAGCACCAATTTTAAGTTGGTTAAGGCACCAGTTGCTAATCCCGGTAAAAGTAATTGGAAGGAAGTGTTGCCGCATCGAGACGATGTGCTTCTTGAGGGGGTTGAGCTTTTTCGCGATTTTATGGTCGTTTCCGAACGCACCAATGGATTACTTCAACTTCGTGTTGTGAAGTGGGATGCTAGTGAAGATTACTACATTGACTTTGACAGCGAAACATACACCGCATCGCTTGGTACTAATCCCGATTTTGATGCGAACACATTTCGATACAATTTTACCTCTTTGACAACCCCTTCAAGTGTTATTGATTATGATATCAATGCCAAAACGCATGAAATCAAAAAGGAGCAGGAAGTTCTTGGCGGTGTTTTTGATAAGGCAAACTATGTTTCTGAACGCTTGTGGGCTACGGCCGATGATGGTGTCAAAATCCCAATTTCATTGGTGCGTCATAAAGACACCGCGTTAAATTCAAAAACACCACTTCTTCAGTATGGTTATGGTTCCTATGGAAACACCATTGATCCTTATTTTTCTTCTGTTAGATTAAGTCTGTTAGACAGGGGATTTGTTTTTGCTATTGCTCACGTTCGCGGTGGAGAATATTTGGGGAGGGCATGGTATGAAAAGGGGAGACAACTTTCCAAGAAAAACACATTTACTGATTTTATTGCGTGTTCAAAATTTTTAATTGAGCACGAATACACCTCATCACCACACCTATATGCTATGGGCGGTTCTGCTGGAGGTTTGCTTATGGGTGCAATTATGAACATGGCACCTGATCTTTATAATGGAATTGTGGCTGCCGTCCCCTTTGTAGATGTTGTCACCACCATGCTTGATGATTCAATTCCTTTGACCACTGGTGAGTATGATGAGTGGGGTAATCCAAATGATGAAACCTATTATCATTACATAAAATCATATTCTCCTTACGACAACGTAAAGGAAGTTTCCTATCCAAACACTTTGGTTACTACGGGACTTCATGATTCACAAGTGCAATATTGGGAACCTGCCAAATGGGTAGCAAAATTGAGAGATGTTCACCAAGGAGATAATGTTATATTATTACACACCAATATGGATGCTGGACATGGTGGTGCTTCGGGACGTTTTGAGGCCTTAAAAGAGATTGCAATGGAGTATGCATTTTTATTACAATTGGAAAACAATGACTTATAGACAACATGTTTTATTCATTTTTAGTAAATTTGTTGTCCAATATTACCGCACCATGTGTGTTATGATATGACAACCAATAAGATAACGGCACATAATAACGCTTTAGAGCTGATTGGAAACACTCCGCTTGTCAAGCTTAACCGAATAACAGAAGGTTTTAAGGGTAGCTTTTTTGCTAAAGTTGAAGCCCTCAACCCTGGACATTCTAATAAAGATAGGATTGCCCTGCATATTATTGAAAAAGCAGAGGAAAAAGGTATCTTAAAACCTGGAAACACGATCATTGAAACAACTTCGGGTAATACGGGCTATAGCTTGGCTATGGTAAGTATTATTAAAGGATATGATTGTATTTTGGCTGTAACATCAAAATCATCCCCTGATAAAATCGACATGCTTCGTTCCATGGGGGCAAAGGTTTATGTGTGTCCTGGACATGTTAGCGCAGACGATCCACGTTCTTATTATCAAGTTGCCAAGCGTTTAAATAACGAAATAGAAGGTTCAATTTACATCAACCAATACTTTAACGAACTAAACACCGAGGCACACTACCTAAGTACTGGTCCTGAGATATGGAAACAAACAGGTGGTAAAATCACGCACCTTATTGCAAGTAGCGGAACTGGTGGAACCATTTCTGGAATTGGACGTTACTTAAAAGAACAAAATAAAGATGTTAAAATCATAGGTGTTGATGCTTATGGCTCTGTGTTGAAAAAGTTTCATGAAACACAAGAGTTTGACCCAAATGAAATTTACCCATATCGTATTGAAGGCCTTGGCAAAAATTTAATTCCATCCGCAACAGACTTTGATGTAATTGATCACTTTGAAAAAGTAACAGATGAAGAGAGTGCTCACGCAGCCCGTGATATTGCCAAACAAGAAGGTCTTTTTGTAGGATACACATCTGGAGCGGCAATTCAGGCAGCTCGTCAACTAGACAAAGCAGGAACTTTTTTCGACAAAGACAGTGTCGTTGTTGTCATTTTTTGTGATCACGGCTCTAGATATATGAGTAAAATTTACAGTGATAAGTGGATGAGAGAACAAGGATTCTTTGATGCACAAAACATTGAAAAGGAAAAGCCTATAGAGTATATTCGTTAATTACTTACCTAGTAACGAACGAATTCTTATATTTGTAACAACTTAAAAACCAACACATTGACCAACGACTTATTTGCTAAATTTCGCAATAATAAAGGACCACTAGGAAAATGGGCATCCATAGCAGAAGGCTATTTTGCATTTCCCAAACTTGAAGGTGAAATAGGAAACCATATGTATTTCCAAGGTAAAAAAGTGATTACTTGGAGTGTAAATGATTATCTAGGATTGGCAAACCATCCTGAAGTTAGAAAAGTTGATGCTGAAGCAGCCGCAGAACACGGTTCAGCATACCCTATGGGCGCACGTCTTATGTCGGGTCATAGTTCTTTTCATGAACAACTACAGGACGAGTTAGCTGCCTTTGTTGGTAAAGAAGCCGCTTATGTTCTAAACTTTGGATATCAGGGTATTTTATCTACGATTGATTCATTGGTTTCTAAAAACGATGTGATTGTTTACGACGTTGATTCCCATGCTTGTATTGTAGATGGTGTTCGTTTGCATATGGGCAAGCGCTTTACATTTCGTCATAACGATATTGAAAGTCTTGAAAAAAACTTAGAACGTGCTACGCGCGTTGCC
Source organism: uncultured Flavobacteriaceae bacterium (assembly GCA_938092005.1). Classification (GTDB taxonomy): domain Bacteria; phylum Bacteroidota; class Bacteroidia; order Flavobacteriales; family Flavobacteriaceae; genus UBA7446. Next base: position 195,104 of record CALKOU010000001.1, on the reverse strand, counting down.
AATGAAACAGGCGGAGGTATTTTAGTTATTTCGGAAGGCGTATTTGGTATGCGTGGTGAACAGGGACGCTTGCGTGAAATTGCTGCTCTGAAAGAAAAATATGGATTTCGATTTCTTGTAGATGATGCCCATGGCTTTGGAACACTTGGTGCTACCGGTGCAGGAGCTGGTGAAGAGCAAGGTGTGATGGATGACATTGATGTGTACTTTGCCACTTTTGCAAAGTCAATGGCAAGTACAGGGGCTTTTATTGCTGCTGAGAAAGAAATTATTGATTACATGAAGTACAACATGCGTTCGCAAGTATTTGCGAAATCATTGCAAATGGTGCTTGTCAAAGGTGCGTTAAAACGCCTAGACATGTTGCGTACCATGCCGCAGCTCAAAGCAAAACTTTGGGAGAATGTAGACGCATTACAGTCCGGTCTTAAAGAACGAGGATTTGACATTGGTACTACTCAAAGTTGCGTTACCCCTGTATATCTAAAAGGGAGTGTGCCTGAGGCAATGGTTTTGGTAAAAGATCTTCGTGAAAATTACCGTATTTTCTGTTCGATTGTAGTGTATCCCGTAATTCCTAAGGGATTAATTTTATTACGCCTTATTCCAACTGCATCGCATACGCTAGACGATGTTGATGAAACCCTTGCGGCTTTTTCTTCGATAAGAGAAAAACTTACATCTGGTGTTTACGAGCGTTTATCACAAGATTTCTTAGCTACTGCAGGAGTTTAATCATTTTTGTAGATTCCCACTATTGGATCGCCAGCTAAGGAGATATATCCTCTAAACATTCCAGGTGTGTTGAAGGGCATAACGACGTTTCCCTTTGAATCTAATCCAATAACGCCGCCCAGACCTCCTTTTCCTTTAAGCGTTGCAATAACTTCTTTTGCTGCATTTTCTAACGTTTGACCTGCATATTTGATGCGCGCCGCTATATCATGTGCTACAACGTTACGAATAAAATATTCTCCATGACCAGTAGCTGAAATACCACAGACTTCATTTTCAGCATACGTGCCTGCACCAATTACAGGAACATCTCCAATTCGTCCATAACGTTTATTAGTCATGCCGCCAGTTGAAGTTCCTGCTGCGAAATTTCCCTTTGTGTCAAGAGCTACAGCACCAACGGTGCCTAACTTTTCTTGATTTGGTACCGTCATTGAAACTTTAACCTCTTTAAGTCGGTCGTAATTTTTTTGTGTAAAAAAGTATGAAGGGTCAACTTGTTCAAGACCTTGTTCTCGAGCAAACTCTTCTGCACCGCCTCCACTCAAGAACACATGTACTGAGTGGTCAAGAACAGCCCTCGCCACCTGTATGGGGTTTTTTATGGTTGTAATTCCTGTTACGGCTCCTGCATCTCCAGTTGCTCCATCCATAAGGGCACTGTCCATCTCATGGGTCTCGTCATACGTGAATGCAGCCCCTTTACCCGCATTAAATAGCGGTGAATCTTCTAGGTGTTCGATCGCACTTTGCACTGCATCCAAGCTAGCACCTCCACTTTTTATTATATTCTGCCCCTTTATTAACGCTTCTTCAAGTGTTTTAATATAGGCTTTTTCCATACTGTCCGTTACGCTTTCACGTGAAATCCAACCAGCGCCACCGTGAATAACAAGCACGGCATTTGGTGGCTCGGTCATGGGTCTAGTGCAACTCAAATTATATAGTAATAGTTATAATTAGAATGGTATAACGAAACATTGTGATGACTTTTTAACGAGTGTAAAAAAATCAACCGATCAATTGACTCGTTAAAACGAATAGATTAACAATCAGTCCGAAAATGAAAATATAGAACACTTTCTTAACGTGTATCTGTCCTAATATACCACCTAGGTAAGCAGTTGTTGCTATTATACAGCACATCAATAGGATCATATCCCAAAAGGTTGGTGCGCCTTGTAAAAGAAAGTAAACGGCTATAGAGCCAATACATGCTTGAATAATAATAGTTAAAGGAATCAGTTGGTAGTAACTTCCAGCGAAGTATCTGTAGGCTTTATTGAACATAATTGTAAGATTTAAGGTTAGTTAAATTTACACATTTTTCTTTAAATGACAATAAAACTTGAAAACCATCAAATTTTTCTATTTTTGTAAAAATTCTGGGATGAGCCAAAAGCTACTACTTAGCGACAAAGACCTCCACATCATCCTCTTTCGTTTAGCTTGTCAACTTAAAGAAACCCACGGCGATTTTTCCAACACGCTGTTGATTGGTTTACAGCCTCGAGGCGTAAGACTGGCAGAAAGGCTGCTGCATATTTTGCAGCATCATTATAAGGTATCTGATGTAAAACTAAGTCAACTTGACATTACCTTTTTCAGAGATGATTTTAGACGTAGCGACAAGGTGTTACACCCAAGTATTAATGATATGGAGGTGAGTGTTGAGAACAAACGCATCGTATTGATAGATGATGTCTTGTACACAGGAAGGAGTATCCGCGCTGCGCTTACGGCTATTGACTCTTATGGACGTCCATCAGAGGTACAGTTGTTAACCCTCATAGATAGACGCTTTTCACGACACCTACCCATTCAACCCGACTTTTGCGGCAGACAAGTAGACGCTATCCAAAACGAACGTGTGGTTGTTAGCTGGAAAGAAGATCATGATGAAGATGCAGTTTATATGGTAAACAAATAATATGAGTGAGTTAAGCGTAAAGCATTTACTGGGGATTAAATACGTAACGGAAGAAGATATCCAACTTATTTTTGATACAGCAACTCAATTCAAGGAAGTGATTAATCGTCCAATAAAGAAAGTGCCTTCGTTGCGCGATATTACAATTGCTAATCTTTTTTTTGAAAACAGTACACGCACAAAACTTTCCTTTGAATTAGCTCAAAAAAGATTATCTGCAGATGTAATTAACTTTGCGTCTTCCATGTCGTCACTCAAAAAAGGTGAAACCTTAATTGATACCGTAAACAATATATTGTCCATGAAAGTTGATATGGTCGTTATGCGCCACTCGAGTCCGGGGGCGGCAAGCTTCCTAGCACAGCATGTAAACGCTACGATCATTAACGCAGGCGATGGTGCTCACGAGCACCCCACGCAAGCATTACTAGACACCTTTTCTATTAAGGAGCGCCTAGGTGATGTAGCAGGTAAAAAAGTTGTTATTGTTGGAGACATTCTTCATTCTAGGGTTGCACTGTCCAATATTTTTGCGCTACAAAAATTAGGTGCTCAAGTATGCGTATGTGGACCAAAAACACTTATTCCAAAACATATCTCGAGTTTGGGGGTGAAAATAGAAACAAATGTTCAAAAAGCGCTCGCATGGTGCGATGTAGCTAACATTTTAAGAGTACAGTTTGAGCGTATGTCTGCAAGTTATTTTCCGTCAAACCGCGAATATGCTGCCTTTTATGGTATTACAAAACCCATGATTGATGCTCTTGACAAAGAGATTGTAATTATGCATCCAGGCCCGATTAACCGCGGTGTTGAACTTTCAAGTGAAGTTGTAGATTCAAACCAAGCCATTATTTTAGATCAAGTCGAAAATGGTGTGGCGATTCGAATGGCTGTTTTATATTTGCTTGCAGCAAAAAGTTAATAATGAAGATCAGTCAGCACGAAAATACAACCACGTTCACTTGGGAGCCCATTGACCCAGTAGGAGTAGATTTCCGTAATCTCGTTAAAGCACAATATAAAAACATGCATCAGCAGAATATTGTGATTGATTTGTCTGGAATTAAAAAACTATTGCCCATGCATGTTTTGGAATTTTCAGAACTAAATTCATATAATAAAGAAAAGGTATTAAAGTCGTTTGTGGTAGTGGTTGGCACTATGCGTATTGACGAACTTCCCGACGATATAAGTACTGCGCCAACTTTTCAGGAGGCATTAGATATTGTTGATATGGAAGAAATAGAACGCGATTTAGGGTATTAATGAAGCTCACAATTTTAGGCTGTCACTCTGCTACACCACACGAGAATAAAAACCCTACCGCCCAGGTATTGGACATAAAAGGACATCGTTTCCTAATCGATTGCGGCGAGGGAACCCAAGTTCAATTACGAAAAGCGAAAGTTTCGTTTACACACCTAAAGCATATTTTTATTTCACACCTCCATGGAGATCATTTTTTTGGATTGCCAGGTTTGGTTTCTTCTTTTCGTCTTTTAGGCAGGGAGGCTCCGCTTCATATTTACGGACCAAAGGGGATTAAAGATGCGTTGCTTTTATTGTTGAAATTGGGTAAATCAGCACCTAGTTACCCTCTTCATTTTCATGAGCTTGAGTCTGATGTGTCGGAATGTATCTATGAGGACGATTCAGTAAAAGTAACGACGATACCACTACTGCATCGTGTTTATACCAATGGTTTTTTGTTTGAAGAAAAAGAAGGTTTGCGCCGTATTAATCTTAAAGCAGCTCAAGCAAACGACATTGATAAAAGCCAGTTTCGATTACTGCAACTTGGTCAAAATGTGAAGAACGAAAACGGTATTTTAATAGACAACGCCACCGTTACTTTAGCTCCAGATGCACCTCAAAAATATGCCTATTGCAGTGATACCGCATACCATCCAGCTATTGTTCCTATAATCCACAAAGCAGATTGGCTTTATCATGAGGCTACTTTTTTGGCACAGCACGAGTCCATTGCTGCCAAAACAAAACACAGTACTGCAGCCCAAGCAGCTTCCATTGCTAAAGAGGCTGAAATAGATCGACTGATTTTAGGACATTTTTCTTCGCGTTACAAAGACTTGCAGCCTTTTGTCATGGAAGCAGCTGCTATTTTTCCCAATGTTATTTTAGCTGCAGATGGAGCTGTAATTTCATAACGCTTTTCGTACATTTAGGGTATGGAAAGAGATTTTAGACACCTACGCAAAAGCTACGACACCAACTCCTTAGACGAATCCCAAATCCCCGAGTCGCCGCTCACGTTATTCAATCAATGGTTTGATGAGGTGTCGAAATCTGACGGAGTAGCTGAAGTTAATGCCATGACATTGAGTACTGTTGATACCACAGGAGCCATTAAGGGACGGGTCGTGCTGTTAAAAGAATTAGCAACGGAAGGCTTTGTGTTTTATACCAATTACAACAGCGATAAATGCAAAGCATTATTTGCACACCCTAAAGTAAGTTTGTCATTTTTTTGGCCTAGTCTGGAACGACAAGTGATCGTTTCAGGTGTTGCGTCTAAAGTGGCACCAGAAGTTTCAGATGTCTATTTTGCCTCTCGCCCCGTAGGAAGCCAATTAGGAGCGCACATCTCACCACAAAGCGAGCCCATAGCCTCACGTGACGTGTTGGAAGCACGGCAAGACGTGTTGAAAAAGCAATTTGAAGGGAAAGAAATTCCTCGACCAACCCACTGGGGTGGTATTGTTGTAGCGCCAATAGAAATCGAATTTTGGCAAGGAAGACCTAACAGGTTACACGACCGCATTGTTTACACCAAACTTGATAGCCTTTGGCGTGTTGTGCGCAAGGCACCCTAGTAATATTTAACTCTTTTAAAAAGCAACGCATGAAAACATGGCTTATGATGCGCCACGGCAAATCATCTTGGGGATTAGGAGTTGCTGACAAAGACAGACCTCTTAATCAACGCGGTATTGATGATGCGCATAAAATGGGCATTTTTTTGGGTAAAAAGGATTTTGCTATTGATGCTGTTTATTCAAGTCCAGCAGTTCGAGCGACACATACCGCTCTTATTGTTTGCCAAGAAATGAATGTTCCACTACACAAGCTTTCTTTTAGCAATTCATTATATGACTTTTCTGGTGATGATGTGCTAGAATTTATTCATTGTCTTGATGATCGTTTGGATACTGTTATCACTTTTGGACACAATAACGCATGTACTGCACTCGCGCACATGCTAGGAGCATTAGATAACAACAACATTCCCACTGCTGGAGCTGTGCTTTTTCGCTTTGATGTATCTTTGTGGTCAGACATAACAAAAGGAGAAGCGGAAACTTTTTTTCCAAAAACAGTAACATAAGCGTGGCATTACCATTTATAAATCGTGAATTAAGTTGGTTAGATTTTAATCGACGTGTATTGCAGGAAGCGCAAGATGTGCGAGTCCCCTTGATTGAACGGGTTCGTTTTATCGGGATTTTCTCCAATAATCTTGACGAGTTCTATAAAGTACGCTATGCCACTGTGAAGCGTATAGCACAAATGGAAGCTGCATCAAATTCAGATGAAGCCAATAAAGCAGAAGCCTTACTTCAAGAAATTACACAAAAGACAATTGCGTTGCAAGGTGAAAGTTTTACGACTATCCAGGAGCTTACAGCGGAATTACGTGAGGAAAACATCTTTATACTTGATGAACATGCACTTGACGATGAGCATGCTGCTTTTGTGCATGACTTTTTTGATCAAATGGTAAGTCCTTCACTACTTACGATTTTGATGCAAGATGATGATACCCTACTGCCAAATAGCAGGGGTAACAATGCTTTTTTAGCTGTTCGTATGGAGCAGCAAACAGGAAAGCCTCTTTATGCGCTTATTCAAATGCCCACGCATCTGGATCGAATTGTTGTTTTACCGCCACGTGGCGACAAGCAATATGTGATGCTGTTGGATGACCTCATTCGTCATCAAATGCAATACATTTTTCAAATCTTTTCACCAACATCAATTACAGCACACATGGTTAAGTTTACTCGTGATGCTGAGTTGGACTTTGATGAAGACATCAACAAAAGTTACATTGAGAAAATTGCATCTAGTGTTCGTGATAGGGTAGAAGGCGACCCAGTACGTTTTGTTTACGACAAAAATATAAGCGAAGACACACTAGAACGATTGCTTGATAAATTTCAAATTGGCTCTCGAGATAGTATTATCCCGGGAGGACGTTATCACAACCGGAGAGACTATATGAAGTTCCCTAGTTTAGGCCGCCCCGATTTATGCTACTCCAAAAAAGAACCCCTTTCCATTGCAGGTTTTTCATTAAAAAAAGGAATCATTGATCAAATACGGCAGCGTGATTTTCTTCAGTTTACCCCTTATCATAATTTTGCATACGTTATTCGCTTCTTACGCGAGGCATCACTTGATCCAAAGGTCAAAAGTATATTTATTACCATCTATCGCTTGTCGAACGACTCCCAAGTAGCGAACGCCCTAATTCAGGCTGCACGAAATGGCAAACAAGTAACGGTGCAGATTGAACTTCAAGCACGATTTGATGAGACAGCAAATATTCGGTATGCCGAGTTGCTTAAAAACGAAGGGGTGCGTCTTATTTTTGGAATTCCCAGCTTAAAGGTACACTCAAAAATATGTTTGATTCAACGTCAAGAAGAGGATAAGCTCAAGCGGTATGGGTTTATTAGCACGGGTAATTTTAATGAGTCTACTGCTAGGATTTACACGGATTATACACTGTTTACCGCCAATCAACAAATTCTAAAAGAAGTAAATCGTGTGTTTACCTTTTTAGAAAAAAGCTATAAGGTTCCTGATCATAAGCACTTGCTCATTTCTCCTTTTTCAACTTCTAGTGGACTCAAAGAGCGTATTGCTCGAGAAATGACTTTAGCAAGAGCTGGGAAAAACGCATTAATACGCATAAAGATTAATAACTTGACAAACTATGATATGGTTGCAGCACTCTATAAAGCCAGTCAAGCAGGTGTGCAAATACGTATGATTGTTAGAGGAATTTGTTGTTTGATTCCTGGTGTCAAAGGAGTTAGCGAAAATATTGAAGTGATCAGCGTAGTCGATCGTTTTTTAGAGCATCCTCGTATGGTAATTTTTGAAAATGGAGGCGACCGAGATATTTTGATATCATCTTCTGATTGGATGACACGTAACCTCGATAACCGTGTTGAAGTTTCGTGTCCTATTTATGATAAAGATATTCAACAAGAGCTCGTAGATACTTTTGAGCTAAGCTGGAATGATAACATAAAAGCACGGTGGGTCAATGATCCGTCAAAGCCTACGTATCGTACAAATGGAGCACTTCCGTTGCGCTCACAAGAGGCCACATATGAATATTACCAAAATAAAGTAAGTAACGCTTGAGACTATCTAAATATGCCGCTATCGATATTGGTTCAAACGCTGTACGTTTGCTAGTTTACAATGTTATTGAGCGCAACAATAGCCCCACATTATTTACCAAAAACACCATGGTTCGTGTTCCCATTCGTTTGGGACAAGACACCTTTACCCACGGTTCGATTGGAATGCCTAACCAACAGCGTATGATCGATGCCATGCTTTCTTTTAAAAAGTTAATGGGCGTTCATGGTGTTTCGCATTATATGGCTTGTGCTACTTCTGCACTTCGTGAGGCTAAAAATGGTGCTGCATTAGTGAAACGCATTCAGAAAGAGACAGAAGTAAACGTAGCTATTATTGACGGCAAGCGAGAGGCGGAAATTATTGCCATGACTGACCTTTTTGATGTCATGAAGCCCCATAAGTCTTACCTGCTTGTTGATGTGGGTGGTGGTAGTACAGAGCTTACGGTCATAGATCGTGGGAAAACGCTGGCCTCAAAGTCTTTTAAAATTGGAACCGTTCGCTTGCTGAATAAAATGGTCACCGATAAAGAAATGAAATCCTATGTTAAATGGATCGCAAAACACACACAACACTTAGACCGTCTTTCAGTTGTTGGATCTGGCGGTACCATCAACAAAGTGTTTAAATTGTCAGGTAAAAATATTGGGAAACCACTTTCGTTTATTTTACTATCCGAATACTACGAATACTTAAAAAAGCGCACGAAAAAGGAACTGATCACGGATTTAAAATTGAATCCAGATCGAGCGGATGTAATTGTCCCTGCTGTCCACATATATCTTTTGGCAATGAAAGAATCCAATTCCAATAAAATTTATGTCCCAAAAGTTGGACTTGCTGACGGGATGATTAAGTTGTTGTATAAGGAATTACATTAACAAACAGTTTGTTCGAGATTTCAAATTCATCTCCGTTTAATGCCTCATGCTTTTGCTTTGAGGTAGCCTACTAATACTCTAAGTTAAATTTGTTTTTAAAGAGATCAACCACAGGATTTTTCTTTTTAAGCGCTTGATACTTGTCTTCGCTAGTATATACAAACTTCTTTTCTTCTTTTACTTCCATGTTTACTTTTAGTATCAAAGCGTCGTTTGATAACTGGTTTCGCAAAAAACGCATGAGTTCAATGCTGTTTTTTTCTAGTTCAACCCTGTTGGTGTCATTGGGAACAGAATAATGGATTTCAACTTTGTTTTTAAGCCGTGGTGTGTCTAACTGCAATAGCGCAACCATGTTGCGCTCTCCTTTTTCAGTCATGTCTGTGCTGTATAATTTCCATTGCTTTTCAATATCCTCTTGATAAACTTCTTTTTTTTGTACCGTTTTTTCTTCTGAAGTCACATCTGATTTTTGCTCATGTTCCTTCTTTACGCGTAAACTTGAAAGGGATAGACCCGAAACACCCTGTGAGGATAAATCGAGTTGGATGGGTTCTTCGGTTACTTCGACAGGTTCAGTAACCTTTTCGGTAGGTGTTTCTTCCGTCGAAGCAGGCTCTATAACCAACGCTACAGAGGCTGTAACTTTTGGTACTTCTATTGCCTCACTAAGTGCTGGGCTTTCAGGAGCATTACTTACAATTCCCTTTTCTTTTGGAGGAATTTTTTCATCAAAAGCTTTTATGAAAGCGTTAGGCTTTTTTTTTTCGCCTTCGTTTAGCGAGGCAATTTGCATCAAACACAATTCTACCTGCAAATGTGGATGTAGACTGTTTTTGTATTGAAGCGCATATTTGTTAGCTAAGTCTAAAGCGTCCAACAAGAAAGACTTGGAAATGTGTTTTCCCTGAGCTACGAACGCAGCTTCTGTTTCTGCTCCAACTTCCAGAAGTTTGGCAGTTCCTTCGTGTTGGCACATCATGACATCACGGAAGTGTTTTGCTAACCCATTGATAAAATGATAACCATCAAAACCAAGGTCAATAAGGGAGTTGAATTGCAACACGCTATTGTGCAAATCTCCTTTGTGTAACAGCTCTGTAACTTCTAAATAACTGTCGTAATCCAAAATATTTAGATTTAAGGAAACATGCTTGGCAGTAAGTTTATCACCAGAATAGCTAATCATTCGATCAAAAATAGAAAGCGCATCACGCATGGCACCATCTGCTTTTTGTGCAATCAAATGCAAGGCTTTGTCTTCGGCTTCGATCCCTTCTCGTTGCGCGATGACCTTCAAGTAGTCTTGCGCATCTTTTGGACTGATACGTTTGAAATCAAAAATTTGACACCTCGATAAAATGGTTGGGATTATTTTTTGTTTTTCTGTTGTGGCAAGAATAAAAATAGCATGTTGAGGTGGCTCTTCTAGCGTTTTAAGAAACGCATTAAAAGCGGCTGTACTTAACATATGAACCTCATCAATGATATATACTTTGAAGTTGCCTTTTTGTGGTGGAATCCGTACCTGCTCAATAAGACTTCTTATATCATCAACAGAATTGTTTGAAGCCGCATCAAGTTCAAATACATTAAATGCAAAATCTTCGTTGGGGTCAATAGCTTCCCCCATACTGTTAATTTTCTTTGCAAAAATTCGCGCACAAGTTGTTTTGCCAACACCTCGCGGACCACAAAAGAGCATTGCTTTGGCAATCTTGCCCAAGTCAATAGCATTTTGAAGTGTTTGTGTAATGGCTTGTTGCCCAACCACATCAGTAAAAGTCTGTGGTCTATATTTTAATGCAGATACAACAAATTCACCCATGATGTAAATATAAACAAACTCACCTTTTTGACCTATCATAAATGAGATACAAATGCAGGAATAGTGTATTTTTGCGCAGCAGGCCTTCTTATCGCTCCGCCTTTGGTGGAGAGGAAAGTCCGGACACCATAGCGCAGTATAGCGGGTAACACCCGTCGCTTCGATTTATCGAAGTAGGACCAGTGCAACAGAAAGCAAGTACAGTTCGGCTGTAGTGAAACCAGGTAAACTCTATGCGGTGAAACGCCATGTAAACCAACGTTTAGGATAGCGCGTCCAAGTTGGAGGGTAGGCGGATTGAACGTTGCAGTAATGCAACGTCTAGATTAATGATAAGGCACGACAGAATCCGGCTTATGGCCTGCTTTTTTATTTGTTTGTTGGGACTTTTAAGTTGTCAAAAAACGATTCTTTTGGTTCCCATAACTCTATTGCATTTCCTTCTGGATCAATTATATGAACAAATTTCCCATAGGGGTAGGTGCTGATTTTATCAATAATAGTTACACCAATTTGTTTTAATTGCTTCACTAATTGTTCAATTTCTTGCACACGATAATTGATCATAAATGGTTTTTTAGAAGGATCAAAATATTCTGTATCGTTCGGGAAAACCGACCAATGGATATATTTTGTTTTATCTGGATTTTTTGGATGACGCATTTCAAAAGTTGCACCATAAGGATTCAATACTAACCCTAGATGTTTTTTGTACCAGTTTTGAAGTTTTTCGGGAAACTGCGCTTTAAAAAATACGCCACCAATTCCAATAATTTTTGGTTCTTTCATAAGATTGGGTTTGAGAATTAAAGGTAACTAATTTTAGTTAGACGCTTTTTTTAGCAATCCTAAGCTCTGAGGGCCTTCGTTAAAAAGCAAATCCAGTATGGATAGATTTGAAATAAATCCGTTTTTGTATTCAAAAACCTGTGTGTATTTGATTGCATTCGTATCGTCATGTTCTTTTTGATCGATGCGTTTGCGAATATCTAAAGCCTCGTGTTTTTGCTCATAACTTTTGGTGTGCGACACAGTAGCTTCAAGTCCTAACAGCCTAAATAAAAGCTCGAACATTGCGGTATTGAATGTATACAATGTTTCGTGTTTCTCATGGTATAACGACCCAATCTCATCTTCGTAAAACTCAAAATAAGGCGATGAACGATAAGCACTTTCAATGGATTTCCAATGCTGCGATTGCCACGGGAAGCTGTTCTCTATTTTTACGTTGTTATAGTGCTGATACCCCTTTTTTCCGAGATGTTTAACAGGGATGGATAACATTAATGCTCCATTAGCACCGTGAATATGCATTCTATTTCGTTGGGTTTGTTTTTGATAATGATCGTGTTGCTCCAATACAATGCTGCTGGCTTTTGCCAGAGGTTTCCACAAACCAATTGAGCCACCATAGGCGAGCGACGCAACAACAACGTTCATTTACGCTTTTTTAGTCTTTCTTCGGTACCACACAATGCCTTGCCAAAGCGCCACAAAACCAACAAAATACCAGCGATAAGAAACTGGTTTTCCTGATCCACCAACAGTTGTAAAGACACGATTCCAGCGCACGTTCCAATTGCGTATGCCGTCCATAAATCCGTCAATACTCATCCAAATAAACACGGGTTTACCAACAATATGGTCTTCAGGAACAAATCCCCAAAAACGACTGTCTTCCGAGCGATGACGATTATCTCCCATCATCCAGAAATAGTCTTGTTGAAAAGTGTACGCATCGGAAAGCTGTCCGTTGATGATGATTTCATCTCCGCGTATATTAAGTGTGTTGCTTTCGTAGTCTTGAATAATCTTTTTATAAAGGGGAAGCGTTTTTGATGTTAACGAGACCGTAACGCCTTTTTTAGGCATTATAATTGGTCCAAATTGATCTTCGTTCCAGTTGTAACGCACGTTATTGGGGAAAAAGATCTGATTATAGTTTTTTGTAACGTTGACGTTGCGCTTTAAACTGTCAAATGCTACTTCTTTAGAAAGTTGTTCCGCTTCTTTAAGTGTTAAAAACAGGCTCTTTTCCTGCTCTAACAATTCTTTGGCTTGCACACGATATTTACGCACAACGTCAAGCGGTAGTCCTTTGGCCCCTGTTAGCACTACAAAATTATTAGGATCATTTTGCTTTAGCTGTATTATGTGCGGGCTTAATGCGTTGAACATTGGTTGTGTAATGTTGCTTATTAAAAAGGCTCTTATAATATCGTCAAATCCTGAGCTAATTAATTTTCGTGCCGATATTCCCTTAGCATTGTATGCTTTATAGCCAAATAATGGCTTAGCTCGCTCGGGCATGATGGATGCTTTGCCGTTTATATGGATAATACCGTCAATAATAGATAAAGTATCCCCCGGCAAGGCAACGCAACGTTTCACATAGTTCGATTTTTTATCAATAGGCTTGTCTACGCGCGCTTCTTTCTTAAAAAACTGTCGTACCGTATCCGCAGGCCAACTAAAGACAACAATATCGTTTCGTTTAATTTTTTGTAGTGCGGGAAGCCTAAAATAGGGGAGTTGCGGCTTTTTTAAATACGATCGTGTTTTTGCAATTGGAATGGTGTCATGAACCATGGGGAATGACACTGCCGTTTGTGGTGTTCTAGCTCCGTAATGGAACTTGCTCACCAACAAAAAATCTCCAACCAACAAACTTTTTTCCAATGAGCCTGTCGGGATGATATAAGGTTGTAAAAAATAGGTATGCACGATGGTGGCAAATACCACAGCATAGATTATTGATCCAATAAATTGTCCAAACTTACTTGTTGGTTCAAGTGATCGGTCTGGACGATAGCTAACATCAGCCACATAGTTAAGGTAAAACCCATAAAGTCCAAGCGTTGCCCATGAAAGCAAGCTATCCAAAAGGCTATTTTTTCCAAAACTTCGAGCTGTTTCTACCCATACAACAGGAAGCATCAGTAAATTAACAATAGGGAAGTACAGCAATACTACCCACCACTGTGGTCTTTTTATAATGCGCAGTAATATGAGGGAGTTGTAAAATGGCACAGCTGCTAGCCATGGAGAATATCCTGCTCTTTGATAAAGCTTCCATAGCTTGGCAAACATGAAGAATTGGCAAAGAGCCACAAATAAAATCCACTGAGTAAATGTCATGATTTTGGAGGTTTAGCTAATGTTTAAAACGTCTTTCATGGTAAAAATACCATTTTTACCTACAACCCATTCGGCAGCAACCACAGCACCAAGTGCAAAACCGTCACGGTTATGAGCAATGTGTTCAATACTTATTTTATCTGTTTCGGAATTGTAGTCAATCGTGTGTGTTCCAGGAACAGCAGGCTTACGTTTTGCCATGATAGGTAAATGATTTTCAGCAGCTTCTTCTGCTAAGGCCCATGTTTCTTTTTGGCTGTACGGCAATATGCCTTCAGCTAAGGTAATAGCGGTACCGCTTGGCGCATCTAATTTTTCGGTATGATGTATTTCTTCAATTTGCACATCATATTGCGTATGTTGCTCCATCATTTGAGCAAGTTTTTCATTCAGCGCAAAAAATATATTTACCCCTAAGCTAAAATTAGATGCATATAAAAAAGCTCCTTTTTTTTCATTGCAGAGCGCTTCAATTTCGGACTTGTGATCAAGCCAACCTGTTGTACCACAAACAACTGGAACTCCTTCTTTGATAGCATGGGTAATATTCCCCACTGCTGCCGAAGGAACGCTAAAGTTTATGGCGACATCTGCATGATGTATGCTATCATTAGGATTGTCTTTATCAATCACAGCCACAACTTCATGCCCTCTTTTTTTGGCAATGCTTTCAATGGCTTTTCCCATTCTTCCGTAACCTAATAAGGCTATTTTCATATTAAAAAGTTAGTGCGACACGCATTCCAGCTACTGGCTGTGCATCCACAGGTGCAATATCCAAGTAGGGTTTTAAGCTTAAGTCGCTGTTTACATTGTATTGTTTTAAGTGTGCGTCGATGTTGGCGTCTAGAATATTAAGAAGATAAAAGCCTATAATAAAAAGCATGGATCGATCGCGATTACGTTTATAAAAATCTTGTCCGTCAATCAAACGATCAGTACTTGGTATGAGTCCTTGAAATTCGTCGTCAGTATAACCTGCCAGTCTTCTTTTATATGCATTTCGGTAGCGCAAATAGTTTTTATGATTTTGATCATAGGTAAAAACAGAAGCCCCGATTGCTCCATAAACAAGAGGAATTTTCCAATATCGCTTGTTGTAGACTTGCCCTAACCCTGGAAGAACAGCTGAATAAAATGCAGCGCGTGCTGGACGAAGTGGATCTTCGTTTTCCGCTATTCTTATAGCATCAGCGTCAATTTGCTGACCAAAGGCTATGCTACTGTAACAAAAAACAAGAATGACCCAGATGTAACGATATACTAATTTAGCCTTTGTACAGTTTAACAAAATGCTGTCTATTCGAGTACATTTAACGATTGAAAAGAATAAAATTTGTATTTCGAGTAAGCTCAGTAGTGCTATCGAGAATAAACATTTCGTGTATGCATTAGCTCTCGATGTTTCGATAAACTCAGCACAGGTTACGATTTTTCGTTTCTCAAAATCACTCGAACTGACATATTTACTTAATCTTACTTCAAAATCCACAACGGGTTATTTTATTTTTTTTCGAATGCTGTTGAACTCTTTTTCTGAATCAAAAGAAATAATAATTTTCCCTGCTCCATTTTTGGCTACCTTGGTTTGCACAGGCACATTAAAAAATGTTTTAAATGCTGTTATGTGTTTAGCGGTATAATCATCAATTTTTGGATTTGGTGTCGATTTTTTTGGTTTTACTGCTTGCTCGGTAGCACGTACCGACATTCCTGTCGCTACAATCTTTTTATATAGATTTAGCTGCTCTTTTTTATCTTCCAAACCAAGAAGTGCACGTCCGTGTCCCATGCTTATAAATCCATCTCTAATACCCGACTGAATGATGGGGTCAAGGTTTAATAAGCGTAAATAATTAGCAACCGTTGATCTTTTTTTTCCTACACGCTTACTCATTTCTTCTTGCGTGAGGGCAATTTCATTCATTAACCTTTCATAACTTAAGGCAATTTCAATGGGGTCTAAATCATCGCGTTGAATATTTTCGACCAATGCCATTTCTAGTGATTCTTGATCATTGGCAACACGAACAAAAGCAGGAATAGTTTTTAGGTTTACGGTTTGAGATGCTCTAAAACGACGTTCCCCCGAAACCAACTGATAGCTGTTTGCGTTGAGTTTACGAACTGTGATGGGTTGAATTACGCCTAGTTCTGAAATGGACGAAGCAAGTTCAGTTAAGGTGTCTGGATTAAACTGCGTCCTTGGTTGGAACGGATTGGTCTCAATTTGATCTAGTGGAAGGTCAATTACACGCCCCTCAACAGTTCCTTTTATAAGGTTCTCTTCTGTTGGGAGTAGTGCTGATAGCCCCCTTCCCATGGCTTGACGTTTTTTTGCTTTTGCCATATTACTTTTTTTTGTTGATGAGTTCTTGTGCTAATTTCAAATAACTTGATGCGCCCTTACTCGTTGCATCATAATCAATAATGGTTTCCCCAAAACTAGGCGCTTCACCGAGTTTAACATTTCTTTGAATAATGGTATTAAAAACCATATTTCCAAAATGCTTTTTCACTTCATCTACCACTTGATTTGAGAGGCGCAGTCTTGAATCATACATGGTTAGCAACATTCCTTCAATACCTAGCGCAGCGTTGTGAATTTTCTGAACACTCTTTATGGTGTTTAGCAGCTTTCCTAGTCCCTCTAGGGCAAAATATTCACACTGTATTGGGATAATGACCATGTCAGCTGCTGTAAGTGCATTTAGTGTGATGAGCCCAAGCGATGGCGCACAGTCAATAAAAATATAATCGTAATCGTTCTTAATGGGTGCTAACGCCTTTCGAAGCATCATTTCACGATTGGTTTTGTCAACCAATTCAATTTCAATAGCTACCAAATCGATGTGTGCAGGAATAAGGTCGAGGTTTGGGGAGTTTGTTTTTACAATAGCTTCTTTGGCGGTAGTTGTGTGTTCCAAAACTTGATAAGAGCCTTTGTCAATGGAATCAATTTCAACACCTAATCCAGAAGTGGCATTTGCTTGCGGATCAGCGTCGATAAGCAATACTTTTTTTTCAAGTACGCCAAGAGAAGCCGCAAGGTTTACTGCTGTGGTTGTTTTTCCAACACCTCCTTTTTGATTCGCTATGGCTATGATTTTCCCCATTTGAACTAATGAACTGTAAAAATACTATTTAAAAGTAGTCATTTAACTAATTTTATGTTAACTATTTTTTCTTGCGTATTGCGAGCTCCAAGATGTTCCACATGGTGTTGGATACTTGTTCAAGTCCATTAAATTGACCTGCTCCTTTTAGCCATTCGCCGCCATCAAGTGTAATAACCTCTCCGTTTAGGTAAGCACCAAAGTCAGAAACCATATAAGCGGCTAAATTTGCCAATTCTTGATGTTCGCCCACACGCCCAATAGGAATGCGTTTTTTTGGATCAAATTTTTTCTTAATAGGTGCTGGAAGTAATCTGTCCCATGCGCCTTTTGTTGGGAATGGTCCAGGTGCAACCGCGTTAAATCGCATGCCGTATTTTGCCCATTCTACGGCTAACGAGCGTGTCATGGCCAACACACCTGCTTTTGCACAAGCAGACGGAACCACGTAGCCCGACCCTGTAAACGCATAGGTAGTCACAACATTCAAAACGTTAGTATTTTTTTGTTTGGTTTTAATCCAGTGTTTCCCAAATGTAATGGTGCAGTTTTTAGTTCCTTTGAGCACAATGTCCAAAATCGTATCAAAAGCGTTCGACGAAAGACGTTCCGTAGGAGCAATGAAGTTCCCAGCGGCGTTGTTTACCAAAACATCTACTGCCCCATATTTTTTGAGTACTTCGCTATGCATGGCTTCTACTTCCTCAATATTGCGAACATCACAGGCGACGGCAAAACAATTCCCACCTGTTTCCTGTGTCAACTCTTGTGCCGTAGTTTCCAGTTTTTCAAGACTTCTAGAGGTTATAGCAACCTTAGCGCCAAGTTGTAAGAAATAGCGTGTCATAGACTTTCCAAGTCCGCTTCCGCCACCTGTAACGACAATTACTTTGCCCTCCAAAGCATCTTCACGCAGCATTTGTTCTGTGTATTTCATGTTGTTTAGTTTTCTTTTTTAATACTATCGACATATTCTATAAGATATACATCTTCATTTTTTCTTTTCATCAAATAGCGCTCACGTGCATAGCGTTCCATTTCAATAGAATCGCTGAGTTGATTTAAGGTTTTTTTATCTAACGCAATGCTTTCTTCTAACGTACTTTTTTGACGCTCCAACTCAGCTAACTTTTGCTCCAAATTAAAATAAATGAGCAACGAATTAGAATCTAAAAAGATCATCCAAAAAACAAAGAACAAACCAATGATAGCATAAAGGTTTGTTGCTAATTTGAACCAAGGGTTTTTAAATAGTTTTTTCATGTAATGATGGTTTCAATCCACTGGTACATTTGCCTTTTTGCCGCATCTAAATTATTATTCATGATGACAATATCAGCGTTTTCTTTTTCAGGTGCTATAAACTGATCATGCATGGTGTGTAAGGAGCTATTAAATCGTTCTTGAACCTCTTTTGCTGTTCTGCCTCTTGTGTTTATATCACGTTCCAAACGCCTTTGAATACGCTTTTCTTTGTCAGCCTCAATATACACTTTATAGTCAAATAAATCGTGGAGCGGTTTGTGTGCAAAAATCAGAATTCCTTCTACTAAAATATATGCATTGGGATTATGTGTGACCGTTTCTTCCATTCTTAAGTGTTGTTCAAAAGAATATACAGGACGTTTGATTGCATTTCCATTTTGAAGCGCTTTAATATGCTTGGCGAGTAATTCAAGATCAAGTGCGTTAGGATGGTCAAAATTGATTTCACTGCGTTCTTCAAATGAAAGTTCAGGAAGGTGTTTGTAGTAGTGATCTTGTGCTAAAACGATAGCTTTTTCGTTACCTAAAATTTCCGTTACATAGGCAACAAGAGTTGATTTTCCTGCACCTGTTCCTCCACAAAACCCAATAACCACTGATGAATGTTTTTTGTAAAGATAAGGTAGATATGTGAAAACAGTTATTAGGATTTCCTCTCGGCGTATCATCGTGTTACTAAGGCAGCATCTATAATGCTGTGCGATAGTATATATTACGATTTCACGCTTTTAAAATACAATGGCTTAAGACAAATTGTAGTAGCGTTTACCCAAAACAGTGATGTAAAATATCAAAAGCAGTTTCAGCCATAAAATTTCCTTTGTTGTCTAACAGCGGATTAATTTCAGTAAACTCTGTGCAAACAACTTTGTCTGTGCTTAGGAACCCAGTTATTAATGTTTTTGCTTCATCGGGGGTAAACCCAAGAGGCACAGGGGTTCCAGTTCCTCGCGATACAAAGTCGCAGTCCAAACTGTCAAGATCAAAGGTCAGGTAAATGACATCACAAGCTGCTAACTTATCTACAGCTTCAGCAATACACGTTTGAATGCCTCTAAAGCGAACTTCTGGGACGCTGTAGTTTTTGATGTTGCAACTCGCCATGAGGCTAACCTCAGCAGGCTCTGTGTCTCGAACACCAAAATAAACAAGATCTTGAGGTAAAAATTTAGGACTATTGGTTCCAATATTTTTTAAATCATCCCAAGCGTGAAGTGTTTCGTTGTCTGGTGTGTTAGATTTCATGTTTAGGTTATCTTCTTGTAATGCTGCTGCTAAAGGCATGCCGTGTATGTTCCCGGAGGGTGAAGTGAAGGGCGTGTGTAAATCGGCATGTGCGTCTATCCAAACAATACCGAGTCGTGCTGTGGGAATTGCAGCTTTAACCCCAGAAATTGTCCCTAATGCTGATGAGTGATCTCCTGAAAGTACCAGTGGGAAAGCATTGTTTTCCAGTGTCGCTTTAACTGTTTTTGAAACCCGTTGGCATTGTTGCACAACAAAATTGATTCGCTTTGCGAACGAATTTCGAACCATGTTGTAAATACTTTCATTATGCGTTTTTACGTCTGTAAATAAGGTTCTGTTAAAAAAGTCATTCCCTGCATTGATAGCAGCGATTTCCATAGCGTCAATGCCCATATCAGCACCTCGAGTACCCGCCCCGATATCGGATCTGTTTTTTATAATTACGAGTTTTTTTTTCATAGATGATCGGGTTGCGTTTTAATTGGTAAGGGAGCTTATCTCATATAAATTTAAAAAAAATACGGAATTGACGATTTATGCAAGCAAAAATAACGCCATGAGTGGAGTGCTTAACAAAAGATTGTTACATGCAGATGAACGTTCTTTATACTCCTTTTTTGTCATTGCTCATATGCTGAGCAGCAATGAAACCACCCGTCCATGCATTTTGAAAATTAAACCCTCCCGTAACCGCATCAATATTGAGAATCTCACCTGCAAAAAATAAATTGTCGTGTAGTTTACTCTCAAAAGTTTTAAAGTTGATTTCTTTTAAGTCTATTCCTCCAGCAGTAACAAATTCTTCTTTAAACGTGCTTTTTCCAGTAACCTTAAATACAGCTGATGTCAATTGTAATCCAAGATGCTGCAGTTGCTTATGATTTACTTCGGCCCATTTGATGTTTTCAGGAAATTCAGCAGCTTTTACCAGTTGTTCCCATAAACGTTTTGGTAAGTCGTATAAAGCATGTTTGCGAATATATTTCTTCGAAATATTTTTTTTGAATTCGCCTAATTCCTCAACACATTCGGTTAGCTCCTTTGAAATAAAATTTATTTTTAGGTCAAAATTATAATTTCGCTTCGCTAATTCGAGAGCTCCGTAAGCGGATAGCTTGAGAACCGAAGGAGCACTTACCCCAGTATGCGTAATAAGAAGCGGACCAGATGATGTTAATGAACTATTATTTACGGAAAGCATTACGTGTTTAGCAACAACTCCTGGGATTGATTTAATGCGTGGATCAGAAATCATGAATGTAAATAGCGAAGGTACTGGAGTAGTGGTATGGTGTCCTAGTTTTTGTAACAGCTTCCACATTTTAGGATTACTTCCTGTTGCAACCATGACCTTTTTTGTGCAAAGCGTCTGTTGAGGAGTTGTTAGCTTCCATTGATCTTGACCAGGCTCAATGTCCTGAACGGAGTGGTTCAGTAAGATATCAATCTTGTATTTGTGCGCTTCAGACAGAAAACAATCAATAATCGTTTGAGAAGAATTTGACTTGGGAAAAACACGCCCATCCGCTTCAATAACTAAATTGACACCTCGTTCTTCAAACCACTTCATGGTATCACCTGTCATGAATGTGTGAAATGGCCCAAGTAATTCTTTTTGACCTCTTGGATAATGAAGCGTTAACGGCTTAGGTTCAAACTCAGCATGCGTTACATTACATCTTCCACCACCAGAAATCTTTACCTTAGACAAAACATTGCTTCCGCGCTCTAAAATGCCAATTTTAAGGGTAGGGTTTTTTTGAGCTGTGTTTATTGCCGAAAAGAACCCAGCAGCGCCTCCGCCCACGATAAGAACATCATAATTTTTCATGAATAAGACATTTTTTATGAATTCGGTGCGCTAGATTGATCAAATACGCTATGCTATAAATTACCTGTTAAAAGTATAGAAAAAACACGGCAATCAACAGGGATTGGTATTATATTAGAAAAGATGTTATAATATGCCTATTAGCGTACCTAAAGCATTTGACCTCTTAGGTTTATAGATTACATCGGGATGCGCTCCTGTGCTGCGCCACATTATTAATAAAATATTGGATTGCAGTACGTTAAAAGATTGGTTAATGAGCAGAAAAAGTCGGGATGACAGGGTTACTCCCTTTGGTCGTGAGACCGCTTCGCTAAGTTTGAACCTGCGACCCTCCCGATTACATCGGGATGCGCTCCTGTGCTGCGCCACATTATTAATAAATAATGGATTGCAGAACGTTAAAAGATTGGTTAATGAGCAGAAAAAGTCGGGATGACAGGATTTGAACCTGCGACCCCACGCACCCCATGCGTGTGCGCTACCAGGCTGCGCCACATCCCGATTCAATCGGGACGCGATGATCATGTCATACACATCTCAATTGAAATTTATTTAGTCGGGGTGGCAGGACTTTTCGGTCAGCTACCTTCCCGATTCAATCGGGACGCGATGATCATGTCATACACATCTCAATTGAATTTTATTTAGTCGGGGTGGCAGGATTCGAACCTGCGACCTCCTGCTCCCAAAGCAGGCGCGATGACCGGGCTACGCTACACCCCGTTAAACGGATTGCAAATATAGAATATATCGTAAGGTTGACAAACATAATTTTCTATCATTTTATGTAATAGATTGATAATAACTTTTAATACCAATATTAATGTGCTTTAACCTGAATCACGTAATTTTGAATTTCAAGATTTAATTATGAGCAATTCACCTGAACACATTAAAACCTTAATTATTGGATCTGGTCCCGCTGGGTATACTGCCGCAATTTATGCCGCTCGCGCCGACTTAAAGCCTGTCGTATATACGGGCTTGGAGCCTGGGGGGCAACTTACCACAACCACCGAGGTTGATAATTTTCCTGGTTACCCCGAAGGAGTTGATGGCCCAACTATGATGGTGCAATTGCAGCAACAAGCAGAACGTTTTGGCACCGATGTACGCATTGGTATGGCTACGGCGGTAGCCTTTTCGAAAGAAGTAGGTGGCTTACACCGCGTAACAATTGACGATACTAAAGAAGTGGTAGCCGAAACAGTCATTATATCAACTGGTGCAACAGCAAAATATTTGGGTTTGCCAAGCGAGCAACGACTTCGTGGCGGAGGGGTGTCGGCCTGTGCCGTATGTGATGGTTTTTTCTATAAAGGACAAGATGTGGCTATCGTAGGAGGTGGTGATACTGCTGCTGAAGAAGCTACATACTTAGCTAACATCTGTAAGAATGTTACCATGTTAGTGCGAAAAGATCAGATGAGAGCCTCAAAAGCCATGCAGCACCGGGTGACTTCCACACCAAATATTGATCTGCGTTACAATACAGAAATTGACGAAGTGTTAGGAGACCAAGTGGTAGAAGGATTGCGAATGGTTAATAATCAAACTGGTGCGAAAGAAGAAATTGCAATTACCGGTCTTTTTATTGCTATTGGTCACAAGCCTAATACCGAAATCTTTGCAGGGCAACTTGACATGGACGATGCAGGATATTTGATTACAGAAGGAAAATCAACCAAAACAAATATTCCAGGTGTGTTTGCATCTGGAGACGTTCAAGATAAAGAATATCGTCAAGCGGTAACAGCAGCTGGTACAGGATGTATGGCAGCATTAGATGCGGAGCGTTATCTAGCCACTATTGAAACTGAAGCCTGAGAATGCGAATTACACCCTCATCCATAACATTTTATACGCTATTTAAGCTTCCAGCTGCCTATTTTACTGGCGTACGTGTTAAAAGTATAGAGGATTCACAATGCACAGTTAGTGTTCGATTAAATTGGATGAACAAAAATCCATTTCGTTCCATGTTTTGGGCTGTACAAGGTATGGCGGCAGAGCTTTCAACTGGTGTATTAATCATGAAGTCGTTACGACAAAAAAACATAAACGCATCCATGCTTGTGGTTGAAAATAAAGCTACTTTTTCAAAAAAGGCGGTCGGGTTGATCACATTTACATGCCTTCAAGGCAAAGTTGTTTCTGAAACCATAACGGCTGCTATTGAAGAAAATGCACCCAAGCAAATTTGGCTTGATGCCAAGGGATATGATCAACATGGAGATGAGGTTTCTTCTTTTTCATTTTTGTGGTCCATAAAACCAAAAAATTAACATTTCATCAACACTTTTTTTGAAAATGTTTTCCTTTTTTAGTGGCAAATAATTACCATGTCACCAAAACCAACGGTATCGTATTTCAAAAAAGTATTAGCTAAAGTTTACGTGTATCCTTCTTTGTTTTATAAAGAGTTGGAAAAAGCAAAATCACAGCTTACATCATATGACTATGCAAGGTTAAAGCAATGGGTTACTAAATTAGAAAATTCAAGGCTTACTTTGGACTGATGATGTTTATGTCCTCGTAGACTATTGCTCCTCTAATAATAGCTCTAATTTTATCGTGTAATGCCTCGATAATATGCAGTTTTAGTTTACGCTTGTGATAAACCATACTTACCTCTCTGGCAGGTTCAGGAGCTTCAAACGATTTTAAATTTTTTTGCTGCATTTCGCTCAATTTACGGGCATGTAAATACGGTAATAATGTTACGCCCAGACCCTCTTGTGAAAGCTGCACAAGTGTTTCAAAACTGCCACTTTTTATTTCAAATGTTGTAGGAGTATCATGTTGTAATTTGCAAATGTTTAATGCTGCATTTCTAAAGCAATGCCCATCTTGTAACAATAGTATTCGCTCGTCTTTTAACATCTCTGGCGTGATGTTTTTCACTTCACTTAATTTGGAATGTAAGGGCGCATAGACCATAAATGGTTCGAAGTAAAGCGGTTTTTCTAGAATATGCTCAAGCTCCAATGGCGTTGCTAAGATTCCAGCATCAAGGGTTCCCTTTTCAAGGTTTTCGATAATTTGTTGCGTAGGCATCTCTTCAATTTCTAAAACAAGTTTTGGAAATGCTTTCAATACTGTTTGCAAAAACATGGGGAGTAGGGTAGGCATTATGGTTGGAATAACACCTAGTTTGAAGCTCCCTCCAATCACGCCTTTTTCTTGCTGAATAACATCCTGCATTCGATCTGCTTCAGCTACAATAAGATGTGCTTGTTGTATGATTTTTTCTCCTACCGCCGTAAGTCCAATAGGTTTTTGTGAGCGATCAAAAATTTTAAGATCAAGTTCTTGTTCTAATTTTTGAATTTGCATACTAAGTGTAGGCTGGGTCACAAAAACATGATCGGCAGCTGTGGTAAAGTTGCGATGTTCAGCAACGGCAATGCAATATTTAAGTTGTGTTATGGTCATTTTTAATTCGCTAAGACAGTTACACGCATGCGCATGTTTGTTTCTGGCCACTCTCGTTTATCGGTTGGTAATGCGTTAATGGCATCAACAACATCCATGCCTTTAATAACTTTTCCAAAAACGGTATAGCCTCCGTCAAGATGGTAGGCTCCTGGTGATTTTTGAACAATAAAAAATTCATAAGGTGAAGCTAATTTATGTGGATTTTCAATTTCACTGCTTGGCATAGAAATCACACCACGATGATGTTTAAATCCCTTTCTTGTGTCGGGTGGGAGTAAATATTTGCCAATTTTTCTGCGTTTTTGCCCTGTGTCTGTATTGTCAGAATTCCCCCCTTGAATAATAAAGTCTTTAACGACACGATGGAAATAGGTGCCGTCAAAATATTTTTGCTTGGTCAGAAAAATAAAATTTGCCCGATGGTATGGCGTTTCTTCAAAAAGTAGGATATCAAAACTTCCTAGTGGCGTTTCGACACGAACCTTGTTATCTAGATGCTTTTCCCCATAGCGTTTTAAAAAAGGGATTGCCGTTTCAGCGGTTAGCGGTACATCGCTTTTCTGCTTTGGAGCTGGTTTGTTAATTGTTTTATAAGCAGCCGATTCCGACACTATTTTTTGTGGTATTTCGGATTTTTTAGATGTTGTACATGAAATAACAACCCCTAAAAAAATAATACAAACAAAACCTAAACAATACTTTTTTAACATTTGGTAAAGGTAATCTTTTTCATTTTTCAGGATGTTCAATTTGTGCAGTTTGATTTCCTTTGCTTTTGTATTTTAGCAAAACAAAACCAAATCGTGTTAAAACGAAATCCTTTTGGACATTACTTGTTTTTAAAGCTATGGCTGATACGCCTATTGGGGGCCTTTACCCGAAAGCGTTTCAACGGCTTTAATGATTTACAGATTCGTGGGTCTAAAATTATTCGCGAACTTCCAGATAAAAATGTACTTTTTATTTCCAACCATCAAACGTATTTTGCTGATGTAACAGCCATGTTTCATGTGTTTTTTGCAAGTTTGGCTGGTCGTGATGATAACCTGAACTATTTGCGTTACATCTGGCGACCAAAATTAAATGTGTACTACATTGCTGCAAAAGAAACCATGAAGGCAGGTTTACTGCCTCGCATTTTGGCATACACCGGTTCCATTTCCATCGAACGTACTTGGCGTGAAAAAGGCAAAGCCGTTAATCGTCAAGTTAAAATGAGTGATATTTCAAATATTGGAAAGGCACTTGATGATGGTTGGGTTATTACATTCCCGCAGGGCACGACAAAACCATTTGCTCCTGTACGTAAAGGAACCCTACATATCATTAAGACATATAACCCCATTGTGGTCCCGATTCAGATAGATGGTTTTAGACGTTCGTTTGATAAAAAAGGAATTTTTATAAAGAAAAAAGGGATTAAGCAAACCATGCACATAAAGCCACCAATCGTGTTTGATCTTGAGAAATCAAATGAAGAGTTGGTTGCTCAAATTACAGAAGCCATAGGGCAAGTCCCTCCAAAAAAGTAATTACTCTACAATTCCTGCGCAACTAATGCGTGCTCCTGCTGCCCCTGATGGTTGTGAAACAAAATCATCTGCGCCTTGATGTACAATTACTGCTTTTCCAAGAATGTTTTTTGATTCATCATCGCATCCTATGCACCACTCATCTGTTTCAAAATAAACACGTCCAATGCCATCTGGTCCCACTTCAAAGTTTCCTATGTCTCCTTTGTGGTAACCTGTTGCATCGCCCCAAGCACCATGTTGAGCAAAGGTAGGATTCCAATGTCCACCTGTTGATTTTCCATCATCGGATGAACAATCCGCTTTTTCGTGTAAATGTATGGCGTGTGTCCCTTCAGATAATCCGCGTATGGTAGCACTGAAAGACACCATACCCCGCTGCTCGTTTAATAAAACAAACCCTACTGCCGTTGAGCCACTTTTTGGCGTTAAGCCAATTTCGATTGTGCTGTGCTGACAGGCAATAAATAAAGGTAGTATTAAAAGTAGTATCGCTTTCTTTTTCATAAGTCTAAAGTACTTAAAATTTGAAATGTTACCCAACTTTTATTGTAAAAGCGGAATTAAAATACTGTAATACCGTTCTGCCACAAATAAGGCACCGTCGTTATTATAATGTAACCCATCTGCATAATAATGATCTAAAAAACCAGTTGCCATATCCACAACAACAATTTCAGAATTTGGTGTCGATTTTGTTTCTGCGATTAATTCGATAATTGTTCTAAATGCTGTTAAAGCACTTCTGAGATCATTGTTAATCAGGCTAGAATGTAAAGGCGCCATTTGCTCAATTACAATTGTCACATTAGGGTTATGTGTTTGAACTTTATCTATAATAGCGTTTATCCTGGGTACAATATCTTCAATTTGATCTCCTTTCAATGCATCATTTCCTCCGGGAGAACTAAACAAAACAATATCAGGTGTTTCTCCTGAATCAAGCCAGTTTTCTATATTTTCATTGATTTGTGCTGAGGTCCATCCCGACCTACCTTCGTGATCGGTATCAAAACAAAAACCTTTGTAGCTATTGTAAGTTGCGGCGTCTTTCTCAGTTCCAACATAGTCAACCGACCAACCCCCATCAATAAACTTTTTCCAAAGTTCGTAACGATAACTTTCGAAGCCTGGAGGCGATCCCGCTACACGAGAAGCTCCTAATGGCATGATGTTGACATCTCCAGTACGGTCAACACAGTTTTCGTTTGTAGATGGCGAATCATCTGAGGATTTACAACCAGCAACGGTTAATATTAAGAATAATAATAAAGAAATGGGAAAAACCTTCATAAACTAAAATTTCTTAAATGTACTAAATATATGTTCATTTGATTTTTAATATGGATATTTGAAAAAAAATTGTCATGAGAATGCTTCGTATTGCATTTCTTGGAATTGTTCTATTGTTCATATCGTCTTGTAAGGTGCAATACCGTTCTAGTTCTGTGGTTCCACGGATCAAAACGACCACTTATGCCATGCCACAGCACTGGGCTGTGTTTGCTGGCACCACAATTGACGGGAAAAAAGTGGGAACAACGACTGCTCCAGATGCAGATGTTTTTTATATTTATCCAACCCTTCTCACTAATAAAAAAGATGCGCGCTGGAATGCTTCTATTACGGATCCCGACATCAACGCAGATGTGCTTAAATGGATAGTTCCCTATCAAGCAGCTGCTTGGGCAGATGCTGGTCGCTTGTTTGTGCCGTACTATCAACAAAATCACTACCGTGCTTTTTTTGAACCCCACCGAAACCAAGGTGGTCTTAAAGCTCAACAGCTCGCGTATGAAGATGTTAAAGCTGCATTTGAGTATTATTTGAAACATGAAAATAAAGGGCGCCCCATAATCCTTGCAGGTCATAGTCAAGGTGCTTTTCATCTAAAGAAAATCCTTCAAGATTATTTTGATCAAACACAACTTCAGCGTCAACTGGTAGCTGCCTATCTAATTGGAACTCGAGTTCTGATTGATGATTTTAAATCTATAAAACCCTTAACAAGCCCTGAAGAAACGGGTGGTTATGTGAGTTGGAACAGTTACAAGAAAGGTAAATATCCAAAATATTTTGCTTGGTATAGCAACGCTGTCACGACTAACCCTATCACTTGGAACGATAGTAAAACAAGTTCGTTTTCTCAACACAAAGGCGTGTTGTATTACGATAATGCTATTTACGGAAATAGTTTGGAAGTTGAAGTTATTGACGGTATGCTCTGGGTAAGTTTACCCAAAGTACCCAAGCGTTTTTGGATGTCTTTTATTAAAGATTATCACCGCTTTGATGTTTCTTTATTTTGGGAAGATATACGTATAAACGCTTTAAAGCGAGTAGCACAATTTAAGCAAGACAAAAACTAAACTGCTTCAGGTGCAATTTTCACTTTAAGTCCATCAAGCGCTGGCGTAATGGGAATCTGACAGCCTAATCTTGAGTTTTCTTCTACGTAATACGCCTCGTCAAGCATGGCCTGTTCGTCATCGTTTCGTTCTCCAAAATGTTCCTCTGTTAGCACATATACTTGGCAGGATGCACACATAGCCATGCCGCCACAGATACCTTCTACGGGGAGTTCATAGCCTTTACACACCTCCATCAAATTAAGGTTCATATCCGTTGGAACAGTAAACTCATGTTCAGTTCCGTCACGATCCACAATGGTTATGTTAATATCTGTACTCAAGATTTTATTTTTTCTATTTGCTGTTCTTCTTCAAACCCTTGAACGCCTTGCACGGTGGTGTATTTAAGCGTGAACTTTTTTTCAGGATGGATGATCTTATACGCCGTTTGTACTGCAAGTGTTGCTTCGTGAAAACCACATAAAATCAGTTTTAATTTACCAGGGTAGGTATTGACATCTCCAATGGCAAAAATTCCAGGGCGATTCGTTTGATAGTCAAACGTATCTACAACAATAGCATTTTTCTCAATTTCAAGCCCCCAGTCACCAATAGGACCAAGCTTTGGCGACAATCCAAATAGTGGAAACCAAAGATCTGTTTTAATAATCTTTTTGTCTTCTTTGCTATAGATTCCTACTTCACTTAATTCATTGTCTCCGTTCAATTCTTTTACTTCTGCAAATGTGTGAAGTTCCATTTTTCCTTCTGCGGCTAATTCATGTGCACGAGAGACCGAGTCTTTATGCGCTCTAAAACGATCACTACGGTGCACCAAATGCACAAAACTTCCCTTTTCTGCAAAGTATATAGCCCAATCCAAAGCTGAGTCACCTCCGCCCGAAATAACCATATTTTTCCCTTCAAACTGATCAGGGTCTTTAACAATATAGCGAACTCCTTTTTCTTCAAAGTCCGTGATGTTGCTAATCAGCGGTTTTCTAGGTTCAAAACTCCCTAATCCACCTGCAATCATGACAACAGGAGCATGGTGTTGTGTTCCTTTGCTTGTTGTAACGATAAAGCTTCCATCCTCTTGTTTTTCAATACTGTCTGCACGTTCACCCAATGTAAAACCAGGTTTGAAAGGTGCTGCTTGCTCCATAAGGTTGTCTACCAATTCTCCCGCAAGCACCGTTGGGTATCCAGGGATATCGTAAATTGGTTTTTTGGGATAGATTTCGGTAAGTTGACCTCCAGGCTGAGGAATGGCATCAATCAAATGGCAGCGTAGCTTCATAAGCCCTGCTTCAAAGATTGCAAAAAGCCCTACAGGGCCTGCACCGATTATGATAATATCCGTTTTAATCATGTTGTTCAAGTAATTTTTCTGTTAATGAATTCATAGCTTTTACTTTCGCTTCAAAATCACCTTTTAGCCTGTTTCGATAAACGTAAAGCTTATCGAGCAAGGCATCGGTTTCATCTGGTAAAAATGCTTCTAACCACTGTCGCAAACGTTTTGCTAAAGTAGGGGATTTCCCATTTGTAGAAATAGCTATTTTTAAATTTCCTTTTGTTACAATGCCGCCCATATAAAAATCACAGAGGGGTGGGTTATCGGCAACGTTGACTAAAATATTTTTTTTTCGACACAAGTCATACACACGCTTGTTTACTTTCGGACTGTCTGTGGTTGCGATGACCACATTTTTGTTTGCCAAAAAACGTCTTTTGAAGGCTCTCTTAATAACCGTAACATTTTTTCCTTCTATAAAGTCTTTGGTTTCTTTTCTTACCATTGGGCTTACAAGGGTAACTGTTGCATTTGGCGACGACTTGTATAGAAATTGTAATTTTTCTAGCGCCACATAGCCTCCTCCAACAACCAAAAAATGCAATTGTTCTGTCTTTAAAAATATTGGGTACAGGGTGTTCATGCGTACTGGAATTCTTGCTGATTTTTCCATAGTCCACTTGGATCTGTTACTGCAGGTCCTACAAAAATAGTAGCAGGATTGCTTATGCCTTCTTCCTTAACACGACGAACAATCGTGCTCAGTGTTCCTTTTACCCATTTTTCGTTGGGTAAAGTTCCGTTTTGAACAATGCCGACAGGATAATCATCAGGTTTATGTTTTCTAAAAATAGACATGATTTCACTAAGGTGTGTTGTGCCCATTAAGATAACAACTGTCGCTGATGATTGTGCTGCATTTTCAATGTCTTGAGAGGGTTTTCCATCACAAGTATATCCAGTTGTCACCCAAATACTTTCGTATTGGCAACGTCTGGTTAATGGAATGCGGTGTGCCGCTGCAATGCCAGTAAATGATGAAATCCCTGGAATTAGCGTTGCTGAGATTCCAAATAGAGCTGCGTAATCAATTTCTTCTGCAGCTCGTGCAAATACCGAAACATCTCCTCCTTTTAAGCGAACTACATTTTTTCCCTCTTTGACAAAGTCAACAAGCATGCTGTTAATTTCATTTTGTTTAAATGAATGTGCTCCTTTACGCTTTCCAACAAAAAAATGTTCTCCAGTTACATTGTGTTCCAACAAAGACGGATTCACGAGTGCATCGTATAAAATGACATCTGCTCTTTTGATGGCATGTATTCCCTTGAGCGTGATGAGCTCTGGATCTCCAGGACCTGCACCAACAATGGTTAGGCTTCCTTTAGTTTTGTTGTGCATTTCTAAAATCTTTTATCCAGTTCAATACGTGCAACGCCTCATTGTAATACTGATGTGCAAATGCCTCACTAGGAGAAGTTGTGTTTAATAATCGAGTGATGGAACCAAAAGTATCTTCGCCAATACTGCTATAGCTTGGAAAATGTGTTTCAAAAGCATCGATGATAGAATGATGCGAATTTATTTTAGCCGAACGGGTGGTTAACAATGCTTTTGCAGCACGAATCCTTCCTGCATAGCTGTAATAAATACTATTGCCCCATGCTTGCTTATCCAAAGCTTCTTTTGCTTTTTCAAGATGTTCTTCAGCGTCGTAGAGTAGGGTTTGAACCAAATCAATTGTTACGCCAGCACACTCGCCCACACCAATGGCTTTTTCATAAACACCATCTGTTCCCCAGTCGATAAAATCAAGATCCTCAAGATTAGTGACATCGGCATAGCCTTTTAAGTTTTGGTAGAAATAATCGGTTTCTTTTCTTAGATAATAGTCTAGGAATGATTCTTCCTTTTGTGCATGCGCATCAAAATCTTCTAATAACCAACGTAACACGTGAGGTGTTCGCCTTGCAGGCACTTTTAATGCCTTATCAGCATAGCGTCCTGCGCCGTTTCCGAGAACACCACCGCCCAACAACACTTGTGTTGCAGGAGCAATGTTTCCGTTAGACTTTACCGTCATGCCTTGAAAGCCAATATCGGCAATGGCATGTTGCCCACAAGCATTCATACAGCCACTAATTTTGATGTTTAGCTGGTGCTTTGTTACAATATGCGCATATTCTTCTTCAATGACTCGTTGTAATTCTTCAGCCAATCCCATGCTTGAAGCAATACCCAAATTACAGGTGTCTGTTCCTGGGCATGCTACTATATCATTAATTTTATGATAACCAGCTTTTGCAAGCCCTAACTGCTGTAAAGCTAGATATAAAGCAGGGAGATTGTCCTCTTGAATGCCACGTAATAGAATGCTCTGCCCAATGGTAAAGCGTAAATCATCGCCACAAAACGCTTCTACAACTTGTGACAGCGCACGTGCTTTGTCCGAAGAAATATCACCACGATCAATGGCTATACCAACAGCCACCAGCCCGTCTTGCTTTTGTTTGGAAACATTATTTTTTTTCCAAGTGTTGTATTGTGTGTCAACCGCTTGATCTGCCTCAAAAAGAGCTGTTTTTCTTGTTTCTAATGCAAAAGGAGTAACCGATACTATCTTAGGAGATATAGCTTGATAAACCTCATTTACGCGTGTTTCAAATGCATCAAATCCTTGTTCTTTGAGTAAAAATTTCATGCGCGCTTTGTTGCGTCTGTTACGTTCACCATATTGATCAAAAACACGAACAACTGCTTCGCTAAAAGGGATAAACTCGTCTACTGAAATAAAAGTTTTTATGACATCGGCAACTCTAGGCTGTGCACCAATACCACCTCCAACAAGCATTTTAAAACCACGGATTCCTTCTTGAATTACAGGAATAAATCCAAGGTCATGAGTAAATGTTATGGCATCGTCTTTTGCTGAGCTTGAAAAAGCAACTTTAATTTTCCGTCCCATATCTTGACAAATGGGGTTTCTTAAAAAGTACTCAAAAAAAGCATGAGCATAAGGTGTGACGTCAAATGGTTCGTTTGGGTCAATTCCTGCTATTGCCGATGCGGTTACGTTTCTGATGGTGTTTCCACACGCCTCACGCATGGTAATATCGTCTTGTTCCAACTCCGCCCAAAGCTCTGGTGTTCTGTCCAGCGAAACATAATGAATTTGAATGTCTTGTCGTGTGGTGATGTGCAAGTTTCCATTTGAATATTCGTCAGAAACCTGTGCAATGCGCCGAAGTTGTTTTGCCGTACACTTCCCATAGGGTATTTTAATACGTACCATTTGAACGCCTTGCTGCCGTTGTCCATAAACACCTCGTGCTAAACGGAGACTGCGGAATTTTTCCTCGTCGAGTGAGCCTTCTTTAAATTCAAAAATTTTACGCTCCAATTCCAGGACATCATATTCAACGACTGGATTTTCTATTTCAGTTCTAAAACTTTTCATGCTGTTTCAATAAATCCAACACCGGCGGTATTGAATGTTTGTGGGTCAATTAATATAAAAGATCCTAAGGCTGGGTTCTCTTTGTACGCTTTTGTAGTAAGGGTTTGCGCTAGTGCTAGCGATCCTTTTCCAATGTCATTTAATGTTAGCTCCTTAGCTTCGCTTTGTGCTAATGCTTCTAAATCCATTTTGGAACGAATGTTTTGCACTTTTACCAAACTGCGTTGCACCCCTTGCTGAAGCCAGTATTTGTTCCCTGTGGACATAGGTGTGTCTTGCATCCAGCAAAATGTTGCACTTATGTTTTTACTCTGGTTAACGTTGGCTTGTGCATTGAGAATGCTATCGCCTCTTGATGCATCGATTTCATCTACCAGTAAAATGGTAGCATTTTCACCTGCATTCACTTTTTCAACAGCTGCGCCATATTTTTCAATACGTTTTATAATGCTTTTTCTTCCTGATGGACGAATGGTTATGGCATCACCAACGCTAAAAGTTCCCGATCGTACATTTCCAGCAAAACCACGATAATCGTGCAATTCTTCTCGTTTAGGCCTGATAACATATTGAATTTGAAAAGCCCCGTCATATGCCTGATTTTGATCAACAGGTAGGGACTCAATTAAACTTAGTAAAGGTTCACCATCATGCCACGCCAATTTTTTGGAACGGCTAACAATATTTTCGTTGTACAAGGCCGATACTGGAGTGTAATGGTAGGCAACACCATCTTTACCATGCTTGTCAACCAAACCGGTAAGCGTTGCTTTGATGTCTTCAAAAACAGTTTGGTCATAATCAACTAAATCCATTTTGTTTACTGCAAAAATAATTTGTTTGATGCCCAGCAGTTGCGTGATAAAAAAATGACGTTTTGTTTGTTCAATCACTCCTTTTCTCGCATCAAGTAAAATAATACTCGCCTGGGCGTTAGAAGTTCCTGTCACCATGTTTCGGGTATATTCTACGTGGCCTGGTGAATCAGCGATAATAAATCTTCGTTTTGGGGTAGAGAAGAAAATGTGCGAAACATCGATGGTAATGCCTTGCTCACGCTCGGTAAGCAGGCCGTCTGTGGCCAAGGACAAATCCAAGTATCCAAAACCACGTGCTGCACTTTTTTCTTCAATGTGTTGTATTTGATCGGTTTTTAGCGCACCTGTTTCATACAGTAATCTTCCAATTAGCGTGCTTTTTCCATCATCAACACTTCCTGCGGTTGCTATCTTAATTAATTCCATGCTAAAAATATCCTACTTTTTTACGTTCTTCCATTGCTCCTTCAGATCGTTTGTCGTCCATACGTGCTCCACGTTCTGAGAAGTTGGAACCTCCAATTTCTTCAATAATAGTATCGAGTTCAGTTGCTTCTGATAAAACAGCTGCGGTACAACTCATATCGCCAACTGTACGAAAACGAACAGAAGTTTGTTGGCGCTCATCCTTATCTGCTACATTAACATATTCAGATACAGGCATCCATTGATTATCTCTTTTAAATACCTCTCGCTCGTGCGCGTAATAAATAGAGGGAATTTCAAGTTTTTCATCTCTAATGTAGTGCCAAACATCAAGTTCAGTCCAGTTGCTAATGGGGAATACGCGAACATTTTCGCCGTTGTGAATCATGCCGTTGAGCATGTCAAAAAGCTCAGGACGTTGTAGCTTTTCGTTCCACTGACCAAAATCATCACGAACCGAAAATACACGTTCTTTAGCACGTGCTTTTTCTTCATCTCTTCTTGCACCACCCATACACGCATCAAATTTATACTTCTCAATGGTGTTGAGTAGGGTAGTGGTTTGCAAACTGTTCCGGCTTGCGTGTCGTCCTTTTTCTTCTACAACATTTCCAGCGTCGATGTCATCTTGTACACTCCCTACAATCAAGCGTAGACCGTGTTCGGCAACAAGCTTATCGCGAAGTGCAATGGTTTCAGGGAAATTGTGCCCGGTATCTATATGAACCAATGGAAAAGGGATTGTAGCAGGAGCAAAGGCTTTTTGCGCCAAGTGCAATAATGTTATGGAGTCTTTTCCGCCCGAAAAAAGCAGGCATGGATTGTCAAATTGCCCAGCTACTTCTCGGATAATATAAACGGATTCTTCTTCTAGTTGTTTTAGGATACTCATGATTTAGTTGTATGTAGTCCACATTCTTTTTTACTGCTCTCCCACCACCAGCGTCCAGCTCTAATGTCTTCACCTGGTTCGATAGCACGTGTGCAGGGTGCACATCCAATACTAACATAGCCTTTAGCGTGAAGTACGTTTTGCGGTACGTTGTGATGGTTTAAATATGTTGTTATTTCATCCAATGACCAATGGATTAATGGGTTAAACTTGATAATGTCAAAGTTCTCGTCATAACTAAAAAGATGGAGTTCAGCTCTGTTTTGGGATTGGCTTTTTCGCAATCCTGTTATCCAAACATTTTTCCCTTTGAGTGCGCGTTTGAGCGGTTCAATTTTACGGATACCACAGCATTCTTTTCGGTTCTCAACAGATTCATAGAAGCTGTTAGGACCCTTGGCGGAAACCAGTTCAGCTAGGTCTTGGTGGTTTGGCGCATACGCCTTAATGGCAACCTTATACTTGTTCTTTGTGCTGGCAAGCACATCGTATGTTTCTTGAAAGAATCGACCAGTATCTAATGTAAATATTTCAATAGGTAGCTTCTTTGTTGCAATAAAGTGCGTGAGTACTTGATCTTCTTGTCCCAGAGAGGTAGAAAAAACAACTGTTCCCAAGTCTTTTTCTAATAGGTATGTAAAGAGTTCCTCCAAACTTGCGTTAGGATCAACTTCCTGATTTAAGATGTTTACTTGTTCTAAGCTCACTTTTTCCCCCATTTTACGTTATTCCACAGGCGCTCATGAACAACGTACAATACCATTTTAGTGATCAGCTCAACTCCTCCAATAGAAAGTGCAAAGGCTAATTCTCCAGTTATAACATAACTTATTACTATGGTGTCTAGTGTTCCAATAATACGCCAGCTGATAGACTTAAGCAATGACCTTGACCAACGCTCATTGGTTTTGGCATTTTCCTTCTTTTTATTCGATATGAAAAGTTGATCTACTAGCATTTCATTTCATTTGAGAGTGCAAATATAATAAATACTATCAAATAGATAGGATATATATGGTTTTTATTTTTATATTTGATGTATGATTTCAAATAAATGCAAATATGCCATCAAGGCTCTAGTTTATATTGCTGCTAATGAGAGTGATAGTAGGGCAGTGATGACATCAGATATTGCACGTGATCAGCAAATCCCTCGGAAGTTTTTAGAAATTATTTTACGCGAATTGCGTAATAACCGCATTTTGGAAAGCAAAAGGGGCAAAGACGGAGGCTTTCGTTTACTTCGCCCTGCCGAAGATATAAGTCTCTCTGAAGTGATGCGCATTATTGACGGGCCAATTGCAATGTTGCCCTGTGTATCGCTAAACTATTATCGTTCGTGTGACGAATGCGACGAGTCCACTTGTGAAATAAAAGGAGTATTTGAACAGGTTCGCGATCGAACATTAGAAGTTTTAAATGGGCAAACAATAAAATCATTAACTTTGAATTGTTAATAGGAAAAATGAAAAGACATATTGCTTTTGTCTTAGCGGTTTTTACGCTGTTACTTTCAACAGAAAGTAGCTTTATGCTTCATTTTTGCCACGACCAACTCGTAGCGACATCTGTTAACAAAGAACTTACCACATGCTGTGCTAAGAAACAACATGACAGACCGATGTTTAGCGGTATTTGTTGTGAGTTATCCTCTTTTGATACGCAACTTCATGACGCAGTAATAGATGATACGCCTTATTCTTTTGAAATTCCTGTCACGGCCATTTTATTTGTGCCTTCTTTTGCTACATTTATTGTAGAAGGGAATCATGAGCAACTTCGTATTCCACGACCACCACCCAAACCTTTTTCACAAGACTTTCACGTTTTATTTGAGCAATTTTTGATTTGATATCCAAACGTTTCTTCGAAATCGTTTGTTTAATTAAATCATTATATCATGCTTAAATCTTATTTATTATTACTTCTAATTAGTACCATTAGTGCAGCTACTGCACAACATCTTGTTACTGGAAACGTCTATGAACAAGGAAACACGAACCAACCACTTGCAGGCGCAAGTGTATATTGGGAAGGCTCATCTATAGGAACGGTGACCAACGACAATGGCTTTTTTTCGATACCACATATGCCCGAAAATAAAGTCCTGATCGTCTCTTATTTGGGTTTTGAAACGGCTAAAATTTCTACAGGCTTTCATCAAGCTCTTCGTATAGCACTTGTTCCAGCCGATGATGCGTCGTTGGATGAAGTTACGGTCACACAAAAACGAAAACCCTTACAACGCGCTATTTTCACTCCTCGTAATGTTACGACTATTGGTAGCGATGAATTGCTTAAAGCAGCCTGTTGTAACTTATCAGAGAGTTTTGAAACCAATCCTTCTATTGATGTAAACTACGCCGATGCACTAACGGGTACAAAGCAAATTCAAATGTTGGGGCTTACCAGTCCGTACATACTATTTACACAAGAGAATATTCCTAATTTACGTGGGAGTAATCAGACATTTGGACTTACGTTTACGCCCGGAACATGGGTTGAAAGTATTCAGATTACCAAAGGTGCGGGTACCGTTACCAGTGGTTATGAAAGCATTTCAGGACAAATAAATACCGAGCTTGTAAAGCCATTAACAGCGCCACCGCTTTTTATCAATGGATACCAGTCCGTTAACGGAAGAACAGAGTTGAACATTCAAGGCAAACATGATTTATCATCCAAATGGGCTACCTCTCTTTTTGTTCACGCAAATAAGCGTTCAAAACGCACCGACCGAAACAAGGATGGCTTTTTGGATTTGCCACTTTCAGAACAGTTGAATGTGTTAAACCGTTGGCAATATATTGATGCTGAAAAGGGTTGGGTGGGCTTTGCGAGTATTAATGTACTTTCCGACACAAAGCAGATAGGACAACTTGCTTTTGATCCTAGTCAACATAAATTTGGCACACAATTTTGGGGAGGAGTATTAGATAATAACAAATGGAGTTTTGCTTTGAAAACAGGTTATGTTGACCCAAACATCCCGTATCGAAGCCTAGGATTTCAATCTGCCATAAGCCGTCATAAACAAGTAGGTTATTTTGGGAATAACACTTACGATGTGCGCTATTCCAGTTATTTCCATCATTTGGTATATCAGTCTATTTTGGGAAATACCCTTCATAAGTTTAAGACAGGTCTTCAATACATGGTTGATCGGTATGACGAAAACATATTAGGTACTCAAATTAATAGAAATGAAACGAATGTGGGTGGTTTTTTTGAATACACCTACGTCGGTCAAGAACATTTCAATGCTATTTTAGGAGTACGTGTTGATCGTCATAATACGATTGGTACTTTTTTTACCCCTCGTGCACATATTCGATACGCACTTTTTGATAACAAGACCATTCTTCGCTTTTCTGCAGGTGCGGGTAGACGTGTGTCTAGCATTTTTGCTGAAAACCAACGGTTTTTGGGAAGTCAGCGAACGCTTTCCATTGCACAACCCACAAAAGACATGTATGGCCTATTGCCAGAACGGGCTTGGAACTATGGTTTTAGTTGGATTCAAAAAGCAACACTTTTTACTAAAAAGGTTGATCTTGTTTTGGACGCTTACCGAACACAATTTACAAATAGGGTAGTCGTGGACTGGGAAACACCAGGGGCTATTTCCTTTTACAACTTGAATGGAAAAAGTTATGCACAAAGCATTCAACTTTTAGCAAGCACGGCTTTGACGGAACGTATTGATTTTCGTTTTGCCTATAAAAAATACGATATCGAAACGACGTATAAATCAGGTTTAAAACGCGTTCCATTACAACCCAAATCACGTTGGTTTGCATTTGTTGGATATGGATCCCAATTGAAGGGTGGTAAACAATGGCGTGCCGATGCAACACTTCATCGTGTTGGTCCCCAACGACGTGTAGCTTCATTTACATCACCTGAGAAATATGCTGATCCTTTTTCATTGCTTAGCACGCAATTTACACGTCAATTTTCATCAGTTTTTTCAATTTATGCAGGCGCAGAAAACATATTGGATGTGAAGCAAGCTGATGCTGTATTGTCGTCAGACAACCCTTTTGGCGCAGCTTTTGATACAAGTCAGTTATATGCCCCAGTGTTTGGTAGGATGCTTTACGCTGGTTTCCGTTTTAACCTTTAAATTTACAGTTATGAAAATTTATTTATTTCTTATTCTTTTCGCATCGGTTACGGTTGTTGCGCAAACAGAAAAAACTACCCTTGAAGTGCTTGGTAATTGCGACATGTGTAAAGCACGTATTGAGAAAGCAGCCCTAAAAACAAAGGGCGTTAAATATGCTGTTTGGCAGCCTGAAACACAACAATTAGCGTTGATTTTTAATTCGAAAAAAACATCCTCACAAGATGTGGCTAAAAATATTGCAGCTGTTGGTCATGAGGCAAACGGCATTACAGCAACTGAAGCGATATATGATTCGTTACCGATGTGTTGCCAGTATAAGAGCGTTGAACCACATGTTCCATAATACGATCATAAGTTGTATTTAATTAAATAGGGGCGCTTTTGCGCCTCTATTTATTTTTGAATTGAAGGATAGTTTCTTTAGCGTTGTAGGGATTTAAAACAACTAAAAATAAAACAGCAGCGAATAACGTTTCAAGTAGCTCCCATTTGTCGGTATCTTTTACGGCGAGAACGATAAGGGAGATCATAGCAAATAGGAAAGCGTGTTTTCTTTGTGGTATAGGAATACCAAATTTGTCCACCATTCTTTTTATATAATCATTCATTTTATAGGCTGGTAGCAAAAAGAAAAAATAGCAAACAATAATCAATGTCATACCATAAGAAAAAATCCATTTATTAACTTTAAATCCGTTTAGATTGAGGTTATGTAAATTGGTTTCTTTTTGTAAGTTGTTTTCAGTGAAAAACGTACCTGGTGTTATGTCAAAAAGACGTTGTCCCCACGATATTTCCTCACCAAACCCAAAGAACAACCCCAGGGCTAAAAAGGTATTAAAAATCAGCCATGTGTTTCCTCTCATTCGTTTGATACGAATGATTTTCCACACCAAAAGAAAAGACATTAGCAATAGAAGTATTGCAGTAGTGTATTCAATAACCCCATCTTCTTTTACAAGGACGTGGAACAGGTTTTTGTTAAAAAAGAAACTGCTTATTACCAGGAGTATAAAGATTATGATGAGCATTGCAGCTCGCATAAATGCTTTTTTAAGATTTGGAAACATTTGAGGTTAAGTTTTGTGGTTAGCATTAGGTTTTTGAGACGTAAGGATTTAGCAAAAATCATGCCTAACCCCATAAAATATACACCACAACAGTAGTTGTGGGTTTCCTTTTGCGGAGAAAGAGGGATTTTGTTCCAACCTCCCTCTTTTGGCATTTTGCAAATGCCTATATCATAAAACAAAAAAACCATACAAGTAAACTTGATGGTTTTTCGTTTCAAGCCCTAAACGCTTGTCTGCGGAGAAAGAGGGATTCGAACCCCCGGAGGTGTGACCCTCAACAGTTTTCAAGACTGCCGCATTCGACCACTCTGCCATTTCTCCAATGGCTGCAAATATAACCTCTTTTTTTGTTTCTGAAAACGCATTTTGCACTTGTCTTGCCTACATTTGTTAAATGATTGATTTTCCATACGATTTACTTCTCTTAATTGGCGCAGGTTTGGTTGCTGGTTTTATTAACACCATGGCGGGCGGCGGCTCATTATTAACGCTTCCATTACTTATTTTCTTGGGTTTGCCTGCTGCAACCGCCAATGGCACCAATCGGGTAGCAATACTTGTTGCTACCAGTTCGGCCACACTGGGTTTCCGATCTAAAAAAGTCAACGCTTTTCCATTGAGTTTATATTTGGGTGCTGCTGCTTTGTTGGGAGCACTAATTGGTGCTAAAATTGCTATTGATATTGACGGCTTTTTGTTTAATAAAATACTGGCTATCATCATGTTAGCAGTTGTTGTTTTGATGGTTTTTAAGCCGAATTACAAATCAGAACTATTGCAACCTAAGACCACTGGTAAGACCCTAATTTGGTCTATGGGTGCCTTTTTCTTTATTGGTATTTATGGTGGCTTTATCAATGCGGGCATAGGGTTTATTATGATGCTTTTTCTGAACTATGTCAATCAAATGGATTTAATCAAAGTCAACGCTACCAAAGTAGCGGTAGCTTGTATTTATACAACAGGTGCACTAGCAACATTTGCTCTTAGTGGCCACATCAATTGGAAATATGGTATTGCGCTAGCTACTGGAAATGCTGCTGGTGCGTTTTTTGCTTCTCGTTACTCCGTAAACAAAGGGGAGGGTGTTATCAAAACGGTTATGATTGTTATGGTTGTTGCCATGGCCATTAAACTTTGGTTTTTCTAAAAAAAAACTTTTACAAGACCCTATGTAACAATATGTAGAGAGGTTCGTTATTTCATTAACGCAAAACGTACTAACCCCCAAATTAATCTCATGAAATACCTAACCCCATTCATTCTTTTGTGTTTGATTGCGATCAACACCCAAACCGTAGTTGCTTCAACAGTTAAAACAGGCACCATTACCGGAATGGTATTCGATGCTAATTTAAACCAACCTATTCCCTATGTTACAGTTTCACTTATTACAGCAAACGAAAAAACCCTAACAGGCACCATTACAGACGAAAACGGCACCTTTAAAATCGATAAAATCTCAGTAGGAACGTATACCATGCGCATTCAATTTATTGGATACGAAACATACAACAAACAGCTTGTTGTTAAGGATAGCAATGATTTTATTGATTTGGGTAAAATTTTATTGAAAGAGACTGCGACAGAGCTAGAAGGTGTAGAAGTAATTGCCGAAGTTTCGAGCATACAGCAAAAAGTTGATCGAAAAGTGATTACTATAGGTAAGGACCTTGCTGCTGTTGGAACTGCCTCTGAACTCATGGTGGGCATTCCATCTGTAAGTGTTGATCCTCAAAGCGGCGCAATAAGTCTACGCGGAAATGAAAATGTCCCAGTTATGGTTGATGGAAAATTATCCAATATTCCCGCAGCACAATTACTCAAGCAAATTCCTTCATCTGCCATAAAAGCAATTGAATTGATTACCAATCCTTCTGCAAAATACAATCCAGAAGGAATGAGTGGTATCATCAATATCATTTTGCATAAGAATCAGCTTGTGGGGTTTAATGGTTCGCTAAGTTCTAATTGGAGCAAAGAAATCAACTCAAAATTTAATAGTAGCCTGAACCTTAATTACCGCAACGGAAAGTTTAATGTGTTTGGCAACTATAGCAATAACATCTCTAAAAATGATAATCACGGAAACATTAATCGACCAAACGATTTTTCGGAGCAGTTATTTGCTTTTTCAGACGATAGGGAGTCTCATATTTTTAAAGTTGGAATGGATGTGTACATCAATGACAAGAATACAGTATCTGTTTTTACAAGCCAAAATCCCGCAAACAGCGGTACGGACGGAACAACAAGAACTTTTTACGATAAAGACCCTTCAAAAAATGACATTCTACTAAACGGCGCTCACGGTGACAACCATTCCACTCAATACAATTTGAATTACACGTTAGACTTTAACAAAGAAGGGAGTAACATTGAACTAGAGATTGATCATAACACTTTTGAAGATGAAAGCCCTGTGTTTTTTAAATACCCCAATGACAATACCAAAGACTACAAAGATGATAACAC
This sequence comes from uncultured Flavobacteriaceae bacterium, assembly GCA_938092005.1. Lineage (GTDB taxonomy): Bacteria > Bacteroidota > Bacteroidia > Flavobacteriales > Flavobacteriaceae > UBA7446. The sequence goes on along the minus strand of CALKOU010000001.1, from coordinate 151,837 downwards.
TACAAACAGAGAACGTACCACAATTAATCTAGATTACGTAAATCCACTAACTGAAAACAGTAAATTAGAATTGGGTGCAGAAACACGCTTGTTTAATACGTTAATATTTTTCTCCTCCACGGGGGAGTCTCTGAATAGTCAACAAATGCTCGTTCCTGCTCCTGACACAAAATTTGATTACACACGTGATATTTATTCTCTATATGCAACGTATGGAAAGAACTTTGAGAAATGGACGTATCAATTAGGGTTGCGCGCAGAGCAAGTTTCTGTGTCGGCCGTTGCAAATGAAACCTTAACATCTGGAACTAGAGAAACAACGATATCGCCCTTTAAAAACGATTATACGGAGTTATATCCTTCCTTGTTCTTGACGTATTCACCAACCGAAAAAAACGCATACCAATTTAGTTACAGTAGGCGGATTGATCGACCAGGCATAGACCAAGTAAACCCTATTAAAGAGTGGTCAACACAATTGGTGTCTTCTTACGGAAACAAAGAATTGCTGCCGCAGTTGACCAATTCTTTTGAAGTCAATTATACTCGAAAACTAAAAAAGGGAACGGTAACCGGTGGTGTGTTTTACCGACTTATCAGTGACGAAATCAATCGTGCATTGTTTGTGGATCGCACAGATGTAAAATCGGGTCGTCTTATTTTAACACATGATAATTTTGATGATACTTTTGCATACGGTCTGGAATTTTCCACGAATTACCGACCGTATAAGTGGTGGAGTATTAATGGGAGTTTTGATTTGTTTTCACAATCACAAGAAGGTATAGCTGAACGGCTGCGCGTGCCAACAGACCAGGCTACTGCTAACGACATTATTCGTGAAGTTAATGAAGTCGAGAATGTAGCTTATAATTTTAGAATGTATAACAGTTTCACCGCAACTAAAAAGCTTTCATTTACTGCATTTATGTTTTACAGAGGGAAGAATAAAAACTTACAGTTTGATGTGCTTCCCATGTATTTTGTAAACTTAGGTGCCCGTTTAAGTGTGCTTAAGGGTAAAGGCACGGTAAACATTGGGTTTAATGATGTTTTTGATACCATGCGTTTTCGCTTTGATGGACGTCTTCCGTACAACCAAGTAGGTGCGTTTCATTGGGAAAGCCGTACAGTTCAGCTAGGGTTTAACTATCGCTTTGGTAGTGGAAAATACCAAGCCAAATCCAGACGTCAACGACAAAATGATGAAAAGAGCGGGGGCGGAGGACTCCTTTAATAGGTTTCGTATGAACTAATTTTTAATCCATAGCCTGACATTCCTACTCGTTTAATTTTTTCGCTATTGGAAAGAAGTTTGATGTTGCTGATTCCAACTGCATGAATCATTTGTGCCCCTATTCCAAAGTCTTTTTCGTCGAAATGAAGTGCATGTTGGTCTTTGTCTTTTAATGCTTTTAACTGATTGAGTAAGGTGCTTGCAGGTTGTAATTGATTGATAAAAATGATGGCTCCTTTTCCTTCCCCTTGAATTCTTTTGAATATTTTATCTAGCGTACTTTCCTTTTGTTGATTTAGAACTCCTGCTAATTCACTGTCTAATTGATGTGTGTGCACCCGAGTTAATACTGCCTCATCCTTATCCCATTGACCAAGTGTTAATGCAATGTGTATTTGGTTGTTTGTGTTTTGATGATAAGCACGAAGGCGGAACGAACCGTAGTTGGTATCAATTTCAAAATCTTCTTTAACTTCAATGAGGCTATCATGCTTCATGCGATAGCTAACCAGGTCTTCAATGGAAACTAATTTTAGGTCAAATGCATCAGCAATTTTGCGCAATTGCGGTAACCGAGCCATTGTACCATCTTCATTCATGATTTCAACAATCACACCTGCTGGTTTAAAACCAGCCAAACGTGCAACATCAATAGCCGCTTCTGTATGTCCAGTGCGTCTAAGAACGCCCCCTTCCTTAGCTGCAAGAGGGAAAATATGCCCTGGTCGCAAGAAATCTTCTGCTTTTGCATCTTCACGGATGAGTCTACGCACCGTTTTAGCTCTGTCTGCTACCGAAATTCCAGAAGTTACTCCATCGCCTTTTAAATCAATGGAGACTGTGAATGCAGTTCCCATAGGATCCGTATTGTTACTGGCCATTGGGTATAAATCTAATTCACGACAGCGCTGCTCAGTAATTGGTGTGCAAATTAATCCACGCCCCTCTTTTGCCATAAAATTTATCATTTCTGGCGTTACCATTTCTGCAGCTCCGACAAAATCTCCTTCGTTTTCCCGATTCTCATCATCAACAACAATAATAACGTTACCATTTCTGATATCTTCAATTGCTGCTTCTACACTGTCTAGCTGAATGCTATTTTCCATGTTTAAATTTCTTTTGTAATATATTAATGGGAGTTCTGATGCTTAATTTCAAGCGTTCTAAATCAAATACTGATTTGTCTTTACTCGCACGAACAGTTGCAACTAGGCCAACAACGGTTAATACTAACGATATAAGCCACGCTCCTAAAAAATGATGTAAGCTTCCATCTTCAGCGCTGTTTTTGAACAGTGTGCCTGCAAAATGATATGTTAGAAAAATAGTGAGTGCCACAACAATGGGCAGTCCAAACCCCCCTTTTCTGATAATTGCTCCTAGCGGAGCACCCACAAAAAACAGAAGTAGGGCAGCATACGCGTTCACAAATTTGTCATCACGCCATAACCGATGAAGGTTGATGATTTTCTCTCGAACAAAAAACGATCTTTTTTGATTTTCGAAATTTGTTATCTGCATTCTAATATTGTTTTTTGCGGATTTTAAAATGGTCTTTTTATTGTTTTCGGGAAATTTATGCAATAAATCTTCAAACCCTAAATATGCATTGTGTTTGTACGTTTTTTCAAGCCGTTCAATAGATCTAATACCTGAACGTAAATATATGGTATTTGCAAAACCTTCAATTTCAGACTTAAACTCCGTAGTTAGTGAGTCGATGCTTTCGGAAAGTTCTGAAATGTTTTGCATTTTAAATGTGTTTGAATAATGGGTTTCATCCAGGTCTACGTCGTTAAACGAACGTAAATCTATATTCATGGTATACTGTTCAAAAGCAATGCGGTTATGTGGATTTTTCTTTTGCTTTTTTTTCTGTTTTACTTCTTCATATCGATACCCATCAAAAAGCACCAACTGCAGCCCTTCTTCTAATTCCTTACTTCGCAATTCTCCTTTTTTAGCCTTAATGACAATACGATTGATGTTGTCTTGTGACTTTTCATGAATGATAACATCCTCTAACAGCTTGTCATTTTCACCATATTTACGTCCTACTTTTATATTGCTTTCCCCGATATCGTTAAACATACCTTCTGTGATGGCTAATGCAGGCCGCATCTTTGAAAGGTTTTTTCGTAAATTATAGGTTTTAAACTCTGCAAGCGGAATTACAGTATTTGCTACATAAAACGTTGCTAGACAAGCGATGCTGTTGACAATAATAAGAGGCCGCATAGCACGCATCAGAGAAATACCTGCCGATTTCATCGCTGCAAATTCATAGCGTTCAGCAAAATTCCCAAAAGTCATGATGGAGGCTAAAAGAATGGTCAAGGGTAGTACCAGCGGAATTAATTTAGGAGAATAATACAGCAAAAAACGAAGTAATACACTTACATCAAGTCCTTTGCCTGCAAATTCATCTATAAAAACCCAAACGGTTTGAATGATAAAGATGAACATTAAAATAAAAAAGAAACTCACTAAAACAGTGAGGTAACTTTTTAATATATAACGGTCTAACAGCGAAATTTTCATCAAAGTCTATCGATGTAGTAGTTTGGATAATCTTCTTCTACAAAAACAAAAGTTTGTTGCGGAATTTCAATATTGGTCTTAAAAGAGCGTATTGTTAATGTCGTTTCCGTTCCGCTGTCACCAACCTCAATTAGTTTGTAAATATGTTTGGTCTGGGTGTCAATACCCAGAAGCAAATACGCTGCCTGCGCATAGGTGTCAATGGGCGTGAGTTTGACGTATTGAATTTTTCTTCCGCCATATAATGGTTGTGTGATGTCCCAGTCAAAACGATAGCCCTCCTTATAAAAAGAAAATAGCTTTGATGGGCTTAGACCTTCACCAAAACCTTCATGTACCTCTTCTATTAAAACTTCTTCATTTTCAGGGTTTATGGTATGAATGTTTGTGCCATCACAAAGCTGCTCGATTCCCATAAGTTTGAGTAGGTATGCATCCCCTTCAACGGTAAGTGTTCCTTGTTCTTTTTGTTGAATAAGCTCCTTTCGATTTACCAATTCATAGGAGAAAGTAATGGAGATATTTTCATAATTCGCTAAGGTTTCCGAAACATCATTAAGTAATGTTTCAGCGCGTTGTTCTTCATTTTGTGCAAATACACTGCTGCTGATAAACAAGCTTAGGAGTACTAATTTAATTTGCTTTTTCATTTTCTAAATATTCATGGAGAGAAATAACATCTCGAAACATAACTTCTCGAGCTTTACTTCCTTCAAATGGTCCTACAATACCGGCTGCTTCTAACTGGTCGATGATGCGACCTGCACGGTTATAGCCCAATTTAAGTTTTCGTTGCAAAAGCGATGCCGAACCCTGTTGTGCGTTTATCACAATTTCTGCTGCTTCTTTAAAAATAGGATCTCTATCTTCGATATTATTCTCCTTACTCGTGCTTGCTTCGTCTGAAACGTATTCAGGCAATAAATGAGCATCGGGGTAAGCGCGTTGTGAACCAATAAAATCAGTTATTTTTTCAACTTCAGGCGTGTCTACAAAGGCACACTGGATTCGAATAAGTTCATTGCCTTGCGTAAAAAGCATATCTCCTCTACCAATGAGTTGATCTGCACCTCCGCTGTCGAGGATGGTACGGGAGTCAACTTTTGACGTAACCCGAAACGCAATTCGAGCTGGAAAATTAGCTTTAATAAGCCCTGTTATCACGTTTACAGAAGGGCGTTGGGTTGCAATGATCAAGTGTATGCCAATGGCGCGTGCGAGCTGTGCCAATCGTGCAATAGGGGTTTCTACCTCCTTACCTGCGGTCATGATTAGATCGGCAAATTCATCAATAACCAAAACTATGTACGGTAAGAATTTGTGCCCGTCATGTGGGTTTAACCTTCGCTCTTTAAATTTTGCGTTGTATTCCTTTAAATTACGACACATGGCTAATTTCAATAAGTCATAACGACTATCCATTTCAATACAAAGCGAGTTCAGTGTATTGATAACCTGTTTGTTGTCGGTAATAATGGCTTCTTCGACATCGGGTAGTTTTGCTAAATAATGCCGCTCAATTTTGTTGTAAAGCGTGAGTTCCACTTTTTTGGGGTCTACCAAAACAAATTTGATTTCAGCAGGGTGCTTTTTGTAAAGCAATGACGTAAGAACTGCATTAAGCCCAACCGATTTTCCTTGACCAGTAGCCCCTGCCATAAGTAAATGCGGCATTTTTGCTAAATCAACAACAAAAGTTTCGTTGCTGATGGTTTTTCCTAAAGCAAGCGGAAGTTCCATTTCCGCTTCTTGAAATTTTTTGGCTAAGATCACCGAGCGCATCGATACAATTGTTGCGTTTTTATTAGGCACTTCAATCCCAACTGTTCCCTTTCCTGGAATGGGTGCAATAATACGGATGCCTAGCGCAGAAAGTGATAACGCAATATCATCTTCTAAGTTTTTGATTTTAGAAATACGTACACCAGCAGCAGGAACAATTTCGTACAAAGTAACGGTCGGTCCAATAGTAGCTTTAATATCCGCAATTTTTATCTGATAGTTTTGTAGGGTTTCAACTATACGCTCTTTGTTTTCTTCTAGCTCTTGTTCGTTAATGGTAATCCCTTCATGGGCATAATTTTTTAATAACGACTCGGTAGGTGCACGGAAATTTTTAAGTTCAAGTGTAGGATCTACTTCTCCAAAGTCTGCAACCAGTTTCTTGGCTTTGGTTACTACCTCATCTTCTTCTGTAGTTTCCAATGATAGCGTAATGTTATCATCGCTTTTGGTTTCCGTTTTCCTTTTTGGAACTGCTGCTGTAGGCTCCGGCGTTTTTTCTGTTTTCGTTTCGGATACATCAAAGTCCACTTGCATTGGAGCTTCCGTTTCTGTTTCCATTGCTGCTTCAGCTTGCGTCTCGTTTGCTGGTTTAGGGGACGATTTAAAAAATCGCATCTCCTCAGGCTTCCATTTAAATTGATACACTAAAAATGCAACAACAAGCAGCAATAAGAGGCTTACGACTCCGAGTGTGCCGATATAATGCTTCAAAAATTGATTACTTTCATAACCAATAATACCACTAAGTAAAGGACTTTTTGGGAACAATAATGCCATGGCAACAGCCACCCACAAGGCAATCAGTATGGTCCAAATCCACCTAGCAGTTAGTTTTTGCGTTGCTGAATCTAAGAAATGACTAAGGCCTGTTACAAGTAGCATTAAGGCAAAGGCAAATGCGCCTATTCCTAATCCTTGGTAAATAAAGATGTGGCTCAAACTTGCACCTAATTTACGGATGCTGTTTTCAACAATTATATCACGGTCGCCGAGTGCTGTTAACGCACTCTGATCTACTTTCCAAGATTGGAAAAAAGAAACAAAGGCAATAAACAGCATGATTGCAAAGAGCATACAAAAAGCTCCCCATATAATTTGCTGTTGCCGATTTAGTCCTTTCGGACGAAATTTAAAGCTCTTGATCATCATTTAAGTATCAAAAATACAACAAAAAAACCCGATGAAATCATCGGGCTTATATTCTTATGTTGATTGAAGTTAACTATCTATTGATCCAAGTACGCGTTTCATAAAATCATTTGCAGCCTTCTTGGGATCTGCACCCTCCTTAATCATGTTGTTTACTTCTAATGCACCGTACATATTTGAAATAAGTTCGCCAATTACGTCTAACTCTTCTTCTTTTAAAGAAGAAACTTCGGTTAAGGCTTCAAGCGTTTCAGCTGCCTCAATGACAAAGTCTTCATCATTCTCTTGAATAAAAGCAGTAAGATGCTTAATTATGGGTAGCTTCATGGACAAAGGATTGTAAAACGTCTAGTTTATTGGTTTGCACTTGATTGACAAAATCTCCTTTTTTGAAACTTGCAAACGTGGGTAAATTGTTCACGTTTGCAAGTTTTCTTGAATTCGGATATTTTTCAGCGTCAACCAGCACAAAGAAGGCATCTGGATGTTCAGTTGCCATTTTCTTAAACTTAGGCTTCATGATGCGACAATTTCCACACCACCCAGCAGAGTATTGTACCAACACCGTTTCATGTGCGGCTAATACTTCTTCTAAGCTATCGCTAGTTAATTCTGTTACCATTTAATTTTTACTTAGGTATTCAGCTACACTGTCGCTAGTTGCATTGATTGCTTCGCTACCTTCTTCCCAGTTCGCAGGGCATACTTCGCCATGCTTTTGGTTGTGTGCAAGTGCATCTACAATACGAATAAACTCATCTACATTACGACCAATCGGTTTGTTGTTGATGCTTTCGTGTTGTACGATTCCTTCTTCATCGATAAGGAATGTAGCACGGTTTGGAACGTTGTCACCTTCCATTAGCACCACATCGTATTCATCGCTGTAGTGGTGGTTGTCGCCATCCAATACACCAAGAATAGAAGAAAGGTTTCGGTTGCTATCAGCAATCAGGTTGTATGTTACCCCTTCAATACCACCATTGTCTTTTGGTGTGCTGAGCCATGCAAAGTGAACTTCTGCTGTGTCACACGATGCACCAATAACAACTGTGTTGCGTTTTTCAAATTCAGGAAGTGCTGCTTGAAATGCATGTAGCTCCGTTGGACATACGTATGTAAAGTCTTTTGGGTACCAAAACAACAACACTTTTTTGTTGTTTTTTACCGCCTCTTCAAGCACGTTAATTTGAATGGTGTCACCCATTTCGTTCATTGCGTTTACTGTTAAATCAGGGAATTTTTTTCCTACAATAGCCATAATTTTATTTTTTTATTAGAACCCAAAATTAAGTAAATAAGTTGCAACTAACCCAGCAATGTATTTTAATTATCTATGAAAGGATAAACACCCTCAATGCGATGATTTTAGTGCCTTTATTTTATAGTTTATGGCGGCATAAAGTAGCGTGGTAAACGGACTTAGCCAGTTGAAAATAGCAAATACAAAATACTCGGCAACAGAAACGCCAAGAACTCCAGACTGGTAAGCGCCACAAGTATTCCATGGTATTAAAACAGAAGTTACCGTACCTGAATCTTCAAGTGTTCGACTTAAATTTTCTGGCGCCAAGCCTCTATCTTGATATGCTTTTGCAAACATTTTTCCGGGCACCACAATAGACAAGTATTGATCTGATGCGGTAACGTTAATTGCCAAACACGAAGCCACTGTGCTCGCAAACAATTGAAAGGTGTTTTGCGCCCAACGCAACAATGCAGCACTGATGGCTTTTAATGCGCCAATCGCGTCCATAATACCACCAAAAACCATAGCGCAGATAATCAACCAAATGGTTCCGAGCATACCCGCCATACCTCCAGACTGGAAAAGGTCATTCAATAGGGGGTGGCTTGTTTCAATAGTGGTGGAAACAGTAGTGGCGTCCATTAGCACTTTATAGGTTTCTGTCCAAGACAAAACGTCTTTACCGCTTAACGTTTGCAGTAGCGATTGTTGAAAAATAAGTGCAAATAACACACCTAATAAGGTTCCAACCAATAATGCTATCAACGGAGGTGTTTTTCGCGCAATCATCACAATAACAAGAATGGGAACAGCAAAAAGGAATGGGCTAATGGTAAACTGTTCCTTGATGGCTTCCAACATGGGAGCGGTTTGCGTTACTGTAGACGTATCGAGCGTAAAGCCAATAATTAAAAAAACGAGTAAGGTTACCACTATGGTAGGCACGGTGGTTAGCGCCATGTAGCGGATATGTGTAAATAAATCACCACCTGCCATGGCTGGTGCCAGGTTAGTAGTGTCACTTAGCGGTGACATTTTATCACCAAAATAGGCACCCGAAATAACAGCTCCAGCAACCATACCAACAGAAATACCCATTGCCTCACCAATGCCAATAAGGGCAATGCCCACGGTAGCAGACGTTGTCCAGCTGCTTCCAGTGGCTATTGAGATAAGCGCACAGATAACAATACACGCTGCTAAAAAATATGTAGGATGTAGTATTTGTAGCCCATAATAAATCATGGCAGGAATGATGCCGCTTACAAGCCATGTGCCTGCTAAGGCACCTACAAACAATAAAATAAGAATAGCACCCGTTACCGATTTTAAGTTTTCAGCAACATGGTGGAGCATGTCTTGGTAAGGAATGTTTTTTTTAAAACCGATAAGCGCAGCAACGGCACCTCCTAACAAAAGAATGAATTGGTTGGAGCCGCTTAAAGCGTCATCTCCATAAATACCCACATTTATGGATAGCAGCAGTACTAAAACAACTACTGGAACAAAGGCTTCTAAGAGAGATAAGGAGGTTTTTTGTTTCATTTGTTTTGTAATAATACGATTTTGTGTGGAATAGTAACGTCATGGTAGTAGATATGGATGCTTCATTGTACATTTGTACTACAAAACCAAAATAATGAATCAATTTGATGTAGCCGTTATTGGCTCAGGTCCCGGAGGTTATGTTGCTGCTATTAGATGTGCACAACTAGGCATGAAAACTGTTATCATTGAAAAGGAGGCCACGCTTGGCGGTACTTGTTTAAATGTTGGATGTATTCCGTCAAAGTCGTTGTTGGACTCTTCACACCATTACGAAACAGCCGTTAAGGATTTTAAAACGCACGGCATTGATGTGGCTGGCGAAATCTCAGTTAATTTTTCGCAAATGATTGCCCGCAAGCGCGAAGTGGTTTCTACTACGGTAAAGGGAATTGATTTTTTAATGGACAAAAATAAGATTACGGTGCTTCGTGGTTTGGGTTCTTTTGAAGATGCAACGCACATTAAAGTTACAGGTCCAGACGAACAGCTAATTGAAGCTAAGCATACCATTATTGCTACGGGTTCATCACCGGGAAGTTTGCCATTTATCAATGTAGACAAGGAACGGGTTATTACTTCTACCGAGGCATTGGAGCTTTCTGAAATACCAAAACACCTTGTGGTTATTGGTGGGGGCGTGATTGGTTTGGAACTCGGACAGGTGTACCGACGATTGGGCGCCGAAGTAAGTGTGATTGAATACGCAGACCGCATTAGCCCTGTGCTTGACGCAGGACTTTCAAAAGAATTAATGAAAGTGATGAAAAAACAAGGGGTAAAGTTCTACCTGTCGCATCAAGTAATGGCTGTTGAGCGCAAAGGTGATACCGTTGCGGTTACCGCAAATGATAAAAAAGGCGTTGCCCAAACGTTTGAAGGCGATTACTGCCTGGTATCTGTGGGACGTAAACCTCATACCGAAGGCCTTAATGCAGCAGCAGCAGGGGTAAGCTTAAATGAAAGAGGACAAGTTGAAGTAAACAGTCATTTGCAAACAACAGCAGCAAATATTTATGCTGTTGGGGATGTGGTACGTGGTACTATGTTGGCACACAAAGCCGAAGAAGAAGGGGTATTGGTTGCGGAATATTTAGCTGGTCAAAAACCGCATATCGACTACAACTTGATTCCAAATGTAATTTATACCTGGCCTGAAGTGGCTTCTGTTGGAAAAACAGAAGAGGAGCTAAAAGCAGCCAACGTTTCTTACAAAAAAGGACAGTTTCCAATGCGTGCTTTGGGACGTTCTAGAGCGAGTATGGATACCGACGGATTTATTAAGATTTTGGCACATAGCGAAACAGACGAAATTTTAGGAGCACATATGATAGGCGCCCGTGCTGCCGACCTGATTACAGAGGCGGTTACGGCCATGGAATTCCGTGCTTCTGCTGAGGATTTGGCACGTATGAGCCATGCACACCCAACCTATGCCGAGGCGGTAAAAGAAGCGGCTTTAGCCGCAACAGAAGACCGGGCGTTACATAGCTAGTTATATCCATCAGTGCTAAAAAAAAGAGCTAAAATGAGGCTTTATTTAGATGAATATACTATCTTGATTTCATGATGTATATAAATAAATTAAGGTTTACACTAGCCTGTCTTTTTGTTAGTGGTTTTACCTATGCTCAATTGGTAACAAATGCAACAGAATTAAATAGTGCTATTGCAGCTGCGGCACCAGGAACTACGATTCTTCTCGCTGATGGAACCTGGAACAATACGTACATAGAAATTGATAAAAATGGTACTTCAACCGCTCCCATTCATGTTACGGCTCAAAATCCAGGGGCAGTATTGATGACAGGGAACTCAAGAGTGTATATGAGCGGTTCTTATGTGACAGTATCAGGACTTGTTTTTCAAGACCCTGCTAACTTAGTGGTTAGTGGATCATCAATAGAACCTGTATTTGAACTTAACACATGTGATAATTGTAAGGTCGTCAATAATAAAATTGATAGCTATAATGGCACAGAATCTCAAAAAACAATGAAGTTTAAGTGGGTATATATTGTAAATGGACAGTATAATGAAATTGCTTATAATTCATTTATAGGCAAATATGGAATTGGTAGTATTATTAATGATAACAGATCTTTAGGTAATGCAGATTATCTAAAAATCCACCACAATTATTTTGCCGACAGAACGCCTATTAATGGAATAAATGACGATAACGACCAAGATGCTATACGGATTGGCACAAGTACTACCTCCTTAAGTGATTCGTATTCTGAGGTTTACATGAATTATTTCTATAATTTTTTTGGAGAAATAGAAGTTATTTCAAATAAATCGGGACAGAACAAATATTACTACAATACATTTAGGGATTACGGGGGATGTTTAACCTTGCGACATGGTAATAACTGCGAAGTATTTGGAAACTACTTTTTTGCCGAAAACAATTTTTTTACAGGAGGCGTTCGTGTGATTGGTGAGGGCCATAAGGTGTATAATAATTATATAGAAGGAACAAATGCCAAAAAGTTAAGTGGTGCTACTTCATCTCTCACAGGTGGTATAAATGTTATGAATGGCGTGCAAAATTCTGCACTAAACGGTTATTATCAAGTTAAAAATGCCCAAATCATCAACAACACTTTTGTAAACTGCGACTATGCCCTACGGATTGGAACAGACAAAGGGGGTGACAATACACTAGAGCCTGTAAATTTAATTGTAGCCAACAATATTGTGTATAACGCCAGTATTAATTCATATCAAATTGCTACTACACCCTCTGGGAATTCAATTTCTGAGGGCAACCTCACCAATTTAGCTGCAAGCTCCATGACGGATGATGGAACCTTTCATAGATTAACAAGTGGAAGTGCTCCTATTGATGCGGGTCTTGGAAACTTTCCGTTTTTAACACAAGATATCTTAAAAGCAAATAGAGGCGTGAATTTTGATGCTGGTGCAGAAGAGTTTGGAGCAAACGGTACGTTTTTACCTTTTAATGCCACAGACGTTGGTGTGCATATAGGTTTTGGGTCTTATCCTCAAAATACTGCCAGTATCAATAAGGCATTACGAAATCAGGGTATAACGATTTTCCCTATTCCTGTTGACAATAAATTGACTGTTTTATCTACTGCTAAGTCACTTCAAACGATTACAATACATGACATAAATAGCAAAAACCTATTAACGGTTTATGGAAATGGTGAAAGTTCAAAACAGCTAGATGTCACGAACCTTTCTTCTGGCATTTATTTTATCAACGTAAACGACTTAGGTCAAACTACATTTATAAAGAAGTAACCGTACTTTTAAATAAACTAATTATTCTACAAAAGGCAAACCTAAAGGCAGGCGTACGCTTACAGGTTGATTGAGCCCGCCTACCGACAGGTCTTCACTCAATCCATCAAAACTAAAGTTTACTTTGATTGCCAGTACGTATCAAACTTTTCCTGAATCTTATCTAAAGCCAAATTCCCGATGCTGCCACTATGCGTATGGTTTACCTTATCAGGTGCAGTAAACGTACCTGCTTCAACTTGCAATCCCACTTGCTTATAGGCATCTCGAAAGGGAACGCCTTGTTGCACCAAATCGTTTAAGGCATCAACCGTAAAGGCATAGGTGTACTTTGCATCCTCCATGATGTTTTCTCGAACCCTAACTTCCTTAATGGCGCTGTTTAGCATTTCAAGGCAGTCTTTTAGGCTATCAATTCCAGTAATCATCTTTCCTTTAAACAGCTGCATTTCGCGGTGATACCCACTAGGGAGATTTTGTCCCAGCAGCGCAAAATCGTTACCAAGTCCTTGAATAAGGGCACATTTTCCTCTTATAAGTTCAAAAATATCGGGATTCTTTTTGTGTGGCATGATACTCGATCCTGTGGTCAGATGGTCTGGAAAAGATAAAAAATCAAAGTTTTGACTCATATACAGGCACACATCCATCGAAAAGCGTCCAAGCGTGGCTGCTAGCGAACCCATGGCGTTGGCAGTTATACGTTCTGTTTTTCCACGCCCCATTTGTGCAGCAACAGCATTGTATTTTAAGGTTGCAAAAGACAAAGCGGCTGTTGTATGCTCACGGTCAATAGGGAAGGAGCTACCATAACCAGCAGCACTACCTAATGGGTTTTGATCGCAAACCGCATAGGCTGCATTTAATTGAATGACATCATCCACCAAGCTTTCGGCATAGGCAGAAAACCACAAGCCAAACGAAGAGGGCATGGCCACCTGCAAATGCGTATAACCAGGGAGCAAGTCCTTTTGATATTTTTCGGCCAACGCTAGCCAAGTGCCAAAGAGTTCTTTTGTGAGTTCCTTGATTTCGGAAATTTCATCTTTGAGAAACAACTGCATAGCCGTTAACACTTGATCGTTTCGAGACCGTGCGGTGTGTATTTTTTTACCTACATCGCCAAGAGCTTCGGTAAGTAGAAACTCAATTTTAGAATGAATGTCCTCAAAATCAGTTTCAATTACAAAGTCGTCCTGCGTTACCAAAGTCATGATGGTATCCAATTCATCGCAGAGCTGTTGGGCTTCATCACTGGTAAGGATGCCTACTTTTGCGAGCATTGTTGCATGCGCTTTTGAAGCCTGAACATCATAAGGTGCTAGGCGTACGTCCCAAAGTCGATCCTCACCAACAGTAAATCGATCTACGTTTTCGGTTACTTTCGTTTTGTTTTTTTGCCAAAGCTTCATAACGTTTCTTTTAAAATGGTAATATACAATGGAATGGCTGCTTCTATTTCGCTCACATAAATAAACTCATCTGCGGTATGCGAACGTAAAGAATCGCCAGGTCCAAGTTTTAAAGAGTCACAAGACAATACCGCTTGATCTGATAGGGTAGGAGAGCCATAGGTTTTTCTTCCTGCCGCAATCCCTGCTTTTACTAAGGCGTGCTCCATTGGAATGGACGAAGAGCTCAACCTCAGTGAACGTGCTTTGACTTCACATGGTGCCGCTTGTAATAATGCTTCGATTTCATCATTGGTATATAAGTCATTGACTCGAACATCAAGTACAAGTTTGACATCAGCTGGAACAGCGTTGTGCTGTTTTCCTCCGTTGATTTGTGTTACGGTTAATTTCACGGGCCCTAAAGCATCTGAAATACGGTCAAATGAAACCGTATCAAACCACTCCATCACTTTCCCAACTTTATAGATGGGGTTGTCGTTATTAGGATGCGCCGCATGGCTCGCTGTTCCTTTTATCGTAGCATCAAAAACAACCAATCCTTTTTCAGCCACTGCCAATTCCATTTGCGTAGGCTCACCAACAATAGCCGTGTCAATTTTCGGAAGGGTTTTCAGTAGGCTATTTAGTCCATTAGGTCCAGAAGTTTCTTCTTCTGCTGTGGCAGCTACCACAAGGTTATATGCCATGTCTTGCTGCTCGTAGAAATACACAAAGGTTGCCAATAAGCATACCAAGGCTCCGCCAGCGTCATTGCTTCCTAACCCATAGAGTTTTCCGTTTTCAATAGTAGCTTCATAGGGGTTTCGCGAGTACCCACTATTGGGTTTAACAGTGTCGTGATGTGAGTTTAAAAGCAAGTAAGGCTTGCTTGGGTCTTCGTGTTTGTTAATCGCATACACGTTGTTTTTTTCTTGTTTACACGCAACCCCATGCCCTTCTAACCAAGTTCTGATAAGCGTGGCCGTTTTATCTTCTTCAGACGAAAAAGACTGCGTCCGGATTAGGCTTTGCAGTAAAGCGACAGCTTCTTGTTGTAGTTCTGCTATAGACTTCATATCAATGTTGTTTTAGGTGCATTAGTATCGCTAAGTGCAACGGTATTGCTGATCACAACTTTTTTAACACCGTTTTTGAGCGCGTCAAAACCATTATGGAGTTTTGGTATCATGCCTTTGTGAATGATGTCTTGTTTTATGTAGGTGTCCATTTGAGATTGTGTAAGGGTACCCATAATGCTGTTGGGGTCTTCAACATTGTGTAAGACACCCGCGTGTTCAAAGCAATAGAATAGCGTTACGTTGTAAGCACTGCTCAATGCTTTGGCAATTTCTGCGGCAATGGTATCTGCATTTGTGTTGAGTAATTGCCCTTTTTTATTGTGGGTAATGGCACATAGTACAGGAATTAATCCCGTTTCTAGTAAAGAGGTAAATAAGGTACTGTTAACGTCTACCACGTCTCCTACAAATCCGTAATCAAGTTCCATTACAGGACGTTTTACAGCTTCAATAGCATTGCCATCTGCGCCGCTAAGTCCTATGGCATTAACGTTATGTTCTTGCAGCTGTGCCACTATTTTTTTATTGGATATACCCGCATAACTCATAACGGCAACTTCGAGCATATCAGCATCTGTAATTCGTCTACCATCAACCATTTTGGGTGTAATACCTAGTTGCAAAGCAAGTGCTGTGGCGTGTCTTCCGCCACCGTGCACCAATATTTTAGGTGCATCAAGCTGAGCAAATGCCGCCAGTACGTGCTGCAACGCTGCTGTATCATTGACCAAATGACCACCTACTTTGACTATGTGAAGCTGTTTATTCACGATAATAAAGACTTTAATACCGCTGCAGCCGAAAAAGTTCGGTTGTTAGCTTGCTCAATTACTTTCGAGTTTGGATGATCTAAAACACCATCAGCAACCACTACATTACGCCTTATGGGTAAGCAGTGCATGAAATAAGCATTATTGGTTTTTGCCATTTTTTCTGGTGTTAGCATCCATGCATTATCCGTTCTTAGGATTTGACCATATTGCTCATACGAACACCAGTTTTTTGCATACACCACATCTGCCCCTTGAAGTGCCTCGTCCTGATTGTGAATTACGGGAATATCTTTAGTAATCCGTGGATCTAAATCATAACCCTCAGGATTTGCAATAACAAAATCAGCATCCATTTGTTGCATCATACGCGTAAATGAATTGCCAACAGCATGTGGTAACGCTTTTGGGTGGGGTGCCCAAGTAAGCACAACTTTTGGCTTTTTGGGAAGCGTTAACTCTTGTAATGTAATGGCATCTGCTAATGCTTGTAATGGGTGTGCTGTTGCACTTTCCATGTTAACTATCGGTACTGTTGCGTGTTCTATAAAGCGTTGCAATACTTGCTCTGACTCGTCTTTTTCTTTATCGGTAAGGGTGGCAAAGGCTCTGATGCCCACCACATCGCAATATTGTGATACTACTTGTGCGGCTTCTTTTACGTGTTCGGAACGTAAACCTTCCATGATGGTGCCGTCCTCGTATTCAATAGCCCATGCTTCGTTGCTAAAGTTCATGACCATGACATCCATTCCCAACAAGCGTCCTGCTTTTTGGGTGCTTAATCTTGTCCTTAAACTAGGATTAAAAAACAACAACCCAAGTGTTTTGCGTTTTCCAACTTTTTCAAATTGGTATGGATCCGCTTTAATTGCTTGTGCAAGTGCTACTTGATCATCAAAATTTGGAAGATCATCGAGTGTTAAAAATTGTTTCATAATAGCTGTTCTAAAGCGTTAAAAAATCGATCAAAATGTTTTTGTTGTACCGTTAGCGGCGGCAAGATGCGCAACAGTTTTTTATTGCTGCTGCCTCCTGTGAAGATTTGATGTTCGTAAATGAGTTTTTTTCTAAGTTCACCAACCTCAAAATCAAATTCTAAACCAAGCATAAGCCCACGGCCTTTTATTTTTGTTACGCCTTGAATGGATTTGGCACGCGCCTCAAAGGCTGCTCCTAGCGCTGCAGCATGCTCCACTAAAGATTTCTTTTTTAAGACTTCCAAAACAGCTAAACTCGCCTGACATGCCAAATGATTACCACCAAAAGTAGTGCCCAGCATTCCATACCATGGTTCAATATTGGGATGCACAAAGATGCCCCCAACAGGAAAACCATTTCCCATGCCTTTGGCCATAGCGATAATGTCTGGAGTTACGTCATAATGTTGAAATGCAAAGAATTTACCCGAGCGCCCAAAACCTGATTGTACTTCGTCGGCTATAAAACACGATTTATGCTTTTTACACAGCGTTTCAATGCTTTTCATAAAGCTTTTTGTGGGCATGTCTAAACCGCCAACTCCTTGAATCGCTTCTACAATAACAGCACAAACATCTTCTTTTGCTAACGTATCAGCTAACGCGTCTTCGTCGCCAAATTCAAGAAATATAACCTCTTGCTGTGCGTTTAGTGGTGCAATGATTTTTGGTGTGTCTGTTGCGGCTACAGCAGCACTTGTGCGTCCATGAAACGCATTCTTAAAGGCTACTATTTTTGATTTTCCTGTGTGAAAAGACGCAAGTTTTAGTGCGTTTTCATTCGCCTCTGCACCAGAGCTACACATAAACAACTGATAGTCTTTACATCCAGACTGCGTTTCAATTTCATCCGCAAGCTGTTGCTGTAATGGATTTTGAATTGCATTGGAGTAAAAGCCAATTTTGGAAATCTGCCTTTTTAACCTTCGGTTATACACAGGGTTTTGATGCCCAATACTAATCACAGCATGTCCGCCATACAAATCCAAGTATTTTTTGCGGTCATGCCCATATACATAGACGCCCTTAGCGCGTACTGGGGTTACATCATAAAGCGGATATACATCAAATAATGGCATATTTATTCTTGTGCGATTTCGTTAATTTTTTGAAATGAAGCAATAACTCCTTTGATTAATGACGAGCTTAACCCTTGGTGTTCCATTTCGTTTAGCCCTTCAATAGTACAACCTCTAGGTGTGGTTACCTTATCAATTTCTTCTTCTGGGTGTGCTCCTGTTTCAATCAATAATGAAGCCGCACCAAGCGCTGTGTGCATGGACATTCGCATGGCTTCTTCTGCATCAAACCCAAGTTGCACGCCTCCTTGTGTTGTGGCGCGTATTAATCGCATCCAAAATGCGATACCCGAAGCACATATTACCGTTGCCGCACGCATGTGCTGCTCCTCAATAATAATACTGGTGCCTAAGCCATTAAAGATTGCCTCTGCAATAGGAAGTCGTGCTTTTCCTTTTTCATTCGCACACAAGCACGTCATGGATTTTGCAACCGATATGGCTGTGTTGGGCATGGAACGTATTAAAAAAACGTCTTTTCCTACCACTTCTTCCATTTTTGCTAATGAAAAGCCCGTAACGGTTGACACAATTACGTGATTGTCATGAAGGATAGGTTTGATTTCTTCTAGGATACCCGCCAGTTGTCGAGGTTGAATCGCTAAAATAATAATGTCCGATTCCTGAACTGCTTTTTTGTTGTCGTCTGTAATGTATGTGTTGGCATACTCTGTCCAAGAGCTAATGCTGTCAAGGGAACGTTTTGTAAGGTACAATTGCGTAACCGCATTGTTGGTAATTAGCCCTTTTGCAATGCTTAATCCTAAGTTACCTGCACCAATAATTGCAATTTTCATAGTTAAAAAGATGTTGATTTAAGTTGAAGTCCTGTTGTTTGCGCTAAGCCAAACATGAGATTCATGTTTTCAATAGCTTGACCCGAAGCGCCTTTTAATAAGTTGTCAATAATGCTGGTAACCAAAAGTTGCCCGTTGTGGATGTGGAGGTGTACCAAACACCTGTTGGTGTTCACGACTTGTTTTAGCGCAAGTGGGCTTTTTGTTACCGTTGTAAATGGCGTGTTTTTATAAAAATCTTGATAGATAGCATATGCGTCTTCAAGCTTGCCTTCAAACGGTGTGTAAGCCGTTGCAAATATCCCACGTGTAAAATTACCGCGTATTGGTAAAAAATGAAGGGTTGTGTCCTCCCCTTGGTGATGCCGTAAGGTTTCACCAATTTCTCCCAAATGCTGGTGCACAAATGGTTTGTAATAGGAGATGTTGTTGTTTCTCCAGCTGAAATGACCTGTTGCCGAAGGAACAGCACCTGCTCCTGTACTTCCTGTGATGGCATTAATGTGCACGTCTTGCGTAATTCTTTTAGCTGCTGCAAGTGGTAACAACGCTAATTGAATAGCTGTAGCAAAACAACCTGGATTGGCAATGGCTTGAGCTGCTTTTATCTGTTCTGTGTTTGCCTCCGTAAGGCCATATACAAAAGAGCGCCCCATAAAATCCTTATCGGCGTTAAGCCTAAAGTCATTACTTAAATCAATGATTTTAGTATTGTCATTGATGCTGTTTTCGTGTAAAAAAGTAGCTGAATTTCCATGCCCCATACATAAGAAAAGAACATCAATTTCTTGATTAAGCTCCGACGAAAAAGGCGTGTCTAGGATGCCAACCAAGTCTGGGTGTGTGTCTGAAACAGCTTTTCCAGCCCGAGTAGAGCTATACACAAAATCAATTGCCACGTTTGGATGGTTCACCAACAAACGCAATAATTCGCCTCCGGTATATCCTGCGCCTCCTACAACGCCTACTTTAATATTATTTATTGACATGCTGATAAATTTTTCCGGCATTTGCCGATAGCTTAATAAATCCTTTTGCTTCGTCTGCGCTCCAGCCTTTGTTGACTTCACCATACGTACCAAAGCTGTTGTCCATCAGGTCAAATGCCGATGAAATACCATCTAAGGTAAAGCGATAGGGATTAAGCGTTACATAAACACTTCCCGTTACAGTGCGTTGGCTGCTTTGCAATAGCTGTTCAAAATCACGCATAACGGGGTCAAGATATTGTCCTTCGTGTAGCATCATGCCGTAGTACGAGCCAATATAATCCTTGTGGTGCAACTGCCACTTGCTAAGGGTGTGCTTTTCTAACAAATGATGTGCTTTAATGGTGATCAAAGCAGCGGCAGCTTCAAAACCAACTCTTCCTTTAATTCCAATAATGGTATCACCTACGTGAATGTCCCGCCCAATGGCAAACGGTCCAGCGAGTTCCTGAAGTTTTTGAATGGCTTGAACTGGACTATAAGCGGTTTCGTTAATGCCTACCAATTCCCCTTTTTCAAATTGAAGTGAAATTTGCTCTGATGTAGTTTTAGTACATGCACTTGGGTACGCCTCATCAGGTAGGGGTTTGCGCGATTTTAAGGTTTCACTACCACCAACAGATGTTCCCCATAATCCTTTGTTGATAGAGTACTGTGCTTTTTCCCACGACCAATCAACACCATGTGATTTCAAGTATTCAATTTCCGCTTCACGTGATAACTTTTCATCTCGTATTGGTGTGATGATGTTAATTTCGGGTGCTAGGGTTTGGAACACCAAATCAAAACGTACTTGATCATTTCCAGCGCCCGTGCTTCCATGTGCAATATAATCTGCTCCAATTTTTTGTGCTTCTTTGATAAGTGCAACGGCTTGTGTAATGCGTTCTGCACTAACCGAAAGGGGGTAGGTGTTGTTTTTGAGTACGTTCCCAAAAATAAGATACTTGACAATGTCTTGATAAAATGTTTCAAGGGCGTCAATACATGTATATGAAGTTGCGCCAAGTGCAATCGCTCTTTTTTCGAGTGTTTCTATTTCAGCAGTATCAAAACCGCCTGTATTTACACCAACTGCATGAACCTCAAATCCCTGCTCGCTAAGTGACTTTGTGCAATACGAAGTGTCTAATCCTCCGCTAAATGCCAATACTAATTTTTTCATTTTTTTATTCGTTTAAAAGCGTTTTTAAATGATTGTAATCTGTTTTTCTTGCCGTTTGAATGTTCAGCGTTAGGATTGTATAACATCCCCGTACACAAACACATGGTTCTGTTTGTGCGTGTGAGCACGTCATAATTTTTACATGTTTGACAACCTTTCCAAAAGTCAGGATCGTCTGTTAGTTCAGAAAAAGTAACAGGCTTGTATCCTAAATCATAATTAATTTTCATGACCGGTAACCCTGTGGTAATGCCAAATATTTTAGCGTTTGGATACTTTTCTTTGGTGTACTGAAAGATTTGCGTTTTGATTTTCTTTGCCAATCCAACCCCTCTATAAGTTGGATTTACAATTAATCCCGAATGCGCAACATATTTTTCATGTCCCCAAGCCTCGATATAACAAAACCCTGCAAAAGCATCTCCGTCCAGAGCAATAATAGCATCTCCAGATTCTATCTTTTTTTGAATATAGGCTGGTGTTCGGCGTGCAATTCCTGTGCCTCGAACTTGAGCCGAGGAGGATATGGTTTCCGATATGATGGTGGCATACTTTACGTGAATGCGTTTAGCAACTAGAATTTCCATAAGATGGATAAAGGTAAATTAGACTGTAATTTTATTCGAAAGGGAAACCGGACACACCTGAGCTCCATAGATAGTAGAATCACCCCTAGGGGCGGCGTGTGCGCTTGGGTTGTGGTGAATAAGAAACTAGTTGAATAGTCATGGTGCAAATATAGATTTTTTTTTAAAGCGATGATACGATCCCAATGAATTAAGTAATTTTGTTTTTTAAGTCAAAAAATAAAATTGATAAAACGCTCAAAAACAGTCTTTAATGTTAAAAACGCCCCTGATATTAAGGGACGGTTGTTGGAGTGGGCAAAGAATGCTACTCCCTTAGCGTGGTATGATTCGAATGATTACCCACATCAGGAGAACAAATTTGATGCTATTCTTGCCATAGGAACTAGTGGTGAAAATCCTTGGATATCCTCATCACATGCGTTGGAAGAAGCACTCGGCACCGATTGGTTATTTGGTTTCTTTAGTTATGAATATACGTCTGTTTGGGAATCGGTAATACCCTCAAACCCTTCATTTCTGTCCGTTCCAAAGCTGCAATTTTTTTGTCCAAGCAAAATATGGCTACTAAAAGGAGATACACTTACAGCTCTTTATGCACCCGACACAGACGCTCATGAGGATTTTGCGCATATCAAACTTTCGTCAATTACTAAAGACATTGTTCCTGCTCCGATTGATTTAAGACCTCGAATCAGTCGATCAGCATACTTGCAGCAAGCTACGGCTCTGAAAGAGCATATCATGCGTGGTGATATTTATGAAGTAAATTATTGCATGGAATGGTATGCAACTGATGTGTTTGTGAAGCCATTAGCCATATTTAAAGCCCTTAATAGCATTGGAAAAACACCTTTTGCTTCGTTTTTGTCACTACACGATACGTACCTTATGTCTGCTTCGCCAGAGCGTTTTTTACAGCGTAGTGGAAATCAGCTTCTTTCACAGCCCATTAAAGGAACTGCAGCAAGACACCAAGACACCGCATTGGATCGTGCCGCAGCACAAATATTGATGTACGATGCCAAAGAGCGTTCTGAAAACATCATGATTACAGATTTAGTACGTAATGATTTGTCACGAATTGCTCAAAAAGGAACTGTTGAAGTAACGGAGCAATGCGCTGTGTACCCCTTTGCGCAAGTACATCAAATGATTTCAACAGTGAAAGCAGCATGTGATGATAAACACTCTTCCCTAGATGTTATCAATGCTTGCTTTCCAATGGGGAGTATGACAGGAGCTCCAAAACAGCGTGCCATGGAACTTATTGACCAATACGAAAACAGTCAGCGAGGCTTGTACAGTGGAGCCGTTGGTTATTTTATGCCAAATGGAAACTTCGATTTTAATGTGGTTATTCGTAGCCTTATCTATGATGCAAAAACGCAATATCTTTCCACCCACGTGGGAAGTGCCCTTACTGCTGCTGCCGACCCAGAAAAAGAATACGACGAATGTCAACTTAAAGTGAAAGCAATCAAACGTGTTTTGGCTAACAAAACAACGGTACCCAGCACAGATGAAACATAATTTCAAGGATCATATCAGTACGTTGATTGGTGCGCCCGATAATCAAAAATGCTTGGTTGCCGTAAGTGGCGGGGTGGACAGTGTCGTTTTGGCACATTTAATGCAACAAAGTGGTTATACCATTGGAATAGCACATATGAATTATAAATTACGCGGTACTGATAGCGATTTGGATGCGGTTTCAGTTCATGAATTGGCAAAAAACATGAACGTACCGTATTTTTCTAAAACAGCACCTATTGCTGTAGATGCAGCTGGAATTCAGGAAAAAGCCCGTGACTTACGCTATAACTGGTTTAAGCAATTGCAAACCGAACACCACTACGATTATGTGTTGACAGCACATCATGCTGATGATCAACTAGAAACCTTGTTTATGCGCCTCTCTAGGGGAAGTGGGCTAGAAGGGTTGGGTGGCATACGGGATAAAAAGGGCAGTCTTGTTCGACCGCTATTGCCCTTCTCAAAAGAAGACATAATCACGTACGCCAAAGCAAATAATATAGATTGGCGCGAAGACGTTTCCAATGCAAGCACCGGTTATTTACGTAATGCCATTCGTCATCAGGTGGTGCCCGCATTCTTAGCCTTGTCTGCCCAAACAAAAGCCAATACACTTACTTCTTTGCAGCATTTGCAAGATGGTTTTCATGCGTTGTCGTCACTAGTAGACCAAATAAAAAGTACATGGCAAACTAAAAAAAGTCATATCGTTATTCCATTTTCTAGCTTTGAAACCTTAAAGCCGCAACGTTTTTGGTTACATCATTTATTTTCTCCTTTTGGATTTGATGCAATGGAAGTAGCAAAACTGTTGCAAACACATGCAGGAAAAAAAACGACTAGCGGCACGCATGTATTACTCCGTGAACGAGATCATTTTGTGCTTACGGCCATTGAAAATCAGGTTGCGGATTCCTCTGAACATTATCAAGTAAACGAAGACGGTATTACATTCCCCATTTCATTAACAATTTCAAACTCCAATAACAACACCGCATTATCTGATCGATGTGTTGTTGTAGATGCATCAAAACTTTTGTTCCCATTAACACTGCGTCATTGGCAGGAGGGAGATGTGTTTTACCCTGTGGGAATGACAGGAAAGAAAAAACTATCCAAATACTTTAAAGATGCGAAAATGACGGCTCACGAAAAACAAAACCAATGGGTGTTGTGTCACAACAACGACATTGTTTGGGTTGTGGGTAAACGTTTAGATCGTAGATTTGTTTCAACTGATAATGCCTCAACACTCCAAATTAGATTAACATGAGAATACTTATAATTACCCTTTTAGCCGTCCAAGCACTTTGGGCACAAAACCCAGTAACATGGAGTGCGCAAGCACGCCAAACAGATACAAATACGTATGATGTGGTGCTACGTGCTACAATACAAGACAACTGGAAATTGTACAGTACGCAGCTGCCCGAAGGAGGTCCACTCCCAACGGTTTTGCATTGGAACAACGCATCGCCAACGGGCGCACTTGAAGGAACTGAAGCCAAAACAGGTTATGATGCCATTTTTGAAATGGATTTGTCTTATTTTACCAAAGAAGCGATCCTTGTTCAGGCTGTACAAACAGCGGCAAAAACCATTGAGCTGGTGGTTGAATATCAAGCCTGTGACGATGCTGTTTGTATTTTTAGAGAAGAGCCGCTGAGTATTCCCATCGATGGCAGTCTGATTAATGCCACAACACGCGATTTGACCGATGTACAGCTCTCAGGGAACACACTTCAATTGGATTTAAAAAACACGGATTTACTGGAAGCATCTGCCCCTACAAGTAATGCTTCGTGGTGGGGTATTTTCACATTAGGATTGTTAGGTGGTTTTCTAGCCTTACTAACACCTTGTGTGTTTCCACTAATTCCATTAACGGTTTCATATTTTTCAAAAAGCAGTACGAGCCGCGCGGTGAGCATTCGGCGTTCATTGGCGTATGCTTTTTCAATTGTGGCTATTTATGGGGTATTGAGTTTGCCCTTTCACTTTTTAGATCAGTTGCGCCCTGAAATCTTAAATTCCATTGCTACGAATGTTGTTTTGAACATGGTGTTTTTTGCGGTGTTTGTCATTTTTGCTTTATCTTTTTTTGGATTATTCGAATTGACGTTACCAGCTAAATGGTCGTCAAAATCTGATGAAGCCTCTACCAAATCTAATTATTTGGGCATCTTTTTTATGGCACTCACACTTGCTGTGGTGTCGTTTTCATGTACAGGTCCCATTTTGGGCTCATTGCTGGTAGGTTCCCTCACTGCCGACGGCGGTGCCATTCAGCTAACAGCAGGAATGCTGGGCTTTGGTACGGCACTGGCATTACCGTTTGGGGTATTGTCATTTTTTCCAAATGCTTTGAGCAAACTGCCCAAATCTGGAGGATGGTTGCACAATGTAAAAGTATCTTTAGGCTTTGTTGAGCTTGCACTGGCACTGAAGTTTTTGTCCAACGCCGATATGGTACAAGGGTGGGGTATTTTACCACGTGAACTGTTTATCGGTATTTGGATGATCATCATGTTGCTTTGGGCTATATTCTTGTTTGGCGGTCTCTCGTTTTTGCAAACACCATCCAAAAAGGTATTTCGTTTTCAGCGGGTTTTAGGTGTGTTTTTGGTGCTGTTTATTGGTTATTTAGCGCAAGGACTTAATCCAAATAGTACAACGCCTTTGCGTGCGCTTAGCGGCTTTCCACCACCGGCTTTTTATTCTGTGTATAAAACGGATTCGGACTGTCCGCTAAACCTCGATTGCTACAAAGATTACGAATCGGGGAGGGCAGCAGCCGTAGCGCAACAAAAACCTATTCTCTTAGACTTTACAGGATGGGCGTGTGTCAACTGCCGTAAAGTTGAGGAAAACGTATGGACGGTGCCGGAGATATACGAAATGATACGCGATGAGGTGGTGCTGATTTCCTTGTACGTAGACGATCGCAAGCCTTTGGCAGAAGATGACCAATTGACAATAACGTACGCTGACGGCAGCAGTCGTACCCTAAAAACAGTAGGACAAAAGTGGTCTGCTTTCCAGGCGTTGAATTTTAAATCGGTTTCACAGCCGTACTACGTGCTGTTAATGCCCGATGGCACGATTCTTAACCCACCCATTCAATACACCGATGCGGCAACTTATGCCACATGGCTTCGAGAAGGGATAGCGGCTGGTAAATTAAATCAATCGCTGATACCCGCCTTTGGCATAGAGTAGCGGGTTGCCTGCCTAAAAAGTATGAAAATCTGTCATTCTGAATTTATTTCAGAATCTCTATTTGTTTTCTACTTTTTAGACAGCAGTGGATTCTGAAACAAGTTCAGAATGACAAAAAAAGAGGTTTTGTTTTGTGTGGCATTAGTAGGTTTTTGGGTTACCTAAACATACAAAACTTTAAAATAGCCACATTGGCGCACTGAGAGTAGGCGTGGAATAAAGAAGGAATTGCATTAAATAAATTACGGCAACCGCTGATACCCGCCTTTGGCGTAGAGTAGGGGATTGCCCGCATAATGTTTGCCATCCGTCACCTGTCCGTAATACACAATGTGATCGCCCATTTCTTCGTGTTTAACGATATTACCGCTTAAGTATCCAAGGGTGTCTTTTAGCACAGGCAGGTCGTGAGTTTCAAGGGCTGCATTCGCAAAACGTGCTTCTTGGCTGTTTTTAGGATTTGCAAAGGCATTGGAAACATCTTCTTGTGCATCGGAAAGTATGTTAATGGCAAACGCCTTGCTTTCTTGAAAAGCGGCATTGCTTTCAGAAGTTGTTTTTAAACAGAACAAAACAATGGCCGGTTCTAGCGAAACAGAAGTGAACGAATTGGCCGTAAACCCTATGGGTACGTTGTTGTGTGTGGTGGTAATTACGGTTACTCCGGTGGCAAATTGCCCGCAAATAGTGCGAAAGTCTTGTGCATTCATGGGTGCAAATAACGTTATTTTTTATATTTTAGATTCAAAATGCCTCATTATGCTTACCCAAATTTTTGGCAGTGCCGTCTTTGGTATAGATGCCCAACAAATAACCATTGAAGTACATATACATCCCGGTGTGGGGTATCATTTGGTTGGCTTACCAGATAATGCCGTTAAAGAAAGTAACCACCGTATTGCCGCTGCGCTAATGGAATGTCAGTATAAGTTGCCCGGAAAACGGATTACCATTAACATGGCACCTGCTGATTTACGCAAAGAAGGAGCCGCCTATGATGTTCCCATAGCGCTAGGTATTCTCGTTGCCTCAGGTCAAGTGATACCAATTGCCCTTGAGAAATGGGTGATTATGGGCGAACTTTCCCTTGATGGAACGCTACGTCCAGTGAGAGGGGTGTTGCCCATGGCACTACAAGCCAAAGCCGACGGTCATGTTGGTATTTTAGTTCCAGAAGAAAATGGTCAGGAAGCCGCTATTGTTGATGGCATTGAAGTGCACGCCTTTTCACATCTTACCGATTTGATAACCTTCTTGGAAGGCTACCATACTCAGCATTTAGTAAAATACGATTTGGCAGCTCAACTAGGAGTGCATCACAATCCGCTGTTGGATTTTGAAGATGTTAAAGGGCAGGAGTCCATAAAGCGTTGTATGGAAGTAGCTGCCGCAGGTGGGCATAACATCTTATTGATTGGTCCACCAGGTTCAGGAAAAACCATGCTTGCCAAACGCTTGCCGAGTATCTTACCGCCACTTACCACTGTCGAGGCATTAGAAACCACTAAAATTCATTCGGTTGCTGGCCAAATGAAAGGTAGTGGAATCATCCATCAACGACCGTTTCGCTCACCACACCACACCATTTCCGATGTTGCGCTTGTGGGTGGCGGAACCTATCCGCAACCGGGTGAAATTTCCTTAGCGCATCACGGGGTGCTGTTCTTGGACGAACTACCTGAGTTTAAACGCAGCGTATTGGAAGTCATGCGGCAGCCGCTTGAAGATCGAGAAGTAACCATTGCACGCGCTAAGTTTACGCTGACATACCCAGCGTCTTTTATGTTGGTGGCGAGTATGAACCCAACGCCTTCGGGTTATTTTCACGACGACAACGGTAGTCCCGGGCATTCTGCTGCAGAAATGCAACGCTATTTGGGCAAAATTTCAGGGCCTTTGTTGGATCGTATTGATTTACATGTAGAAGTGCAGCCAGTGCCTTTTGAAAAATTGGCACAAACACCATTAGCAGAATCCAGTGCCGCAATTCGCAAACGTGTCATTGCCGCGCGCGAACATCAACGCAAACGTTTTCAAGACTTACCACACGTGCATCACAATGCTGAAATGAATACCAAGCAAATTCGAAACTATTGCAAACTTTCTGAAAGTTCCTTAACGTTATTGAAGACGGCGATGGACAGATTGCGGCTTTCTGCCAGAGCTTATGATCGTATTTTAAAAGTAGCGCGAACCATAGCTGATTTAGAGGATGCGGTAGCTATTACAGACACGCACATTGCAGAAGCCATCCAATACCGAAGTTTGGATAGGGAAGGCTGGTTGGGATAATTTGTATCTACAATTATACTTTAAAATAGATTTCTTCAAAAGGTACTCGGAAACGTTCTCCATACACGCCTTCAGGCTTACGTATTCCACAACTAATGACCATATTGATTTCAGCACCTTTGGGTAATTTCAGTACCTTTTTTATTCTTAGGGTATCACTTCCTTCCATAGGACAGGTGTCATAACCCACGGCTGCCATACTGATCATAAAGTTTTGGGCGGCTAAAGCAGCACTTTTGTGTGCTACCACCCTCAGATCGCTCCAGCGCGTTTGGCGATACACTGGACGAAACAACCCAATAAGTTGAAATATCCAATATTTGATAGCACCAAAAACGCCAAAAAAGTCAGCATAAAGTGTTGGGATGATTTTTTGATAATAGTTGATCGCCATTTTTTTTCGATGTATTTCTTTTTGCATTTCGGGTTGTTTAAAAACTCGATCAAAGTGTGCTACATTGGCGCGTGCTTTTTTTCTCCAGGTATCTTTTCTAGTCACCACCACAACCAGTTGATTAGCAGTAGTTGCAGCATTTTGCCCCATACAAGCTTTAGCAACTTTTTGAAGTATCGTTTTATCCGTTATATGATGAAATTCCCACAATTGTAGGTTGCTACTTGTTGGTGCTAAAGAAGCATTAACGAGGCATTGTTTTACCAATGCATCTTTAATGTGTTCATCTGAATAAACTCTTACTGATCGCCTGTACTTAATCGCTTTGGTAACTGTTTTTTCTGTCATGAGAAATATGTTAAAATGCGTTTGAGTAATTTAAAATTGTTCTTGTAAGGAGCGTAACGTTGTTTTGGGTCAAACCAGGTGGGGCGTTCCACATATGATTTTAGATGTGTAAATGTGTCAAACGAATGCTTGCCGTGGTAGCTGCCAATACCGCTGTGACCCACGCCGCCAAAGGGTAATTTTTCGTTAGTAAAATACACAATAACATCGTTTATCATACCACCACCAAAACTGTGTTTTTGCATCATTTGGCGTGCCCATTTTTTTCGCTCAGAAAACACATAGAACGATAACGGTTTTTCAAATTGACGTATAATATCATGGATTTCATCTTCATGCTGATATGTAAGAATCGGAAGGATTGGGCCAAAAATTTCATCCTCCATAAGCGTGTTGTCTAATGTGTCTAGCGCCACTAATGTAGGTGCTACAAAACGTTTTTCTTCATCAATGTCTCCGCCATGTAAAATTGTTTGTCTCTCGAGCAGTGCTTTCATTTTTGCAACATGACCCTTGTGTATCAAACGTGCATAATCATCGCTTTGTTGTGGGTGTTCGCCATACATGGAAACAATCTCTTTTTTAAGCGCTACAACAAACACATCATAAACGGTCTCATGCACAAGGGCATAATCAGGCGACATGCATATTTGCCCACAATTCATGAATTTCCCCCATGCAATTCTGCGAGCGCTAATCTTAATATTTGCCGTATGATCTACAATACACGGGTTTTTACCTCCCAATTCTAAGGTTGTTGGTGTTAGGTGTTCTGCGGCTGCTTTTGCAACTATTTTCCCAATGCTTACCCCTCCTGTAAAAAAGATGTAATCCCAACGAAGTTTAAGTAAATCTTGTGCTATTTCAGGACCTCCTTCCACAACACTTACCCATTCAGGAGGAAATACTTCTTTCACTATTTTGGTAAGGATAATGGCCGTTTGAGGTGCATGTTCAGAAGGTTTTAATATAACCGTATTGCCGGCTGCTACAGCACCAATTAAGGGATTTAATGCCAGCTGAAACGGATAATTCCATGGTGCAATATGAAGGGTAACGCCATAAGGTTCTGGCAAAATCCAATCTTTACTTGGGGCATTCACCCATTTGCTCGAAACACGCTTAGGCTTTGTCCAATATCTCATGTTGTTTATGACCGTCTTAAGCTCCTCAAGTACCACATAAATTTCCGCAAGCCAAATCTCAGCTTCCGGTTTTCCTAAATCTTTTTTAAGCGCTTCACATATTGCTGCTTCGTTGCTCTTTACGCTTTGTTTTAGATTTCTTAAACAACGCATCCTTTTATCAACGCTTAAGGTGTTGCCCGCATTAAAAAAATCAGATTGAATGTTTTTAAGCGGTATCAGTGGGTTATTCTTAATCATATGCAGCCTTTATTCGTTTTTTTTAACGAATGTGTAAAAATATACTTTTCATTCGTTATGCCATGTACTTTTTCTACATTTGAATATAAGATTATCACACGATGTGCTACCAAAACACACTTCTCTACATTACAAAAACCTAATTTTAAAAGCTTGAGCTAAAACACCCTCTTTTAGTTGTTGTTTTGTATTTTAGCGCATTCTAAATTTAAAAGCACATATGGGGCATAATCGTTATTCAAAAGTTGTTACTCAAGATCCTAGCCAACCTGCTGCACAAGCGATGTTGCATGCAATTGGTTTAACTGATGAAGATTTTCAAAAGCCATTGGTAGGTATTGCAAGTACAGGTTACGAAGGAAATCCCTGTAATATGCACCTAAATGATTTAGCAGTAGAAATCAAAAAAGGAACAGAGCAAGGGAATCTTGTAGGTCTTATTTTTAACACTATTGGCGTAAGTGACGGTATTTCTATGGGTACTCCAGGCATGCGTTTTTCTTTACCCTCACGAGACCTAATTGCTGATTCCATGGAAACCGTAATGGGTGGAATGTCTTATGACGGCATGGTTGCCGTTGTGGGCTGCGATAAAAACATGCCCGGTTCTGTTATGGCCATGTTACGTCTTAACAGACCTAGTATTATGGTTTATGGCGGTACCATTGCATCGGGTTGTGTTGCAGAAAAAAAATTAGACGTTGTTTCCGCTTTTGAAGCATGGGGCGAAAAAGTATCTGGAAAAATTGGCGAAGCTGAATTTAAAGAAGTTATACAAAACGCGTGCCCAGGAGCAGGTGCTTGTGGCGGGATGTATACGGCCAACACCATGGCCTCAGCCATTGAAGTTTTAGGACTTTCGCTACCGTACAACTCTTCAAACCCTGCTGTGAGTTCAGAAAAAATAGATGAGTGTGTTGAAGCTGGAAAAGCCATGCGGTTGCTTATCGAAAAAGATATTAAACCTAAAGATATTGTAACCAAAAAATCGCTTGAAAACGCCATTCGTTTGGTAACAGTATTAGGAGGCTCTACAAATGCAGTACTTCACTTTTTGGCCATTGCCAAAGCTGCTGATGTCTCCTTTACACTAGCAGATTTTCAACGAATTAGTGACACCACACCATTTTTGGCAGATCTTAAGCCAAGTGGAAAATTCCTTATGGAAGATGTGCACCGAGTAGGAGGTATTCCTGCTGTCATTAAGTTTATGCTTGATAACAACATGCTACACGGCGATTGCATGACCGTTACTGGAAAAACCTTGGCTGAGAATATGGCTGACGTTCCTTCGCTTAATGAAGGGCAAAAGGTGATCCGGCCATTGGATAATCCAATTAAAGAAACGGGCCACATTCGCATTCTGTTTGGAAATCTAGCTGCTGAAGGTTCGGTTGCTAAAATTACTGGTAAAGAAGGTCTTGCTTTTGAAGGCCCTGCACGGGTTTACGACGGTGAATTTGCTGCAAACGCAGGAATTAAGGCTGGAGAAGTTCAAAAAGGGGAGGTGGTTGTAATCCGCTACGAAGGTCCTAAAGGTGGCCCTGGAATGCCTGAAATGCTTAAACCTACTGCTGCCATCATGGGTGCAGGTTTGGGTAAAGATGTTGCTTTGATAACAGATGGTCGCTTTTCGGGTGGAACACACGGTTTTGTTGTGGGACACATTACACCCGAGGCACAATTGGGTGGAGCGCTTGGCCTTGTTCAAAACGGTGACATCATACGTATTGATGCCCAGACAAATGAATTATATGTTAAGTTAAGTGATGAGGAATTAAACAAACGCCGTGAGGCTTGGGTTGCTCCTGAACTTAAGGTTAGCAAAGGAGTTTTATATAAATATGCAAAAGTAGTTGCCTCGGCATCTAACGGTTGTGTAACTGATGAATAACGGATAATGAGAAAGCAAAACATTTCGGGTTCTGAGGCACTTATCCACTGCTTATTAGCAGAGGGTGTTGATCTCATTTATGGTTATCCAGGTGGTGCAATCATGCCTTTCTATGATGAACTGTATAAGTTTCAAGACAAACTACAGCACGTTTTAACACGACACGAACAAGGTGCCACACATGCCGCTCAAGGCTTTGCACGTGTTAGCGGTCGTGTTGGTGTTTGCGTGGCCACTTCTGGCCCTGGTGCTACCAATTTGGTTACGGGCATCGCTGATGCAATGATTGATTCAACACCTATGGTTTGCATTACAGGTCAAGTGCCATCACATTTGTTAGGATCAGATGCATTCCAAGAAACGGACATTATCGGTATCTCAAACCCAGTAACGAAATGGAATTATCAGATCACTGACGTTAATGAGATTCCAGAAATCTTGGCAAAAGCGTTTTATATTGCACGTTCAGGTCGTCCAGGGCCTGTGCTTGTGGATATTACCAAAGATGCCCAATTTGCTACCCTTGATTTTGATTACACACCTTGTAAAGGGGTTCGTAGTTACAAGCCTGTACCAGAAGTAGATCCAACAAGTATTGACGCTGCCGCTGCTGTTATTGCCAATGCCAAAAAACCCTTAATTGTGTGGGGACAAGGTGTTATTTTAGGCGAAGCAGAAAAAGAATTTAAAGCATTTGTTGAAACGTCTAATATCCCTGCTGCGTGGACGATTTTAGGAGTCTCCGCCATTCCAACTTCACACCCTCAAAATGTAGGTATGGTGGGTATGCACGGAAACTATGGTCCAAACATGCTTACCAACGAATGTGATGTCCTCATTGCTATCGGTATGCGTTTTGATGATCGTGTTACTGGAAATTTAGAGAGTTATGCCAAACAGGCTAAGGTTATTCACCTTGAAATAGACCCTGCAGAAATAGACAAAAACGTTCTTGCAGATGTTGCTGTATTAGGTGATGTTAAGCAAACCCTTCCATTGCTTACTGAAAAGGTAAAAGCAAAACCTTACAAGGAATGGTTTGAATCATTTGCTGCTCATGATAAAATTGAATTTGATAGTGTTATTAAAGGCGATTTGCACCCAACCAAAGATGGGTTAACCATGGGCGAAGTATTAAAAGAAATTAACCGTGCTTCCAACAGTGATGCTGTTATTGTTTCTGACGTTGGTCAACATCAAATGATTGCTTGTAGGTACGCAACCTTTAATCACTCTAAAAGTAATGTGACTTCTGGTGGACTGGGTACTATGGGCTTTGCACTCCCAGCTGCATTAGGCGCGAAAATGGGCGCTCCCGATCGTGAAGTAGTCGCTGTTATTGGTGATGGTGGCTTCCAAATGACCATACAAGAATTAGGCACTATTTTTCAAACGCAAGCTGCTGTTAAAGTAGTAGTACTCAATAATGATTTCTTGGGAATGGTACGTCAGTGGCAGCAATTATTCTTTGATAAACGATACGCTTCAACAGAAATGGTAAATCCAGATTTTGTTAAAATTGCTGAAGGCTATTTTCTCGATGCAAAGCGCGTGACAAGCAGAGATGAACTTGGAAAAGCTGTTGACGAAATGATGGCTTCTGATAAGCCTTACTTTTTAGAAGTTTGTGTTGAAAAAGAAGATAATGTGTTTCCGATGATTCCTTCTGGTGCTTCGGTTTCTGAAATAAGACTTTCATAAAATATGGAGACAAGATATACCATATCCATTTACACGGAAAATTCGGTTGGGTTACTAAACCGTGTATCTGCTATTTTTCAACGCAGACACATCAATATAATTAGCATCACTTCTTCAGCATCGGAGATTGACCATGTATCGCGTTTTGTGATTGTAGTTAAGCTAACAGAAGCTGCTGTGAAAAAGGTTGTCGGACAAATTGAAAAACAAGTTGAGGTGATTAAAGCATACTATCACACCGACGAAGAAACTATTTTTCAAGAATCTGCACTATACAAAGTAGCTTCAAAATCGCTTTTTGAAGAACGACATATCCAAAATATCATTAAAGACAGTCATGCAAATATTGTGACCGTTAATACGGAGTATTTTGTTATTGAAAAAACAGGATTCCGCAGTGAAACCGAACAGCTATACACCGATTTGGCTCCCTATGGACTTTTGCAGTTTGTGCGTTCTGGTCGCATATCGGTTACCAAGTCTCCTATGAACATAAAAGCATTATTAAATAAATTAAACGATTAAATTAAAAAGATGAGTAATTACTTTAACACACTACCACTACGTGATCAACTTCACCAACTAGCGCAATGTCGCTTTATGGATGCTGCTGAATTTTCAGAAGGAACTTCGGCTTTAGAAGGTAAAAAAATTGTTGTTGTCGGTTGCGGCGCTCAGGGTCTTAACCAAGGGTTGAACATGCGTGACTCTGGTCTTGATGTTTCGTATGCATTACGCAGTGGTGCCATTGAACAAAAGCGAGCCTCTTATGTAAATGCTACTTCAAATAATTTTGCCGTAGGAACGTATGAAGAAATGATTCCAACAGCTGATTTGGTTATCAACCTTACGCCAGATAAAAATCACACATCTGTTGTTGAGGCGGTAATGCCACTAATGAAAAAAGGGGCTACGTTTTCCTATTCACACGGATTCAACATTGTTGAAGAGGGGACAAAATTTAGAGATGATTTAACCGTTATTATGGTTGCGCCTAAGAGCCCAGGCTCTGAAGTACGCGAAGAATACCTTCGTGGGTTTGGTGTACCAACCCTAATTGCCGTTCACGACGATAATGATCCAGAAGGGAAAGGTTGGGCACAAGCCAAGGCCTATTGCGTTGGAACTGGAGGACACCATGCGGGTGTGTTGCAGTCCTCATTTATTGCTGAGGTAAAATCAGATCTTATGGGTGAGCAGACCATATTGTGTGGTGTGCTTCAAACAGGATCTATCTTGTGTTTTGATAAAATGGTTGCGCAAGGAATAGATGCTGCATATGCTTCTAAATTAATCCAATACGGGTGGGAAACCATTACCGAAGCCTTAAAGCATGGTGGTGTCACCAACATGATGGATCGCTTGTCGAATCCTGCTAAAATTAAAGCATTTGAACTTTCAGAAGAACTAAAAGAAATCATGACACCATTGTTCAACAAGCATATGGACGACATTATTTCGGGTCACTTCTCTAAAACCATGATGGAAGACTGGGCAAACGACGATAAAAATTTATTGACGTGGCGCGCGGCAACAGCCGAAACCGCTTTCGAAAAAACTGCACCCACGAGCGATGAGATTAGTGAACAAGAGTACTTTGACCATGGAACTTTAATGGTTGCTTTTGTACGTGCTGGGGTTGAATTGGCATTTGACAATATGGTAGCGGCTGGTATTAAGGATGCTTCTGCTTATTATGAGTCATTACATGAAACACCACTTATTGCGAATACAATTGCACGTAAAAAATTATATGAGATGAATCGTGTGATTTCAGATACTGCAGAGTATGGTTGTTATCTTTTTGACCATGCATGTAAGCCATTATTAACTTCTTTTATGGAAGGTGTTGACACTTCTGTTATCGGAACAGCGTTCGCACCCGGCAGCAATGGCGTAGATAACCAAAAGCTCATTGCGGTTAACGATGCTATTCGAAATCACCCTGTTGAAAAAATTGGTAAGACTTTGCGTGCGTCTATGACGGCCATGAAACGCATTGTGTAGTGAGACCACTACTTGACATATCGACTATTGAAGCTTCGGCAAAACGAGTAGGGCAGGCGGCTGTTCCTACTCCTTTTGAGAGGAACAATAGGCTTAGCGATTTGTACAATGCTGATGTTTGGGTAAAACGCGAAGACCTTCAGCCTGTCAGATCATTTAAGATTAGAGGTGCTTTCAATAAGATTTCTTTGCTCGACCCTGCGCAGCGCGAAAAAGGTGTTGTGTGTTCTAGTGCTGGTAATCACGCACAGGGAGTTGCCTACGCTTGTAGCCATCACAATATTCATGGTACCATTTTTATGCCAACACCAACGCCGCAACAAAAGGTTTCACAGGTTGCCATGTTTGGTGGTAAAAACGTGACCGTACAACTTGTTGGTGATACTTATGACGATTGTTACGAGGCGGCTAAGGCTTATGTAGCAACTTCAGGAAAGACTTTTATACATCCTTTTGATGATGAAGATGTCATTGCTGGACAAGCTACTATGGCACTCGAAATTTTGGATCAAGCCAAAGTACCCATAGATTATATGGTTGTGCCCATTGGTGGAGGTGGATTAATTTCGGGAATCATGAGTGTTTTTAAAGAAAGGTCTCCGCATACCAAATTTATAGGAGTTGAGCCTAAAGGTGCACCAAGCATGTACCAATCATTGCAAGAAAAAAAACGTATTACCCTTGATTCACTCGACGTATTTGTTGACGGTGCGGCAGTGAAAACCATTGGTGCGTATGCATTTGATTATTGCTCGCAGTATCTCGATGATTTGATTTTGGTTGATGAAGGTGAAATATGTCAAAATATCTTGACTATGTATACGCATGACGCTATTGTGGTTGAGCCTGCCGGAGCCATGTCAGTATCAGCGCTTTCACACATTAAAGAAGCTATTGAGGGCAAAAATGTTGTTTGTTTGATTTGTGGCGGTAATAATGACATTACCCGTATGGCTGAAATCAAAGAACGCGCATTACTTTTTAGTAATTTAAAACACTATTTCATTGTTCGCTTTCCACAGCGTGCAGGCGCACTTAAAGAATTTGTTCAGCACATTCTTGGACCTACAGATGACATTACCTTTTTTGAATATTCGAAAAAGAGTGCTCGCGCACAAGGTCCCGCTGTTGTGGGGATCCAGTTAAAATCTGTTGACGACTTTGAGCCCTTGCTTAATCGTATGAAAGGAAAGGGTTTTTTTGGTGATTATTTAAATAATAAGCCTGATTTATTTCAATTTTTAATTTAGCTTTGCCAAGCTATGAAAATTATATTATGAGTATACCATCTGAGTATTCTATTGACTCCCCTTTTCACTATAACAGTTTTTTAATCAACGGCGAACTAACCCTCTGGGATGGTCCTACGGCTGATGTTCATTCTTCCATCCACACGCCTAATGCATCAGGAGAACTTGCACCCACACACTTGGGTTCTGTTCCTAACATGGATGAAGCACATGCCTTAAAGGCGCTTACGGCAGCTTCCGATGCGTTTGATAAAGGAAAAGGAGCATGGCCAACCATGAAAGTTGCCGAACGTATTGCCTGTATGGAACGTTTTGTAACGCTCATGCAACAGCAGCGCGATATAATTGTTAAGCTTCTTATGTGGGAGGTTGGTAAAAACTTAAACGACTCTCAAAAGGAGTTTGATCGCACCGTAGATTATATCGTTGATACAATTAACGAATACAAAGATATTGACCGTGATAGCGCTAAGTTCCACAGCCATGGTGGTGTGTTTGCTCACATTCGTCGTGGTCCTATTGGGGTTGTGTTGTGTCTTGGACCATACAACTATCCCCTAAACGAAACGTTTGCGCTGTTAATTCCTGCCATTATCATGGGAAATACAGCTATTTTTAAGCCAGCAAAGCATGGTGTTTTATTAATTGCACCTTTGTTAGAGGCCTTCAAAGAAAGTTTTCCTCCAGGTGTTGTTAATATTGTTTTTGGTCGCGGGCGAACAATTGCAACTCCTATAATGAAAACAGGCATGATTGACGTTTTGGCTTTAATTGGTCATAGTTCATCTGCTATGTCTTTACAAGATTTACACCCAAAGAAGAGTAGATTACGATTAGTACTTGGCTTAGAAGCTAAAAATCCTGCTGTTATTCTTCCTGACGCTGATTTGGACAAGACAGTTGCAGAGTGTATTTCTGGGTCATTGTCTTTTAATGGCCAACGCTGTACTGCTCTTAAGGTATTGTATGTACACGAAGAGGTAAAGGAAGCGTTTTTGTCTAAGTTTACTAAAGCTGTTGACGCTTTACAGCTAGGAATGCCCTGGGAAAACACTTTATTAACACCACTCCCTGAGCCAAATAAGCCTGATTACATTCAAGAACTTATAGACGATGCGACTGCAAAAGGAGCTAAAGTGCTTAACCCACGTGGTGGCGAACGCACCGAAAACTTTATTTTCCCAGCTGTTTTGTATCCTGTAACGAAGGATATGCGTGTTTATGAGGAAGAACAGTTTGGACCGGTTATTCCTGTGATATCTTTTTCAGAGATTGACACACCACTAGACGACATGGCTGCTTCTTCTTATGGACAGCAAGTAAGTTTGTTTGGTAAGGATGCAGATACCCTTGGACCACTAATTGATACCTTAGCTAACCTCGTGTGTCGCGTTAATCTAAATAGCTCTTGTCAACGTGGACCAGATGTATATCCGTTTACAGGAAGAAAAGACTCTGCAGTTAGTACCCTTAGTGTACGCGATGCATTGCGTTCATTCTCTATCAGAACATTCGTGGCTACTAAAGACAACGATAGTAATAAAGAAATTCTACGTGATTTACTAGACTCACATAAGTCTAAGTTTATCAGTACAGATTATATGTTGTAATTAGTTGTTGAGCATAACAGGCATGACAAGCATGGTAACTTGTTCGCCTTCATCCATACCATCAACAGGAGTAATAATACCTGCCCTGTTGGGTAATGATAATTCTAATTGAATTTCATTTGCGCTTAGATTGCTTAACATTTCGGTAAGAAATCGCGCATTAAATCCAATTTGCATATCATCACCTTGGAACGAGCATGTAAGGCGTTCTTCCGCTTTGTTGCTGTAGTCGATATCTTCTGCTGAAATATGAAGCTCAGCACCAGCAATACGCAAACGTATTTGATGCGTGGTTTTGTTCGAGAAGATACTTACCCGTTTTACAGTATTTAAAAACTGCGTTCTATTGATGGTCATCACATTGGGATTTTCCTTTGGGATAACTGCTTCATAGTTTGGATATTTTCCATCAATAAGCCTGCAAATTACTACGGTGTCATCAAAAGAAAATTGAACATTACTGTCGTTGTAATGAATCGTTACGTCTTCTTCACTTCCAACAAGAACAGATTTCAGTAAGTTTAATGGTTTTTTGGGCATGATAAACTCCGCAGTTTCTGGCGCAGTAACATCTGTCCGCTCATACTTTACAAGTTTATGTGCATCTGTAGCCACAAAAGTGAGCCCGCTTGAGGAGAGCTGAAAAAATACACCGCTCATTACAGGTCTTAAATCATCATTACCACTAGCAAATATGGTGTTGTTGATGGCAGTAGCTAAGGTGTCACCTTGTATGTTTAAACTAGAAGCATCAACAACTTCTGCTGCTTGAGGAAATTCATCAGCATTGGCGTAAGCAAGAGCATATTTTCCTTGCTCTGAGCTAATTTCTAATGTATTGTTGTCTGCTTGTGAAAACGTTAACGGCTGTTCTGGGAATGTCTTAAGCGTTTCTAGCAGTAATCGAGCCGGCACGGCGAGTTTGCCTTCGGATGATGACTCTACCTTAATGCTGGCATTTATGGTTGTTTCTAAGTCTGTTGCAGTTATGCGCAGTTGTTGGGGAGCTAGTTCAAAAAGAACATGATCCAAGATCGGCAAGGTGTTGCTTGTGTTTAAAACACCACTAAGGGTTTGCAGTTGACGT
The DNA here is from genome assembly GCA_938092005.1 of uncultured Flavobacteriaceae bacterium. Taxonomy (GTDB): domain Bacteria; phylum Bacteroidota; class Bacteroidia; order Flavobacteriales; family Flavobacteriaceae; genus UBA7446. The sequence goes on along the minus strand of CALKOU010000001.1, from coordinate 111,492 downwards.
TGCAGTTGCGTACTTGATACTATGAAGTTCATGTTTACATGTGTTTACCTACAAATATATTGTTTAGCAGGGGGTTCCTAAAACAAATTTATTAACAGCTAGTCCTCATTTATGAACGCTACCCGAATTGGATCTAGATATGACAGTCCAAATAAGGTACTTGCACCACCGCCAAAGCTCGGATTTCCTTTAAATACGGCAAGTTCTAAATGCCCTTGCTGATTAAATAAGGCTACTTTTTTCCCCAATTCCTCTCGTTGTTCTTTAGGAATGTCGTAACGAATGGCTTCATGATAATCACGAAAAACGTTTTTAAAACGATGGTTGCGCGCATGGATAACAAAAGCACGGTTTTTACCTACCCGCTCAAATAACTGTTGGGTGATGTTCGTAATAATATTTCCAAACCGATCAATGTGCAAGACGTGACCTTGTATTTCATTCCCTTTTGGGTTTGTTATCGGCATGTGATGTGCAAGTTGTTTGAGGTTGTTGATTTGCGAACCGATAATACTTAATGCTCCGCCACGGCAAACGTGTGCTATCGCTTCAATTGCAAGTGCTTGATTTCCTTTTGTTGAAGCGTTTAACGAAACAGCCTGCGTGTGTTGTAGCTCAGGCTCTAGTAAGGATAAAAAGCCATTGTCTGCACAAACAAAATAGTGATCGTTCAATAGCGCTACAATAAGGCTTTGTTCGGGAGTTTTATTAAAATCTACCCCGACAAAATGAATGCTCCCCTGTGGAAAGCTTCGGTATACGGAGCGTAACACATAAGCAGCTTGACTTATGTGAAAAGGGTCAATTAAATGGGATACGTCTATAATTTCTGGTGCCTCTAATTGATGATATAGCTGTGCCTTCAAAGCAGCTACATAAGCATCTTGTAAACCAAAATCAGTTGTAAGTGTAATCAGTGGCATTTAATAACCTTAACTTAATTCAGCAATCTAAAAATTGTTTAATTTTGAATGCAAAGTTACCAAAAATCAAACCCATGTGGTTCATAAATTAAAAACATACATTTGAACGAAATCACGATAGAGCTGGAAGAAGTTAATCCAACAGAATTTTATGGCGGTAAAAGCAATAAAAATGTTGCGCTTCTAAAAAAATACTTTCCAAAAATTAAGATTGTTGTACGAGGAAACAAAATTACTGCTTTCGGTGAAGAAGCGCTTTTAGAGCATTTTGAAAAGCAAGTTGACCGTTTGGTGATGCACTATGGGAAATACAACTCCCTTGATGATGATATTGTTTTACAAATTTTAGAGAGTGATGAAAACGATGCTTTTGGACTAGAGCCTGATGATAACAAGATTATTGTTCACGGTATTGGAGGTAAAATCATTAAAGCGCAAACACTAAATCAAGCAAAATTAGTGGATGCAATGTCAAAACACGATATGGTTTTTGCCGTTGGCCCAGCTGGAACAGGAAAAACCTATACAGGTGTAGCTTTAGCAGTCAAGGCGCTAAAAAACAAGCAAGTTAAGCGTATTATTCTAACGCGTCCTGCTGTTGAGGCTGGCGAAAACCTAGGATTTCTCCCTGGTGATTTAAAAGAAAAGCTAGACCCTTATATGCAGCCGCTATACGATGCATTACGTGATATGATTCCCAAAGAAAAATTAGACCATTACATTGAAAATGGAATCATTCAAATTGCACCAATGGCGTTTATGCGGGGTAGAACTCTCGATAATGCATTTGTTATTCTTGACGAAGCACAGAATACTACGCATAATCAAATGAAAATGTTTCTTACCCGTATGGGTAAAAATGCAAAGTTTATGATTACAGGAGACCCCGGGCAGATAGATTTACCACGACGTGTGATCTCAGGGCTTAAAGAGGCTATTCTTGTTCTGGGTAGCGTCAAAGGAATTGGTGTTATATATTTAGATGATAAAGATGTCATCCGACACAAACTAGTAAAAAAGGTTATTGAAGCCTATAAACAAACAGAGCACCACAATTAATACCTATGCAAACGTTGATGAAATCTGATTTACATCTTAAAGGATGTAACAAAAAATATGAAGGAAAAGTGCGTGAGGTGTACCACGTTGATGGTGATACACTTGTTATGGTGGCAACAGACCGCCTTTCGGCTTTTGATGTGGTTATGCCAAAAGGAATTCCTTTTAAAGGTCAAATACTAAATCAAATTGCTGCGCATATGCTTGAGGCTACAGCTGATATTGTTCCAAATTGGCTTATGGCAGTTCCAGATCCAAATGTTGCTATTGGAAAGGCTTGTGAGCCTTTAAAAGTCGAAATGGTAATTCGAGGATATTTGGCGGGTCATGCCGCACGAGAATATGCCGCAGGAAAACGTGTTTTGTGTGGCGCTTCAATGCCCGAAGGATTGCGTGAAAACGACGCTTTTCCAGCACCTATTATCACACCAGCTACAAAAGCTGAGCAAGGCGATCATGATGAAGATATTACGCCTGATGAATTGGTAGCACGTGGGGTTGTTACTGCAGCAGAGTATGCACAACTTGAACAGTATACGAGGGCATTATTTGCTCGTGGCACCAAAATGGCAGCAAAGCAAGGGTTGATTCTCGTTGATACAAAGTATGAATTTGGAAAAGATAAAGATGGAAACATCATCTTGATTGATGAAATTCATACGCCAGATTCATCTCGGTACTTTTATGCCGAGGGTTATGAAGCGCGTCAACTTAAAGGGGAACCCCAGCGACAACTTTCTAAAGAATTTGTACGACGTTGGCTGATAGAGCATGATTTTCAGGGACAGCCTGGGCAAAAGTTACCTCATATGTCAGACGAATATTTATTGTCTGTATCGGAGCGTTATATTGAGTTGTATGAGCATATAACTGGAAAGGCATTTGTTAAAGCGGATGTTAATGATGTTGTAGCGCGTATGCAACAAAACTTAGCGAACTATTTCAATTTCTAATTTAGCAAGTAAGGCGTCGTTTACTTTTGTGTCATATGAAATATGATGCATACACGGATGATTTCTTAGCCATGTAAGTTGTCGTTTTGCAAAACGACGCGTGTTTGTTTTAATGGTTTCAATTCCTTCTTCTAATGATAGTTTTCCTTCTAAATAGGGGAACAATTCACGATAACCAACGGTTTGTAAGGCATTCAAATGCTTATAGGCAAGTAGTGTTTTTACCTCATCAATTAAGCCATTTTCAACCATTGCATCTACACGTTTGTTTATTCTAGCGTATAATTGTTCTCTTGGCATGGTGATTTCGACTGAAATCACATCAAAAGAACGCTCTTTTTTTGTTTGCCCCAAAAATGATGAATACGGCTTTTTAGAAGCACTACAAATGTTTAATGCCCGCAACAAGCGTACATGGTTTTGAGTGTCAACAACACTAAAATAATCGGGGTCTAATCGTTGCAATTCCTGTTGCAGAAAACCGAGTCCTTTTTCATTAAAATGATGCTGCCACATTTCTTTTATGGCACTTGGTACATCTGGGAAATAGTCTAAACCTTCTACTACTGCATTCGTATATAGATTTGATCCACCCACCAGTATTGCAGTCTTATGTTCTTTAAATTCCTTCTCTAGAAATGCAATAGCATCTTTCTCAAAGTCACCAACGCTATAAGGTTCGTGTATGCTTTTGTGTTGAATAAATGCATGTTTGACTCCTTCTTTTTCTGCTTCCGTTGGAACAGCTGTTCCAATGCACATTTCCTTATAAAATTGCCGGGCATCATTAGATAGAATGGAGCAGTCTAACCGCTTTGCTAGTGAAACAGCAAAGGATGTTTTACCTACGGCAGTAGGCCCCAAAATGGTGATTAGCTTAGGCCTCTTCATTTAAATCAATGACTTGTTTTATCTTGTTCTTTCGGACGTAGGACTGCACCAAATGCCTTGCAGCACGTGAGTTCTTCATGGGTGTGATGATGGTTTTAACCATCTCTAAATTTCTAATCTGATAATTTAAATCAGCATATCCAAAACCTTTATATTCATTGTCTTGTATGAGTATTACGCTACGTTCATCATGAGTGCGCCCTTTGTCAATAATCAATAAGTTGGGGGAAGAGAAGCGCAATTTGTCTATACACTGCTGCACACGTGCATTATAGTGTTCGGATGTTTCATTTCCAACACAGGCTCCCAAGCATTTGTTGGCCTCAAGATCCGTACAGCCGTTTGTGGGAGACTCCAGTCCAACATACTTAAGACACAAGGTGTGTTTTTGCGCAAAAAAGTAAAGTGTTTTTCGTGCGTTACTTAGGTTTTTGAAGGTTGTCACGTAGTTACCACTATCTTGGGCGTGCACAATACGTAAAATGCGATATCCAGAACTGCTCATCCCTTCTTCTAAACCAAAACGAATACGATCGTTTTTATGTACCCTGTTGTGTTTGGGTTTGTGAAGTTGGATTTCGTCTATTTCTTTTAATAATGCAATAAGTTCACTACCTGTTTCTTCTGCACTTACGCTGTGCGTTTCCAGTTGAATCTTCAATGCCTTTCGACTTTTGCCTGTAAAGTGTTGGTTTACACGCTTTCGCATGTTTAGACTTTTCCCAATATAAATTACATCCCCTTTTTGATTATGCAAATAATACACCCCAGTGACAGGTTTAACCTGCTCCACTAAAGATTGAAATTTTCGGGCAACTTGATCGTGTTCTTTGGAACGCAACACTTCTTTGACAATGTTTTTCCCTATGTCTTTGTCCAGTAATAACTTTAATAATTTAACAGTAGCGCGTGCATCGCCAGCAGCCCTATGTCGATCGCTTAGGGGAATACCCAAGGATCGCACAAGCTTGCCTAACTTGTATGATGCTTGCTCTGGAATTAGTTTTTTTGATAGCGCCACGGTACATAGGGTAGGACGCTCATACGTAAACCCCAATCTGTTAAATTCCGTGCTGAGCATGCGATAATCAAAACTTGCGTTGTGCGCTACTAGTGTGCAATCTTCTGTAATTTCCACAATTCGCTTAGCCACTTCATAGAATTTAGGTGCATTTTGGAGCATCTTTTCGTTGATACCCGTAAGTTGTACTACAAAAGGTTGAATAGGTCGTTCTGGATTAACAAGACTAATAAACTGATCTACGATTTTGTTGCCGTCATACTTAAAGATTGCAATTTCGGTTATGCCTTCTTCGTTGTACTTTCCTCCTGTAGTTTCTACGTCAACAACTGCGTACATGGTTTAATTTCTTTTTCCAAAAATGAGGCTTCCCACACGAATCATCGTGCTCCCAGATGCAATGGCTACAGGGTAATCATTGCTCATGCCCATAGAAAGCGTTGTCCATTGAAGAGGCTTTTTCCACTTTTCAAAGAAGGTATAAAGCCCATCAAATTCTGCTTTGACTTGCGCTGTGTTTTCAGAGAAGGTTGCCATTCCCATTACACCTACAATTCGAATGTTTTCCAGTGTATTTTTGTGAGCCAACAAGGCTTCTGCTTCTTCATACGAGAATCCAAATTTTGTTGTTTCTTCTGCAATATGAAGTTGAAGTAGCACATCAATGATGCGGTTATTCTTGGCTGCCTGCTTGTTAATTTCTACAAGAAGACGCTCACTATCAACTCCGTGAATAAGGTGCACAAACGGAGCGATATATTTTACCTTATTGCGTTGCAAATGCCCAATCATATGCCAGCGTATATCTTTGGGTAACGTTTCAGCTTTTTGACAAAGTTCTTGTACTTTGTTTTCACCAAAATCCAAATGTCCACTTTGATGCGCCTCTAAAATAGCATCAGCGGGCTTTGTTTTTGAAACAGCTACAACTGTTACATGCTCGGGTACACTTGCTTTTATGTTTAATAAATTTTCTTGAATCATGCAGATGACTTTTCTACAAGTGTTGTTATCTGTAACGCTACATCAAGCGCATTTTTACCTTGCTCTAATGGGACAATTACGGGGGTATTGTTGACAATAGCATCTGCAAAACACTCCAATTCCATTAATATAGCATTAACTTCTGGAACATCGGGATTGTCAAAGAAAACACGTTTCTTTTTGCCTTGTGCATTTTCAAGTACCATATCAAAATCACCTACGTTTTCGGGAGCATCTTGCATCTTAACAACTTCTACTTTTTTGCTGAAATAATCTATCGAGATATAAGCATCTTTTTGGAAGAAACGCGCTTTTCGCATATTCTTTAACGAAATTCTACTTGCAGTAAGATTTGCCACACAGCCGTTCTCAAACTCAATTCTAGCATTCGCAATGTCAGGTGTTTCGCTAATAATAGCGACACCACTTGCTGAAATAGTACGAACAGATGCGTTAACCAAACTAAGGACAGTATCAATGTCATGAATCATCAAATCCAACACTACAGGAACGTCGGTACCTCTTGGATTAAACTCTGCTAATCGATGCGTTTCGATAAACATACTTTCCTTAATATCATCTTTAACTGCTAAAAAAGCGGGATTAAACCGCTCCACATGCCCCACTTGACCAAGCACTTGATGTGTTTTAGCTAACGCGATGAGTTCGTCAGCTTCTGCTACGGTTTGTGTGATAGGTTTTTCTAGAAAGATATGCTTGCCCATGCCAATAGCTTTCTTTGCTAGTTTATGATGGAATAGGGTAGGTGTGACAATATCCACCACGTCCACAGCAGCAATCAATGCATCTTCACTATCAAAGGCTTTGAATCCATATTCTGCTGTAATCTTTTCTCGAACTTCAGGACTTGCGTCATAAAAACCAACCAAGTCATATTTAGCGGATTGATTTAATAATCGAAGGTGTATTTTTCCGAGGTGTCCCGCACCTAATACACCGGCTTTTAGTGTTTTACTCATATTACAAATGTAACAAGTTTAAGCTGTGGCTAGTCGTATGATTTTGTATTTTTGAACATATGGGGCAAGATACGACCAAACACCAAGGAAGACGGCGTCAGTTGGTTGCGTTATTAAAAGAAAAGGGAATTACGCATTCCGCTGTTTTGGAGGCTATAGGTGCAATACCACGTCATTTGTTTATGGATAGCAGCTTTGAAGATCACGCGTATCAAGACAAAGCATTCCCCATTGGTGCCGACCAAACCATATCACAGCCCTACACCGTGGCTTTTCAGAGTGAACAGTTAAGGGTTTCTCCAGGCACAAAAGTGTTGGAAATCGGTACTGGATCGGGGTATCAAACAGCTGTTTTATGCCATATGGGAGCAGTTGTGTATTCTATTGAGCGTCAACATGAGTTGTTTAGAACAAGTCTTAAACGGCTACCCGCACTAGGATTTAAACCTAAGAAACTCATTTTTGGTGATGGCTATAAGGGCTTTCCGGAAAAGGCACCATTTGAAAGGATTATTGTTACCGCAGGTGCACCGCATATTCCCGAGGCATTATTGGGTCAATTGGTAGTTGGAGGTAAGATGGTTATTCCAGTGGGTGAAAAAAACCAAAAAATGACAGTTATCACACGCACCAGTCCAACTGATTTTGAGCAATTGGTGCTAGGTGATTTTAGGTTTGTTCCGTTGTTAGGGGATAAAAATTAGCGCCGAAAATTCTTTTTCACTCGGTCTAGGTTTCGTTTGTTTTCGCGATCTTTTATGGTATCACGTTTGTCGTGAATCTTCTTTCCTTTTGCTAAAGCAATCCGAACTTTTGCCCATCCGTTATCAGTTAGAAACACACTCAACGGTACAATAGTTAACCCTACATTTTGTGTGTCTTTGAGGAGTTTTTTAAGCTCTCTTTTCTGCAATAACAACTTTCGATCTCCTTTGGTTTTATGATTAACATAACCTCCGTGACTGTACTCTTCAATATGCATGTTGATGATGAAAAGCTCTCCTTGATCATTAAAACTGCAAAAACTTTCAGCAATAGAGGCTTTGCCAGCACGAATCGATTTGATTTCTGTCCCTGTAAGTACGATACCAGCGGTGTACTGATCCATAATTTCGTACTCAAAACGCGCTCGTTTGTTTTTTATGTTAACCTGCTTCTGCATGTTGCAAAAGTATAACATCTTATTGATGTTCATTTGTTTTTAATAAATGCTCCATTTTTTGATGTGATTTGCAAATCTGATTACTATTTTTGTCCTCATAATTTATGCTATGAAAATCCAACGAGACGATCAGATTTTTGAATTAATTGAAGCTGAAAAGCAACGCCAGGTTGGCGGAATTGAGCTCATTGCTTCTGAAAACTTCACGAGCCCACAGGTTATGGAGGCTACAGGCTCCATTCTTACCAATAAATATGCCGAGGGATATCCAGGTAAACGATATTATGGTGGTTGTGAGGTAGTAGATGAAATCGAAACTATTGCAATTGATCGTGCAAAAGCATTATTTGGTGCGGCGTATGCTAATGTACAACCACACTCAGGTTCTCAAGCCAATACAGCGGTATACCATGCTTTTATTAAGCCTGGAGATAAAATAATGGGGTTTGATTTATCACACGGCGGCCACTTAACACATGGTTCGCCTGTAAACTTTTCTGGTCGCTTGTATAATGCTGTTTTTTATGGCGTTGACAAAGAAACAGGACGTTTGGATTATGACGTAATTGAAGAAATTGCCGCTCGTGAAAAACCCAATATGATTATTGCGGGTGCTTCGGCTTACTCAAGAGACATTGATTTTAAGCGTTTTAGAGAAATCGCCGACAGTGTTGGCGCGTTTCTTCTAGCAGACATTTCGCATCCATCAGGTCTCATTGCAAAAGGAATTTTAAACGATCCGCTACCACACTGTCACGTGATAACCACCACCACACATAAAACCTTACGTGGGCCACGTGGTGGGTTGATGATGATGGGGCAGGATTTTGAAAATCCTTTTGGATTGAAATTCAAAAATGGAAACTTACGTATGATGTCCTCTTTATTGGATATGGCTGTTTTCCCAGGTAACCAAGGGGGACCTTTAGAACATGTTGTTGGTGCTAAGGCTATTGCTTTTGGTGAAGCATTAACAGATGATTTCTTACACTACATGCTTCGTGTTCGTGAAAATGCCCAAGCCATGGCAAAAGCATTTGTTGATAGGGGATACCACCTTATTTCGGGAGGCACAGACAATCACATGATGTTAGTGGATTTACGCAACAAAAACATTTCGGGTAAACAAGCAGAACAAGCATTGGTTAAGGCAGAAATTACAGCAAACAAAAACATGGTGCCGTTTGACGATAAATCACCTTTTGTAACCTCTGGAATCCGTTTTGGGACTGCAGCGATTACAACTAGAGGTTTAACAGCTAACGATATGGAGCCTATTGTTTCACTTATTGATGAAGTGATTCAAAATCCAGAAAATGAAAAGGTAATTGCCGGTGTTGCTAATCAAGTACACAGCATGATGGCGCACCGCCCGCTTTTTAATGTCTAATCTTCAACGATAACATGTTGGTAAGCCCCGATATCGGGTTTTTCAGTACGAAACTTTCCAGCCAAATCGATAGGTACTGTTGCTCCGACAGTTTCATCGCCTTTTGCAATGAAGTCACTTTTTTGTGAGATACGTAGGTCGTTTTCGTTCGATAGCACAAACGCTGGTGTTCCGTTTCGAATAATTTGATTATATAGAGTTGTATCGTTCCAATCAAAAAAGGGATTGTTGATAATTTCAGTATTTGAGCTTTCAAATTGAACAGCAGTATGGTTTAGGTGGAAATTTAACGGATCGGTGCCTTCTTGTTCTACAATAAACTCAACCAACTGATTTCCTGCTATGATACAATTATCAAAAGTGGCTTTTGAAAGTGGCTGTATAAAGTTAGTACCGTCGCTTAAAGCAGCGTAATCGCTAAGTATTACTGCCGGGGTAGTTCTAAACCCTTTGTTCCAATAATTAGCAAACGTACAGTGCGTGAATTGATAATTACCACCAATATTTCCAATAAATGAAGACTGACCAGCAGTTCCAAAAACGCTATTTTCGGCAAGTATGTGTGCTGTTTTTCCCCAAAGATTAATGGCAGCACTGTTATGAATTTGTGTGTTGGTTAACGTTAATGTAGGGGTAGCTTCTTCATCATTATAGTCCATTAGAATTCCAACGGTTGCATTTTTGATGGTAGCGTGATTAAATTTATGCTGCGTGCTTCCTGCTGTTAACCAAATAACGCCCCATTGTCCTGGAATATAATCATACATAGGTTCTAGTCTATCCCCTTCAAAAATAACTTCCCCTTCCTGCGCTTCAGAATCATTACTTGGCATGCCATTTACAAGCATGGTTGCCCCATTTGCAACAATAATTCCGGAGTTTTCATGAAAATGTACACGGGCACCTGCTTCAAAAACAACTGTTTTTCCAGAAGGAATCCCCATATATCCATAAACAACATAAGGTTTTTCATTAGTAAAGATGAGTTCGTCATCATCGAGGTAAAATCCTTCAATCCCAATCGTATTTCCTTGGTTATCCACTCCAAGTGGAATGCCTTCTTTGATTCCTTGCGCATCTTTTTCAGGGTACAAAAACACAGCATCTTGCACTAATGTCATGAGTGTTACTTCTCCAGCATCTGAAAAACGGAGCTTGTCTTCATATAAAAAATGCGTTCCGCTAGTGGTAAGTTCTTGAATGTCGGCAGTAGTTTCTACATACACATACATGCTGTCTTTGGGTAGTAATTCAACATTTGCAAAAGATTTTCCACTCATACCATCTACATTGAGACGGAAATTTGATGCTTCCCCTTTGTTGAGTTGAATGGAAGGAATAGAAACAGGGTCGTTAGAAGTATTGTACACCTTTAATGTGTAGGTAGCAGAGCTGATATTGGTAAAAACCGTATCTAGGTAAACGGTATCTCTGCTAAAACGGAGTTCACTTGTTTGAACAGGGCGAAAACTAAAGTCTTTACGACAGCTGCTATACATGCTGCTAAGCAGCACCACGCCCACAAGTATTAAAACCTGTGTCAAGAAGGGTGTTGTCTTATTTTTCAATGATTTTTACTTCAAATAGTTTATCCCAATACTTACCCGTCACAAAAAATGTTTTTCGTGTAGGATGATAAGCGATGCCATTAAAAACATCTAGTTTATTGTGTTGCGTCACCTGTTTTTTGAGTCCTGAAAAATCAACCACTCCAGAAACAATCCCAGAACTCGAATTAATAATGATAACAACGTCTTTATTAAATTGATATGTGTTTGCATAGACAAAGCCATCAACGTATTCCAGTTCATTTACTTTCGAAATAAAGTTGTTGTGTGTCACAATATCGACACTATTTAATTCCTTAAACGTATTTGGGTCTAGCGTCCATAGCTTTTGACTTCCATCTGTTTTGTAAAGGAACTTTCCATCGTTACAAAGTCCCCAACCCTCAGGGCTTTTGGTGTACGAGAATGATTTTTCAAGCGTTAAGTCATTTGCATTATAAACAAAACCAACATTTTCTTTCCACGTAAGCTGAATGATTTTACCGTTTAAATGTGTAATTCCTTCGGCAAAATACGTCTTGTCAATGGGCAGTTTTTGAATAACTTCTCCTGATTTATAGTTTACTTTTCGCAATGATGAAGCTCCGTATTGTCCTGTGCTTTCGTACAGTATGTCACCAACAAATTCTAACCCTTGTGTGTAAGCATTAATATCGTGGGGGTATGTATTCACGAGATCGTAGGTGTATACTTTAGGTTTGTCAGGCGCATATACCCGAATATTTTTGGTTACTTCTTGTGTTCCGCTTTCAGTTTTAATTACAGCTGTTACTGTTTGTTCGCCTGTTTTTGAGGGAATGACATAAGCTGTTTTTAAGGGGGTGCCCGCAACGAAAAATTCGTGTGATTTAATACCCTCTAAACTATTTAGTTTTAAAAAGATGGTATCCGTAACGGTAGGGTTTTTAGATTGTGATGTTGTGATGATTTTATAAGGTACCGATTGTTTCGACGAACAAGCGCTAACTATAAATAGGGCAACAATTAAATAGGTTAACGTGTGAAATCTCATAGCGCAAATATATTGTTTAAAAATATGAATTATGTTCATAATAAAATATGGAAAGCCCCTATATTTGTACCGGGCAGGTTCTACACAACCAGCTCCTGCTGAATTCCCCCAGGGCGGAAACGCAGCAAGGGTAAGCGGTCGTAGCGGTGTGCTGTAGGTAGCCTGCCTTTTTTTTATGAAAAACTCACGCGTTGTTCTCATTACAGGTGCCTCTTCAGGAATAGGTCTAGCAATTGGCCAACACCTTTCTTCGTTACACTATCAAGTAATAGGAACAAGTAGAAACCCAAAAAAGTATCCTAACCACCCTTTTCCACTTATTGCCATGGATGTTTTAGATACTGCTGCTGTTAAGAAAGCAATAGACACAGTGGTGGCAGAACACAACCGCTTGGATGTGCTCATTAATAACGCTGGAATGGGAATGGCAGGTCCCCTTGAAGAATTTAGTATGGAGCCTTTAGAAAACGTATTTGATACCAATTTAAAGGGGCCTATTCGTGTGATGCAACACAGCTTAGTGCATATGCACAAGCAACAGTCTGGCTTGATTATAAATGTTGCTTCCATTGCTGGTGCCAACGGTTTGCCTTTTAGAAGTGTTTATTCTGCATCAAAAGCAGCATTGATGCGTGTTTCTGAGAGTTTACGGCTGGAACTTCGCCATACACCCATTCAATGTACGGTCTTGTCTCCAGGGTCCATTAAAACCGCAATAGCCGATAATCGCTATTACGCCCCTCTTTTAGAAAAATCGGTGTATTACCAACAGTATAAAGAAGCAATAGCCGACATGAACAATCATGTGGAAAAAGGACTTCCTCCTTTAGCTGTTGCAAAAAGAATTGAAAAACTTATTCATACAAAACGTTTGAAGCCTCATTACACTGTCGGCCCTTTATTGGAGGTGCTTTCGCCAGTCATTAAATTTATACTTCCACAGCGCATGTATGAAACTATAATCGCATCCTTTTACAATTTAAATTAGACATATGAAGTTTTTTATCGACACCGCCAACTTAGATCAAATCAAAGAAGCACAATCCTTAGGTATATTAGATGGGGTAACTACAAACCCGTCTTTAATGGCCAAAGAAGGCATTACCGGGCAGGATAACATCATTGCCCACTACAAAGCTATTTGTGATATTGTAGAAGGAGATGTTTCTGCTGAAGTGATTGCCACCGATTTTGAGGGCATGATTGCAGAAGGGGAGGCACTTGCAGCCCTACATCCACAAATTGTAGTTAAAATCCCAATGATTCTTGAGGGGATTAAAGCGATTAAGTATTTTTCGGATAAAGGCATTAAAACAAACTGTACATTGGTGTTCTCTTCTGGTCAGGCGCTTTTGGCAGCGAAGGCAGGAGCAACCTATGTTTCACCATTTATTGGACGTTTGGACGATGTTTCAACAGATGGGTTACAGCTTATTGAAGACATCAGAAATATTTATGATAACTACGATTACACAACCGAAATCCTAGCAGCTTCTGTACGCCACACCATGCACGTTATTGATTGTGCACACATTGGCGCTGATGTCATGACTGGTCCCTTAAGTGCAATTGTAGGTTTGGCAAAACATCCCCTTACAGATATTGGTCTTGCAAAATTTTTAGCGGATCACAAGAAGGGAAACTAATTCATAACGAATCATATGTAAAAAGCTCACAGAAGTTCTGTGGGCTTTTATATTTTTGCAAAAAATTAATTCATGCTGTCCGTATCTAATTTATCTGTTCAATTTGGCAAACGTGTGCTATTTGACGAAGTAAACATTTCTTTTAATCATGGTAATTGCTATGGTATTATTGGTGCTAACGGCGCAGGTAAGTCTACGTTCTTAAAGGTGTTAACAGGCAAAATGGAACCTAATGCCGGACACGTTAGCTTGGAAAAGGGAAAGCGTATGTCGGTTTTGGAGCAGGATCACTTTGCATATGACGATTTTCCTGTTTTGGAAACCGTTATCAGAGGAAACAAACCGCTGTTTGCGATCAAAAAAGAAATGGACGATTTATATGCAAAACCTGATTTTTCTGACGCAGACAGTGACCGTGTAGGAGCCCTCCAAATCAAGTATGAAGAAATGAACGGATGGAATGCCGAGAGTGATGCAGCGTCCATGTTGTCGAATCTTGATATTCATGAAGATCAGCATTATACCTTAATGAAAGACTTGGATGGAAAACAAAAAGTACGTGTGCTAATTGCACAAGCTTTGTTTGGAAGCCCTGATGTTTTGATTATGGATGAGCCAACGAACGACCTTGACTATGAAACCATCCAGTGGCTTGAGCAGTTTTTGGCTAACTATGAAAATACGGTTATTGTAGTGTCACACGACCGTCATTTTTTGGATGCGGTTTGTACACATATTTCAGATGTTGATTTTGGAAAAATAAATCATTTTTCTGGAAACTACACCTTTTGGTATGAGTCTAGCCAATTAGCTGCCAAACAACGCGCACAACAAAACAAAAAAGCAGAAGAAAAGAAAAAAGAATTAGAGGAATTTGTTGCTCGTTTTAGTGCAAACATGGCCAAGTCTAAGCAAGCCACTTCTAGAAAGAAGATGATCGACAAACTGAACATATCAGAAATAAAACCATCTTCAAGACGCTATCCTGCCATCATTTTTGAACAAGAACGTGATGCGGGTGATCAAATCTTAAATATCGAAAATCTTAGTGCCGAAGTAGATGGTGTCCCGTTATTTTCAAATATTGATGTTAACCTCGCAAAAGGGGATAAAGTAGTTGTTTACAGCAAAGACGCCCGTGCAGCCACTGCCTTTTATGAAATTATTAACGGCAAGCAACAGCCAGCTGCTGGTTCGTTTCAATGGGGAGTGACGACCAATCAAAGTTATTTACCCCTTGACAACGCCGCTTATTTTGAAAAGGAGCAGTCACTTGTAGACTGGCTTCGTCAATATGCGAATACAGACGAGGAGCGTGAAGAAGTCTTTTTACGTGGATTTTTAGGAAAAATGTTGTTTAGCGGTGAGGAGGCCTTGAAGTCGGCAAAGGTGCTTTCTGGAGGAGAAAAAGTACGGTGCATGCTTTCACGAATGATGATGGTTCGCGCTAATGTTGTTATGTTAGATGAACCAACAAATCACCTTGATTTGGAATCCATTACAGCTTTTAACAATTCACTTATCAAGTTTAAAGGAACAGTAATGCTAACGACACACGATCACGCTTTTGCACAGTCTGTAGGAAATCGGGTAATAGAACTTACCCCAAATGGTGTAATTGATCGTCATATGACCTTTGACGACTATATGGCAGATACGAAAATTAAAGAGCTAAGAAACAAATTATACGCTTAGAGCAAGCTTTTGGCTTTTTCTAGTGACGAAGTTGGAACCCAAACTTGTTGCATCATCGTAGCTGCGCCAAATCCTGCCAAGCGCGCAGATTCGTTTTCATCTTTAATAATCGGGAAAATATCGTGTTCTTCCAACAGGCTTTTCAGTCGCTGTACCTCTACAACACTACCTGAAAACAATAATGTAAATGCGTCATGCATTAGTTGTTGTAATATTTGCTATTCCAAATAGCACGGTTAAAATTTTTTCCACGCGCAAACGTGTAATAGATTACGATGGCCGCAACAGATTTAAACATGAAAAAATAAATCATGATAAAGTGGCTTGTTGTTGGGTTAGGGGTAAACAAGCTTATGGGTACAAAAAAACTGAGCAAAAAACTTATCACCAGCAATGAAACACACATGGTAATGATATTCTTAAACGGCCAAACCATTGCTTTTCGAAGTGGATGAAGGTCGTCTCCCCATTGATGAATTAAATAATAATATCCATTTCCCATGGGAGCAAACAACAAGGGGTCATCTGCATTTTCAAGTTTAAACAACTTAGAAGGCGCCATTATTTTTAAATCTCGAAGTGTTGTGTTGTGAGCGTTTTCTATGGCTTGAATTTGATCTATAGCTTCAACAGGAAAACTTCCTTTGAATAGCGTTGCATCTAAAAATCGCAACCTATAGTCAATGCAAATTTTCTTTATTTGACTGATATGATATACGCGAGTTCCGTCTATTTTATCAATATCAAACCCATTTTGTGATGTAGTAGGTATTGGCTGACGATCAACCGCTTTAATCGTATTTAATTTCTGATGAATATCCGTAGACGCAAACATATTTTTCATTTTAGCAACCCTCAAATATACACATAACTATCAAACAATCAATTGTTTAACGACGGGTAAACACAATTACTGTCTCAGTTCTGCACCTAGCTGTTTGTTGTATTGCTGTGCAATTCGTTGCATGGTTTTATCAATCTGCTTGTCGGTAAGTGTTTTATGCTTGTCCCCAAGTCTAAAGTTTAATGCATATGATTTTTTTCCTTCAGGTATTCCTTTTCCTGTAAACACATCAAATAAGCCAACGGCTTCCAATAAATTTCTTTCTGTCTTGAATGCAATTTGATACAACTCTTCAAATGTTGTGCTTTGATCAACCAATAGTGCAAGATCACGAGACACAGAAGGAAACTTTGATAACGTTTTGACTTTAATATTTTCTTTCACATAAGTTGAAAGCGTTTCGATCGCTAACGTACATGCAAACACATCTTGATCAATAGAAAGAGATTCAAAGTGTGATGTGTTTACCCAGCCGTAGGTGCCAATTATTGTCTGTCCTATACTAAGATCAATGCTTTCTTTAAAAAATGGATTCTTACTCGGGGTTTCTTTGGCGTTAAGACCAAGCCTGTCCAACAATGCGTTGACGACTCCTTTCATAAAGAAAAAGTCGGATTTTTGTTCTGTTGATGTCCAGCTATTCTGCAACTGATTTCCGGTTACAATAAGCCCAAGTGTGGAAACTTGATTTGTTCCGTTGCTTGTTTTATGATAGCTGTTTCCAAATTCAAAAAAGCGTAAATTTTGTTGCTGTCTGTTGCTGTTAAATTGCACCGCTTCCAACATGCCATAAATAAGATTAGTACGCATAACCGAAAGCTCGCTGCTCAATGGATTTAGGATTTGTACCATGCTATCTACATCATGTCCGTGTTTTGGAGTGGTTAACGAGTTGTTGTAAATCTCGTAAAACCCTTGCGCAACAAGTTGCTGTGCAATACGTGTTTGCAGTCTGTGCTGCTTGTTTTTAATGGTGTCTGGAATAGAGCTGTTAAGTTTATTTCCAGTAGGAATGTTGTTATAGCCATACACGCGTAACACTTCTTCAACAATATCTGCCGGACGACGTACGTCAGCACGATAGGTGGGAACTTCCAAGCCAACCGATGTTTCCGTAACATGCGCAATTTTGATATCTAAGTCCTGTATGATTTTCTTGATTTTTTCTCTAGGAATCTCGTGACCAATCAGCGCATTTATGTAGTCGTATTTTAACAGTACTTGATGGGGCTCATGCTTATTGGGATATTCGTCAATGATTTCTGAACTAACAACACCACCAGCAACTTCTTGAATAAGGATAGCTGCTCTCTTGAGTGCATATTTAACCAACTCAATATCAATGCCGCGTTCGTACCTAAAGGATGCATCCGTGCTAAGTCCGTGGCGTTTTGCTGTTTTACGAATACTTACGGGATCAAAATAAGCGCTTTCCAGAAAGATTTCTGTTGTTTGCGCTGTAACACCCGACTCAAACCCGCCAAAAACACCTGCAAGACACATGGGGGTGTCTCCGTTACAAATAACCAAGTCTTCGCTGCTGAGTTTTCGTTCTACACCATCGAGGGTAACAAACGGTGTTCCTTCTTTAAGTTTTTGAACACGCACCACACCACTACCTATTTTTGCTGCATCAAAAGCATGTAAGGGTTGTCCGAGTTCATGCAACACGTAGTTTGTCGCATCTACAATATTATTGATAGGTTTTAATCCAATTGCTTTTAAGCGATGTTGAATATGTTCGGGAGAAGGTTTTACTTCAACCCCAGAAATGCGTAACCCACAGTAACGCGGTGCAGCATCATAATCACAAACATCAATCTTGATGGCTCCTTTATAGTTGTCAGTATGAAACGAACTGATTGAAGGGGTTATTAAGGTTGTTGTGTCTTCTCTTTGCGATAAAGCAGCACGTAAATCACGCGCTACGCCATAGTGACTCATCGCATCGGAGCGATTAGGTGTTAATCCAATTTCAAAAGTTTCGTCCGTTACAATTTCAAAAACATCTTTGCAAGGTTTTCCTGCTTTGTGATGGTTTTCAAGAACCATAATGCCGTCATGGCTTTGACCAAGTCCCAATTCATCCTCAGCACAAATCATCCCATGACTTGACGCTCCTCTAATTTTACTCTTTTTAATTTCAAAGGATTCTCCAGTGCTTGTATAAAGTTTGGTTCCAACAGTGGCAACGGGAACGGTTTGCCCCGCAGCTACGTTAGGTGCACCACAAACAATTTGAACGGGTGCATCTTCACCAATATCAACTTGCGTGATTTTTAATTTGTCTGCATTGGGATGTTTTTCACAGGATAGAACTTTTCCAATAACAACACCTTCAAGACCTCCTGGAATGGATTGATACTGTTCAATTCCCTCAACTTCTAAGCCCAAATCTGTAAGTATGGTGCTTGTATCCGAAGCGCTTAAGTCGGTTTGAATGAAATCACGGAGCCAGTTGAACGAAATGTGCATGATTATTATTTGAGTAGCAAAGATACACCGATGTTTTTAGTACACAATTCATCCGATGTACTTCCAAATACTTTTTCCTTGTTGAGATAAGCTAAGTGCCATCTTTACGTTTGCGCTTGTTTGACCTTTCAATTCTGGATCGTTTTGAAGCAATTCGTCAACAGCATGTCGCACGGTTTTAAGGATGTCTACGTCTTTTTTTAGATCAGCGATTAAGAAGGGGAGTACGCCGCTTTGTTGTGTGCCCATGACATCGCCAGGTCCTCGTAGTGACAAATCCACTTCTGCCAATTCAAAGCCGTCTTGTGTTCTGACCATGGTTTGTATGCGGGTTTGTGCATCTTGACTTAACTTAGAACCCGTCATTAAAATACAATAGCTTTTATTTGCTCCACGACCTACACGTCCTCTTAATTGATGCAGTTGCGATAGTCCAAAACGCTCGGCACTCTCAATAATCATGATGCTGGCGTTGGGAACATTTACGCCTACTTCAATAACCGTTGTGGCGACCATGATTTGTGTTTTTCCAGATGCAAAGCGCTCCATTTCATATGTCTTATCCTTGGCGTTCATTTTACCATGCACGATGCTTACCTGATAATCTGGCATTGGGAAATCACGAACAATGCTTTCATAGCCATCCATCAAATCTTTGTAATCCAATGCTTTAGATTCTTGAATTAGTGGATATACCACATATACTTGCCGCCCTTTACTGATTTCTTCACGCATAAATTGAAACACCGCCAACCGCTTACTGTCAAATCTGTGAAGGGTTGTGATGGGTTTTCTTCCTGGCGGAAGTTCATCGATTACCGACAAATCCAAATCCCCATAGGCAGTCATGGCTAAGGTTCTTGGAATAGGGGTAGCCGTCATTACCAATATGTTAGGCGGAATGCTATTTTTTCGCCATAATTTGGCACGTTGTGCCACGCCAAATCTGTGCTGTTCATCTATTATCGCTAATCCCAATTGATGAAAAGTAACAGGCTCTTCGAATACAGCATGAGTGCCAATAAGAATTTGCAATTGCCCACTTGCTAATTGTTCAAGCAAAGGTGCACGCTCTTTTTTTGTTTTCGAACCTGTTAAAAGCCCAACTTCGATACCAAGGGGTTCAAGCAATGCATGAATTGTACTGTAATGTTGCTGCGCTAAAATCTCGGTTGGCGCAACCAAGGTGGCTTGCATGGTATTGTCTAAAGCCATGAGCATACAAAGCACTGCAACTATTGTTTTTCCAGAACCAACATCTCCCTGCAATAACCGATTCATTTGTGCGGAGCTGTTTAAATCAGTGCGAATTTCACGAATTACGCGCTTTTGTGCCTCCGTTAATGGGAAGGGTAAGTAGTCGTGAAAAAAAGTATTAAACAGCGAACCAATTTTTGGGAATGGAATCCCTTTTAAGCGTTCTTTTCGATGACGTTTTTTTAAGCCTAATTGAAGTTGAACAAAAAACAACTCTTCAAATTTCATTCGATATTGCGCTTGCGCTAACCCTTCTTGTGACTTTGGAAAATGGATGGCGTGAAGTGCTTTGTTTTTTTCGATCAAACGATATTTATTGCGCATTTCATCTGATAAAACTTCGTGTACTTTGTTTTGTATTTCATCAAACAAATGGGCTACAATTTGACGCAATACCCGTTGTGAGATACCACTTTTACTAAGGTTTTCGGTACTGTGATAAACGGCCTGAAAGTTGCCTTTTCGTTTTTCGTGATCTTCAACTAGCTCAAGCTCTGGGTGTGGAATGGAACACTTTTTTCCAAACCAGTTAAGTCTGCCAAAAGCCATGTATGGGGTATTGCGCTGTAGCGATTTTTGAATCCATTGATGACCTCTGAACCAAACCAGTTCCATGCTATGTTGCCCATCTGAAAACGTAGCCACCAAACGGCTACCACGCTTTTGTTTTACGGTTTCGATGTGAGTAATGGTTCCCAACACCTGAACATCGGCGGTTGTTTGGGGTAATTGTCCAGGGGTATAGTACTTGCTTCTGTCTATATAACGATGCGGAAAGAAATACAGCAGGTCTTGCAACGTATGCAGCCCCAATTCTTTTTTAAGTAATTGTGCTCTGTTAGGACCAACTCCCTTCAAATAATCAATCGGTTTTTGCAATAATGCAGACATAAAAACGAAGATAGTAGTTTCCTGTTAATAACTATTTGTTGCGCTGCTTTATCAACCGTTGTTGTTTGGTTATTTTCACTTTAAAATAATTGTTTTGGAAGACTACCTCAAGCTACTTAATGAAGCGCAGCAAAAACCAACCGTTCACAAAGATGGGCCGTTAATGGTTATTGCAGGTGCAGGCTCTGGCAAAACACGCGTGCTTACCTATCGAATTGCATACTTACTGCAACAAGGAGTGGATGCATTTTCCATTTTATCTTTAACCTTTACCAACAAGGCAGCTCGTGAGATGAAGGAACGCATTGCACAAATTGTAGGGGAGAGTGAAGCAAAGAATTTATGGATGGGTACGTTCCACTCTGTGTTTGCACGAATTCTTCGTGCAGAAGCAGATCGTTTAGGCTATCCTTCCAGTTTTACCATATACGACACACAAGATTCTGAACGTTTGTTGAGTGCTATTATCAAAGAATTAAATCTGGATAAAGACCTTTATAAGGTCAAGCAAATACGTTCGCGCATATCCTCCTTTAAAAATAGCTTGATTACGGTTCGTGCTTACTACAACAATCCAGAACTCGTTGAAGCTGACCGTGAGTCCAAGCGTCCTGAAATGGGAACCATATACAAGGCGTATGTGGATCGCTGTTTTAAAGCAGGTGCTATGGATTTTGATGATTTACTCCTTAAGACCAATGAACTGTTAAATCGTTTTCCAGATGTGCTGGCTAAATATCAAGAGCGTTTTCGCTACATTTTGGTAGATGAGTATCAAGATACCAATCACTCACAATACCTTATTGTACGTGCATTAGCCGACAAGTACCAAAATGTTTGTGTCGTAGGAGATGATGCTCAAAGCATTTATGCGTTTCGTGGTGCAAACATTCAAAACATTCTAAATTTCCAGCGCGATTACGACGACGCTGTGGTGTATCGACTTGAACAAAATTATCGTTCGTCTAACACCATTGTGCAAGCAGCAAATACGTTGATTGCGCATAATCAAAACCGACTGGAAAAGAATGTTTGGACGCAAAACCCCGATGGGCATAAAATTATTTTACACCGAAGCCCAACCGACGGAGAAGAAGGGCGTTATGTAGCAGGTGATATTTTTGAACGTGCCATGCAAACCCAACAGGGGTATGAGCATTACACGATTTTGTACCGCACCAATGCACAGTCTCGTTCCATGGAAGATGCGTTGCGTAAACGAAATATTCCATACCGGGTTTACGGTGGGGTTTCGTTTTACCAGCGTAAAGAAATTAAGGATGTGCTGGCATATTTACGTCTTCTTATTAATCCTAGCGATGAAGAAAGTCTTAAGCGGGTTATTAATTATCCCATGCGGGGGATTGGCCAAACAACGATTAATAAACTTATCGTTGCCGCTAATACAAACGATATGACGCTATATGAGGTGCTTGCAAAAGTGCAGGAACTTCCGCTCAACATCAATGCAGGAACACGGGCAAAGTTGCAGAACTTCCATACCATGATGGAGTCGTTTAAAACGCAGTTAGAATCCCTAGACGCATTTGAATTAGCCGATATGGTTACCAAAAAAGCAGGGTTGGTTTCAGAACTTAAAAAAGAAGGAACTCCAGAGGCTGTAACGCGTATTGAAAACATTGAAGAGCTTTTAAATGGAATCAAAGATTTTGTTGAGGGGCAGCGCGAACTTGCCGACGAATCAGGTTCATTGGTAGCTTTTTTGGAAGATGTTGCGCTGGCAACTGATTTTGATAATGAGGTGAACGATAAAAATGCGGTATCGTTAATGACCATTCACTTGGCAAAGGGGTTGGAGTTTCCAAATGTGTATATTGTTGGTTTGGAGGAAGATTTGTTTCCTTCTGCCATGAGTGTCAACACACGAGCTGAATTAGAAGAAGAACGACGTCTATTTTATGTTGCACTTACACGAGCCGAAAAGCGGGTAACTTTAACCTATACGCTTTCACGCTACCGTTGGGGAAAAATTATAGATGCAGAGCCAAGTCGTTTTTTAGCTGAGATTGACGAAGCATACATCGACAACCAAGTGGTTCAAGATGATTATTCATTTAAACCGTTGGTGGATACTTCTGTTTTTGACGCACCCGATCCCAATAGAGTGCGTTACAAGCCTTTGGCTAAAAAGAAACCCGCAACTGCAACAACAGTACCTCCGAAAGCACGAATGAAAGCTGTAAACAAAGCTGCTAAGGCTGCACCTACGCTAGACTTATCAGAAATCCAGCACGGGGTACGTGTTTCGCATAGCCGTTTTGGGTTTGGTACAGTCTTACAGCTCGATGGCGCTGGAAATGATGCAAAGGCACTCATCCGCTTTGATCATTCCGGGGAAAAAAATGTATTGTTACGCTTTGCAAAGCTCAAAGTAGTTACTTAAGTCTCGATACTAAATTCTTACAGAATTTCACTCGACCTGACATTTGATTTTAAAAAAATGTATGGTTAGTCAATCTTAATATCTGCATAAAAAAAACCACTAGATCATATGACAAGCTCATGACCTAGTGGTTTTGTAATATTTTTAAAAGCTGTATTACTTCGAAGCAGCTTCCATACCTTTTTCTAGTAAGTCAAAGAATTGATCTAATTTAGGAAGCACAACTATACGTGTTCTTCGATTTTTGGCACGCCCAGTAGCAGTAGTATTGTCTTCTAGTGGAATATAAGAGCTACGCCCTGCAGCTGTCATACGTGCTGGATCTACTAAGAAGTCTTTTTGTAGTATACGTACAACAGCCGTTGCACGTTTCACACTCAAATCCCAGTTATCTACAAGAACATTGCTGTCTTTTTTAACGGGTACGTTGTCGGTATGTCCTTCGACCATAAATTCAAGATCAGTTTTATCGTTGATAACACGTGCTACTTTACCAAGTACTTCTTTTGCACGTGAGGTTACGGTATAACTACCACTTCTAAAGAGTAGTTTGTCAGAAATTGAAATAAACACCACACCTTTTTCAACATTTACTTCAATGTCGGAGTCGTTAATGTCAACAAGTGCACCTTTTAGACTGGTAACCAATGCAAGCGTAACGGAGTCACGTCTTGTTACAGCGTCTTGCATTCGTGTAATGCGCATATCTTTTTCCTTTAGTGACTCTAAAGAACGTTCTAAGTTCTCAGCACCTTTTTGCGAAAGTGTAGTCAAGTTTCCCATGTTGTTGATGAGTTCTTGATTGTTTGCTTTTAAGAAAGTAATTTGATCACGAAGTGCAGAAACTGATGCATCACTTTTAGCTTTTTCGTCAATGCACGAATTTAATTTAACCGTAGCTGAATTAAGGAGGTCCTTGGTTTCTTTATGGTCTGCTTCAAGTGCCGTATATTTTTTTTGGGACACACAAGAAGCAAGTAGTGCTGGAATTGCAATAAATAAGATGAATGTTCTTTTCATGTTTAAAAGGATTTTAAGATGTAAAATTACTATAAAAACGGCGATTAACCTTGTTTCTTGTGTTAAAGAAATAAAAAAGTTTAGCGGCAATATTTTTAAATTGAGCTTTGAAAAATTTAGGTTACTTACCAATAAATATCAAGAATTGATAGAATAGCCTTGCATATAGTCAAAAAGACTTAATTTGAGTAGTTGTGTTTTTTAAGCCGTTTTGCACCTTTCTATATTCCGAATGCATCTAAATAGCTCTGTAATAGATTAAGTTCACATTGAGTTGTAGGGTTAAAAATTTGTTATACATTCGCATTTCCTAAATGAATTGGTCGAATTGAACAGCTATGGTTGGCTCTCTTTTTGACCTTTTCGCTTTTTATGACTTAATTCTACCTATAACTACAAGACTAAACGAAGGAGTAGGATGGAATTAAGTCTCATTATTATTTTCCGATACAGAAGTTAGCAAATATATTTCCTAAAATATCGTCCGTAGTGACTTCTCCAGTGATGGTGCCGAGTTCATGTAAGGTTTGTCGGATATCAATCGCTAACAGATCGCTACTACGGTTTTCGTCAATCCCTCCTATAACTTCTACAACACCCCCCATAGCAGCTTGTAGTGCTGCCCAGTGCCGTTGGTTGCTCACCAATGCACTACCCGAGTTCCATTGCAAAAGTCCTGCAAAACGTGCTTTGATTTGCTGTATGTCTGCTTTGTTTTTGGTGCTTATGGCTATAGTGTCATAAACAACTGTATTTACTTTTAACTTTTTAAGCTCAACACGATACGCTCTTAACGCTTCTTTGCCGAGTAGATCAATTTTGTTAATGATAAGCAATAATGTAGCGTCGTTACGTTTGATGTCTTTTAAGACCTGCGCAACTTCTTCTGCAGTTTGATTACTAGGATCCACAACATACATCAAAATAGCAGCCTTATCCATTTTTTCTTGTGTGCGTTCTACGCCCATAGCTTCTACTACATCTGTAGTTTTGCGCAAGCCAGCGGTATCAATAAAGCGATATTGAATGCCTCCAATGGAAAGGGTGTCTTCTATGCTATCTCGGGTGGTGCCAGCAATATCAGAAACCAACGCCTTTTCTTCGTCCAATAAGGCGTTTAGTAACGAGGATTTTCCTGCATTGGGTTTTCCAATTAGCGCTACAGGAATGCCGTGTTTGATGGCGTTACCTGTCTCAAACGAATCAAGTAAACGTTTTAACGCATCTCGTATATCGTCCACTAGCGCACGTAGTTGTGTCCGATCTGCAAATGCAACATCTTCTTCGCTAAAATCGAGTTCTAACTCAATAAGCGAAGCAAAAGAAAGCAAGCGTTCACGTAAGTCACCTAAGCTGTTGCTAATGCCGCCTCGAAGGTGTTGCACGGCAATGTGGTGCGCTGCTTCACTTTCTGCGGAAATCAAATCTGCTACGGCTTCGGCTTGTGCCAAATCCATTTTTTTATTTAAAAATGCACGAAGTGTAAATTCCCCGGGGGCAGCAAGTCGTGCGCCAAGTTCTTGCAACACTTTTAAAATGCGTTGTTGCACATAAACCGAACCATGACATGAAATTTCAACGACGTCTTCCCCTGTATACGAATTCGGGTTTTTAAATACAGATACCAATACTTCATCTATCAAAGCATCTTGATGATAAAAATCTCCTAACAGTACTTGATGGGTACGCTGTATTGCTAATTTTTTACCAAACCTTGAGCGAAACGTATGTTGTGCTATCGCAATGGCACGATCGCCACTTAGGCGAACCACAGCAATAGCTGCTGCGCCAGGTGCTGTTGAGAGCGCTACTATGGTATCATTAATATTCAAAACGTAACTTCTTTACGATAGGTTCTACGTCGTTTGTGGAGTTCGTGTTTGTAATTTTTCCAAAGGGCTTGAATGGCTTTGTTTTCTTCCAATTCGGGATTGGTTTCTACCTTTGTTATGCCACGTTTGTTAAACATTTCCTGAATTTCTTGGAAGATGATGGCCGTAATCCCTTTGTTTTGATAACTCTCTTTGATGCCAATAAGGTAAAATGCTGCACGGTCGTTTTTGCGTTGCGCACGCCACAAATGAAACAATCCAAAGGGAAACATATTCCCGTTAATCTTTTTTAATGCTTTGGTAAACGACGGCATGGTAATCGTAAAGGCAATCATTTCATCGTTTTCGTCAACCACACACTTAATGAAATCAGGGTGTACGTAGGGGATATACTTCTTCTTGTAAACCTCAATTTGATGTTGTTGTATCGGAACAAATGATTGTAGATTCTTATACGTTTGATTGAGTAGGTCAAACATTTCATCTACATGCGGCTCAACATCTTTAGTAGACTTAAATTCTAGCGTTCGAAGCTTGTAGCGCTCTTTGATAACACGTGCAAATTTTTTGACCTTTTCTGGTGCATCTTTAGCATCAAAAATGTCAATTTTAAATTCAATCCATTCGCTTTGTTTTATCAGTCCAAGTTTTTCTAAATGCTCTTTTTGATAGGGGTAATGATACCATGTAATCATGGTGTTCATGTGCTCAAACCCTTTGACTAAAAGTCCTGCCTTGTCCATATTTGAAAATCCCATAGGGCCTTCTATATAGGTCATCCCTTCGGCAATGGCTACGCCTTCAACAGCTTCAATAAGTTTTTTGCTAACCTCTATGTCGTCTATGGTATCATACCATCCAAAACGCACCTTTGTTTTTTTAAGCTCTTCAATTTCAACCCAATTGATCATGGCAGCAATACGACCAACAATCTTGTCTTGCTTTTTAGCTAGGAACAAGCGCGCCATACCATGCTGAAAAACACTGTTTTTTTGTGGATTAAAAACATCCATTTCTTCTTTGGTAATCGGTGGAACCCATTGGGGACAGTTACGATAAAGTTCGAAGGGAAATCGAAAAAACGCACGATATTGCTTAGGGGAACTAACTTCTACAATTTCTATCATTTTACTCGTTTTAATTTACGCTCGATTCGCTTTTGTTTTTTATCCAATTTTCGCAATCCTTTTGTTGTTCTTCGCTCCGAATTTTTTAAATCTTTTTCCTCACGCTTATTATTTTTTCGCGCTTCCTTGTTTAGTTTGGTTTCTGTCAAACTCTGGGGTTGTTCTTGCCATATGTTATGACGATCTAGACGATAGGACAGTCCAAGACCAGCGTTTAATAAGCTAGGGGTTGTTTTTAGGCTTTGTTGCACAGCTACATCTAGTTGTACATTGTTATTGAAAAGATACGCAACGCCACCGCCTAGCGTTACATCTGAATAGAGGGAGCTATCATCAATAATATACTCTCCATAAAACGACCATTTAGATTTGGTACTGTAGGTTACAGTACTCATCATCTTTTTTTGTTGTACGTCTGCTAAAATATAACGCATGCCCACATTGTGAACGACTACCAATCCAGGACGCAAATGCTGCTGCATGATGAGTAAAGCCGTTCCTGAAACAAAAGGTGCTTCAATAGGGCGATAATTAAATCTAAAAAGAGGACTAAAATTTTCTTGATATGGATAAATAGTGTCAATACTAAACTGTGCGCCTGCATATACTGAAACAGCCGGTATTAGGTCACGCCACCTGATACGGTTGTTCGCATGCCAACTGTAAAAATTCACTTTGTATTTTTCTGTATTTCGAAAAGGGTCATACACCAAATACTTAAATCCAGCTCCCAAGTCTCGAATGCCTGAGCGATCAATGTTGTAGGTCCCAACTGCATTTTGATAGCTAAGTTCATCCATTTGATAATCTAGAGTTCCAACAAGCTCTAGCTGTTCTTTGAACAAACCCACTCGGAGTTGGGTGTATGATCCTAAGCCAGAGTATGAAGCGTTATAAAAACGATCAAATTTTCCTGATCTAAATGAAATGCCTTGTTCTAACTGATAAACTTGTTTACCAACACTAAAAGCCCCCATGGTTTGGCTCGGGCGATTGCTATTGATAACTTCCGTGTATTGCGCCGCCGATAGAAAAGAGATGGCCAGTAGGGCAGGCACGAACAAAAAATGTAGTGATGACATGCGCATATTCAAAGATACATGAATTAAAAATTCCGTTCATTATATATAGAGTTGTATTTTTGAAAGATGATGAAACATCCTGTGTTACGCTTTTTATTACCCCACGTTTTAGTGACGGTGTTTTTTGCCATTATTTCACTGGCCTATTTTTATCCAGTATTGACTGGAAAATCATTAGTGCAATCTGACATTGTACAGTTTAAAGGCATGCAACGCCAGATATTGGAACACCGCGCCGCATTTGATGAAGAACCCTATTGGATTGATAATGCATTTGTGGGCATGCCCACCTACCAAATAACCAGTCGATACCCATATGATATCCTACGTTACATTGATGATGCCCTGCGTTTTCTTCCACGCCCTGCTGATATGTTATTTTTATACCTGTTTTTCTTCTATGTGTTTGCGCAAAGTAGGGGTTTCTCTAAAGCGACTTCCATACTTGGTTCACTGGCTTACGGCTTTTCATCGTACTACATCATCATTTTAATGGTCGGTCACAACACCAAAGCCATGACATTGGCTTATGCTCCCCTTATTTTTCTGGGGCTTTTTCAAGTATTAATTGACAAGAAAAAATGGGGGTTTGTTTGGTTGACAATCGGGTTGGCATTACAACTGCATGCTAATCACCTACAGATGACCTATTACACCCTTGTTATGGCTGCCATTTGGACGTTGTTGTGGGGAATTAATACATGGCGTAAAGAAGGTGTTTCTCATGTGTTTAAGCCCGTAGGTACTTTGGTGGTATGTGGGATACTAGCACTGATGATGAATGCACAACATGTTCTTCCGACTTTGGAATACACCAAATTTAGCACCCGTGGTGCAAGCGAACTTAGCATCAATCCAGACGGTTCTCCAAAAGTTGCATCTAATGGATTATCTTTTGACTACATAACGGAATACAGTTACGGGATTTTTGAAACATTGACCTTTGTGTCACCCAACATTATGGGAGGCAGTTCTTCCGAAGGCTTTTCAGAAGAAAGTCCTTTTATGAAGTTCCTCCAAACAAGCTTGGGTACGGGTGCGTTGGATTATGATACTGCAACAAACCTGCTTCAGCAATTTAGGCCTTATTGGGGGGATCAACCTTTTGTAGCAGCACCTGTATATTTAGGCGTAGCGTTGTTGTTTTTTTCTTTTCTTGGATTGTTGATTTCGGATCGGAATACGCGTATCGTTCTTTTTTCTATAATCACTTTATCACTGTTGTTTTCTTGGGGTAAAAATATGCCCGTGCTAACACAGTTTTTCATTGATTATTTGCCGCTTTATGATAAGTTTAGATCCGTGAGTTCTGCTCAAATTATGTTGCTGCTCTGTGCTCCTTATGCTGCCATGTTGGGAGTTAAATACCTTACTCAAAATCACGGTATTGATCGCAAGAAGCTTTTAAACGTATTTATCGTTTTTGCTATTTTCATTGCATTGCTATTCTTTTTGATTGGTGGGGCAAAAGGTTTCTTTTCATTCACTTCGTCTGTAGAAGCATCTTATGCACTTCCAGAAGTGTTGTTAAATCCGCTCCGTGAATCACGTATCACCCTCATTTGGGATGATACATATCGTGTTTTATTGCTTGTTGGCTTGATAAGTGTTGTGGTTATTGCTTTTTGGCGCAAGCTCATAACAGCACATTTATTTGTACTACTTGTTACTCTATTTGTCTTTGCAGATTTATGGCAGTATAACCGAGCCTTTTTTAATGAAAACCAATTTGTTAGTTCTTATCAATTCAACACACCATTCAAAGCTACTGCTCAAGACAAGCAGATTCTTTTAGATAAAACACGATATCGTGTTTTTGAACCAAGCCTTGGATATTCTTCTTCTAGAACCGCATATTTTCATCGAACTATTGGTGGTTATCACGGAGCAAAACCTGCCGTTTTGCAAGATGTTTATGATTTTTATTTACGTCAACAAGACAGTGTTGTTATGGATATGCTGAATATCAAGTACGTCATTTCAAACGCATTTTCATCAGGATTGCAAGAACGCACTACTGCTTTAGGGGCAGCGTGGCTTGTTGAAGAACTTGTTCATGTTGCTAATGCTAATGAAGAACTTACACGCCTAAACACCATAGATCCAAAAAAGCAAGCACTATCCAGGACTTTAACTGAAACGACATACCAAACAGCAGAAACGGATAAAATAACCATTGTAGAATCACGCAATAATTTACTTCGTTATCATGTAACACTACAGCACGAACGGTTGGCCGTATTTTCAGAAATGTATTATCCAAATGGGTGGACCGTTTCTATAAATGATACGGATTTACAACAACACAAGGTTAACTATATGCTTCGTGGCGTTGTAATCCCACCAGGAAAACACGAGCTTGTTTTTAAATTTTCACCTCCAGTGGTGCAACACGGCTCCCTGCTAATGGCATCAGGTTGGTTGTTGTTTATCTGTGTGATTGGAATACGTTTTCGTTTGGAAAAAATAGGAAAGATTGCATAACATCAAACGCATAGCATTAACGGTTTATTACTGGCCGCCCACAGGCGGTTCGGGTGTGCAACGTTGGCTGTTTCTTGCAAATCACTTTGCTAGCCAAGGTATGGATGTTACCGTTTTTGTACCTCAAAACCCACGTGTTGCACAACAAGATTTTGAACTTGAAAGTAAAATTCACCCAACGATTAATATAGTTCGTGTTGCAGGATGGGAGCCATTTCAGCAGACCAAAAAGCCGATAGGAGAAAATATGGGCAATAATAAGGGAATTATAAAACGTTTTGTGCGTTGGGTGCGGGCTAATTTTTTTATCCCTGATGCTAGAGTGTATTGGGCAAATGCTGCCGCTGACTTTTTTTTAATGCATCACAAGCAAAAACCTTTTGATGTTTTGATAACATCGGGCCCTCCACATTCGCTCCATAGGGTAGGATTAATGGCAAAACAAAAAGCAAACCTACTATGGGTTGCCGACTTTAGAGACCCATGGACAGGATTTTTTCAAAACCACAGCCTGCCCATGACACGGAGTACAAAGAAAAAACACATCGCCTTAGAGCAAAAAGTATTGCAACAAGCCGATCATGTTGTAGTAACGGCACCTTCCTTAAAAGAGGATTTTGCAACATTCACTTCTAAAATATCCCTGTTAACCAACGGTTATGAAAAGCTTTTACCCATTCCAAAAAACCGCACTAAAGGATTGGTTTACACGGGAAGTTTA
Source organism: uncultured Flavobacteriaceae bacterium (assembly GCA_938092005.1). Taxonomy (GTDB): domain Bacteria; phylum Bacteroidota; class Bacteroidia; order Flavobacteriales; family Flavobacteriaceae; genus UBA7446. Next base: position 80,071 of record CALKOU010000001.1, on the reverse strand, counting down.
AAGGTGCAACAAAATCCTACTCATTTATGGCTAGCCATTGCTGAGCTCATAGCTTCCGATGCTGATTTTAAAGCTGCGTTTTCACTTGAAATTTACGGCACTGTAGCATCGTCTATAAAAGATGAAATTCATGCACTTGGAATAGATACGCATGTTGCGTTTTTAGGATATCAACCTAAGAGCGTGATTGACGAACGCTTATCTACTGCAAAAGCCTTATTATTGTTAGGTATAAACATGCCCATGACACAAAACGTTATCCATGGAAAATTATTTGAATATATGGCGGCACAACGCCCTGTGCTAGGGATTGGTCCTAAGCCAAGTGATATGGAGCCGCTATTCAATGAACATGATTTGGGTGTTTATGCTTCTTTTACAGATAAAGTGTTGCTAAAAAAAACACTCTTAGAATGGTTTTCTAAAGATGCTATTTCTAATAAAACCTCCGGAATTGATATTTATGCGCGCACAAGAATTGCTGAAGCGTATCTCACATTAATACGTTCGTTGCCATGAACATGCTAACGAACCAATCAACAAAAAACTTGGCAAGTATCCTATTTGGATTTGCCATTGGTGCCGTAAATACCCTGATACTTTACCCGTATTTTTTTGGTGCTGAACAACAAGGACTAGTTGTTTTTTTGTTGTCGGCTTCAAATTTGTTGATGCCCCTTATTGGTTTTGGAGTCGCACAAACCATAATCAAATTTCATAGTAGTTATGCCGATGTAGACAAACAGCGGTTTTTATCCTATATGATAATATTACCCCTGATAATTGCATTGCCGCTAGGGTTGTTGGCTTTCTTTTTTCATGACCTGATTGCTGAGATGCTTGCCGTTGAAAACCCCATTATTGCCACCTATGCTTGGGTTATTTTTGCTACGGCATTTGCCACGGCCTATTTTGAGGTTTTTTATTCTTGGGCGCGCGTACATTTTAAATCGGTAATGGGCAATATGCTCAAAGAAATTTACCCACGTGCAAGCATACTGTTACTCTTGCTTTTGTATGCTGCAGATCTCATTGATTTAGATGTTTTCTTTGGTGCGCTTGTTGGGTTGTATTATCTGCGCTTGCTATTAATGGTATGGATTGCATTCAAAATACAACCACCTAAATTTTCATGGCAAAAGCCCAATAATTTAAATGAATTATTACGCTACAGCTTATTTTTGGTGCTTGCAGCTTCTGCTGGTAGCCTAATTATTGACATTGATAAGGCCATGCTTTCTCAATATTTAGCTATTAAAGAAACCGCTTTTTACGCAGTGGCCATTTACATTGCTGTTTTTATTGAAGTCCCAGGACGGGCGCTTTTTCAAATTCTAAATCCATTAATTGCAAAAGCAATAAACGAGAAGAATACCCAACAAATAGCAACGCTTTACAAAGACAGTTCTATCAATTTATTGCTTTTGGCAGGTTGGTTTTTTTTGTTGGTAAATGGCAGTATTGATGATCTTTTTACTCTTATGAAAGATAAAGGGTATGGTTCAGGGATTTGGGTAGTATTGATGATCTCATTTGCCAAATTAATTACCATGAGCTCAGGTGCAGCAAACACCATCTTAATCAATTCTAAAAAGTATCATGTATCCTTAATGCTAACCATATTTATGGCACTATTTGTTGTAGTTGGGAATTATATTTTTATACCGATATATGGCATTAATGGCGCTGCACTTACCACAACATCGCTGGTCATTGTATTTACGTATTTGCGTATGGGATATGTGTATTATTATTTTCAAGCGCAACCCTACACCAATAAAACATGGATTGCATTTTTACTGATTGGCATGTTGTTTTGGGTGTTGTCATTTGTGCAACTTACGACACATCCAGTTCTAGCAATTGCGATAAAGTCAATTTTGATTACAGCCCTTTACGGAGCAGGAGTTATATTGTTAAAACTGTCACCAACTTTACAAAACATATTAATGAAATGGAAGTCTTAGTCTTTAAGTAGCTGATTGTAAAGGCTTGATTTTTTATTTGTATTGATTTCTTCGGGTGTACCTGTTGCTAGCAAATATCCTCCTTTTGTACCGCCTTCTGGCCCCAAATCAATAATATGATCGGCTTGCTCAATAAGGCTTATGTTATGTTCAATGACAATGAGTGAGTGTCCTCGTTCAATAAGTGCTCTAAAAGAGCCGACTAATTTTTTAACATCGTGCATGTGAAGCCCTGTTGTTGGTTCGTCGAAAAGAAAAAGTGTTTTAACTTTTTGAGCACCTTTCAATAAAAAGGTTGCCAGTTTGATACGCTGCGCTTCACCTCCCGATAGGGTAGAGGACGACTGTCCTAAAGACACATAGCCCATACCTACATCTTGAAGTGGTTGTAAACGGTCACTGATTTTAGATTGCTTGTGTTGATGGAAAAAAGCAACAGCTTCATCAATGCTCATAGAAAGTACATCGTGAATGTTTTTTCCTTCAAAGGTTGCTTCTAACAGTTCTTTTTGAAAGCGTTTTCCTGAGCATTCTTCACAAACTAAATCTACATCAGCCATAAACTGCATTTCGATCTTAACCGTTCCTTCCCCTTTGCAATTTGGGCAACGCCCTCCGTCTACATTGAATGAAAAGTGTTTGGTTTGGTAACCGCGCTGCTTTGACACAGCTTGCTTGGCAAACAGCTTACGGATTTCATCGTAGGCTTTGATGTAGGTCACGGGATTTGACCTTGAAGACAAGCCAATAGGCTTTTGACTAATGTATTGTATTTCTTGGAATGCGTCTAGGTCACCCTCAATTCCAGAGAACTCACCAATTTTGTCTCCATAAATATCTTTCTCTTTTCGTACAGCAGGCAATAAAATATCTTTTACAAGCGTACTTTTTCCACTGCCGGAAACACCTGTTACTACCGTTAACATATTGAGCGGAAAAGCAACATCAATGTTTTTTAGGTTATGCGCTCTTGCTCCTTTTATGTCCAGTTGTTTTTTGGGCTTGATACGTTTTTTAGGAAATGGGATGGATGCTCGTTTTGAAAGGTATTTACCCGTCCAACTATCTGCTTTGAGCAAATCCTTAAATGTTCCCTGTGCGACAATTTCCCCTCCAAAAACACCAGCGTCTGGCCCTATATCAATGATTTCGTCAGCAGCGCGCATGATATCATCGTCATGCTCTACAACAATTACAGTATTTCCCAAATCACGCAATCCGTGCAATACTTCTATTAATCGTGCGGTATCTTTTGGATGAAGCCCTATACTGGGTTCATCGAGGATGTACAATGAGCCAACCAAACTACTTCCCAACGAGGTTGCTAAGTTTATACGTTGCGATTCACCACCCGATAGGGTGCTTGCGCGACGGTTAAGTGTAAGGTATCCCAAGCCAACTTGTTGAAGGAAGTGCAACCTGTCCTTAATCTCAACCAAAAGCCTTCGTGCAATATGTTTTTGGTGTTTGGTAAGTTGGAGTGATGTTATGGTTTCGGATAGTGTAACAATTGGCATATCAACCAAGTCGCTTAAAGTATGCTTGTCTATGCGTACGTAACTTGCTTTTTCGTTTAATCGTTTCCCTTTGCAACTACTACATACTGTTCTTCCTCTATATCGTGAAAGCATCACACGGTTTTGAATTTTATAGCTTTTGGCTTCAAGCTTTGCAAAAAATGTGTGAATCCCTTTTATGCCTTTTGTGCCATCCCATAATAGTTTTTTTTGCTCATCATTAAGTTCAAAGTAAGGCTTGTGTATGGGGAAGTCGTACTCATATGCAGCATTAATAAAATCGTTTTTATAGCGTTGTAGGCGTTCTCCTTTCCAAGGTGCCACGGCACCGTCATAAACGGATAGGTTTGTATTGGGAATGACCAATTGTTCGTCAATACCAATTAGGTCTCCATAACCCTCACACACAGGGCAAGCACCAAGCGGATTATTAAAACTAAACATATGCTCGTTGGGAAGGGTGAAGGTGATGCCGTCTAAAGCAAACCGATTGGAGTACTCTTGCCTACTTTCATCGTGCATACTATGAACAAATAAACTTCCGTTTCCTTCGTGAAATGCAGTCTCAATAGATTCGGCTAATCGATTATAAAAATCTTCATTATGACTAACAACCACACGATCAATAACAAGCGCAACGTCATCTTTGGATTTGGGTTGCACAGCGTCAATTCTTACTACAGCTCCATTAACATATAAACGTGCATAACCTTGTTGTTTGTAGAGTTCTAGAGTACCTTCAAGAGTTCTGTTTTTAGAAACAACTAATGGTGCTAAGATGAGCAACTTTGTTCTTTCGTCACGTTTTTTGATGTACGCTATGACATCTTGCACATCATCTCTTTTTACGATTTTCCCAGAAATGGGGGAATAGGTTTCCCCAATACGTGCAAAAAGAAGTTTGAGGTAGTCGTAAATTTCGGTTACGGTCCCCACCGTTGAGCGAGGATTATTGCTTATTACTTTTTGCTCAATAGCAATTGCGGGGGCAATCCCCTTTATTTGCTCAACCTTAGGCTTGTTTAATCGTCCTAAAAATTGTCTGGCGTAAGAAGACAGACTTTCTACGTACCGCCGTTGTCCTTCAGCATAAAGGGTATCAAAGGCAAGACTTGATTTTCCGGATCCAGATAGTCCTGTTATCACAACAAATTTATGACGGGGAATCTGAACATCCACATTTTTGAGGTTGTGCATTTGAGCACCAATAATCTCTATGTATTCTTCTTTTTTCAACGTTTCCAAAGCAAGCTATAAATATATTGATTCATAAATGATTTAAAAAGCAAGAAGGTAATTTTACACTGTAAAATATAATTTTTATATTAGCGGCATAACATTTGCACATGATATAGACATATACTCAACTAATTTTTTTAATCTTAACCAGAGTAACCTATGTCTATGCTTTCCGACAATATTCTTATTCAGCAGTATCTAGAAGGGAACAATGATTCTTTTGAAATCCTTCTATCGAAATACAAACAGCGTATTTACAGTTTTATTTATTCTAAAATTAAAGATAGAGAAATTGCAGATGATGTATTTCAAGATACGTTTATTAAAGTGATTCAAACCCTAAGAAAAGGTGCTTACAACGAAAAAGGCCGTTTTGTGTCTTGGGTAATGCGTATTGCCCACAACCTCATCATTGATCATTTTAGACGACAACAACGCATGCCCATGTATAATGCGTATGACAATGAGCAAGACGTGTTTTTTCGCTTATCAGAGCCTTCACTTAATATCGAAGACATGATTATTGATGATCAAATCAAAGACGATTTGAATGTGCTTATGCTTGAGCTACCACAAAACCAATTCGAAGTACTTAAAATGCGTTTGTATCAGGATATGAGCTTTAAAGAGATAGCAGAACGCACCAATGTGAGCATAAACACTTCGTTAGGTAGAATGCGTTATGGACTTATTAATTTGCGCAAACTAATAGACGACCGGAATTTGATCATGACACAATAAAAAGAAATGCGTAAACGTTATCTCATAAAATAATTTATGGATAAAATTTACACGAAGCCATCTCTTAATAATACTCCTAAACCAAGCAAAACATCTGTCGCATTGATTCTGCAATATGCTGCTGCATATAATCCTATTCGTTTACCAAATGGATACACAGACACGCTTGCTAATTAATAGCCATATTTTTTAAGTACGCTTTTTCTGCCAATGGTTTGTGTTATGATATCTTTTGATACATCCCATCCTCTAGCAGGGCAGTGTTCCCTGCCATACCAGATTATTTGCAAGTGTAAGTCGTTCCATTTTTCTTTTGGAAACAACCTTTTTGCATCGCGTTCGGTTTGAACAACGTTTTTGCCGTTTGAAAATCCCCAACGGTACATTAATCGTTGTATGTGCGTATCTACTGGAAATGCTGGTACACCAAACGCTTGAGCCATTACGACACTAGCTGTTTTATGTCCTACCGCTGGTAAGGCTTCTAAATCCTCAAAACTTTGAGGAACGTTTCCGTTGTGTTTTTCTAAAAGGATATGTGATAACCCATGTATGCCTTTTGATTTCATAGGGGATAATCCAACAGGTTTTATGATTTCCCTTATTTCGTCAACGCTTAGTTTAATCATGTCTGTAGGGTTATCTGCTTTGGCAAAAAGCTTTGGTGTTATTTGGTTTACTCTGACATCGGTGCTTTGTGCCGAAAGTAATACTGCAATGAGTAACGTATAAGGATCCTTGTGGTCTAGCGGTATAGGAATAGTAGGATAAAACTCTTCTAGCTTTTTTATTGCGAATTGTACCTTTTCGGCTTTGTTCATTTTTGTATTTTTAACGTCTAAAAATAGAAAAAATGCTACAAGAAGGAGATCAAATGCCTGCTTTTTCAGGTCAAAATCATTTAGGCGCGTCTGTGTCTGATCAAGATTACAAAGGAAAAAAACTCATCGTATTCTTTTATCCACGTGCCAACACCCCCGGATGTACCGCTGAGGCTTGTGATTTGCGTGATCATTATGCTGCACTACAGGCCGAAGGCTATGAATTATTAGGGGTAAGTGCCGACAGTGTTAAGAAGCAAGCAAATTTTGCTACTAAATTTTCATTTCCTTTTCCACTACTTGCTGACGAAGATCACAGTGCTATTAGCGCCTTTGGCGTATGGGGGCCTAAAAAGTTTATGGGAAAAGAATTTGAAGGTATTCATCGTACTACATTTGTTATTAATGCCTCTGGTACGATAGTTCGTGTCATTAATAAGGTTAAAACAAAAGAACACGCCGCTCAAATTTTAGAAGGCTAGTGCGTCTTATTTTGGCTTATACCCAAACAATTTTTTACTCTTAATGAGTTTAGACACTCCTTGAGGAAGTTTGTCTTCCCAGCCGTGATTTCCTTCCTTGATTTGTTCTAGCACATCTCGGGAAAAGATTTTCATGTCTTCGGTGTTATAGTCCAATATATCAACAACTTTATCGTTGTATTTAAAGAAATTATACAATTCTTTGAGCCTTGGATTTACACGTAAGGAATTACTGTCTGTAATAGTACCCGTTTTAGAATCAATAATGGGGTAGAGGTATACTTTAAGGTTTTTAAAGAACAATTTCCCGAATGCCTCAAGTATGCCACCACTTAAGTTACGGTAATACTTTTCATTAAAAATTTCAATTAGGTTGTTGACCCCCATGGTTAGGCGAATCTTCTTTTTGGTGTATTCTGAAAAGTATTCAGCAAGTCGGTAATATTCCTTAAAATTTGAAATCATTACTGTTTGTCCCAGTGAACACAATAATCTTGCCCTGTCCATGAAATCTTCTTCGTCAATGGCTCCAGTTGTCATTAAGTTTGAAAGCGTAATTTCAAAAATAACGAGCGAATTGTCTGGATTTGAATCAGGTTCTTTTTCAAAAATGGCAATGGACTTTCGATACATGTCCACATTTACTTTAGTAACAGGTCGGAAACTACCTCTTATGGCAATGATATTTTTCTTGTAAAGTTCTCTTGCTGGTAGTAAATTATTACCATCTGGACCAAACATGACGGCATCGGTCATGCCAAGCCGTACCAGCTCTAAGCTTAATACCCGGTTGTCGACGTCTTTAAAAAGGGGGCCAGTAAAATTAATGGTATCAATTTCTATGGCGTCACGGTCAATGTGGTCATAGAGGTATTGAAGCATTTTTTTAGGCTTGTCGTGCTGATAAAAAGCCCCATAAATAAGATTAACACCAATCACACCAAGGGTTAGTTGTTGTGCTTTTGCATCGTTTTCTCGAAACCTTACGTGGGTAGTAATCATGGAGTAAGGTTCATCGGGCTGTGTTTGAAAACGAATACCCATCCAACCGTGTCCGTTGTAACGTTTTGCAAAGTCTATGGTTGTTACGGTGTTTGCAAACGCAAAGAATAGCTTATTTTGATTTTTTGATCTATCAATTCGCTTTTCTAGTAGGCCAATTTCCCAATCGAGCATTTTGTTAAGACGTGATTCAGATACATACCTTCCATCATCTTCTCTTCCATAAATCGCATCACTGAAATCCTTATCGTAGGCACTCATGGTTTTGGCTATAGTCCCAGAAGCCCCACCACATCTAAAAAAATGACGCGCGACTTCTTGTCCAGCACCAATCTCAGCAAATGTGCCGTAGATGTTATCGTTAAGATTAATTCGAAGTGCCTTTGCCTCTAAGGATGGTGCGTTTTCAAATGGATGATCTCCTGAAAGTTGTATGGACATAGGATTATATTTGCTCAAAATTATGAAACTTATCTTCATGGTTGTACATCTTTGGTGTAATTTTGTTTTATGGCTGTTAAAGTTCACTTTTTAGGTACTGGTACATCTCAGGGAATCCCAATTATTGGAAGCACACACCCTGTGTGTTTAAGTGAAAATACCAAAGACAAACGCCTTCGTTCGTCCATTTGGGTACAATGGGACAACGTAGATTTTGTGGTGGATTGCGGTCCTGATTTCAGACAACAAATGTTAAAAAGCCAATGTCCTAAGATTGACGCATTGCTTTTTACACACGAACACGCCGATCACACCGCTGGAATAGACGACATACGCCCATTTGCATTTAAGGTTGGTGCATTAGCTGTTTATGGTCTAAAGCGTGTTATGGACAACCTATCAAAGCGATTCGATTATATTTTTAGTGATGAAAATAAATATCCAGGTGCACCCTCTGTTAATCCCTCTATTATTGATCCCAAAAAACCATTTACGGTTGCTTCAAAAACAATAGTTCCTATTGTTGTAAATCATTATGGATTAGAAGTTCTTGGCTTTCGTTTTGACTCTTTTGCTTACATAACAGATATGTTTTCCATGACAGATGCAGAAGCTGAAAAATTGGTTGGTGTTGAAACCCTCGTTGTGAATGCATTGCGCATTGAACCACATCCATCACATTTACATTTGGAGGCAGCAATAGCGTTTGCTCAAAAAATAAATGCCAAACAAACATACTTCACGCACATCAGTCATCGTTTAGGATTTCATGACGAAGTGCAAGCTCAATTACCCGAAGGGATTCATTTGGCTTACGATAACTTATCTATAACTACATAATATGAAGCAGAAGATATTTTTTTACATCATGATTTTTTCCATTCTCGTCAATCTATTTTTGGTGTCAGATTACGGAAAACGTCTAAAGTACACGCAAGCCAAACTAAATGCTGAAAAAGCAAAAACAGAAAAACTGCAAGATTCCATAAAAGGACTACAGCAAAAAGTGAGCACAGCTACCTTAACACCAACACTCAAGAAGAAAAAGTAAAGCCAGAGAAAACCTACTATCTCTGGCTTTGAAGCGAAGCTTGTATAGGTGAACTAAGTCCCAAGTCTGCTTTCAACCTACTTCGCTTTTCTGTTTTTTTGTGACGTAACTTCAATCATACAATCTTTTTATGCATGACGACAACGCGTACAATGCATTTAAATAATAAAAAATTTACATGAAGTTTGTGTGGGTATGCATAAATAGTAGGTTTGATATTTGGTTTTACTAATGTACAAAAAAAAATTAACTAAAGCTGTGCTTGCAGCCAAGCCATAACACTACTCAGATTTTCTTGATTAACGCCGTGCCCTTGGTGATAGGCGTTAAATACAGGTACATATCCGTTTTGATTTAGCAGTTCAACAGATTGTTCAGCCCATGCATAAGGAACAACCATATCTTCTTTACCGTGCGAAACGTAAATGGGCTTTGCTTCAAATGTTAAGTTTATGACTCGTGAATCTAAATAGCCACTTAATGCTGCTATTGCACTTACTTTTGGATTTGGGATTCCTACGGTATAGCTTAACATAGCACCTTGACTAAATCCTAATAATGTAATATTGTTAGCGTCTACATCTGTTTTGGCGGTGTAGTACGCCATAAATGTTTCAATATACCGTACCGCTTGCTGTACTTCGCTAGGAGAAGTCCAGCGTTCCATGTTTTCTTCAAAGTGTATGGGAAACCACGCATACCCTGTTGTTCCCAGTGAAAGCGGTGCTTGAAGCGACACGACATGATATGCGCTTGGAATAAGCGACGCAAATGAAAATAAATCAGTTTCATTGCTGCCATAGCCATGCAGTAATATCAACAAAGGGGCGTTATTGGCACGTGCCTCACGTGATACGTATACGAAATCAGACATGTTAAATGGCTAGATGCATTTGATTCTGTGCCACAATTCCAACAACAGTTCCCGAAAAGGCTTGCCCTATAAATAAGCTGTTTTTTGAAGTTGAAGCAAGCGTAGCTTTTGTAACCTCTTTGGTACCTTTAGGGGAGAATAAGGAAATATCTGCTATGGCGCCTTCAGCAATTGTATGTGCAGCAATTCCAAAGCGCTCTTTGCCTCGGATGAGTATCTTAACTGTATCTTCAATTGTAAACATGCTGAGCAAGCATCCAAAACTGTGTTCTAGTCCTATAGAGCCGTAGTGTGCACGATCAAGCTCTACATGTTTTAGTTCACTATTTAAGGGTTGGTGATCAGCAGTTACCATATCAATGGTGCCATCCAATACTGCTTTCCTTAGGGCTTTACGATCTGCATCTTCACGTAAAGGTGGAAGGAGTTTAGCATTGGCGTTAAAATCTTGAAGTGCTTTGTCCGTAAAATATAAGTTGTGAATGCTAGTACTACAACTTACGTCTAACCCGGCTTTTCGTGCATCTTTTACATGCGAAATGGCATCCTTGGTAGATAGGGTAGGTATGTGCATTTTTCCGCCCGTGTAGCTCAAAATATCCAAATCTCGTTTGACTTGCATCTCTTCAACAATACTTGGAACCCCTTTTAGTCCCAGGGCTGTACTCACGGTACCTTCATGCATAACACCATCGCTACCTATGTCTTGGTTAAAAGCAAATGATTCAACAAGTCCATCAAAATCATGGGTGTATTGCAAAGCAAGTTTTAGGGTGTTTGCATTAGATAAGGGAGCCTTATGATTGCTAAAACTGACCGCGCCTGCAGCTTGAAGTTCACGCAATGGCGCCAGTTTAGCGTCACTATCGGCAGTGGTTATTCGAGCTTTTGGATGCAATTTTACAGCGCTTCCGTTGGCTTGTTCTAAAAGGAAAGCAATATCGGCTCTGCTATCTGGCTTTGGATATGTATTGGTATTGTAAGCGATATGCGTGAAGCCACTGTTAGCTGCAACCTCAAGACCATGCGCTATGGTTTCACGCTCCTCATAGCCAGGTTCTCCAAAAGAAACACCACTGTCAAACCACCCTTGTGAGATGTGTAAGTCGTCAAATGTTAGTTGTTTAGCATCTGGATAAGAAAGCTCATTTCCAATTTTTTGAATAACCCCATCTTCAATATAAATATCTTGGGTCGTATTGTGATGCGGGCTGGAAGCATCGAGGATTTTGGCAGCTTTTATTAAAATATTCATTCGCGTCTCCTCATGGTTTTGTTTTGCAAAGATAGAAAATACAAAAACATCAACTAAAACCCTTCAAAAACACCCAATCCAAAAAGGGCATAATCGTATTTTACGGGATCTTTTGGGTCCATTACTCGAAGGTTACAGTCCAGCTCTTGAACTGCGGCTAAATCATTTTGTTTTCGTTTTAATAACCCCAAACGGCGTGCAACGTTTCCAGAATGGACATCTAAAGGGCAAGAGAGTTTTCCCGGTGCTATGTTTTTCCAAATACCTAAATCCACTCCTGAAGCATCTTGACGCACCATCCAGCGCAAAAACATATGCAGTCGTTTTGCGGCAGATTTTTTTGCAGGATTAGAAATGTGTTTTTCAGTTCTTCTAGGGTGCGCTACAGCAAAAAACGTTTCATGAAATCGCGTAAGTGAAGCGTGCATATCCGTTTCATTTTCTTTTGGAATAAAAAGTGTTTCTAAGCTCGAATAATCTTGGTAAAGCTCTTGTAAGCGCGCCACAAAAAACAGGACATCCTCCTCTTGAAATGTGCGATGTACAAAGCCTTCCAGCACAGCTAAATCAGCTGCTGTATGATTGCGTATAAAATCATAGGGCGCGTGATCCATGCGTGTCATTAGGTCACGGGCATTTTTGATGATACTCTTTCTGTTACCCCATGCGATAGTAGCTGCAAAGAAACCTGCAATTTCTATGTCTTGTTTGTTTGAAAATTGATGCGGAATAGAAATGGGATCACTTTCAATAAACTTGTATTGGTTATACTGCACAACCTTATCCTCTAAAAAGGATTTTAGTTCTCCCTTTTTTAGCTCCATTGGCCGTCAACAAGGGTTAACATTCGATCTGCTCTAGCTGCTAATTCTTGATTATGCGTAACCAAAATCATACTGATGGAAAAGGTTTCTCGTAACCTGAAAAATAAATCATGCAATTGTTCTGCAGCAACCGAATCTAGGTTGCCACTTGGTTCGTCAGCAAGTAGTAGGCTAGGGTTGTTGATGAGTGCTCGAGCAACAGCTACTCGCTGCTGTTCCCCTCCTGATAACATGCTAGGTTTGTGTTCTGCTCTGTCGGTAAGCCCAAAAAAATCAAGAAGTTCTAGGGCATGTTTTTTTGCCACTTTACTTTTGGTGCCTTTGATATAAGCGGGCAAGCAAATGTTTTCTATGGCTGTAAACTCCGGGAGAAGCTGATGAGATTGAAATACAAACCCAAGAGAGTTGTTGCGAAATGTTGCAATTGCCTTATCTGAAAGCGTTAACATATCAACACCATCTATTTGGAGTACAGTTTTTGGATTTTTATCTGGACGATCAAGTGTTCCTAAGATATGTAGCAAGGTCGTTTTTCCAGCACCAGACGGACCAACAATGGATACAATTTCAGCTGGATCTAGTATAAAGGAAATATCTTTAAGTATTTCCGTTTTACCGTGCGTTTTGAATATATGTTGAGCTGAAATCATGTCTTACAAAGAAACCAAATTTAATCTTTTTTAATTACGTCTCTATCATATTTCATTTGTTTATTGGCACATAAACATATTTTGTTTAATTTTGTAATATAATAATTAAACAATATGGCGTTAGCCACTTTTGCTGGAGGTTGTTTTTGGTGTACGGAAACACTTTTCTCACGATTAAGAGGTGTCCTTAAGACCATTCCTGGATATACCGGCGGACATATTAAGAACCCTGCTTACAGGGAAGTTTGTTCGGGTCGAACAGGTCATGCTGAATGTGTCCAAATTGAATTTAACGCTGATGAAATCTCATTTGATACCTTATTAGCTGTTTTTTTTGATACCCATGACTCCACTACACTAAACCGACAGGGGAACGACATTGGAACACAATATCGTTCAGGAGTGTTTTACCACGACTTGGAACAAAAAAAACAAATAGAGGCCTTTATTAAAAATCTAGAAGCGAACAAGGCTTTTCCTGACCCTATAGTTACAGAAATCACTCCCTTTGAAACGTTTTACAACGCAGAGGTTGAACATCATGATTATTATAATTTAAATAAAAATCAGCCGTATTGCGCTGCTGTAATTAGTCCTAAAGTAAAAAAACTACTAAAGCATTATTCATCAAAAATTAAAACGCTATGACATTCGAAGCTAAAGATATTTACGACCAAGAAACAACTACAGCCATACAGAAACAATATTTAGAGGTTTTGACAGGCTTGGGTGAAAACCCATACCGAGAGGGCTTAATTGAAACCCCCAAACGAGCAGCTAAGGCTATGCAGTTCTTGACACAAGGGTACGATATGGATCCTGCTGCCATTTTAGAAGGTGCAAAATTTGCTGAATCCTATAACGAAATGGTAGTGGTAAAAGATATTGAAGTTTACTCGTTATGTGAACACCATATGTTACCGTTTTTTGGAAAGGCACATATTGCATACATCCCAAATGGGCATATTGTAGGACTTAGTAAAATACCTCGTGTTGTTGATGTGTTTGCACGCCGTCTTCAGGTACAAGAACGTCTCACCGAACAAATTATGAATTGCATCGATGAAACACTTCAGCCTAAGGGTGTTGCTATTGTTATTGAAGCCTCACATATGTGCATGATGATGCGCGGTGTTCAAAAGCAAAATTCATTAACCACTACTTCGGGTTTTAGAGGTGCTTTTGAAGCTATGGAAACCCGAAATGAGTTTTTAAAGCTTATTCAAGGAAAGTTATCCTAGCTTGAATTAATGATATAGTTTGATTTGTAAACTTATATTTCTTCCAATTTCATCGGAGTAAAACCGCAATCGGTTAAGGTAGTTTCTATACGAAGCATCTAGTACATTATCGAAAGATAAAGAGATGCTGACGTTGCTTGAACGTAGGGGATATGGACCCCAATTTAGTTCAAGTCCCAAATCGTGATATCCATTTGGTGGTGTGCTTATATCAACTGTTTTAGTTACAATTTTGCCGTCTTCTATGACAGTTGTGTCAAAATTATTATTTGGGAATTGAGTTTGGCGAAAAATGGTTTTGCTGTTTACCATTACAAAAAAGGAGTTCCAATTTGGCAATGAAAACTGCAACTGGTTATTGATCGTCAAAGGCGGAATATTGACAAGAGGTAAATCTGTTTTAGTATTCGTGGCTTCAACCCAAGAAGTCGAATTTCTAAACTGTGTTTTGGCATTAAATGCATACGAAAAATCGAAGTCAAATCCTTTAAATAAAGCACTTACTGCCGCGTATTCCCAAACAGGAAATGCACCTCGGATGGTGCTCTCAACACCTGTGGGCTCATTAACAATATAATTGTTGTTCCCAACGATTATATATGGCGTTAGGGAGAATTGAAAATTACCTGCTTTCTTTTCAAAATCAATAACTGCCTTGTGGGTAGTTTCTTTGCCTAAAAAAGGATTTCCATATTCAATAGAAGCCAACGAGTGGTGCAATCCATCGCTAAACATTTCAGCTATGTTTGGGGCGCGTTGTGTATGGTTGTAATTAACGTTTATACTGTACGTTGGCGATAAACTATGGCGAACCCCTGCGTTAAACGAAAACGTATTAAACACTAATGTTCTTTTGATTAATTTTTGACTTTTTTCTTCTCTAATGACATATTTTCTAAATGGAGCTTCATAATTTTTTAAGTCCCAACGACTGTCTCTGTAAAACTTTTGAACTTCATTATTGTGGTACTCATAGCGTGCACCAAACTCAAAAATAAAATCTTTAGTATTGTTAAGAGTTGCTGTAAGATAGCCGCCCAACTTAGTTTTTAAATAATCTGGAATCAACCTTCTTATTTCTGTTTCAGGACTTGAGTAATTGTCTTGCACCTGAAAAAAAACACCTGAATCAAAGTTCCCAAATGTTGTGTCCCACTCGTAATTTGAGATTAGGTTATGCGTATTTAATGCCATGTCAAGAGCAGGTGTATCTTTCAGCGCACCTCTTCTTATATCAAATTCTTTTCGGTGATTCCTTTGCCAACTGTATTTGAGATGTAATTCCCCGTTAACCACACTCGTATTTGTATACTCAATATTGGCGGTGTAGTGATTGTTTGCCTGCTTGGGAAAGTCAATATCACTTTTAAGTGGGTCTATAACTAGTGGAACATCCGATTCAATAGCGCGTAACAAGTCTTTCACATTACCAATATGTGCACTTTTTAATATCGCTATCTCAGTGTCAAAGTAACTGAAGAATGCTTTCCATTTGTGTTGAAGTCCATTTTTGCCAAGTGAAATAGAAAAATTATTTTCTTTATTTCCTGTGTTCGTTAAGTTGTAGTTTGGACTGGTAAAATCGCCATTTCTTTTTACGGTTCCTTGTAACTTAAGATAAGCTCCGCTTTTGTGTGATTTTACCCAGTTGCTAATGGCACTGTAACCACGGCCATTATACATACCACTAAGTATTGTTTTTCCATATAAAGAATCAACACGCTTTGGGAGTATTGAGGCAAGAACGACCACGCCACCTGGAGTTGTACCATATTTGAGCGTACTAGCCCCTTTTATTAAACGAATGTTTTCAAACGTATTTAAATCTACGTTTGGTGCATGATCTTGTCCCCATTGCTGATTTTCCAACAACATATCGTCGTAAACAATACCAACTCGGCTACCAAACATGCCGTGAATCACGGGTTTCCCTATGCTATTTCCTGTTGATAGGATTGTGACACCACTAATTTGCTCAAGTGCTCCTGCAAGACCTTTACTACTAAAACGGTCTTTTTGTAATTCGGTTAAGGAATGTATTTTACTTGTAGCTGAAAGTTCATGAACTCTTAGTTTAGAAACGACCACTTCGTTTAAGTTTTCAACTCGGTGCTCTAGTCTAAAATTATACGAACTGGAACTCTCTAAATCAATTTCACGAAAAACAGCATCACAATTTAAATGGGATATTTTAAGCGTTAGCTTGCCTTTGCATTGGTTGCTAAGTATAAAATCCCCATTAGCGTCAGAAACAGCGGCTAAACGGGTTCCTACCACTTCGATAACTGCTGCCTCTAAAGGCGAGTTGTGCTGAACATCAATAATCTTCCCGCTAATGGTAAGATTGCAGTCTTGAGAAAAAACAAAGCTGGTAGTCAATATAAATATACTGACTACCGCCTTGTAAAGATTTGAACAGTTACAACAAATGGTATTTGAATTAGTGTTTTTCAAAATAGTAGCACGAGATATTTATTCTACGTGCGCTTCAAATTCAATCTCCACATCCGTAGCACCACCAAAATCATCACGCGAAGTACCTGTTTTTGATGTTGGCTCATGAATCAAATACACTTCTACATCAGCTACACCAGCACCAGTAGTTGTCCATCTTGAAATTAAGTTAAGCGGATTAGAATCACGATCCATAGTATCTCCAGGACCAGATGAAATGGTGATGTTTGCGCCATCTGTTAATTCATAGAATATTTGATGCTCATCTGCTTCATCGATGATTTCTTGCGTAACATCTTCTGGATTATTTGGGTCTTCATCGTTGTAAAAACGAATTTCGAAAAGATAAGACGTATTCGCTTCAAGCTCAATTTCAGCGTGATCGTCATGGGGGTCTCCAGAATTCCCTGTGTTATTGGTGTTATCGTGATCATGACCTTCAACTTCAAACTCATGCGTTTCAAATGATTGATCATCTTCCTTGGTAACTTTGATGGTTACTCTCGAGAACTCTTCGTGCTCGTTAATTGCTTTTGGTTCATCTTTATCATCACATGAAGCTAAAAAAAGAATAGCAGTGATACATAATGATTTTATAAGAATATTTTTAAACATGTTTTTAATTTTTAAAATAATGAATAGGTAGGCATGATTACCCCAAAAAGGAATAATCAAATAGATAAGAGGTCTAAAAAAGAATTAGACAGTAGGCGGACCTCTTTGGTGTTTGCTAAATCGTGAAGTTTGGTACTTATGAACACTTGTTTGTGCTCTGTAAGGTTCAAAGAATATGGATTGTACACCTTCTATGAGTGGTGCCAAGTATGTACTAGCCGTTACATAATCTAAAAGATCACAATGGGTTTCGGCTTCATGAAAATGAGTGGTGTTTGTGTCGCATTTGGGATGGTCATGATCTAATAAAACATGCGTGTGTTGCGCCAGAGTAGGGTAGAAAAGCAACCCAACCAGCAAAATGCGCAATACAAGTGCAGATGTTTTCATGTCATGATCTAAAGAGAAAACCAAATCCCATACGACTCAGCATCTTCTTTTCAAAGTTCCAAAAAAAACGGAACTGACCAAAAATAAAACCAAAAAATACAAGTAATACCTGATAAATAGGGAAAATGAGTAAAATTCTAATAGGCCAATATATCCATGCGTTGACATTTTCCAACGTTATACCCAAATAATTGGTAACAGGCTCGGCAAGTTTAGCAGCTGAAGACCCTGTGACAGCAAATACCACAAAAATCATCACCAACTGAACATTGGATTGAATGCCCCAGCGTTCTTTTAATCGTTGCATTTACCCTAGTAGTGATTCAATTTGTTGTGCTAGCTCAACACCAATTCGGTCTTGTGCCTCTTTTGTAGCAGCACCAATATGTGGGGTCAGAGAAATTTGATGGTGCATTAACAATTTGACAGCAGGGGTAGGTTCGTTTACAAAAGTATCAAGTGCTGCAAAACTTAAGTGTTTGCTTTCAAGTGCATCAACAAGTGCTTCTTCATCTACAACACCTCCACGAGCAGCGTTAATAAGACCTGCGCCTTTTTTCATTTTAGCAAATTCAGCCGCGCCAATAGTGGGCTTATCTTGCGCTGGCACATGCAATGTCACAAAATCTGACTGCGCTAACACTTCGTCAAAAGAGCGTGTTTTGATGTTAATGTCTACCGATTGACCGTTGAAGAAATCAACTGCAACAGTAGCTTCTTCCATAAATGGGTCAAATGCAGCAACATCCATTCCTAAACCTAAAGCAACTTTAGCTGTTGCCTGTCCAATACGTCCAAAGCCAACAATTCCAAGAGTTTTCCCACGAAGTTCGGTTCCGCCCGCATAGGCTTTTTTCAAGACTTTGAACTTGGTTTCACCATCAAGAGGCATGTTGCGGTTAGCGTCATACAAAAAGCGAACAGCACCAAATAAGTGTGCGAAAACAAGCTCAGCAACAGATGCCGATGATGCAGCAGGTGTGTTGATAACATGAAGTCCTTTTTCGCGAGCATAATCAACGTCAATATTGTCCATGCCAACACCACCACGACCAATGAGCTTTAAGCCCGGGCAAGCATCAATAAGTTCTTTACGTACTGTAGTGGCACTGCGTACCAAAATACCAACAATGTTGTTTTCATTGATGTGATTAGCTAATTGTTCTTGCGCTACGTTGGTGGTTGTAATGGTAAAACCAGCAGCTGTTAGTGCGTCTTGTCCTGATTGGGAAATCCCATCATTTGCGTGAATATTCATGCTCATTTTTATGCGTTTTTTTCTAATGTTTTCATAACGTCAACCAGTGCTTGGACTGATGAAAGGGGTAGGGCATTGTACATGGAAGCGCGGTAACCTCCTACCGAACGGTGACCATTAATGCCATTTAATCCAGCTTCTTTCGCCATGCCTTCAAAACTTTCTTTTAATGCGGGAGTATTTAATGTAAAGGTAGCATTCATGGTACTCCTATCTTCTTTGGCTGCAAAACCATCAAAGAGCGGATTACGATCAATTTCCCCATACATTAAGGCAGCTTTTGCTTCATTTTCTTTTTCAATAGCAGCAACGCCTCCCTTATTCTTTAGCCATTCCAGCGTAAGCATAGAAGTATATACCGCAAATACAGGTGGTGTGTTGAACATACTCTCTTTATCAGCATGTATTTTGTAGTCCAGCATTGAAGGTATTTGACGTGAAACCTTTCCTAAAACATCTTCACGGACAACAACTAATGTTGTGCCGGCAGGTCCCATATTCTTTTGTGCACCCGCATACAATAAACCAAATTTACTAAAGTCCAATTGACGTGAAAAAATGTCTGATGATGAGTCAGCCACTAAGGTTGCATTGGTATCTGGAAGGGTTTTGTACTGTGTTCCAAAAATAGTGTTGTTGGTTGTGATATGAAGGTAATCCAAATCAGTTGGAATAGCATATCCTTTTGGAATGTAATTGAAATTGGTATCCTTAGATGAGGAAACTTCAACAACTTCACCAAGAAGTTTCGCTTCTTTAATGGCTTTTGTTGACCAAGTTCCTGTGTTGGCATAGCCAGCTTTTGTTTCAAGTAAGTTGTAAGCAACGTTCAAAAATTGTTGACTTGCGCCTCCCTGTAAGAACATTGCACGGTAGCCTTTGTTTTGAAGTCCTAAAAGCTCAAGTGCCAAGGAAGTAGCACGTTCCATGATGTCGATAAACGCAGGACTGCGGTGTGAAATTTCAATTAGTGATAATCCTGAATTATCGAGCTCTTTAACAGCTTGGGCGGCTTGTTGCATCACTTCCTGTGGAAGGATACAAGGACCAGCACTAAAGTTGTGCATTTTCATTTTTATCTTATTTGACGGCAAAGTAACAAAAACACATTCGGTTAAGCACTCTTTTTAAGGTTCATTTTTTAACAAAAAATCCATGGTATCAACATGGTCAGCATAATCATGCAAGCTAGGGTGCTGTGTTTCACCAAAAGAAAGCGCATTATCAAGACAATTAGCAACAACACATTGAATACCTTCTTGATTATTGCTAATCTTTTCTTTTGCTTCTTTAAGGTTGTCATAACGGCTGTAATGCACACATGCAATGGGGGAGTTAAGACTTTCGTCATTTTTCAGCATCATAAATCCGTTCTCCAACAATTCCTGTTCTTGCATCAAATAAACAGCTTTGTTGTAATCATAATTGTTCGCATAAGCATTATGGTGTATTATGTCTTTGTGTTCATAAAGTGCAAGGAACAAATCGTTAAAATCATAATCATTTGGCACCATAAGGTGGGATATGCTTCGGCAACCAAGCCCAAAATAGCGGAGCATGTCGTTGCATAGATCTGCTAAATCTTCTTTAGATTCTTTTCCGTCTAATACCGCAACACCATTTCTTGTTTTTCGGATGATGTGTGGTTTACTTCTAAAATAATATTCAAAATAGCGTGCAGTATTGTTGCTACCCGTAGCAATTACTTTGTCATAAGTGCTTAACTTATCTTGAGTGAAATGGATGTTGTCTTTCCATGAGGGTTCCATTTCAGTTAGAAATGCTGCTATTAGGGGGAGTAAAAGCGTGTCATTTGAAGATAATTTGGCTTCAATTGTACAGCCGCTAGCCAAACCACACAGGATGTCGTGTAGCCCAACAAGCGGAACATTTCCTGCCAGCACTAAGCCTAAACGTTGTTGTTTAGAGGGTTCAGGGTAGTTGGACAGCCACATTGAAATAGCACTTTCGGTTAATGTTTCCCCCCAAACGTCAATACATAAGCGTAGATTTTCTTTTGTAAACCATTTGTTGAGCTGTTTTGCATTAAGCAGTGCATTATCAAGGTTTTGAATCCAATTATCTTCTCGTGAAACTTGTGCTGTGTAGTCTCTAAAAAGTTGTCCTAGCGCACAAAACGCTTGAATTGTTTGTTTGTGTGATGTCATTTTTTGGTTTAGAGTATTTATGACCCTACTTTTGCAAAGTTAAAAAAATGCTATGGCTATTATCATAACTGATGAATGTATTAATTGTGGTGCTTGTGAACCGGAATGTCCAAACACGGCTATTTACGAAGGTGCTTTTGATTGGAAATACGCAGACGGTACCTCACTGAACGGGGATGTTGTACTTCCAAATGGAAAAGCGGTAGACGCTGATGCTATGCAGGAGCCCATTTCAGACGAAGTATATTTTATTGTTCCAGACAAATGTACCGAATGCAAAGGGTTTCATGACGAGCCTCAATGTGCCGCAGTTTGTCCAGTAGATTGCTGTATACCAGACGAAGATCACGAGGAAACAGAAGCCGTACTTTTGGGCAAGCAACAGTTTATGCACCCTGACGCATGAAAGCCGGTATTGTAGGCCTACCCAACGTAGGAAAATCAACCTTATTTAATTGTTTGTCTAGTGCCAAAGCACAAAGCGCAAACTTTCCCTTCTGTACCATAGAACCCAATATTGGGGTGGTTAATGTACCTGATCCACGCTTAAACCGATTAGAAGAATTGGTGGATCCTCAAAAAGTAATCCCAGCTACGGTTGAAATTGTAGATATAGCAGGATTGGTAAAAGGGGCGAGTAAAGGAGAAGGGCTTGGCAATCAGTTTTTAGCGAATATAAGAGAAACGGATGCTATCATTCACGTATTGCGCTGCTTTGATAATGATAATATTGTTCATGTAGACGGTTCTGTTGATCCGCTTCGTGATAAGGAAACCATTGATATCGAATTGCAATTAAAAGACCTTGAAGCAGTAGAAAAACGTTTAGAGAAAGTAAAACGTGCTGCTCGAACAGGAGATAAAGAAGCGCAAAAGGAACTTACTGTGCTGGAAACCCTTCACCAAGGGCTTTCTGCTGCAACATCTGTTCGCGCTATTGAAATAGTAGCGGGGGATCGTGAGGCTTATGTAAGGCCTTTACAATTGATTACTGATAAACCGGTACTTTATGTATGTAACGTAGACGAAAGCGCTGCTAGTAGCGGAAACGCTTATGTAACGCAAGTTAAAGAAGCAGTAGCCAACGAAAGTGCCGAGGTGTTGGTTCTTGCTGTTGCTACGGAAGCCGATATTAACGAATTGGAAACCTACGACGAGCGACAACTCTTTTTAGAAGATTTGGGCTTAGACGAACCAGGTGCTGCCAAACTCATTCGTGCGGCCTACACGCTATTAAATCTTGAAACATACTTCACGGCTGGTGAAAAAGAAGTTCGTGCATGGACTATCCCAGCGGGTGCTTCTGCGCCTCAAGCTGCCGGAGTCATTCATACCGACTTCGAAAAAGGCTTTATTCGTGCCGAAGTGATTTCGTATGCGGACTACGACGCTTACGGATCAGAACAAAAAGCAAAAGAAGCTGGAAAGGCTCGAGTGGAAGGTAAGGACTACACCGTTCAAGACGGGGATGTGATGCACTTCCGATTTAACGTGTAAATCTAATCCACAAAGGCTTCTTTGATAACCGCCTTGCAGGAATCAATTTCAGTAGTCGTTAACTTTTGATATACTTTTAGAATACAACGTTTATCCACCGTTCGGATTTGATCTATGGCAATCATGCTTTTTTTGCGCTGATGCAGTACAGGCACTCGTGTTGGGTATTTTTTTAAATTGGTGGTCATGGGCGCAAGCACTACCTTATGCAGGTGCTGGTTCATCTCGTTTGGGGAAATCACAACGCAAGGTCTTGTTTTTTTGATTTCACTCCCCACAGTAGGGTCAAGATTGACAAGAACAATGGCATATTGGATTAACTCCATTCCTCCAGATTTTCTTCTTCAAATACGTTTGGAATTAACAATGCATCATCGCTGTTTTGACGCATTTCTGCAAAGGCGGTTTCCCAGTTTGCTCTAGGCACGTTTATAGGCTTAACCACAATTTGCCCTTTTTCAAAAATGAGTTCCACCTCGTCGACAATATTGTACTGCTTCAAAATGGTCTTGCTTAGACGCAAGCCTTTTGAATTACCAATTTGTATAATAGCCGTTTTCATAACTTATAATGTTATTACAAAGTAACTACATTTTAACTATCTGTCAAAATGAAAGAGAGGCTAGAGGGTTTTAATGGAACACCCTATAGCTTTGGTTGTGGTTACTTTAGGTTGTTGACCTGCCAAAAGGGCATCAACAGCATCTTCCACATAGCGTTGTTTGACTTTTTTTGGATTTCTAGAGCTATCATCAATAGCACCGATATACTGCACCACGCTCCCTTTTTCTTGTTTTTCTAAGATGAATACATGTGGGGTACGTGTTGCTCCATATTTTGGATAGATGTGTTGCCCTTTGTCTTGCAGATACGGAAATGTAAACCCTTTTTCTGCTGCACGTGTTTTCATGTCATCTAATGATTCTCCTGTTTTTGCTGCTGGATCGTTTGGATTGATAGCAATAACAGGGTAGCCTTTAGACTTGTATTT
Organism: uncultured Flavobacteriaceae bacterium; assembly: GCA_938092005.1. Classification (GTDB taxonomy): domain Bacteria; phylum Bacteroidota; class Bacteroidia; order Flavobacteriales; family Flavobacteriaceae; genus UBA7446. The sequence continues at coordinate 56,593 of CALKOU010000001.1, read as the reverse complement.
GGCGTCTAAGGCATTGATGCGGTCTTCATAAGCAACCGAATACGGGCAAGTATTGCACGTAAACACCACAATAAAGCCTTTGGCATCTGCATAATCCGCTAAGGAAACCATTTCGCCTTTGGTGTTAGAAAGTGAAAAGTCAGTGGCAACATCTCCGACCTTATAGCCGTGATTATGCGTAAATAAAAATAGAGAACTTATTAGTATAAGGATTGTTTTCATGTGTTAGGGATTAAAAGATTTAACAAGAGTTTCTAATTCGTTTTGCGTAAAAGAGCGTTCATAAAAGCTGCGCTTTTGGTTGTTGTAAACAATAGTTGCAGGAAGTGCACCACTCCATGTGGAATCAATGGCGTTAATCCAAGTGTTTTCGTTAACGTCATCTAAGTGTACCACTTTGGATTGCAACTAGTGTTTCTTAATAAACGGTAGTAAACGTGTTTCCTTGTGTTGTGGAAAATCCAAACTTACCAACAGCACTTCAATATTTGGTTTTTCATTTAAGGTTTCAAAATAGGGGAGTTCCTTAATGCAGGGCGCACACCAAGTTGCCCAAAAATTAACGACATAGGTCTTGTTTCCTTCTTGAAATAACATGGGCTTTAGCTCCTTATAGGATAAGGACGGAACATCGATTTTTGGAGTATTAGTACAGGCAAAACACACCAAAAAAACGAGTAAATAGGGCATTTTCATGAGTTAAATATATTAAAAAAAGGAACGCAACTATCTCATTAAAAAATGTTTAATAAAATTTCACTAATTTTATAAAGAATAACTTTTAAAGCACAAAATCATGAAAAAAGTACTTTTTATAACCTTAGTAGTAGCCATAGTAGGCTGTACAGCTCCAGCCGGAGATGTTGCTGTGGAAGGTGTAGGTTTTTTTAAGCCGATGCCTGGTGAGAAATTCGTTACCGGTTCTGATGCCGTGATGGACGTTTGGTTAAAATATCTTGAAGCACATAACAACCAAGATATGGAAACCATTATGAGTATTAGCGCAGACTCCATTTATGTTTTGGGACCTGATGGTTCTGAGATTAAAACAAAAGAAGAGCAAGCCGCATTATTAGAAGGCTGGTTTGCTGCTGCAAACCCAAAATGGGACGCGTATTGGGGTATGCCTTATAAATCTGTTCCTAGCGGTGCAGATTGGGTTATAGCTGGTCATAATGTGACCCAAACCATTGACGGTGAAGAAACTTCTGAACTTCACATGATTGATGGAGAGATTAAAGACGGTAAAGTGGTGCGCTTTTTTGTGTATTCTATAAACTCTAAGACGGAATAGATTCAGTATTTATAAATTGCTAAAACACTCCTTTTTCATAGGTTATGAAGTTGGAGTGTTTTTTTATGATTATTTATAGCCAAAGGCTGAATGTAATCTACCGGTCTTGTATATGAATAGTAGCCCCTCGCTGGCGCAAGGCTATGTCTTGTGGCTTTTATTAAGTTTTCTTTGGCACGAGAGAGGACCCTCGCGCCAACAGGGGGGGAACAGTAACGATTATATTATTCTAACGTATACGCTTCAGATTCGACTTCATAATACCAATGCACAAAGGGTCTTTTCGCATTTGTAAAGTTTTTCAATCGAGACACGTATTTTGGTTCAGTTATATTGTTTTTGAATTTATCTTCATTAATCACAAAACTTGTCCACAAGTACACACTTGGAACATGATCTTTTGTCATGAATAATCCCCCTACCTCGTTGTCTTCACATCTGAAAATTGAAGTGGCTGCATAAAAATAAAATCCCGAATCGCTCTCGAACACAAGGCTGTAATCTCCTTTTCCCGCAAAAGCATAATATTCTGTTTTTATCATCCCTCTAGTTTGTTTAAAATTGATATCCTTGTTTAATGTTAGTGTTTTTTTATACACATTCTTTCTCAAGTTTTTCAAATAGCCACTTTGCTGTTTGATAATCCCACATGAAGTCAAAGAGAGAACTAATCCAACTAACATTAAATTTTTTAAAAATCTCATTTTTTTATATTTCCCTAGCTGGCCTGCCCGAAGTTCAGGCGGGCGCAAGCCTGCCTGTCGTCAGACAGGGCTATGTCTTGTGTCTTTTATTAAGTTTTCTTTGGCACGAGAGAGGACCCTCGCGCCAGCGGGGGGGGGCTAAAATTTCTTGATCCCATATTGATTTTGTCTGATTACAGTAACGGCAAATTTTAATTATTGCAGGATTGTCTTTCACACCTAATCCTTTATAAAGAGCTTTAAAAGGCAAATGCTCTTTAGTAAATTTACTTTTCTGTTTTAGACATAATGGACATTTTTTCATTTTGATTTAATTAAGGCCAATTTATATATACACGAATGTCGTATATCCAACACCCCTAAACTGTAAAAGATAAAAAAAGCGAATTAGGCTAAGTATTTAACGTCAACAATTTGGGTTTGTCTAACACAAAGTTAACAAAATATTCCAGCTCCCCAAAAAGGCATATACTGCCTTTGGCATCAGTCTTTTAACAATTTCCCTTCGTAATTGTTAATTTCTTTGTTTTAGGGGGCTTTAATTTTAGGGGCTGATGTTCTAAATTAGCCCTCATGCCACAAACCACGCAGTATAACGAAGATAATATCCGTTCTTTAGATTGGAAAGAGCATATTCGTATGCGTCCCGGGATGTATATCGGGAAGCTCGGCGACGGTTCTTCTCCCGATGATGGGATTTATATTTTGCTCAAAGAAGTGCTAGACAACAGCATTGACGAGTTTGTGATGGGTGCTGGAAAAACCATTGAGGTCACCATTAAAGATGGCGTTGTTGGTGTTCGGGACTACGGCCGTGGAATTCCATTAGGCAAGGTGGTTGATGTGGTTTCCAAGATGAATACGGGTGGTAAATACGATACTCGAGCATTTAAAAAATCAGTAGGACTAAACGGAGTAGGTACCAAAGCGGTAAATGCACTCTCTAGAGAATTTACAGTTTACTCGGTGCGTGACGGGCAAATGAAGCGTGCGCGTTTTCATCAAGGTACGCTTGAAGAAGACACTGCGCTAGAAGCATCTTCTAAGCGTAACGGTACGCAAGTGTCGTTTATCCCCGATGATAGCATCTTTAAAAAATACCGCTACCGCCATGAGTACGTAGCTAAAATGCTGAAAAACTATGTGTACCTCAACCCAGGGCTTACCATTGTTTTTAATGGCGAAAAATTTATTTCCAAAAACGGGCTTAAAGATCTGTTGGAAGACAACAACAATACCGAAGATTTTTTATATCCAGTAATCCACCTGAAAGGGGATGATATTGAAGTGGCCATCACACACAGTAAAACCCAGTATAACGAAGAATACCATTCGTTTGTAAACGGACAGCATACTACGCAAGGAGGAACACACCAAGCTGCCTTTCGGGAAGCTTTGGTTAAAACCATTCGCGAGTTCTACGGCAAGCAATTTGATGCGTCTGATATTCGGAAGTCTATTATTTCAGCGATTAGTATTAAGGTTATGGAGCCGGTGTTTGAGTCGCAGACCAAAACCAAATTAGGCTCAACCGATATGGGTGGAAACCTACCTACTGTTCGCACCTATATCAACGATTTTATAGGGAAGCAGCTGGATAATTTCTTGCATAAAAATGCACCTACTGCTGAGGCGTTGCAACGTAAGATTTTACAAGCCGAAAAAGAGCGTAAAGAACTGTCAGGCATTCGTAAATTAGCACGTGAGCGTGCCAAAAAAGCAAGTTTGCACAACAAAAAACTACGAGATTGTCGCATTCACTTGGGTGATATCAAAAAAGACCGTCGTTTGGATTCCACTTTGTTTATTACCGAGGGAGATTCGGCTAGTGGTTCCATTACCAAATCCAGAGATGTTAACACCCAAGCGGTGTTTAGTCTTAGAGGAAAGCCGTTAAATTCTTATGGCATGTCTAAAAAAATCGTTTACGAAAACGAAGAGTTTAATCTTTTGCAGGCCGCCCTCAACATTGAGGAAAGTATGGAAGATTTACGCTATAACAATATCGTAATTGCTACTGACGCCGACGTTGATGGTATGCACATTCGGTTGTTACTTATTACATTCTTCCTCCAGTTTTTTCCAGAACTCATCAAAGACGGTCATTTGTATATTTTGCAAACACCATTATTTCGTGTGCGGAACAAAAAGAAAACGATTTATTGCTACTCAGAACAAGAGCGCATACAGGCACTTGAAGCATTGGGCAAACAAGCAGAAATCACCCGCTTTAAGGGGCTAGGTGAAATTTCACCAGATGAGTTTAAACATTTTATAGGTGATGATATCCGCTTAGATCCGGTAATGTTGGACAAAAACATGACCATAGATGAATTGTTGTCGTTTTATATGGGGAAAAACACCCCGCAACGCCAAGCCTTTATTATTGATAACCTTAAAGTGGAGTTAGACAAAGTAGAATCATGAACGAAGAACAAGAACATATCGCTGACGACCAGTTGATACGTGTTACAGGCATGTACAAAGATTGGTTTTTGGACTATGCTTCCTATGTTATTTTGGAGCGCGCTGTTCCTGCTATTGAAGATGGGTTTAAACCTGTTCAGCGACGTATTCTGCATTCCATGAAAGATTTAGATGATGGCCGCTACAACAAAGTGGCTAACATTGTGGGACACACGATGCAGTACCATCCCCACGGCGATGCTTCTATTGCAGATGCTATGGTGCAAATAGGCCAAAAAGATTTGCTTATTGACATGCAGGGGAACTGGGGGAATATCCTTACAGGGGACGCTGCAGCTGCTTCACGTTACATAGAAGCACGACTTTCTAAATTTGCTTTAGATGTTGTCTTTAGCCCAAAAGTTACGAAGTGGCAACTTTCCTATGATGGTCGTAAGAAAGAACCCATTCACTTGCCCGTAAAGTTTCCCATGTTATTGGCGCAAGGGGGCGAAGGAATTGCAGTAGGTCTTTCTACTAAAATTCTGCCACATAACTTTATCGAGTTGATCGATGCTTCTATTAAGCACTTGCAAGGCAAACGCTTTACACTCGTGCCCGATTTTCCAACAGGGGGTGTCATGGATGCTGACAATTACAACGACGGTCTTAGAGGTGGAAAAATACGTGTGCGTGCCCGTATAGCTCAAGAAGACAAGCAAACGTTGGTTATCAACGAAATTCCGTTTACCACCACCACATCATCTTTGATTGATTCCGTACTTAAGGCCAACGAAAAAGGGAAAATCAAAATCAAAAAAATTGAAGACAACACAGCGGCAAGTGTTGAAATTAAAATTCTATTACCCGCAAATGTGTCTCCCGATAAAACGATTGATGCGTTGTTTGCATTTACGGCCTGTGAAACATCCATATCGCCATTGGGTTGTGTTATTGAAGATAATAAGCCCAATTTTATTGGAGTGTCCGAGATATTGCGACGTTCAACCGATCACACCTTGGAACTCTTGCGCGATGAACTTGAAGTTAAGAAAGATGAGCTCGAAGAACAATGGCATTTTGCATCACTAGAACGTATTTTTATAGAGAATCGTATTTATCGTGATATCGAAGAAGTAGAGACTTGGGAAGGCGTACTCGCTGCCATTCATAGCGGTTTGGCACCGCATACCATCAACCTGAAGCGCCCTGTTACGGATGAGGATGTAATGCGGCTTACCGAAATTCGCATTAAGCGTATTTCAAAATTTGACCTAGACAAAGCCCAACAAAAAATTGAGGCGTTAGAAGCTGAGTTGGATCAAGTTCGCTACCACTTGGCACATATCGTGGAATTTGCCATAGACTATTTTAAGCGATTAAAGAAAACCTATGGAGCAGGTAAAGAACGTAAAACAGAAGTGAGTGTGTTTGCAGATGTAGACGCCCGAAAAGTTGTGATGCGCAACACCAAACTTTACGTTAACAGAGAAGAGGGTTTTGTAGGAACCTCTCTTCGTAAAGAAGAATACGTTACCGATTGCGCCGATATTGATGATATTATTGTGTTTACCAACGATGGTAAGATGGTAGTCACCAAAGTTGAAAGCAAAACCTTTGTGGGCAAGAACATCATTCACGTAGCGGTTTTTAAAAAGAAAGACAAGCGCACCATCTACAACATGATTTATCAAGACGGTCGTGGCGGAACATCGTATATCAAGCGGTTTGCAGTAACAGGCGTTACTCGTGATAAACCCTACGACTTAACCAATGGCAACCCGCAGTCTAAAGTGCATTATTTTTCAGCAAATCCTAACGGAGAAGCCGAGATTGTGACCATACATTTGCGACAAAGTGGTGCCATTAAAAAACTGAAATGGGATTTAGACTTTGCAGACCTGGTTGTTAAGGGCAGGGGCGTACGTGGGAATACCGTTTCTAAATACGCCATTAAACGTGTAGATTTAAAAGAAGAAGGAGTATCCACACTAAAACCACGTGATATTTGGTATGATGAAACCGTGCAACGCCTTAACGCCGACGAGCGCGGTCGTTTGTTAGGTGCTTTTAAAGGCGAAGACCGCATTCTTATTGTTACCCAATCAGGAAAGGTGAAAACACTAATTCCTGATTTGAGTATGCATTTTCCACCTGATATGCTTGTATTGGAGAAATGGGAGCCAAAGAAACCTCTTTCAGCAATATATTATGATGGTGCTAAAGACAAATATTTTGGAAAACGCTTTTTGATTGAAGCTCCTGATAAGGAAGAAATTTTCTTAAAAGAAGGTAGTAAAGTTGAATTGAGTTGGTTGTCAACAGATTGGCGTCCTGTTTGTACCTTACAATTTGTCAAGCCTAGAGGAGCTGATGCAAAATCGCCCCAACAGCTATCTTTTGAAGATTTTATTGTCCCGAAAGGCATCAAGGCTATGGGAAACCAGTTAACGACAGAAAAGCTAAAAAACATTATAGCTAATGATCCATTGCCTTACACTCCAGAACCTGAGGTTGAACTAACCGATATTGAGATGGTTTCAGAAGAAGTATCGCCTAACAGTGAAGAAGATGAAGGGCAAATCACACTAGACTTATAACTCAGACCTTCTTTTTACGAAAACGCATATTTAAAAATTCTACACCAAGCGAAAAGGCAATAGCAAAGTATAAATACCCCTTTGGTATGCTGCCAACATGCTGCCCCATAACACGGAGGTCTGCCAAATGTGCTCCTTCGGCAATAAGCATAAACCCAATCAAAATAAGAAAGGATAATGCCAGTATTTGCAGTGATGGATGTTTGTGAACAAAACGCGTAACCGGATGTGCGAATAGCATCATGGCCAAGATCGAAACAACCACAGCTATAATCATGATCCATAGTGCACCCGTAATACCACTGGTCATACCTACTGCCGTCAAAATAGAATCAACAGAAAAAACAGCATCTATTAAGATGATTTGAAGCAGGATTCGCCCCATGGTGTTTGCAGCCTTATCTTTCACTTTTGCATCTTTTTCACCAGCATGGTCAATTTTTTCATGAATCTCTTTGGTGCTTTTATAGAGTAAAAACAAGCCACCGGCAATCAGCACCAATGACTGTCCGTTAATTTCGGCACTTAGTTTTGCTGTGTCAATCGAAAATAGGCTGTCTTGCATGGAAATAACCCATGTAATGGCAAACAACAACACCACACGAAGGACCAAGGCAAGTGCTAAACCAATGTTTGTGGCTCGTACACGTTTTTCTTCTGGAAGTTTCCCGACAACAATGGAAATAAAAACAATATTATCAATACCAAGAATAATCTCCAGGAATGTTAGCGTAAGCAAAGCAGATAGTGCCTCTGGAGTAAATAAAAAATCCATTAATTGCTGATTTTAGTTACCAGACCACGCTGTTTGTTTTTAGTGTCTCCAATTAGGTTGTATTCAAAGGTGTAGGAGTTTCCTTTAGTACTCAATATTTTCATATGAACCGCTTTTGATTCTTGATAGGACAGAGGGTGCAACTTTTTAACAATGCACTCACAGTCGTTAAGCCAACGTACACTTGAGCTATCAACATGATTGAGGTAATAATCAACCTCAATACTATCTGTCCTAATAAATGTTGTGGTTAGTGTGTCACCAAGTATAAGGGATGTAAATTCAAAAGAACCAGTCTGAAAATCAGAGCAGTTACGCTCGGGTTTAAAACAAGCTACAGCCAAAAGGCATAAGGTCAAAACGGATATCATTCGCATACTTCAAAAATATCACTTTTTGTTGAGGTATGTACTACAAGTTCCATCAGTGTAAAACACCACTACACGCTCTACATCTCGATTAGATGGGCTAGGCATATCCGTTGTTACTTGATTAGCTGTTGTTTGTACACTTGGCGCAGCTTCGTTTTTAAAAGGGGTTAATACCGATGCGTTGCTTGGTGCTGATGGATTAGTAGCGGGTTCGGTTTTGGTAAAAAGCGTTTCGTGTTGTTGCTGTCCCATGAGCAACCAGTCTGATGAAACCGTAGGGAAGGCGTTTAGAATTTTTAATACAAAGTCTAAACTGGGTTTGTTACGCTCCGATAGTATGTGGGAAATAGACGAGCGCTGTACACCAATTCTATCGGAAAAAGCGGCTGCGCTTAGCTCATGGGTATCCATAAGTTCTTTAATACGTTCAACTAAATTCATGGTTACAATTGTAAAATATTAAACACCTAAACAATGTTTCATCAAATATACACTATAAAATTCGCTTTCAAAAGCAGAAGTTTTACTTTAATATAAGTATGTAAAATACTTATATACAGCATTTTGAATGATAATAGTATAAAATAAATTACTTTTGTAATTAATTGGCGGCTTTTCAGGAGATTTATGTTTACAATATTAAATTTTAAATGTTTACAATTGGAAACTGATAAGGGTTTACATTTGCAAACATGGATGCATTTTTAAAAGCACAAGCAGCACTACCGTCTCATATTTTGCAGGGGCGTTATGTAACACAATCAAAAATAGATGTGTTTTTAAAAGATTTTAATGCCACGGAAATTGGCAGAAGTGTCAAGGGTGCACCTATTCATAGTTTACGTCTTGGCAACGGGCCTATTAAGGTACTTTTGTGGTCACAAATGCATGGCAATGAGTCTACCTCCACAAAAGGGTTGTTTGATGTGTTGTACTACTTAAAGCAAACACCAGCTTTATTAGATCAGTTGACGCTTGAAGTAATTCCAATGTTGAACCCTGATGGCGCGCAGGCATATACACGTGTAAATGCCAATCATATTGATTTAAATCGGGATGCACGAGATCAATCACAACCCGAAATAAATATCTTGTTTAAACAATATGATGCTTTCAAACCTGATTACTGTTTTAATCTACATGATCAACGCACTATTTTTGGTGTTGACAATAAGGCGTGTATGCTTTCGTTTCTTTCTCCAGCCGCAGACGTTGATAAAACCATAACACCAGCACGCAAACGTGCTATGGGCATCATTGGTTATATGAATGAGATTTTACAACAATATATCCCAGGTCAAATTGGTCGTTACGATGATACCTTTAATGGGAATTGTGTGGGCGATTGTTTTCAATCTAAGGGTACGCCTACGCTTTTGTTTGAGTCAGGGCAGTCAGGGCTGGATTACAGTAGAGAGGAAACAAGAAAGTGGTTTGGCGTGTCGGTTTTAGCAGCTTTAGAATGTATTGTAAACGAATTGTTTAAACCTGCTATATATGCATCTATTCCAGAGGTTGAAAAGTCATTTGTTGATGTATTGGTGCGTCGCGTTTCAAAAAAGGACCTGCACTCAAGTCTAGCCATCTATTTCAACGAAGTTTTGAAAGATAATACTATACAATTTGTTCCTTCAGTTCATAGCACGGGTAGTCTTTCACATCTTAATGCACACAAAATCATATACTTAGATGACTTCTGTGCTAAAAACGGTTATGATATGCCTGCTGAAAACAACACAGAAGCAGTGTTGAAAATGTTAAATTTAACACATTATTCACACTAATTTATTGAAATAGATAGATATAATTCAGTGTTTTTTTGTTTTCTTTGCAAAAAAAGTAATTATGCTAAAGTTTAAGCTTGATGAAATTGATCATCAAATCCTAGATATTTTAATTGACAACATGCGTACGCCTTTTACAGACATCGCCAAACGGTTGCTGATTTCTGCAGGTACTGTACATGTACGTGTTCGTAAAATGGAAGAGGCAGGGATTATCAAAGGCTCATCGCTAACGTTAGATTACAATAAAATGGGGTACTCTTTTATTGCTTATGTTGGGATTTATCTAGAAAAAACACACCAAACAAAGTATGTTCTTGAACGTTTACAAGAAATACCATACGTTACTGTTGCACACATTACAACGGGGAAGTTTAACATTTACTGTAAAGTCCGTGCTAAAAATACTGAACACGCAAAAGAAATTATCTTTAAGATTGACGATATTGATGGTATTTTACGTACAGAAACCATGATTTCTTTGGAAGAAAGTATCAACGACAAAAAACGCTTAATGCACACCATTTTTAACGACTTATAAAAAACGCTTGTGAATCCACGCACCAAACTAGAACGTTTCGAAGAAAACGTGCTCTCCAAATTTAAACTATACGATAGTATATTTTCAACTTTACCCTATTCTAAAATTACCAACACAGCTACTTTATTACCGCTTTTTGCGGATTCTTGTGCTGAAGGTTATGAGGGCGAATTGGATCCAAAAACCATTGTGGAACGCTTTTTTGAGCGTTATTTCCCAGACTATGATAACAAACAACAAATTGATCTGCTGTTTCGCTTCATTCAATTTATTGAAAGAAGGGTCGTGTTGTTTGATGCGGTTGAGGATGCTGCTTTTGCTCGTGTTAATAACATGAGTGGTGTGGGTACCTTACGTAACTTAAAAGAAGAAGCACAATCAAAGCAAAAGGGCAAAGAGTTAAAAGCATTGTTGCAAGATATTAACGTACGCCCTGTATTGACGGCTCACCCTACGCAATTTTACCCCGGTTCTGTATTAGGTATCATAACAGATTTAGGAAAGTGTATTCAGCAAAACGACTTACAAGAAATCAAGCTTTTATTGGCACAGTTGGGGAGAACCCCATTTTTTAAGAAGAAAAAACCAACACCCCTTGACGAAGCAAAAAGTTTGATCTGGTATTTATCAAATGTTTTTTACCCTGCAATTGGCGAAATTCAAGCTTATGTACAGCGTCACATTTTCAAAGACGAACCTTTGACAGGCAAGACGGTAAAACTTGGATTTTGGCCTGGTGGTGATAGAGATGGTAATCCATTTGTAACGACTGAGATTACACGCAAAACAGCACAATTACTTCGTAGTAACATCATTCGCAGCTACTACCGTGATATCCGTAAACTTAGAAGAAGACTAACGTTCGCTGGAATTGAAGAAGCTGTTTTAGATGTTGAAAAGAAGCTGTACAACAGCATATTCACCCTTGATAAAGATCCAGAGATTTCGCTTCAAGATTTAAAAGACCGTTTAAACGAAATTTTAACGCAAGTAGAAGAAAACTATCACGGTCTATTTGCCAATGAACTACGAGACTTTATCGCTAAAGTTGATGTATTTGGATATCACTTTGCAAGTCTTGATATTCGTCAAGATTCTCGTGTGCACCACGATGCATTTTTAACATTGCTTGATCACACGAACAAATCGGGTGTGACGGACGCAACTTTTGACTACACCGGTGCTTCAGAAGATGAACGTATTGCCTTTTTAACGTCTTTAGTTGGAGATGTAAATCCAGATAGTTTTGAAGATGAAACTGTGCGCAAGGCATTGGGTTCTATTCGTGCTATGCGTGAAATTCAACAAACCAATGGTGAAGAAGGTTGTAACCGATACATTATCAGTAATAACCAAACCGCACAAAATATTTTTGAGGTGTTTGCTATGATTCGCTTAAGCGATTGGGAAGCTCCTGTTGTGGATGTGGTGCCGTTATTTGAAACCATTCCCGACTTAGAGGTTGCAGTTTCTGTTATGGATAAGGTGTATTCGAATCCTGTTTATCGAGAGCATCTAAGTAGACGTGGTGATAAACAAACCATTATGCTCGGATTTTCTGATGGCACAAAAGATGGTGGTTATTTGATGGCAAACTGGAGTATTTTTAAAGCCAAAGAAGAACTGACCGCTATTTCACGTAAACACGGTATTAAGGTTGCTTTCTTTGACGGCCGTGGTGGACCACCAGCGCGTGGTGGTGGTAACACACACCAGTTTTATGCATCTATGGGAGAAAGCGTAGAAGCAGATGAAATTCAACTTACGGTGCAAGGACAAACAATTAGTTCTAATTTTGGAACCATGGATACCTGTCGCTATAATTTGGAGCAATTGTTAAGTTCGGGGATATCTAACCGTCTTTTTTCATCTAAATCAGCTGTTTTAAACGACGCAGACAGAGAAACCATGACAGCCTTAGCCGAAATAAGCTATACAGCTTATAAAGACTTTAAAGCACACCCGAAATTCTTGTCTTATTTGGAGCACATGAGCACATTGCAATACTATGCAAAGACCAATATTGGTTCTCGTCCTTCTAAGCGTAAATCAAGTAAGTCATTAGATTTTTCAGCGCTTCGCGCCATTCCTTTTGTAGGAAGCTGGAGCCAGTTAAAGCAAAATGTCCCTGGTTTTTATGGCGTAGGAACAGCTTTGGAAGCTCTTGATAAAGAAGGAAACTTTGATAAGGCACAGCAGTTATACAATAACAATGCTTTTTTTAGAACGTTGATTTCCAATTCCATGATGAGTTTGCAAAAATCATTTTTCAAACTAACAGCTTACATGGAGCAAGACGAAGAATACGGAGATTTTTGGAAGTTGATTTACGAAGAATACCAACGCTCGAAAGCGTATATTTTAAAATTGACCGAAATGGATAGCTTAATGCAGGATCAGCCAGAAGGAAAGGCTTCCATTCATATGCGAGAAGAAATAGTTCAACCTTTGTTGACCATACAACAGTTTGCGCTTTTAACCATTCAACAGAGTAAGTTGAGTGCTGAAGAACGTGATGTGATGGAAAAAATGGTAACGCGTTCGTTGTTTGGTAACATCAATGCTAGTAGGAACTCTGCCTAAGCTGCGTAGAAGTTAAAAGCTTCTTCAATGCATTTTTCAGAAACAGACTGATTCCAAACGGGTTCGCCTATTGTTTTTAGCAATACAAACAATACGTTCCCGTTTTCATTTTTCTTATCGTGTGTGAGCAATGCCTTTACCTTTGAAATGGTCTCTTGATCAAACACTACTTTGGGATAAATGGCACCAAAAACAGTTTTTATCTTTTGAGCATCCTCTAAAGACAGCCCCGTTACTTTTACAGACAAGTACGCCTCTAATACCATTCCAATAGCAATAGCTTCTCCGTGAAGTAAACGCGTTTTGGATGGATCGGTCAGAAAATGAGATTCTACAGCGTGTCCTAAGGTATGACCGAAATTTAAAATTTTACGTAGTCCTCGTTCATCAATATCTTCAGAAACCACCTTTGCTTTAACTCCTACCGAATGATAAATATGTGGTAGTATGGCGTTTTTCGGCAAGAAACCACTAAGGGTTTCAAAGTAACTTGGTTCTTGAATGAGTCCGTGTTTTAGCATCTCAGCATAGCCACTGCGGTATTCTACTTGCGGGAGCGTTTCTAAAAAATCAGTATCTACAAGAACCATTTGAGGCTCTTCAATAACGCCAACTTGATTTTTAAGTGCTCCTAAATCAATACCTGTTTTTCCACCAACAGAAGCATCTACCATGGCCAACAGAGAAGTTGGGACGTTGATAAAGTCAATACCACGTTTAAAGGTACATGCTACAAATCCACCTAAATCCGTAACCACGCCACCTCCAATATTTATAAGCAAGCTTTTTCGATCAGCGCCTTTTTCAGACAGTTGATCCCAAAGAGAAACGCATGTTTGAATGTGTTTATTTTCCTCACCAGCAGGCATTACAAGCGTGTCGTATGCAAACGAAAGTTTAGCATGCGCAAAGGGCAGACAGTGAACAGTTGTGTTGGTGTCTGTTAAAACAAAAATGGATGAATATGCATTGTTGTTTACCCAAAGATTGAGAGCATTCCAGCAATCGCCTCCAAAAATAACTTCGCTGTGCTTGGTTTTTATTTTCATATCTGTTGGCGAAAGTACTGCCTTTTTGCAATATTTTCCTAATTTTGATAGGCACATGGTGCTTTAAATAAGCAAATTTTGTCTAAAGTATTCGAACCATATCCACATAAATCTACTCGTGAATTACGTGCATCACTCTTTTTATTTCGACTCTTAGCGCGCCCTTTTCTGGTTCGTATTGGGTTATTTCTAGTTCGATTTTTACTGCAAGTTAGATTTCCAATAGCTCCTTTTGTAAAGTTTACGGGATATGAACAGTTTTGCGCAGGAAAAGATGTTCTGTCATGTACTCGGGCCACAAGTCGCTTAATGGCTTTTCGTGTATTTAGTGTTTTGGATTACGCCAATGAACACGCCAATACTTCTGCCGATTATGAACATAACGCTCATGTGGTGATTGAAACCATTCGCGAAGCAAAGCATAACCCTGCATACCCGTTTGCTGTTGTAAAACCAAGTGCTATTGGGTCTTTTAAGCTTTTTGAGAAAAAGACACAAAACAAACCACTTTCTGCTGTTGAACAAAAAGACTGGAATATGATCAAGCAACGCTTAGACCAATTGGCTTTTGAGGCTCAAGAAGCAGGAATTGTTCTTATGATTGATGCAGAGGAAAGTTGGATTCAAGAAGGGGTTGATGCTGTAGTGCTGCCGTTGATGCGTCAATTCAATAAAAAACAAGTCGTTATTGCGATAACCATTCAGTTATACCTTAATGGCAACGACCAAGTATATCAATCTTTTTTGAAGGATGCCAACACTCATGCCTATTACTTAGGTGCTAAGCTTGTTCGGGGGGCTTATATGGAAATAGAACGCAACAGAGCAGTTTTGCTAAATATTGACGCTCCTGTGTGCAACACTAAGGAAGAAACAGATACTCAATACCGTGCTGCACTACATGCCGCCATGAAAGCACTTGATCAACATTTGTGCATTGTAGCTACGCACAATCAATTGGACATTAATTGGGTTGTGGCATATTGTAAAAATAATAAGCTATCGCTAGCAAGCAAAAACTTGTGGTTTAGTCAATTGTTTGGAATGCGAGATTACGTGTCGTTTTCACTTGCCGCACAAGGAGCAAATATTTTCAAATATGTGCCTTTTGGACCCCTTAGACAGGCAATCCCATATTTGATTAGACGTGCTTTAGAGAACAGTGCTATGAAAACACAAACGCTGGAAGAATGTTATCAAATAAAGGCAGCACTTAAACGCCGAAAGTTTAGCGTTTAAAATAGGCCGTTTCTGTGCAATTTTCTACTGAAAAAGCCTTTTTGTCCACTTTTAGGACATACACATTACAAGAGTCAACACCAACGTTACTTTCACTAAAATCAATATCAATTTTTGAAAACCATTGTAAGGTGTCTTGAATAG
Source organism: uncultured Flavobacteriaceae bacterium (assembly GCA_938092005.1). GTDB lineage: Bacteria > Bacteroidota > Bacteroidia > Flavobacteriales > Flavobacteriaceae > UBA7446. Next base: position 41,103 of record CALKOU010000001.1, on the reverse strand, counting down.
GGTAGAAGTTGTCTTCAAATACCCATTGTTTTTTTTGGATATCGCTTTTTACTCTTGCCGAGGGACTGTAATTGCATTGTGTTCTTTTACCATTAAAGAAAAAAAACAAAAAAATAAGGCCTATGGAAAAGCCACCTAAATAATACCCTAATCGTTTTATAAAACTCATATAAATGAAATCGTTCTTGTGTTGTTCGTTGTGGTGTTAAGTTCAATGATGTGATGTGGCTGATTGATATATGCTGCTGCAATTTCTGGCCATTCAATAAAGCAGTAACCATCTCCGTGCAAATATTCTTCAAAACCAAATTGAGCCAATTCATCTGGCTTTTCAATTCGGTATAAATCTAAATGAAAAGCGGTTTGATTCCCCATTAAAACTTCGTTTGCAATTCCAAATGTAGGACTTGACACATCATTGTTGTTGCCAAATGCTTGAGCAATTGCCTTTACAAGCGTTGTTTTTCCTGCACCAAGATCGCCTTTTAGCAAAATGATTTTATGTTCAAATAATGAAATCAGCTCATTTGCTAATGCGCCTATTTCATCAATGGTGTATTCTTTTTGCATCCTGCAAAAATACACTACTTAGGAGAAAATACAGCAAAGGGAATGCACATCTCTTCTAGCGAGATACCGCCGTGTTGGTAGGTATTTCGAAAGTAATTGACAAAGTGGTTGTATCGTGTGGGATAAATCAGGTAATAGTTGTCTTTTGCAAAGGCAAAGGAGCTGTTCATGTTTATCGTTGGAAGTCCAAATGTTTTTGGGTCTGAAATCATTAAAACATGCTTATCGTCGCAACTTAAGCGACGACCTGTTTTGTAACGAATGTTTGTGCTTGCTTCTCGATCACCAAAAATCTTTGCAGGTTGTTCAACGTTTATAGTTCCGTGGTCGGTCGTGACAATAAGCTGATACCCTTTTTGTTGTGCGGTTTTTATGATGTCCAACAACAAACTGTTTTGAAACCAGCTTTTAGTTAGAGATCGGTATGCTTTATCGGAGCTTGCTAACTCTTTGATGACTTCCATTTCTGTTTTAGAATGTGAAATCATGTCCACAAAATTGTACACCACTACACGCAAGTCATTGGTGGGCTCAGACTTTAATGCATCTAAAAACTTACTGGCTTCGTTGGGTTTGTTAATTTTATTATAGGAATAGCTGATATCAGCGTCCAAACGTTCTAATTGTGCGCCTAAAAACTCGGCCTCAAAAAGATTTTTACCTCCCTCATCCACATCATTTTTCCACCAATTTGGATAGTGTGATTCCATTTCCAAAGGAAGTAAGCCGGCAAAAAATGCATTACGGGCATATTGGGTTGCCGTTGGGAGTATACTAAAATATGATGTTTCGCTTTTTGCGGAGTAATAAGGGGTAATATTTGGCAAAATTGTATAAAATTGATCGTAACGCAAGTTATCAATCATCAAAAGTAAGGTTGGTTTTTCTGTTTTTAGCTCAGGAACCACTAGGTTGTTAAACGCTTGATGTGAAAAAACATCATCCCCATTTTCAAAGAGCAATGTTTCATAGTTTTTCTCTACGTAACGTGAAAAGGCAAGGTTAGCTTCTGTTTTCTGATATGTGAATATTTCTTCAAGCTCCGGCGAATCAATAGCTTCAATTTCCATTTCCCAATACAGGATTTTTTTATACACATTACTCCAATCCCCCAGCGAGTTTGCCTGCATCAATTCGGAATTGAGTTGTTGAAACGATTGTTGATAGCTAGAAATTGTTTTTTCAGTGACCAGCTTGCTCGCATCCAGATTCTTCTTGAGGGCAAGCAAAATCTGATTTGGGTTTACAGGTTTAATGAGGTAGTCGGCTATTTTAGCACCAATAGCCTCCTCCATGATATTTTCTTCTTCACTTTTTGTAATCATAATTACGGGAAGCAGTGGATCATCTTGCTTAATGGCCTGCAACACTTCTAGCCCCGACATACCCGGCATGTTTTCGTCTAGCAAAACGATGTTAAACGTCTTTTCACCAAGCAACGCTAATGCGTCTTGACCACTGTGCGCTTTGGTAACCGCATATCCTTTTTGCGAAAGAAATAAAACATGAGCTTCTAGCAAATCTATTTCGTCATCAATCCATAAAAGTTTAATCGGCTGCATATATGTATCTTTGGGCATATTTATTTAAAGTTGAAACTCAAGCAATATAACGACCCAATTTACGGATTTATTACAATCCCAACGCCGTTTATTAATTCACTCATCAACCACCCATACGTACAGCGTTTGCGTAGAATTAAGCAAATGGGGTTGTCGTTTTTGGTTTTTCCTTCCACAGAGCATACGCGTTTTCAACATGCATTAGGAGCCATGCATCTAGCCACAAAAGCGGTAACAAGTCTCCGCAAACAAGAAATTTTGATTTCAGATGACGAAGCAGAAGCACTTTATGCTGCTTTGCTATTACATGATTTGGGTCACGGCCCTTTTTCTCATGCCCTTGAGCATGAGTTGCTTCCTGATACAGCACACGAAAAGATGTCACTTGCGTTAATGCATGACATGAACACCGCCTTTGATGGAAAGCTTGATTTGGCTATCGACATGTTTACGAACACCTACAAGCGCCCTTTTTTTCATCAACTTATTTCCTCGCATATTGACCTTGACAGGCTCGATTACTTGAAACGTGATAGCTTTTATTCTGGAGTTACGGAAGGGAATATTAATTCCGAACGCTTGATTACCATGATGACCGTTAAGGACGAAGAGCTAGTGTTTTTTACTAAAGCCGTTTATTCCATAGAAAAGTTTTTATTGGCACGCCGTATGATGTATTGGTCGGTATACCTTCACAAAACAAGTTTTGTAGCTGAGGAGTTGTTGATTCGCTTTTTTAAGCGTTTTGCCATATTACCTACATCACAAACGGCTAATTTAGCTAGCCCATCTTTAGCATTCCTTATTACGCACAGCAACATTGAATTAAAAACAAAAATTCATCATTTTACACAACTGGACGATAGTGACATTTGGGTGACCTTAAAGGCGGCAACTACTGCAAGCGATCATTTATTATCTACCTTGGCTAAGATGCTCTTAAATCGCAATTTGCTTAAAATCAATATCTCAAATATCGCTTATGCCAAAGATGTTGTAGCAGCTAAACGTCAGGCTTTTATGCAACGCTTGGACATGTCAGAAGATGCGATTTCATATTTTGTATTTTCAGGAAGCTTGTCTACTCAAGGGTATGATTTAAAGGCTGCATCCATAAAACTTTTGAACCTCGATGGTGAACTGCAATCATTTGATTCATCTTCAGAAATTGCACATTTTCCAATGCTCACGCAGAAAGATTACAAGTACTTCTTAGCCTTCCCAAAGGAAGACGGATATTTTTCGTAATTTTGCACCTATGAAATTTAACGCCTCGCAAATAGCGGATTTGGTTTCTGGAACCGTGGATGGTAACGCTCAAGCTGAAGTTTCTAGGTTGTCCAAAATTGAAGAGGGTACCGAAGGAAGTTTGTCTTTTCTTGCGAATCCAAAATACACCCCTTTTATATACGATACAGACGCAACAATAACGCTTGTAAGTGATGATTTTATTCCTGAAAAAGCATACAAGACTACGCTGATACGCGTGTCTGACCCTTATGAAGCTTTTTCTAAGTTATTGAACTACTACAACGAAATAAAGAAAAAACCATTACCCAGTATTTCCGACAAGGCGTATGTCGATGAAAATGCTTCCTGTGCCACGGATGTTTTTATTGGTGACTTTGCACATATTGGAGCGCATTCTAGTATTGGTGAACATTGTGTCATTCATACACAAACGTATATTGGTGAAAATGTTACCATTGGCGATCATGTTATCATTCATGTAGGCGCACGAATTCTTGATGATACCATTATTGGCAGCCATTGTGTAATACATAATAATGCTGTAATTGGTGCCGACGGATTTGGATGGGCACCTAACGATAATGGGACTTATGATAAGGTTCCACAAACAGGTAATGTAATTCTCGGAGATCATGTTGATGTTGGTGCTAACACCACTATTGACCGCGCTACATTAGGAGCTACGCGCATTGGCGCTGGAGTTAAATTAGATAATTTGATTCAAATAGGACACAACGTTGAAATTGGCGATCACACTGTTATAGCTGCCCAGACTGGCATTGCAGGTTCTACCAAAATTGGAAGCCATTGTCAAATTGGAGGGCAGGTTGGAATTAGTGGCCATTTATCTATTGGTAATCGCGTTGGTATTCAAGCGAAATCAGGAATTTTAAAAAATATTAAAGATGATTCAAAAGTGATGGGGTATCCTGCATTTGATTACACTACTTTTAACAAATCCTATGTGCATTTTAGAAATTTACATACACACATAACAGATCTTCAATCCTTAAAAAAGAAACTTGACCATGAGTAAGCAGACAACCATAGCCAAAGCTGTTTCGCTAAACGGCGTAGGTATTCATACAGGAAAAAAAGTTAACCTAACATTTAAGCCCGCACCACCCAATCACGGTTATGCCTTTTCGCGGGTAGATTTAGAAGGAAGTCCAGTAATTAAGGCCGACGCTAACTTAGTGGTAAACACTACAAGAGGAACAAACCTCGAAAAAAACGGGGTAAGCATCCAAACATCTGAACATGTTTTAGCTGCACTTGTTGGTTTGGAAATAGACAATGTTCTTATCGAATTAGATGCTTCTGAACCTCCAATTATGGATGGTTCTTCAAAGTTTTTTGTAGAAGCTTTGCTAGAAGCTGGAAAAGAAGAACAAGATGTTGACCGTTATGAGTACGTTGTACGTGAAAACATTACCTATACTGATGAAGAAACAGGTAGTGAAATTACAGTCATTCCTGCAGATGAATATCAAGTAACTGCTATGGTAGACTTTGGCACCAAAGTGCTTGGTACTCAAAACGCAAACCTTAAAAATCTGACTGATTTTAAAGAAGAATTCGCTAGCGCGCGTACGTTTAGTTTTTTACATGAAATTGAATCGTTGTTAGAAAATGGCCTAATTAAAGGAGGTGACTTGAACAACGCTATTGTCTATGTTGATAAAGAGCTTTCTACAACTACGATGAATAAGCTTTGTAAGGCCTTTAATCGGGATAGCATATCGGTTAAACCGAATGGTATTTTAGATAACCTTACCTTGAAATACCCTAATGAAGCAGCACGCCACAAACTGTTAGACGTTATAGGGGATTTGGCATTAGTAGGCTGCCGTATTCGCGGAAAAGTGATTGCGAATAAACCTGGGCATGGGATCAATACCAGTTTTGCAAAAAAACTGGCTAAAATCATAAAGCAGGAGCGCCGTAATCGCGTTCCAGAGTTTGATTTGAATGCCGAGCCGCTTATGGATGTTAACGCTATTATGAAGGTGTTACCACACCGTCCTCCATTCTTATTGGTTGATAAAATTTTAGAGCTTAGCGACACACATATTGTTGGGGTAAAAAGCATCACAATGAATGAGCCTTATTTTGAAGGGCATTTTCCTGGTCAACCTGTGATGCCGGGTGTTTTACAGATTGAAGCCATGGCACAAGCAGGTGGTGTACTAGTACTAAACACAGTGCCTGACCCTGAAAACTACCTCACATTTTTTATGAAAATTGAAAATGCTAAGTTTAAAAACCCTGTAGTACCGGGTGATACACTCATTTTTAAAATGGAATTATTATCACCTATTCGTAGAGGTATTTGCCACATGCAAGCCGTGGCATACTCTCGTGGAAGGATAACTACAGAAGCCGAAATGATGGCGCAAATTGTACGTAAAGAACAAGTTAAAGTATGAATCAACCATTAGCATATGTGCATTCCGATGCAAAAATCGCAAAGAATGTAGTCATAGAACCTTTTACCACCATTGATAAAAACGTGGTTATAGGTGAGGGTACTTGGATAGGCCCAAACGTAACTATTATGGAAGGCGCTAGGATTGGAAAAAATTGTAGTATTTTTCCAGGTGCTGTAATAGGAGCTGTTCCACAAGACCTTAAGTTTAACGGAGAAAAAACGACAGCAGAAATTGGAGATAATACAACCATTAGAGAATGTGTTACCATAAACCGTGGAACAACATCCAGAGCAAAAACCAAAATTGGAAAAAATTGCCTTATAATGGCGTATTCCCACATTGCACACGATTGTGTTGTTGGAGATTATTGCATTTTTTCCAATAACAGTACTTTAGCGGGCCACATTAGCGTTGGTAACCACGTTATATTGGCTGGAATGACCGCTGTTCATCAGTTTTGTTCAATTGGCGACCATGCCTTTGTTGCAGGGGGGTCATTGGTTCGAAAAGATATCCCACCTTATGTAAAAGCAGCACGTGAGCCGCTTTCATACGCTGGCGTTAACTCTGTTGGTTTACGTCGACGTGGATTTGATTCAGATAAAATCAGAGAAATTCAGAGTATATACCGTATCTTATATCAAAAGAATTTAAACAATACTCAAGCTACACAAATTATCGAGGCTGAAATGGAGGCATCAACAGAGCGTGATGAAATCTTACAGTTTATAAGACAATCGCAGCGTGGTATTATGAAAGGATACATTAAAAACTAATTATGGCATCAACTTCCGATATCCGCAAAGGACTTTGCATTCATTTCAACAATGATATTTATAAAATTATAGAGTTCTTACATGTAAAGCCGGGCAAAGGACCTGCTTTTGTACGAACCAAGCTTAAAAGTGTAACTTCTGGAAAAGTGGTGGATAACACCTTTTCAGCTGGACATAAGATTGAGGACGTACGTGTGGAAACACGTAAATATCAATTTCTGTATGCAGAAAATGAAACCTATCACTTCATGAACACAGAAGACTACAATCAAATTGAACTTCAAGAAAGCATCTTAGATCAACCAAAACTGATGAAAGAAGGAGAGGTTGTAACAGTAATGACCAATACCGAAAATAACAATCCGCTTTCAGTTGATATGCCAGCAAGTGTTATTCTTGAAATTACGCATACAGAACCTGGTGTTAAGGGCAATACGGCCACTAATGCCACCAAACCAGCAACTGCTGAAACAGGAGCAAAAATCAATGTCCCTTTATTTATCAATGAAGGAGATAAAATTAAAGTAGATACCGAAAAAGGAACTTATATAGAACGAGTAAAAGCATAACCATGAGTGTATTAGTAACCAAAAATTCAAACATTATTGTACAAGGCTTCACGGGGAGTGAAGGAACCTTTCACGCAAGTCAAATGATCGCCTACGGAACCAATGTTGTTGGTGGCGTTACACCTGGAAAAGGAGGACAAAGTCACCTAGATAAACCCGTTTTTAACACCGTTGCTGAAGCTGTCAAAGAAGTACATGCAGATACGTCCATCATTTTTGTGCCACCGGCTTTCGCCGCCGATGCCATTATGGAAGCTGCAGAAGCAGGAATTAAAGTCATTATCACCATTACAGAAGGAATCCCTGTTAACGATATGGCCAAGGCCATGGAATATGTAAGGGGAAAAGATTGTCGTGTTGTAGGACCTAACTGCCCAGGTGTTATTTCTCCCGACGAAGCCAAAGTAGGTATCATGCCAGGATTTGTATTTAAGAAGGGAAATGTTGGTATTGTTTCTAAGTCTGGAACGCTTACTTACGAAGCCGCAGATCAGGTTGTAAAAGAAGGCTATGGTATTACAACGGCCATTGGAATTGGCGGAGATCCTATTATTGGAACCACTACCAAAGATGCCGTACAACTGCTTATGGAAGACGATGAAACAGAATGCATCGTTATGATTGGTGAAATTGGAGGACAGCTTGAAGCAGACGCTGCCAATTGGATTAAAGAAACAGGGAACAGAAAGCCTGTTGTTGGATTTATTGCTGGTGAAACCGCTCCAAAAGGCCGTACCATGGGACATGCTGGGGCTATTGTTGGTGGCGCAGAAGATACTGCCGAAGCCAAAAAAGCGATCATGAAGTCTTGTGGTATTCATGTTGTAAATTCACCTGCTGCTATTGGAAAAACAGTTGCACAGGTTTTAGCTTAATATCATGGATTTAGTAAAAGGAAAAAATGTTATTATTACCGGAGCCAGTAGGGGTATTGGACGTGGTATTGCGCTTGCCTTTGCGCAACAGGGTGCCAATGTGGCTTTTACCTATAGCTCATCTGAAGGACCAGCCAAAGCATTGGAAGATGAATTAACGGCACTTGGTGTGAAAGCCAAAGCCTATAAATCAAATGCTGCTGATTTTGATGCAGCCCAACAGTTGGTTAACGATGTATTAGAATCGTTTGATTCCATTGATGTGCTGATTAACAATGCTGGTATTACAAAAGACAATTTGTTAATGCGTATTTCTGAGGAGGACTTTGACAAGGTTATTGAAGTAAATCTAAAGTCCGTATTCAACATGACAAAAGCGGTGCAACGTACCATGCTCAAACAACGTTATGGAAGTCTTATTCACATGAGTTCTGTAGTTGGTGTCAAAGGAAATGCTGGACAGGCTAATTACGCTGCTTCGAAAGCTGGTATTATTGGGTTTTCAAAGTCCGTTGCTCTTGAGTTGGGTTCGCGAAACATTCGATCCAACGTCATTGCACCTGGTTTTATTGAAACTGAAATGACCGACAAACTTCCCGAAGACGTTGTTGCACAATGGCGTGCGGGTATCCCATTAAAACGCGGCGGCTCTCCAGCGGATGTAGCCAACGCTTGTATCTTTTTAGCCTCCGATTTATCGGCGTACATTACCGGACAAGTACTGAACGTAGACGGCGGTATGTTAACTTAATAATTATAATCATGGAAAAACTCCCAAAACTCGGACTACCCATAGTAGTTCTTATCATTGCAAGCTTTATTTTTCTTTCAAAATCATACGTAAACATCCAATATGGTGAAGCAGGTGTGGTTTGGAAACGCTTTGGAGGTGGTACCGTTACCACTGACGCACCACTAAGTGAAGGGTTTCACCTTATCGCTCCGTGGAATCGAGTGTATACCTATAACATTAAACAGCAAGAAGAATTTGAAAGCGACATGCGCGTACTTTCTTCAAACGGTCTTGAAATTTCATTAGACGTTTCTGTTTTATACCAACCTAAGATTGATGAACTGGGTATGTTGCACAAAACCAAAGGTGAAAATTATCTTAACATCGTAATTGCGCCAGAAATTCGTGCTGTTGCACGTTCTGTAATTGGACGTTATACACCCGAACAATTGTATTCCACGAAGCGTGATGCCATTCAAAATGAAATTTTTGAGGAAACCAAACGTAAAGTAGAAGGTCAACATGTGCAGTTAAATGCAGTATTGGTACGTGATGTTACACTTCCTGCATCTATCAAAGAAGCTATCCAGCGAAAGCTTACCCAAGAGCAAGAAGCACTTGAGTATGAGTTCCGTTTAGAAAAAGCACGTCAAGAAGCAGAGAAAGTTCGCATTGATGCCGAAGGTAAAGCTGTTGCAAACCGTATTTTAGCGGCTTCATTGACATCCAATATTCTTAAGGAAAAGGGAATTGAGGCGACCATTAAATTATCAGAATCCCCCAATGCCAAAGTGATTGTTATTGGAAACTCCAAAGATGGGTTGCCACTTATTTTAGGAAATCAATAAACTTTGAAAAAAAAGTTCGATATTTGCAAGCAAATGAATAACACACATACACACCATCATTCAAAGTCATCGTTTCAAACGAGCTAGGTGAGGTATATGTACTATCGACTAACCCGTTTGAACGTATCAAACGGGTTTTTTTGTTTTAATTATGAAGAAAGAGAACATACGAATTGCAATTCAAAAGTCAGGACGGCTTAATGAAGAATCATTAAAGCTGCTTAAAGACTGTGGCATATCTATTAACAATGGAAAAGACCAACTTAAAACGTCGGCATCTAATTTCCCCATTGACATCTATTACTTGCGCAATGGCGACATTCCGCAATATCTTAGAGATGGAGTCGTGGATTTGGCTATTGTTGGAGAGAATTTATTGATTGAAAAAGGGGAAGATCTTAAAACCCTTACATCACTTGGTTTTTCAAAATGTCGTGTTTCGATAGCTGTACCTAAAGAAGCGGAGTACAATAGCTTTCAAGACTTGGCGGGAAAGAAGATTGCCACATCATATCCCAAAACCGTTCAAAAATACCTAGATCAATGGGGCGTTGCGGCAGATTTGCACATCATTAACGGTTCGGTTGAAATTGCACCTAACATTGGGTTGTCGGATGCTATTTGTGATATTGTATCGAGTGGCTCTACGCTCTTTAAAAACAATTTAAAAGAAGTTGAAGTGCTGTTTAAATCGGAAGCCGTACTGGTTAATGGTAAAGCACTATCGAACGAGAAACAAGAGATTTTGGATACCCTGATGTTCCGTATCAATGCGGTAAACGCTGGTAAAAATTCTAGGTATGTCATTATGAATGTCCCAAACGATGCCATTGAGACAATTTCAAACATGTTACCCGTGCTTAAAAGCCCAACGGTAATGCCGTTAGTAGAAGAAGGTTGGAGTTCGCTGCACTCTGTTGTCGATAAAAATACATTTTGGCAAATGGTAGATGCGTTAAAGGCTGCTGGTGCATGTGATATTTTAGTTTGTCCTATTGAACGAATGATACAGTAATGAAACAAGTTGTTAATCCATCTCGTAAGCAGTGGGAGTCCTTAACGCAACGTCCAACAGCTGATTTTTCGTCTGTTGAACCCATTGTGAAGGAGGTTTTTAATGCCGTTCGAATACAAGGAGATGAAGCAGTGCGCGCCTACAGCCAAAAATTTGACAGGGTCACAACCAACACCCTTTTTGTTTCGCAACATGCATTAGCTACTGCTCAAGAAGAATTGTCTACTGAACTGGTAGCTGCTATTGATGTGGCCTATGCCAACATTTATGCGTTTCACACTGCCCAAAAGACAGCTCCTGTACAGCTTAATACCATGGAAGGTGTTGCTTGTTGGCAAGAAAAAAAACCTATCGAAAAAGTGGGAATATATATTCCAGGAGGAACAGCCCCGCTATTTTCTACCGTGCTGATGTTAGCGATTCCAGCCCAGATAGCTGGTTGTAAACAAATTGTACTTTGTACGCCGCCCAACGAATCAGGTGTACCAGCCGCGATTCGCTATGCTGCTCACAAATGTGGGGTAACTCTTGTAGCACAAGTAGGAGGTATTCAAGCCATAGCAGCCATGACTTTTGGTACTGTAACTATTCCTAAGGTTTACAAGATATTTGGCCCTGGGAATCAATATGTAACCGTTGCTAAGCAAAAGGCAACTCAGTACCAAACGGCAATTGATATGCCTGCCGGACCTTCTGAGCTGTTGGTTGTTGCAGATCGTACTGCAAACCCCGCTTACGTGGCTGCTGATTTGCTTTCACAAGCCGAACACGGCGTTGATAGTCAAGTAATACTTGTGGCTATGTCACCCGCTATTGTTAGTGATGTGAATGCGGAAATTGAGAAACAACTTCCCGCACTACCTCGAAAAGCGATTGCCAAAGCAGCACTTGCCAATTCACTTGCCGTTTGTTTTGATGATGAGTCAGAAGCATTGGACTTTATTAATGCCTATGGCCCAGAACATTATATTGTTTGTGCAAAAAACGAAACGGTATTTGTTGATGGAATCATCAATGCTGGATCTGTTTTTATTGGAAACTTTACGCCCGAAAGTGCTGGGGATTATGCCTCAGGCACCAACCACACACTTCCTACCAATGGGTATACCAAACAATATAGCGGCGTAAACCTTGATGCATTTACAAAAGCAATTACCTACCAGCGTATTAGTGCAGATGGAATTCAAAAATTAGGACCAAGTATTGAAGTTATGGCAGAAGCCGAAGGGCTTTTTGCTCACAAAAATGCCGTTAGTTTGCGGTTAAAAGACGTAAATAATGGCTAAGACGTTCGACTTATCGAAATGGGCAAGACCTGAAATGATGGCTTTAGCACCTTATACCTCGGCACGAGACACCTTTACAGCAACAGAAGGGGAGTGGACGTTTTTAGATGCTAATGAGAACCCTAATGCCACAAATGTTAACCGTTATCCAGATCCCAATCAAACAGCGTTAAAAAAAGTGATTGCCAACTTGCGCAATTGCAATACGAATCAGCTGTTACTTGGAAATGGAAGTGATGAAGTGTTAGATTTGATATTTCGTGCATTTTGCATTCCTTATCAAGATGAAATCGTGATTTTACCGCCTACATACGGTATGTATGCCGTTTTGGCAAATATTAATAGCGTGGGCATGATTGAAGTGCCGCTTGACAACAATTTCCAACTTAGAACGGATAACATCCTTTCTTCAATAACACCAAAGACAAAAGCGTTGTTTTTCTGTAGTCCCAACAATCCAAGTGGTAATCTATTTTCAAACGCAGACATCATCCGTATTTTAGAAGGCTTTGACGGGGTTGTGGTAATTGACGAAGCCTATATTGATTTCACTGACACCCCCAGTTGGAGTACTGCGTTAGCACAATACCCTAACTTAATTGTTACCCAAACCCTTTCTAAGGCGTATGGTCTTGCAGGATTGCGCTTGGGCATTGCCATGGCAAGCCCTGAAATTATTTCGCTTTTAAGAAGTATTAAACCTCCGTATAACATCAACGCGCTTAGTCAAGAACGCGCCATTGTAGAACTTTCGAATACAGAAAAATATACATCTCAAATCAACGAAATTATTGAAGAACGTAACCGTCTGAAGTCAGCCTTAACAGCTGTTTCTTGGGTAGAAACTATTTACCCATCCGATGCAAACTTTTTGCTTATCCGCGTAGATGATGCCCAAAAACGTTACCGTGAATTATTAGCTAAAAACATCGTAACTCGTGACCGCTCTACACAAGAAAACTGCAACAATTGTATTCGTATAACGGTGGGGACACCACAAGAAAATGATCAACTTATTCGTGCATGTAAATCCATATCGATATGAGAAAAGTACTTTTTATTGACCGAGACGGTACGCTGGCATTAGAGCCTGAAAATTACCAACTGGATGCCTTAGACAAACTTGTTTTTTATCCCGGTGTATTTCAATATTTGGGGCGTATTGCAAAGGAACTCGACTATGAATTGGTTATGGTAACCAATCAAGATGGTTTGGGAACGGATTCTTTTCCAGAAAACACCTTTTGGCCTACGCATGACTTTTTGATAACAGCACTCAAAAACGAGGGCATTGCTTTTGATCAAGTGTATATTGATAAAAGTTTACCAGCAGACCATGCACCCACGCGAAAACCAAAAACCGGAATGCTTACAGCCTATTTGGATAATCCAGATTATGATCTAGTAAACTCGTTTGTTATTGGTGATCGCATGAGCGACATGCAATTGGCAAAAAATCTAAATGCAAAAGGAATATTACTCCAAAACGATTCACGCCTTGCAGAAAATATCTCCGAAGAGCTTGCGGAAACCATTGCCTTACAGACGCAGACATGGGAAGCCATTTATACGCTGTTAAAAGCAGGTGCGCGTAGGGCCACACATGCTCGTACTACTAAAGAAACAGCTATCAATATTGAGCTAAATTTAGATGGTACGGGGAAAAGTATAATTGACACAGGCATTGTCTTTTTTGATCATATGCTAGATCAGTTGGCACGCCACGGCGGAATTGATATAACGCTTACAACCAAAGGCGATTTAGAAGTAGACGAACACCACACGATTGAAGACACGGCCATTGCTTTAGGTGAGGCCTTTGCCGATGCGCTTGGCAATAAACTTGGCATGGAACGCTATGGTTTTTGCTTGCCAATGGACGATTGCTTAGCACAAGTAGCTATTGATTTTGGTGGACGCGCGTGGTTGATGTGGGATGCGAAATTTAAACGGGAAATGATTGGTAAAATGCCAACCGAAATGTTTTTTCATTTCTTCAAATCCTTTGCTGATGGTGCAAAAGCGAATTTGAACATAAAGGCTGAAGGGCACAATGAACACCACAAAATTGAAGCTATTTTTAAAGCGTTTGCAAAAGCCATTAAAATGGCCATCAAACGTGATGCTGAAAAACTAATATTACCCTCAACCAAAGGACAATTATGAATGTAGTCATTATTGATTACGGTGCGGGTAATATTCAAAGCATTCGTTTTGCGCTTGAGCGCTTGGGTGCTACCGCAACACTAAGTCATGACGCTGTGGAAATTAAAAAGGCAACGCATGTTATTTTTCCAGGTGTGGGCGAGGCAAGCTCTGCCATGGAAAAGCTTCAAGCTACGGGCCTGGACACACTAATTCCAACGCTCACACAGCCGGTGTTAGGGATTTGTTTGGGCATGCAATTGATGTGTAATCACTCTGAGGAGGGAAACACAAAGGGTTTGGGTGTTTTTAATACAGACGTGGTGCGCTTTAAAACCAATTTAAACGTTCCGCATATGGGATGGAACACGGTAGATGGTAAAGAGGCATTATTTCAAGGCATTCCTTCAAACAGTCATTTTTATATGGTACATAGCTACTATGCAAAACCTAACGCTGATGTGGTGGGAGCATGCACATATGCAGTACCCTTTGCAGCAGCACTTTCAAAAAATAATTTTTACGGCACACAGTTCCACCCTGAAAAAAGCGGTGTTGTGGGCGCAACCCTTTTACAAAACTTTTTAGCACTATGATTTTAGTTCCTGCTATCGATATCATCAACGGACAATGTGTACGTCTTACCAAAGGGGATTACGACACCAAAAAGGTGTATAGCAAATCGCCATTGGAAGTAGCTAAAGCCTTTGAGGGGGCAGGCCTTACGCATGTCCATGTAGTAGATTTAGACGGTGCACGTGCAAAACATATCGTAAACAGTAAGGTCTTAGAAGCTATTGCTACCAAAACGTCGTTACAGGTTGATTTTGGAGGCGGTATCAAATCTAAAATTGATTTACAAACGGCTTTTGATTGTGGCGCATCCATGGTGACCTTAGGAAGCATTGCAGTTAGTAACCCCGAATTAGTTTTGGAATGGTTGGAAACTTTTGGTACAGAAAAAATCATTTTAGGTGCCGATGCTAAAGACCGCCGTATTGCTACACATGGTTGGGAGCAGGATTCTGGTATAGACGTGCTGGATTTTGTAAAGAATTACACTCAAAAAGGCTTTGAACACGTGCTTTGCACCGATGTTGCAAAAGATGGCATGCTTGCAGGACCTTCGTTGGAATTGTACTATGAACTGATAGCAGCCATGCCTGATATTTCACTTATTGCTTCTGGGGGCATCACGACCATGGACGACATTTACCAATGTGCTGAACTGGGTTGTTCAGCAGCCGTTATTGGAAAAGCTATTTACGAAGGTAAAATAGCATTAAAGGAATTGGAAAACTATCAATTGGAACAAAACTAATATGCTTACCAAACGGATCATTCCCTGTTTAGACATCAAAGACGGACGTACTGTTAAGGGCGTCAATTTTGTGTCGTTACGTGATGCTGGCGATCCAGTAGAATTGGCAGCACGTTATGCCCAGGAAGGTGCCGACGAATTGGTTTTTTTAGATATATCAGCATCTGAAGAAAAGCGTAAAACACTAGCCAAAATGGTACGTGATGTTGCGCGTGCTATTGATATTCCCTTTACGGTAGGTGGCGGTATTAGCGCAGTTGATGATGTGGCCATATTATTGGATAATGGAGCAGATAAAGTTTCTGTCAATTCCTCAGCAGTACGCCGTCCAGAACTTATTAGTGAACTTGCACAACGGTTTGGCACACAGTGCATTGTTGTTGCCATAGACGCCAAACAACTAGAAAACGAATGGGTAGTGCACTTGGTAGGTGGTAAATTACCAACAGATCGTAAATTGTTTGAATGGGCCAAAGAGGCCGTTGATCGTGGTGCAGGCGAATTGCTCTTTACATCGATGGATCACGATGGTACTAAGCAAGGTTTTGCCAATGCAGCCCTAAAAAAATTAAGTGAAACGGTCAGTGTTCCTATCATTGCTTCAGGTGGAGCAGGGGATATGACTCATTTTGTTGATACCTTTGCACACGGAAATGCCGATGCTGCTTTAGCGGCAAGTGTATTTCATTTTAAGGAAATCGGCATACCCGATCTCAAAACATATTTACGTCAACACAAAATACCCGTAAGATGACTATAGATTACAGCAAACACCCCGACGGACTGGTTCCTGCCATTGTGCAAGATGCACAGACAAAAGCCGTACTTATGCTAGGTTATATGAATGCCGAAGCGGTTGCTAAAACCAAAGCTTCGCAACATGTAACGTTTTTTAGCCGTAGTAAAAATCGCCTTTGGACAAAAGGTGAGGAGAGTGGTCATGTTTTGGAATTCGTGTCTATGGCGGTGGATTGTGACAACGACGCATTGCTCATACAAGCAAACCCAAAAGGTCCAACCTGTCACACCGGAAGCGATACATGTTGGAATATGGCGAATACACCTTCTTATGGGTTTATATCTGCCTTAGAAGCTACCATTGCCGATCGTAAAAACAACCCTACTGACAAAAGTTATGTGGCGAGCCTATTTGCTAAAGGCATTAACAAGATTTCGCAAAAAGTGGGTGAAGAAGCGGTGGAAACCGTTATTGAGGCTAAGGATAATGACGATAATTTGTTCTTAAACGAAAGTGCTGATTTATTATTCCACTGGCTGATTCTACTTCAAGCCAAAGGCTTTTCACTTCAAGACGTGGTAGGTGTGTTGGAAGCTAGGCAGTAGGCAATAGTGAGTAGTGAGTAGGTAGTAGTGATTAGGCAATACCACTTCGATAATAGAAGAGAATTACAATTTTACTGAGAGTTCTAATTGCCCATCTAGACCGAGTTCAATTATTTTTTGTAAAGTTGACAGTCTTGCTTCTTTCACGTTATTTTCAATTTTTGAGATGTAAGACTTTGTTGTTCCAACCTTTTCGGCAAGTTCGGCCTGTGTCATTCCCTTTTCCTTTCTTGCTTCAAATAGTAAGCTGCCAAGCTTAAAACTTTCAAATCCTTTTTCTAATGTGTCACGCTTTTCTGTTCCACGTTTACCATAATGCTTGTCTTTAAATTGTTCAAGATTCTGTATATTATTTTTTGCTTTCATATTCTTTTTTAATTTTTAATGCTTTACTAATTTCTCTTCTTGGTGTCTTTTGTGTTTTTTTATGAAACCCATTTGCTAAGACAATTAATTTCTCTTTATCAAAAAAGCAAAATATTCTAAATACATCACGTGCTAATTGTACTCTTATTTCATAAAGACCTTCTGTTGATGTTATATGTTTTAAATATTTCACAGGAACTTTTTTAATTTCTTCAATGAGCTCAATAGTCCATATAATTTTATCTTTTACGTTTTGTTGCTGTTCAACAAAGAAATCTTCAAAATAGGTTTTGTAGAAGATAACGCTTCTGTACTTTTTAGGGTGCATATTACAAATATATAACAAAAAGTTTCACTTAGTGGCTACTTTTTAATTAAGTTAAGAGGAATTAGGCAGTAGTTAATTAGGGAATAGTGCTAGGCGTTATTTAGTTATTCCGTTAGCCAAACAATTACACCTGAGCAGAGGAAAATAAACACGATTATTGAAAGTAGTATACTGAATATTGGATACTTATAAAATGTTCTTGGAAATACCTTATCTGCTTGGAACAGAAACACGAAAAAAAGAATGATTAGTAGCCATACCATAATTGTAATATTTGGAGATTCTAAAGGTATACAATTCAAAAAAACACAAAACAAGTTGATTTTTGTACTTTAGTGCAATCATCCTGATATTTGGATGTTGCTCATTTGAAACTTAACTTATTATCATGCTATATTCTTTATCAAAATACCGTTTCTTACTTCTTTTATTCATTGCGTTATTGTTACAAAGTTGTGGAGGGCTTCAAAATGCCTTAACCAAAAAAAGCAATATCATAGAAGCGCATATAGACTTAACTTCCGTTGCAAACGACCAACTGGAAATTGAACTTAATCCTGGTCCGTTCCCAAAAGGCGAAGTCACATTTTACATGCCAAGTGTGATTCCCGGCACCTATGAATATTCAAACTTTGGACGCTTTGTTTCTGATGTAAAAGCATTTGATAAAAACAATCAACCGTTAGAAGTGGTGCGTAACGAAACCAATACTTGGACCATTGCTAATGGTAAAAAATTGGATCGCATAACCTACACCGTTGATGATACATTTGATGGTGATGAAGGCAGTGATGTGTATCCGATGGGCGGTACAAAAATTGAAAAAGACGAAGTGTTCTTACTAAACCTGCACGGTATGGTAGGCTATTTTAAGGGCGGAAAAGAATGGGCGTATCATGTCACGATTGACTCTCCCTCAGATTTGGTTCCGTTTTCTTCTATGGAGCGTATTAGCCATACCGCTACACAAGATGTATTTAGGGCAGGTCGTTATTTTAATATTATTGATGATCCTATTCTGTATACCAACGATGATAGCGTTTCTTTTTCACTAGAGGACATTGAAGTAAATTTTGCGGTTTATTCGCCTACGGGCACCCACAAGGCTGCTGATTTTAAAGAAACGTTAGAAGAAATGATGCAAGCGCAGAAACGCTTTTTAGGCGATGCTAATGCCACCAAAAGCTATGACATATTGTTGTTGTTGATGACCATGGAAGAATTGCAACACTACGGCGGTATGCAAGGAGCGTTGGAACATCACACGTCTACAACGGTTGTGTTTTACGAAGGAATTGATGCCGAATCTTTAAAAGAGTATTTGGTAGATGTGGTATCACATGAGTTTTTCCATACGCTAACCCCGCTAAATGTACATTCAGAACAAGTGCATTATTTCAACTATAACGAAGGGGTAATGTCGCAACACTTGTGGATGTATGAGGGTACTACGGAGTATTTTGCAAACTTGTTTCAAATACAACAAGGGCTTATTGATGAAGCCAATTTCTATAGTCGTATGTCGGAAAAGATTTCTCGATCTAAACGGTATGACGACACCTTGCCGTTTACGGAAATGAGTACCAACATCGTTGACGAGCCTTATGCTGACAACTATGGTAACGTATATCAAAAAGGAGCGTTGATTAATATGTGTTTAGACATTATCATTCGAGAGCAGAGTGGGGGAGCCCGTGGCTTTTTGGATGTGATGCAAGCTTTGGCTAAAAAGTACGGAGTAGCTACACCCTTTACCGATTCTGAACTCTTTGATGAAATAGTAGCGATGACCTATCCGGAAGTTGGCACCTTTTTTAACACCTATGTGCAGGGTAAAACTCCCATTCCATACACCACTTTTCTGGAAAAAGCTGGGATAACCATTTCAGACACAGACCAAAAACTACCGAGCATTATCATGACTACACCACAACAACCCTTTATTGCGCCGCAACCCAACGAAGCTGGAACCATGGATTTGGTCGTAACGGGACTAAACAACCGCCTTAGTGAAATTGGCTTTCAAGAAGGCGATGTGTTGCGTGTGTTTAACGGTGCAGAAATCCCTGCGCTTACACAAGAAAATATGGGTGCTTTGAATATGTTGTTTGGGGTTTCGTTTGATTGGAAACCCGATCAAGAGGTAACGTTTGAAGTAGCGCGTGCAGGTACGCCTAAAACACTTCGTGGAACTGTTGGAGTAGCCGTTGCACCAGCAAAAGGAATCACGGCAATGGACAACGCCACACCCACACAAATAGCCTTACGTAATGCTTGGTTATATGGTAAGTAGGTTGTGTAGGAAGTAAGGATTAGGCAATAGTATATTAGGCAGTAGGGAGTTGTGGGAAGTAAATTTGAATGTGAATTTTAAGACATGCAATTACGTAAAGATATTTTTTCGTTTTTTAGAAAACTGGAGCAAAACAACAACCGGGAGTGGTTTGAGATACATAAACCCGAATTTAAGGCACTTGAAGCAGAAGTAAAACAATTTGGTGAAGCCCTAAAGGAGCAACTCAACCAACACGATAGCGTTGACCGTTTTAAGTTGTTTCGTGTGTATCGTGATGTGCGATTTTCAAAAAATAAAACACCCTATAAAACGCATTTTGGCCTCACCTGGCACCGCACTAAACCAGAATTACGAGGTGGTTATTACTTGCACCTAAAACCCAACGATGTTTTTTTGGCGTGTGGTTTTTGGGATCCCAACCCAGCAGACCTTAAGCGTATCCGACAAGAAATTGACCTTGACGGCGACGAATACCGTACGCTTATTAACGAACCTGATTTTAAACGCATTTGGGGCAATCTCGAAGGAAATGCCGTAAAAACGGCTCCCAAAGGCTACCCCATAGACCACCCACATATTGACTTACTGCGTTTTAAGCAGCATATTTTTAGCAAACGCTTTACTATGGAGGAGAGCACCCAACCCGACTTTATGGACCGCTTAGACGCTGCCCTACAAGCCGTGCGCCCCTTTTTAGACTATATGAGTGCCGTACTGACGACCAATGCTGATGGGGAAAGTTTGGTTTAATTTTTTACAGCCTAAAATAACAACGCCAGCCCATTTCCGTGAAATTGTACTGTTCACGGCTGTTGCTGACGTTGTATGTGCAAAAATTACACAAATTAATAAATGACAAAGTCTTGTATATCTTTTCCGTTCCGTTCAGGCGGGCGACAGGCAGCATCGTGCCAGTGGGGTGGTTAAGCTTTAGATTATTTTTTTCTTCTATACGGTTTACGCCAATACCTTGGTGGTTTGTTTTCAGCTATAACAATGCCATTATTGCATAAAACCATTTCAATTAGCTCTACACTTTGGTCAAACTGTATTGCTAAATTTTTAATGCTAACCCCTTTTAAATAGCTTTCTTGAATATGCTTTTCATCTAAAGCCGACAAATGCTTTTTATAATAATTTGGGTTGAGTAACGATTTCGCATTGAAGTTCTGTAATACTTTAATAAACCGTGACAACACTGCCGGGTTAATAACAATCCTACTTTGCTCTATGCTTGATTTTATTGATTTACTTTGTATGATTTCAACAGTGTAGAAGTGATCTTCATGTTGTACTAAATCAATAACATAAGAATTGTTTTTGTAGTCAAATTGTTCAGTAGCTGCTATAGTTTTCATAAGTATAGATTTTTGGGGTTAATTGGCACGAGAGAGGATCCTCACGCCAGCAGGTGCGCTGTTGTCCATCAATGATTTCATAGTTGCCATCGTCACGCACAGCCCCCAATACATCGCATTCAGTGGAAAACCTTTAAAAATCGTTTCAATTACCGCATTGCGTTGCGCATCGTCATAGATAAACTCACGCTGATAGGGGGGACGTATGTCCAATTTTCCGTCATATCCACGCACACCACTTTCGTTATTGTCCACGTAGCCGTTGGTAAGTTCAGCGATGCTGATCTCATGTAATTTAATTTTCATGCTTGTTTTCTTTTTTGATGGTATGCTTGATTTTGATCATGGCTAGGTTGAGTTCTATGGTGGTTTCACTCGTAGTATCTTTAGCGAATTCGTTATTTAAAATATCCCCGATAAGTTTTCCACTTTTATTGATAAGACTTTGCTGTTTGGTCTTGTCTTTTTCTACTGCGAGAGACTTGGCTACTTTGCCAAATTCACGCACTTTGGCAAAGGTTTCCACAATTTGTAATGTGGCTTTGGTGGCTTGTTTTGATTTAAGAATGGTTGCCAACATATACAGCCCTTTTTCGGTAAATGCCTTGGGCGGGGTTCTTCTTTTGGAGGTATTTGCGGTGGAAAATTTCCACCGCAAACGCTGTAACTCATTGTTATTCAATTCTATAACATAGCTTTTTAGAAACTTTTCTGGATTGTTTTTTACCGCACGATTAACCTCACGCGTAGGCACACCATACAATTCCGCTACATGATGATCCAACAGCACCTTTTTCCGACGAACCCTAACCAAAAGCGTTTCCAAACCACCTTGGTCCAATTGAAAAGTCTTATTCCCTCCCATGCGCTAAGCGTTTGTTTTGATTTTGATAACAAGTTGTAATCAGTTTTTTAAGCCCCAGTCGTTCAAAATTGTGTGCAAAGTAGCGGAAGAAATTACTGATACGCGGATCATCGCAGTTGCAATACACCACCTTATTTTTAAAATGGCTTGCATAGTGCCGTAGTTCTTTTTCGATATCCTCTAACTGGGTATAGAACTCGTCTTTTTTGGCATTTTTTGCCTTATGTAGGTTGCTGTTGGCGTTCAGGGAGGCCATTGATATATTGCATTAGGTTTACTAAAACCCCCAAACCGGCACTAAAAAACTGAAATTAAGCAGGTTAATTGGCACTAAAGAACTGATTTGGGGTCAATTCGAATATAAATATATGAAAAAATGCTTTAATGCGTATCCTAATACATCTCCACCAAATATTGTATCAAATCGGTGGTGGTTACTATACCTTGTAGGTTGTTATGTTTGTCAACAACGGGTAGGGCATGGAACTCGGCATTCAAAAAGATTTTGCCCACTTCTTTAATAGTGGTGGTATCGGGAATGGACTTAGGATTACGTACCATAATTTGCTCTAAGGTAAACAGCGAATACACAGAGGTGTCTATCGTAAAATCATGCGGATCGTAGCTGTCTACAAAACTGATACGTGCCAAGTCGGTCATGCTAAGGATTCCCACAATTTTAGATCCCGATACTACGGGCAAGTGACGCACACGATGTTCTTTAAAGAGTTTTTCAGCTTCTCCTAAGCCATCGTTAAGGTGTAATACTACAGGGTTCGTTGCCATAATATGGCGTACAGATTCACGCTTTTTCATAATGTAAGATTAAAGGTTCCCCTAAATATACAAAAAATGGACTAAACTGCTTTGGAAACGGTCTCGTTAACCAACAACTGTACCTGATCTTGTAAACGTACAATCACCAAATTCATCATACGTTTGTTTAGTTTAGAAGAATTTTGAATGTAGTGCTTGTATTCTTCCACCGTAAATTGCCCAATAAGCATGCCCTTAACAGCATTGCGAAACTTTTGATCCTTACCAATCGCTGTTTCAATGTACTGCATGCGTTTCTCAAGCGACAATGTGTAAAAAACACCTTTGTGTTTGTTGGCATAATTGATAAACGCAGCAATAAGCAACGGGTTTTGCAGCTTTAGAACAGGGCGTAAGGTGTTGTTTTGAAAGCGTTCTTCGTCCGACATATTAGCAAACGTTTGATGCTTCTTTATTTCTGGACGGATTCGAAGCAAGTCGTTGTGACGGTCGTTCATGTTAAAATTTTTATTAAAGTTAACTGCATTATGCATGTGTCGTGTTTTAGTACTAAGGCTTATTATCCACGTATTGTTAACAATCTTAGTATGATGCAATATTCTAATTATTCTTGTGCATTTATTTTATGAATTAAAATGTTTATCAAAATAAATGTATTTTTGTTTTAAATATAAGTTTAAAATGTATCAAAATATGATAAAAACAATAATAGAATTCAAGAAATTACAAGAAGAATTACCAAAGAAAATTACAGAGAGTAAATACAAAACGTCACATTTTGTTAAAGAATTAGGGTTAACTTCAGCTACTTATTATAGAAAAGTAAGTTCCAATAATTTTACAACAGACGAAATGTTAAAAATTGCTGAGCTTGTGGATCCTAAAGCATTCTATAAATGGAAATTTGAGCAAGAGATTAAACAAGCGGAAGCGCAAATTGCCAGCGGTAACTACCACACTAATGAAGAGGTAATTGCAATAATTCAAAGTAAGATAGACGCTAGTCAATAGGCATTTGTCTATTGTCCCAAAGCGTTAAAATTTTAATATGTGTTGATATTCTGTAGTGCATGGTGATTTGTTTGACAATAACAAGCGCACGAACTTCATCGTATATTTTTTTTCCTAGATATGGATTTTGGGCAATTAAATGAATAGCTTTAAGTAATTTAAATGAAAATTCACTTGCTGAGTTACTCCCGAAATTTATTTTTAAATAGTTTTCAATTTCTTTAAATTGAATTACTGAAAGTGGTGACCATATAATAATCATAATAGGTTGTTTTAAAAAAGTGAGGTTACGCCCTCTAATATACTAATTTTTCTAATAGACCGATAATTTACATTATGTTAAATTGTGTGATATAATTCCAAAAATACATACATTCGTATTGCATTCAAATCCTACACCCTATGCTAATTGGTATACCCAAAGAATGTAAGCAGCAAGAGCACCGTGTTGGGCTAATGCCACAACACGTTGCGCAATTAACAAAACAACATACTGTGTATGTGCAAAAAAATGCTGGTGTGGGCGCAGGTTGCTCTAACGAAGCCTATTTACAAGCTGGTGCAAGCTTGGTACCTTCATTAGAAGCCGTTTATGAAAACGCAACATTCATCGTAAAAGTAAAAGAGCCGCAACCTGAGGAATATTCATTGATTAAGGCACATCATACCCTGTTTACCTTTTTTCATTTTGCAGCGTCACAAACGCTAACACAAGCCATGTTAACGTCTAGAGCTACTTGTATTGCCTATGAAACCATCGAAAATCACAACGGTTCTTTACCGCTACTAGCGCCCATGTCTGAAGTTGCAGGACGTTTGGCAGGTCAACAGGCAGCCAAATACCTCGAAAAACCCCAAGGAGGTAGCGGAATTCTTATAGGTGGTATTACGGGAGTTGCCCCTGCTAATGCCTTAGTCTTAGGCGGTGGCGTGGTGGGCATCAACGCCGCAGAAGTACTAATGGGCATGGGAGCAAATGTGACGGTTTTTGATATTAATGAGTCTCGGTTAGAAGAAATTGCGCAAACATATAATGGAAAAATAAACACTTCTCATGCTTCGAAAGAACGTATTGAAGCGCAACTACCCACTGCCGATGTCGTGATTGGTGCCGTGCTTGTAAAAGGTGCAAAAGCTCCTAAATTAATTTCCAAAAACATGCTCAAGCTCCTAAAGTCACGTGCTGTTTTAGTAGATGTGGCTGTGGATCAAGGGGGGTGTTTTGAAACCACACGTCCTACCACACATAACGACCCCACCTATTTGATTGACGATATCTTACACTATGCAGTGGCCAATATGCCGGGTGCTGTACCCAGAACGTCAACACAAGGATTATCAAACAAAACCTTCCCTTATCTTTTAAAACTGCTTAACACCCCCCTTAAAGCCCTTCCTGTTGACATCCGTAAAGGAATTAATATCTATAATGGCGTAGTAACGAACAAAGAAGTTGCAGATGCTTTTAAACTTCCCTACACTCATTTGTTGTCGGTTTTAAGCTAATCCCTATTTTCGTGTTATGAATACAATACCTTCATTAAACCTTCAAGACTTTGTGTCGGGAAATACACAACAACGCCAACAGTTTATTATAGACCTGGGGCAGGCGTTTGAAGAAATTGGATTTGTTGCCATTTCTGGACACTACTTAAGTGCTTCACTTACAGATGAGTTGTATGCCCAAATTAAGGCATTTTTCAATTTGCCAGATGCTGTTAAAAAGCAATATGAAATTGAAGGTTTGGGCGGACAACGGGGGTATACATCGTTTGGAAAAGAGCATGCCAAAGGCAAAAAAGAAGGTGACCTAAAAGAATTTTGGCATTTTGGACAATATGCCGAAGTACCAAATGCACTGAAACCATACTACCCACCCAATGTTATCGTAGAGGAACTTTCTGCTTTTAATACGGTGGGAGAAACGGTTTTTAAAGCGCTAGAACAAACAGCGATTGCTTTGTTACAAGCCATTTCCCTTCACCTAGGATTAACAGAACACTACTTTGATGATTTTGTAGCTACGGGCAATAGCATTTTGCGGCCTATACACTACCCTCCTATCAAAACAGCCCCTAAAAACGCTGAACGTGCCGCGGCACACGGCGATATAAACCTGATTACTCTACTTATGGGGGCACATGGACGTGGATTACAAGTGCTTAACCGTAAAGGTGAATGGATTGATGCTATTGCCGGAGAAAATGAGCTTATGGTGAACGTTGGCGACATGTTATCACGACACACGAATAATGTCCTAAAATCAACCATCCATAAAGTAGTTAATCCACCCAAAGAAATGTGGGGAACCTCTCGGTATTCGATTCCATTTTTTATGCACCCAGTTGCAACAATGCCTTTGGATGTACTGCCCAATTGCATTAGCAAATCACAACCCAAACAGTTTGAGGATATTGCTGCAGGTGACTTTTTATGCGAACGACTTATTGACCTTGGTCTATTAAAATCATAATGGCAAAACTCAACGATTTATCAGATTTAAAAAAGGTTTTTCCAGAAGCAGAAGGAGCATATACCCCACCGCCAAAAAAAGAAAAAGCAACGTCAAAGCAACACCTAGAAGCGCATTTTAGCAACAAAGGTCGCGCAGGAAAAACGGTTACCGTTATCAAAGGCTTTGAGGGTACGCCCGAACAACAAAAAAACCTGGCTAAAAAGTTAAAACAGCATTGTGGTGTTGGTGGAAGCGTAAAAGATGACACTATCATCATTCAAGGAAATATGCGTGATAAAATCATAGACTTTCTTCAAAAAGATGGACATCAAGTTAAACGTGTGGGAGGTTAAGGTGATTTATGTTAACTTCCCTTCAACATTTTGTGACGCTTCCAAAAAAAGAAATTTTACTTTTTGACGAAACACAAAGCACTCTTTTTTTAGATCATGCTATTCCCCTACTCCAATCTGGATACAGTATTGGTCCGATTTCGACTGAGATAATAAAGGCACTAAACATATGCGTTAACAAAACTGTCATAAAAGGAGTGTATACGTGTGCCTATAATGTTACCAAGCCCTCGATACTTTGTTTTTCAAGTGGGACTAAAAATCATCAAAAGGGAATTGTTAGAAGCTTTAAAAGTTGGCAAACGAGCTTTGGTCTCATTGCAAACGAAATTGCAAATTTTCCAAACATGAAAGCCGTTGTTTTTGGAGCACTACCCTTTTCTTTAAGTCTATTTGGCGCAATGGAGTCGTTACAACGAAATCAGAGGCCTCTTGTATTTCCAACACAAGAAATGCGTCATTTTAAAACATTAGCCCCTACTTCCAATTACATATTGTGGATTACGCCTTTCCATGCCGATTTTCTTATAAGCATGCTCAAAGATGATCAGCTGCATTCTTTAACAAATATTCGGTATATTTTTGTTGGTGGCGCTTCGTTTAGCACACATCAGCGTAAAGCACTTCAAAATGTTTTCCCAAAAGCTCAGATATTTTCTTTTTACGGCACTTCTGAAGCCAGTTTTATTTGCATCAAACGGCCAACAGATAACAGTAATAGCGAGGGTGAAATTTGCAAAGACGTTCAATTGAAAATTTTAGACAAAAATCAACTAGAAGCTCCTCGTAAAACTCCCGGTGATATTTGGGCAAAAAGCAATCAATTATTTGATGGTTATTTACAAAAAAAAGAAACCTTAAATTTCAAAAATGAGTTTTTGTCAATAGGTGATAAAGGATATATTGATGATCAAAACCGTTTGTGTTTTGTTGGGAGAGCTGGGCGTCAAATTTCAATAAGCGGACATGTTGTTGACCTTGAACAACTTGAATCGTGGTATAAAAATACATTAGCAACAGAAGCACTAGTATTGTTTTCGAAAACCAATGAAAGAAAAGAAAACAAACTTGTTTTGGTCACATCAAAAAATCTAACACCTGCTCGTTGGGAATCAATTAAAAAACAAGCATACGCTGCATTAGGTGCACAAGGTGTTCCAAATAAATGGGTACATTGCCCCGAATGGCCATTATTGGCCAATGGGAAAGTAGCACTTCAAAAACTAAAAACATGGGTTTAAAAAACGCCTATATCATTAGCGCAGCACGAACTAGTGTTGTTCCTGTTGGAGGATATTTGCGCAACACTCCCATTGCAGAAATGGCCAGCGTTGTGATCAACGAAAACCTTATGCGTCTGAACATTCCCAAATCGGAGGTTGATGATATTTTTGTTTCTAATGCCATTGGTGGTGGTGGCAATATCGCACGGCTTTGTGCGCTTAAAGCTGGATTTTCTGAAAATATACTTGGTACTTCCATTGATAGACAATGTGTAGGTGGTTTAGATGCCATTCTTCAAGCTGCAAAACAAATTCAAAATGGTGAAGCAGACTTGATTTTGGCGGGAGGTGTAACATCCTTTTCACTAAGACCACAGCGACACTATACAACAGCTTGGGGCGAAACGCCAAAAGCCTTAGAACGTCCTCCTTTTTACCCTGAAGACGACCCTATTATTCCCCTTGGTGTTACCATAAAATCTTTAAAGGAAGCCTATCACATTAGTGATAAAGAGGTGTTTGATTGGGTACAAAATAGCCATCAAAAAACCATAGCGCATAAAGTTGCTATTAAAGATGAAATTGTTGCATTATCAACAAATGATCAAATAGATCCTTTTGCCAGACTCATTACACAAGAAACTTTTAACAAAGCGAAAGCCAAATTTGGGCATACGCATCCGTGCAATACAGCACCAAGAGCAGATGGTGCAGCCTTTGTAAGTGTTGCATCTGAAGCATTTGTTAAAAAACACAAACCTACATATTGTGTTAAAATTTCAGATGGTATTACTATTGCTGGCAACCCCAAATCCTTTCCAATTTTGCCTGCTAGCGCTATGAAGCAAATTCTTAATCAGAATGCGTTAAAATGGGATAATATCAGTCAATTAGAACTAATGGAGGCTTATGCAGTACAAGCTATTTTGTGTGCAAAACTTAGCGGCGCACCTTTAGAAATAATCAATCCATTTGGCGGTGCAATTTCACGTGGGCATCCAATAGGTGCTTCTGGAGCCATTTTAGTAGTTCGATTGTTTCACTCATTAAAAAATACGAAAAAAGTTGGAATGGCCGCAATTGCAGGTGCAGGAGGCTTAGCAACTGTAATGCTGCTAAATAATGCTTAAACTTACAAACTAGTTTCATTAAATTTGGTAACCAATAATGTAACATTAATCTAACCCTCAAATCATGAAAACACACACCATAATATTGCTAATGCTTATAATTTGTTCCTGTGAGCCTAAAGAAGATATTACGTTAACACCAACACCACCTAAAGAAATTCCAGCAAGACAAGATGTATCTTATGCGGTCACTTTTTCTTTTGATTGGAACAGCAATGATTTCCCTACTGATTATCCCTCGGGACCACACTTTTCCCCTTTAGTGGGTTGGGTACATGAAAAAGACAATCCCTTTTTTAATTCAGGACGAATTGCTACTGCTGGCATCGAAATCATGGCTGAAACGGGGGCTACGTCTACCCTAGTTTCCGAACTGCAAGCACTTGTAGATGACAAAAAAGGACTAAAAACATATGTTGGCAATGGTTTAGGAAGTGGGGTTGGAACCATAAGTATGGATATTGAAGTACATACAGGTTTCCCTGCGGTATCCTTAGTGACTATGGTAGCCCCTAGCCCTGATTGGTATGTAGCCTGTGTGAATGCAAATTTAACTGATGACAAAGGCGAATTTGTTGATACAAAAACACTTGTGGGGCATGTTTATGATGCAGGTACTGATAATGGTGTAACATTTACTTCAGCCAATAGCGACACGCAGCCCAAAGCGAAAATTACGCGATTTGTAGATCAACCTCTTGGAAATGGTACTGAGGTTAAAGCTTCGTTTTGCACCATAACATTCACCAAAAAATAGCTACCAGTCAATGGCTGTTTTGCCTTGTTCAACCAGGTAAGTATTGGCTTTACTAAAGTGTTTGTTCCCAAACCACAACCCCCTATTGGCACTCAGTGGCGAAGGATGTCCTGCTTCCAAAACAAGGTGCTTGTTCCGATCAATATGTTTGCCTTTTTGTTTGGCATAATTCCCCCACAACATAAAAACAAGACCCTTTGCATGTGTTGATAATTTGTCAATCACAGCATCGGTAAATGGTTCCCATCCTTTTTTTTGATGACTTCCCGCCTGTCCTGCCCTAACGGTCAACGTAGCGTTAAGCAATAAAACGCCTTGCTGCACCCAAGGTGTTAAGGCACCGCTCTGCGGATAGGGTTTCCCCATATCTTGCTGCAATTCTTTAAGTATGTTAATAAGCGATGGCGGATGCGTGATCCCGTCAGGAACTGAAAAGCAAAGCCCATGAGCCTGTCCTGGCCCATGATAAGGGTCCTGCCCTAAAATAACCACGCGAACCTTATCAAACGGGCATAAATCAAATGCCGTAAAGATGTCTTTACCAGGAGGGTAACAGCTAAATTCCTGATACTCATCACGTACAAATTTGGCTAACACTTCAAAGTAGGGTTTGGCAAATTCATCTGCTAACTGTTCTTGCCACGATTTTATCAGTCGAACCTTCATGAAAAAAGCTATTTTTGCGTTGCCTCAAGGTAGGAAAAATTGATATGAAAAAAATAGCACAAAAAGCACTCGATGATTTAGAGTTTGGAGTAGTTCTTGAACAAGCTGCCTTACGCTGTGCTACGGAGTCTGGAAAAGCACAAATGATTACTACGACTCCTTCAAGTGATGAAAACTCCGTAAAGCGCGCTTTGTTGCGCACAAACGAGTATGCGTGTTCGTTTGGTGAAGAAAAGCCGATACCCAACCATGGCTTTGATGATGTTGCCGCTGAAGTTTCGTTACTTAATATTGAAAATAGTAAAATTGAAATCGAGGGATTTAGAAAACTGCTATTGTTGGTGGATACAACAAATACGCTTATTACTTTCTTAAAAAAGAACAAGGAACGTTATCCTTCACTTTTTGAAGCAACGGGCGAACAAACACCAATCAAAGAAATTCCTACCGAAATAACCCGTGTCATTGATAAATTTGGCGATGTAAAAGATCGTGCATCAGATAAGCTATATGTAATTCGTAGACAGATGAACGGCGTTCGATCTAAAATAAGTCAGAGTTTTGGTGCTGCGCTTAGCACTTATCAAGGTTCTGGTTTTTTAGATGAGATTCGGGAAACGGTCATGGCAAACAGACGTGTTTTAGCGGTAAAAGCCATGTATAGACGTAAAGTAAAAGGCGTCATTCACGGGAGTAGTAAGACAGGCAGTATTGTTTACATAGAGCCGCAAACCACATTGCAGCACACACAAGAACTGCAAAACCTCATTTACGATGAAAAAGAGGAGGTCGATTTAATTCTTCGTGAGTTGACAAACTTTATGCGACCTTTTGCAACCGACTTCAAACAGTTTGCTCAACTGCTAACATTGATTGATACACATGCTGCTAAGGCATATTATGCTAAGGAAATGAATGCGGTGATGCCCATTTTAAGTGAAACGCAGGAGATTGATATTAAAAAAGCATTCCACCCCCTACTCTATTTGAGCAACAAAAAAAAGCGAAATACAACCTACCCGCAAGACATTCATTTACACCCAGAAAATCGGATTGTTGTCATTTCAGGGCCTAACGCTGGTGGGAAAAGCATAACGCTTAAGACCATTGGTTTACTGCAAATTATGTTGCAAAGTGGCTTTCTAATCCCAGTGGATGAATCAAGTCATATGAGTGTTTTTGATCGTATACTTACCGATATAGGCGATAATCAATCCATTGAAAATGAATTAAGTACCTACAGTTACCGTTTAAAAAACATGCAACGATTTCTAAAGAAATGTGATGCGAAAACCTTATTTTTAATCGATGAGTTTGGTACAGGATCCGATCCAGAACTTGGGGGTGCCCTTGCTGAAATATTTTTAGAAGTGTTTTACGAACGCAACGCTTTTGGCGCAATAACAACACACTACTCTAACTTGAAGTTACTGGCTAATGAACTGCCACACATGACCAATGCCAACATGCAGTTTGATGGCAGAAGTTTGCAACCTACATTTCATTTGGTAAC
Source organism: uncultured Flavobacteriaceae bacterium (assembly GCA_938092005.1). GTDB lineage: Bacteria > Bacteroidota > Bacteroidia > Flavobacteriales > Flavobacteriaceae > UBA7446. The sequence goes on along the minus strand of CALKOU010000001.1, from coordinate 9,278 downwards.
CGGTGAGGCAGGAAGCTCATTTACGTTTGAAGTAGCAGAGAAAAACGGTATTCCGTATAGTTTAATCAATAAGGCAAAGAAGAAAATCGAACGCGGAAAGGTACGTTTCGATGCCAGTATTGCTAAGCTCCAAAAAGAGCGCGCAACCATGAGTAAAACATCTAAAGCTTTACAAGAAGCCTCTGTTAAAAACAAAAAGGAAAACGAAAAGCTTGAAACATTAAATTCAAAAGTTAAGCAAAAGTTGGAACGTTATCAGGAGATGTTTGATCAGGAAAAACGCATGATCGTTTTGGGCAATAAAGTAAATGAGGCAGCAGAACGCTTTTTCATAACCAACAAAAAACGCCCGCTTATTGCTGATTTACTTCGAATTGTAGAAACTGAAAACGCCAAACGAAAGCGAAAATCTGTTGCAGAACACAAGAAAGAAAAACAAGAAAAACGCGCTATTAAAAAAGAAGTAGCAGCAAAGGTTGAAGTGGTGCGAGAAGAAAAAAAGAAACAGAAAGCTGAAAAGCCTAAAGAAACATTCCGACCAAAGGTTACGTTTCAATTAGGTGATAAAGTCCGCATGTTTGACGGCAAAGCCGTTGGCACTATTGACACCTTAGAAAAAAAGAAGGCCATTGTAAATTATGGCATATTCACAACGCAGGTTAATGTTGAAGCACTAGAACTTGTAGAACGCAAGAAGAAATGACCTCAGCTGTCATTTTTTACGATAGCACCTGCCTATTGTGTAGCCGAAGTGTGCAATTTGTTTTAAAGCACGACAAACATCATCATTTTACATTTACATCACTAAACAGTGCTTTTGCGCAATCTTTTAGTTTGTCAAAAGAAACGGTTGCCGTGCGCACAGCAAACCAAGAATTATTAACGCATCAACATGCAATTCGATATATAATCCAGAAACTTCCTAATGTTAAATGGGTACTTTTTTTTTTTTGGATAACGCCAAATTTTATTCAAAAAGCGCTGTACACTGTTGTGGCGGAAAACAGAAAACGCGTTTTTGGAAGTACGCAATGCAGCTTAGCCCAAGCGCATAAAAACAGGTTTATTTCTTAGGGTAATTATCATCCCAATTTTTTACTTTGGGTTTACCAAGCTTACCAATCCACTTTGCCACCATCATCGAAACAGATGCATCCCCCGTTACATTTACGGTTGTGCGACACATGTCTAATGGTCTGTCTACGGCAAAAATTAAAGCTAAGCCTGCTTCTGGAATACCCGCTTGAGCAAGTACGATGACAAGCATGACCATTCCTGCTCCGGGAACTGCCGCTGAGCCAATGGACGCTAAAGTTGCGGTAGCAATGATACCTAATTGCGCCGATAAACTTAAGTCCATGCCAAAGGCCTGTGCAATAAAAACGGCAGCAACAGCTTGATATAGACTTGTGCCGTCCATGTTAATAGTAGCACCAATGGGAAGCACAAAGCTGCTAACATCTTCTTCGACACCCAAATGTTCATGTACGCGCTCCATGGTTACGGGCAATGTTGCCGCTGATGAACTTGTTGAAAACGCCAATAACTGTGCTGGTGAGATTCCTTTTAGAAAAAAGCTAATTTTTTTGCCCGTGATAAGACGTACCAAAAGCAAATAGAACAGAATCATACAAAGCAAACCAAGCAAAACCGTTATCGTATACAAACCAAGTGCTTTAAACAAATCGGCTGAAGGTGCTTCGGCAACAAGTGCTGCTAACAGTGCAAACACACCATAGGGTGCCGCAAGCATAATCAAATCTATTAGTTTTAGGATAACTTCATTAAGCGCATCAAAAAAGTCTTTCACTGCTTTAGCTTTCTTTTTAGGTATCAGCACCAGCCCAACGCCAAAAAATATGGCAAAAAAGATAACTTGAAGCATATTACCATTATCCTGCATGGCAGCAAAAATATTCGAAGGAACTAAATCTACGAGTGCTTGCAAGGGTCCTGCCTCTTGTTGTGCAGCGGCCACTGTTTGTTTTGCAGCAGCGTCAGCTGCATAGGCTTCCAAAAGTTCTGTTCGTGTTTCGTCAGAAATAGTATTTCCAGGCTTGATGACGTTGACAATACTCAACCCTATGGTGACAGCCGTAAGTGTGGTGAACAAGTACAAACCAATGGTGCGTCCCCCCATGCTAGAGAGCTGTGCAATGTTTTTTAAATCAGAAACCCCTTTGATTAGCGATGCAAGAATCAGCGGAACAGCTATCAACTTTAATACATTGATAAAAATGGTACCAAAGGGTTTAACCCAATCAATAACAAAAGACTTGCCCCACTCAAATTGACTAAAAAGAAATCCAAACAAAACGCCAAAAAGCATTCCAAGAAGTATTTTCCAATGTAGGGGCAGTTTTTTCATGTCTAAACTTTTGAACTGTTATTACGCAGACTAAAGTCGGCCAAAACCAATGCGGCCATGGCTTCAACGATAGGAACGGCGCGAGGCACCACACATGGGTCGTGTCTCCCTTTTCCTTCCATAACAACTTTGTCTCCTTTTTTGTCAATGGTTTCTTGCGCTTGCATAATGGTTGCAACGGGCTTAAAGGCAACATTAAAGTAAATGTCCATACCATTACTAATACCCCCTTGAATACCCCCTGAATAATTGGTTTTGGTTGTACCGTCCTCATTGTAGAGGTCGTTATGTGCGCTACCCTTTCTGGCGGCTCCAGCAAATCCGCTTCCGTATTCAAATCCTTTAACTGCATTGATGGACAGCATGGCTTGACCAAGCGTTGCGTGGAGTTTGTCAAATACGGGTTCGCCCAACCCGATAGGTACATTTTTTATAACACAAGTTACAACACCTCCAACAGTATCCCCTTCTTTACGTACTTGCTTGATATACGTTTCCATTTCAGCAGCCATGACGGGATCTGGACAACGCACGGGATTGTTTTCAATGGTAGAAAAATCATCAATGTGGTGTGGATTTTCTATGGATAATTCACCTACTGCCGAAACAAATGCGGTAACGTTAACAGGAGCTATAAACTGTTTTGCAATGCTCCCAGCAACAACTCTTGCAGCTGTTTCACGTGCGGAGCTTCTACCACCACCTCTATAATCGCGGATGCCATATTTTTGGTCGTAAACATAATCTGCATGAGAAGGACGATAACTATCTTTTATGTGGCTGTAATCTTTTGACTTTTGATTGGTGTTTTTAATTGAAAAACCAATAGGTGTCCCCGTTGAAACACCTTCAAAAATACCGGAATGTATTTCAACAGTATCCGGTTCTTTTCGTTGGGTTACAATTGCTGACTGTCCTGGTCTACGCCTATCCAAATCTTCTTGAATTGCCGCAACATCAATTTTCACTCCCGCTGGGCAACCATCAATAACACCTCCAAGAGCTAATCCATGTGATTCGCCGTAGGTGGTAAGCGTAAATGTTTTTCCAAAAGTATTTCCTGCCATTCAGATTGTTTTTTCAAAAGTACGAATATAAATATACCCTAAAAAACCACATTAAGAATTATATTTCCATCTAAGCTAAAGTAACGCTTGCAACAAATTCCTTTTTCATAAATTTGCCCAAAATCATTCACATGCGCAATCTTCTCTTAACCCTTTTATTTATTCTTATTGTTTCCTGCCAAACATCATCAGGTGAATACACCATTAATATTTCTGCTGATGTAGAAGATGATTATCAAATCTATTTGGTAAGCTTTGATGAAACAAACAATCCTAACATACTTGACACCTTATATGTAAAGGATGGCGTATCTACCTACGCTGGGTCAACAAAGTTGCCAGATTATCAAACCTTGTGGCTAAATGGTGTCAGAGGTTCTATTCCTGTGTTTATTGAACCAGGTGAAATTACGGTTGAAATCTATAAGGACAGCATTCAAGCATCTAAAGTTGGAGGTACGAGAACCAATATTGAATTTAGACGTTACGTTGATGAGATCAACCCAATTTTTGAATCTTTCTTTGAAATTCAAAACGACATGCGTAATGCGATGATTTCAAGAGATAGTTTAGGGTATACCGATTTGCAGGATCAGTTAAATGATATGCAAGATAAGTTTAAAGACTTTCAAATAGATTACACAAAATCAAATCCTGATTCGTACGTATCTGCATTGGTACTGGAGCAGTTAATTCGAAATAAATCCATCGAGAACACAGAAGCTCTGGACATTTACAATGCCTTTAGTAAGACCATTAAGAAAACAAAATCTGGTGTTAAGATCAATGAATTAGTAACGCCTAAAAAAGAAGTTGAAGAAAATGAAGCTGGTGAGGTTCATGTAGGAGATCCAGCACCAGACTTTACAGCTCCTAACACAACCGATGGTTCAACTACCTTATCTACATCGCTTGGCAAAGTCACCATTCTCGATTTTTGGGCCTCTTGGTGTGGTCCTTGTAGAGTTGATAGTCCAAATATGGTAAAGGTCTATGACACTTATAAAGATAAAGGGTTGCAAATTGTTGGGATTTCGTTAGATAAAAACAAAGGAAGTTGGCTAAAAGCAATAGAAAACGACAAACTAGATTGGTCACATGTTTCGCATTTGATGCGCTGGGACGACCCTATTGCTGCTACGTATGGAGTCAATTCTATTCCTCAACTATTTCTGCTAGACGAAAAGGGAAACGTGATTGCAAAAGAACGACACGCAGACGATTTTATTCCATTATTGGATAAAATACTGCTTTAAACATCTTATGCAGGTACGTATAATTTAGGGGCAATGAATCGAATCATATATATTCTTACGGCTCCGTTCTTATTGATTATAGCTTTACTGCCTTTTTGGGGATTATATCTTTTCTCTAACCTGCTTTATATTCTTTTTTATCACGTTGTAGGGTATCGTAAAAAAGTAGTGCGAAAAAACATCACTTTAGCTGGTTTGGCTAATAATGAAAAGGAAATCCTTGCGATTGAGCGTAAATTTTTTCGCTATTTATGTGACTTATTTTTAGAGATGATAAAAGTGCGTGGGATGTCAAAGAGACAAATGAAACGACGTTTTACAGTTAGCAACCCAGAACTTTTGGAACGCTTTGCCAGACAGGGCTCGTCTATATTTGTTATGACGGGGCATTACGCAAATTTTGAGTGGTTACTTTCGTTGGGCTATCACACCTCTCATATCCCATACGGTATTTATGCCCCGTTGCAGAACAAATACTTTGATAATTACATTCGAAAAGTACGTTCAAAGCACGGTTCTTTTCTTATATCTCGCCGAAAATTTGTTGATGAGTTTACAGCCATGCAACGCAAAAAGGAATTAACCGTAATCGGTTTCGCCGCTGACCAATCACCACTGCCAAACAAAAAAAATTACTTCCGTACTTTTTTTGGACATGAAGTTCCTGTTTTTACCGGAGCAGAACGCCTTGGAAAAAAGTTTGATGTTCCTGTTTTGATGGCTAAAATCAAACGTGTTAAAAGAGGATATTACGAAACTACGTTTAGCGTATTAACAGAAAATCCAAAAGCACATACCGATTTTGAAATAACGGATATGTTTTACACCGAGCTAGAATCGCAAATAAAAGAAGACCCTGCGTTGTATTTTTGGACGCACAATCGCTTTAAACTGATGCGACAAAAGTAGCAATTGCAGCCTCTATATTTTTAATCTGCTCGTCCATTTGTGATTGCGATTTCGCTTCTCCATACAAACGGATGATAGGTTCCGTATTTGATTTTCGTAGATGAATCCACGAATCATCAAAATCAATTTTTACTCCGTCAATGGTGGTAACACGTTCATTTTTGAATGTATCAGCAACCGCAACAAGCAAAGCATCAGCGTCCCATTCTGGCGACAATTGGATTTTTTTCTTGCTCATGACATAGTTGCTATATTGTTTTTTTAGGGCTGAAACTGTTTTCTTTTCCTTTGCCAAAAAAGACAAAAAGAGGGCAATTCCCACAAGCGCATCACGACCATAGTGCAAAGCGGGAAAAATAATTCCTCCGTTGCCCTCACCTCCAATAATAGCGTTTACTGCTTTCATTTTTGAAACTACATGAACCTCACCTACTGCACTAGCGTGATATGATACATTGTAATCAGTAGCCAAATCTGCCAATGCTCTGCTAGAAGACAAGTTTGAAACCACAGCACCTTTATCTTTTTGTAAGATATAGTCTGCACATGCAACAAGCGTATATTCTTCTCCAAACAACACTCCCTGTTCATCTACAAACACAAGTCGGTCAACATCTGGATCAACTGCAATGCCCAAGTGCGCGCTGTGTGTAGTAACAGCTGTAGTTAAATCAGTAAGGTTTTCTTTAAGAGGTTCTGGGTTATGTGGAAATTCACCATTAGGAGTACAGTGAATTTCAGTTACAGTAACGCCCAGTTTGTGTAACAGTTGCGGAACAGCAACACCACCCGATGAATTAACGCCATCGACAACAACAGCAAATCCAGCTGCTTTTATAGCCGAAACATCAACTTGCGGTAACGCCAAAATAGCTTCAATATGTGCTTCTAACGCATCTTTGCTAGTGGTAATACTTCCTAGGCTATCAACGTCTGTAAAGTCATAGGATTGATCAGACACAAATTGCATAAGCTCCTCGCCGTTAGTTGCGTTGATAAACTCTCCTTTTTCATTGAGTAACTTTAATGCATTCCACTGTTTGGGATTATGACTTGCCGTGATGATAATACCGCCTTGAGCGTGTTGACGAACAACTTCCATTTCAACAGTTGGAGTTGTTGATAGCCCAACATCAATGATATCAATGCCTAACCCAACCAATGTTTGTTGAACCAGTGCTTGAACCATTGGCCCCGAGATACGTGCATCTCTGCCCACAACAACCACACAGGATTGGTGTTTGGTTTTGATCCAACTTCCATAAGCAGCTGCAAAAGAAACAATATCAACAGGAGTTAAGTTTTGATTGATTTCACCGCCTATGGTTCCTCGAATTCCTGAAACGGACGCAATTAAAGTCATACTTTTGTTTTGTCAAATATAAGCATACCCCTGCACCTATGAATTATTTAGCACACTTAGCGTTATCATACCCTTATGAAGGCTTGGTAGTAGGAAATTTTATTGGAGATCACATTCGTAATAAAGACTTAGCTGCTTATTCAAACGATATTCAAGCGGGTGTTACCATGCACAGAAGCATTGACAGCTTTACAGATAAACACCCCGTTACCATTGAGCTACGGCAGTTGCTCTTTGCCACACACCGCCACTTGGCACGTGTGCTTATAGATGTATTTTACGACCATTTTTTGGCAAAACATTTTAGTGCGTGTTACGATATGCCTCTCTCATTATTTATTGCAAACGTGCAGCCTTTACTTCAGAAACACGAATCCGTTTTGCCTCACACGGCACAACGTTATTTGGCGGGAATGGTTTCACAAGATTGGTTAGCAAAATACCAAACTCAAGAGGGCATTGCGCATATTCTACAAAAAATGGCAAACCGTAGCGGGTTGACCGAATTGGCAGATGGAGCAAAAAGCTTGGCAGCACATTACGATATCTTGCAAGATGGGTTTGTCCGTTTTTATCCCGATTTGCAACAGCATTGTGATGCATTTAAAAAGAAAGCGACTTAAAACTTTAAGCCTACCCCTACTTTCAAACCAATATCAAAGTTGTAGAGTTTTGAGCTAAGCAGTTCTTCATATACTCCAGCTTTTAAAACAATTGGCACACTAATCTTTGGAACAAATAGGATGCCTTGGAATAAGCTAAGTCCAACATACACTCGCTCGGTATAGGCGCCAGAAAAGTTTGTGAGTTTTTCATTTCCAATGATCACACCACCGTCAAGATTAAGAAGTAAGTTACTGGTTAGGGGTTTGTATCCATTAACCCCAACGGTTAGCTGGGCAACAGACGCAGTTCGATAGTTGGTTTTGTTAAAGGTTTTGTCGCGTAGCTCTGTTGATTGGAAACGAAGTGCCCACGGCAGCAGCCAATCGCCCCACCACTGGTTGCGATTTTGCAAATACTCAAAATGTACGCCCGTAGTGTTAGTGCTTTCAACCTTAGAAACCAGCACAATATTGCGCCAGTCTTCAAAGGCAGAGCTGTTTGCATTTTGTGCATGGGTAAAACTAAAAATACTTAGTGTGATTAGTAAGATATAGGTTGTTTTCATAAGGTTTGGGTTTAAGTTTTTTTTTGGAAGGAGTGACTCTCGTGCTAGCGGAGGCATTAATTGCGGCAATTTCTCAGTCTTCTACTCGCTTAAACAAAGTAATTCCTGAAGCACCTGAAAGCAAATACCATAACGCCAAATTTTCCTCACCTAGGTTGGTTATTTCATAGCAATAGATGTCATTAGTATCGTGAACATTAACCAATTTAAGATAACTAAAGTTACTACCTGTAGTTACATTAATACCACACTGGGGACTCGTTGTTTCGATCGACCAGTTGTAGGTTTTGTATAAACTTCTTTATAATACCTTTTAATTTTTCCATCATCATGGAAACTCCAAATGCAAGTTGAACACCCTTCCGACTTCCAATCCCCTATGATCATTTCTTTACGATCCTTTTGTTGCAGTAATGTTGTAGCACCAACCAATAGCAGTACTAACATTGCAAATCCTATGATTTTTGTTTTTTTCATTGTTTAATAAACACAGATAATTTTGTATTTAAATTCCCAGCATAATCTAAACGCATAGTATCTTTACTTAAACCAATGATATCATACTCATAAATATCATTTAAATCATTAATATTTGTAAGCTTTAAATACCATATCGTGAACTTTCCATTTAAAGATTTTTCAGATTGTATGGTGTAGGTGTAGGTTTTGTATAAACTTCCTTTATAATACCTTTTAATTTTCCCATCATCCCTAAACTCCCATATGCAGGTAGAACACCCTTCCGACTTCCAATTACCTACAATTAATTTGTTATGATCTTTTTGTTGCAGTAATGTTGTAGTACCAATCAATAGCAGTGCTAACAGTGCAAATCCTATGATTTTTGTTTTTTTCATGTTTTTATATTTTAATCACAATCTATTTCTTTCTTTGCCTTTTCAGTAAGCTCTTCTCTATGTTCGATACCGTTGTCTCCTCCATTTATAAGTTCAGTTACTTTTTCAACACTTGTGTCGTCGTCCACCGTAATTTTATCTAACACCTTCTTTTTGTAAAACCATAAGGCACTTAATACAGATAGTTCTTTATTGGATGCAATTAGTTCAGGATTAAGAACAAAATCTTTAGTGTTATCATAATTCTTTTGATAAAAGGTAGTAAATTCTTGATAATTGTACTTACC